>NZ_CP043498.1:0-1283750 GCF_009498215.1 Rhizobium grahamii | reverse complement strand
CATGTCCTCGAAACGCCCTTCGGGCCCATCGCCGTCGGCCTTCAACATCGCGAGCATGTCTTCGCGTGCCCGGCGGATTTCCTGCGCCGTTGCGCCGACCACATGCTGCGCCATGACGGAAGACGATGCCTGACCGAGCGCGCAAGCCTTGACGTCATGGGCAAAAGCAATGACGGTTTCGCCGTCCATCTTGAGCCAGATCGTTACCTTCGAGCCGCACAGTTTTGAATGCGCGTGGGCGCTTGCGTCGGCGTCCGAAAGTGTCCCGATCAGGGGAATATTGCCCGCAAATTCAAGAATCTTGCTGTTGTAGATGTCTTCCATCTTGGATTTTGCTCCAAAACAAACGCCGACCGCCGTTCCTACCGTCATCGTAGCACAAACAAAAAACACACCGTTCGCGCTGAAAGACTTACATAGGGGCGTCGTTTTCCTATATGTATGTCGTTCGAGGGCCATAAAAATGCAATGGCCTCGGGTAAGTTTGATTGGGAAACCGTGCCGGAAGGGCGGAATTACGCCCCGAAAGCCCCGGAGCCTGCCAAAGGTGCATGAATTCCCTTGTGGGATTGCCAGTGGCTAGTCCGAAAGACGGTCCGCCAAGGCGGACCAGGAGACAGTTGCATATGGACGCCATCGTCAAGAATTTTCCGCAGACCACGCCTGAATCCAATCGCCCTACACAAAAAGAAGCCGAAGACGCCGTCAGGACGTTGCTTCGCTGGGCCGGCGACGATCCTGCCCGCGAAGGTCTGCTCGATACGCCGGCGCGTGTGGCAAAGGCCTATCGCGAGCTTTTTGCCGGCTACGAAATGGATGCAGAGGATGTGCTTGGCCGCACATTCGAGGAAGTGGCGGGCTATGACGACATGGTCTTGGTGAAGGACATTCCGTTCTTCTCCCATTGCGAGCATCATATGGTGCCGATCATCGGCAAGGCCCACGTGGCTTACATGCCGGAAGGACGCGTGCTCGGGCTCTCGAAGATCGCGCGCGTCGTGGAGATCTATGGACGTCGCCTGCAGACGCAGGAGACGATGACGGCTCAGATCGCCAAGGCGATCGACGAAACGCTGCGGCCGCGGGGCGTGGCAGTCATGATCGAAGCCGAACACATGTGCATGGCCATGCGCGGCGTTCAGAAGCAGGGATCGACCACGCTGACGACCACATTTACCGGAAGCTTCAAGACCGAGCCTGCCGATCAGGCGCGTTTCATGTCCATGGTGCGAGGCCGCTAAACCGCCTTCGCTAGAGAGAGCCGCAAAATGCCCTTCGCCTTCAATGCACCGTCCGACGACAAATCCGAACTCGAGGATGCTGGCGATTTCACGCCGCGGTTTGATGACCGCGGCCTGATTACGGCGATCGTGACCGACGCCCATGACGGCGAGCTACTGATGGTGGCTCACATGAACGCTCAAGCGCTCGCGCTGACGATCCAGACCCGCAAAGCGCACTATTTCAGCCGCTCGCGCGGCAAATTGTGGATCAAGGGCGAAACCTCCGGCAACACCCAGATGGTGAAGGAAATCCGCACGGACTGCGATCAGGACGCCATCTGGCTCAAGGTCGAAGTGGCAGGCCACGATGCGACCTGTCACACCGGCAGACGTTCCTGCTTCTACAGGACGGTCGATCTTGTCGAAGGGCGCCCCATGCTCGATATCGTCGACGACGAGCGCCAGTTCGATCCCAACGAAATTTACGGAAAGCAGCCATAAAACAGCTTCACCGTCTCTTTTTGAGACGGAGAATGCGGCCATATACCAATTGGAAAGGGAAACGGGACACTAATAATCCGATACGGGTGTTCCGGCCATGAGGGAGGCGAAGAATGTTGGGCTGGAGTTCGAACCGTCAGAGCGCTGAGGCCGGCGGCTCCGACATGGGTACTCCTGTAGACAGCAAGGTTACGCCTCCTGTCCTCCCTGCGCCCAAGAAGTCCAAGCTGGCGCTTGCCCTTGGTGGAGGTGCAGCGCGCGGCTGGGCGCACATCGGCGTTCTGCGCGCACTGGACGAAGCCGGTATCGAGATCGGCATGATTGCCGGCACATCGATCGGCGCCCTCGTCGGCGGCTGCTATCTTGCCGGAAAACTCGATGAACTCGAATCATTCGCCCGATCACTCACCATGCGGCGCATCGCAAGCCTCCTCGACCTGACGATCGGCGGCAGCGGCCTCTTCGGCGGCATGCGGCTGACGAAGCGCATGCAAGAGCATCTGGAAGGATTGAGCGTAGAGGATCTCGACCGTCCGTTCGTGGCGGTCGCCGCCGAGGTCAACACCGGGCACGAGGTATGGATCGCGAATGGTTCGCTGATCACGGCGTTGCGCGCCTCCTATGCTCTTCCGGGAATTTTCGAGCCGATCCGCAGCAATCATAGAACGCTTGTCGATGGGGCCTTGGTCAATCCGGTTCCGGTTTCTGTCTGCCGCGCCTACGAGCAGCCGCTGGTCGTCGCCGTAAACCTCAACTACGATCTCTACGGGCGCTCAGCCGTCGTGCGACACAGCGCAGGACTGTCTCCACTCGAAGTGCAGAAGCAGGAGCACGCACCCTACGCGAAGCTCGGCATGACAGGCGTGATGGTGCAGGCTTTCAACATCATACAGGACCGGATCGCCCGCGCTCGTCTCGCCGGAGATCCGCCCGACATCTCGCTGCAGCCGCGCATGAGCGACATCGGCCTTTCGGAATTCCACCGCGCCGGCGAGGCGATCGAGCGCGGCTACGAGGAGGCGAAAGTTCGCCTCCCGGAACTCAAGAGAATGCAAGAGATGTATGCCGGCTCGATCTGACGCGCCAGCAAGACTTCATCCGGCGATGTAAGCCTTGATTTCTTCAGCTTCGCGTTCGACCTCGGCAATTCGCGTCTTCACGACGTCACCGATCGAGATGATGCCCGCCAGCTTGCCGTTTGCCTCAACCGGCACGTGACGGAACCGACGGCTCGTCATCAGCTCCATCAGTTCGTTCACCGTCGTGCCGTCGTTGCAGCGATAGACCTTCGAGGTCATCAGTGTCGCCACGGACTGCTCGAGACATCCCGCGCCGAGCTTGGCGATCGCATGGACGACGTCTCGTTCGGTGAATATGCCGGAGATCTTGTTTTCCATCCCGACGATAACGATCGCGCCGATCTTCTTCTTGCTGAGAATCACGGCAGCTTCGGAAACGGTCGTTTGCGGGCCGGCAGTCACCACGTCCCTGCCCTTGGCCTCCAGTATGGCTCTGACTGTATTGGACATTTTTAACCTCCTATGTCGAAAGCGAAATACTTCTACTGATCACAGGTGCCCGCGGCGGTCTCTCCTCCCATCGCGGTCAGGTCAAATGGTGCACTCCTCTCAAGAGGATTGCAACACATCCGAATTGTCTTGATCTTCCGGCGGTGCGCGGTCGAAAAATGCAAAGAGCAGGAAGCCGAAGACAAAGCCACCGATATGTGCATCCCATGCGATCGGCTGATCGCTGGTTCCGATCAGAGGTATCCCAACCGCGATAAGGATGTTTCCGGCGAACCAGAACAGGATAAACATCGCAACGGTGCGACTGCGCAGCGCCAGAGGGATTGAGAGGCGCGGGTTGAGGTGCGCGGGGCCTGGCGGTCTGCGCTCAGGCGGGAAGGCGAAGCGGCACGCTGCTCCCATCAGCGCGGAGACGACACCTGACGCGCCGATAAGGACGGTGGCTCCACCCCAGTTCAAGCCGGCATGCAGAGCAGCGGATGCGACGGCTGAAAGAACCCAGAAGACCACGTAGCGCGCGGCACCTATCCTGCGGGCGACCGGGGCACCGAAGGCCATCAGCCATAGGCCGTTGAGGACGATGTGCTCGACGCTGCCATGCAGCAGCGAATAGGTGACAGGCGTCCAATAGAGCTGCGGCCCCTGTTCTGCCAGTGGGATGGCATAACGAAGCGGTTTAAAGCCGAAATTGAGGAACAGCCAATCAGTGGCCGCTTCTGAAAGCAGAAGGGTCTGAACCGCGTATATCGCCACAAGCACGGCAATACTCACCAGCACGGCGCCGGGAAGGTTGAAAATCGGGGTACGCTGTGGCGACGGGGGTTCCGCTGTCGCTTGCGGTTCGACCGAATCGTCCATCAACAGCCCTCGCTTGCTTCGAAAGGCAGGCTTACAGGACCGACAGACAAAAAAAAAGCCGTTCGGCATGAAGCCGAACGGCCCGCTGGGCGCCCCTCCCCCGAGATGACCTGCGCACCAGCAATCTGTGCTGAACTTCCGGAACCGGAAGCGATGACCGGATAGTTGCATGCCGCGCCGAGACGCTCAACCGCAACCACTTTTTAACCTTAACCGCCGTGATCTGGCATGAAAAACGCATCGGACCTCTTATCGACGGCCATGAGGGCCGTGTTTTGAACCGGAATGAAACAGATCGGCCAGATCCATGCGTCTCAGGGCAACCATCGACATTTTTGAGTACTGGAACCGCATTCGCGGCGCGGAATTGGCGCCATTGCGGTCGCAGATAGAGCCTCGGGAAGTCCGCCACATACTCGCAAATCTCTTCATACTGGAGAAAACAGAGGCCGGTCGTATCGTCTTCAGGCTGGCCGGAACAAAGATCTGCGACCTGTTCGGACACGATCTCGGAGGTTGCGGCCTCTCCGAGCTCTGGGCGCACGGCCAGGAAGACATCGAGAGCACAGCCGCCGGAATTATGGATCACGGCATACCTGCCCTGCTGAACGCCACGGGCTACAGCACAGCAGGACATCGCGCGACTTTCGAGATCATCCTTCTCCCGCTGCGTTCGGCCGACGGCAACAACGACAAGCTACTTGGCGCCATCGCGCCCGCAACCGCCGCGAGCTGGCTTGCAGTGGTCCCCCTGCAGTTCCTTGCCCTTGACCGCAGCCGCTTGCTTCACGAACCGTTGGCACGCCAACTCGAGACGCTGCAGCCGCCCGCCCAGGTACTGGTGACACGCCCTGCCTCCATTTCCGAAACGCTGCAGCGTTTGATGTCTGGATTGCTGCACCGCCAGTCGGACGGAGATGTGCCATTTCGGCACACGTGACTGCGCCGCACCGAACGCTCAACCTCAGGATTGAAACAACCTTCTGTTAATGGATTGCGGATAAAGATCGCGTATAAGTTATTTGCAAAGAAGCCCTTTAATGCACGCGTTCCAGCAAGCTCAGACGCAACGGCCTGCGCCTCGCCCTGAACAAGGTGCTTTTCAGCGCGTCCCTATCAATATGCAGGGACGCTTAATGCTGGCCAATTACGAAGAATACGAATGCCTCGTGATCGACATGTCGCCGGGCGATATGTACGTCACCTGCCAGGGACGTCCGCGCAGCGGCGAACGTGTCATTGCCTATATCGATCACCTCGGCCGCGTCGAAGGCTATGTGCTGGCCGTCGACGCCCGTGGCTTTACGATGTCCATCACCGCGACAGAACGCAAGCGCGAGAAGCTTGCCGCCCAGCTGACGTGGCTCGCGAACAAGCATGAGCTTGGCCTTCCGGAAGATCGCCGCCACGACCGACTGACGCCGAGAGAGACGAAGACCGAAATCACGCTCGAGGACGGCACCAAGTATCTCTGCCGCATCATGGACCTTTCCTTGTCGGGCGCTGCTGTCGATGTCGAAGTGCGGCCAGCGATCGGGACGGCCGTTCGGCTAGGCAACATGCGGGGCCGCGTCGTGCGCCATTTCGTCGAAGGCGTCGCCATCGAATTCCTGTCGGTGCAATCGCGCGAAACGCTCCGCGAATTTCTCTGAGACAAGTCATCGCGCTGTCATGAAGCGACGCCATCAAGGCCGCCGGAAGGTGACCGATGACATTTCTTTATCCTGAGGCGACTCCCTGCGACAGCGGCCTCCTCCCCGTTGGCGATGGACAACAGGTCTACTGGGAGACTTACGGCAACCCCGATGGCGCGTCGGTGGTCTATGTGCACGGAGGACCGGGATCCGGCTCGACAGCTTCGGCGACGCGGTACTTCGACCCTTCGTTCTATCGCATCATTCTCTTCGATCAGCGAAACTGCGGCCGCAGCCTGCCGAACGCCGCGGCGATGACGACGGATCTCGCGGCCAATACGACCTGGCACCTCGTCGACGACATGGAGCGCTTGCGCGCCCACCTCGGAATACAAGACTGGCTACTCTTCGGCACCTCATGGGGCTCCACGCTGGCTTTGGCGTATGCGCAGGCCCATCCGGCAGCCGTGACAGGCATGATCCTCGGCGGCGTGACAACGACGCGCCGCTCCGAGATCGATTGGCTGACGCACGGCCTGGCACATTTGTTTCCTGCTGAGTGGCACCGGCTCGTCCAAGCGCTTCCGGAAAATCTACGAACGATCGATGTGGTCGACGGCTATCGCCAACTGCTCAATGCCCCTGATCTCGAGACGCGACTGCAGGCCGCGCGGGACTGGCACGACTGGGAAGCAGCCTCCATCCTGCATTCAAATCCGCAGGGACTGCCCCGACGCTGGAAGGATCCGCTGTATCTCCTGACACGGGCGCGCATCATCACCCACTACTTCAGCCACAATGCATGGCTCGAAGATGGACAGCTTCTTGGTAACGCCTGGAGACTTGACGGCATTCCCGGAACCCTTGTCCAAGGTCGCCTCGACCTGGAAGCACCGCTTGTCACCGCCTGGGAGCTATCTAGCGCCTGGAAGGATAGCGAGTTGATCGTGATCGAGAATGCCGCGCATTCGACTGATCATCAGGACATGGCGGCCGCGATCCTTAGATCCGCCAACCGTTTTCGAGAGAAAATCAAAAAATAATTTTTGGCGCGCTCGCCGATTATTCTGCTGAATCTTGCGTTTGGACGCCAAACGCCTGTCGAAACGGGCCATCCTTGCGCTGTCCTGTCAGGACCGAGAGGGTTAATCCATCATTACCGACAGAGCACTTGCCGCCCGCGATGTTAACACTTCGAGCCAAAATGATGCATTTCCGAGATTGGTCGCTTTCCCCAAACGCTAAAATTTGAATCAAGTTTGTCGCAAATGCCGCTCAAACTTTATTCGAATTAAGCGCGTGTTTTAGTCGAATTCGACTCACGTTTGAATCAACTAAGCCTTTATTTTTACTTCGCAATTTTGCGGCGGATAAAAACGTCTGTGCGAATGTCTCCTCACGAACGGGGAGACGACAAATGACGATAACAACTTTCATCAAAGGCGGTCTGGCCGCCGGAATGATGCTGCTGGGCATGACGGGCGTTGGACAGAGCGCCTATCTGAGCATGACCGTTGTGGGCAATGCTAGCCCGCCGATCGGCGCCTATCAGTTCTGCAAGGAAATTCCCGCCGACTGCAGCAATCCTGCTGGCGACCAGGGACCGCTTCTCCTCACCGAGGAGCGCTGGAAAGCCATTCTGAAGATCAACTACGACGTAAATTCCTCGATCACGCCGATGACGGATATGGAAGTTTACGGCGTGGAAGAACGCTGGGCCTATCCGCGCACCGCAGGCGACTGTGAAGACTACGCGCTCCTCAAGCGCAAGAAGCTGATCGACGCCGGCTTCTCGCCGTCGGACCTGCTGATGACGGTGGTGCTGCAGCCGAACGGCGACGGCCATGCCGTCCTGACCATCCGCACCGATCGCGGCGACTTCGTTCTCGACAACATGCGCAACAAGGTCATGCTCTGGGCCGATACCGAATACACCTTCCTGAAGCGCCAATCCGCTGACGACCCGGCGCGCTGGGTCAAGCTCCAGGACGGCCGCGCAGTCGCCGTCGGCAGCGTCAAATAGTTCTTCGCCGGCCCCTCCGGCGACCACGTCCAAGCGACCGGTCTGTCCCCCGCATCCCCGTCCCGACCGGCGCCTGAGAGCCGCTCCTGCTGTCCCAGGAGCGGCTCATCTTTCATGTGGGATTTACACTTATTTAACCACACCAACCGGATCATTGCGGCAATAGAATCCCTGCCGGCGGCTCTTGTTCTTCTTGCCTCGGTCGTTCTCTCCGAGGACCGCAATGCACCACTCAGCCGAGACTGCACAGCCGCTTCACGAAACGCCACTGCTCTCTATGAGCCTGCTTCTCCGTGCCATGGCCCTCATTGCGACGCTGGCCGCGCTGACCCTCGCGATCAGCATTGGCGGTCGCTGGATCGGCGAACGCATTTCGCTCGCAGGCAACACGGACAGCGTGGCACCGGTCACGCTTACCATCGGCCGCGACACGCTTGAGGTCCCCGCAAACGCCATCCGCTTTTCCAGCCAGCGCAAGGACGGCGTCGCGGAGCGCGCCGATCTCTACCTCACCTGGCCGCAGATGCAGGGCTATACGAAGGACAACCGGGACCGTTTCGACGACATCAGCCAGTCCTCCGGCCTGATCTTTATGCAGATCACACAAAGCACGATGTCGCGTGACATGTCCGGCAGGCTGGAGCCGATCTACAACCACCTCGTGGATGGCAAGTCCGAGACCTTCGGCGCAGGCATGACCCTTCATCATTTCCGGGCGGACGCGGGCTACCCGGGCGAAGTGCTGCTGACCGCGCCACGCGTCAACGGCGACGACTATGTCGTTCGTTGCATGCTGCCTGCGACGGCGGAAGCGGCAACCAGCGGCGACTGCCAAAGAGACATCAAGGTCGGACGCGATTTAAGTGTGCTTTACCGCTTCTCGAGTCAGCATTTGCCCGACTGGGACCATATTGATGCCGCTATTCGCCACTTTGTGGAGGCGCGACTTGTGACCCGTTCCGATGCGGGCCGCTAGAATGCCGGGAAACGCCGAAACAAACGATTAATCATAAACCGATTGGTAACCCTGCGCCGCTATCCTTCGCGGAATTGATCGTGCGGGAGGGTGCGCGGTCCCGAGAAAATCTGAACTGCAAGCAAAGAGTGAAATAGTGTTAAGGTCAATTTCCTCCGTATCTCCGATCCGTTCGAGAAGCTTCCTGGTCAAGGCGATCGCTGCCTTCTCGATAGCATTTGGAATCGTAACGGCTGACTCGATCAACGCGGAGGCAGAGGCCGCCAATTCCAGATATGCCGGGATTGTCGTCGACGCCAACAGCGGAAACGTCCTCTACAGCGAGAATGCGGATCGCTTGCAGTATCCCGCATCGCTGACCAAGATGATGACGCTTTACCTGACGTTCGAAGCCTTGGAACAGGGGCGTATTCGTCTCGACACGGCGGTCCCCTTCTCGGCTCACGCCTCTGGACAGGCACCGACCAAGCTCGGCGTTCGTCCGGGCGGCACGATTTCGGTCGAGCAGGCTATTCTCGGCCTCGTGACGCTCTCCGCTAACGATGCTTCGACGGCACTTGGCGAGTTGCTCGGAGGCACGGAAGACCGTTTTGCCCAGATCATGACGGCCAAGGCTCATGCGCTCGGTATGACCCGCACGACCTACCGAAATGCCAACGGCCTGCCGAATACCGCCCAGATGACGACAGCCCGCGACCAGGCTCGCCTGGGTATCGCGCTGCGCCAGCATTTTCCGCAGTACTACGGCTATTTCTCCACGCAGAGCTTCAAGTTCGGCAACCGTATTATCCGAAGCCATAACCGCCTCGTCGGCTCCGTTCGCGGCGTCGACGGCATCAAGACGGGCTATACCCGCGCGGCTGGCTTCAATCTCGTCAGTTCCGTCCAGGTTGATGGCAAGTCGATCGTTGGCGTCGTTCTAGGTGGCGCATCCACTCCGGCGCGCGACACCCAGATGCGCAACCTGATTGCCAGCTATCTGCCGAAGGCTTCCACACGCGGCGGTTCGGCCAATCTCGTTGCACAGGCTCCGAAGATCTCGTCGGAACCGGTTATCCCGGTTACTGCCGCCAAAAGCGAAGTTGCATCCGTCGGCGGCGTTGATCTGCCGCCTAGCGGCCCGACCCCCGATAGCCGCCAACAGGCTGCTTCGGCACAGGTTGCCTACACGGCTGCGTCATCGACCAAGTCCGACAATCCGCTGCTGCAGGAAATGCCAGCTCCGACTAAGGTAAAGACCCAGCCGATCAAGCAGCCTGCGGTTGCTTCGGCGACGCCGGCGCAGGCTTATGTTCCGCCGGAGCAGGGTGACACTTCGGTCGATACGCTGA
Source organism: Rhizobium grahamii (assembly GCF_009498215.1). Lineage (NCBI taxonomy): Bacteria > Pseudomonadati > Pseudomonadota > Alphaproteobacteria > Hyphomicrobiales > Rhizobiaceae > Rhizobium > Rhizobium grahamii. The sequence continues at coordinate 1,273,675 of NZ_CP043498.1, read as the reverse complement.
CGACCGCCTCGACCCCTGCCGCGCAGCCAAGCGGCTGGGTTGTCCAGATCGGCATCTCGTCGACCAAGGATGGCGCCATGGGCCTTCTTGATGGCGCGAAGGCCAAGGGCGGCAAGGCATTGCGTTCGGCCAAGCCTCTTGCTGTCGCCTATTCCGGCGGCTACCGCGCTCGCTTCGGCGGTTTCGACGAGCAGCGCGATGCCGTCAATGCCTGCAACGCTCTCAAGCGTTCCGGCGTGAAGTGCTGGGCCTCGGCTCAGTAATGCCAATGGCTTGCCGCCTATGTGTTTCAGGCGGCGGCCGAACAGGGCGCGGATCGGTGTTTGCGATCCCGCCTGGTGACCTGCTCGATGTGTATTGCGTACGGGGATAACAATGGCGATCAATGAGAACACTCCAGAGTTTCCGCCTCATGGCAGATTGACGGGGAGGAATCCTCGCGCTGGCTTGCACCCTCTCCACGAGGCTGCGCTTCGCCTCGCCGAAATCGGCGTGCAGCGGCAAAAGCCGAAAACGGCTAAGACCAAGGATCTGATCAACCTTCTGCTTTGCCATGGCGCACGCGCCTGGCGCTACTCGCAGCCAGAGGCGACGATCCATCTGCATGTCACATGCGCGGACGGCAGATCGCCGGTTACGCTCCGGCTGCGCTGAGTCTTTAGAGGAGCCCTAGCTCCGAGAGCTCGCGGCGAAGGTCTGCGGGCATCTCGGCTACGCCGTCTCCAAGGCTATGGAGATCGCGCGGAATGTCGTCCTGAGGATAGTAACGCCAGCCCTGAAAGGGGCGCTTCGGCTGAACGGCCGTCTCGATCACCTCCGGTCCGAGGACCAGATGGCATCGCGAGATGCCTTCGCCATCAGTGAAGGTCTGGATGTCGAGCAGGTTCTGCCGCGCCTGAACCTGCCCCTTGATCACCCAATACAGCGATCCACCGTCGAGGAGCTCTTCGACCCGCTTGGGCACCATCCTCGTGGTATGGACGGAGTGCGGTTCAAGACCGGCAGCGATGGCGCTCATCGCACGTTGCGCCACCCATTCACGCAGATCGTCGATCGAGTCCGCGCCAACACATAACTTGATAAGATGCAATGCCATGCCGCCGTTGAAATCCTTTTGCGCGGCAGCGTCAAGCGGCGAATTGCGCGGCAGGTCGCCGCGCTACAGATTTCGTCTGATGGGCGATAGCTGCCGCATCAACATTCGACAACATTGACGGCCAGGCCGCCGGTCGATGTTTCCTTGTACTTCTCGCTCATATCGTGGCCCGTCTGGCGCATCGTCTCGATACAGGCATCCAGCGGTACGAAATGCTTGCCATCGCCCTTGATCGCCAGAGACGCAGCGGTCACGGCCTTGACGGCGCCGAGTGCGTTTCGCTCGATACAGGGAACCTGAACGAGGCCGGCCACCGGGTCGCAGCTCATGCCGAGGTGATGTTCCAAGGCGATCTCGGCGGCGTTTTCTATCTGCTCCGGGTTGCCGCCCATGACGGCGGCGAGGCCTGCTGCTGCCATTGCGGCGGCCGAGCCAACTTCGCCCTGACAGCCGACCTCGGCGCCTGAGATCGAAGCATTGTGCTTGATGATCCCGCCAATCGCGGCTGCAGTCAGGAGATAGTCCCGGATGCCGTTCTGGTCCCAATCATCGTGGAAGTGCTCGTAATAGCGGATGGTCGCCGGAATGACACCGGCCGCTCCATTTGTCGGCGCGGTCACGACGCGGCCACCGGCAGCGTTCTCCTCGTTCACAGCCATCGCGTAAACGCTCAGCCAGTCGTTGGCGAGCAGCGGATTGATACGGTTGCTGCGCCACTCCTCCTGCAGCTTGTCATGGATGGAACGGGCGCGGCGGCGGACATTCAATCCGCCAGGCATGATGCCATCGACCTTCAGGCCTCGTTCGATACAGGAGCGCATGGCTTCCCATATGCGATCGAGCCCCTCGTCAAGCTCGTCGCGGCTCCTCTGACTTTCCTCGTTGGCGCGCTTCATCTGCGCGATCGAGAGCCCGGAACGCGCCGCCATGTCCAACATCTGCTTCGCGGTCGAAAACGGATATGGAACCTTGGCCGACTCGGCCGAGGCCTTCTTCTTCGAGCGCATTGCCTCGAGTTCGGTGTCCGTCACGACGAACCCGCCGCCGACGGAGTAATAGATGCGCCGGACCAGCATGCGGCCGTCCTTGTCGAAGGCAGAGAACGACATGCCGTTCGCGTGCCCTGGCAGCGGCTGCTTCTTGTCGAAGACGAGATCGGTCTTCGGCTGGAACTGATAGGCCGGATGCCCTTCCGGGGTGATGCGGCCAGAACGTTCGACGCGATCGATGATCGCGTCCATCGCGTCGGGATCGACGCTGTCAGGCTGCTCACCCATCAGCCCGAGGATGACCGCCCTGCCCGTGCCGTGACCGATTCCGGTGTGGGCCAACGAACCATGCAGACTGACCTTGATCGACGCCACCTTGCTTCCCGAGGTCGGGCGCGGCCATTCATCGGACAAGAGCAGGTCCAGAAAACGGTTGGCAGCCGTCATCGGCCCCATTGTGTGAGAGCTCGAAGGGCCAACACCAATCTTGAATACGTCGAAAACGGAAAGGAACATGCGGATGTCCTGATTTGAGTTTGTCAGGAAAGCTACGCAAAAGCGCGGCGCGATCCCTTCGATGCACCGACATAGCATTTCACGCAAGCGACATCATCAAAAGCAAACGTCATCACATCACCGGTCATTGCAGCATGCGCGGGCATCTGTAGAGTGGCCGCGCATGCATGGGGATTGAATCAATATAGTGATGACGACAGCAGATTACATCGCACTGGTCTTTTTCGCCGCCGTCTGGTTCGGCTACTCGCGGCTGTTGCGCGGCTCGAGCCTGTTCGGCAGAACGAGCCTCACCCATGCCATGGTCGAGCGCCGGCGGGAGTGGATCTACAATTCGCTGCGCCGCGACCTGAAAATGATCGACACTCAGATCATGTCCGGGCTTCAGAACGGCACGGCCTTCTTCGCATCCACGTCGATCTTCGCGATCGGCAGCTGCTTTGCCCTGCTCGGCGCGACAGAAAAGGTCGACGCGGTGTTCGCGGACTTGCCTTTCGTCTTCCATAGCGGTCATGCGGTTTTCGAAATGAAGGTCGGCGGCCTGGCGGCGCTCTTCGGCTATGCCTTCTTCAAGTTCGGGTGGTCGTACCGGCTGTTCAACTATTGCACGATCCTGTTCGGCTCGATCCCGATGATGCGCGACACAGAACTTGACGTGGTCGCGGCGGAACGGGCGGCCGAGCGGGTCATCCGCATGAACATCATCGCCGGATCGCATTTCAACGAGGGGCTTCGGGCGATCTTTCTCTCGATCGGTTACCTCGGCTGGTTCATCAACCCCTATGTCTTCATGCTGACTACGACGATCGTCATCGTCGTGCTCACGCGCCGTCAGTTCTTTTCCGAAGCAAGGCTTGCGATCCTGGACGCCGGCCCGCCATCAAATCTCCACCTTTCTCCTATTCCCGCGACGGTCCGCTGAACGGCGGAAACGACTCATCCGGGGGATTGTGAATGACGCTTACAGCGACGACCGCAGCAGAGAGCACGAAGCTGCCTCGCATCGGCCTGCTGGATACCGTGCGCGGTGCCGCGTTGGTCGCCATGGCGACCTACCACTTCACCTGGGACATGGAGTTCATGGGCTACCTGACGCCCGGAACGGCGGAGACTGGCTGGCTCAAGCTCTATGCACGAGCCATCGCATCGACGTTCCTGTTTATCGTCGGCTTAAGCCTCGTGCTCGCGAGCAGCCCCGACATCCGCTGGCGCCCCTTCTGGAAACGCCTGGCGATGATCGCCGCTGCAGCAATCCTGATTTCGGTCGCGACCTTCTATTTCACGCCGGGTGAATGGATATTCTTCGGCATTCTGCACGCCATTGCGGTGCTGAGCCTGCTGGGCGTGCTGGTGTTGCGGCTTCCGCTGGCGGTGACGATTGCATTGACAATCGGCGTTGCGGCGGCGTGGTGCGTCGACACCTGGATCTCGCCTGGGATCCTGCATTCGCCGCTGTTCAACCCGCGCTATCTCGCCTGGACCGGGTTTGCGGAGATGCCGGAGCGGTCCAATGACTTCGTTCCCATCTTTCCCTGGGCGCTGCCTTTTTTGGTCGGCTTGACGACAGCACTGATCGCGCTCCGAACCGGCGTCCTCGCAAAGCTCGCAACATTCGGGACCGGATCGACGTTGCTTGCCAAGGCCGGCCGCCATAGTCTGGCGTTCTATCTTATTCACCAGCCGGTGCTGATCTCGATAGCCTATGGCCTATCAATCGTCGTGCCGCCCGCAAAGCCGGATCCGGTGGAAAGCTATCTGAAACAGTGCAACGTCGCCTGCATGCAGCAGGAAGGCGAAGCTCTTTGCCGGAGCTTCTGCCAGTGCACACTCGATAAACTGCAGACGCAAAACCTGTTCACGCCGTTTCAGGCTGGCACGATCAAGGCCGATGACGACCGTATCCTGACGCTCGCCAGCGAATGCAGCAGCAACCAGTAATCAGGTACCAACACCGATTTCGGCGAGGCGTCCAAGGCACGCTTCCTCGATGTTGTCGAGTTCGGTCAGGGTGTCGTCGATATCCTTGCGCTTCTGGCGCAACTCATCCCGCTTCTCGTCCACGCGCTTCATGAGAAGCTTCAGCTGGCCGAGTTCGCCCGGCGGCTCCTTGTAGACCTGAATGATCTCGCGGATTTCGGCGATCGTGAAGCCGATTCGACGACCGCGCAATATCTCCTGAATGAGACGGCGGTCGGTCGGCCTGAACAGACGCGTGCGACCTCGGCGCTCGGGATGGATTAATCCCTCGTCTTCATAGAAACGCAACGTGCGTGTCGACACACCGAATTCGCGCGTCATTTCCGTTATGCTATAATATTTGCTAACCGGCATGGGTCCCCCACAGTCGAAAACCGATAATATTGACTTTTACGTAATAGTCAATTTCCGACAAATATTCTTGCAGCCGGCTAAATGCCGAACCACCAAGTCGCGATCCCGAGGAAGGCGAAAAAGCCTGTGCAATCAGTCACGGTCGTCACGAAAACCGATGAGGCGATTGCAGGATCCGCTCCCACCTTGTGAAGCAGCAGCGGAAGAAGAATCCCGGCCAGCGCCGCGGCGAACAGATTGATGATCATTGCAGCACCGATGACGAAACCGAGCTGGTAGTTGTGAAACCAGGCAGCTGCAATACAGCCCATGATAACCGAGAACAGCGCGCCGTTGGCGATGCCAACCCCCGCCTCTCTCCGGATGATCCGCCCGGCATTGTATATATCGATATCTCCGGTCGCCAAGGCGCGCACGGTGACCGTCATCGTTTGCGTCCCGGCGTTGCCGCCCATCGAAGCAACGATCGGCATCAGGACGGCTAGCGCGATCATCTTCTCGATCGACCCGTCGAACAGGCCGATGACGCTCGCCGACAGCAAGGCGGTGCCAAGGTTGATCGCCAGCCAAAGAAAGCGGGAGCGTACTGTCGAGAAAACGCTGTCCGACAGTTCTTCGTCACCAACACCGCCGAGACGCTTGATGTCCTCGTCGGCCTCCTCGTGAATGACGTCAACGACGTCATCAATGGTCAGCACGCCAACGAGGCGATCGTTCTCGTCGACAACGGCGGCAGACAGCAAGTCGTACTGCTCGAAGAGCTGCGCCGCATCTTCCTGGTCCATCTCGGCGGGAATCGGATGGTTCGTTTCCCGCATGATGGTTTCGATCTTGGTCGAGCGCTTCGTCCGGAGAATCTTGTCCAGATCGACGGCGCCCAACAGCTTGAACGTCGGGTCGATTACGAAAATCTGCGTGAACGAGTAAGGCAGATCCTCCTCCTCGCGCATGTAGTCGATCGTCTGCCCGACGGTCCAGAACGGCGGCACCGCGACGAATTCCGTCTGCATGCGACGGCCGGCCGAGCTTTCTGGATAGTCGAGCGCACGGCGCAGACGGACGCGTTCGGTGAACGGCAGCTGCGCAAGGATCTCTTCGCGGTCTTCCTTGTCGAGGTCTTCAAGAATGTAGACGGCGTCGTCCGAGTCGAGTTCCCCGATCGCGGCGGCGATCTGTTCGTTCGGCATCTGGTCAACGATCTCGCGACGCACCGCCTCGTCGACTTCCGTCAACGCGGTCATGTCGAATTCGTCGCCGAGCAGACGGACGAGCGCGACGCGCTGATCCGGCTGGAGCGATTCAAGCAGGTCGCCTATTTCGGATTCGTGCAGCCGCGTGACGTTCTGGCGCAGGAAAATGGTGTCGCGGTCGGCGATTGCCGCGCCGACAAGCGCGAGAAAATCGCCGCGAACGTTGCCGTTCTCGTCGTAGATGTCGGTCTCATCGCTGCCCGGACGTGCGCGGACGAGCTCTTCTGCGTCGTTCGTCATCCTCTGCCGCCCTCATCTGATTCGAAGCCTGGACTTCGCCGCAATTGTGTCCGTGCTAGCCGAAAGGCGCTATCGCGTCCAGCCGCAAGCCGGCAACGCAGATGACAATTCCTCTTGCCCCAGATAGTTTCCGCCGCATCGAGAATCTGGAGATATTTTCGCAGTGCCCGTCCGCCCTATCCTGCGCTTCCCCCATGTCGGTCTCCGGACGGCTTGCGCGCCTGTTACCGAATTCCACGACGATCTCAGCGCCCTTTCGACGGATCTGCTCGACACGATGCGCGCGGCTCCCGGCGTCGGTATTACCGCCGCGCACATCGGCGTCTTTCAGCGGCTGACGGTCATTGAGCTCAACCGCGAAGACGGGATACGCGTATACGTCAACCCTGAGATCCTCTGGTCTTCCGAGGAGACCGTCCGGCAAACCGAAGGCAGCGTATCCATGCCGGGCGCGACTGAAGAGGTCGTTCGGCCAAAGTCGATACGGTTTCGCTATCAGGATCTCTCGGGGGTAGCGCACGAAGAGACCGCAGACGGCTTTCTTTCTGTCTGTATCCAGCATGAGACGGACCAGCTCGATGGAATCTTCTGGCTCCAGCGCTTGTCCAAGTTGAAGCGCGACCGGCTTATTAAGAAATGGGAAAAGTCCGGCGACTGAGGCTGGCCGTTACATCTCTATAGGCGCAGGGCGCGGTGCGCGCGGCTTGTCGCTCTTGGATATTCGAGACGCAAGCTCCTCCGGCGTCACCAGTCCGCCAGAAATCAGGAGCTTTGCGGCGTCTTCGGGTGACATGTCGAGAAAGACGATCTTTTCACGCGGCACGAAGATCAGGAAACCGGCCGTCGGCACCGGCGTAGGCGGAAGGAACACGCTGACCATGTCATGGCCCATCGCGTTGAACTTCGAAGCAATTTCCCCTTGGCATCCGTTGCGACGAATACCAGAGACCAGAGGCCCGCGCTCGGGTACTCGATCAGGCCGACCTTCTTGAACGAGTTGCTGCGTTCTTTCAGCACCGTTTCAAAGATCTGCTTCACGCTCTTGTAGATGACGCGCACCAGGGGGACGCGTCTTACCAGGGACTCACTGAACTGGACGATCGACTGACCGATCAGATTCTTTCCTAGAAACCCGATAAGAGTGATGATCACCAATGCGATCAGCAGTCCGGATCCGGGAACCGCGAAATTCAGATAGTTGTCGGGGTCATAGCGCGCGGGGAGATAGGGCTTTACCCAGCTATCCGCCCACCGAACGACCGACCATGTCAGCCACAGGGTAATGGCGATCGGCGCGCAAATAATCAGGCCGGCCAGAAAGTTGTTTCTGATGCGCGTGGCGATCGACAAACGGGGCATTTTTTCCGTCATTGCTTGCTGACGAACTCCTTTGAGCCTAACGGCAAATCGGAAATCAGTGCCTCCGGTGCTTTCCTCCGCGAGGCTGCCAGAATTCGCCGCCCCGCACAAGTCCGCAGACCAATCCTCACTCGACCGTGACCGACTTCGCCAGATTGCGCGGCTGATCGACGTCCGTGCCCATGAAAACCGCCGTATGATAGGCCAGCAGCTGGATGGGCAGCGAGAAGATCATCGGGGCGATGATCTCATCGACGTTCGGAAGGACGATCGTTGCCATTGTCGGCAGCTTCGAGGCTGCTGCGCCTGCCTCGTCCGTGATGAAGATGATCCGCCCGCCGCGCGCGGCGACCTCCTGCATGTTGGAGACGGTCTTTTCGAAGAAACGGTCGTACGGCGCGATCACGATGACTGGCATGTTCTCGTCGATCAGAGCGATCGGCCCGTGCTTGAGTTCTCCTGCGGCATAGCCTTCCGCGTGAATGTAGGAGATCTCCTTGAGCTTCAACGCTCCTTCCATCGCGAGCGGGAAGCTCGTTCCGCGACCGAGATAGAGAACGTCACGGCATTTCGAAAGCTCTCTCGACAGGCTTTCCATCTGCGGCTGGATCTCGTTGAGGACGCGGCTCATGATACGCGGCATCTCCGCGAGGTGGCGTACGAATTCCTTTTCTTGCGCGGTATCGATCAAGCCCCTCGCCTTGCCGGCACCGAGCGCCAGCGATGCAAGCACGGCAAGCTGGCAGGTAAACGCCTTGGTGGACGCCACGCCGATTTCCGGTCCGGCCATGATCGGGAAGATAGCGTCGGATTCGCGCGCTATGGTCGATTCCCTGACGTTTACGACTGCTCCGATCTTCAGGCCGTTGTCCTTGCAGTAGCGGAGCGATGCGAGCGTGTCGGCCGTCTCGCCGGACTGAGAGATGAAAAGCGCGGCCTGTGTCGGCGACAACGGCATCTCGCGGTAGCGGAACTCCGAGGCAACGTCGATCTCGACAGGCAGGCGAGCATAAAGCTCGAACCAGTATTTGCCGACCAGACCGGCCAGATATGCCGTACCGCAGGCGGAAATCGCAAGACCCGTGGCAGCCTTGAAGTCGATCGCTGCCGCATTGGCGCTGATCGTGTTGCTTGCGAAGTCCACATAGTGGCTCAGCGCATGCGAGATCACTTCCGGCTGTTCGTAGATCTCCTTCTCCATGAAATGGCGATGGTTGCCCTTGTCGACGACGAACGCCGTGGTCTGGGAGATCTGTCGCGGCCGGACCACGTCATTGCCAGCGAAATCCAGAATGGAGACGCTGTCCCTGGTGATCACCGCCCAATCGCCGTCGACGAGATATGTGATCTCGTTGGTGAACGGCGAAAGCGCGATCGCATCCGAACCGAGGAACATCTCCCCCTTGCCGTAACCAACGGCAAGCGGCGGGCCCGAACGGGCGGCCATGATCGTGCCGGGGTCATTCTGCAGCATGACAGCCAGCGCATAGGCGCCGGTGACCCGGTTCAGCATCTTCTGCATGGCATCGCGCGGTGCCAATCCTTCGCGCAGATACTTCGCCATCAGATGGGCGACGACTTCGGTGTCGGTCTGTGTTTCGAAGACAGCGCCCTCCGCCGTCAGTTCGTCGCGGAGTTCGGAGAAGTTTTCGATGATACCATTATGAACGACGGCAACGCCCTGCACGAAATGCGGATGCGCGTTGGTTTCGTTCGGCACGCCATGTGTCGCCCAACGCGTGTGGGCAATGCCGATTGTGCCAGGCAGCGGCTCGCTATCGAGCCTCTTCTCGAGATTGAACAGTTTGCCTTCCGCGCGGCGGCGGTCCATGCGGCCATCGTGAATTGTGGCAACACCGGCGGAATCGTAGCCCCGGTATTCGAGTCGCTTCAACGCATCGACCAGACGCGCCGCAACCGGGCTATTTCCAACGATTCCAACTATTCCGCACATGCGAACCCCCAGAGCCTTCCGTTTCGGACGGCAGTCGTAACAATTTTCTCTTTTTTCTCAATTGGCCGGGCGGTCACTTTCAGTTTCCGCCCGTTATGAAAGACGTCAGCTTTTCGTCTTTCTTGCAGCCTTGAGCGCAAGCGCCCGTTCTCGGAGCGCAGTTGCCCGCCCGGGCTTCACTTCCTGGCGAGCACGTCCGAAGGCCAGTGCGTCAGCGGGAACATCAGCGGTAATGACACTGCCGGAAGCGACATAGGCGTTGTCGCCGACGCTGACAGGCGCCACCAGAGATGAATTGGAACCGATGAAAGCATTGGCTCCGATCAGGGTCTCGCTCTTGTTGACGCCGTCGTAGTTGCAGGTGATGGTTCCCGCGCCGATATTCGCGCCGGCGCCGATCTTAGCATCACCGATATAGGTCAGATGGTTGACTTTGGCCCCTGCGCCGATCTCACCGTTCTTGACCTCGCAGAAATTGCCGACCTTGGAGCCTTCCGCCAGATTTGCGCCTGGTCGCAGGCGGGCGAACGGACCGACAGTCGCGCCAGTGCTGACATGCGCTCCCTCGATATGGCTGAAGGCGTGAATGACAGCGCCACCGTCGATGACGACGCCGGGCCCGAACACAACGTTCGGCTCGATCAGCGCGTCCTGGCCGATGACGGTATCGTAGGACAAGAATACGGTTTCGGGTGCGATCATGCTTACGCCCGAGATCATCAACTCGTGGCGCCGGCGTTCCTGCCACAGTCGTTCGATCACGGCCAGCTCGGCGCGGTTGTTACACCCGGTCATCTCGACCTCGGGCGCATCGACGGCCGTTACGCGTCCACCCAGCGAACGGGCGATCTCCACGAGATCGGTCAGATAGTACTCGCCCTTGGCATTGCTGTTGCCGATCCGAGAAAGCAGATCCAGCGCCTTGCGGCCATTGATCGCCATCAGGCCGCTGTTGCACCACGTCACCGCGCGCTCGGCGTCGGTCGCGTCCTTTTCCTCGCGGATCGCGATCAGCTCGCCGTCCTTGACCAGCAGACGACCGTAGCCCGTCGGGCGGTTCGTATGAAAACCGATGACAACGATATCGCTACCTTCGGCCAGATGCCGGCGGGCAGCCTTCAACGGACCGTCGGTCTGCAGCGGCACATCCCCGTAGGTAACGACGATATCGTCATAGCCACGCGCAATTGCCTCGCGGGCGGCAAGCACGGCGTGGCCGGTTCCAAGGCGCTCTTTCTGCAAATAGGCTTCGATCGCGACGCCATCGACGCTGGCGGCATTCACAACCTCGTCGGCGTTCCGCCCGACGACGAGCGCCACGGACGATATATCGCTCTTTGCCACCGCATCGACGACATGGGCGATCATCGGTCGGTTCGCGACCGGGTGAAGCACCTTCGACTTCGACGATTTCATTCGCGTGCTGTCACCGGCAGCGAGAATGACGGCAAGACAAGTGCGTTCCATGGTCCGGCTCCAAGAATCCGTTTCGGCTAGGTTCCTGCCTCATAGCAGCAAGACCAATTCCGAACAAAGATCAAAAATGGATGTCAGGCCGGGACCGTATCATCAAGTGCATATGCCTCGCGCACGTGATCGCGCCCGTCTATGATCACAGCTTCCATCGCCGCGCGTGCACCGTGCACATTTCCACCACCGATCGCGTTGACGATACGCATGTGGGTTTCCGCGATATTCGAGAAGCCGTTCTCGGACGGCGGCGTGCTGATGCGGAACATGCCGACAAGGGCCGCTTCGATCAGACTGCCGAGCGTGTGCATGAAGGGATTGTGCGCGGCATCAGCGATCGCCAGGTGGAAGCGAAGGTCTGCCAGCGCGAGGCTTTCGGACGTATGCCCGGGCTCCGCCATTTCCATCGCGAGCGTCCCGAGATTGGCGATCTCGCTTCGGCTCGCACGTTCGGCGGCAAGGCCGGCAGCGAAAGGTTCGACCGCCAGTCGAATGTCGTAGAGTTGCAGCAGGAACTCTTCAGTGACGCCGTTGTCGAAGTGCCAGGCGATCACCTCGCTATCGAACATGTTCCACTGATTCTTTTCGGTAACCCGGGTGCCGACGCGCGCCTTGGCGACGATCATGCCTTTCGCGGCAAGCGTCTTCATGGTCTCACGCAGAACGGTTCGCGAGACCTTGAACCGCTGGGCAAGCTCGGCATCGCCGGGTAGAATGGTCCCTACGGAATAAATTCCGCCGACGATTGCCCTGCCCAGTTCGTCCACAACCTGCGCATGGCTCGTGCGCGATCGTCTCGCCAACTTGCCCGTATCAAGCATTCGGTTACGCAAACACTACCTCCCCCTCAGGCGTACCTCTTGTTGGACCCAGACAGAAACAGGATGCCTTTCTGCATAAGGATGAATGCAAAAAGCAGAAGGCCGATCAGTATCTTGGTCCACCAGCTCGACAGCGTGCCGTCGAAAGTGATGTACGTCTGAATGAGCCCCTGTATCAAAAGTCCGACGAAGGTCCCCGCCACAAATCCTGCGCCCCCCGTCAGCAGTGTTCCCCCGATCACCACTGCGGCAATGGCGTCAAGCTCGACACCAACCGCCGCCAGAGAATAGCCGGCGGACGTATAGAGAGAAAAAACGATTCCCGATAGCCCGGCCAGGAAACCTGACAGAGCGTAGATCTGGATCGTCGTCCGGGCAACCGGAACTCCCATCAGCTGCGCCGTCTGTACCCCGCCACCAAGCGCATAGACGTTCGCTCCGAAACGCGTGCGATGAGCCAGGAAGATGCCTGCGGCAAACACAAGGATCATCACGCCGCCGATCAACGTCAGCCGACCGCCGCCGGGCAGCTTGTAGTAGAGGCCTGATAGCGTGTTGTAATAGTCGTGATTGATCGGAATGCTGTCGATCGAAAGCACGAACGCCATGCCGCGCGCCAGGAACATGCCCGCCAGCGTCACGATGAAGGCCGGCATCTGCAGATAGTGGATGACCGCTCCCATGGCCGCGCCGAAAGCGGTCGTGATGATCAACACCAGGACGAAGGCGACAAGCGGGTGGATCGTGGTGTTCTGGAGAATGACAGCGAGGAAAACGCCGGTGAAAGCAATCACCGAACCAATCGAGAGGTCGATGCCTCCCGAAATGATCACGAATGTCATGCCCACAGCGGCAATGCCCAGAAATGCATTGTCCGTCAGCAGATTGCCGATCACGCGTGTGGACAGCATGCTCGGATATTGCAGGGTGCAGACGACGTAGGACAGCACGAATATGACGATCGTCGCCATCAGCGGCAGATACTTCGAGTTCATTTCTGAAGCTCCTCCCGGAGGCTCGGTCGACGCCGCAGGAAGACCGCGGCCGATTGGACTGCCGGCGACTGGATCACCAGAATGACAAGGACGATCACGGCCTTGATGATGAGGTTGAATTCAGGCGGGAAGCCGGAGAGCAGAATGCCCGTGTTCACCGCCTGAATGATCATCGCGCCGATCAACGACCCGACAATGCTGAACCGGCCACCGAGCAGCGAGTTGCCGCCGACGACCACGGCGAGGATCGCATCCAGTTCCAGCCAGAGGCCGGCATTGTTGGCATCGGCGCCCTTGATATCAGCAGCGACGATGATCCCGGCGATCGCGGCACACAGGCCGCTGACCACATAAACAGCCATAAGCAAGACCGGCGTCCGCACACCCGACAGTCTGCTTGCCCGCCGATTGATGCCCGTCGCCTCTATCAGCATGCCGAGCGCCGTACGACGGACCAGCAGCGTCACCAGTATACCGACGACCAGCCAGATGACGACCGGCATCGGCATGAAGGCGAACGAACCGCTTCCGAAGAAGATCAGCCCGTCATCGTTGAAGGTCATGATGACGCCTTCGGTGATCAGCTGCGCGATGCCGCGCCCGGCAACCATGAGAACCAGGGTCGCAATGATCGGCTGGATGTTGAGAATAGAAACAAGAAAGCCGTTCCACGCACCGCAGGCGAGACCGACCAGCAGCGTCACGATCAATGTCCAGGCCAGCGAATTGCCCGACACGATGGACGATGCCGCAACCGCGCCGCAGATCGCGATCACCGCGCCGACAGACAGGTCGATGCCTTTGGTCGCAATGACCAGCGTCATTCCGATCGCCAGCAAAGCAACCGGTGCGCCGCGGTTCAACACGTCGATCAGACTGCCGTAAAAGCGTCCGTTCTGAATTGTAACGTTAAAAAACTGCGGGAACATTATGAAATTCAACAGAAGAATGACCGCAAGCGCAATCAACTGCGGGGCAAGGCGTATCAAGAGGGCGTGCTGGGACGAGGTCATGCGTCCTCCGCCTTCTTGTCGGCCGCGGCGATCGCCTGCACGATGCCTGCCGTGGTTACCTTCTCGCCGGCCAGTTCGGCCACATGCTCGCGGTCCCGGAGTACCAAGACACGTGAACTGTAAGCCACAAGCTCTTCTAATTCCGATGAAATCACGATCAGCGACATGCCCTTTTCACAAAGTTGCTCGATCAGGCGGATGATCTCCGCGTGTGCACCGACGTCGATGCCGCGCGTGGGCTCATCCAGGATCAGAAAGTCAGGATTGGTCGCCAGCCAGCGTGCAAGGATGGCCTTCTGCTGGTTGCCCCCGGACAGAAGCCGGATCGGCTTCTCGCGGTCGGTGGTGCGGATATCGAGAGCCTTGATATAGCGGTCTGCGAGCTGGTTCTGCTCGCTGCGTGACAGAGGTCGCGCCCAGCCGCGGCGGGCCTGCAGCGCCAATGCGATGTTTTCCCGTATCGACAGGTCGCCGATGATCCCATCCGTCTTCCGGTCCTCGGGGCAGAACCCGAAACCGTTGCGGATGGCGGCTCTTGGGCTCGACAGCGACACGGTCTTGCCGTCGATCCTGGCGGTGCCGCTATCGGCACTCTCTATCCCGAACATCAGCTCGGCGGTTTCGGTTCGGCCCGAGCCGAGAAGGCCCGCAACGCCGACCACTTCGCCGACGCGAACCTCAAGATCGAACGGCCGGACCTTGCCGCGCTTACCGTAGCCCTCGAAGCTGTACTTCACCGGCCCGGCAGCGATCGTCCTCTCCTTGGCGGCGGCCTCGGCATGGGCCAGTTCGTGGCCAAGCATCATCTCGATCAGACTTTGCCGCGGCAGATCTGCGGTGTCGCGCGTTCCCACCAGGCGACCATTGCGCAGGACCGTTATCCGGTCACTGATCTCGTAAACCTGTTCTATAAAATGCGTAATGAAAACAATTCCTAGCCCGCGCTTCCTCAAGTCGTTTACGATGCGGAACAACATCGCAACCTCATGCGTATCGAGGCTGGCGGTCGGCTCGTCCAGAATGAGAACCTTGCCGGAAAGGTCTACGGCTCGCGCTATCGCGACGACCTGCTGGACCGCGACGGAAAAGCGATCAAGCTGCGCAGAGACATCGATATCGAGACCGTATTCTTCCAGAAGCATGCGCGCCTGGCGGTTCATCGCTGCCGTGTCGATCATCCCGAAGCGCCGCGGCTGGCGCCCAAGGAAGAGATTTTCGGCAACGCTGAGATTGGGAAGGAGGTTGACCTCCTGATAGACCGTGCCGATACCGAGCTTCTGGGCAGCGAGCGTGTTGCTCGGATCGATCTCCGCACCATCAAGCATCAGGCTGCCTTCATCGCGATGGTAGGCACCGGTCATGCATTTGATCAGCGTCGACTTGCCCGCGCCGTTCTCGCCGAGCAGGGCATGTACTTCACCCTTTCGTAGCGTGAAGTCGACCTTGTTTAGCGCGACAGCGCCGGGGAAGAATTTGGACATCCCGGACGCCACGAGCACGTTCTCAAAATCGTGAATCATGAAGGCGGCTTTTCCTGATAATGACTGTCTTGTCGCGTAGCTGTCGGACATGATGCCCGGCCTTGCGCGGCAGTTCCGCACCGGTCCATGACTGACCGGTGCGGTTCCTATGTCAGATCAGTAGCCGAGGCCCTTCTTGGACTCATAGACCTTCTTCGGGTCATCAGCCTGGGTGTAGAGCTTCGATTCCGTCTGAATCCACTTCGGCGGCGCCTTCTTGTCCTTCAGGTAGGCGTCGAGCGCGTCGAATGCCGGGCCGGCCATGTTCGGCGTCAGCTCGACCGTTGCATTGGCCTCACCGGCTTCCATTGCCTTGAAGATATCAGGAACGGAGTCGATCGAGACGACGAGGATGTCCTTGCCCGGCTTCAGACCAGCTTCCTTGATCGCCTGAATGCCGCCAACAGCCATGTCGTCGTTATGGGCGTAGAGAGCGCAGATGTCCTTGCCGCCGTTCTCGGCCTTCAGGAAGCTTTCCATGACTTCCTTACCCTTGGTACGGGTGAAGTCGCCGGTCTGGCTGCGAACGATCTTGAAGTTGGACTTGCCTGCAATGGCTTCCTCGAAGCCCTTCTTGCGGGCGATCGCCGGGGACGAACCGGTGGTGCCCTGAAGCTCGACGACGTTGCATGCCTTGTCGCCGACCGTCTTCACGAGCCAGTCGCCGGCAACCTTGCCTTCATGCACCTGATCCGACGTTACGGCGGTGAGGTAGAGATCCTCAGGCGCCTTGATCGTGCGGTCGAGCAGGATGACCGGAATATCGGCTTCCTTGGCTTCCTTCAGAACCGCATCCCAGCCGGTTTCGACCACGGGAGCGAGCAGGATCGCATTGACGCCCTGCGCGATGAAGGAACGGATGGCCTTGATCTGGTTTTCCTGCTTCTGCTGGGCATCGGCAAACTTCAGGTCGATGCCGCGCTTCTTGGCCTCTTCCTTGGTGACCGTCGTTTCGGCAGCACGCCAGCCGGATTCAGAACCGATCTGCGAGAAGCCGACGACGAGTTCGGCAGCCGACGCTGAACCGAACATGCAGGCAGCAAGAATCGTGGCACTCAAGAGTGCAGTCTTCAATTTCATGATTTCCTCCCAAAGCCGCCTCCTCGCGGCACACACAAGGAAAATCATATAGTATTACTTTTGTAAATGCACTTTATGGTATGCATCGCAACAAAAAAGGCGCCCGAAACGGGGCGCCCTTTCGCATCTGCGAATAAACGTCAGCAGCTCACTTCGGCAGCTTGTCGTCAACGCCTTCAACGTAGAAGTTCATGCCGAGGAGCGTCTTGTCGTCGGCCTTCTCGCCGGCCTTCAGCCAGGGCGTACCGTCCTGCTTGTTGATCGGGCCGGTGAACGGATGTAGCTCGCCCGACTTGATCTTGGCTTCGGTGTCCTGAGCCATCTTCTTCACGTCGTCAGGCATGTTGGTGTAGTCGGCCATCTTGAGGATGCCGTCCTTCAGGCCGTCCCAGCTCTGCTCGGACTTCCAGGTGCCGTCCAGAAGCGCATGTACGCGCTTGGAGTAGTAGTTGCCCCAGGTATCGACGATCGCCGTCAGCTGAGCCTTCGGGCCGGCCGCGATCATGTCGGAAGCCTGGCCGAAGGCGTGAATGCCGCGCTCTTCGGCAACCTGCATCGGCGCCGTCGTGTCGGTGTGCTGCGTCAGAACGTCCACGCCCTGGTCAACCATGGCCTTGGCGGCATCGGCTTCCTTGCCCGGGTCGAACCAGGTGTTGACCCAGATGACCTTGAGCTTGAAGCTCGGATCGATCGACTTGGCGCCCTGCTCGAACGCGTTGATGCCCATCACGACCTCAGGAATCGGGAAGGATGCGATGTAGGCAGCGCCGTGGTTCTTCGACGTCTTGGCAGCGATCTGGCCGAGAATGTAGCGCCCTTCGTAGAAGCGTGAGTTATAGGTCGCGAGGTTCGGGCCGGACTTGTAACCGGTGCCGTGCTCGAACTTCACCTTCGGGAACTTCGCCGCAACCTTCACGGTCGCGTCCATGAAGCCGAACGAGGTGGAGAAGATCAGCTTGCAGCCCGAGCGGGCAAGACGCTCGATGGCGCGCTCGGCGTCAGGGCCTTCAGGAACGTTTTCGAGGTAGGAGGTCTCGATCTTGTCGCCGAACTCTTCCTGGATCTGCTGGCGGCCGCGGTCGTGAGCCTGCGAGTAGCCGCCGTCCGTGTGAGATCCGACGTAAACGAAACAGACCTTCGTCTTGTCGGCTGCCTGCGCGCCAGTGCCAACGCTGAGAACAGCAGCTGCCGAAGCGGCAAATGCAAGTGCTAGTTTTTTCATGATAACCCCTGTTGGTTTGAAGTTTCCGGAAGCCCGTCTCATTTTTCTGTTTAACGTTCCGGGACGAAAGGCTTTCCCAGCGACGCAGGCGTGTTGATCAACGTCGTGCGGCGATTATGAGAAATGATGACAAGAACCACAATAGTCGCCGCGTAAGGCAGCATCGACAGGAACTGTGCCGGTATTCCAACACCGAACGCCTGCGCGTGCAGCTGCAGGATCGTCACCGCGCCGAAGAGATAACCGCCGGCGAAAACACGCCACGGGCGCCATGAGGCAAAGACGACGAGCGCCAAGGTGATCCAGCCACGCCCGGACGACATGTTCTCCACCCATTGCGGCGTATAGACCAGCGAAAGCTGGGCACCGGCCAGACCGGCGCACGCGCCCCCGAACATCACAGCCAGATAGCGGGTGCGAATGACGTTGATGCCAAGCGCATGCGCGGAGCCGTGGCTGTCGCCGATGGCGCGAAGCTTCAGGCCGGCGCGGCTGCGGAAGAGGAACCAGCTGACGCCGAACAATAGCGCGAGCGACAAGTAGAATGTCAGGTCCTGGCGGAAGAGCACGGAGCCGATCAGCGGAATATCCGACAGGTAGGGCACAACGATCGGCGTCAGACGGACGCCGGGAACGCTGACATAGCCTTCACCCAACATGCCGGAAACGCCGAGGCCGAGAATGGTAAGGGCAAGACCGGTCGCCACCTGGTTGGCAACCAGTGTCAGGGTCAGAAAACCGAACAGCAGGGAGAAGAGAGCGCCCATGGCAATGCCGGCCAGAAGTCCGACATATGGCGAGCCGCTGAGCTGTGCGCCGGCGAATGCGGCAACTGCCCCCATGATCATCATTCCCTCGACACCGAGGTTCAGCACGCCGGAGCGTTCGGTGACGAGTTCGCCGAGTGCTGCGATGACCAGCGGCGTGGACGCCGTGATGACTGTCAGGAGGATGGCTTCGAAGATGCTCATACCGCGCCTCCGCGAACGCGCGACCAGACAATGCGGATCTTGTAGTAGATCAGCGTGTCGCACGAGAGGACAAAGAACAGCAGCAGCCCCTGAAACACGCGCGTCACCTTATCCGATACGCCGATCGACAGCTGTGCCGCCTCGCCGCCAAGATATGTCAGCGCCAACACCAGTCCCGATGCGATGATACCCAAGGGGTTCAAGCGACCCAGAAAGGCCACGATGATTGCCGTGAAGCCATAGCCAGGCGAAATCGCAGGCTGGAGGTGACCGATGGAACCGGAGACCTCGGAAATGCCGGCGAGACCGGCCAAAGCACCCGAGAACAGAAAGCTGAACCAGATCATCTTCTTGGACGAGAAACCGGCAAAGCGCCCTGCCCGCTCGGACTGCCCAAGCACGACGATCTCAAATCCACGCAGCGTGTATTTCAGCATAAACCAGGCGAGGATGGCAGCGACGATCGCGAAGACAAACGCCCAGTGCGCTCGTCCGGACTCTTCCCAGATCGCCGGCAGTGTCGCTTCCGGACCGAAGGGAACACTTTCCGGAAAGTTGAACCCTTCCGGATTTCGCCATGACCCACGGATAAGCCAGTCGAGAAACAGCTGTGCGATGTAGACGAGCATCAGGCTCGTCAGGATTTCGTTGGTGTTGAAGTGTGCCTTGAGCAGTGCCGGTATCGCCGCAAAGAGCGCGCCACCGATCGCACCCATGATCAGCATCAGCGGCAGTACCATTGGCGAATGCCACTCGGTGAACAGGATCGGCAGAATGGAGCCGGTGATCGCACCGACGGTAAACTGGCCCTCGGCGCCGATATTCCAGTTGTTCGAGCGATAGCAGACCGCGAGACCGACGCCGATCATGATCAGCGGCGCCGCCTTTACGGCGAGCTCATGCAGCGACCAGACTTCCAGCAGCGGCTCCAGGAAGAATGCGTCCAGCGCCTCCACAGGATCCTTGCCGAGAATGACGAACATGATCGCGCCGGCAGCGAGCGTCAGCACCAACGCCAGCAGCGGCGAAACAAATCCATAGAGCTTGGAGGCCTGCGGACGCCGTTCGAGTTCAATACGCATTGGCCGCCTCCGATGCGGTCTTGCTTTCATGCAGACCGCCCATCAGGAGGCCGATTTTTTCACGCGACAGTTCGCCCGCTGCAAACGGCTGTGACAGGCGACCTTCCGATATGACTGCAATCTCTGTAGCGACCTCGAATATCTCGTCGAGGTCCTGACTGATGACGACGACCGCCGACCCTCTGCGGGCGAGATCCACGAGAGCCTGTCTGATACGGCTTGCCGCTCCGGCATCGACGCCCCAGGTGGGCTGATTGACCACAAGCACAGCCGGTTCGCGATCGAGCTCGCGCCCGACGATGAACTTCTGAAGGTTGCCGCCGGACAGTGAGCCCGCGGCCGGATCTTCACCGCTCTTGCGGACATCCATTTCGTCCGAAATGCGCTTCGTCGCATTCTTGACGGCACCGCGGCGAATGACTTTGAGAAGGCCGCCCCCTAGAAACGCCTTCCGATCCGACTGGCTGCGCGCCAGCACGAGATTGTCGGAGAGCTTCATGGCAGACACCGCGGCATGCCCGTGCCGTTCCTCGGGCACGAAACCGGCACCGAGCAGGCGGCGTGCGGTGATACCCTGCGTGCCGACGGACTTGCTACGGATCTTGACGGCGTCCGGATTTGAAACCGGATACTCCCCCGACAGCGCATCGAAAAGCTCGCCCTGTCCATTCCCGGCAACGCCTGCGATCGCCAGGATTTCCCCTGAGCGTACCGCAAGCGACACGTCTTTCAACGGCATGGCGAAGGGGGTACGCGGCGCGACAGAGAGCTTCGATACGAGGAGCTGGACGTCGCCCTTGTTGCCACGCTCGGGATGGCTGACGGTTGCGACATCGCTGCCGACCATCATGCGGGCGAGCGACGCAGGTGTCTCCTGTCGCGGGTCGCAAGCGCCCGTGACCTTGCCGTGTCGAAGCACCGTGGCGCGATCGCAGATGCGCTGAACTTCCTCAAGGCGGTGGCTGATGTAGAGTACCGAGCGCCCCTCGGACTTCAGCTTGAACAGCGTTTCGAAGAGCCTGTCGGCTTCTTGCGGTGTCAGCACCGAGGTCGGTTCGTCGAGGATGATGAGCTTCGGGTTCTGCAGCAGGGCTCGCACGATCTCGATGCGCTGGCGCTCACCGACCGAAAGATCAGCGACGTGGGCATGAGGGTCTAGTGGGAGGCCGTATGCCCGCGACAGCGACTTGGCCTCCTCGGCAATCCTGCTGATCGGAATGCTGTCGTCGAGCGAAAGGGCGATGTTCTCGGCCACCGTCAGCGCTTCAAAGAGCGAGAAGTGCTGGAAAACCATGCCGATCCCGAGCTTGCGGGCGTCGCCGGGTGATCCGATCGAGACCGGACGCCCATCCCAAAGGATCTGACCTTCGGTCGGTTCGAGAACCCCGAAAAGCATCTTCACCAATGTCGATTTACCAGCGCCGTTCTCGCCAAGGAGAGCATGAATTTCGCCGGGTGCGATATTAAGGTCGATGTGGTTACAGGCGGCGAAGCTGCCAAACAGCTTTGTCAGCTTCTGGACCGACAGTAACGCACCGGAAGCCGGCACAGTCGATGACGACACGTTCCCCTCATTTCCCTCTGCCGACCTGCCCATTCAGGATCTTTATGGGATCAGCAGCGTAGTTCCGGTAGTTTTTCTGGACTCCAGATCCGCGTGGGCTCGCCCAACCTCACGTAACGGATAGGTCTGATTGACATTGATACGCACTTTGTTGCTCAAAACAACATCAAATAACATGTTTGCACAATCAGTTAGCTCCTCCCGCGTCGCGATGTAGCTGAAAAGCGTGGGTCTCGTAGCGAAGAGCGAACCTTTTTGTGCGAGCATCGACAGGGTGAAGTTCTCGATCGGGCCGGAGGACTGCCCGAAGGATACGAACATCCCCAAGCGCTTCAGGCAGTCGAGCGATTGCGGAAACGTGTCGCGACCGATCGAATCGTAGACGACGTCTACACCCTTGCCGCCAGTGATGTCGCGGACCCGGTCCACGAAGTTTTCGGTATTGTAATCAATGACGTGATCGTAACCGTGCTCAAGAGCAAGCCTGACCTTGCTGCTGGATCCGGCGGTTCCGATCACGGTGGCGCCGAGTGCCTTTGCCCATTGGCCGGCGATCAGACCGACGCCGCCGGCAGCGGCGTGAAACAGGATCGTCGTTCCCGGCCCCACCTTGAAGGTGCGCCGCAGGAGATATTCAGCAGTCATTCCCTTCAGCATCATCGATGCCGCAGTCTCCAGCGAGATGCCATCGGGTACCTTGACGAGGTGCTTGGTCTCTACGTTGCGCTCCACGCTATAGGCACCATCAGATCCGGCATAGGCAACCCGATCACCAACCTTGAAGTCTTCGACACCAGGCCCGACGACGGTCACCGTTCCGGCTGCCTCCTTGCCTGTTATGAAAGGCATGTGGGGCGCCTTGTAGAGGCCGGTTCTGAAATAGACGTCGATGAAGTTGAGACCTACTGCGGCGTGGCGGATCTGCACTTCTCCGGCAGAAGGTGGCGGCAGCTCGACATCCGCATATTCAAGAACCTCAGGACCGCCGGTCCTGTTCATCACTACCGCCTGCGTTTTCGCCATCCTACCTGTTCCTTCAGTCTATCCCTTGCGTCCGAGCGCCGGCACGAGCTGCAGCACCGCGCCAATGCAATAGAGATAGATGCCGCTCAGGATGAAGAGGACAAGCGCCCATTGCGGCATGTCGAAGTGGCTCAGCAGGGAATACATTCCGAGCGCGGACCAGAGAAGGAAGACGGCGAGATTGACCGGCCTCAGCCGTTGCACGCGCACCGGATGCAGGAAATTGATCGGCAGGAACGTCAGCACAACCGAAACAAGGACGACCACAAGCGCCGTGGCGGCGCTCGCATGCATGACGAAAAGCGTGAACACGATCATGTTCCAGACGACGGGAAAGCCGGAGAAGAAATACTCGTCGGTCTTCATGCCCATATCGGCATAGTAGATGGCACTGGAAACCACGATCATGCCGGCAGCAACGAAAGACCAGGGCTCGCCGATCATGCCGCTTTGATAGAGCGCGAAGGCCGGCAGAAGCACGTAGGTCACGTAGTCGATGATATTGTCGAGCGTGTCACCCGACCAGTTCGGCAGAACCTCCTTGACGCGCACCTTGCGAGCGATGGGTCCATCGATGCCATCGACCAGCAGAGCAAGGCCCAGCCACCAGAACATATCTATAAATCGGTGCTCCGCCGCCGCAACGACACCAAGAAAAGCAAGGAATGAACCGGAGGCCGTCAAAATATGGACGGAAAAGGCGCGCATTTCCGCGTAAGGTACGCGCTTGTAATTGAAAATCTTCATGTTTCCCCGAACAGCCTACTGGCATCCGCGCCCGGCAGGCGCGGTTTTTGCCTAATATGCATCCTTTGGTTCGCTTCGCCAGCGCAAAAGCGAATGATGCCGTGGCGCAGGTCGAATCCTGACAATGACACGCATATTTCGCCCAAACAGGCAGAGAAAGAATGGAATACCTTTAATCCAATGCCTATTTGTAATATCTCGCTCGCATCGAAAAAGATCATCCGACGAAATACGGGATCCGACAGCGCATGAACGCCCCTGCAAAGACCGAAGAATTCGCCTCTCCCATTCCCGCCGGCGTGTACGCCGAGACGGTACTGAGCGTAACGCATTATACGGATCGCCTTTTCCGCTTCACGATGACGCGTCCGCAAGGTTTCCGCTTCCGTTCCGGCGAGTTCGCGATGATCGGCCTGATGGTCGAAGGCAAGCCGATTTTCCGCGCCTATTCGATCGCTAGCCCTTCCTGGGCGGAAGAACTCGAATTCTTCTCGATCAAGGTGCCGGATGGCCCGCTCACCTCGCATCTGCAGGCCATCAAGCCCGGCGATCAGGTTCTGATGCGCAAGAAGCCGACAGGCACGCTCGTCCTCGACGCGCTGACCCCCGGCCGCCGCCTCTACATGTTCTCGACAGGAACCGGGATTGCGCCATTTGCGAGCCTTATCCGCGATCCGGACACCTACGAGCAGTTTGAGGAAGTCATTCTGACCCATACGACGCGTGATGTTGCCGAACTGAAGTACGGTTTCGACCTCGTGCACGAAATCCAGAACGACGAAATCCTGAAGGAAGTCGTCGGCGACAAGTTGCGTCACTATGCGACCGTCACGCGCGAGGATTTCGAATATCGCGGCCGCATCACCGACCTGATGGCGTCGGGCAAGCTGTTCACGGACCTCGGCGTGCCTCCTCTCGATCCGGCAATCGACCGCGGCATGATCTGCGGCTCGTCCGCGATGCTCAAGGATACGAAAGAGCTTCTGGAAAAGGCGGGCCTTGAGGAGGGTGCGAACAGCAAACCCGCCGAATTCGTCATCGAACGAGCCTTCGTCGGCTGATCCAAGCTTCACGGCCCCGGAAACGGGGCCGTTTTCATTTGCCGCTCAGATATCCAATCAGGACCGCCATCGTTCTATGCGCTTCCGCTGCGTCGCCGCGATGAATGGCGTGCATGGCGTCGGTATGAAGCGAGATCGACTGATCCATTCGGTCTGAATTCGCGGTCGAGTACCACAGGCGTCGCGAGTGGGTCTGCACCGGCGCCAGGGCGGAGGTGATGAAGACATTCGGACAGGCGTCTTCCAGAATTTCGTCGAATGCCTTGTCGGCGGCGAAGAACGCTTCGAGATCGCGGCTCGCGGTACAGCTTTTCATCTTCGCCGCGCAATCGGCCAGCTGCTGACGCTGTTCCTCGTCCGCGTGCTCGGCAACAAGAGCGGCTGCGATCGGTTCAAGCTCGCCGCGCACCTGCATGACGTGACCGTGATCGCCGGGCCGAATTTCCGCAACCTGAAGGCCGACCCTCGGCTTGACCATGATCAGCCGCTGCCAAGCGAGCTTCTGCACCGCCTCCCTAACAGGGGTTCGGCCATGGCCCGCGAGCTCGATTAGCTCTTTCTCGGTGACGTATGCGCCCGGTGGCAAGGCCAACGTGACGATCGCATGCTCAAGCGCAAGATATGCAAGATGGCTCTGTGAATTCTGCATCAAATCTCTGATCCGGCCCCCTGATATATCATAGGCAGGATCAGGGGGAATGCAATGGCAGGTTGCTCGCTTAGGTATTCGGATTTGCCCGACTATTCATGCCGCAACGCTTCGATGGGGTTCAGTTGCGCGGCTCTTCGCGCCGGGAAATAGCCGAACACCATGCCTATTGCCGCCGAAAAGGCAAACGCCACCGCGATCATCATCGGGCTGACGACGAAGGGGACCTTCAAAAGCGTGACCGCACTGAAGCCAAGCCCAAGACCCAGCAAAATCCCGGCCATTCCTCCGAAGACGGAAAGCGCCACCGCTTCCACGAGAAATTGCATCAGCACCTGCTTTTCGAGCGCGCCGATTGCCAATCTTATTCCAATCTCACGGGTTCGCTCAGTCACCGAGACCAGCATGATGTTCATGATCCCGATGCCGCCCACAAGCAGGCTAATCGCAGCAACGGCGCCGAGCAGGCCCGTCAGCAGCGTTGTGGTCCCCGTCATCGCCTCGGCGATCTGCGTCATGTCATTGACGTTGAAATCATCCTCCCGGCGGGAATGATCTTGCGCCGCTCGCGCAGCAAGTTCTCGGTTTCGCCCTGTATCTTCGAGGTCGAGACACCGTCGCGTGCCGAGATGACGATCATCTGAACGTTGGCATTGGCCTTGCCGCCGACGCGTCGCTGATAGACCTTGACCGGCATCAGAACCACGTCGTCCTGGTCATTGCCCATGCCGGATTGCCCACGCTTGGCCAAAACCCCGATGACGCCGCAGGACACCTTGCCGACGCGGATCTGCTGCCCCGTGGGATCGGCCGCTCCAAAAAGCTGCGAGCGCACGGTTTCACCGACAATGCAGCGCGCGCGTCCACGCTCTTCCGCGGCATCGAAGCTGCGGCCGAGGGCCATGTCCCAATCCTGAGCCACAAGATAGTCGTTGGTCGTGCCCATGACCGTCGTGGAATGGCTCTGGCCGCCGTAGATCACCGTTGCCGTCGTCTGGTTCAGGGGAGCAACTGCGCGCAGTCCGCCGACCTGATCACGAATCGCATCGACATCCGCAACGGTAAAGCGCCGGGCCTCCGAGCTGGCGCGGCCCGGCCCGAACTGCCCGGGTCGCGCAAACAGCATGTTGGTCCCGAGCCGGGAGAGTTCCGACGTGACCTGAGCCGTCGTGCCGTTGCCGATCGTGACAAGCGCAATGACGGCCGCAACGCCGATGACGACGCCGAGCACGGTCAAGAAGGAACGGAGCATATTCCTGCTGATCGCGCGCAAGGCGAGCTTGAAGGTCTCAAGGAACATGTTCGATCCTCGCCTCGCCCGCCGGATCGAGCTCGAGCTTGCCGTCGACGAAGCGTAACAGACGCTCGGCATAGGCAGCGATATCCGGCTCATGCGTGACCATGACGATCGTGATTCCCTCCTCGCGATTCAGCCGCGTCATCAGATCCATGATTTCGATGCTGGTCTTGGTGTCGAGATTGCCGGTCGGCTCGTCCGCGAGCAGCAGCGAAGGCTGCGTGACGATCGCGCGGGCAATTGCCACGCGCTGCTGCTGACCACCTGACAATTCCTGCGTCTTGTGATGTTCACGCCCGGAAAGACCGACGAGCCCCAGCGCCTCCCTGGCGCGGCGGTGCCGTTCGCCTGCGTGCATTCCGCGGTAGATCAACGGCAGCTCGACGTTCTCGACAGCCGATGTCCGGGGCAAGAGATTGAAGCCTTGAAACACGAAGCCCAACATGTGACGGCGCAGCATCGTGAGCTGGGAGCGGTCGAAGCCTCGTGTCGAGATGCCCTGAAACAGATAGTCGCCGCTCGTCGGCACATCGAGACAGCCGAGAATGTTCATGGCCGTCGATTTGCCGGAACCTGAAGGCCCCATGATGGCGACAAATTCATGGGTCTTGATCGAGAGGTCGACGTGATCGAGGGCGCGGATTGCGGCCTCACCGTTCCCGTAGATCTTGCTGACCTTTTTGAATTCGATGAGTGGCGGACGGGTCATCGCAGCCCCCTATTTCGCCTGCTCGGTCGCGTCTGTGATCACGGCATCGCCTTCCTTGAGGTCGCCCGATGCCACCTGGGTGAACTGACCATCCGATGACCCGACCTGGATCACGACAGGCGCCGGCCTGCCGGCCTTCAAGATCCAGACGCGGCGCTTTGCACCCGTCAGCGCCTCGCCGCCCTGCCCGCCGGTGCGCGGTCCCATGCGCGGCGGACGGAACAGGCCGAAGATGCCACGGCTACGCGAGCCTTCAGCGGCGGCCGGCGCGTAACGGAGAGCAGCGTTCGGAACCATCACCGTATTCTTGACTGCCTCTACGGTCACGTCGGCCGTCGCCGTCATGCCGGGCCGGAGAAGGAGCGCTGCATTGTCGACCGACAGGATGGCCTTGTAGGTCACCACATTGTTCGTTGTCTCGGAGGCGAAGCGGATCTGCTTGATCTCCGCCGGGAAGATGCGGTCGGGATAGGCGTCCACGGTAAACGTCGCCGCCTGACCGACCGCGATCTGGCCGACATCCGCCTCGTCCACGTCCACCTGAAGCTCCATCTTCTTCAGATCGCCGGCAATCACGAAGAGGACCGGAGCGGAAAGAGACGCCGCGACGGTCGCGCCTGGATCGACAGAGCGCGTCAGAATCACGCCATCGATCGGCGAAACGATCTTCGCCTTGGAGAGATTGACCTCCGCCAGTTGGAGATCCGCTTCGGCTGAAAGAACCGCGGCCTCGTTGATGTCCTTGGTCGCGAGAGCCGAATCGACCTTGTACCGTGCGTCCTCCAGGCTCTGCTGCGTGGAGACGTTGCTTTGAACCAGGTTGCGCAGGCGTTCGTACGAACTGCGTGCCGATTCGAGATCCGCATTGGCCTTCGCGACATTCGCCTTGGCCGAGTCAAGCTTGGCACGGGTGCTTTTCACATCGGCTTCAAGCTTGTTCGTATCGAGCAGCGCAAGCACTTCGCCCGACTTCACGTCGCTGTTGTAGTCGACATTGACGTCGCGGACGGTGCCGGAGAGTTCGCTCGATATGTCGACCTGCTCAGTCGGCTGCACCGATCCGGTAGCCGTCACGAGAACCGTCAGATCGCCGCGCTTGACCGGCTGCGTCGTATAGGAAACGACATTGCCGCCCTGCCGGGCATAGAAATAAGCAGCCCCGCCGACAAGAGCGACGACGATAGCGAGACCAAGCAGCCGCTTGCCCCAGCGACCGCTACGCTTCCGTCCGGAAGCAGCAAGCACGACTGCCAGGTCTGAATTGCCTGGTTCTGTATTCTGTTCGCGTGTGGTCACTCTGTCGTTCATCCGGACCTCATGGAGCTCAGCCTGCTGGTCTTTCATTTCGGCTTACCAAGGCGAAGCTGAACGGACGATTAGCATTACGCCCGAATGACACGAGTGGTCGTGAAAATGAAATTAAATCTTGGAAAGAAAACTCCGGTTTTAGTCCGACACCCGCGAATTTCGTGATCTGGGACAACAAAAAGGCGGGCATTGCTCTGCCCGCCTCACTTTCCCAGACCCCATCTGAAAGCTAGGCACCCAGCTCCACGATAGAAACGGGAGGCCTGCGCTTGGCGGCCATCAGAATGTCGAGCTCCGTTGCTGAAGGTCCGAACTTCTCGAAGAGACGCGTCGCTTCATCCTTATCCAGGCGATACTTACGCGCGAACTCAGCAAGGCTGTAAGGGCGGCCGCGCAAGACCTTGCGCGTTGTGGGGCGTTCAATCACGTTGGTCATTAATTCGTCCTTTCGATAGATTACCAACTAGCGCGCCACACATCTTTGTGAAGTGCGAAAAACCAAAGAAGCAATTGATTTATTTAAATATTTTTCGGAACCTTTCCGCTGCTCATGCATTTGAAGCTCTTTCGTTGCGCGCCGGTTGTCACCGGGATTCCGGCGTGACGCCGCGCAAATGGAAATGCGCAGCTGACCGAACGAGCGGTGATCGCGCAAGAAATGTGCCTAATGCACAGGAAAGGAAGATTTTTCAGTTGACCGCAATGGGTCGGCTGCATATGTTCCGCGCACTTCCAGCGGGGGCGTGCACCGAGCGCCTTTTCTGACGCGGGAGAGCGTAGCTCAGCCGGTAGAGCAACTGACTTTTAATCAGTAGGTCTCGGGTTCGAACCCCGACGCTCTCACCACAAAATCAAACACTTAGATGATGTTCGTGGGACTTCTTGGATAGTTCGAAAGTCCCATGGTGGGCCAAAGCCTATTTCGGCTGGCAATTCTCTGCGATCTGCTGGTCCAGGATGATGGCGGTCATGCTGTCGGTCGCATTCTCCCTTATCGTCTGAAGCTGACGTGTGCGCTCGTTTCCGGCGTCACCGCGATCGCGGATCAGGTTCTCGAGCTGGACGCGAAGATCCGTGCATTTCCCGAAAACACCGGGAACGATCTCGGAAACGTCGCGGCAGAGCTTTGCGCCGTAATACCTGGCGGCATCCATCAGGCAGACTTCGTAGGACGACCTTACCACGTCCATCTTCTGGGTAATCTCTTCGAACGTGGCGGCGTGGGCACCGACTGGCACTAGTAAAAGTGTGGCGACTAGAACGCTTTTCATTGATGCCTCATCGGTTTTTTTAAATGAGAACCAACCACCGCCGCCAGCGCCAAATTGGTAGCTGGCGCGCAGTCATGAACTGCGACGTCTTCTTCCGCAATTAGCGGATCGCCGGCCGCTCGACAACTTCGCCATTGATGTGAAGCGCTTACTTCCGATGGCTAGTCTCGTTTCGCGTGTGACGTCGCTCGCATGCGTTCAATCATCATGTGCTGCAACAGAATGATCGTTTTCATGTCGACAATGTCGCCCGAGGCGATCATGTCGAACGCGGCCTGAAACGGCACCTCAACGACCTCGATATCCTCGCCCTCGTGGGCAAGACCGCCACCGGCGGACCTGTCATCCTCGCCATAGCTGCCAACGAACATGCTGACGACCTCGGTCAACCCTGCGGGATTGCCATAGGCGGCAGCGACGAATTTGAGGTCTTTGACAACGACGCCCGCTTCTTCCAACGCTTCCCGTCTCACGCATTGTTCCGGCTCGTCGCCTTCGAGAATGCCTGCGCAGGCTTCCAGCATATAGGGGTCATCGCCGTTGACCATCGGCGCCGGCCTGAACTGCCGTACGAGAACAACCGTATCCTCGGACGGATTATGGAGAAGCACCGAAGCCGCATGGCCACGGTCATAGACCTCACGCGACATCACTGCTGTCGCGCCGTCGACGCGACGATACCGAAATACGTGCTGGGTGAGGCTTCCCCATCCCTTGTACAGCAGAGTTGAAGAAGTGATTGCAGTTGACGTCAACGACCGTCTCCCTTTCATTCGCAACATCAGGCGTCCCAACGGCCAGACCGAAGGCGACGCGCTCCTTTACGCTCGGATTTCCGGCTTGTAGAGTCCGATGGCGCAGCAGACCGGAGTTTGTTCTCATGAGCGTTCGTCCACCGCAATCATTGATGCGACCGTTCTCTATCGAAAGCGGGTTCAACGTTCTCGAGTACGAGCTCGCCGCTGAGCGGGCGAACTCCCTTGGTCGGCATGGTAGGAAAGTCGAAACCGCGCTGGCGGATCTGAAGACCTTCGACGCGAAGGGGCAAAAGGACGATCCCCACCGGCAAGCTTTGCTGCAGAAGGCGTCGGACGCCGTTTGGTCTTTCATGGTTCAACGGGAGATCTGCGGGCTGCGGAACAGCCGGGATGTCATCCGGCGCTATGAAATACCGGACGAAGTGCTTGCGCGGCTGGGATCCTCGCCGCGCTGACAAGAGCAACGGCTATCCGGAGCCGCGCTTGTGGCGGTCGCTGTCGCTGGGAAAGGCCGCGATCGTCATGTTTCGTCCGCCGGCCTTGGCTTCGAGCAGAGCTGCATCGGCACGCGACAGCAGCATTGACGCCTCGGAGGCGTCCTCCGAATAGGCCATGCCGATCGAGACAGAGACGGCGCCGAGAATACGGCCTCGATGCGACAGAGCCGTACTGCGAATGTTCGTTCTGACGCGCTCCGCGAAGCTGAAGGCTTCGTCTGCCGCGGCTCCCGGCATAAACACCGCGAACTCTTCACCGCCGAACCGATAGGCTCGGCCAGCATCACCGATCGTATCAACGATGATCTGCGAGACATAGCGCATGACTTCATCGCCGGCATCATGGCCGAACTCGTCGTTGAACCGCTTGAAATGATCGATGTCGATCATCATGCAGGCAAGCGGATCATGGGAGGCATCACGCGTATAGCGATTGACGTCCTCGTCGAGTGACCGGCGGTTATGGAGGCCGGTCAAGGGATCGCGAACCGACAGATTGGTCAGCTTGTCGCGCAATTGAAGGTTTGCGACAGCCAGACCGACATTTTCGGCTATGAGCTCCAGATACAAGCGTGATGCGTCCGCCGCCATCTCGCAATCCGGCCGTTCCTCGAAATAGAGCAGGCCGATAGCATCCCCCTGCGCCGTCAGCGGCACGCAGAGGCCGGCAGCTTCGTCTTCATTCAGGTGCTGACAGCCGATGTCGCCGTGATCGTGGGCGCTCACATGCGGCCTGCCGCGCCTCAACGCCCAGCAGGCGGTCGCTGGAAACGAAGGTTCAGAACGATGCGGTTCGAGCCAGGACGCCACTGATGTCAGCCCGCTCCGCGCCTCGTTCATCACATAGAGCTGCCCGGCCAGATCAGGGAAGATCTGCGGCGCGAACAGGGCCACGACCTCGGCCAGTTCCGCTTGCTTCTGGCATGCCTGAAGCCGATGCATCATCTGCAGGATCAGATCCTTCGTCTTCAAGTCTTGCCGTCTTTCGGCGTCCAGCCGATCACGCTCAATTCCGTTCTCGCGGAATATGTGGATCGCCTGGTTCATCTCGCCGATCTCGTCACGTCTGCGATCGAGCGGAACGTCTACTTCGTAATCTTGTTTCGCAAGCCGGCTGACAATGCCGGTCATGCGGACAAGCGGCATGGCCACGCGGCGCCTGAGGATGAAATACAGGACACCGAGAAAGAGCGCTGCGTTCAGCGACAGCAGGATCTTGGCCGCAAGGCTCCACCAATCGGCGCGCCATCGCGCATCGGCCAGCGCCGCCTCCGTACGCGCGCTTGTCAATTCTCGAAAGCGTGTTACCGAGGCAAGCATTTGCGTCTGAAGACGGTCGTGGTCCGGACCGAAAAGGATCTGCCGGGCACCCGCCTGATCGCTATTGCCATAGGCAGCAACAGCATCCGCCTCGATCTTGTCGAGCGCTTCTGCCTCGCGCGCGACATCATCGAGCGCAGTCAACTCGGCCTGCGACGCCCCGAGCTCGCGAACGCGCCTGATCGCGGTCTCACGCTGCCTCTCCTCACCTTCCTTGCCATGGAAGGCGTCCAGATGGCGGAGATCCCCCCGCATGACATAGAGGCGCGCTTCGTCGGTCCGCTCCTCGGCGCCAAGCGCAAGATCCTCGCCGAGATCATCGAGAGCCAGATGCTCCTCGACCGCGATACGCTCCTGGGTGGCACTGTGGGCAGAGAAAATAAAGGCGCTCGCCGACAGGGCCGTCAAAGCGACCGTCACGCCATAGGCCCAGTTCGTGATTTCACTTATTCTCATATGCAGATATTACCCATTACGGATTGCCAGAGAATTAATTCCATACCTACGTATGATTGTACTCCATAGCGGGGTGCGCGCAAAAAGGTGATTGGCTCAAACCTGTCCGGTACGATAGGAGTTCGCGGATGATTGCCCGCCGCCGGAGTGCCTAAGTGTCGATTGCCGATATTTCCCTGTTGAGCGCCCTGCTTGCCGGCGCCCTGTCGTTTCTCTCTCCGTGCGTACTGCCTCTCGTTCCGCCCTATCTCTGCTACATGGCCGGCATATCGGTCGAACAATTCCGTGGCGGCGGCTCGGTTGCCGTCGCTCCCGACGCCCGACGCAGCGTCCTATTATCGGCACTCTTCTTTACGCTCGGCTTTGCGACTGTCTTCATTGCGCTGGGGGCCGGCGCCTCCAGCATCGGCATGGCGCTTCGCCAGCACCTCGACCTTTTGGCGAAAATCGGCGGCCTGATCATCATCGTCATGGGACTGAACTTCCTCGGAGCGTTCAGGATCGGGCTGCTATCGCGCGAGGCTCGCTTTCAGGGTAGCGGCAAACCGGCGACATTGACCGGTGCCTACGTGATGGGGCTGGCCTTCGCCTTCGGCTGGACGCCGTGCATCGGACCGGTGCTTGGCGCCATCCTGGGGGTCGCGGCTTCGCGGGAAACGGTCGGCTCCGGTGCGGGGCTGCTCGCCGTCTATTCCCTCGGCCTTGCCATCCCCTTCTGGATCGCCGCCGGTTTTTCCGGAGCCTTCATGGCATTCCTGACACGATTCCGGAAACACCTCGGAACGGTCGAAAAGATCATGGGCGCGTTCCTGATCCTGACCGGCCTCGCCTTCATGTTCGGTTTTGTCAGTGACGCCGCAATCTGGTTCCAGCAGACCTTTCCAATCCTGATGCAAATCGGCTAAGCCGGTCACGCTCCGGAATCTGCATTGGAATAGACATTGTCCGACATCGTCAGCCTGCTTCTGCCGTTCTTCGGCCTGATCCTTATCGGCTATATCGCGGCGAAGGTGACGAAGCAGCCGGCGGACGCGCTGGGCTGGATGAATACGTTCATCGTCTATGCTGCTCTTCCAGCGCTATTCTTCAAGCTGGTCTCACGGACACCCTTCGAAGATCTCACGCGTATCGATTTCATCGCCACCGATCTTGCTGCGACCTATTCGATCTTCATCGTGTTGTTTGCGATCGGTCGATGGGTCCGGAAAAACTCGTTGGCCGACTGCACGATACAATCCTTTGCGGGAGCCTACGGCAACATCGGCTATATGGGCCCGGGCCTTTCCCTGCTGGCGCTCGGCGAGCGTGCGGCCGTGCCGGTGGCGCTGATCGTCTGCCTTGAGAACGCGCTGCATTTCGTTGTTGCGCCGGCGCTCATGGCGGTGGCGGGCGGGGACCGGCGCTCTGCCGGTCGGCTGGCGATCGATATCGTGAGAAGGGTGGCTTTCCACCCCTTCATCCTGTCGACGGCGCTCGGATTCGTTGCCGCCGGTCTCCAGATCGACCAACCGCCCGCCCTGCAGCGCTTCATCGACTATCTCTCGCAGGCGGCCGCGCCGTGCGCCTTGTTCGCGATGGGGGTAACGCTGGCACTTCGGCCGTTGAAGCGCGTGCCCGTCGAGATCGGATACATCGTTCCGGCCAAGCTCATAATCCACCCGATCGTCGTCTATCTTGCCCTGACCACGGTCGGCGGCTTCGATCCGATCTGGGTCTATGCGGCGGTGTTGCTCGCCGCATTACCGACGGCGACCAACGTCTTCGTCATCGGGCAACAGTACGGCGTCTGGCAGGAACGTGCCTCGGCGACGATACTGGTCACGACCGCGCTATCCGTCGTGACCGTCTCGGCCGTCCTGATTGCGATCAAATCAGGCTTTCTTCCGGCTTAGTCTATCCCTGATGGCACTCGGAATGTCGCGGAAGCCGCGTCCGGGCTCGATGCCCTCGCGCATGACGATGCTGCGCAGTGGCGGCAGCGCCGACAGGATATGCAGACCGGCCGCACGCATCATCTGAACCGGCAGGAAATCGGACAAAAGCGAGCGGTTGAGAAGATCGACGCTCGCGGTACGGGTCATGATATCGGCGCGACGCTTGCGATCGAACTGGTCGCCGGCATCCGCAGCGATCGGCAGTTCCGGCCGCGTGCACAGAATGTCCGACAGCGCCAGCACGTCGCGCAGGCTGAGATTGAGCCCCTGTGCGCCGATCGGTGGGAAGACATGCGAAGCTTCGCCGATCAGGGCAATTCGTCCCTTGCCGGAGCGATGGGCCATCATGCCTGACAGGGGCCAGAGCTGCACGCCCTCTTCGACAGTCACCTTGCCGAGCAGCGACTGCATTCGCTCCTCGACGACATTGCTCAGTTCAACGAGCGAAAGTTCATTGCGGGCCACTGCATCCGACGGGTTCTGGACCCATACGAGGCTGGAGCGGTTGCCCGGGAGCGGCACCTGAGTGAACGGGCCGCTTTCGGTGTGGAACTCCGTCGAGATATTTTCGTGCGGCAGCGAGTGCTGGAAATTCAACACCATGGCCGATTGCGGATAGGACCATGTCTTCACATCGATGCCAGCAGTCTCGCGCAGCTTGGACTTGCGCCCATCCGCGCCCACCACGAACGAGGCCGACAGGACTTCTCCATCAGCGAGCGAGACAGTCACCGAATCGCCACCGATATCGATCGCGTCGGCAAACGAGCTGAAGCGCGTGATATTGCCTTCGGCGGCAATCGCGGCTTCCAACACTTCCATCAGCGCCTTGTTCGGGAAATTGTAGCCGAAGGCTTCGAGATCGAGTTCGACGGAACGGAAGGTGGTGATCGGCGCCCGCAGCAAGCGATTCGTGCCATCGATGATCCGCATCGTCGAAAGCGGAGCGGCCGCCGGGCGCAGCTTTTCCCAAAGGGTCAACCTGTCGAGGAAACGGATCGACTGATCCATGAGCGCGGTCGTGCGCCGGTCCTGGCTTGATGACGGCGGAGCAACAAGAGTAACGTTGCGTCCGCCGCGAGCCAAGGCGATAGCGGCGATCATGCCGGCAAGGCCGCCACCGATCACCGCGATTTCAAAAGTCTTCATTGCACCGTTCCGTCAAATTCCTTGACGGCGAACCGGTGCTTACGCAGCCGGCTTCGCCTGACGACGCCAACTATAGCCCTTGCCGGCGTCCGCGTCACGCACAGCCGGTTGATAATGATGCGGAATCCCCGGCAGACGATGTTCCGTGAGACGCTTTATCGCAGTCTCGTTGGTGACGGCGAAGCTGTCGATGCCGACACGCTGCATCAGCGGAATCTGATCAATCAGCACATCACCGACGGCACGCAGTTCGTTGGTGTATCCCAAGCGGTCGCGCAGCAGGGATGCGTGGCTGAAGGCCCGGCCGTCGTTGAACGCCGGAAAGGCAACAGCGACAATCTCCAGGCGATAGAGATAGGGCTCAAGCTTGCGGACATCGTCCGCCGGCTTGATCAGCACGCCGAAGCCAACCTCGTTGCTTTCGTCGGCCTTGGCGATCAGTTCGTCCATGGTAAGAAGGGGCTTCTGCCCCTCGCCTGCCTTGACCTCTTCCGTCTCGATCACCCACGGATCGTTCTCGACGAAGCCCGTTTCTCTCCAGATCTTGGTCATCGTCCTCTCCTACGCCGCTTCTGCCGCTGAACCATAGAGCGCGTCCTTGAACGGCTGCGGACCGACGCGGCGATAGGCTTCGAGGAAGATTTCCGACGGATCCTTGCGGATTGCCAGATAGGTGTTGACGATCGTTTCGATCGCATCGGTCACCTTATCGGGCTCGAAGCCGCGACCGATGATTTCGCCGATCGACGTATGCTCGTCGCCAGAACCGCCAAGCGTGATCTGGTAGAGTTCAGCACCCTTCTTTTCGACGCCAAGCAGGCCGATGTGACCGACATGGTGATGGCCGCAGGCATTGATGCAGCCGGAGATCTTGATCTTCAGCTCGCCGATTTCAGCCTGGCGATCCGGATCGCCGAAACGCCGGGAGATTTCCTGCGCAACGGGGATTGAGCGCGCATTGGCGAGCGCGCAGTAGTCCAGCCCGGGACAGGCAATGATATCAGTGATCAGGCCGGCATTGGCTTCGGCAAGGCCGATGGAAACCAGGCCGCGATAGACGGCCTCGAGATCAGCAAGCGCCACATGCGGCAGGATCAGATTCTGCTCGTGGCTGACGCGGATTTCATCGAAGGCATACTCTTCGGCGATATCGGCAACCGCCTCCATCTGGCTATCCGAGGCATCGCCCGGAATGCCGCCGATCGGCTTCAGCGAGATCGTCACCATACCGTAGTCCGGGTTCTTGTGGGGCTGCACGTTCTGCTGCACCCAACGTGCGAATGCCGGATCGGCCTTCTTCCAGCGAGCGAGGTTTTCCCAACCTTCAGCGCGCTCCGGCAGAGCCGGCGGCGCGAAATAGGCGGTGATGGCCTCGACATCCGCTTCCGGCAGCTTCAGCTCGGTGTCCTTGAGTTCGGCAAACTCGGCCTCGACCTGACGCGCCAGTTCTTCCGCACCTGTTTCATGCACGAGGATCTTGATGCGTGCCTTGTACTTGTTATCGCGACGACCATGCAGGTTATACACGCGCATGACTGCCGTCGTGTAGGACAGCAGATCTTCCTCCGGCAGGAAATCGCGGATCAGCTTCGCGATCATCGGCGTGCGGCCCTGGCCACCACCGACATAGACGGCAAACCCGATTTCGCCCTTCTCGTTCTTCTTCAGATGCAGGCCGATATCGTGAACCTGGATCGCAGCGCGGTCACGTTCGGCGCCGGTGACGGCGATCTTGAACTTGCGCGGCAGGAAGGAGAATTCCGGATGCACGGAGGACCACTGGCGAAGAATCTCGGCATATGGGCGCGGATCTGCAACTTCATCCGCGGCCGCGCCGGCGAAATGGTCAGCCGTGACGTTGCGGATGCAGTTGCCGGAGGTCTGCATCGCGTGCATCTCGACGGTCGCAAGTTCGGCCAGAACATCGGGCATGTCCGAAAGTTTCGGCCAGTTGAACTGCAGATTCTGTCGAGTCGTGAAGTGGCCATAGCCACGGTCGTACTTGCGAGCAACATGAGCAAGCATACGCATCTGGCGCGAGCTGAGTGTGCCGTAGGGAATGGCGATGCGCAGCATGTAGGCGTGAAGCTGCAGATAGACGCCGTTCATCAGGCGCAGCGGCTTGAACGCATCCTCCGCGAGCTCGCCGGAAAGGCGGCGCTGAACCTGGTCGCGGAACTGCTCGACGCGCTCGGCGACAAAAGCGTGGTCAAATTCGTCGTAACGATACATCTGCTTCCTCAGACTGCGATAAATGCGGGGTCGGCAGGCTTGTAGCCCGGCGCGTATTCCATGGTCGGGCCCTGCGCACGAATACGCTCGCGAAGACGCAACGGCCACAGCACGCCATCGGTTTCCTGAACCTCGACGACGGCGACGTCCACGACCTGATTGTCGGCATAGGACTTTTTACCGATCGCTTCCAGAGCCGCGACGGCCTCGGCATGGCGGGCAACAAGGGCTTCCTGCAGAGAGACGACCCATTCGCCATTGGCATTCAGCCAGACGGCAATGCCGTCCGTCAAGCGGTTGGCGGTGAGAACCTTGTCTACCATGTTCAGCTCCTTGCAAATTCCTCGGACCGGGCGCGTTCGCGCACAAGCGGTTCCGACAGTTCGAAATTGGCGCCTGCGACCGCATCGCCGATAATAACCATGACCGGACCGGTCAACTCGTCTCGGTGCTGCAGATCCGGAAGATCCCGCAGAATACCATGCAGCAGGCGTCTGTCGGAACGGCTTGCGTTTTCGATCACAGCAACAGTCGTTTCCGCAGGCAGGCCGGCCCGCATCAGGCGTTCGGCCACGGATGCCGCGACGGTGCGACCCATGTAGACGGCGATCGTTGCGCCCGAGACCGCAAGGCTCGCCCAATCCGGCAAGACGTCACCGGTCAGATCGTGGCCAGTGGTGAAGACCAGCGACGACGCCACGCCCCGCAGCGTCAGCGGCAGTTCGAAGTCGGCGGCTGCGGCGAAGGCCGACGTGATACCGGGCACGACTTCATAGGAAATGCCCGCAGCACGCAGTGCGGCCATCTCCTCGCCAGCCCGGCCGTACACGAGCGGATCGCCCGACTTCAGGCGAACCACGCGCTTGCCTTCGCGACCGAGGTGCACGAGCAGATCGTTGATCTCTTCCTGAGACTTCGAATGGCATCCCTTACGCTTGCCGACCGACAAACGCTCGGCGTCACGGCGGCCCATATCGACGATTTCCTGCGGCACGAGGGCATCATAGACGATGACATCGGCTTCCATCATCACGCGCTGGGCGCGCAGCGTCAGCAGATCGGCGGCTCCAGGGCCGGCGCCGACAAGCCACACGTGGCCCTCGACCTTTTCGGCAGACTGCAGCAGGCCATTGGCCGCACGGCGCGCCTGCGGCAGGTTTTCATTGGCGACGGCATCGGCAACGGCGCCCGAGAAGAAGCGGCGCCAGAAAAGGCGGCGCGCAGCGCCCTTGGGAACAATCTGCTCGACGGCCTTGCGGTAACCGATCGCGAGATCGGCAAGACGACCGAGCGACGGTGCAAGCAACTGGTCGACCTGGGCGCGGATCATCTGCGCCAGCACGGGACCGGCACCTTCCGTGCCGATGGCGACAGCCACTGGCGCGCGATTGACAAGTGCGGGCGTGAAGAAGTCGCAATATTCAGGCTGATCGACGGCGTTGGCGGGCACCTTCTCGGCACGCGCAGCCTCAACGATGGCGCGATCCTGCGCCGCATCTCCGGTCGCCGCGAAGACGAGCGTTGCGCCATTGATCTGCTCGGCAACAAAGCCTGATCGTACCGTTTCGATCCGGTTTGCAATCAGGAAGGCGTGGTAGTCGGCTTCGGGGCGATCCGCATAGGCAACGATCCGCGCCTGTGTATTGAGGAGCAGACGAACCTTGGCGAAGGCCTCGTCACCATTGCCGAAGACAGCCGCGATCTTGCCTTCAACACGGAAGAAGGCAGGAAATACCGACAGTTGTTCAGTCTTGGGAGGCATCATCAATCCATTTCGAAGTTGCCGGAATATGCACGCTCCGACAAGGCAAATGAAGGAACAGAAATTCCAAAGCCCCCATGGGCGGGTATTCTTTTACTCGGTCTTCCAATGATTTGAGTAAAAGTCACCGGTGCGGCGATAGGAGCACACTTTGACCCGTCGGATAGCAGCAGAAAGCCTGTGACAAACCGACAGCATGCTCCGATCGGGATTTGCCTTCAATGACGCTGGCGCTAGAGTGCTGATCACAAGGAGAAATTCATGCCAGACAAGACCATAGCCGCCCGCCTGCTCAACGTCATGGAACAGGACATCTTGCCGATGACCGAGCGCGGCGTCGCAGCCGGCAACAAGGTGTTTGGCGCCGCCATCCTGCGCAAATCAGACCTCTCGCTCGTCATCGCGGAGACGAACAACGAGCTTGAGAACCCTCTTTGGCACGGCGAGGTGCATACGCTGAAGCGCTTCTACGAACTCGGCGAAAAACCGGCCACGAAAGACCTGATCTTTCTCTCCACTCACGAACCCTGCACCATGTGCATGTCGGCCATCACCTGGGCCGGGTTCGACAATTTCTACTACTTCTTCAGCCACGAAGATTCGCGCGACGCCTTCGCCATCCCGCACGACCTGAAAATCCTCAAGGAGGTTTTCGGCCTGGAACCCGGCGGCTATCGGCGCAGCAATGCGTTCTGGAACAGCTTTGCTATCGCCGATCTGGTCGAAACCGAGGACGATCGGATGAAGGCCGAGTTGAAGTCGCAGACGGCACGCATCAAGGCGCGCTACGATTCGCTTTCGAACAGCTACCAGGCATCGAAGAGCGACAACGACATTCCGCTGAACTGAGTGATCATGGAAGCTTCCAAAGACATTTCACGCCTGATCGAGATCATGGCAGCACTGCGCAACCCCGAAAGCGGCTGCCCCTGGGACATCGTCCAGACATTCGAGACGATCAAGCCCTACACGATCGAGGAGGCCTACGAGGTCTCCGACGCGATCGAGCGCAATGACATGGACGACCTCTGCGAGGAGCTCGGCGACCTTCTGCTGCAGGTCGTCTTCCATGCGCGCATGGCCGAGGAAGCCGGCGAATTCTCCTTCGGCGACGTTGTCGAGGCCATTACCCGCAAGATGATCCGTCGCCATCCGCATGTCTTCGCCCGCTCCGACGCCGACACGCCTGACGCCGTGAAGAAGCAGTGGGACGATATCAAGCAGGTGGAAAAACGCGAGCGCGCCGAGCGGCGGGCCAAGCGCGGCGTCACCGAGGATTTCAAGGCCGGCTTCCTGGGCTCAGTGCAGCGAAGCTTCCCCGCCCTGACGGAGGCGCTGAAGCTGCAGGAGCGTGCCGCAAAGGTCGGTTTCGACTGGTCCGCTCCCGAACCGATCCTCGACAAGATCGAAGAAGAGATTGGCGAACTGCGTGTCGCCTTGTCGGAGGGCGATCAGGCAAAGGTCAGCGACGAGCTCGGCGACCTCATTTTCGCGGTAGTCAATATTGGCCGACATGTGAAAGCCGATCCCGAGGATGCATTGCGCGGAACCAATACAAAGTTTCGGCGTCGTTTCAAGCATATAGAGACTGTTCTTGATGCAGAAGGTGAGAAACTGGAGGCTGCAAGCCTGGAACGCATGGAAGAAATCTGGCAGGCCGCAAAGGCGATCGAGCGACAGCTGGGCTGATACCGACAGATGAACCTCACGTCGCTCGAAGTCGCAATCGCAGGCGCAGGGATTGGCGGATTGTCACTCGCCACACTGCTGGCGCGGCAAGGTGCTGCTGTGACGATCTATGACCAGATGGCGGCACCGCAGCCGGTGGGTTCGGGTTTCGTCATTCAGCCGACGGGAGCGGCGGTTCTCTCCCACATGGGATTGCTCGATCAGGTCCTGGCGCGCGGTTCGCGCATCCGTCGGATGCACGGCCGATTGTCGAGCAATGGGCGCACGGTCCTCGACGTCAGCTACGCAAAGGGCGCGCACGGGATCGCCATTCAGCGCGTCGCCCTGTTCGATCTGCTGCTTGACGCGGCCGTTCGTGCCGGCGTTGGCTTTGAGACCTCCTCCCGCGTCACGGCGGTCGAGGATGGCAGCCGTCCGCGCATTGTGCTTGAAGCGCGAAACGGGTCGCCTGCCGATCTGGTCGTCGATGCCATGGGCGCAGGTTCTCCGCTTGACCGGAAACCGGCGACTGAACTGAGCTACGGTGCGCTCTGGGCGACGGTTCCGTGGCCGAAGGGCGGCCCATTTGCCGAGGATGAACTGCAGCAACGCTATCACAGGGCCAGCCAGATGGCCGGCGTACTGCCTGTTGGCACCGCGCATGACGGCGCAGCACCCATGGCGACGTTCTTCTGGAGCATACGAAATACCGACGTCGCAGCGTGGCGCAACGCGGGACGGGCCGCCTGGATCAACGAGGTGCGCGCATTCTGGCCTGACGTGGTGGACCTGGCCGAAATCGCGGAGCCGGTCCATGCGCGCTATCGGCATCATACGCGACAGCCGCTGGCGGGCCGCAACATAATCAGAATCGGTGATGCCTGGCATGCGACCAGCCCACAGCTTGGCCAGGGAGCGAACATGGCATTGCTCGACGCCGCCTCGCTTTGCACTGCGCTCATCAGCCAGCAGACGATTGCGGACGGCCTGACCCGGCATCTGCGCCAGCGGCAGATGCATATCCGGTTCTACCAGCTACTGAGCAGCATCCTCACACCCTTCTACCAGTCGGACAGCCGCATTCTTCCCTTCAGCCGAGATCTGCTGATCGGTCCGGTGACGAAATTTCCGTTGCTGCGAGGTTTGATCACGACGCTGGTGACCGGCGAACTGCTCAGCCCGGTCGCGCGCATTGCCTTTGACCGCATCGCGTTCGATAGCAGCGATGAGGATGCGCTTGGCCAGCCGGCATAGGCGGATCCGATTCGTATCTGAATAGAGGACGTTGGTGCTCGACGAAAAAGGAGCGGTGATTACCGCTCCCAGTCTTCCTTGGCAGCCTTGGCGCCATTGCCGAGACGTCGTTCCAGTTCAACTGCCTCCGCTTCCGACAGGCGCACATCGAGCGTGATCGAGCCGTCCTCGTTGTCTTCGCGGTTACCTACGATCGCGTGATCGTAGAGCCATGGAAGCAATGCGAGCTTGTCCACAGGCAGGTGAACGGTTGCTTCGGTCAGAACGCCAGAGAGCCTGCGGCTGATCTCGTCCATCAGCGTATCGACACCCTCGCCGCTGACAGCGGAGAGAGCCACGACGTTTTCAGAACCGCTTGCCTTCTGCACGATGGCATCGTGGTCCTCAGGCTCGAGACGATCGATCTTGTTCCAGACTTCGATGATCCGCTTGTCGCCCTCTTCCTCGTCGATGCCGAGGTCCTTCAGGATGCGGAGCACGTCTGCGCTCTGCGCCTGATTGTCGACATCGGACATGTCGCGGACGTGCAGGATGAGGTCTGCTTCCAGCACCTCTTCCAGCGTGGCGCGGAAGGCGGCAACGAGGTGGGTCGGAAGGTCCGAAATGAATCCGACCGTGTCGGACAGGATCACCGTGCGGCCATGCGGCAGCTTCATCCGGCGTAGCGTCGGGTCGAGCGTCGCAAAGAGCATGTCTTCGGCCAGAACGCCTGCCCCGGTGATCCGGTTGAACAGCGTCGACTTGCCGGCGTTGGTATAGCCGACCAGCGCCACGATCGGATGCGGCACCTTCTTGCGCTTGGCGCGATGCAGCTGGCGGGTACGGACCACCTGCTCAAGCTCGCGTTCGAGCTTGATGATACGATCCTGCAGCATGCGACGGTCGGCTTCGATCTGGGTTTCACCCGGACCGCCCATGAACCCACCGCCACCGCGCTGACGTTCAAGGTGGGTCCAGCTTCGAACCAGCCGGCCCTTCTGATAGTTGAGATGCGCGAGGTCGACCTGCAGCGTGCCTTCCTTGGTGGAAGCGCGGCGGCCGAAAATCTCGAGGATGAGGCCCGTGCGGTCGATGACCTTGGCGTTCCATTCCTTTTCGAGATTGCGCTGCTGCACAGGGGTCAGCGGGTGATCGACAATGACAAGACCTGAGTCATTCGCATCGAGCGTCGCCTTGATCTCTTCGATCTTGCCGGTACCCATCAGCGTCGCCGGACGCGGATCATTGACCGGAACGATGGCGCCATGGACGACATCGAGATCAATCGCCTGAGCGAGACCGGTCGCCTCTTCAAGACGGCTTTCGGGGGTACGGGTTACAGCCGGCGTTGCATCGCTGGCGTTACGGCCGCCACGCGCCTGCTTGAGGACAGGCACGATAACGGTCGCGCGCATGTCATCCCGGTGCTTGGCTGCTTCCGGGATGATCGAATCATTCTTGGTATCGCGTGTCGAGATAGTTACAGGTCCTGTTAGGAAGCGGCTTCTTCGCTTTCGAACATCTGCATCGGCTGGCCGGGCATGATGGTCGAGATTGCGTGCTTATACACGAGTTGCGAATGTCCGTCACGGCGAAGCAGAACGCAGAAATTGTCGAATGAGGTGACAACTCCGGTCAGCTTAACACCATTAATCAAGAAAATTGTCAGTGAAATCTTTTGCTTGCGAACAGTATTGAGAAATAAGTCCTGCAGATTCTGAGAACGTTCCGCCATCGCGCCGCTTCTTTCTTTATTGCCGGCTTGGTTTCGCCGGTGAAATACTAATCAACCTCGCCTGCAGGCAGCCGACAACCCTCATCCCATCTGCCCAGAAAGTCTTGGTATCAAATCGCAATCTTTTCCGCAACGTCGAAAAAAGCCTCCCGAATTTTCTGGGAGACGCTGCCAGGATGGCCGTTTGCAATTGTCTGGCTATCGATCGAGACCACGGGAAAGCAGATGCTGGTAGCCGCCGTAATGAATACTTCGCGCGCCGCGAGCATTTCGGCGACCGAGAATTTGCGCTCCTCGATCTTCAGGCCGAGCTTGGCGCCGATATCGATCAAAGTAGTGCGCGTGATGCCGCGCAGGATGCCGTGTTCGGCGGGGCGCGTAACGAGCGTACCGTCGCGGTCGACGATCCAGACGTTGGTCGCCGCGCCTTCCTTCACCATGCCTTCGGCATCGACGTAGATT
Organism: Rhizobium grahamii; assembly: GCF_009498215.1. Classification (NCBI taxonomy): domain Bacteria; kingdom Pseudomonadati; phylum Pseudomonadota; class Alphaproteobacteria; order Hyphomicrobiales; family Rhizobiaceae; genus Rhizobium; species Rhizobium grahamii. Next base: position 1,228,931 of record NZ_CP043498.1, on the reverse strand, counting down.
GCCTCCTGGGCACCCGCTTCCTTCGCCTGCTGGCGCGCCATGGCGTTCGGCAGGAGACCGACGGACTTGATATCAACCCGGTCCCAGCGATTGTCGGGAACAGTGATCGCCTTGATGCCGTTCGCATTCTTTTGGGCGATGATCGACGGATCGGTGCTCTTTGCGGTGATGACAAGCGAAGGCGGCGTTCCTTCGGCCGGAAAGACGTGGTCCCGGCGCGCGACGCCTCGCGTGACCTGCAGATAGAAGAGGCCATTGCGGACCCGATTGCGCCGCACCGTCTCGCGGATAACGCCGGCTAGCGCCTTGCGGCTCATCGGCCATGCGATGCGCAGCTCACCCAAGGACCGCTCCAGCCTGTTCAGATGCCGCGTCAGATCGACGATATAGCCGTGCCTGATCTCACAGACCTCGTAGACGCCATCGGCGAACTGATAGCCGCGGTCCTCGATGTGGACCATTGCGTTGGAGTGCGTGACGTAGCGGCCGTTCACATAGGCTATTCGAGGCATTGCTGACCTGTATGTGGAAATAGGAGCAAGGAATGGAGAGCGGCGTATAGACGCCGCCCTCAAATCAGACGCCGAGTGACTTCAGCTTGCGGTGAAGGGCCGAGCGCTCCATGCCGACGAACTCCGCCGTACGCGAGATATTGCCGCCGAAGCGGTTGATCTGCGCGATCAGGTAGTCCTTCTCGAACATCTCGCGCGCTTCGCGAAGCGGCAACGTCATGATGTGGTAGTCGTTCTTAGCAGAGACCTTCGGCAGCATGTCACCGAGATCGGTCGGCAGCATTTCGGCGGTGATCGGCGCATCCGGGCCATCGGAACGGGCCAGGATCATCAGCCGCTCGATGTTGTTGCGCAACTGGCGAATGTTGCCCGGCCAATCATGCGCCTGCAGGACGGCCATCGCATCGTCACCGATCCGGCGCGGACGGATACCGGCCTGCTCGGAAATCTGCCGCATCAGCTGATCGACCAGAAACGGGATGTCTTCGCGGCGCTCGGCAAGCGCTGGCACCTTGACCGGTACGACCGCCAGACGGTGATAAAGATCTTCACGGAACCAGCCCTCGGCAATACGGCTTTCGAGATTATAGGCTGTCGACGACACGATGCGCACATCAACCTTCACCCGCTTGGAGCCGCCAACGCGCTCGAACTGCTGGTCAACGAGAACGCGCAGGATCTTGTTCTGTGTCTCGCGCGGCATTTCGCCGACTTCGTCGAGGTAGAGAATGCCCCGATGCGCCTCTTCCAGCGCGCCGATCTTGCGCGCCTGGCCAGGTCCGCCTTCAGTACCGAACAGCGCGATTTCCATCCGGTCAGGCGTGATGTTGGCGGCGTTCAATGCCACGAAGGGCCCATTCGCACGCGTCGACTTCTTGTGGATCATGCGGGCGACGAGTTCCTTGCCGGACCCCGACGAACCAAAGATCATGATGCGGCTGTTGGTGGGCGAAACCTTTTCGATGGTCTGGCGAAGCTGCGAGACCGCGACCGACGTACCGATGAGTTCAACCGGGTCCCCCGCCTTGCGCTTCAGCTCGGAAACTTCGCGTTTCAGCTTCGAATTCTCGAGTGCGCGTTCGGCGATCAGGATCAGCCGATCGGCCTTGAACGGCTTCTCGATAAAATCGAACGCACCGCGCTTGATGGCGGAAACGGCGGTCTCGATGTTGCCGTGGCCTGATATCATCACGACCGGAATATCCGGGTGGCGCGTCTTGATCTCGTCCAGCAACGACAGGCCGTCGAGCTTGCTGCCCTGCATCCAGATGTCGAGGAAAATCAGCCGCGGCGCACGGTCGGAGATCGCCGCAAGAGCACTATCGCTATCGTGTGCGGTGCGGGTTTCATGCCCTTCATCGGAGAGAATGCCGGAGACAATCTCGCGGATGTCGTGCTCGTCATCGACGACCAGAATATCAGAGGCCATAAACACTTTCCTTGTCACTTGCGACCTGGGCCGAAGATGCGGCTTCCAAACGTGGCAGATGCACGCGGATCATCGCCCCTCGTCCCTCGTCGAAATCGGCGGGCGCATCATGCAACTCGAGCTGCCCGCCATGTTCCTCAATAATCTTCTTCACGATCGCCAGACCGAGCCCTGTGCCCTTCTCGCGCATCGTCATATACGGTTCCAGAATGCTGTGACGGTTCTCGACCGGCAGGCCGCGACCGTTATCGACTATGTCGACGGTAAAGCGGTCGCGCGGCTGATCGAGCGAGGCGCGGACGAGAATCTTTCGCTCGTCGCGTTCACCGCTCGGCACGGCTTCGATCGCTTCCACCGCATTCTTGATCAAATTGCCGAACGCCTGACCGAGCATGCGGCTGTCAAACTGTCCTTCCAGGGGCTGGTCGCCCAGTTCCTGCAGGAAGGTCACGTGGCTGTTGCCCATCTCGCGCAGGAACACCGCGTCATGCAGGATCTTGCGCAGGTCGCTCGGCTCCTTGATCGGCTTCGGCATGCGAGCGAAGGACGAGAACTCGTCCACCATGCGGCCGATGTCACCGACCTGCCTGATGATGGTTTCGGTGCATTGATCGAAAACGCTGCGATCATCCGGGTTGATCTGCTTGCCGTAGCGGCGCTGGATGCGCTCTGCCGATAGCTGGATCGGGGTCAGCGGGTTCTTGATTTCGTGAGCAATACGGCGAGCGACGTCGCCCCAGGCCGTCGAGCGCTGCGCGATCACCAGATCGGTGATGTCATCGAGCGTGATGACATAGGACTCGCTCATATCGCGGACTTCCTCGCGCGTCACCTGAACGCTCAGCGTCCGGACGGTACCGGCCCTCACAAGGGCGATCTGCTTGCGAAAGTCGCCGCGATAGCGGACTGCAGCTTCCGTCAGCACCTGATCAACCTCGGGCGCGATCTCGGAAAGCTGCATGCCCAGCATCTTCGATGCCGGCAACGCCATCAGTGCTTCCGCAGAACTGTTGACAATGGTGATCCGGCGATCGTGTTCGACGCCGATCACCGAGGCGGTCACGCCTGACAGCACTGCTTCGATAAAGCGGCGACGGTCGTCGACTTCGTCCTTCGCTTCCAGAATCTCGTCACGCTGCGTGCGAATTTCCGAAATCATCTTGTTGAAGGTGCGCGACAGGTTGGCGACGTCGCCATCGACGGCATGAACAGGAACGACGATGTCCATGTTGCCGGAAGCCACGCTGTCGGCCGCCGTGATCAGCAGGCGGATCGGGCGCACGATGCGGTCGGCGACAGCGATCGCCGTCCAGATCGCGGCAAGCAGGACGATCAGGGCAAAACCGATGTAGAGAACCGCGAAGGCGATCTGCAGCGAGAAGCGACCCGCCTCCATGGATTTATATTCGGTGGCGTTCTCCTCCATCATCCGCATGGCGGTCATGACTTTGGGATCGACAGCCCGGACGGTGTAGAGAAACGCACCGTCGATCGCCTCAAGCTTGATGATGGCGCCGACGAGGTTCGTAACACCCGGAGGAATGAGCGTCGGCTGACCGGCCGCAGCCTTGTTCAGCGCATCCTGCGGTATCGCAGGCAGGGGTTTTTCCGTCTGAATGTCGGCCTGGGTAATGACTGATCCGTCGGCCTTCACCAGGAAGGCGCCCAGAAGACCGCGCCCGCGCGCCTGCCGCGTCATCATGTCGGCAAAGCCGGTCCTGTCGAGGCTGAAGAGCTGGCGGTTGCGCTCGAGGTCGTTCGCCATCGAGACGGTCTGACCCTGCAGATAGCTGGCATTCTCCATCATGTAGGCCTGCCCGATATTGCGGGACGAACTGATGATGGACTGCGTACGCAGGGCGAACCAGCGGTCGAGACCGGCGTTCAAGGTAATACTTGCGAAAATCGCAACGAGAATCGCCGGCGTGATCGCGACGATCGAGAACAGGACAACAATGCGGATGTGGAGACGCGCCGCTGCGCGACCGCGTCTGCGGGCCTTGAGCAGCCGCGACACCTCGCGGCCGATCAGCGCCATCAGGCCAAGCACGAAGAACGAGTTGATGACGACGGACGTGATGACAACAGGCGACGTTGGCGCGATGGGCGTCAGGCCAAGAAGAACGAACAGCGTCAGCGTGGCGCACAAAAGCGCGCCGCCGGCCAGAACAAGACCCGGAAGAGCAAACAGTGCGCGACGATCGGTTACGGTCGTCACCGACTCGTCTTCCGACGGTACCGCTTCCTGTTTCATGACCCATCTCCTAACGGCGGATCAACCACCGCACCCCGCAAAGTGGGATCGGGCAACTGCGCAACCGCCTCGGCTCAAAGTAATTTTGAGCGAGAACCTCGGAGGCCGGACTAGTCGCTGGAACGCAACCCCTTGCGTGACTTATAAGCAACGCAATGTGGCGAAAATGCAACGCACCTTGTCACATTGTCAAGCGCTGCGGGAGCTTCTGTAGACGGAAACACCAAGCTCCCTGATCTTCTTTCGCAACGTATTGCGATTTAGACCAAGCAGATCGGCAGCCTTGATCTGGTTGCCTCGCGTCGCCGTCAGCGCGGCTAGAATCAGCGGATACTCCATCTCCGTCAGAACGCGGTCATAAAGACCGGGAGGCGGCAAATTCTCGCCGAATCCTGCGAAATAGGTGCGCATGTTCTCCTCTACCGCCTGGGAGATGGTCATGCTGCCGTTCGGGATCGGGCCCTTCTCGATCGGGCTGTCGGGCACGTCGGAGCGAAGCTCTGCCTCGATGATTTCGCGGGAGATGACGTCCTGTGGATAAAGCGCCATCAAACGACGAATAAGGTTCTCAAGCTCGCGAACGTTACCCGGCCAAGCATAGGCCTTCATCAGATCCAGCGCTTCCTGATCGAAACGCTTCGTGCCCAGACCTTCCTTCTCCGCCTGCTGGATGAAGTGACGGACGAGGTCTGGAATATCCTCGGCGCGGTCGCGAAGAGGCGGCAAGCGAAGCGGTACGACGTTGAGGCGATAGTAGAGATCCTCGCGGAAGAGACCCTGGTTGATGGCCTGCTTCAGATCCTTGTTGGTCGCAGCAACGATGCGGACGTCGGTGCGGATCGGTGTGCGACCGCCAACGGTCGTATATTCGCCCTGCTGCAGAACGCGCAGAAGGCGCGTCTGGGCGTCCATCGGCATGTCGCCGATTTCGTCGAGGAACAACGTGCCGCCCTCGGCCTGCTCGAAACGCCCGGTGGAGCGTGTCTGCGCGCCGGTGAAGGCGCCCTTCTCATGGCCGAAAAGCTCCGACTCGATCAGATCGCGCGGAATGGCCGCCATGTTGATGGCGACGAACGGCCCATTGCGCCGCTTGCCGTAATCGTGGAGCGCGCGTGCCACCAGTTCCTTGCCGGTACCGGACTCGCCTGTGATCATCAGCGTCAGGTCGGTCTGCATCAGGCGCGCAAGGACGCGATAGATTTCCTGCATGGCGGCAGAGCGACCGACCAGCGGCATGCCATCCTGCATGTCTTCGTCAAGCTTCGCCGGCTTACGCTTCGGCTCAGCCAGCGCCCGACCGATGATGCCGATCAACTCTGTCAGGTCGAACGGCTTCGGGAGGTAGTCGTAGGCTCCCTTTTCTGAAGCCTTGATCGCGGTCATGAACGTGTTCTGCGCGCTCATAACGAGAACCGGCAGATCCGGCCGTGCCTTCTTGATGCGTGGCAGAAGATCGAAAGCATTTTCATCAGGCATCACGACATCGGTGACGACGAGATCGCCCTCGCCCGCCGATACCCAACGCCACAGCGTCGCGGCATTCGAGGTAATGCGTACGTCATAGCCGGCACGGCTCAAGGCCTGATTAAGCACTGTACGAATTGCCGCATCATCATCTGCGACGAGGATCGTTGCTGTCATCGAGAAGGTCCTGTGGGAGTTTTGATTGTTGCGTCTTCAAGCGACGCATCCTTGGAAGCAGGCATGAGAACACGGAACGTCGTGCGATTGCTCTGGCTGTCGCACTCGATAATGCCGCCATGATCACCAATGATCTTGGCGACAAGTGCGAGGCCCAGACCGCTGCCGTTGGTCTTCGTCGTAATAAATGGATCAAACAGGTGCGGCAGAAGATCGGACGGAACACCCGGGCCGTTGTCCTGCACGCAGAACTCCAACGGCAACGAGATCTTCTCACGCGTGCCCGCCACCGAAAGGCGGATGCCTGGACGATAAGCCGTCGTCAGGACGATCTCACCGTCCGGCCGGTCGCCGATCGCTTCTGCGGCGTTCTTGACGAGGTTGAGAAACACTTGGACGAGCTGATCGCGATTCGCATAGACGGAGGGCAGCGAAGGATCGTAGTTTTCTGTGATACGTAAATGACGGGCAAATCCTGCCTTCGCCACCGCCTTCACATGATCGAGCACCGAGTGAATGTTGACGGGCACGCGATCGACAGGGCGTTCATCCGAGAAGACCTCCATGCGATCGACAAGCGACACGATTCTGTCGGTCTCGTCGCAGATCAAGCGTGTCAGTGCCCGATCATCATCGATCACCGACTGCTCAAGAAGCTGGGCCGCGCCGCGAATGCCTGACAGCGGATTCTTGATTTCGTGCGCAAGCATGGACGCAAGACCGGTTACCGAACGCGCGGCCGCACGATGCGTCAGCTGGCGATCGATCTTGTCGGCCATCGAGCGCTCCTGGAAGACGATCACGACGCAGCCGGGCTCGCTGATGACAGGCGCGACATAGATGTCGACCAGCTTGTCCTGGCCCAAACGAGGCGAACTGAGATCGACGCGATACTCGCTGATCGGCGCTCTGCGTTCGCGGACCTGGTCGATCAATGCCAGAAGCGGGCTTCCGAAAGGAATGAAGGTCGAAATCTTGTATCGGGCAAGATGAGAGGCGCTGGCTCCAAAGAAGGCCTCCGCTTCCCAGTTCGCAAAGGACACAAGGCCCGCGTCATTGACCATCACCACGGGGTTCTGAATGGCGTTAAGCACGGCCATGGCGACTGAACTGCCGCCCTGATCGGCAGAGAACGGCACATCGGATGTCATGCAGCCTCCTGCGTTCTTGTGTTCGGTGCCGTGGATGTAAAGGCGTGCTCCAGACGCTCGACGACCTCTTTCTGGTCGCGCGCGGTCATGATTGCCGCCTTCTCATCCTGAGGCAGCGCAGGCGCAAAGCGGTCCAGATACCAGCCGAGATGCTTGCGTGCGTGCCTGACGGCAACCGCTGCGCCGTAGAACTCGATCATCATCCGGTAGTGCTCGATGACAATAGAGGGAATATCGGCCGACGCCGGTGCTTTCGCGCCCGCGATGGCGCCGACGTGCCAGGGACGCCCCTGACTGCCGCGTCCGATCATCACTGCGTCTGCTCCCGAGCGGCGCAATATTTCCTTGGCGTCCTGCACGGTTTCGACGTCGCCATTGGCGACGAGCGGTACGGAAATGACATCGCGGACGGCGCGGATCGCGTCCCAATCGGCACGCCCCTCGTAAAACTGCATACGCGTCCGACCATGGATCGTGATCAACTGAACGCCTGCGTCTTCGGCACGTTTGGCGATATCAGGCGCATTTAGCGAATTTTCGTCCCAACCCAGTCGCATCTTCAACGTGACTGGCACGTCGACCGCCTTCACGGTCGCTTCAATCAACTGAAGCGCATGATCAGGGTCGCGCATTAACGCTGAGCCGGAATAGCCGCCGATGACCTTTTTCGCCGGGCATCCCATGTTGATGTCAATGATATCCGCGCCGTGGTCGGCAGCGATCTTCGCCGCCTCCGCCATCCAATGCGCCTCGCGCCCGGCAAGCTGGACCATGTGCGGCCGAAAGCCGGCGGCCTCAAGCCGCGCCCACGATTCCGAGGTGCTGTTGACGAGTTCGCGACTTGCCACCATCTCGGTGACAACAAGGCCAGCGCCGTAACGCCAGGCCAGCTGACGGAAAGGCATATCTGTAACGCCGGACATGGGTGCCAGGACGACGCGATTGCGAATACCTACATTTCCGATCCGCAGAGGGGATGCGAGGTCTATGTCAGACAATTGATTATCTTTCAGGCACGCCGTTTTCGTGCATTATTTTTAGACAGGTTTGAGAGGCTTGCCAAGAGGGCTGCGCTCGAATTGACATTTTTCGGGCAGATGCTGGAAATCGGTGCGCCAAGCCGTTAGAGCACCTATGCAAAGCATTCCATTTTCTGGGGATTTATGCCGCAAATGCATCAAAAGCAACCGATATCGGCGGGGATTGTCGTGGTTGCCGCCGGCCGCGGCGAACGTGCGGGCGCGTCGTTCGAGGGCCCCAAGCAATACCGTTCGATCGGTGGAAAGCCGGTCATCGCTCATACGCTCGAGATGTTCCGGCGCTGGCCATCGACCACCCACATCGTTGTGGTCATTCATCCCGACGACGAGACTCTGTTCGCAAACGCGCTGAGCTTTGTAGAGGATGGTGCTGATATCTCTACCGTTCACGGTGGGGCGACGCGGCAGCAGTCGGTGCTTGCCGGCTTGCGTGCGTTGAGGGGCAAGGATGTAACCGACGTCCTCATCCACGATGCCGTCCGGCCATTCTTTGACCTCGCCCTGCTGGAGCGCATTGCCGAGGCGCTTTCCGCAGGTACGCCGGCCGTGCTGCCGGCAATTCCCGTTGCGGATACGCTGAAGCGGTCGGACGAGAACGGCGCTGTCGTAGATACAGTCCCGCGGACACGTCTCTATGCGGCGCAGACACCGCAATCCTTCAAGTACAATAAGATCCTCGCCGCCCATGAAGACGCGGCTGCAGCAAGGAAGACGGACTTTACCGATGACGCCGCAATCGCGGAGTGGGCCGGTATTCCGGTCAAGATCGTCGACGGCAGCGTCGACAACGTGAAACTCACAGTGAAGCGTGACATTGCAATGGCTGACGAACGACTCTCCCTCACCGCCCTTCCGGATGTGCGCACCGGCAACGGTTACGACGTCCACCAACTCGTGCCTGGCGACGGCGTGACGCTCTGCGGCGTCTTCATTCCGCACGACCAAACGCTGAAAGGCCACTCCGACGCGGACGTGGCGCTGCACGCTTTGACGGACGCGCTGCTCGCCACTTGCGGCGCCGGCGATATCGGTGATCATTTTCCGCCGTCGGATCCGCAATGGAAAGGTGCGCCGTCGCGCATCTTCATCGAGCACGCAGCAAAGATCGTACGCGAACGCGGCGGAACGATCATGAATGCCGACGTGTCGCTGATCGCCGAGGCGCCGAAGGTCGGGCCGCATCGCGACGAGATGCGCGCCAAGCTGTCCGAATTTCTTGGCATCACCATCGACCGCTGCTCGGTAAAGGCAACGACGAACGAGACGATCGGCTTCGTCGGCCGGCGCGAGGGTATCGCGGCGATCGCCACCGCGACTGTCGTCTATCGGAGCCTCTGATATGAGTATCTTCCCAGACGATATCATCGCGCACGCAGAGGCAATCATTCGCGACTTCGCAGCCTCGGGCCTGATGGTGTCGACGGCGGAGTCCTGTACTGGCGGGCTGATAGCCGGCGTCCTGACCGAGATTTCAGGATCGTCGGCCGTCGTGGACAGGGGTTTCGTCACCTACACGAACACCGCCAAGATGGAGATGCTTGGCGTGCAGGAGGAGACGCTGATCCGGTTCGGCGCAGTCTCGGAAGAGACGGCGCGGCAGATGGTGCATGGGGCCCTCTTCCGCTCCCGCGCAGCCATTGCGGTCGCTGTTACCGGCATCGCGGGACCTGGCGGCGGATCGGCTCAAAAGCCGGTCGGACTGGTCCACCTCGCCGCCAAGTCGCGTACAGGCGGCCTCCTTCATCGGAAGATGCTCTATGGCGACATCGGTCGCGCCGAAGTGCGTCTCGCGACAGTCAGAACCGCGCTCAGCATGATCCGGGAACTGGCTCAGCCGTAGATTTTTGTCGCCCGCGTTTCGAAGGCTTCCGAGAACATGCGGAAGGCGCGATCGAACATCGAGCCCATGACCGCGCCGAGGATACGGCTCTTGAACTCGTAATCGATGAAGAAGTGGACGTTGCTGCCCGTAGCCGTATCCTCGAAGCGCCAGCGATTGTCGAGATAACGGAATGGCCCGTCGATATATTTGACCTCGATGACGCGTTCAGCCCGGTTCAACAGCACCTGCGTCGTGAAGGTCTCGCGGATCGCCTTGTAGCCGACGGTCATGTCGGCGATCAGCAGAACCTTGCCGTCACGTTCCTTGCGGCTGCGGATGCTCAGCGCCTCGCAGAGCGGAAGGAATTGCGGATAGTGCTCGACGTCGGCGACGAGGTCGAACATCTGATCGGCGGAATGCGGGACGGGGCGATGCGTTTCGAACTGAGGCATGACCGGCAGTTAAGTTGGAGCGCCGAGAAGATCAAGAAGATGGTTTACCTCGCGGCGGCTTTTCAGCTGAAAAACGGGGACATCAGGCCCATGCCTGTCGAGTCCGGCGATTACCAGAGGCGTAAGGCGCTTCTCGAATGTCCAGATGTAAGTCAGGAACTCCCGGTCCGGTAGGCGCTCCACGCAGCCGGGCGCCATATCGGGCCTTGTCCTGCCAAAATGGAAGAATGCGCGTTTGCAGATGCCCCACAAGCAAAGCCAGCGCGGCATTCGAACCCAGACAACAAGCTCGGCACGCGGGAGACGAAGGTCGAAGGTCGACGGACCGGTTCCGTCCATCAGCCAACGTTCGCCCGCGACAACTTCGGTGATCAGGCGACGCTCTTCGTCCTTCGAGCGCTTGATCCAACCCGGAAGCCAGAAGAACTCCTTGTCCATCGAGAAATAAGGAAGATCGAGCCTACGACTGACCTTTCGCGACAAAGTGCTCTTGCCGCCGCCGGAGCAGCCGATGATCATGATGCGCGCGGACTGCCTGAGCAGGCCCGCGGCTTTCCGCGTATCCTCGATGTAAGCCGGCATTTCTCTTCGCCTCCGCAAACAAAAAAGCCGCGGGAAAATCGCCGCGGCTTTCGAAAATTGCAAGCGCTCGTTGATTATTCCGCTGCGATCAGCAGCTTTTTCTCGCGCGCGGCCTTGAGGCGGGCGAAATCATCGCCGGCATGATGTGACGAACGGGTCAGCGGGCTCGAAGCCACCATCAGGAAGCCTTTGGTGTAGGCAACCGTCTCGTAGGACTTGAATTCGTCAGGCGTGACGAAGCTCATGACCTTGTGGTGCTTGCGGGTCGGCTGCAGGTATTGGCCGATCGTCAGGAAGTCGACGTCGGCAGTGCGCAGGTCGTCCATCAACTGCAGCACTTCGTTTCGCTCTTCGCCGAGGCCGACCATGATGCCCGACTTGGTGAACATGGTTGGATCCAGTTCCTTCACGCGCTGCAGCAGGCGGATGGAGTGGAAATAGCGTGCGCCTGGGCGAACGGTCAGGTAGTTGCCCGGCACGGTCTCCATGTTGTGGTTGAAGACATCGGGCTTGGCTGCAACGACGCGCTCGAGAGCACCGGGCTTCTTCAGGAAGTCGGGCGTCAGGATTTCGATAGTCGTCGCAGGCGATGCAGCGCGGATCGCCCAGATCACCTTCTCGAAGTGCTCGGCACCACCGTCTTCCAGGTCGTCGCGGTCAACCGACGTGATGACCACATGGCTGAGGCCCATCTGCTTGACGGCCTTGGCGACGTTCTCGGGCTCGGCCATATCGAGTGCATTCGGCTTGCCGGTCGAGACATTGCAGAAGGCACAGGCGCGGGTACAGATCTCGCCCATGATCATGAAGGTCGCGTGCTTCTTGTCCCAGCACTCGCCGATATTGGGGCAGCCGGCCTCCTCGCAGACGGTGACGAGCTTGTGCTCCTTCACGATCGAGCGGGTCTCGGCGTAGCCCTTGGAGGTCGGCGCCTTGACGCGGATCCAATCCGGCTTGCGCATGACTTCCTGATCGGGCTTATGGGCCTTCTCCGGGTGACGCACGCGCTTTTCAGCGTCTGGATTGATCCTGTCGAGAATAGTTACCATCAATAACCTGCCTTCAAACCGCCGGACGCGGCCGTCTTCGTCAGCGTCTGACGAGTTTTGCCATAAATAGCAAGATGCACGAGCCGACGAAACCCGTCACAAGGTAACCCAGCCAACCGCTGGCGACATAGATGCCCGCACGAGCGAAGATCGCGCTTGCGAGCACTGCGCCGACAATGCCGATGATGATGTTCATCAGAACACCGAAGCGGATGCTCATCAGAATGCCTGCCAGCCAACCCGCAAGGCCGCCAATGATGATCGTTGCGATCAAGCCTACGCCGTCCATCCTGCCCTCGCCCCTTACGCTATCGCCCTTGCGATCAGAACCACGATGATGGCACCGACCGTGGCATGAATGATCTGCACCACAAGCGCATTATCGATACCGAGCGATATGCCGAGCGCGTTGAAGAGAAAGCCTCCAACAAACGCACCGATGATGCCGCTCAGCAGGCACCGTATCAATCCGCCTCCGCCGACGATCAGGCTGGCGAGGAACCCCGCGACCAGACCGATCAGGAGGAAGATAAGCAGTGCCTGCGTACCCATAGACATGATGATTTCCTTTCGCTTTTTCCAGTCCGGGATCGGATGTGATCCAATCCGTCATAGAGAGCGGCGAAGAAAATTATCAAGCGTTCAGGACACGACCATAGGCATCCAGAACCGCTTCCTTCATCGTTTCGGAAACAGTCGGATGCGGGAAGATGGTGTGCATCAGTTCTTCCTCGGTCGTCTCCAGGTTCATGGCGACGACGAAGCCCTGGATCAGTTCGGTGACTTCGGCGCCGACCATGTGGGCGCCGAGCAGTTCGCCGGTCTTCTTGTCGAAGATCACCTTGCAGAGGCCCTGGTCCTCACCGAGCGCGATCGCCTTGCCGTTGGCGGCAAAGGAGAAGCGGCCGACGCGGATGTCGCGGCCCAATTCCTTGGCCTTGGCTTCCGTGAGACCGACGGAGGCGACCTGCGGGTGGCAGTAGGTGCAGCCGGGAACCTTGCCCTTGTCGGTCGGGTGGACGTTCGGCAGGCCGGCGATCTTTTCGACGCAGACGACGCCCTCATGCTCGGCCTTGTGCGCAAGCATCGGCGGGCCGGCGACGTCGCCGATGGCATAGATGCCGGCGATGTTGGTCTTGCCGTAGCCGTCGATGACGACGCAACCGCGATCCGTCTTGACGCCAACGGCTTCGAGGCCGAGATTTTCGATGTTGCCCTGCACGCCGACGGCCGAGATCATGCGGTCAGCAACGATCTGCTGGACCTTGCCATCCGCTGTCTCGACATGCGCGGTGATGCTGTCGGCGGCCTTCTCGACCTTGGTGATCTTGGCGCTGGTGATGATCTTCATGCCGCGCTTTTCGAGCTGCTTGCGGGCGATCGCCGTGACTTCGACGTCCTCGACCGGCATGATCGTCGGCATAACCTCGACGACGGTGACGTCGACGCCCATCGAGCGGTAGAAGCTGGCGAATTCGATACCGATCGCACCCGAGCCCATGACGATCAGCGACTTCGGCAGCGCTGCCGGCTTCATCGCCTCGAAATAGGTCCAGATCAGCTTGCCATCGGGCTCGATGCCCGGCAGCGCGCGCGGGCGGGCGCCTGTGGCGATGATGATGTGCTTGGCATTGTAGGTGCCCTCGCCCTTGATGTTCTTCGGAACCGGGTTCTGCGGCTCTACGACGGGCTTGGAGGACTTGCCGACGACGATCTCGCCTGGCTTGGTGATCGTGGCTTCGCCCCAGATCACATCGACCTTGTTCTTTTTCATCAGGAAGCCGACACCGCCGTTCAGCCGCGCCGAGACGCCGCGCGAGCGGGCGACGACAGCCTTGACGTCGGCCGACATCTTGCCCTCGAGGACGAGGCCGTAATCCTTGGCGTGGTTTGCGTGGTCGAGAACCTCGGCCGAGCGCAGCAGCGCCTTCGTCGGGATGCAGCCCCAGTTCAGGCAGATCCCGCCCAGGTGCTCGCGCTCGACGATCGCGGTCTTGAGGCCAAGCTGGCTGGCGCGCACGGCGGCGACATAGCCGCCGGGGCCCGAACCGATGATGATGACGTCGTAATTCTCAGCCATGTTTTCCTGCCTTTGTTATCGGGCGTCGCGGGTGAGAAGCACCCACTCGTGTTTCCTGCCGGTTTCGAAAAAGGCTACGGCATCCGCTCGCGCCGCCTCCGAAAATCCATTCTTCTTGTAAAGCGACAGAGCCGCCTCGTTGTAACCTGCGGTAATCAGGCTGACCGGCGCATTTTCCGCGCGTTCAATCTGATCCATGAGAAGCCGTCGACCGATCCCGATGCCACGCAGATGGCTGTAGACACCGAGCGTTGCGATAAACCAGCTTCCCACCACCATTTTCTGCAGATCGATGACCGGTCTCAGCGCCGGGCGATCCGCCTCGATATTCCGTATGCCTTCGCCGAGACCATAGCCGATCGCAGCTCCCGCGATCTCGCCATAAGCTTCGGCAATTACCGCGTCGCTCCAGTTGCCCTGCCCCTGGTCGCCGCGCAGCTTTTGCCGTCCCCGTTCCATCGGCGTATCGCCGCCGCCGTTTCCGAGCTCCGAGAGCCATAGCCAGGAGGCGAAACCATGCGAGGCGATATCCGTGAGTAAAGCCAGCTCCGTCGCATCTTCCCGCGTCGCGGAACGAAGCGAAACGAAGGATCCCATCCTCAAAGCCCCAGCATCATCCGCACAGTCGATTCCATGCCGCGCCCGAGAGCGCGGGTATTGTCCGCGTCGAGATGGATGCCATCCACCGGTGTCGTCTTCGCCACGGAGTTGCCGTCAAAGAATCCGCAGCCGAGCTCGTCCGCGAGATCGCGATAGAGGGTTGCAAGCTTCGCCGACTCCTCGATGCCACCGACAAAGGACGCCGCAAACGGCACATTCGCCGTTTCGCGGATCTTCGGCGGCGCAACGATCAGGATGTCCGGCCCATCGAATTCGAAGGGCCAAGCGTGATTGCGGATGAGACGCACCAACCGCGCAATGCCCTGGCAGGCGGCGAAAGCCGACCCTGCCACGACAGGCTTCATGTCATTGGTGCCAAGCAACAGAATGACCAGATCCAGCGGCGCATGCGTCTGCAGGATCGTCGGCAGGATGCGTGCACCGTTCCGGTCGCAATCGGCCAGATGGTCGTCGAAGGCGGTGGTCCGGCCGTTCAATCCTTCAACGATGATCCTGACATCGTTGCCAAGTGCCGCCTGAAGCGCACTTGGCCAACGATCCTTGTAGGCATGACGTCCGATCGTGTCGGCGTCATAGCCCCAGGTCAGCGAGTCACCATAGCAAAGAACGGTCTTCGTCATTTCCGCCTCCGCTTCGGTCTCAGACGAGCATACCCATCGGGTTTTCGATGTAGCCCTTGAACGCCTGCAGCAACTCCGCACCAAGAGCACCATCGACGCAGCGATGGTCGGTCGACAGCGTAACCGTCATCACGGTAGCGACAGCCAGCTGACCGTTCTTGACCACGGGGCGCTGCTCGCCCGCGCCGACCGCGAGGATCGTTGCGTGCGGCGGGTTGATGACGGCAGCGAACTGCTTGACGCCCATCATGCCCATGTTGGAGACCGACGAGGTGCCGCCCTGATATTCCTCGGGCTTCAGCTTGCGGTCCTTGGCGCGCTTGCCGAGGTCGCGCATCTCGTTGGAGATCGCCGACAGGGTCTTCTCCTCGGCCTTGCGGATGATCGGGGTGATCAGGCCGCCGGGGATCGACACGGCAACGCCGACATCGGCGTGCTTGTGCTTGACCATGTTGGCTTCGGTCCAGGAGACGTTCGCATCCGGAACGTCGCGAAGGGCAAGCGCCATGGCCTTGATGACCATGTCGTTGACCGACAGCTTGTAGGCCGGGGCACCATCCTTGCGGGGTGCGGCGTCGTTGAGCTGGGCGCGCAGCGACATGAGCGCATCGAGCTCGCAATCGACGGTGACGTAGAAGTGCGGCACGGTCTGCTTGGATTCGACCAGGCGCTTGGCAATGACCTTGCGCATGCCGTCATGCGGCACGAGCTCGTAGGAGCCGGGCTCGAACAGCTTGAGAACCGTCTCGTCCGATGCGCCCTTGGGAGCAGCGGCCGGAGCGGACGCAGCAGCCTGCGATGCTGCGGCAGCCGGAGCAGCCTTTGCGCCGCCGCCCGATACGGCAGCCTCGACGTCGCTCTTGACGACGCGGCCATGCGGGCCGGAGCCGGCGATGGCCGAGAGATCGATACCGGCTTCCTTGGCCAGACGACGTGCGAGCGGCGAGGAGAAGGTGCGGTTTCCAGATGCAGATGCAGATGCAGCAGCAGGTGCTGCGGCTGGAGCCGCTGCTGCGGCAGGCGCGGCAGCAGGCGCCGGAGCGGCTTCGCTCTTCGCTTCCGCCTTCGGCGCTTCCGCAGCCTTCGGAGCCGGAGCCGCCGAGCCGGCGCCGCTTGCGGCAGCGGCGACGTCTTCGCCGTCAGCGGCGAGAACGGCAATCAGCGCGTTGACCTTGACGCCTTCGGTGCCGGCAGGAACGACGAGCTTGGCAACAACGCCCTCGTCAACCGCTTCGACTTCCATCGTCGCCTTGTCGGTCTCGATCTCGGCGATGACATCGCCTGATTTGACCGTATCGCCTTCCTTGACCAGCCACTTGGCGAGGTTGCCCACTTCCATGGTCGGAGACAGGGCAGGCATCGTGATGTTGATAGGCATCGAAATACCCTTCCCTTGTTACTTGTAGCAGACGGCCTTCACGGCCTGCACGACTTCGTCGACACTCGGCAGAGCGAGCTTCTCGAGGTTGGCGGCGTAAGGCATCGGAACGTCCTTGCCGGCGATCGTCAGAACCGGCGCATCGAGATAGTCGAAGGCCTGCTGCATGACGCGCGTGGCGATTTCTGTGCCGACGGAGTTCTGCGGATAGCCTTCCTCGACAGTCACCAGGCGGCCGGTCTTCTTGACCGATTCGATCACGGTCGGAAGGTCCATCGGGCGCAGCGTGCGCAGGTCGATCAGTTCGGCGTCGATGCCGATCTTCTCGAGCTCGGCGACAGCCTTGGTCGCATAGGTCATGCCGATGCCGAAGGAGACGATGGTGACGTCCTTGCCCGGACGGTGGATGCGGGCCTTCCCGATCGGAAGAACGAAATTATCCATCTTCGGCACATCGAAATGCTGACCGTAGAGGATTTCGTTCTCTAGGAAGACGACCGGGTTCGGATCGCGGATGGCGGCCTTGAGCAGGCCCTTGGCGTCGGATGCCGTGTAGGGCATGACGACCTTGAGGCCCGGGATCTGGCTGTACCAGGCCGAGTAGTCCTGGCTGTGCTGGGCGCCGACGCGCGCAGCCGCGCCGTTCGGACCACGGAACACGATCGGAGCGCCCATCTGGCCGCCGGACATGTAGAGCGTCTTGGCAGCAGAGTTGATGATCTGGTCGATCGCCTGCATGGCGAAGTTGAAGGTCATGAACTCGACGATCGGCTTCAGGCCGGACATCGCAGCGCCGACGCCGACGCCGGCAAAGCCGTGCTCGGTGATCGGGGTGTCGATGACGCGGCGAGCGCCGAATTCCTGCAGAAGACCCTGGGTGACCTTGTAGGCGCCCTGGTATTCGGCAACTTCCTCGCCCATGACGAAGACGTTGTCGTCGGCGCGCATTTCTTCGGCCATGGCGTCGCGAAGTGCTTCGCGCACGGTCATGGAGACCATTTCGGTGCCTGCCGGGATTTCCGGATCGTTCGGAACAACTGCCTTCGGTTCAGCCGGAACCGGAGCCTGAGCGGCGACAGGCGCTTCAGCGGCCTGAGGCGCAGCAGCCGGAGCTGGTGCTGCAGCGGCAGGCGCAGCCGAGATGTCGGATGCCGATTCACCGTCCTGAAGCAGGACCGCGATCTTGGCATTGACCTTCACGTTTTCAGTGCCGGCCGGAACCAGCAGCTTACCGATGACGCCTTCGTCGACGGCTTCGACTTCCATCGTCGCCTTGTCGGTTTCGATTTCAGCGATTACGTCACCAGACTTGACGGTGTCGCCTTCCTGCTTGAGCCACTTGGAAAGCGTGCCTTCTTCCATCGTCGGAGAGAGGGCGGGCATGAGAATATCGATTGGCATGGGTCTACCCTCCCCGATTACAGCAGAATGTCAGTGTAGAGTTCGGATGCATCCGGCTCCGGATCGGCCTGGGCGAAGTCGGCGCTGTCGGCTACGATATCGCGGACGTCCTTGTCGATCGCCTTGAGATCGTCTTCCGAGGCCCAGCCCTTTTCGATGAGGCGCGCCTTGACCTGCTCGATCGGATCCTGCTCGGAGCGCATTTTCTGCACTTCTTCCTTCGTGCGGTACTTCGCCGGGTCCGACATCGAGTGACCACGGTAACGATAGGTCAGCATCTCAAGGATGATCGGTCCCTTGCCGGAGCGGCAATGCTCGAGGGCTTCGTCCGCAGCAGCCTTGACGGCGCGAACGTCCATACCGTCAACCTGAATACCGGGGATGCCGAAGCCCGAGCCGCGGAGCGAGTAGTTCGACTGCGCGGTTGCACGGGCGGTCGAGGTACCCATGGCGTAACGGTTGTTTTCGACGATGTAGATGATCGGGAGCTTCCAGAGAGCAGCCATGTTGAAGCTCTCGTAGACCTGGCCCTGGTTGGCGGCGCCGTCACCGAAGTAAGCGACGGAGACGCTGTCGTTGCCACGATAGCGGTTCGCGAAGGCAAGACCCGTTCCGAGCGAGACCTGAGCACCGACGATGCCGTGACCGCCGTAGAAATGCTTCTCTTTCGAGAACATGTGCATCGAGCCGCCCTTGCCGCGCGAATAACCGCCGCGGCGGCCAGTCAACTCGGCCATGACGCCACGCGCGCTCATGCCGGTTGCCAGCATGTGGCCGTGATCGCGATAGGCGGTGATGACCTGATCGCCTTCCTTCTGCGCCATCTGCATGCCGACGACGACAGCTTCCTGGCCAATATAAAGGTGACAGAAACCGCCAATGAAGCCCATGCCGTAAAGCTGACCGGCCTTCTCTTCGAAGCGGCGGATCAGCAGCATGTCGCGATAAGCGCTGAGCTCTTCATCACGCGAGAAATCGGCAACGGGACCACCATTGGATGCCCTGTTTGCCGGCTTTGCGCTTGTTTTACGGCTGGAAACGGTCGCGTTCTTTCGCGGCGCCATTCAACCCTCCCTATGGGTTTGTCGGTTCTTTGGTGGCGCACACCATAGGGAAGAAATTTGGCCACAGCAATGCCATAAATGCATGGCTCGTATTCACCAGTAAACTACTGATAAATATGAATTTATTTCGATTAACTGAATTTCGGTTAATTGGAATAATGATTGAATATGACGACTTCGTCGGCACGAGAAACATTAAGCTGAAGACGCGCTTTTTCGTCCAGCATATCCTTGTCCATCGAACCGTCGCTCAGCAGCGCGACCTGCTTTTCAAGATGCTCGCGCTTACCTTTCAGAACCGCCAACTCCTTTTCACGCGTAATCCGCTGGCGCTCGAACGCTTCGGTTGCCCGCAGACCGTAATCACCGTGAATGCAATGATAGCCGAAGTAGGAAAGAAAGGCGACCGTCATGGCCGGAACCACGAAACGACCGATCTTTTTCTTCTTGTGATGCTTTGTCCACATAAACGCACGCTCGAACGCATTACCTCGATGCGAGCAAGACTAACGGGTAGAGATTAACTGTCCGTTGACTATGAAAAATCAGGCACGAAAAAACCCGCGCCTTTGAAAGACGCGGGTCCAAGCTGTTGAAATCAGGTACGATTAGCCGCGAAGGATCGAACGGCCAGCGTACTGCGCCTGCGGGCCGAGGCCTTCTTCGATACGGATCAGCTGGTTGTACTTGGCAAGACGGTCGGAGCGCGACAGCGAGCCGGTCTTGATCTGACCGCAGTTGGTCGCAACCGCGAGATCAGCGATCGTCGAATCTTCGGTTTCGCCCGAACGGTGCGACATGACGGCGGTGTAGGCTGCCTTGTGCGCGGTGTTGACGGCATCAAGCGTTTCCGTCAGCGAGCCGATCTGGTTGACCTTGATGAGGATGGAGTTGGCAACGCCCATCTTGATGCCGTCGCGCAGGCGCGCCGAGTTGGTAACGAACAGGTCGTCGCCGACCAGCTGAACCTTCTTGCCGGCCAGATCGGTCAGCGCCTTCCAGCCATCCCAGTCGTCTTCAGCCATGCCGTCTTCGATCGAGATGATCGGGTACTGGGCGGCGAGCTGGGCAAGGTATTCAGCCATTGCGCCCGGCTCCAGGGTGCGGCCTTCGCCTTCGAGGACGTACTTGCCGTCCTTGAAGAATTCCGTCGAGGCGCAATCGAGGCCGAGGTGGATGTCTTCGCCAGGCTTGTAGCCGGCTTTCTCGATCGACTTCATGATGAAGTCGAGGGCTTCAGGCGCGCTCTTCAGGCCTGGTGCGAAACCGCCTTCGTCGCCGACGTTGGTGTTGTGGCCCTGAGCCGACAGTTCCTTCTTGAGGACGTGGAAGACTTCCGAGCCCATGCGCACGGCTTCGCGGATGGAATCAGCGCCAACCGGAAGGATCATGAATTCCTGGAAGTCGATCGGGTTATCCGCATGCGCGCCGCCGTTGATGATGTTCATCATCGGAACCGGCAGCAGGTGAGCCGAAGCGCCACCGACGTAGCGGTAGAGCGGCAGGCCGGCAGCCTGAGCAGCAGCCTTGGCAACAGCAAGCGATACGCCGAGGATGGCGTTGGCACCGAGGCGCGACTTGTTCGGCGTGCCGTCCAGCTCGATCATGATGTTGTCGATCTGGATCTGGTTTTCGGCATCGATGCCGCCGATGGCGTCGAAGATTTCCGTGTTGGCGGCTTCGACGGCCTTTTCGACACCCTTGCCGAGGTAGCGCTTGCCACCATCGCGAACTTCGACGGCTTCGTGCGCGCCGGTCGACGCGCCCGACGGAACAGCCGCACGGCCCATGCTGCCATCTTCCAGATAGACATCGACTTCAACCGTGGGGTTGCCACGGCTGTCGAGAATCTCGCGGGCGATAATGTCGGTAATTGCGGTCATCGGCTTTTCCTGCTTGAGGGTGGATAAATCGTTTGAAATCCGTCTTAATCGAAGATGCGCAAATTACAATGGCGCTTTGCGCATGCTTCGCAGCGATGTTCGTGCGTGGCCTATTACACGAACATGTCAGTCTTTTGAACGTCAGCCCTTTGCGATGGCGTCAAAGGCCAGGAGCTTTTCGAGAAGCCTCGGCATATCCTTGAGATAGACCATGTTCGGACCATCCGACGGAGCATTGTCTGGATCTTCGTGCGTCTCGACGAACACACCCGCGACGCCGACAGCCACGGCGGCGCGTGCCAGTGTCTCGACGAACTCGCGCTGACCGCCGCTGGAACCACCCTGCCCGCCCGGCTGCTGCACCGAATGCGTCGCATCGAACACCACGGGAGCGCCAAGGCCCGCCATGATCGGCAGCGAACGCATATCCGATACCAGTGCGTTATAGCCGAAGGAGGCGCCGCGCTCGCAAAGCAGGATGTTCGGGTTGCCGCTGTCGTTGAGCTTGGCAAGCACGTTCTTCATGTCCCAGGGAGCCAGGAACTGGCCCTTCTTGACGTTGATGGTGCGACCGGTCTTGGCGGCAGCGACCAGCAGGTCGGTTTGACGGCTGAGGAAGGCCGGGATCTGCAGGATGTCGACGACAGTGGCCACCTCGGCGCATTGTTCCTCGGTGTGAATGTCGGTCAAGACAGGGAAGCCGTATTCCTTCTTGAGATCAGCGAACACCTCGAGTGCGGTCTCGAGACCGATGCCGCGCTGTGCCGAGAGCGACGTCCGGTTCGCCTTGTCGAAGGAAGACTTGTAAACGAGGCCAATGCCGAGCTTGTCGCAGAGCTCCTTCAGAACGCCGGCGATCATGAACGCATGGTCGCGGCTTTCCATCTGGCAGGGCCCGGCGATCAGAGACAGCTTGCCTGCGTTGGAAAAGGAGACGTGGCCGGCGCCTTCGCCAACCACGACTTCGGAATTTGTCTGGCTCATCGTTTCTCCTCGAAGGCGAAGAGCGCGCCCTGCCCGGGCGCAGCCTTCACCAGAATTCGATTGTTCTTGCGCGTGTAGGTCATCCCGTTAGCAGCCAAATGCGCTTCTGTCACGGCGAGATCGCCAACCTTGAAGACGATCGCAACGCCTCGCAGACCGCGATCCGCAGCGGGAGCCGCAAGATCGAAATAGGCGTCGAGCCCATCCGGCGAAAGAATACAAACCCGCGCATTCGGCGCGATTACGCTGACCCCGAACGCATCCTCGCGCACGGCGCCTGAGCACGACACATGCCGCATGAAGAGCGAGAATGCCTTGGGATCGGGCGCCGTCAGAACGATATCGGCAATACCGGTGACCCCGTTATCGTGCGTTTCCAATGCTTTGCGATCGGCGGGCAAGGGGTTGACCCGCTGGCAGGTAAACAGGAAGAAATCCGGCGCTCTCAGATCGGCCGCAAAAGCAAGCCGAAAGGCAGCTGTCGTTTCCGTCCCATCCGGCATTTTCATCGGACGGGAAAACTGAAGCATGTCACCGCCGCTGATCTTGTCGGCCTGAAAACGGGCGTGGTCGCGGTCAGCATCAGAGGTGCCGAGAACGACCGCGGACATGCCTTCATCGCCGCAGCGAAACCGAAATGCCCGATCGCGAGATGTGAAACTGTTCCCCTTCTTCAGCGACGTCTCGTAAATATCGG
Organism: Rhizobium grahamii; assembly: GCF_009498215.1. Lineage (NCBI taxonomy): Bacteria > Pseudomonadati > Pseudomonadota > Alphaproteobacteria > Hyphomicrobiales > Rhizobiaceae > Rhizobium > Rhizobium grahamii. Next base: position 1,206,271 of record NZ_CP043498.1, on the reverse strand, counting down.
TGTCCGCGATCCCGAGTGGTTCCAGATATGTTTTGTCGGCGAAGAAAACGCAGGCGTTTTCCGTTCCAAACGGATGACGGGCATCAGCCGCCACGGTGAAGCCAAGCTTGCCGAGCCGCTCGCGGGCGAGACCTATGTTGGCCACCGGCAGGACGATGTGATCAAGAGGATGGGCTTCACTCACAGGCAGATCCTCCTTCCAAAACCAGCATCGGTGTGCGCCCGATGGCAGAACAATGCAACAAGCTTTCGATATCCCGCAAATGAAATGCAAAAACAGGACAAGTCCGACGCAAGTTTTACGAAAATTTAGGCACTTGCAGAACACATATGGAACATATAGTGTCCGTTCTGGCTTTGTTTCACGACTCTGGGGTTCGACTTCGATGCTGACACGCAAGCAACAGGAGCTTCTTCTCTTCATTCACGAGCGAATGAAAGAGTCCGGCGTCCCGCCGTCCTTCGACGAAATGAAGGATGCACTCGACCTCGCTTCGAAGTCGGGCATTCATCGCCTCATCACCGCTCTCGAGGAGCGCGGCTTCATTCGTCGACTGCCGAACAGAGCGCGCGCGCTCGAGGTTATCAAGCTGCCGGAGGCATACAGCCCCAGCATTCAGCCTCGGCGTGGCTTTTCGCCCAGCGTGATCGAAGGCAGCCTTGGGAAGCCGCAACCTGCCCCTGCGCCGAAACCCGCCCCTAGTGCCGACAACGGCAATTCCGTCTCCGTGCCCGTCATGGGACGCATTGCTGCGGGCGTTCCGATTTCGGCAATCCAGAACAACACCCATGATATTTCGGTGCCAGCCGACATGCTGGCATCCGGCGAACATTACGCGCTTGAGGTCAAAGGCGACTCGATGATCGAGGCCGGCATTTTCGACGGCGATACGGTCATCATTCGCAATGGCAGCACGGCCAACCCCGGCGACATCGTCGTGGCCCTGGTCGACGACGAGGAAGCGACGTTGAAGCGCTTCCGCCGCAAGGGGGCATCGATCGCGCTGGAAGCCGCCAATCCGGCTTACGAAACGCGCATTTTCGGCCCTGACCGCGTCAAGGTACAGGGTAAGCTTGTCGGGCTGATCCGCCGGTATCACTAGGCTGCCGCACGGCGTCCGCATAGGCTCCGGTGCGCCAATCATAGGCCCGCTGCCGCATCCAGGGACGGTCGAGGCCGGTGTATGCTGTGTTGATCACCGGTGATCCCTGGTCATCAATGCGTATTTCCAGGGCGCCGGTTCGCCGAAGGCTATCGCCGGTAAACAGAAGCGATCCGGACCTGCACTGCGCAAGCCGCACCCGAGCGGGCGTGATGACGATGTCTGCAACGTCGCATGCTGAGCCGAGATAGGCGAGATTGTCGACGACGACGACCAGATAGCCGCTCTTCAAAGTCACAGCGCACCACGCTGATTTTGCGCAGGAAAATTGCGTCGTTTCCGTCGATCGACGCATGAGATCGGTCGCCGCGCGCCGCTCTTTCGCGGTCAGGACCACACGCTCGTGATCCCGCTTTTGCGGTGGCGGCGGGACATCCGTGAGGATCAGCGGCGGCACTTGCGGCTCGATCGCCAGCGCCCGCTGCCATTGATTGAAGATGAACTCTCCGGGCTTTGGTTTGTTGGTCGCCAGCACCTCGTCGTCGACGACTGCGACCAGCGAGCCGTCATCCGATACGAGCAACTCCGGCAAAGGTGATCCCGGCAGAAACCTGAGGCAGGCGGTCGCGATGAGCATGACGGCAAAGCCGAGATATTTGAGGCGCGTGAAAAGCAGCGTCTGCAACAGGAACGCCAGAGAGGCGACGGCAAAGTACCATGCCGGAAGGCGGCCGACGTCGACGGTGCCTCCCCAGCCCGACACCGTCTTGGCGATGTCGATGACGATATCCAGACCGAAGCCCGCTATCTTCCAGGGCAGAACGTCAAGGCCGAGCGGCGTCAGCAGCATTGCCAGCATGCCCATAGGCATGACGACGAACGAGATAACCGGCATCGCCATCAGGTTCGCCGGCAGGCCATAGGCGCTCAGGCGGTGAAAATGCTCGATTGAGAAGAGTGCGGTCGAGAAGCCGCCAATCATCGACGTCAGGGCAATGCCGGCGAAGAAGCGAAACACGAAGCCGATCGGTTTGAACACGGGGTGAACGAATAGCGCCTTGCCGGGCATCGAGCCGCTTATCCAGCCGACATAACCCGAAACTAGGGCCAGCGTGGCGGCGAACGACATCTGAAAGCTTGGTCCGAGCACTGCCGACGGCGATGTCAGGATGATCAGCAGGGCAGAAAGCGCCACGTTACGGAGGCTGATCGAGGGACGGTCGAAGAGCGCCGCGACCAGCATGATCGCCATCATGATATAGGCTCGTTCGGCCGAGACCGCGAAGCCGGATATGAGATAGTAGGCCGTCAGTGCGGCCAACGCGCCGGCTGCAGCAATTTTCTTGGTCGGATAGGCCTGCGCGAAGGCCGGGAAAAGGCCGAAGACCGCTCGTAGGCCAATAAAGAAAATGCCGGCTGACAGCGCCATGTTCAGCCCGGAAATGGCGACGATATGGGCGAGCCCGGATTGACGCAAGGCCTCGGTCGTCTCGTCCGAGATCGCCCGGCGCTCGTCGGTGACAAGCGAGGCGGCAAAGGCGCCGGTATCGCCAGGCAGGATGGACCGGATGCGCTCGCCGATGCTGCTTCTCAGCCGATACAGGCCTTCGACGATCGTGTCGGGTGCCGAGCGCCGTGGCGACAGAGCATCAGGAGCGACTTCGACCGGTTCACCATAGGCAAAGCCATTTGCGCCGACGCCAGCGAAATATGCGTCGAACGCGAAATCGTTCAATCCGGGCAACGCCGGCCCGGCTGGAGGTGTGAAGCGGGCACGGACTTCTATCCAGCTACCGATCGGAATTGGCGCATCCCCGCGCGCCAGCAGAGACACACGTTCTGGCATGCGCTTCAGCGCCGGTGACGCAGTTCGCTCCACCGCGAGGATATAGCGCCACCGGCCCTTGTCATCACCCTCGCGGCGTTCGACTCGACCGGTCAGTGTGGTGGTGACGGCTGAATCGAGAATGATCGTCCCTGCCCGCCACGTCTCTATCTGCGCTGCCAACATGCCGCCGACGCAAAGGAGACCGGCAAGTGCGGCGCGCCGTGGTAGCGGTCGACCGGCGCCCGCCGCGACGAAGACCAGGGCCAGGAAAGTAATCCATGCGCCCAGCCTGAACAATGAGGCGTCGGTGTCGAACTCGAACCAGGCAACGGCGCCAGCGCCTGCCAGCACCGGCGCGCAAAGAAACAGACGTCCATGATCCAGTTCCGCGGCCAGCGCCAGCCTGCCGGCAGACCAGCGCCTGCTTGCCTGCCGGGCGATTTTTGACGGCCACCGCGATGACGTTTGCGTGAATGTGGGCGTTGCACGACGCGCGATCACGACGTGTGCCGACGCGGATACGCCTGCTGTCGCAAGCGGTGCGCCCGAGTCGACCTCGATCGTCTTCAACTCCGGCATGCATTCCTGCCCGCAACGACCCCATCCTACAACCAGAATGCAAGCTATCCGGCCCTCAGGCAACAATAATCGATTGAATTAAAGAGAGAATTTCGAACACCGAAAAGCCAAGGATTATCATTAGCTTCCGCTATGCAAGTACGGCATCTCTGCGGTGCTTAAAAGTTGATACTGCGATGCACAAAATGGCATCACGGTAACTTGGCATTAGGGCCGCGATCATATAGCTATCGTCGACGACGCTTAACCCTATGGCGCTTTTATGGCGCCACCCGCCAGTTTGGAGGATCAGAATGACGGAACAAAGCGCAACACTGAAAATCGGTGACAAATCAGTCGATCTCGCCGTCAAGAGCGGCACGATCGGCCCTGATGTCATCGATATCGGCGCCCTGTACAAGAACACGGCTTCCTTCACGTACGATCCTGGTTTCACCTCGACCGCATCCTGTGAATCGAAAATTACCTACATCGACGGCGACGAAGGCGTTCTTCTGCACCGCGGTTATCCGATCGAGCAGCTCGCCGAGCACGGCGACTTCCTCGAAGTCTGCTACCTGCTTCTCTACGGCGAACTGCCGACTGCAGCACAGAAGAAGGACTTCGACTATCGTGTAACGCACCATACGATGGTGCACGAGCAGATGAGCCGCTTCTTCACCGGCTTCCGCCGCGACGCACACCCGATGGCCGTTATGTGCGGCTGCGTCGGCGCCCTGTCGGCCTTCTATCATGACTCGACCGACATCACCGATCCGCACCAGCGCATGGTCGCTTCGCTGCGCATGATTGCCAAGATGCCGACGATCGCGGCGATGGCCTACAAGTACCATATCGGTCAGCCCTTCGTTTACCCGAAGAACGATCTCGACTACGCGTCGAACTTCCTGCGCATGTGCTTTGCCGTTCCTTGCGAGGAATATGTGGTCAATCCGGTGCTTGCCCGCGCCATGGACCGCATCTTCATCCTGCACGCCGATCACGAGCAGAACGCATCGACCTCGACCGTTCGTCTCGCCGGCTCCTCGGGTGCGAACCCGTTTGCCTGCATCGCGGCCGGCATCGCCTGCCTCTGGGGCCCCGCTCACGGCGGCGCCAACGAAGCAGCTCTCAACATGCTGCAGGAAATCGGCAGCGTTGACCGCATCCCTGAGTACGTCGCCCGTGCCAAGGACAAGAACGATCCGTTCCGCCTGATGGGCTTTGGTCATCGCGTCTACAAGAACTACGACCCGCGCGCCAAGATCATGCAGAAGACGACGCACGAAGTGCTCGGCGAACTCGGCATCAAGGACGATCCGCTCCTGGAAGTGGCAATGGAACTCGAGCGCATCGCGCTGACGGACGAGTACTTCATCGAGAAGAAGCTCTATCCGAACATCGACTTCTATTCCGGCATCACGCTGAAGGCTCTGGGCTTCCCCACGACCATGTTCACCGTGCTCTTCGCCCTGGCCCGTACCGTCGGCTGGATCGCTCAGTGGAACGAAATGATCGAGGATCCGCAGCAGCGGATCGGTCGTCCGCGTCAGCTCTACATCGGCGAGCCGAAGCGCGATTACGTTCCGGTTTCCAAGCGCTAAGCGGCAATCGCCACAATATGAAAAGCCCGGTCAGAAATGACCGGGCTTTTTCTTTTGAACGACATCAAGCACGATTTCGGCGGCGTGCTCGCCGGGCGGTTTCTCGGTGCGCATGCGCTCCCAAACAAGGTCATAGCCCTCGACCATCGCGCGGCGCGGCAGGGTATCGACGGAGAGCTTCTCCATCCAGCGCGCCAGGCTCGCTCCGCGAACGACCTCGTTGATATATTCAGGTACGACGGCATAGTCGGCGATGAGGTTGGGAATGGCCCCCGTCCACGTCTTGATGCGGCTCGTCATCAGCTTGATGATCCAGTCGGTCTGGTAGGTCGACACGCATGGGACGCCGGTCAGCCCCAGCTCAAGAATGACAGTGCCGGATGCCGCCATCGCAGCATCCGCTTCCGCAAATGCCCGCCATTTTGCATCGGCTCCGACCACGAGCTCCGGCCTTACCGCCCAGCCGTCCATCATTTCGCGTATCATTGCTTCGCGGCGAGCCAGGGTCGGCAGCACGAAGTGCAGATTGGCGTTGCGAGCTGAAAGTTCCTGAACTGCCTCGCCAAAATGCGGGAGCAGCTTGGAGATCTCCGAACCACGCGATCCGGGCAGAAGCATAATCGTCCGGAGATCCGTCGTCTGGCGTGGCTTGGTCTCGGCACGCAATTTGCGCGCCGCGAGCAGCGCCGGATCCGCCGTCAGCCGGTGTCCGACATATGTCGTCGGCGGACCGCCGAGTTTTTTCATGATCTCGGGTTCGAACGGCAAGACGGCGAGGACGTGGTCGACGTAACCAAGCATCTTCTGGGCGCGGTACTCCTTCCACGCCCAAACGCTCGGGCAGACATAGTTCACGACCGGGCAATCCGGCAGCGCGGCCCGTACACGCTTGGCAACGCGATGGGTGAAATCAGGGCTATCGACGATAATGAGGACATCAGGCTTTGCCGCAATCACGGCTGCTGCGGTCTGTCTGATGCGACGAACCAGCTTCGGCAGCTTCGCGATTACCTGCGTAATCCCCATAATCGAGAGCTCGGAGAAATCGAAAAGCGATCGCAAGCCCTGTTCTTCCAGAGCCTCTCCGCCCACCCCAATCAGCTCGATTAGGCCTGCGTATCGCTCTTTCAGGGCAGCAATCAGATCCGCGGCGAGGAGGTCACCTGAAACCTCGCCGGCTATAATCGCAACCTTCAGAGTTTCCTTGCTCATTCCAATCCCCAGGATGGCAGGCCGCGATCGATACCACAGACAAACAGGCCGGCATCATTCGCCGCCTTGATCACGGCGTCTCGTTCCAGCACCAGCGCGCGGCCAGCTTCGACCGCAACGCCGGCAAGCCCGGCCCTGCTTGCATTCTCGACCGTGGAGATTCCCATCGAGGGCAAGTCGGCGCGAATGTCCTGCTGCGGCTTGCAGAGCTTTACGAGCACGCCCTTGCGACGCGCCGAAATTCTTCCGGCAGCCCGCAGACCCGCGACACGCTCAAGCATGCTGTCGGTGCCCTCGACGCCCTCAAGAGCCACGATCCGCCCACCGACGGCAACGGCACCCTGACCCACATCAAGCCGACCAAGCGCATCGGCCGCCTCTCCCGCCTTGGCAATGTCTCTGAGATCATCCGCATTCGGCACGACCGAACCCAAGGGCCCGACCGTCGCCAGCAAATCCGGCGCTATCTCCTGCGCGCCGACGACACGGCGGCCGTTCACTTCGATCAGCTCGATCACCATACGAAGAACCGTATCGTCGCCGCCCGACAGAAGCGTCCGAATTACTCCGGGAATTTTCGCCAGCGTTTTCCAGGTCGGACGAACCTCGCGCCAATCAGGACGACGCTTCACCCCGCCGGACATCACCACGCGGTCGACAGCGTTCGTGTCCAGGAGACGGGCCAGCGCGGCAAAGTCACCGACGCCGATCATCGCATGGTCAAAGTCCTGCCAGGAACGGTCGGCCTCGTTCTTCAGCGCGATGATAAATGGATTTTCGCCAGCAAGACGCGCGGCGTCGGCAACATAGGACGGAAGAAGGCCGCTGCCCGCGATAATCGCGAGCCGCCCTTTCGTTGCGTCACCGGCCGGAGACAAGGATCACCCCTTCGCGCCTCGGGTCGGTGAGGAAAGAGCGCGATCACTCTCAGCCGCAATAAAGTCTAGGATATGCATGACCTGTTCGCAGTCAGCATATTCCTCGCGGATGGCCGCTGCATTGTCACGCGCAGATCCGCCGCCTTCGAAGATCGCCTTGTAGGCGCGGCGGACGACGTGGATCGTCGCACGGTCAACGCCGGCACGCGTCATGCCAACGACATTGAGGCCGCCAAGCAGACCCGGATTTCCGTTGAGCATCCCATAAGGGATGACGTCATAGCTTACGGCAGAGAGGCCGCCGACGAACGCCTGACGGCCAACACGTGTGAACTGATGAACAGCCGAACCGCCACCCAGGATCACGCGATCCTCGATAACGACATGTCCAGCCAGCATCACGTTGTTCGACATGATGACGTGATTGCCGACACGGCAATCGTGGGCCACGTGCGAATTCGCAAGGAAAAGATTGTTGTTTCCGACAATCGTCTTGCCACCGAAATCGGCCGTGCCGGTATTCATGGTGACGCCTTCGCGGATGGTGCAATTATCACCGACCGAAAGCGTGGTTTCCTCGCCTCCGTGATGGACACTCTGCGGATCGCCGCCGATCACAGCCATCGGGAAGATGCGCGTTCCCTTGCCGATCGTCGTGCGCCCGGTCACGACCGCGTGCGCCAGCAGTTCAACATTGTCGCCGAGCACGACATGCGGCCCGACGTGGCAAAAAGGACCAATCTTGACATTCTCGCCGATAACCGCGCCATCTTCGACGACCGCCATCGGGTGGATGCTGGCGCTGGTTGCGATCATGCTCATGCTTTTTCCTTGCGGACGATCATTGCGCCGATATCGGCCTCGGCAACGAGTGCGCCATCCACCTTTGCGTCGCAGTGGAACTTCCAGATGTTGCCGCGCTGCTTCTGCTTCTTCACATGATACTCGACGCGGTCGCCGGGCACTACGGGCTTTCTAAAACGCGCATTGTCGATCGTCATGAAGTAGACGAGATTGCCGCCTTCGCCTTCCTTTTTCGCACAGATCGCGCCGGCCGTCTGGGCCATGCCTTCGACCAGGAGAACGCCAGGCATGATCGGCGACTCCGGAAAGTGCCCGGTGAAATGCGGCTCGCTTGCGGTGACGTTCTTGATGCCGATGGCGGAATCGTCACCGTCGATCTCGATGATCTTATCGACCAGCAAGAACGGATAACGATGCGGCAGCAGCTTCATGATTTCCATGATGTCTGCCGAAGAAAGCTGCTTCGTGACTTGCTCAGTCATTCTTTTCTCCCGGTTTCTTGGCGCCGGCCGCACGCGTCATAACTGTTGCGACCTCACGCAGAAAATCGTTGATCGGGCGCGCTGGCAACCCGCCATAACGCTCGCCCGCTGGAATATCGGCCACGACACCGCTCTTGGCGGCGATCTGGACGCCGGCGCCGATCGTGATGTGGCCGTTGAGACCTGCCTGGCCGCCGACTTGCACGCCGTCGCCCAGAACGGTGCTGCCGGCGATGCCAACCTGAGACACAATCGCGCAGTGACGGCCAATACGAACGTTGTGGCCGATCTGTACCTGATTGTCGATCTTCGTGCCTTCGCCGATGACCGTATCATCCATCGTGCCACGATCGATCGTCGTGTTTGCGCCGATCTCAACGTGATCCTGAATAATGACACGGCCGATCTGGACGATCTTGATCATTCCTCTCTGTCCGGGGGCATAGCCGAAGCCATCCTGGCCGATCCGGGCACCATTGTGAATGATCACGCCGTTTCCGACGAGCGCACAGAGCACGCTGCTCCCGGCGGCAATCGAGCAACTGCGACCGATCTTCACGCCGGGCCCGATGACGGCGCCGGCGCCGATTCTCGTGCCTTCGCCGATCTCAGCATCCGCCCCAATCACGGCAAACGGCTCGACCGCGACATTCTTTTCGAGCTTGGCAGTCGGATCGATCGCGGCGCGATCGGAAATGCCAGCCGATTGAGAAAGTGTCGGCAAGGGCTGCAGCGCCGTCGGGTACAGAAAACCGCCGGCCATCGCAAACGCCGCGTGGGCGTTTTTCGAGACCAGAACGGCAATATGAGAGGGCACGATCGATTGCAGGCCTGCGCTGCAGATTACAGCGGAGGCCCGGCAGGATGAGAGTTCATCCTTGCTCTTCTTGGAAATGACATAGCAAACGTCTCCCTCCTTCGCCCGGCTCACCGGAGCGACGGAGTGGATAACGATGTTTGCGTTTGTGGGATCAGCAAGTTCCGCCCCAAGATACTGCGCCAGCTCCGAAAGCTTCACGCCATCATGGGGCAGAAAAAAACAGGTTTGCTCCATCGGCAAATCTCCAGAACGGAATTCGACGTTACGGTTCCGGACTGCCGATATCAGAATTGGTTGTTGATGCCAAACTTGAAGTGCTGAACCTTGTCGTAGTCTTCCTTCAGGACCGGGAAGGCGTAGTCGACGCGGAGTGCACCGAACGGCGAATTCCAGACCAGACCGACACCGACGGATGCACGCAGGGATGCGTCTTCACCGTTGACGTATTCGCCACCACCGACGCTGACCTTGTTGCCAAAGAGCGTGCCGGCATCCGCGAAGACGGCACCGCGAAGACCGAAGTCACGCGGAACTGCAGGCAGCGGGAACGTCGCTTCAGCGGAAACCGTGAAGTACGTCGTGCCACCGAGCGGATCATCCGGACCGCCGCCGACGCGAGGGCCGATACCCTTGTTCTCGAAGCCGCGGATATCGCCGTTCGTCAACGTGAACTGGTCGAATACGTGCAGATTGTCGCCGAAGCCTACAACGTAGCCCGCCGAACCTGCGACCGAGCCGATGATGTCGGCATCGTCAGCCAGTAGGTGGTAGTAACGAGCCTTGCCGTAGATCTTGTAGAACTGCGAGTCGCCACCAAGACCGGCAATTTCCTGCGTGGCGCTGGCATAGATACCTTCGCGCGGCAGAATCATGTCGTCCAGCGTGTTGTAGGTCAGCGTCTGAGACACAGACGACTTCACCCACGGGCTGTTGTTGACGAGATCCTGGTAAGGCGTCGACAGATCAGACAGCGATCCCGACGGATCGTACTTCATCTGCTTGTAGTTGTAGCGGAAGGTCGTCGCAAGATCTTCAGTGATCGGCGCCGTTGCACGCAATACGACGTTGTTTTCTTCGTAGTCGTAGTTGTCGTTGCTCGACGTCTCGCTGTGGTTGATGTCGAAACCGACGGCCAGGCGATAACCGAGGAAGTACGGCTCGGTGAAGTTCAGGCCGTAAGTGCGCGAACCTTCTTCGCCGCCACCTGCGCTGATCTTGATGTACTGGCCACGACCGAGGAAGTTCTTTTCTTCGACCGACGCTTCGAGCAGAAGACCGTCGCCGCCGGCAGCATAGCCTGCGCCGATACCGAACGAGCCGGTTGCCTGATCCTGCACGTCAACAACGACGACAACGCGGTCCGGCGAGCTGCCAGGCTGGGTCGAGATGTTGACCGCAGAGAAGTAGCCGAGAGCTTCGAGGCGACGCTTCGCCTTCGTGATCATCTGCTGGTTGAAGGCGTCGCCTTCGCTCATGTCGAACTCGCGACGGATAACGTAGTCGCGCGTGCGGCTGTTGCCGCGGATTTCGATGCGCTCGACGTAGGCGCGCTCGCCCTGGTCGACCAGATATTCAACACCGATCGTGTTGTTGTTCAGATCGCGGTTGCCGCGCGGCGTGACACGAGCGAACGGATAGCCTGCGGAAGCGACCTGATCCGAGATAGCCTCGATCGACTTCTGAACTTCCTTGGCGTTGTAAACGTCGCCTTCATGCGTGCGGACGAGGCCCTGCAACTGAGCGCCATCGATGCCCTGGACGGTCGACTGAACCGTAACGGCACCGAAGTCGTAACGCGGACCTTCTTCGATGTTGAAAGTCAGGGTGTATTTGTTCGTGCCTTCATCGAAGGCAGCATCGGAAGACACGATGCGGAAGTCGGCATAGCCGCGATTGTAATAGAACTGGCGCAGCGCTTCTTCATCGGCATGCAGCTTGTCTTCGCTGTAGACGTCCTTGCGGGTCAGGAACGACAGGAAGTTGGAGCGCTTCGTGTTGATGACGGAAGCCAGGCGGCCAGAGCTGTAGGCGCTATTGCCGACGAAATTGATGGCAGCGATCTTGGTACGATCACCTTCGTTGACGACATAAGCGAGGTTGACGCGGCCTTCGCCAAGCGGAACCACCTGCGTCGTCACTTCGACTTCGCTACGGCCGGTCGCAGCATAGGCGTCCTTGATGGCCTGAATGTCGGCCTGAACCTGCGCTTCGCTGTATGGGCCGGCAGCGTGCGTCTTGACGACGGCAGCGAGCTTGTCGTCCTTGATCTTGCGGTTTCCGTTGAAGACGACCTGGTTGACCAGCTGCGCTTCCTGCACGGTGACGACAAGCGTCCCGCCGGAAACGGCGATCTTCACATCCGAAAAGTATCCGGTGTCGTAGAGTTGCTTGACCGAGTCGTCGATGTCGGTGTTCGAGAAGCTTTTGCCGGGCGTGATCGTCAGGTTCGAGCGCACGGCTTCGGCGCCAACACGGCTCGCTCCACGCACATCGACACGCTGAATGACGGCGGCCTCAGCTGAGGTAGCCGAGACGAAAACTGTTGTACCTGCCCCCGTAGCAACAACACCAGCAGACAGCGCAACCGCCGATACTGCGTTCAAAAATCTTGAACCAGCCTTCATTTCACCCATTACCTTTGTTTCTCGTCCCCGGCGTCAGGCGTCCCCCGATTCCGGCCACGTGTGTCGTTTTACCCGCTTTTGACATACAAGCAAGGTAGCAAGTTAATTTCTGTTTACTTCATTTCGAAGCGTGACGCATTCGCCACTACAGCTTTGAAACATCGTAAATAAACGGTAATTTTTTCTCGCCGCCAGCTATCCAATCAATGCGCTTATATCGTTCCAGGTAGCAAAAACCATCAGGCTCAGAACCATGGCCAGGCCGATGCGAAACGCAATCTCCTGGGCCGACGAACCCAACGGTTTTCCCCTCACCGCTTCAATCGCATAAAACATCAGGTGGCCGCCATCAAGTACCGGAACCGGCATCAGATTGAGCAAACCGATGGAAACAGACAGAACAGCAGCCAGCTGAAGCAAAGCTGCAACGCCCAGCGTCGCCATCTGGCCGGATGCCTGCGCGACGCGGATCGGTCCGCCGAGCTGGTCGGGCTTCATGTAACCGGAAACAAGATTGCCGATATATTTGAATGTGCCGGTCACGATATGCCAGGTCTGGATCGTGCCTTCCTTCAGCGCGCCAAGCGGCGTGTAGGTCTGCTGCCGGAAATGGCCGACTTCCTGGTTGGTGACGATGCCGATCAGTCCAATCTCGATCTTGTTGCCGAACTGATCCGTCATGTCGGTGCGAACGGGCACCATCGGCACGTCGAGCTTCTCGCCATTGCGTTCGATCGTAACGACGATCTTTTGCTCAGGCCGAATGCTGACATAGCGGCGGACGTCGTCGAAGGTCTCGACCTTATCACCGTCGATGGAAACAAGCAGGTCACCCGGGATGATACCAGCTTCAGCGGCAGCACTGCCGGGCTTTACCTCAGCAACAACAGGATCGGCGACCGAGCGACCATAGATAGAGAACAGGACCGCGAAGATGGCAATCGCGAGAATGAAGTTTGCAATCGGCCCCGCTGCCACGGTCGCCGCCCGCTTCCAGAGCTTGGCACCGGCGAAGGACGCAGCGCGCTCCTCCCCCGACATCGCCGCGAGCTTTTCTTCATCAGGCTTGCTGGAGGCGTCTTCGTCGCCGAAGAATCGGACATAGCCGCCGAGCGGTATCGCCGAAAGCTTCCAGCGCGTCCCGTGGCGGTCATTGAAACCGACCAATTCGGGCCGAAGCCGATCGAAAACGCCAGAATGCGGATGCCGCTCCAGCGACCAACGAGGTAGTGCCCCATCTCGTGCACGAAGACGAGCAATGACAACACAAGGACGAACGGGACGATGTAACCCGTCAAAAACCCAAGTATTCCGGTCAAGCCAAGCATCTGATCTTTCCGCCAGCCTTTGCAGATATCAAACGCCGAACAGGGCTGCACCGAGCGACGTTACTTCACCGCCCTTTATCAGCGAAAAAAGCCCAGCTAGCAAGAACGCCGCAAAACAGGCGAAAATGAGCCCATCAACCCTGTCCATGACGCCGCCGTGTCCCGGGATAAGATGGCTCGAATCCTTGACGCCGAAGCGGCGCTTGATGAAGGATTCGAAGAGATCACCCGACTGGCTGAAGACCGACAGAACAAACGCGATCGGTGCAGCCAGCGCAACTTTTCCCGAGAATGCAAAGTAGGCGACGAGAACACCGGCCACGACCGCAGATACGGTCCCGCCGATCGCTCCCGACCACGTCTTGCCGGGCGATATCTTTGGAGCCAGTTTCGGGCCGCCGATCGCGCGACCTATGAAATAAGCCAGAATATCCGTTGCCCATACGACAGCGAATACGAAGAGCATCGCGTGCAGCCCAGCGCTGTCAGAACCGCGAATGCCTGAGAGTGCAATCCCTGTCAGGCCGGCATAGACGACACCTGCGGGAAACCAGGATGATGTGCGGCCAGCGAACATCAGGCCAATCGCGAGGACAAAGAATAACGCGAGCAGGATGAGGGAATAGCCAAGCGTTCCGGCGACCACGGCCGCGGCAATTGCCGCCTGCCCGATCCAGCCCACCACGTTCGTCAGTGGCTGTTCGGCCTGCAGACGCGTAATCGTCGACCATTCATAATAAATCAGAAGCCCGATCAGCGCGGAAAGCACACTGAAGACCACGCCGCCATAGATGGTCGCGCCGAGAACGACGATCGCCAGAATGATGCCGGAAATGATGCGGAGCTTGAGTTCCGGCTGCATCAACTGCCCACTGCCGCCGCAGCCTGCGCTACGAGACCGCCGAATCGACGATCCCTGGCGGCAAAGGTCTCCAGGGCCGAATAGAATGTCTCGCGGCCAAAATCTGGCCAGTACTCCGGTAGAAAGATGAACTCCGAGTAGGCAGCCTGCCAGAGCAGGAAGTTCGACAACCGCTCCTCGCCGCTGGTGCGAATGATCAGGTCCGGGTCGGGAATACCAGCTGTATCGAGGCGCGCGCTGATCAACGCGGGCGTCACATCCTGGGCCCGGAGATGGCCGCTCTCGATATCGCGCGCAAGGCTCGTCATCGCACGAGCGATCTCGTCGCGGGAGCCGTAGTTGAAGGCGATCACGAGCGTCAGCGCCGTGTTCGCCTTGGTTGTCTCTTCAGCATCAACAAGAAGGTCGAGGATATCGTTCTGCAGGCTATAGCGATCGCCGATCACCTTCACGCGTACGTTCTGGCGATGCAACTCCGCAAGATCGCGGCGGATGAACGCCTTCAGCAACCCGAGAAGATCGGAGACTTCGGTTTCCGGGCGGCGCCAGTTCTCCGACGAGAAAGCAAACAGGGTAAGATATTTTATCCCGACATCGCCAGCGACCCGTACGGTCTCGCGGACAGCGTCGACACCCTTCCTATGCCCCATCGTACGCGGCAATCCGCGTTGCTTTGCCCATCGGCCGTTGCCATCCATGATGATGGCAACATGTTCTGGTACAGTCAAAAATGTTCTTTCCGACATTTCCCGTCCGGTTCTTCCAGCCATAGGCTCAGCTGCAGGTCCCACTAGACCTGCATGATTTCCTTTTCCTTCTCGCCAAGCAAGCGATCGACCTCAGAAATCGTCTCGTCTGTCATCTTCTGCACACGATCCGACTGTGCCCGGCTTTCGTCCTGGCCAATCACACCGTCTTTTTCGGCTTTCTTAAGGCCATCCATGCCATCGCGGCGAACATGGCGAATCGCAACCTTGCTTTTTTCAGCATAGTCGTGAGCAACCTTGACGAGCGACTTGCGGCGCTCTTCGTTCAGCTCAGGCAGAGGAATACGCAGATTCTGGCCGTCGACGATCGGGTTCAGGCCGAGATTGGCTTCGCGGATCGCGCGATCGACCGCGTTGACCATCGACTTGTCCCAGACGGAAATGCCGAGCATTCTAGGCTCAGGAACAGTCACGTTTGCCACCTGGTTCAGCGGCACACGCGAACCATAGGCTTCGACTGTGACTGGATCGAGAATGTTGGCCGACGCGCGGCCCGTGCGTAGCGATGCGATATCGCTCTTGAACGCATTGATCGCGCCATCCATGCGACGCTTGATGTCGTTGATATCTATGCCTTGGCTCATTTCAGTGCTCCCGTATCGGTAGAAGCTGCGGCTAACGATGCCGCCACTCAATCAATTGTCGGAGACGACGGTCTTCAGACCGCCGCCCTTGAGGATTTCCGCAAAACCGCCCTTCTCGTGGATCGAGAAGACGATGATCGGAATGGAATTTTCGCGCGCCAGCGCAACGGCGGCAACGTCCATGACGGCCAGTCCCTTGTCTAGGACTTCCTTGTGCGTCAAGTGATCGAAACGCGTGGCATCGGGCACCTTCTTCGGATCGGCCGAATAGATACCATCGACCTGGGTTCCCTTGAAGATGGCTTCAGCGCCCATTTCGGCGGCGCGAAGCGCTGCCGCGGAGTCCGTCGTGAAGAAAGGATTGCCGGTGCCGCCGGCAAAGATCACGACGCGACCGAGCGACAGATGATAGAGCGTCGCGCGCTGCGAGAAGCTCTCGCAAATCTCGGGCATCGCGATGGCCGACAGAACGACCGTGTCGATGTTGAGCTTGCGCAGCGAAGTCGCCAGCGCCAGCGCGTTAATGACGGTGGCCAGCATACCCATGTGGTCGCCGGTGACGCGATCGCCGCCCTTGGAGGCAACAGCCACGCCGCGGAAGATGTTGCCACCGCCGACGACGACGCCGACTTCAACACCCATCTGCCTTGCTTCTGCAATGTCGGCCGCAATGCGATCGGCCACGGCTACATCGATTCCAAATCCCTGGCTGCCCATGAGGGCTTCGCCGGAAGCCTTGAGTAGAACGCGTTTGTAGACAGGCTCTGACGACATCTTGGCTCCTCGTATTTTACCGCTTTGTGCCGGATACACGAAGGGCATCGCGTTGTCACGCGATGCCCTTCTGTTTTCACATATATAGGACGATCAGCCCTTGGCGACTGCAGCCACTTCGGCAGCGAAATCGCTCTCTTCCTTCTCGACGCCTTCGCCGAGGAGAAGACGCGCCATGCCGACGACTTCGATCTTGGCGCCAGCTTCCTTGGCAGCGGCTTCAACAGCAGCACCGACCGTCAGGTCGGGGTTGATGACGAAAGCCTGCGAGAGCAGAGCAACTTCTTCGAAGAACTTGCGCATGCGGCCATCGACCATCTTTTCGATGATGGCTTCCGGCTTGCCGGATTCGCGAGCCTGCTCGATGAAGACGTTGCGTTCGCGTTCGGCCACGGCAGCGTCGACTTCTTCAGCGCGGATTGCCAGCGGGTTGGTCGCAGCGATGTGCATGGCAACCTGGCGGCCGATCGAGGTCAGGACAGCCTTGTCGCCTTCCGACTTCAGAGCGACGAGAACGCCGAGCTTGCCGATGCCGTCGCCGGCAGCGTTGTGGATGTAGGTCGCGACAACGCCGTGCTCGACTTCGAGCTTGGCAGCGCGACGGAGCGTCATGTTTTCGCCGATGGTGGCGATCGCGTCCTTGATCGTGTCGGCAACCGGCTTGCCGGATGCCGGGTAGGTCGCAGCAGCAATGGCTTCAACCGTACCGTCGGTGGACAGGGCAACGTTGGCGATGCCGCGAACCAGATCCTGGAAGGCGTCGTTACGGGCAACGAAGTCGGTTTCCGAGTTCAGCTCGACGACAACGGCCTTGTGGCCGGCGCCAGCGATGGCAACCAGGCCTTCGGCAGCAGCGCGGCCGGCCTTCTTGTCGGCCTTGGAGATGCCCTTGGCGCGGAGCCAGTCGATCGATGCTTCGATGTCGCCGTTGTTTTCCAGCAGCGCCTTCTTGCAGTCCATCATACCTGCGCCGGACTTCTCGCGCAGTTCCTTCACCAGTGCAGCCGTAATCTCGGTCATAAGCTTCCTCTTGTCGGTTCAAACGGTGGACCGCGAAGGCGGTTCGGCACCGGATTGAGGCACGAAATGTACCTTTATGTATGACAGCGTGATGAAAGACGCATCATACGAAACTCAAATGGCGAGAGGCTGATTTCTCTCGCCTGAAACGGTCAAGGCCGCCGAACTACTGAAAGTCGCGAGCGGCCCTTCCCAATCTCTGGAAAGCATGACGGGCTATTCGGCCCGCCTGCTTCTTTCTCAGGCTTCGCCTTCGAGCGCCGGCTCAACCGGAGCTTCGATCGATGCGCCGAGGTCACGACCAGACGAGCTCTGCTGGCGAGCGATACCGTCGATAGCTGCACGAGCGATCAGGTCGCAGTACAGAGCGATGGCGCGCGAAGCGTCGTCGTTGCCCGGGATCGGATAGTCGATCAGGTCCGGATCGCAGTTCGAGTCGATGATTGCGACAACCGGGATGCCGAGGCGCTTGGCTTCGTCGATCGCGATCTTTTCCTTGTTGGTGTCGATGATGAACATCAGGTCCGGCGTGCCGCCCATGTCCTTGATACCACCGAGAGCCTTGTCGAGCTTTTCGCGCTCGCGCTCGAGGTTCAGGCGCTCTTTCTTGTTGTAGCCGGACTGTTCCGAAGACAGGATCTCGTCGAGCTTGCGCAGGCGCTGGATCGAGTTGGAGATCGTCTTCCAGTTGGTCATCATGCCGCCGAGCCAACGCGAGTTGACGTAGTACTGAGCGGAACGCTTGGCCGAGTCAGCGATGAGCTCGGAAGCCTGACGCTTGGTGCCAACGAAGAGAACGCGGCCGCCGCGAGCAACGGTGTCGGAGACAACCTGCAGGGCGCGCGACAGCATCGGAACGGTCTGAGCCAGGTCGATGATGTGGATGTTGTTACGATCGCCGAAAATGTACGGCTTCATCTTCGGGTTCCAGCGGTGAGTCTGGTGGCCGAAGTGGACGCCTGCTTCGAGGAGCTGACGCATAGAAAAATCGGGCAATGCCATGCCTTGTTATCCTTTTCCGGTTGAACCTCCGCAAGGCTAACAGCACCCTCTTCGAGGATGCCACCGGGCGGAACAATCCGGATTTCTCCCGGACCATCCCATGCCTTACGTGTGGAATGCGGGTGCCCATACCCTCCCTTGCCGGGAAACGCAAGGCTTTACGTCAAAAAACTCGCGACAAACGACGCCCATAGACGTTAGTCGGAGGCGCACGGCCAGCTTTTGGGTGCCGTCAGGCCGCTTGGCAGCTTGGTGTTGGCGTCGCCGCATGCGAGCTCGATTTGCGCCTGTTCGAGACCTGTCGCCGCAGACAGATCGAGCCCATCGATATGGGTGAGGAACATGAACGCGCGGTCAAACGATATCGGACCTTCGAATGTCGAGTCACTAAGATCGGCACGGGAGAGATTCGCCAACGAAAAGCTCGCACCTGTCAGGACAGCCTTGTTGAAATTCGCGCGACCGAGCTCGGCCTTCTCGAAATTCACGCCGGCCAGTTTGGCGCCGCTGAAGTTGGCACGCTGCAGCTCTGCCCCCGCGAAAGACGCTCCCTCGGCAAAGACGTCCTCGAAACCGGACCGATAGGCTTCGACCTTGGCGAAATTTGCCTTTCCGAGCTTGGCTCCGGTAAACCAGGCACGAACCAGCGTCGCCTTCTCCAGGTTTGCGGATGTGAGATCCGTCCCGCTGAGATTGGTCAGGGTCAAATCCGCATCGGCGAGATTCGCCTTCTGGAAATCGGCGCCCTGCAGCATCAGTTGCTTCTTGTTGCATCCGCCCCAATCGATTTCTGCTGTTGGTGTCGAACTGCAATCGGCGGCAAAGGCCGCACCCGCGGTCGCGCCGATCGTCGCTGCCGCCAACAGAAGAACGCTAATCGTCGAAACACTTCTCGCGGCCAAGCCTCACTCCATCTCGCCGTAACTCACGTAGCTTCTTGTTAGCATACGAGACGGCGTCTTGGATATATCGAGAATACAGCGTCCTGCCTAATCAGAGAGCGAGACCAATCACTTGCACGGAGCAGCCTTGGCGTCGAGAAGCTCGAGCTTCGAGAGCTTTCCCGACAGGACGAAGTCACCATAGTCCATGGTGAGGTCGCGGGTGATGCCGTTCTCGTAGAGCTTGAACGACATACGATAGACGGGAAGTGCGTCCGACTTCGTATTCTCGTTGAAATAGGAGATTGTCACCGGCCAGAACGCGGCCTTGGAGAAAGCGCCGGCATTCCCGGAATCGGCCTCCTCAGCCGCCGGGACGGTCTGCTTGCCAACAACGGTCGTTGTTGCAAGCGCCTTGTCCCCGTCGTCGGAGCCATCGAACACCCGCGCTTCGAAGATGCGCTTGCCTTCCTTGGCATTCTGGATGACGTCGAGCATGTGCTCGGTCGGGAAGCGACTTGCAGCAAGCTGCAGTTCCTTGCTCGCCGGCTGCTTCAGATCGACCTTCACGCCCTCTGCAAGGTCTTCGGCCGCGCCGTTGACTTCCTTGTCCAGCTGATCGTCCGTGAAGGACTTGGTGTCGAAGGTGAACTTGCGGTCGCGAAGGTTCTCGAAGGTCTTCGTCTGCTGATCGCTGACGCGCACCGCATCGCCCGTATCGATCCGCGTTACGAAACGAAAGCTGGTCGTGAAGCCGGTGCAGTAATTGCCGTCGAATTCGTAAACCATGCGGCCGAACATACCGGCGATGCCTGACCGTTCGGAGGCATCCTTCAATTCGAGATCGTAGACGGCCCGATGAGCGACGAGACCAGTGGCGATCGCCGCGCTGGTTGCCGGTGCCGCTGCGTAGGCGCTCGACGAAACGCCTGCAAGCAAGAGTGCGGCAAGACTCGATCGGACCATTGATAATCTCCTGTTGGACTCGCCTGCGATGTTATAAGAACGCTTTCGGCCAAATCGAGGCTCGAACATGTCACAAAATGGATTCCAGCCTTGATGCATAATTTTAAATCCATTGACAACAAAAGCGGAGCGGAAAATGTCGGATCACATTGATGTGCGTCTGAAAGAAATGGGGATATCCCTGCCTGAAGCGGCGGCGCCGGCTGCGAACTATGTTCCCTACGTCATCAGCGGCAACCTCCTCCACATTTCCGGACAGTTGCCGCTTGAAGGCGGAAAGATCGCGGTCTCCGGTCATCTCGGCAAAAATGTGGACGTGCCCGCAGGTCAGCGCGCAGCGGAACTCTGTGCGATCAACATTCTTGCCCAGGCGAAGGCGGCATTGGGCGGAGATCTCGGCCGCATCAAGCGGGTGATCAAGCTGAACGGATTCGTTGCCTCAGTGCCCGATTTCGTCGAGCAGCATCTGGTCATAAATGGTGCGTCCAACCTGATTGCCGGTGTTCTCGGCGAAGCCGGCAAGCACGCAAGAGCCGCCGTCGGAATGGCGGCCCTGCCGATGAATGCAGCCGTCGAAATCGACGCGATCATGGAAATCGCCTGATGACCTCAGCAGCATGGCTTAAAGAGCAGCCGGTGGCTCACCGCGGCTATCATGACCTTAATAAAGACGTATGGGAAAATACGCTTTCGGCGTTCTCGCGGGCGATCGAGGCTGGTTTTGCGATCGAATGCGATCTTCACTATGCCTCGGACGGCGTCCCGGTGGTTTTCCACGATGAGGATCTCGAGCGCCTCTGCAATCTGAAGGGCGATATCCGCGACCGCACCTCGCGCGAACTCGGCCTGATCTCCATTGGCGGCACGAGCGACAAGATCCCGACACTCCGGCAGCTTCTCGATCTGGTGAAGGGACGCGTTCCGCTCGTCATCGAGTTGAAAGGCAGAGAAGCCGACGACGAAGGCTTTGCGGAAGCGGTCCTTGAAGTCCTGGAAGGCTATGAAGGCAAGGTGGCGCTGATGAGCTTCGACCATTGGCTGCTTGGCGACCTCAAGGCATTGAATGCACCCTACCCTCTCGGCTTGACGGCGGGCGGCATTGTTCCTGAGGACTTCGAGAACCACGAGAAGGCGATGGCACTCGGGCTCGACTTCATTTCCTATTTCTATGGCGACCTGCCCAATCCGTTCATCTCGGCTCAGCGCGAGAAGGGTATCGTCGTCATTACCTGGACGGTGGTCGACGAGCAGGGGCGCAAGCAAACCTTCGAAAACGCCGACCAGATGACCTTCGAGGGCTTTGATCCGCGCGTTTCGGTTTGATGCTCGCTTTTTGGACAAGATCATGCGCAGACTGGTGAAGAGCCCTATTTCCCTCCCAAACGGTCTCGCATTCGCTCCATGACAGACGAACTTTCAATCCGCGTCGAGCGGTCCTTCACGGCGATTTCTCCGGAAAGCTGGTCGCGGCTTTCCGGAGCATCCAAGGCCAGCAGCGCCATCGCCTACAATCCCTTTATCTCCCACGCCTTCCTGTCGTCGCTGGAAGAGTCCGGCTCGGCTACGGCCGAAAGCGGGTGGCTTGGGCATCACATACTGCTGGAGACAGGCGGCGGGGAACTCGTCGGCGCCCTGCCCGGCTATCTCAAGAACCATAGCCAGGGCGAATATGTCTTCGACCACGGCTGGGCCGATGCGTTCGAGCGAGCCGGCGGCCGCTATTATCCGAAGCTTCAGTGCTCCATTCCCTTTACGCCGGCAACCGGCCCTCGCCTTTTGGTCGCCGAAGGATTGCAGCGCCTGCCGATCCAGCATGCGATGGCCGAAAGCCTCAAGGAAATCGTGCGTCGCCTCGGCGTTTCGTCCGCACACATAACCTTCGTGCCGGAAGACGAGATCGGCATCTTCGAAGGTGAAGACTATTTGCATCGGACCGACCAGCAGTTTCATTTCATAAACGAGGGCTATGCCAACCACGAAGAGTTCTTGGAAACGCTTGCTTCTCGCAAGCGCAAGGCGCTGCGCAAGGAACGCCGGGCCGCCTTGGAGAACGGCATCAGTATCGACTGGCTGACGGGAAGCGATCTGACGGAGGACATCTGGGACCAGTTTTTCGCCTTCTACATGGATACCGGCGGCCGGAAATGGGGGCGTCCCTATCTGACGCGTAGCTTCTACTCGCTGATCGGCGAGCGGATGCCCGACGATATCCTGCTGGTCATGGCCAAGCACAACGGCCGCTATGTCGCCGGCGCCATCAACTTCATCGGGTCGGAAACGCTTTATGGCCGTCACTGGGGCTGCATCGAGGATCACCCGTTCCTGCACTTCGAGGTCTGCTATCATCAGGCGATTGATTTTGCGCTCGCCAAAGGGTTGAAGCGGGTCGAGGCGGGTGCCCAGGGAGAACATAAGCTGGCGCGAGGTTACCTGCCGGTGACAACACACTCGGCCCATTATGTCGCCCATGCAGGCCTGCGCCGTGCAATCGCCGATTATCTTGAGCGCGAGCGCGACGACGTCGAGCATATGAACGAGATTTTGAGCGAGCACAGTCCGTTCCGCCGTGGCGAGCGGCAGCAGGAGGATTGACGCCCTCGCCTCTCGCGGGCTACGCGAACACCAGACAATGAGGAGATTTCAAATGACGAGCGCGGCTTACGACACCAACAATATCTTCGCCAAGATCCTGCGCGGCGAAATCCCCTCGTACAAGGTCTACGAGGACGAGCATACGCTGGCTTTCATGGATGTGATGCCGCAAGCCCCCGGCCATGTGCTGGTCCTGCCGAAGGCCGCCTCGCGCAATATTCTCGACGCTGATCCGGCGGCCCTTGCCCGGACCATCCCTGTCGTCCAGAAGATCGCCAACGCCGTCCAGGAAGCCTTCGACGCCGATGGCGTTTTCGTTTGCCAGTTCAACGAGCCGGCCGCCGGCCAGACCGTGTTCCACCTGCACTTCCACGTCATTCCGCGCCACGAAGGCCTCGCGCTGAAGCCGCATTCGGGCAAGATGGAAGACGGCGCGGTGCTGGCGGCGAATGCCGAAAAGATCAAAGCAGAGCTTTGATCACCGACGAGGCGGATTCGGCGTTTGCCGGATCGCGTTCACGCTGGGGTAGCGCAAGAACTGCAAGACTGTAGAGCGAAAACTGCCAGCCAGCCACATTCGCCTGCATCCGCGTTGCTAACGCGCATAGCGCAGATATGAAAAAGGCGGCTCGAAAGCCGCCTTTTCTATTCGCTTACTTCTTTGGCACCCGCGGTACAGCGCCGCTCTTCTTCGGCGTGCTCTTCACCTCAGGCTCGGCAACAGCCGCCTTTGCCCTCTTGGCCGGTGCCTTCTTTGCCTTGGCCTTCGTCTTCAGCTCGCCGTCATCCTCATCATGCACCTCGGGGTGCACGGCTTCAGCTTCCGGCTTCGGCTTGATCGGCGCCGCGTCCGATACGGCTTCGAGGATGATGCCCGGCTTTCCGTCTTCCTTCGGTCCGACGGTGACGTTGACGACGCCGCCCTTCTTCAGCTTGCCGAAGAGGATTTCGTTGGCCAGCGGCTTCTTGATGACGTCCTGGATGACGCGAGACAGCGGGCGGGCGCCCATCTTCTCGTCGTAACCCTTGTCCGCCAACCAGGCGATCGCATCCTTGTGCAGGTCGAAGGTGACGTTCCGCTCAGACAGCTGCGCTTCCAGCTGCATGATGAACTTCTGCACGACCTTGTGAATGACCACTGTCGGGAGCGGTGCGAACGGAATGACCGCGTCCAGACGGTTGCGGAATTCCGGCGTGAAGATCCGGTTCAGCGCTTCCTCGTCCTCGCCCGTCCGCTTGGACGAACCGAAACCGAAGGCAGCCTTTGCCATTTCGGACGCGCCTGCGTTGGTCGTCATGATCAGGATGACGTTGCGGAAGTCGATCTTCTTGCCGTTGTGGTCGGTCAGCGTGCCATGGTCCATCACCTGCAACAGGATGTTGTAGATGTCGGGGTGCGCCTTCTCGATTTCGTCGAGCAGAACCACGCAATGCGGATGCTGGTCGACGCCATCGGTGAGCAGACCACCCTGATCGAAACCGACGTAGCCGGGAGGTGCCCCAAGCAGACGCGATACCGTGTGACGCTCCATGTACTCCGACATATCGAAGCGCAGGAGTTCGACGCCAAGCGACGAGGCTAGCTGCTTTGCAACTTCTGTCTTGCCGACGCCCGTCGGGCCGGAGAAAACATAGGAACCGATCGGCTTGTTCGGCTCGCGCAAACCGGCTCGCGCCAGCTTGATCGAGGTCGACAGAGCTTCGATCGCCGTGTCCTGACCGTAGACGACCGAACGCAATTCCTGCTCCAGATTGGCAAGAACGGCCTCGTCATCCTTCGACACCGTCTTCGGCGGAATGCGCGCCATCGTCGCGACGGTCGCTTCGATCTCCTTTTCAGTGATCAGCTTGCGGCGCTTCGACGGCGGCAGCAGCATCTGGGCCGCACCGGTTTCGTCGATGACGTCGATCGCCTTGTCCGGCAGCTTACGATCCGAGATGTAGCGCGCAGAGAGTTCAACGGCCGTCTTGATCGCTTCGTTCGAATACCGCAGATGGTGGTATTCCTCGAAGTAAGGCTTCAGACCCTTCATGATCTCGATGGCATCATCGATCGAAGGTTCGTTGACGTCGATCTTCTGGAAACGGCGAACGAGTGCCCGATCCTTTTCGAAGAACTGGCGATATTCCTTGTAGGTGGTCGAACCGATGCAACGGATCGCCCCCGACGACAGCGCCGGCTTCAGGAGGTTCGATGCATCCATGGCGCCGCCGGAAGTCGCACCGGCACCGATGACCGTGTGAATTTCGTCGATGAACAGCACGGCGCCAGGATACTCTTCAAGTTCCTTGACGACCTGCTTCAAGCGCTCTTCGAAATCACCGCGGTAGCGGGTGCCGGCGAGCAGCGTGCCCATATCGAGCGAGAAGATCGTGGCATCAGCGAGCGCTTCCGGCACCTTGCCTTCGACGATACGCTTGGCGAGGCCCTCCGCGATGGCGGTCTTGCCGACACCGGGATCACCGACATAGAGCGGGTTGTTCTTCGAGCGGCGGCACAGCACCTGGATGGTGCGATTGACCTCGGCGTGACGACCGATCAGCGGATCGATCTTGCCGCCCTTGGCCTTCTCGTTCAGGTTGACGCAATAAGCCTTCAGGGCATCCTGCTGCTTCTTGGCGCCGCCTTCTTCCTGTTCGTTGCCGCTGCGCGATGCAGCCTTGCTTTCCGGTTCGCCTTCGTCGGCGCCACGCGGATTGCGTGCTTCCGACGATCCAGGGCGCTTGCCGATGCCGTGCGAGATGTAATTGACGGCGTCGTAGCGGGTCATTTCCTGCTCCTGCAGAAAATAGGCCGCATGGCTTTCGCGCTCGGCGAAAATTGCAACGAGCACGTTGGCGCCCGTTACCTCTTCGCGACCGGAAGACTGCACATGAATCACGGCGCGCTGAATGACCCTCTGGAAGCCGGATGTCGGCTTTGAGTCTTCATCGTAACCGGTGACAAGATTCGAGAGTTCGTTGTCGACGTACTCGAGAAGCGTTTTGCGTAGGGCGTCGAGGTCGACATTGCAGGCACCCATGACCGCAGCCGCATCGGCATCGTCGATCAGGGCGAGCAGCAGATGCTCGAGCGTGGCATATTCGTGATGCCGCTCGTTGGCAAAGGTCAGTGCCTGATGGAGCGCCTTCTCAAGACTAGGCGAAAATGTTGGCACGTTCAGATCCTCACTTCTTTTCCATGACGCATTGCAGCGGATGCTGGTGCTGTCGGGCGAAGTCCATCACCTGGCTCACCTTCGTCTCCGCTACCTCGTATGTAAATATTCCGCATTCCCCAACGCCGTGATTGTGGACGTGGAGCATGATACGGGTGGCACTTTCACGGTCCTTCTGAAAAAAACGCTCCAGGATATGGATGACAAACTCCATGGGAGTGTAGTCGTCATTCAAAAGCAATACGCGGTACAGATTGGGCTTCTTGGTCTTCGGTTTTGTGCGCGTGATGACCGAGGTTCCGCGATTTCCGTTGTCCCCGTTCCTTTCGCTATCATTTTGCATCCGGATCGGCTTTGCGATCATTTTCATTCATTCCTCGATCAGTCCGCCGGTGCATGGGAGGCTGCTTTACCCGCCGGATATCTGAAGTACTAACTTAGTTCATTATGCAGCGATTTTAAGCCCCTTGCTTCACACTGCAATCACAATTCGGCTGGACTTGGCGCTAAGACACAAAAACTATAAAGCGCAGGGGAGAAGCCTACAGGCAAATACAAAAAGACCGGCTGCAGATGCGTAGCCGGTCTTCGTTTTTCAAGGGTTGTCGTTAGTGTCGCTGCGTTCAAGCCGCTTCGGTCGTCACCACGGTCGCTGCCTTGGAAGCTTTGACCGGAGGCGTCGCAACAGGCGCCTCGTAGGGCTTGTAGGCACTTTTGGCGAGATCGGTGTACATTTCGCCCAGTCTTGTCGCTTCAGCAACAAAGTTCTCGTATGCCGACCGCACATAGCCGGTCTGCAGTTCGAAGGCAGCTTCCACGCTGCGGACACCGGATAGCGCTTCCATGTGAGTCACGGCGTCCTGGAAGGACTTCTTGGAGTACTCGGCAGCTTCCGCCGCGATCGCCTGAAATCCTTTTGCCGTGTCAGAATAGCTCTTCAGCATGGTATCCATGGCCTCTTTGCTTTTGCGCGAGGCGTCGTCGAAGTTCAGCATGCCCATCCTCCTTTTGGCTGACCGGCAAAAGGTAGCTGCGCCGCACAAATAGTCAAGCGATCTTGTGCGACGCAAAACAATCAAAGATTGCAATTGCCGATTACGAAATCTGGCGAAAAGCGATGGCGGCCCGTGCGCATTTGATTTCACTAAAATATATTAGAGAGCCGCAACCTGCGGCTTCATAGAGAATTCTTGAGAATTCGTTGCGGGGCTCAATCGAGGAGATCAGCGGGCACCTTGCCGCCGTTCTCCGCCAGACGCTTCATCAGTGCCTTATGCAGGAACATGTTCATCGTCGCGGTATCGTGAGTATCGCCGCTATACCCCAGCTCGGCGGCGAGTTCCTTGCGCTCGGCAAGGCTCGCATCCATTCCGACGGCTTTCATCAGATCCACGATCGAACGGCGCCAATCAAGCTTTTGTCCGCTCTTCTTTACGGCCGCATCGAGCAAAGGAACGATATCGATCGTCGCCGCGACAGTTGCCGGCGCCGACGACGCGGGCGCTGATGTCGGTGGCGGTGCAGCTGGCGCGGCGGGTTTTGCCTGGCCGGATGGAGCGACCTCGGCCGTTGTCACAGGAGCGGCCCGTGCCTCGTCCCCGAATATCGCATGCTTGATCTTGTCGAAGATTCCCATGGTCAACACCCCTGTTGGCGCTCGAGCACATGCTCAAACGCAAGATGGGGCGCACCTTGGCGAGGTCCAGACATAGTACGGATTTTAGAGGGTAGTTCTGTGAAGCACGACTTTGCCGCGCGGAGCCGGACTGTCCGGCTTGGCGGGCCGCAGTCATGCGGCCTGCCTACGGTCGCGGACACGTCCGCGATGCAGCTATTTCAGAGATCGACGTCGAGGATAGCCATCGAGAAATTGTACGAGCGATCACCGTCCTCGTCATCGATATAGACGACGCCGAGAAACTCTTCGCCCAGGTAAACCTCAGCGGAGTCGTTCTTGCGGGGACGTGCCTTGACGATCACACCCGGGTTGAACGTGCGCTTGAAATAGGCGTCGAGCTTCTTGATTTCTTCTGGTTTCACACTGCATCTCCTGAGCGGTCTCGATGGCCGCTTCTTGCACGGGAACAAAGGCGCTGTAAAGGCGCGGGGCACGTCCGCGGGCTGCTATCCCCGCAGATGTGCGACCGAGTTCAGCGCCGAATCCTCAGATATCGGCGCCGATTACCTGATCCATCACGCGCGACGGTTCTGAGCAGCCGGCCTCGCCGACAACCTTGGCCGGCACGCCCGCAACCGTGGTCTTCGGCGGCACGGCCTTCAACACGACCGAGCCTGCGGCAATACGCGAGCAATGGCCGATCTCGATATTGCCGAGGATCTTCGCGCCTGCACCGATGAGAACGCCACTGCCGATCTTCGGATGACGATCCGCCCCCTCCTTGCCGGTGCCACCAAGCGTGACGCCGTGCAGAATGGAGACGTTGTCGCCGATCACGGCGGTTTCGCCGACGACCAGGCCGGTGGCATGATCGAGGAATATGCCCCGACCAATCCGCGCTGCCGGATTGATGTCGGTCTGGAAAATGCTCGACGAGCGGCTTTGCAGATAGAGCGCGAGATCACGACGACCACGGTTCAGCAGCCAGTGCGCCAGACGGTGCGTCTGCAGCGCATGGAAGCCCTTGAAGTAGAGAACAGCTTCCATGAACCGCAGGCAGGCGGGATCTCTATCATATATCGCCTGGATATCGACGCGCAGGATCGTGCCCCATTCCGGCCAATCGGCCAGCATCTGGTCGAACGTCTGCCGGAGCAGGATAGCCTGCATATCCGGATGATCCAGACGTTCACAGATGCGGTAGATGACGCACTCTTCCAGCGAACGATAGTTCAGGATCGTCGAGTAGAGAAATGCTGCCAGTACCGGATCGCTTTCAGCGGCGGCGCGCGCTTCTTCCCGCAGGCTATCCCAGATGGGATCCATCACCTTGAGCGAGCTGCCCGTCTCGAAAGTACGAACGTCTGTCTTTGCGACCATGGATGGTCTCCTGAGTATTCGTCTGAAGGGCTTTATATAAGGCAAAATCCCGTAGACATAAATGGGTTAAGCGGGATCGTTTTCCATCCGCTTTCGAAGCTCTTAATAAAGAGCCATCAGGTCACCAGCCGGCAACGTCGGCGTAGAACTCCAGCGCCGCTTTCTTGAACACCTTATCACCAACCGCAAGCATATGGTCGCGGCCCGGGATATCAAGTGCGATCGCGTGCGGCATCAGTGCCGCCAGCTCCTGAGGCGATCCTGCAATATCATCGTTGGTCCCGACGCCGATCAGCGTCGGTGCCTCGATCTTTCCCATGTCGCTGCGCAGGACGAGGTCGCGTGAGCCGTGAATACAGGCCGCCAGGGCCTCCCTGTCACTCTTCGTCTGTTCCGCGAAAGCGCGGAACATGCGGCCACGCGCGTGGGTCACCGTATCGATCGACGGGGCAAGCAATGCGTCGGCGATGGGATCCCAGTCGCCTACCCCGTCGGTCATGCCAATGCCGAGACCTCCGAGCACCAGAGAACGCACCCGGTCCGGCCGCGCAAGTGCTGCGAAAACCGAAATCCGCGCTCCCATCGAATAGCCCATGACATTGGCTTCCGGGATTCCGAGATGATCCAGAAGCGCGATCGCGTCGCCTGCCATGTGCCACGGCCGATAGGCCTCGGCATCGCGAGGCTTGTCGCTGGCGCCATGGCCGCGATTGTCGATCGCGATCACCCGGTAGCCGGCATCGCCAAGCGTCTTCAGCCAGCCCGGATGCACCCAATTGACGCTCGCACTCGATGCAAAGCCATGGATGAGCAGCACCGGAGGGCCCGCCGGATCGCCTTCATCGAAATAGGCGAGCTTCAATCCATCGTGAGAGAAATTCGAAAAGGTGGGCATATTCAAGTTCATCGGGGCAGTCCTTTTTGCGGCGGACCATATTTTATAGCCTCGCTATCTGGAACCCCTTCAGGGGTCAAAAACAAGCGGAACTGCGTCTCTTTGGCTCTACACATTTCATGCGAAGGCCTATAAGGTCCGCGCACGTTTCAAAGCATTCGGAGATTACTTATGGCTGGTCACAACATTCCCCACTTCCAGAACGACGGCGGACACCGCGTTATCGAAGTTGGCGTGAAGGAATTCATGTGCACCGGTGCATCCGTTCCGTTCGACCACCCCCACATCTTCATCGACATGGGCGACGAGAACGAAAAAGTCTGTTCGTACTGCTCGACGCTTTATCGTCTGAACACCTCGCTGAAGGCCAACCAGACTAACCCTGCCGGCTGCGTATTCCATATCAAGGCCGCCTAAGACGTCCGGAAGACGAGCATCGATGCCGATAGAACGTGCCGCCATCGTCGGGGCAGGAATTGCCGGCCTGACGACGGCGCTTTCACTGGCCAAACATGGCATCCGCTCGGAGATTTTCGAACAGGCGCCCGTGATGACGGAAGTCGGAGCGGGCCTACAGATATCACCGAACGCATCTCTCGTTCTCGACCAGCTCGGCATCCTCGAACATCTGACGCCGCTCTGGCTGGAACCGGAAGCCATCCACCTGGTCTCCGGCTTGTCGTTGCGTCGACTTGCGTCGGTTCCATCCGGGCATTTCGCGCGCGATCGCTGGGGTTCGCCCTATGGTGTGCTACACCGGGCGACGCTACAGGCAGCGCTGCTGAAGGCGGTTCGGCAGAACGAGCACTGCACTCTGCATTTCGGGACGAAGATCGGCGATCAGTCACCAGACGGCGACACTGCAAAAACAGATCTCCTTATCGGTGCCGACGGGGTCTGGTCGACAGTGCGCAACCGCGTTCCCGGCGCACCCACAGCGCGTTTCTCCGGCAACATTGCGTTTCGCTTCACGGTGGCGGCTGATGCGGCGCCCGATTTTGCCGACCGCAGTTGCGTATCGGCTTTCCTTGGCCCATCGGCCCATCTCGTCTGCTATCCGCTCCGCGAGACGCAGGATTTCAACATGGTCGCGATCGTCGCCGGCAACGGGGCGCCGCACGAATGGATCAAACGTCCGAGCGAGAACCAAAGCCGACATCTTCTCTCCGCCTTTTCCAAATGGAACAAGCCGATATCGCGCTTTCTCGAGCACGCCACCAACATCAGCGTCTGGCCGCTCTACGAGGCCGTCGGCGGAACCTGGCAGAATGGCCGCGACACGGTTCTGATCGGTGATGCCGCCCATGCGATGATGCCGTTTGCGGCTCAGGGTGCTGCCATGGCGATCGAGGACGCCTACGAGCTTGCCGCCCTCGTCGCCAAGCAACCCGTTCACGATGCCCTGCTGATGTTCGAAGCGCAGCGGATGCCGCGTATAAACCGCGTTCGGCAGCGTGGCGCCTTCAATCAGTTTGCCTACCATGCGCGGGGACCGATCAGGCTCGGCCGCAACCTCGTTCTGGCGATGAAACCGCCGCGAAGCCTCGCGACGGATCTTGACTGGATATACGGCTACCGAGTCCGCGATTGATCAGACGGCGTCGGCCGCCGCGAAACCACGCTCGATATCGGCCTTTATGTCGGCGACATCCTCAAGACCGATCTGCAGCCGGATCACCGGTCCTTCCGTCGGCGCCTTTGCAACGCGGCGGTCGTTGAGACCGACGTGAACGGCGAGGCTTTCGAAGCCACCCCACGACCAGCCGAGACCGAAGATCCTGAGCGCGTCGAGGAAGGCATGCGCCTTCGGCTTGAAGCGATCGGCGCCGTCGACAGCCAGAACGAAGGAGAAGATGCCGCTTGCTCCCTTGAAGTCACGCTTCCAAAGCTCATGCGATGGGAAGCTCGGAAGAGCTGGGTGCAGGACACGCGCAACCCCGTCCCGTCCCTCGAGCCACTTCGCGATCGTCAGCGCGCTTTCGTAGTGGCGCTCGAGTCGGACGCCCATCGTGCGCAGGCCGCGCAGGATCTGGTAGGCGTCATCAGGCGCTCCGCAGATACCAAGAGTGATGTTTGCCTCATGGAGCTGCTCCCAGTGCTTCGCATTTGCCGATACCGTGCCCATCAGGATATCGGAATGCCCGGACGGATACTTCGTCGCCGCGTGGATGGAGATGTCGACGCCGTAATCGAGCGGGCGGAAATAGACGGGCGTCGCCCAGGTATTGTCCATCGTAACGACAGCGCCGTGCTTGTGGGCGATCGCGGCAATCGCCGGGATGTCCTGCATCTCGAACGTGTTCGAACCCGGCGCCTCGGTATGGACGAGCTTGGTGTTCGGCTTGATCAGCGTTTCGATCCCGGCTCCGACTGCGGGATCATAATAGTCAACGTCGACACCGAGGCGCTTGAGCATCGTGTCGCAGAAATGCCGCGTCGGGCCGTAGACGGAATCAACGATCAACGCATGGTCGCCGGCGGACAGGAATGCGAGGAAAGGAACGGTGACGGCGGCGAGACCTGATGGCACCAGGATCGTCCCGGCTGATCCTTCCAGCGCATCGATCGCTTCACACAAGGCGTCCGTCGTGGGCGTGCCGCGCGTACCGTAGGTATATTTTTGCGCCCGCGTCTCCATTGCCCGCGCATTCGGGAAAAGCACGGTCGATGCATGCACCACAGGCGGATTGACGAAGCCATGGAATTCGGCGGGATCGTTCCCGAGGTGCGAGAGGCGTGTGTTGATACCTGCGTTCTGCAGCAGGCCGTCTCTGTCTTTCATGTCGGAATTAGCCTTTTAGGGTAGGAATGCGATTGCGGACATTTGAACCCGTCATGTCGAGCGGTCAACCCTGACCCGTTCCAGGCAAAACATGGCTGCAATGCAAATCTGTGAGATATATCAGCTACTTTTCGCGATCTTTTTCAGCATTGCAACGCTCAATCGTTGGTCGTTTGCTTATTTTACGGGCCTGAATTAGCAGTTTGCCGATTTATCACGCAATCTTTCAGCGCGACACTTGACCATAGTGACATTTGCGACTGTGATAGAACCACTCGCGCCGGGAGGGTGTCGGGTCGACTGGGGGGTCTGCATGCTTCTGCCGGCGCTCCCACAAGAAAAGATAAGACAACAGAAAAGGTTGGGAAAAATGAAGATTAAGCTTCTGTCGGCCGCGATCGGCGCAGCAGTTTTCGCACTTGGCGCATCATCGGCTTCCGCCACCACTCTCGAAGACGTGAAGGCAAAGGGCTTCGTTCAGTGCGGCGTCAATACCGGCCTGCTCGGCTTCGCTCAGCCTGACGCTTCCGGCAACTGGGCCGGTTTCGACGTGGATTTCTGCAAGGCGGTTGCTTCGGCCGTATTCGGCGACCCCACCAAGGTGAAGTACACCCCGACCAACGCCAAGGAGCGTTTCACGGCACTGCAGTCCGGTGAAATCGACGTTCTGTCGCGCAACACGACCTGGACGATCAACCGCGACACGGCCCTTGGCTTCAACTTCCGTCCGGTCACCTACTACGACGGCCAGGGCTTCATGGTTCGCAAGAGCCTGAACGTGAAGTCGGCGCTCGAGCTGTCCGGCGCGGCGATCTGCGTTCAGTCCGGCACGACCACCGAACTCAACCTCGCCGACTACTTCAAGGCAAACAACCTCCAGTACAATCCGGTGGTTTTCGAAAAGCTCGAAGAAGTCAACGCGGCTTACGATTCCGGTCGCTGCGACGTCTACACGACCGACCAGTCTGGTCTCTATTCCCTGCGTCTGACGCTCAAGAACCCCGACGAGCATATGATTCTTCCCGAGATCATCTCCAAGGAGCCGCTCGGCCCGGTCGTTCGCCAGGGCGACGATCAGTGGTTCGACATCGTTTCCTGGACGGCCTACGCGCTGGTCAATGCTGAAGAATTCGGCATCACCCAGGCCAATGTCGACGAGATGAAGAACTCGCCGAATCCGGACATCAAGCGCTTCCTCGGCACGGAAGCCGACACCAAGATCGGCACGGACCTCGGCCTGACGAACGAATGGGCCTACAACATCATCAAGGGCGTCGGAAACTACAGCGAAGTCTTTGAACGGAACATCGGTCAGGGCAGCCCGTTGAAGATTGCACGTGGTCTGAACGCACTCTGGAACAAGGGCGGCATCCAGTACGCTCCTCCGGTTCGCTGATAAGCAAACCGCAAGGCACAGTGTGGGGAGGCGAGCATCGCCTTCCCATTACCAAGAAAAAAGCCCAAAAACGGGCATAAAGGGGAATAGGCTCGGCATGACGCAAGAGGCTGTGCACACGACACCTTTGCAAGGCACCGGCTGGAGTTTCCGGTCGATAATGTACGACCCCAAATATCGGGGCATCTTCTTTCAAATCCTCACGCTCGTTATTCTCGTCGGTGTGGTCTGGTGGATTGCGCACAACACCGCGCAGAACCTCGCCCGCAGCAACACCGCATCCGGTTTCGCTTTTTTACGCGGACGCGCTGGCTTCGAGATCGGCCAGTCGCTCATCGGCTATTCGAGCGATTCGACCTATGGACGGGCGCTCATCGTCGGCATCCTGAACACGTTGCTCGTCGCCATCACCGGGATCATTACGGCGACGATCATCGGGTTTGTCGTCGGTATCGGCCGTCTCTCGCACAACTGGCTCATCGCCAAGCTGTGCACCGTCTACGTCGAAGTCTTCCGCAACATTCCGCCGCTGCTCGTGATCTTCTTCTGGTATTCGGGCGTGCTTGCGGTCCTGCCGCAGCCGAAGGAATCGCTGCATCTACCGCTCAACATGTTCCTGAACAATCGCGGCCTCGCCTTCCCGAAGCCGATCTTTGAAAGCGGGATGTGGGTCGTCGGCGCGGCGCTCTTGATCGGCCTCGTCGCGTCCTTCGTGACGGCACGGTGGGCGCATCGCCGCCAGGCAGCGACCGGCCAGCAGTTTCATACGATCTGGGCGTCTCTCGCCCTCATCGTCGGCCTGCCGGTCCTTGCCTTTCTCTTGAGTGGTGTCCCTCTGACATTCGACGTGCCCGTCGCAGGCAAGTTCAACCTGACTGGCGGTTCCGTCGTCGGGCCGGAGTTCATGTCGCTGTTTCTGGCGCTTTCGTTCTACACGGCGTCGTTCATCGCCGAGATCGTTCGCGGCGGCATCCGGGGCGTACCGAAGGGCCAGTCGGAGGCGGCTGGCGCTCTCGGACTGCATCCGTCGGGCATCACGCGACTGGTGGTCGTGCCGCAGGCACTGCGCATCATCATACCGCCGCTGACAAGCCAATATCTCAACCTGACGAAGAACTCGTCTCTGGCGATCGCGATCGGCTTTTCCGATCTGGTTGCCGTCGGCGGAACGATTCTCAATCAGACAGGCCAGGCAATCGAAGTCGTGCTCATCTGGGCGATCGTCTACCTGACGCTCAGCATTCTGACGTCGATTTTCATGAACTGGTTCAACGCCAAGATGGCTTTGGTGGAGAGATAAGATGTCGGTATCCAATCAAGCCTTCGTCAGGTCGACGATCGTCCCGCCGGAGCCGGCACCGCTCGGTGAGAAGGGCGCTCTGGCCTGGATCAAAAAGAACCTCCTCGCCACGCCCAAGGATGTCGTCCTGACGGTTGTGGCGCTTGCCTTCCTCGGATGGGCAGTTCCGCACATCGTCAACTGGCTGTTCATTCAGGCAGTCTGGAGCGGACCCGACAGAACCTTCTGCGCGACGACTGTGCAGGGCGGTGTACAACCGGACGGCTGGAGCGGCGCATGCTGGGCGTTCGTCAACGCGAAGTTCGATCAGTTCATCTTCGGACGCTATCCGTTGGGCGAACGCTGGCGGCCTACGATCGTCGGCATCTTATTCGTGCTCCTGCTCGTGCCGATGCTGATCCCCAAGATGCCAAGAAAGGGGTTGAACGCGCTCCTGCTGTTCGTCGCCCTGCCCTTGCTGTCGTTCTGGCTGCTCTACGGCGGCCTCGGGCTGGAGGTTGTCGAAACCTCTCTCTGGGGCGGACTGATGGTGACGCTGGTGCTATCCTTCGTCGGCATTGCCGTATCGCTGCCATTCGGGATTATTCTGGCGCTCGGCAGACGGTCGCAGATGCCTGTTATCAGGATGATCTGCGTCGCATTCATCGAGATCGTCCGCGGTATCCCGCTGATCACGGTGCTTTTCATGGCGAGTGTGATGCTGCCGCTCTTCCTGCCGACCGGATGGACGGTCGACAAGCTGCTGCGAGCCTTGATCGGCGTTTCAATATTCGCGTCGGCCTACATGGCTGAAGTCATTCGCGGCGGCCTGCAGGCTATCCCGAAGGGACAGTTCGAAGGCGCGGATTCACTCGGCCTTGGTTATTGGCAGAAGACGCGCCTTGTCATTTTGCCGCAAGCGATCAAATTGGTTATTCCAGGTATCGTGAACACGTTCATCGGCATGTTCAAGGACACGTCGCTGGTGTCTATCATCGGCATGTTCGACCTGCTCGGTATCGTGCGACTGAACTTCACCGACTCCAACTGGGCGTCGGCGGTAACGCCACTGACGGGGCTGATCTTCGCCGGATTCGTTTTCTGGCTGTTCTGCTTCGGCATGTCGCGCTATTCAGGTTTCATGGAACGTTATCTCGATACCGGCCACAAACGATAAAAATGAGGGAATGGGCAATGGCTGAAGCTCAGCAGAAGAAGATGACCGTCTCGGCTACGGATGTAGCAGTCGACATCGTCAGCATGAACAAGTGGTACGGCGATTTTCACGTGCTGCGGGATATCAACCTGAAGGTCATGCGCGGCGAGCGCATCGTCATCGCCGGCCCTTCGGGTTCGGGCAAGTCGACGATGATCCGCTGCATCAATCGGTTGGAAGAACACCAGAAGGGCCAGATCATCGTCGATGGCGTCGAGCTCACCAACGATCTCAAGAAGATCGATGAAGTGCGTCGCGAAGTCGGTATGGTGTTCCAGCACTTCAACCTCTTCCCGCACCTGACGATCCTGGAAAACTGCACGCTGGCGCCGATCTGGGTGCGCAAGATGCCGAAGAAGCAGGCCGAGGAAGTCGCCATGCACTTCCTCAAGCGCGTCAAGATCCCAGAGCAGGCGAACAAGTATCCGGGCCAGCTCTCCGGCGGCCAGCAGCAGCGCGTCGCGATCGCACGCTCGCTCTGCATGAACCCGAAGATCATGCTGTTCGACGAGCCGACGTCTGCTCTCGATCCCGAGATGATCAAGGAAGTCCTCGATACGATGGTCGGCCTTGCGGAAGAAGGCATGACGATGCTCTGCGTCACCCATGAAATGGGCTTTGCGCGGCAGGTCGCCAACCGCGTCATCTTCATGGACCAGGGACAGATCGTCGAACAGAACTCGCCGGCCGAGTTCTTCGACAATCCGCAGCACGAGCGCACGAAGCTCTTCCTCAGCCAGATCCTGCACTAGGCTAAGCTGCAATAACATAAGCCGCCGGTTCATCGCCGGCGGCTTTTTCGTGGTCTTCAACTAAACGCTGCAGAAAAAGGCGCCGCTCCAAGAGGCGCCCTTTTTGAGATCGCAGTTGGCTCAGCCTTTGAGCTTCGCGTTGCAGAGGCTGTAGTAGCCGCCGCCCTTCTGGATCCACTTCAGGCCGTTCAGCGTATTTGCATCCTTGTTGGTGTGATAGGAATCAACGCAGGTATGCATCCGCCCCTTGCCGGGCGTTTCCTTCGCATATTTCGGTGCGATCGCTGTTGGGAACGTTACGCCCTTTGGTGCTGCGGCCGTGGGCTTTTCGGGCTCTTCACCGCTGTTCAGCGTAACATCCGGCTCTGCCGTTGCGTCCGGGCCGCACTGGGCCTTGCGGAAGTCATTCCATTTCATGTCTTTCGCGGAGCCATCCGCCTGTGCGGATTTGTACTTCGCACTGCATTCTTTCATCGTGAGCGCTGCGGAGGGGCTTGCGAAGGCAAGTGCGCCCAGAAGGGAAACGGAAGCAAGAATTGTCAACTGCTTGATCATGATCATTCCTCCAACGCCTCGGTCAGGCTGTTTGACTATCATTCCCGGTATTTTTCTTGTCAACGCGGCATTTTCGCAACCACGGCGGTAAAATGTCTTCAAGCCGGCGATCGGGCCGATGCCCCGGACAGACCGGCATGCCCGCAGGTTGTTTGCATGGCTGGCTTCACGGGTGGTACAATTGCGGTGCTGGTTCTTCCCTACAGTTTTATGGAGGATGACATGCATCAACCCGACATGCAGAAAGTGGATGCACTCGTCGGCCGATTGATCGGCGATGTGGGTGCGGCTGTATCCGGCGCACTCGTCGTGCTTGGCGACGATGTGGGCCTCTTCAAGGCGATGGCCGACGGCAAGCCGGTCACCTCGACTGAACTCTCTGAGAAGACAGGCATACGCGAACGGTATCTACGCGAGTGGCTGTCGGCGCTCGCCGCCGCCGACTACCTTCATTACGACGAACGTAAGGATCGTTTCTCGCTGACACCAGAACAGGCGATGGTCTTTTCCGACGAGGACAGCCCGGCCTTCTTTGCCGGTGCTTTTCAGGTCGTTCAGGCGCTGTGGGCGGATGAGCCGAAGGTCGCGGAAGCGTTCCGGACCGGCAAGGGCCTTGGCTGGCACGAACACAGCAACTGCCTGTTCCGCGGTACGGAGCGGTTCTTCCGGACAGGTTACAACAACAACCTGGTCGCGGACTGGATCCCTGCCCTCAATGGCATGGAGGCCCGGCCGAAAGCCGGCGCCAAGGTTGCGGATATCGGCTGTGGGCATGGCGCCTCGACCATCCTGATGGCTCAGGCCTATCCAGCCTCGAAGTTCTACGGCTTCGATTACCATATGCCATCGATCGAACGGGCACGGGCAGCCGCCAAGGAAGCCGGTGTCGACGACCGCGTGACATTCCAGCAGGCGTCGGCCTCGAGTTTCCCGGCCGACAGCTACGATCTGATTGCGATGTTCGACTGCCTTCACGACATGGGCGACCCCGTCGGAGCAGGCAAGCATGTCAGGGAATCGCTCTCTGCGGACGGAACATGGATGATCGTAGAGCCCTTCGCGCACGATTGCCTGAAGGACAATCTCAATCCTGTGGGTCGCGTCTACTATGGTGCTTCGACGATGATCTGCACCCCTGCATCCATGTCGCAGGAAGTGGGTTTGGCGCTCGGGGCGCAGGCTGGTGAATCGAAGCTCCGGAAGGTTGCGCTCGACGCTGGCTTCAAGCACTTCCATCGAGCAACGGAAACGCCCTTCAACATGGTTTTCGAAGTGCGCGCTTAGCCCGATGGCATCCCTGTGCGTTCGCGGCGCGCATACTTCGTCGCAACGGACGCACAGAGATTTTATAAATCCTCTTTTATTTTCATCATGATAACGCGAATGGCCAATTGCGGCTGGGGAAAAAATCGCACCATTGCGATTTTTCTTCGTTTTGCCGCTTGCGGGATTCAAAAGGCCTGACTATAAGGGCGCCACCACGAAGGAAGCGCCCTTCGTCTATCGGTTAGGACACCAGATTTTCATTCTGGGAAGAGGGGTTCGACTCCCCTAGGGCGTGCCACTTCCAATCAAGATCACCACAGATTTTCGATTGCGGATCACCAGAACTCTGGCGATGAATCGCGTGCAACCCCATGTCACGCCGCGTCCTTTTCCAACGCCCCCACGTAGACTAGCATTGTCTCTTGAACGACCCGATCGACCGTCAGGTAATCGATGCGCAACTGGCTCTTCTCCTGCCAGATCTGCACACGCGAAGGACTTTCGAGGAGATCACAGAGAGCCGCGGCCAGCGCCTCCGGATCGCGCGGCGGCACAAGAATGCCGGCATCGCCATGCTCCAGCAGTTGCGGAATGCCGTCGACATTTGTTCCGATGACCGCACAGCGGGCTTCGCGCGCCTCTGAAAGCACGAGCGGTGCGGGGTCGGCGTGGGAGGGAAGGACAAAAATATCGGCGCCGCGCATGTAGGACGACGGGTTGTCGATCGCGCCGACGAAGCTGACGGCTGCGGCGCATTGCATTCTCTCTGCCATCTGCCTGTAGGAAGACGCCATCGGCCCGCCGCCGACCACATAGAGGCGAGCGGTAGGATATCTCGCATAGGCGACGTCGAACGCGTCCAACAAATCTGGAAGCCCTTTTCGCGGATGAAGACCGCCGACGAAGAGTATGCTCGGCGACTCCAGCGTTACCGGCTGATGTGAATGGTCCGCAAACCGCGGCGACCCGATCGTACCGTTCAGGACGACGCGAAGCTTCTCCTCTGAAACACCGCGCTGCCGCATCGAGGCGCTGACGGCCTCACTCACTGCGATCACCCGCGTGCCCACCCTCATCAGCGTTGCGCTGTCTTCAAACTCGTTATGGACGGTCGTTATCAAAGGCACGCCCGCAAGCTTGCAGATCGGATAGGAGAGAACCGCGCTGGTGATCATGTGAGCGTGGACGATATCCGGCCGCCAGGCACGCAGATATCTGTGCAGCGCCGCCACCGACCCCAGCAATCGCAGCGATTTTTTCTCCATGTCGATGAAGACGGTTTCGACGCCGTTACGCGCCAGCAGATCCTTGAAGTCACCGCCGCCGCTGGCAACGCACACCTGATGGCCCAGCTTGCTCTGCGCACAGGCAAGGTCGACGGCGGCGTGCACATGTCCATTCGAACGATGGGTATGATTTAGAATATGAACAATGCGCATTGTCGAACACCATTACAGGGACAACTGCATGAACACGCTCGCGGGGAATATAATAGATCGGGTATTCGATCGAAATAACAAAAGCTCGATGAGAGCCGGGAATCCAAATAATATCATATAATTTACTCGGCACCGCTCGAGGCAGACTTGATGGATCGAGCGCCGTGCTGGTAGCATAGGTGACGGTGATACGATTATCACCTTGTAGATGCCGTCTTTCCTTCTCCAGCCGGAACGATGTCCGGCCGCAATATCGCTCCCAGGACCGATAGCAAGGGGGTTTCGTGCAAGACAAGACGAGTGGCAGCCATTCCTCCGCACCTCCATCGTCCGGCATCGTCCGCGCGCTCCGTTTCCCCGCCCTCGCCTTCTTCAGCCCATCCGCGGATCGGGAGACATCATGCTAGCGTCGAGAGCCCTCAAAGGTGCCGGCTGGCTTGTCTTCTCACGCTTCGTGACCAGAATTATCGATTTTCTGACGCTTCTCGTGCTTGCGCGGATTCTCACGCCGACCGATTTCGGCGTTGCGGCTTTGGCAACATCCATGGTCGTTATCGTGGACACCGTCCTTGAGGTCCCGGTCACGCAGGCTCTATTACGCCTGGATACGATCGACAAAACTCACCTGGACACCGGCTTCACCCTCAGTCTTCTCCGCAGCATCGTTGTTGCCGTCATACTCGTCGCAATCGTGTGGCCGTTTTCCGTGTTCAATCGAGATCCCTTGCTCATTCCGCTTGTCGCGGTCGTCGCCATCGGACCGATTGCAAGAGGGTTGAACAGCCCCGGAATGGTCTACTTTGCAAGAGACCTCGGCTTCCGGCAGATCTTCCTTCTCGAAACGTTTGGGAAGGTGTGCGCGAGCATTGTCGCCATCACGATCGTACTGTCGGGCGGACGATACTGGGCCATCGCTGCGAACTTTGCGACGGCATCGGTAGCCGCAGCCTGCCTTTCCTATGTCTTGGCGCCGTACAGGCCGGCGTTTTCCCTGTCGCGCCTGAAGGACTTCGCCGGCTTTATCGGCTGGTTCAGCTCCGCGCAGCTCGTTGCCGCGCTGAACTGGCAATTCGATCGCTTCCTGATCGGTGCTTTCGCGGACAAACCGACGCTTGGCCGCTATGCCGTCGCGAGCGACGTCGCCGTCATTCCCTCGCAAAGTATCATCGGGCCGGCGCAACAGCCTGTCATGGCAGCATTTTCACGGATCACATCCGATCCCGACCGCATGAGGACAGCATTTCTGAAGGCGGTTCGCTTTATTACGATGGTTTCGCTGCCGGTCTGTATCGGTATCTCGCTGACGGCGGACCTAGTGACCGACCTGCTGCTCGGAAACCAATGGAAGGCATCAGCGCCGCTACTCAGCCTTCTCGCGCTATCTATCTTGCCCATCCCCTATTTCCAGACGTTGAACTCGGCAAGCCTCGCGAGCGATCGACCGCATGTCATCTTCCGGCTGAACGTCATCGATCTCTGCTTCCGCCTCGTAGCGGTTGTCGCGGGCTTTTATCTCTACTCGGTGACAGGCGTCAGCATCGCCCGGGTTCTGCTCGCAGCGATCATGTTCTTTTTCTACCTGACGGAGACCAGGCGACTGCTGGCGCTGGGCATTTCCGAACAGCTGCTGAACATCTGGAAGATCCCCGTCGCCGGCGCGGCGATGGCCATCGGCGTGCTCATCCTCCGCGAGGAAATCGCCGGGCGCGGCTGGCATGACCTCGTCGAGCTGATCGTGGTGTCCATAGTCGGTGCAGCGATCTATGCCGGGACATTGCTTGGCCTGGGCATGAGGATCGTGGCGGGAGCAGGTCGCCTGGAGCTGGTCGACCGGTGACTTCGCCTCACAAGATCGCGCGCAGAAATCCGATCATCGAACGATCCCGACATCGAGCCGATAGGACAGGCTTCGTTGAGCTCGCCGGTTCGGCAAAAGCGCCGTCAACATCAGGAATCCGCCAAGTGTGCACTTCGTCCTGAGCTGGTTCTCTCCACCCCAAAGCTTTTTGAGAAGCCGGAACGTCGTCGAGATCGAGACGTCGCGCCCTTCCGCGACAGCGAGATAGAAGGAACGCTCAAGATAAAAGTACGCCTCTTCGGTCCGTACCAGATCCTGTGCCACCTCAAAACGCTGCAGGATCTGCCGCAGATGCCTCATGCGATCGACGAACCGCTTCAGTTCGCGTCGTAGGACCTGCGGATCAACGGCGCGGCCGAGACCGGAGTCGTTGCAGCCGTGAATCCGGTATCGGCCAAGCGGCTCGGACAGGCTCACTACATCGCCGTAAAACGGCGCCGCAAACAGCATGACGCCATCGATCCATGGCTCATAGTCCACTTCGGCCAACAATTCGCAAACGTCGCGCCGAAAGACATTTCCCGAGGTGGGTGGCGAGGTGTAGACGCCGGTGCGCAGGACGCTTTCGGTCAGGCGGCGATCGCGAAAGCTCTCGAGCTTCGGAACGGGATGACCGGTGATCGGGGCACCATGCTCATCAATGCGGACGAGTGGAAACTGGAGCTTCGCAACACCGCTATCGAGGTGACTTACAATCGTGTCGAGAGCTCCCGGCGCCAGCTCGTCGTCGGCGTCGAGGAAAAGCAGAAACGGCGCTCGCGTCGTCGCGATGCCATGCAGGCAGGCGGCACGCGCACCTCCATTTTCGACCCGGTAGGCTTCGACCCCCTCGGCGCGGATCGCCTCCCACGACGCATCTGTCGATCCGTCATCGATCACGATGAGCTGGCAATCATCGCGTAACTGCGACGTGACGCTGCGGATCGCCTGGGACACAAAGCGCTCGTAGTTGAAGCAGGTGATGATGATCGCCAGCGAAGGCGGCTTGATGTCGCTTGAGCCGTTTGCCGCTGACCTGGCAGAGTGCGCGTTCATAGGTTTGCCCGGGTCACCACTGTGCCGATTACCTTTGCGCGAGCGTGGCGCAGCTGCTGCAAGGCGCTCTGGACTTCACCGATCGTGGTCTTGCCTGCCGTGGCCACGAACAAGACGGCATCGGCATGGGTCGCCAACGCCAGCGCATCCTTGGATGCGTCGAGTGCCGGCAGGTCGAGCAGGACGTCGCCCTGAAGTCGGGCGGCATCGAGAAGTCGTCCAACACGGGGGCTGCGAAAATCCGCAAAGAGGTTCGCCTTCTTGTCGGTCGAGTGGATCGGAAGGACAGCGACGCCATCGAGATTCCGGAAAAGGAGATCCTGTTGCCCGCCTGATATTGCGGCGTCGGCAAGCGATGTCGGCGCGGCGACGCGTGCCTCTCCATTCGACCTCTCCGGCCACTCCTTCTCCTGGAACAGCGTCACATAGCGCCCGCTTCCCCTGATGAGCTGGGCGA
Source organism: Rhizobium grahamii (assembly GCF_009498215.1). Taxonomy (NCBI): domain Bacteria; kingdom Pseudomonadati; phylum Pseudomonadota; class Alphaproteobacteria; order Hyphomicrobiales; family Rhizobiaceae; genus Rhizobium; species Rhizobium grahamii. The sequence continues at coordinate 1,162,496 of NZ_CP043498.1, read as the reverse complement.
GACTGAAGCAGAGCGTCGAAACCCCGCTGCCTGACGACCAACCGACCAGCGCGATCACAATGCTCCTTTCGCTGCGCAGCGTCGAACAGGCAATCTCAACCGACGTCCTCAGATCACGGATCGCGGTTGCGTAGTGGCATTGCTGCTTGTGAAGACGCCCGGTACTGGCTGGGCCATCGCCGACATCGGGTACCGATCCCAAACATGGTACACCGGTTTCGCGCGCCAGTTCGTCCGCGGTGAGAATCTTCCGATCGAACGCGAAGTTCAACGCCACGAGGCAGGACCCGGCGAACAGCCCGAGCAAGCCGCCAAGCAGGATTATCAGCTTCGGCCGCGGACTGGCGGGACTTAAGGGCGTAAGCGCTGCACCAATGATACGGGCGTCGGCATCCGGTGTTGGAATGGCCGGCAGCACACCACGCTTCATCGCCTCGTTTGCCGCATCCACCTGTGCGTCAAGCGCGTCAAGCCGGCCCTGCAGTGCTCCGCCGCCGGCCAGTACGGCCTGAGCCTTGAAGGCGACCGCCTGCATGATATAGGCCGACACCGCAGCATTCGCCACGCGGGCCGGCAGCGCCGGATCCGACGACGAATATTCTATCTCGATGACATAGGACTGGCCAACGCGGCGGGCATCGAGGCGTTTCGCGAAGTTGCTGAAGGCTGCCCGGCGCGCATCCGTTTCCAGGCGCCGCGTACTGTCGGAAGCGCTCGGGGCGCGGGCTTCGCCGCCGGAAGTCTCGTCGCCACCCCAGAGCTTGTGCAGCGGCGACAAGATACGATCGGCCTCGGTTGGCGCCTGTGGTCCGAGCTCAGGATTAGACTGCAGGCCGAGGCTATCGAACACGGAGGAAAGCAGCCGCTCGGAGCGTATGATCTGCAACTCGCTGTCGGCCCGGTTGAGATCGAGCCCTTGCTGAGCCACACCCTCCAATCCCGGGATAGCGGCCTGACGCGGTTCAAGCAGCAGCGTCGCCGATGAGACATAGGTTCTCGGCAGCGAATTCGCATAGAGGCCCGCAGCGACAAGGCCAACCGCCGTGCAAGCTATCAGCAGCGTCTTATGCCGGAGCGCCAGCAGGCACATCGTCCGCACGAGGGCCAGAGGGCCATCTGACCCGGCATCCGCGTTTCCGTCGTCGAACCGCCAAAGCCGCGAAGAGCGCTCCAATGGCCGGAGGTTGCTGAACATCATTTCGCTTGTACCTCAAGCTCTGTGGACCGGATTGTTCTTTTCGGCAGCGTAGCGGCGCGCTCGGGTTCGAGGCGACCGTTCAAGACATCTCGCAAGGCGATAAGATTTCCGCGAACGCGCCCTCGCCTGTCGATGAATGGTTCGGGCCAGACCAGCCTGCCGAAATTGCTGACGAGGTTGCGGAGGATCTGATCCGCAGCCTGGCCTATCGTCATCGTTCCCTTGCGCAGCATGTAGAGCGGATTGATGATCTGCGAGTAGCCCAGCCGCTCCCCGCTGATGCGGCCGCTCTTGGCCCCCATGTGGACACCGTAGGCCCTACCCGACTTCACACAGCGGCCACCGGTTTTTGCAAGCGTCGCGGCAAAATCACGATCCTCCAACCAGCTGTATAGGACGAGCCGCTCGTCGAACCGCATGCCGCTGATGGCGGCGACACGAAAGGCCATATTGCAACCATAGGGGCTGTATGGCTCAGCCCAGCTCCGATCATCGGGTGGCGCGGCTTCCAGTAGGCGGACGGCTTCATCGAAACCGATGCCCGGCCCCTTTATCCCGTCGGCAACCACGCGCCCGGTGAAGGCGGCGATGCGGCTCTCGTCGCGAAAGACGCTGCCTGCCGTCGCCAGCCATTCACTATCCGCTATGAAATCGTCGTCGAAGAACGCGACGATCTCGGTGTCTGGCGGCAGATCTCGCAGCGCCGTGTTGCGCTGGGCTGCAAGCCCGGAAGGACCGGTGAGGACACGCACACCAGGGGTAACGGCAAGATCGCCCGCATCCGAAGGCTCGGCACATGAGACAATGACACCGATCGGTTTCAATGACTGTGTCTGGAGAAGACGTTTGACCGCTCGGCTGACAATCTCCGGTCGCCCACGCGTCGCGAACACCGTAGCAATTCGAGGCTTTGCCGGTCTCTCCTTGCCATACGAACTCAAGTTCCTCGAAGGCTCCTGAAGAAGTGAGAGATATCCCTCCGCGGTATTTTGCCACGAGAACAGCTTCACACGTTCCAGCCCCTACCGACGAGGTCGCTGGCGAGATCGGGAGACTCCTTGAGAGCACGGATATGTCCGATCCATTCGGCCGCATCAAAGGGAGAGGCAAGCAACGCTGCCGGGCCGCAGACCTCGGGCATGCTGGCGCAGTTCGAAGCAACAACCGGGCAACCGCGCGCCATGGCCTCGACGATCGGAAGCCCAAACCCTTCGGCGAATGACGGGAACGCGAGACACAGGGCCCGTTCCAGCAGATAAGCCAGATCGTCATCAGTCACCCTTCCGAGCAGATGAACGTTTGGTCTTGCGCGGAGATTTTCGGTGGCAAAAACAGCGCCGCCATCGCCGGCCACAACGAGATCGACGCCGATCTCGGCCAAAGCGTCTGCCGCCGTCACAAGCAGCGCCAGATTCTTGTGCCGGGCACGTGACCCCAGTGCGAGCACGAACGGTCGCTCGCTCGGATTGCCGTATCCTCGGAAAAAGGATGGCGCGATCTGCGCCTTCGATGGGTCCCACGCGAGCGCGTGTTCGTGGCCATTCGGGAGAACCGCGATATCCTCGACGCGAACCGGCAGGTAGCGCTCGATCTGGCGGGCGGCGGCATGCGACACCGTAACGATCCTCGCTGCCCGGCGAGCCAAATATGGCTGGAGCGAGCGATAAAGCATTCGAAACCTGGAGCTGTAGCTTTCCGGTGCTGCGAATATGTTGGCGTCATGGATACAGATGATCTGATCGCGTTTCAGAGCCGGGGCGGTGTTGCAGAGGTTCAGCAAGCGACCTGAAAACGCGGTCGGCAGCGACAGCTGCTCCCAGGCGTGCCCCTGCAATCGACCGTGCGCAACAACAGGCATCTTTGTCAGGCCAGGATCGGTCGCGTGCGGTGGCACTACTATGATGGGCGCGCTCTCGCCCGCCACCATTGCGCGGTCCATTTCACGAACGACATTCATTGCGTAGCGCTGAACGCCGGTGGCGCTTTGCGTTAGAAATCGGCCATTTATCGCAAAGGGTACCGTTGCATTCATATCGGCTTCCTGTCGACTTCTTCAGTGCGTAGGCGCGTCTTTATGGCTATGTTGCACTGTTCGGCCAGCTCGCTGGTTTCGCTGGCCGGACGATCAAGCGGGGCTTGAAACGGGGACGACGTGCCCCTCTCAGTAGCTGCCCCGCGAGCGCAAAACGGCGGGGATCGTCCTCGCCATTATGACGACATCGCCCCATACGGTATGCTCGGTCACATATCGCACATCGAGTTCGACACGCGCGCTGTAGCTCGTGTCGCTTCTGCCGCTGATCTGCCACAGACCTGTCAGTCCCGGACGCACCCGGATGTAATCGCTGAAATGAGATCCATAGAGTTCCGCTTCGCTCGCGACAATCGGACGCGGGCCGACAAGGCTCATCTGGCCACGAATGACGTTGAAGAGCTGCGGTATCTCATCGACGCTGCTGCGCCGAAGGAAAGCACCGAAGGGGGTAATCCGCGGATCGTTCTTCAGTTTCCGCGTGGCCTTCCATTCCGCCCTCTCCCTGGGATTTGCGGCGAGATAGCGCGTCAGAACGTCTGCGGCGTCGGGAACCATCGTGCGGAATTTTAGGCACGGAAACACCGCCCCCCTACGGCCGATCCGAGGGTGGGCGATGAAGATCGGCCGTCCCTGCAGTACAAGAAGTATCGCGATAACCATCAGGATCATCGGCGAAAGCACGATCAATCCTGCGCTGGCAAGAAAGATATCCAACCCGCATTTCACGCCGCCTGCGATGCCCTTCATCCGCGACGGACCTGCACGGGAAGGCCCTCTTGCCTCTCCGTGCACTTGCGCCTCGTCCAATCTGTCGAAATCCCGACTGAGATTAAATCCACTCATCTGCGAACTCCCTACAAGAGAATGACATCACTCGGGCATGTGCAGACAATGCCAAATGGCACGCAAAGCAAAGGTAACAAGGGTTAAATAATTTGACAATGCTAATATTGCATCGCAATATAAATGAGTGCAACGCAGAATTGCCTAAGTATCAACGGCGCCGGAGCATCAACCTCTTTTTTGGTGATGGCAAGGCATGTTTGATATATTCTTAGGCAGAAGGCGCTGGGACGAATTGTTCCTTTTTGCACGCCAAGATTGTCTGTGTTCGTGGAGCATTCCATGCGAGTAGCAATCATTCATTACTGGCTCGTCGGGATGCGAGGGGGCGAAAAAGTCCTCGAGGCACTGTGCGATATCTACCCCTCAGCCGATATCTACACGCATGTTTTTGATCCATCGGCGATATCAGACACTATCAAGCGCCATTCTATTCGCACGACCTTCATCGACGGCCTGCCCTATGCAAGGCGGATGTATAAGCGCTATCTGCCACTGATGCCGATGGCATTGGAACAGATCGACCTCAGCGACTACGACCTCGTCATCAGCAGCGAGTCCGGACCTGCAAAAGGTGTCATCCCCACCTCTCCCGCCGTGCACGTCTGCTACTGCCATTCGCCGATGCGCTACATCTGGAACATGTACAACCGGTACTACCACGACTCCGGATTGATGACGCGGATGATGATGCCGCCGCTGGCGCACTATCTGAGGACCTGGGATGTCGCGACGGCCAATCGCGTCGATGATTTCGTGGCCAACTCCTCCACGGTCGCGCACCGGATCAAGAGCTACTACCGCCGCGACGCGGTCGTTATTCACCCGCCCGTCGATACGCGAGCATTCCGGCCGGTGCCGTCGTCTGACGTTAACGACTATTTTCTGATGGTCGGAGAACTCGTGAGCTACAAACGCCCCGATCTCGCAGTGGAGGCATTCAATCGCCTCGGGCTGAAGCTGGTCGTTATCGGCGGCGGCGAACTGCTCAACCATCTGCGCAAGATCGCCGGACCGACCGTGACAATCCTGGGACCACAGCCGTTCGACGTCCTAAAGCACCACTACGCACGCTGCCAGGCACTCATCTTTCCGGGGGAAGAAGACTTCGGAATCGTACCCGTCGAGGCAATGGCGAGCGGGCGCCCCGTCATCGCCTATGGAAGGGGTGGTGCCACGGAAACCGTCGTTGCCGGCAAGACTGGCGTGTTCTTCAATAGCCAGACCGTAGACAGTCTCATCGAGGCCATCGAGCGTTTTCGGCGTAGCGACTTCAACCCGGGCGATGCAGTCGCACGCGCCGCCGAATTCCGTACCGACGTGTTCATGGAGAAATTCGGCGCGTTTGTCGGAAGAGCAACAGGCGTGGTCAGCGACGTAGCAAGCCTCGATTACGGGGCGCGGGCCGTATCGCTGCGATAGCCAGGTGTGCGTAAGGAGTACCACCAATGCCGATCTCCGCTACAATGCGACGTAAATATTCGAGAAGCGCCACGCGCATGCCATACGGTCCTGCTTGGGCGCGACTAGCCGTCCTCGCGATGGCCTGCGCGGGCTTGGCAGCCGCGCCCGCATTTGCGGAGGACTACATCCTGGGTCCGCAGGATACATTGAAGGTACGCGTCTTCGAGTGGCGACCGACCAGTGGAACGGCCTTCGAGTGGGTGCCCCTGACGGGCGAGTTTACGATCTCAGCCGCCGGCAACCTTTCGCTGCCGATCATCGGGACGGTTCCTGCGGCAGGCAAGACGCTGGAACAGGTGGCGGATTCGATCGGTGAACGTCTTCAGGCACAGGTCGGATTGCAGAAGAGACCCAACGCCTCCGTGGAAGTGGCCGAGTATCGCCCGTTCTTTGTGACCGGCGCAGTCGCCAATCCCGGAAAATTCAATTACAGCCCCGGCCTGACCGTCGTGCAGGCTCTCAGCATGGCTGGAGGCCTCGGGCCTGCCAACGGCAACCTGATCGATCTCCAGCGTGACGTTCTCTCGGATCGCGGCGATGTCAGAACCTTGGAAGCGGAGCGGCTTGGTCTACTCGCAAGACAAGCGCGCACCGATGCCGTGGTGAAGGATAGTTCCGCGGTCGTCTTCCCCGCGGATCTGACAACGCGATCGGAGCAGCCGGCGGCTGCACGCATGATGGCGGAAGAAAAGTCGCTTTTTGAAGCCCGCAAGGAATCCATGGCAAACGAGATCGATGCCCTGAACCAGGCCAAAGTGCTGACGACCAACCAGATCGAATCCCTGAAGGCGAAGGCGGCGTCACTAGCAAAGCAGATCGAGCTTGCAAACAAGGATGTAGGCAGCGTGAACAAGCTCGTTGCACAGGGGCTGACGCTCTCGGCGCGAGAGCTCGGCGCCAACCAGAACCTCGCCCAACTCGAAAGCCAGAATCTCGATGTGTCCCTCGCGCTGCTGAAGGCGCAGCAGGACCTCGCAAGAATGGACCAGGATATGGCGAATGTCCGCAATCGATATCGCGTCGATGCCCTGACAGAATCCGGCGAGGTTCGAGACAAGCTGGCAGCCAATGCCGAGAAGATACAGACGACACGGTCGCAGATCAGCAATCTCGAGGCAAATGCCCCGGCCGCAGCCGCGACAATCGACGAGAATGGCGGCCTGTCGTTCACCACCATCATCGATCGTGCACAGGACGGCGTAATGCGAACGATCGCCGTTAGCGACAACGACCTCGTGAAGCCGGGCGATGTGGTACGTGTCGAAAGAAGCGAAAAGGCACGCGCCCAGACGACATCGAATTGAGAGACCTAAGCCACCGTCAATTTATACTTGCGAAAATCGCAAATATATCGATAACATTACTAGGCCTCGATATGGAGCAGTGCTGATCGGAGCAGAAATTGGCAATATGGGCGCTTATTGTCTCGTTTGTTGTCGGCGCAGTCTGCGCCGTGCGGTTGCCCGTTTTGATCTTTACTCTGATGGTTTCACTCATTGCGATCGCCTTCGCGGCAATCAGCCTTCACGCCGGTATTTCCCTTGCTTCCACGGCGATCTGGACGCTGGTCTACGCCGCTGCGCTGGAAATCGGTTACGTTCTTGCGCACGGCCTGCTCTATTTTCTCTACATAAAGCGGTCCGAACGCGTGAGCAGACAGCAGCCCCCCTTGGACCTTCCGTCCAAGTATTCGTCCGACTAACGATCTCTTCCGCTGTTGGAACGGAAAATATTTTTCCATGTAACGTACATATAATCGGACGTTACGTCGGAGTGCGTAGAAAAACGTCTCGTACTAAAAAATAAATTCACAAATCAGGCGAAAGAAATATCTAATATACTCCAAGGCTGCATTTCGGTTCAGTGACGCTCCGAATTGCGGCAAACTGCCCGGTCTGTCGAAGAGGACGTGCATATATGGAGAGCAACCTCGATCCGCAGCGGCCAGTGCCGAGATCGCCTCCGAACGCGCGGCTGAAGATCCTTTATATACAACCCGGCACCAGCTCATTCGCCGGGATAGAACGCGTCGTCCATACAATATGTTCGCAGCTGGCCGAAAAGCATGGAGACGATTTCGATATCGATGTGCTTTATACCGCGAGGAACACCCATAGGCCTGACGATCGGAAATATAACACGATCGACCGGATCGCTCGCGGACGCATCCCGGTCATGCGCGCATATCGCAGTGTTATCAAGGATAAGCCGTACAGCCTGATCGTCGTTCCACAGATCGAGCGCACGGTCATCTGCATGACGGCTTGCCTCGGACTGCGTCGCAATTTTGCAATGCACCTGCACGGAAATCCCAAACGCGAGCGCAACCACTTCAAATCGAAGATCCTCTTCCTGATCATGCGGATGTTCTTCCTCTCGCGGGTCTCATCCGTCTTCGGAACATCGAGGAAGCAACTAGAGGCTTTCAAAATGATGTTCGACAGCAGCACCCCGCAGAGCTGGGTGCCGAACCCCGTCAGGACATTCGACGGTGCGAACCGGCAGAGCAGCGGTGAGAGTGGACACGTCACCTTCGTGAATGTCGGCCGTTTTTCCTTTCAGAAGGGGCAGGATATACTTCTGAATGCTTTCAACGAGCTTCGGAAGACAAGAGGCAACGTGAAGCTCCGGCTTGTCGGCTACGGCGCCGACGAGGCCAGTCTGCAAGACGATATCAGACGGCTGCAGATCGAGAATCTCGTCAGCATCGAGCATCATCCTGATGATCCGCAGCCCGCCTTGTCGTCGAGCGATGTCTATATCTCGACATCGCGATGGGAGGGCTGGTCGCTCGCCATATGCGAAGCGCTGAGGTTCGGCCTGCCCGTCATATCAACCGATTGCGAATTCGGGCCGAGCGAAATCCTCGTCGATCCACGGCTGGGACGGCTGGTGCCGAGCTGCGACCTCGCCGAACTGACCAAGGCGATGATCTATTATTGCGACAACCTGCAAGACGAGCAATCGCATGCCGACTTCCGAAGGAATTTCATAGACCAGTATAGCCCCGAGCGGGTCGTCGAGATTCATGCGGAGGCGCTGAGAGCCGCCGCAAAACAGGATCATGTGTCGAAAACCGAACGAGCGTGAGGATCGCGATGAGAACCACGGTTTCCAGGCGTAGTCTCCTGAAGGGAGCTGCGACACTTGCTGCTGTCGGCGTAACTCTGCCGCCAAATGTAACCCGCGCGGCCGAGGAGGACCCGACCACCGGTCGGCAGATCCAGTTCGAGGATGACTTCCAAACACTCGACTGGAGCGTGTGGGATGCCGGCCCGAAGGCATCGACGGCCGATCCCGGCTTCTACGGGCGATCGGCCTTTGCAAAGAAGGTTGGCGACCAGGGCTTCAATCCGTACGCGATCGTTGACGACCCACGCGCCAGCGGCGGCAAGGCGTTGCAGATTTCCGTCAAATATATCGGAACGCCGATGAGCGTCCGGAACTACTATGGCAATACCCGCAACGAGTTCCAGTGGATCTCGGGCAATATCCAGACGGCAAAATCCGATGGCACCATCCGGAAGGGCTGGCGGAAGGGATATTTTGAAGCAAGGATGCTGTTCCCACGGCATCCTTTGACATGGCCGGCATTCTGGATGTTGAACGCCCGAAGCATCCTGTTCCCGAAAACGACCGTGGAACTCGACGTCGTCGAGCACAAGGGATGGGAATACCAGCTCTACGGCGCCTATCTGCATGAATGGGGCCAGCCCGGAGAACATCACGAAGGAACCGGCGTTACGACGGATCTCGACGTCACCCAGAATTACTGCCGCTATGGGATATTCGTCGACGATACGCATTGCGTTCCGTTCTTTGAACGGAAGCCTGTGATCGACACCCGCACCGGCGTTGCCGCCAACTGGCAGATTACCCGCGCTCCTGACATGGACAAGCACGACGACGTCTTCTGGCCGCTTCTGACGCTCGCGCTCCATCCAGACTACCCGTTCCCGAACCCACTCAAGGAAGAAGACAAACTGTCTCACATGCGGGTGGACTATTTCCGGGCTTATGTTTGATCAAGCTCAGAGCTAGGTCAGACATTCAACGGCGTCCATCGCCGGCAAGCATCGGCTCGTGCCGCTCGGGCTCGACACTCGCAAGCCCTGCGAAGACGAAGAACAGAAGGCCGAGATCAACAAGGGCGCCCGACACAAGCGCTCCCACCAAAAGGCAAAGGCTGCCGTTTCGCGCTGAAAGGCGGATGTCGGATGGCACGCTCCGATCAGTGCCTCTCCGCCGCCCGATGGCGCCGAACGCAAAGAGCGCGAAAAAGACAGCACCGGGGATGCCGACGTTCGACAGCAGCGCCAACGGGAAACTCGACGTACGCGCGGTCCCGAGACCAACCCCCAGCCCCCAGGAATCCACGAAGTTCTGCAGGCCGTAAGCGTTCCAGGACGCTCTCTCCACACCCGATGCCGTGCCCGATTTGCTGAGGATGAGCAGATCGACATAGTCGTAGAGCGTCCTGTAGATGTCATCGTTCAACAGCACGACAAGGATGGCGACGGCCAGGATCTGCGGCGCGATGAAGGCGACGGCGGAGCTGCGCAAGCTTCCGCCGCCTACCCCGCTTCGCGCGAGAGCCGTCAGATACAACAATACCAGGCAAAGCGGCGCTGCGACGAGGCCGGTCGATGAGGTCGAGAGGAAGATCAGGACAAGCGAGGCCAAGGCGAGCGGACCGGTCCAGTGAGGCACGCGACCGCAGAGCCACATTGTGGCGGTGAAGCCGAAGGCGCCAAGGGTCGCACCAGCGAAAGACGAGGCCTCCGGCCATGAGCCTATGATGCGCTTCATTCCCGCGATCGTCTCGCTGTCGTGCAGCGCGTATTGTGCGTTTCGCATGAACTGCATGATCGCCTGCGTGCCTGTTGCGTCGGTCGCAATGTCGAGCAATGCGAAGAGCACATTGGCGAATGCATAGGCAACCAGGCCCGTGGTAATCGCCGCAAAGCCTCTCCGCGTCGACGCCGCGGACACGATGATCACGAAACAGATCAGATCGGCGACAAGATAGATCGCCTGCGTGAGGTTGCTCGACACCGGACCCAACGGCACCGTTCCGCCGGTTGCGGGATATTCCGAGGTACCCACGGGAATGATCTGGGTAGCCCCCGCCAGAAGCCGCGGCGAGAAGAAGCCGCTTGCCGCTCCATACACGACCAGACAGGCCAGCCAGAAAGCGGGCTGCCCCGGTCGCAGCGCCTGCATCGCCGTCATCGCATTTTTTCGCCAGGACAAGGTGGCAACGGCAAAGAAGAGCAGGAAAAGGTGAGCCGGCTGGATGTTGGCGGCACCGGCCACGATCGCCGCCGCCGCACCGAAAACCGTCATGACCACAAAGACCATGGCCGCGGCGGGATAGCCTAGCAGCAGGCAACAGACCCCGGCGACAATCGTGAAAACACCGATCGGCTCCAGGCTCATGGTATCGCACCGTCGAGGATCATGCTCACCATCGGTTTCTGATCCAGCCTTTTGCGCCCTCCCCATCTCCCGCAGGCGCCGTTTGCAGTGCAGAATAACCGATATCGCCTCTCGTTAAAGCCATGCGTTCGAAGGAGGCCTATTTGCCGGCATCTTGCGCGCCTGGCGAGGGCCTCCTATTTTATAGCCAGTCGCGAAAAGCGCCCTTCGTCTATCGGTCAGGACGACAGATTCTCATTCTGTAAAGAGGGGTTCAACTCCCCTAGGGCGTACCATCCGCGTAGACGTCCGGTTTACTAGGTGGACCGAAGTCCTAGCAGGTAGGACGGAGTGAGCCGATCATGTTTCAGATTGCTCCGGAACGGCACTTCGCGCTTCGCCTATCGTCGGCCTGATTTCAGCTTTTTGCCTGTTCATAAGCCTCGAATAGATCGGTGACGAGAACGCCATTGATCCGCATTCCGGTCAAATCGGCATCTCTGATATCGGAATCAACCAGCGTGACACCGCTTATGGTCAATCGCGATAGGTTTGCATTGGTGACAGCGGCTCCAGACAGATTGACGTTGTCAAAGCGCGCGCCTGCAAGATTGACATCGTCAAAATCCGCTTTGCCCAAGTCGGTATCGATGAATTTTGCATTCGTCAAAACAGCGTAAAATCGTGCGTCCGCGAGATTCACGCAATCGAAGTTAGCGCCTGACATATCGGCACGCTCATAACGCGTTCCCTGCATCTGAGGGCCATCAAACGGGTTGCTTCCTGACTGATCGTTCATTGTCGTTTCCTCCAATCGATGAAGATTGCTCTTCAAGGAATACTTAACTTGTGGTGGTATCGCAAAATTCCCGCTGCCATCATAAAAACAAGGTCCGATGACCGGACCTACTTCCTCTTTGGCCAGGTGTCGTAGCGACAGCGATTTGAACGATAACGGTGAAGCAGACGCCGACCCGTCGCCCCTGCACGGCTCAGGCGGTTTCTGCGGGCAGCGGTTTACGCCCCCCTTTTCTTAGCGATGCAACACCGACAAGGAGGGGGACGAGGCGCGAGGTTGCCAAACGCTTCATCTCTGCAATGAGCGCACAGACAAGTACCGTGATGATCACGATCGGGATGAAGGAACGGATGTCGAGCAAACCCGCCTGAGCGATATAGTAAGCGGCAACGACGATCACTGTCTGATGGGCGACATAGTAGGTCATGATCGACTTGTTCAGATGCGTGATGACCCGGTTCGGGCGGTTGGCGAGCCTGCCCGCAAAGGCAAGCAGCGCAAGGATCGTGCACCATTGGAATGCCGAGCGGACAACCCGGACCGCCATCACGAGAGCCTCCGGCCTTGCTTCCCGGGGTACGAGCAAGAAAAGTGCTGCAAGCGCCGTCATCGACAGCGTGGCGAGACCGAGGCTCGCCCAGCGTTGGCGGTCGACCTCCTGCCAGAAGCTCCGCTCGTTGACGAGCAACGATCCCACCATGAACATCGAGAAATATAGTGCGTGCGAGTAGAGGTCAGATTTAATGACCAGCGTCTCGCCGAAGATGGGATAGAGGCAGAGCCTCAGGAGCGATAGAAACGCAATTGGTGCGAGGAACAGTCCCGTGCCTTTCAGGCAACCGGCGAGGGACGTCGATATGCCGGGCCAGCGTCGCACCAGCTGTGGCTGGGCGATAGACCAGACGATCATATAGATCCACAGATAGGCCAGAAACCACATATGTTCCAGCTGAAGTGCGGAGAGCACATAGGTCTTCCAGAAATCCCAATACGAGAGATCAGGCGCGAAATTCTGCGGCGAGAAATAGACCTGCGGCGGCACAACTATGAAAACGCCAAATACGAAGGGTAGAAGGAGCTGTCTCGTCCGGGTGCTACGAATCTCCGTCATGGATCTCTTCTTCAGAAGCGATGCCGTGACCACGCCTGAAATGAAGAACAGCAGGCTCATCCGCCACGGATGCGACCCGATCGTGATCAGATCGATCAGTTTTGTGCTATCCGGCGAGTTAATCCACCAGGTCTTTGTCCCGTAGATGAGGCTCGAATGGTAGATGATGAGCGTGCCAAAGCAAAATACACGCAACGCATCAAGGTCGTGACGTCGTCCCTCTGGTCTGTCGCTCGTCATATGTCTCGTCCCCAGCCGAGGACATACAACCTGAAGAACATTTATCAGATATTAATGCGATTATAACGTTTATAGATAAACGCGCAATCAGTCAGGCCTTGGCGCCCTCTGCTAGATACTCTGAGACAACTTTCCTCAGCATTTGGGCGTCTTGGGCGGACATTCCTTCAGGCCGGAACGTCACGTTCAGCACATCGTTTCCAGAAAAATAGCTGTAGAACATCAGCGCCGAAAGATAGCTGCCGTAGATCGAAGGGTGATTGCAGTCATGGTAGAGATTGAAGTCTTTCGGCTGGCTTTGGACCGCCTCCCAAATCATGCCTACATTGACCAGGACTACGCCGGTCAGAGCGGCGAGACGGGCATGCTGCCGTTGGATGTTGATATGCATGTCGGCATAACCCGACGGGGACAAATCGCCGGCGGTTTTCGGCATACCTGCGTTCCCGGTGCACTGGTCGGTATAGCGCCAGGTCACGAACATGACCGGCAAGGATCCCTTCGCCTGGACCTCCCTGATCAGGTTCTCGGCATCACCCCATGCCGGGCCTGATTGCTGTGCGCTGTATTGGTCGCTGCTCAGCACCTGCAAAACGACGTGATCCCAACGCTGTGAAAGTAGAGCTTGGGTTTTTTCGCTCTTGATATGATCGCCGAGGCTGACGCCTGGCTCCGCATCCATCTCAATGCGCAGTTTCTTGGAGTAACCGGCGGAATCGGCGATGGCTCGCACCATATGGGGCATGTCGTTATAGAACGTGCGGCTATTGCCGATGAACAACGCGGTCTGCTCGGGCCGCTTGTCGAAATGATCCCGGGCGGATTCGGTGCCCCGGCTGACGTATCCACTAAACGGCGGGAGGAAAAGCAAGCAGGCGAGCAGAATCGCCAGCAATGCGCTTATTCTTATGAGCTGCGACACCTCGTGACCTCATGCCATTCCGCAAGTCACGGTATGATTATCCGTTAAAACGTAAAGGATGGGTTGCGCACACAGCGAAGAAGCGAAGCATGTGCACACGAAGGCGACGCGGGGCCAGAATGACTGTTGGCGCGAAACCGAGACCGACCTCCGCCCTGCCCTTTGTGAGTCTCTTCGTTATCGCGCCGGAGTACCGTCGAGGACGCGTAGCTGTAAGCGCCTCAAGCCCTGACAGTGCTCCGCTCCCAAGAAATATTGGCTAGCTAGCTCCTCAGTGAAGAACATTTGCATTTCGCAGACGTCTCACCCGAACCACATGGGCAAAGATCGCTCTTGCGGCGCTGCAGGCGCGAGACAAGTGGTAACAGCAACGAGTTTGGCAGAACCGTTGCAATAACAATCAAGACTTTTGCGGAGACTCCAGGGACGACAAGCCGGCGACCCGACCTGAATCCCCGCCAGGCCTGTTCCGCAACATAGTCCGCACTAAGTTTCGGCAGGATCTTGAAAAGCGTTGCACGGCCAGCGCCGGAGCTGTCAAGAAAATCGGTGGCGGTCGGACCCGGCGCGACACAGGTTACGGTCACGCCCGTAGCGCGCAACTCTTGGGATAGAGCAGCAGAAAACGATCGGACAAAGCTCTTGCTGGCATAGTAGACGGCCATGTTCGGCCCCGCCAGGAAGCTTGCGACAGAGCCGAGGTTAATGACACCGCCCCGCCCTCTCCTCGCCATGCCAGGTGAAAATCGTAGCGTGAAATCGGCGAGCGTTCGGATGTTCAGGTCGATCATACCAAGCTGGTCGGCGATCGGTAGCAAGGTAGCCGCACCGCGAAGGCCGTAGCCGGCGTTGTTCACGAGCACGTCGCAGAACAAGCCATATTCCGCCAGAAAGGACTCAAGCTGTTTGGATGCATCTCTGGAGGCAAGGTCAATTGGAAATACGACTGCCCTGCCACCTGCGGAACGGATCTCTTCTGCGACCGCTTCGAGGTGGGCTTCTGATCGAGCCACCAGGACGACAGTCGCAACGTCTCGTGCAGCGATCTTGGCAATCGATCGACCGATGCCTCTCGACGCTCCAAGAATGACGGTTGCCGGAAGTAACTCCCCGCCACCAGTCATTTGGAGCTCTCTCCGAGCGCAACCTTCGACACAAGATTGCCTGAGGACATTGCCTTCACTTCGTTGGCGATCTCGTTGTTGAGAATAGCTTCGAAGCGCTCCAGAGCGCGCGCAACATTTGCGCCATCCATGACGCGGTGATCGTAAAGGATACGCACGGCGACACTCCCGTCCGGACCGATTGGGCCATAGTTCAGGAGCGTCGTCAGCGGAGTCAGCGGATTGAGCGATTCTGCGCCGAGGCCCGAATAGACGGAAAGCTGGAACGTACCGAAAAAACGCGGACGCTGCCGACCGAGATTCAATCCGAACCACATCCCGATCCACCGGAGCGGCGCTGGGAACTTGGCGAACTTAAGCGCGCGACGAAACTGCTTTATGTCCATGACAGGACGCGAACGTGCCTCTCGCAACAAAACGTCAAGCTGTTCGATTGATTTACGCTCGGGGTTTTTATCGAGCCGAGGAGCACGATGCGCTCGCCGCCATACTCCCTCTCATGTGCAACGGATGCGACACTTTCGGGATACTCATAGAGGCGTGGCCATGGCAGCTTCACATAGGCACGCCGCAGCTCGACAACCTCCAACGCGAGAAGCCCATACCCCTTCAAGAACAATGCGGTCCACGACGGCTTGGCGTCGCATGCATTTCGGGCGTCCGCCAATGGCCCGATCCGCATTTGCCGCTGGACGGTGACGCGCGGGATCCCGATGGAGAATCGCATCAGGTCTCCGACAAGACGCCTTGCTGCCGAGAGCCTGATCGATCGACCTCGCATGATCCCACCTTAGTAGACGTAAGGGATAATTCGCTTTGTCCGCCGCATGTATTCACGATATCGCGAACCGAAGAATTCGAGCATCATCTGCTCTTCCTTGTCAACTCGAAGGAAGAAAAGGGCTGCGAATCCTAGAAAACCCGCCAATCCTACGATCCAGTTTGAGAGAAGGAAGGCCTGCCCCGCAGCCATTAAAAGGAACGAGGTGTACATCGGGTGCCGGACAAGAGCATAGGGACCGCTGGCTATCAGTTCGTGTTCCGCGCGGATCTCCAAGGAGATGGACCAGTTCTTGCCCAGCTCCTTGTGCGTCCGTCGGAAAACCCACAGGGCGGCACAGTAGAGGATGGTACCGAGCACCAACGAAAACGGCCGAGCGGAATAGGTCGCGTCATGGGGAAACCCCGTCAGCGCAAAAAGTCCGGGAATTAGGCCCAGTCCGACGGACGCGGCTACGAGCCCGAACTTGTCTGTCGCATCTCGTTGATTACTGACAATGCGATGCCGTTTGGCCCGCCGTTCGGCGGGTCGACGGATAAAGTACCAGGCGATAACCCCCACCGCCCAGATAATCTTGCAGAGGCTTGCCAGTGCCAAACTCATCCCCCGACGTGTCATCGCGCTCGCGACATTAATGTTCGCAGGAGCTTACCTTACGCCAACGGCCGCGCCGTGAGCAAGCATGCTCAACCTGTCGTGTTCATCTGCCTGAGCTGGGTTATGAATTGCTGTGGCCTTAGCCAGATCCCTGGCGTCTTGTAGCCCATGTGGCGGGCGATTTCCCCTGTCCAAGCGTTGCAGTTGTTGACGGTCGCTTCCCACGTCTTTGAAACCGCTTGTTGCTTGCGGATGAAGGCAACGACGTCGCGGTACTCCGCCTCACTCAAAAGCACCCGCCAACTTGCCGAGCGGTATTGCTCTTCAAGATCGCCGTCCGTCCAGCCGGTCGAGGCCGGAACTGGTATGAAATGGCCGACAACGTATTGAGATGGATCATGCGACGCCGGCGCCAATCCCGCCACTTCCGGACTGATCATGTTTCCGTTCTTGTCGAGTTTACCGAACACGACATAGGTGTGGCCATAGCTCAGTGCGTATCGGGACCGAAATTCAATGAAATACCGGCTCGTCGCGACTTTCGTCGTCGTTGCGCTGCCTGCATCTTTGCTTGTCGATGTGAACCGCGGCTGTGGCGGCTTGTCAGCGGTCTGGCAGGATGACAGCGCGCATGCGATCAAAGCCGCAAGCAAAAGACGACCTTTGGTAAGCGGCATCGCTACGCTCCAATTCTCAAGCCACATGTAAGCAACACGTCAGCCGGCTGCGCGACGAGAAATCAGTTCCGTTGAAGCCTGCAAAGAAAGAAGGGCCAACGGGCCCCTCTTTCTAGCATTATAACTATTTGTAGACCGCAGCTGCCTCAGGCGGAGGTGCCTTGCCTTTTCCTTTGCCGATGTTTGCGCAAGCGCTAAGATTGGCAACGGCGAACAGTGCGGCTATGACGAAAATAATTCGGCTCATCAAGAAGTCCTCTCCTCATCCGGGATAGCTTATCGAAGGCAACACTTACAATGCTGGCGTCAGCCCAGATGATAGCCAGTGCGGAATCAGTCCTGGTTGCGCCGCCAACACATTAGCACCAACAAATACATATCGCCAAGCTTTCGTTGTCTGCCGTGATAAGCGCTAGATGACGATTACCTTCGATCCAACGGGAGCGCGTCTGTAAAGGTCGACAATATTCTCGTTTGTCATGCGCACGCAGCCATTCGAAACAGCTTGCCCGATAGACCACGGAGCGTTCGTTCCGTGCACCCTGAACATCGTGTCTTGTCCACCCTGATAGAGATAGAGGGCAGCCGCACCCAGAGGATTGAGCGGACCACCAGGGACACCGTCGGCATATTTGACCAGTCTGGGCTTACGCTGCATCATCTCTTCGGTCGGCTTCCAGGAGGGCCATTCGGATTTTCTGCCGACCGTTGCCACGCCCTTGAAGCTCAGTCCCTCCTCCCCGACCGCAACGCCGTAACGTGTCGCGCGTCCGCCGGGTTCTACGAAGTACAAAAAACGCTCTGACGTATTGACCACAATCGTTCCTGGCGCCTCTGCACCGTTATAGGCAACCTCTTGCCGACGGTACCTTGGACTGCGATCGGGATCGCCTCTAAAGGCCGAAGTTATGCTCCAATCTTCCGAACGAATGCAGCCAGAGAGCAACAGGCCCATTCCGCCGAGAACGATTCCTCGGCGCGTGACGAGGTACTTGCTCATTTTCACCTGCCACTATTTGTTAGTTTAGACGATCAAAACTAACATCGGTCGAGATTAGGTCAATCTGGATGTAGATGAAGATCAATATTCGGTGCAAAGATACTGGAGTTGAGGTACGGCTTGCAGTTGTGAGGCAATACGCGCGTTGCTTGCGGGAGGGATAAAAGACGATGGAGTTGGGCCTTCGAGACAAAGTCGCCGTGGTGACCGGTGGAGGTTCAGGAATAGGTGCTGCGATCTGCCGCCAACTTGCTCACGAAGGTGTCCGCGTCGTCATCGCTGACATCGATATGGAGGCAGCCAATCGGGTCGCTGAGGAAATCAATGAGGGCGGCGGCAGGGCCATGCCTGCTCACGTCGATGTCGGCAACGCTCAGTCCGTCGAACGCCTGTTCGCCGATACGGTCGCTGAATGGGGTGGATTGAACCTAGCCGTCAACAATGCCGGCATCCATGGCATACGCAACCCCACCGGCAGTTATCCAATCGAGGAATGGCAACGCGTTACCAACGTCAATCTCAACGGGGTTTTCTACTGCATGAAGCATGAGATTAACGCCATGCTGGAATGCGGCGGCGGATCCATCGTCAACGTTTCATCCATTCTTGGAACAGTCGCCCTGCCGCTGACCGCTGCCTACACTGCGGCAAAACATGGCGTGGTCGGGCTGACGAAGGCCGCGGCCATCGAATACGCACGCTTCGGAATCCGCATCAACGTCATCGGGCCCGGATGGATCGACACCCCGCTTGTTGCGGAGGTTCAACAGGCGGCAAGCTACCTCAAACGCATGGATAGCCTTCAACCGATGGGCCGGCGTGGCAAGCCGGAGGAAGTGGCAGGCCTCGCCTGCTTTCTCCTCTCCAGCCAGGCAAGCTTCATCACGGGGAGCTATCATGCTGTCGATGGTGCCTATACGTCGCATTAGACCGCGCAGTGTCACACCGCTTGACTGTGGTCCACCGAGCTTCTCAACTCTCTCTGAGAATGCACTCTCGCCAGGGGTCTGCCAGATAAATGAAAACCGAGTGGCAGCCGATACAAAGGGCGGAGCCTGAACGACAGCGTTTGCGGATGGCAAACAGCCCCCGATTTCTGCCCGGTAAACATCGCCCTGCCCGCTGCGAAACCTCTTCGCTATCGCGCCGGAGCGCCGTCGAGGACGCGCAGCTGTATCCGCCTTGAGCCCTGATAGTGCTCCGCGCCCAATGACCCGGCGACGTGCAGGTTGGCGCCGCGCGAATTCAGCAGCAGGTTGCCGAGCTGGGTATCGGCTGCCCGGAAGGCAATGCCATCAAGGCGGGCGCCGTCCATTGCCTCCAAGGTGATCTTCACATGCTTCTCGCCGACGACGCGGGAGTCGCGCAGCCGGTGGGCAGGAACGGCGAAGATCGGTTGCGAATGGCCGGAACCATAGGGGCCGGCAGTTTCCAGCCGGTCGATGAGCTCGATGTTGGCGCCGCTTGCGGCGATTGCGCCATCGACCTTCAGCGTTTCGTTTGCGACAAGGGTCGCAACCGTCTTTTCGGCGCGCTCCGAAAAGTAGCTGCGCAGCCGCCCGAGCTTTTCGCGCTCCACGGTAAGGCCGGCCGCCATCGCATGTCCGCCGCCCTTGACGAGCAAGCCCTCATCCACCGCAGCCCGCACCATCTTGCCCATGTCGAAGCCATTGATCGAACGGCCGGAACCGGTGCCCTTGCCTGACGGATCGAAGGCGATGGCGAAGGCGGGACGCTTAAACTTCTCCTTCAGCCGAGCCGCGATCAGACCGACGATGCCGGGGTGCCATTTCTCATGAGCGGTCACAATGACGGACGCACCCTCGCCATCTCCGTATTCGGCAAGAGCCTCGGCTTCCGCTTCCTGAAGCATTGCCGCCTCCATGACCTGACGGTCACGGTTCAGCTCATCGAGCCGCTGCGCGATGACCTCGGCTTCGCCGGCATCCTCGAGCGTCAGCAACCGGCTGCCGAGTGCCGCGTCGCCGATCCGTCCGCCGGCATTGATCCGCGGCCCGATCAGGAAGCCGAAATGATAGGGCGTTACCGGGCCGGCAAGCCCGGCCTTCTTGAACAGGGCGGAGAGGCCCGCATTGCCCTGATGGCGTGCGGCAATCAGGCCTTTTACCACGTAGGCTCGGTTCAGTCCCTTGAGGGGCACGACGTCGCAGACGGTGGCTAGGGCTACGATATCGAGCCACTGCAGCAGATCCATGGTGCGGACCCGGGCATCTCCGGCCTCTCGCAGCAGGCGCAGCGTCGCCACGAGCACGAGGAAGACGACACCGGCGGCGCAGAGATGTCCCTGCCCGGAGAGATCGTCTTCCCGGTTCGGATTGACCAATGCATGGCAAGGCGGCAGGTCATGCGTCACCTGGTGGTGATCAATCACGACAACGTCGATGTTGCGCCTTTCCGCGGCGGCAAGCGCGTCGTGGCTCGTCGAACCGCAATCGACCGTCACGATCAGCCGTGCGCCGTTGTCGATCAGCTGATCGATCGCCGCGGCATTCGGGCCGTAGCCTTCGAAAATCCGGTCGGGAATGTAGATCTCGGCCTTCACGCCAAAATGCGTGAGGAAGCGATAAAGCAGCGCCGATGAGGATGCGCCGTCGACATCGTAGTCGCCGAAGATCGCCACCTGCTGGCGGCCGCGAATAGCCTCAACGAGGCGCAAGGCGGCCTTCTCACAGTCCGTCAGCGTGTAGGGATCCGGCATCAGTGAACGCAGCGTGGGATCCAGAAACCCGATCGCCTCATCGACGCCGACGCCGCGGCCGGCAAGAACACGCGCAATCAGATCCGGCAGCCCATGCGTCTGCGACATCGCAAGCGCTCGGTTCTGGCCGGCTTGATCGAGGCGCGATACCCAGCGATTGCTGAGAACCGACTTCTCCACGCCAAGGAAGGCGCGCTGTACCGGATCGGCGGCTATATCCACCTGTTTCCTCTCTGCAGTGCCATCTGTCACCACCCCGTGACCGGAGTGAAACTCACATCTATGCGGCTTCCTGCAGGATGACAACGGTTGCGCGCAGCTTCTCCCCAGAGGAAGAAGCTGCGGCTCTTGATCAGCTTTCCTTCGGACGCTCGATGCGGATGACCTGCGGCTCGCCGACGTGGAAGCCTTCTTCCTTTATGGCGTTGACGGCCTTGCGCACCGAGTCCTCGGTCGTCGCATGCGTGACCATGATGATGGTCTGGTGATGCGACGGCGCCAGATGCTGCTTCGATCGCTGAACGATGGATTCCAGTGAAATCTGGTTCTCCGCCATATGGGTCGCGACGCTTGCGAAGACGCCGGTGCGGTCGAGCACGGTCAGGCGGATGAAATAGCCGCCTTCATGGCTCTGGATCTGCGCCTTGCGATAAGGCTCAAGCAACTTGGCCGGATGACCAAGAACGGGAACCTGCTGGGCACCGGGGCGGCTCTTGGCGATATCGGCAATGTCTCCGAGTACTGAAGAGGCCGTCGCATTGCCACCGGCACCGGGGCCGACCATCAGCAGTTCACCGAGAACGTCGGACTCGATCGCCACGGCGTTGGTGACGCCATCGACCTGAGCGATGACGGAATCGACAGGCACCATCGTCGGATGAACGCGCTGCTCAATGCCGGTGTCCGTCCGCTGCGCCACGCCGAGGAGCTTGATTCGATAACCAAGATCGGCGGCGGCGTGGATGTCCTCGATCGAGATGTTGGTGATGCCTTCGAGATAGATATCGTCGGCCGCGATCTGGTTTCCGAACGCCAGCGTCGTCAGAATGGACAGCTTGTGAGCGGTGTCGTTGCCTTCGATGTCGAAAGCCGGATCAGCTTCGGCGTAGCCAAGCCGCTGGGCTTCCTTCAGGCAATCCGCAAACGACAGGCCCTCCTTCTCCATCTTAGTCAAGATGTAGTTGCAGGTGCCGTTCATGATCCCGTAGACGCGCGAAATCGTATTGCCGGTCAGCGACTCGCGCAGCGCCTTGATGACGGGGATGCCACCCGCGACCGCCGCCTCGAAATTCAGGAGCGCGCCCTTTTCCTCGGCGATGGTCGCCAGTTCAACGCCGTGATAGGCAAGCAGCGCCTTGTTCGCGGTCACCACATGGAGACCCCGCTCGAGCGCAGTGCGAACCGAGACGTTAGCCGAGCCTTCAGCACCGCCCATCAACTCAACGAAAACGTCGATGTCGCCCTTTGCGGCCAGATCTTCCGGCCGATCGAACCACTCGATGCCGCCGACTTCGATGCCGCGATCCTTCGTCTTGTCGCGGGCCGAAACGCCCGTAATGACGATCGGACGGCCGCACGTAGCGGCAAGCTCGTTGCTGCGCTGCTGAATGATACGGACGAGCGAAGCACCAACGGTACCCAAGCCCGCAATGCCGATTTTGAGGGCATCTGCCATGGATCGATCCTGAAATGTGTCATGAATGGCGGTCGCTCAACACGACCGCCGTGGAAGATTAAATCAACGGTGAGCGTTCAACGAGATGACGTTGTGCATCGTCTCGTCGGCCGTCGACAGGAATTTCTTGATGCTGCGCGCGGCCTGGCGGATGCGGTGCTCGTTCTCAACGAGAGCCAGACGGACGTAGTCATCGCCCATTTCGCCGAAGCCGACGCCAGGCGCCACGGCCACATCGGCCTTTTCGACGAGCAGCTTGGAGAATTCCAGAGAGCCGAGATGGCGGAACTTCTCGGGGATCTTGGCCCAAGCAAACATCGTCGCCGCAGGCGGTGGCACTTCGAAGCCGGCCTTGCCGAAGCTCTCGACCATGACGTCGCGGCGGCGCTTGTAGACGTTGCGGACTTCCGCAATGTCGGAGCCGTCGCCGTTCAGCGCATGGGTGGCCGCCACCTGGATCGGCGTGAAGGCGCCGTAGTCGAGGTACGACTTCACGCGCGTCAACGCTGCGATCAGGCGTTCATTGCCAACCGCAAAGCCCATGCGCCAGCCGGGCATCGAGAAGGTCTTCGACATCGACGTGAATTCGACCGTCACGTCGATAGCGCCCGGAACCTGCAGAACGGAGGGCGGCGGCTCGCCGTCGAAGTAGATTTCGGAATAGGCAAGGTCG
Source organism: Rhizobium grahamii (assembly GCF_009498215.1). Taxonomy (NCBI): domain Bacteria; kingdom Pseudomonadati; phylum Pseudomonadota; class Alphaproteobacteria; order Hyphomicrobiales; family Rhizobiaceae; genus Rhizobium; species Rhizobium grahamii. Next base: position 1,139,220 of record NZ_CP043498.1, on the reverse strand, counting down.
GACAGCACGATGATGTCGTGCTTCTTCGCGAAGGCGATGACGTCCTTATAGAAGTCAAGCGTCGCCACAAAAGCCGTGGGGTTCGACGGATAGTTCAGGATCAGCGCCAGCGGCTTCGGGATGGAGTGGCGCACAGCGCGCTCCAGCGGGGCGAAGAAGTTTTCATCCGGCTCGACCGGGATCGAACGGATGACGCCGCCTGCCATCAGGAAGCCAAAGGCATGGATCGGATAGGTCGGATTCGGGCAGAGAATGACGTCGCCAGGCGCGGTAATCGCCTGCGCCATGTTGGCGAAGCCTTCCTTCGAACCGAGGGTTGCAACGACCTGGGTGTCCGGGTTCAGCTTCACGCCGAAGCGGCGGGCATAGTAGGCAGCCTGGGCACGGCGCAGGCCGGGAATGCCCTTGGAGGACGAATAACGGTGCGTGCGTGGGTCCTGAACGACTTCGCAGAGCTTGTCGACGATCGCCTTGGGGGTAGGAAGGTCAGGGTTTCCCATGCCGAGATCGATGATATCGGCCCCGCCCGCTCGCGCGCTTGCTTTCAAACGGTTGACCTGTTCGAAAACGTAAGGCGGCAAACGCCGGACTTTGTGAAACTCTTCCATTTCTTTCCCCACGGAAATACGGCCACCACGGCCGCGCTCGAAGTTCGTCCTAATTACCGGCTGCTCGCGATACGAACTTCAGAATCGCCAGCGCCGTATTCATCAGACTTGCGTTGCGCGGCATTTCTTTGACAGAAAACCGCGCAGACCGCGCATTATCAGGAAAAATTCATTTTTCGCTACCGATGGAAGGCTTTGCTTCCAAAACGCTGCGAAGGCAAGGCCTATTTCGTGATTTCGGAGAGCGTTTCCGGGCCGTGCTCAGCCGCGAGCTTGCGATATTCTTCCACGCGGCGCTGATACTCCGCCTCGGAAATTGTCCCGGCCTTGCGCTGTGCGCCAAGCGCCGAGAGCTTGCGCTGAAGGTCGGCGGCCTGCTCATCGTTCATCTGGACGTTGGCGGCCGTCAGCGGCGCACCAAAAGACGGATATCCATCCGGATAATGCGCAAGACCGCCTTCTGCCGGCACGCCACCCTTGGTGGGCCCCATGACAACGGCGGTCGGCGCCGCTCGTCTCGCGGCGATCTCGGCCTTTTCCTCGGGCGTTCGCATGCAGGCCGCAAGCGTCACGGCCGCAGTGGCGCCGATAAGCGCGGTGCGGATAACGTTTGCGAAAATGCGAATGCCTTTGTTCGTCATGCCAGATGTTCCAGATCCTGAGCTGTCTCGACTGTTAGATTCGTCGCAGCGACAAAGCAATAGCACGAGCGCGCGTCAGCGGAACTTGTTTTATCGATCTTTCCAGATGTACAACTCGATTTGCAGGAACATGCTGCCGCCGGAGGAAACGAGTGACCGACAGCAAGCAGGAAAACGGCGACAAGACGAAAAGCCCGGGCTTTGATGCGAAAGACCTGGATCCGTACCTGATGAAAGATCCCGAGGCGATGGCGGTCAACTTCGCCCGCGCGATCGAGAACCTCGGCAAGGCCGCGACAGCCTGGCTTGCCCCACGCGAACGCGGCGCGATCGCAGAGAACGCGGCCGAACCGATGACCGATATGGTCAAGACGCTTTCAAAGGTCACCGAATACTGGATGTCGGACCCTCGCCGCACCTTCGAGGCGCAGACGCAGCTGATGAGCAGCTATTTCGGGATCTGGATGCGTTCGATGCAGCGCATGCAGGGTGAGACGCCGGCGGACGAGCCGGACCGCAAGGACAAGCGCTTTGCGGACGAGGACTGGCAGAAGAACCCCTTCTTCGAATTTCTGAAGCAGGTGTACCTGATCACTGCCGATTGGGCCGAAAAGATCGTTGCCGAGACCGATGGTCTCGATGATCACACGAAGCACAAGGCCGGCTTCTATGTGAAGCAGATAACGGCCGCCCTCTCGCCAACCAATTTCGTCGCAACCAATCCTCAGCTCTACCGGGAGACGATCGCGACCAGCGGCGAGAACCTGGTACGCGGCATGAAGATGCTGGCCGAGGATATTGCCGCGGGTCATGGCGACCTGAAGCTTCGTCAGACCGACATGAGCAAATTCGCCGTCGGCCGCGACATGGCGCTGACATCGGGCAAGGTGATCGCGCAGAACGAGATCTGCCAGATCATCCAGTACGAGCCGACGACGGAAACGGTCTTGAAACGCCCTCTCCTCATCTGCCCGCCGTGGATCAACAAGTTCTACATCCTCGACCTCAACCCGCAAAAATCGTTCATCAAATGGTGCGTCGACCAAGGGCAAACCGTGTTCGTCATCTCCTGGGTCAATCCGGATGCGCGCCATGCCGGGAAGGATTGGGCCTCCTACGCGCGTGAGGGTATCGACTTCGCGCTCGACACGATCGAGAAGGCGACGGGAGAGAAGGAAGCGAACGCAATCGGCTACTGCGTCGGCGGCACGCTGCTTTCAGCGACGCTGGCACTGCATGCGAAGGAGAAGAACAAGCGGATCAAGACGGCGACGCTCTTCACCACGCAGGTCGACTTCACCCACGCCGGCGATCTCAAGGTCTTCGTGGACGAAGAGCAGCTTGGCCGCCTCGAGGCGCATATGGACGAGGTCGGCTATCTCGACGGCTCGAAGATGGCGACCGCCTTCAACATGCTGCGCGCCTCGGAGCTGATCTGGCCCTATTTCGTCAACAACTATCTGAAGGGCCAGGAACCGATGCCCTTCGACCTGCTGTTCTGGAACGCGGATTCCACGCGGATGGCGGCGGCGAACCATGCCTTCTATCTACGCAATTGCTATCTGCGGAACGCGCTCACAACGAACGAGATGGTTTTGGACGGACAGAAGCTATCGCTGAAGGACGTCAAAATCCCGATCTACAACCTCGCGACGCGCGAAGACCACATCGCGCCCGCAAAGTCGGTATTCCTTGGTAGCCAGTTCTTTGGCGGCAAGGTCGATTTCGTGCTTGCCGGCTCCGGTCACATCGCAGGCGTGGTCAATCCGCCCGACAAGAAGAAGTACCAGTATTGGGTCGGCGGTGCAGCCAAGGGCGATTACGACACATGGCTGACCGAGGCCACGGAAAACGCCGGCTCATGGTGGCCGCACTGGCAGGCCTGGATCGAGGCGAACAACGATGCGCGCGTGCCCGCCCGGAAACCGGGCGGTGCAGCGCTCAACGCCCTCGAAGAAGCGCCGGGAAGTTATGTGCTGGAGCGAGCCTGAGAGCCGAAACGGCTCTCAGCGGTCACTCCAGGAACAAAAGGCTCGCCGGTGATGGCGGCAGCGGCTTCATGGCGACGTTACCGAATCCGGCGGTTTTTGCCATGCCGGCTAGCTCCCGTTCGGTATAGGCATCGCCCTTCGGCGTCGTTGCCAGCATGACCATGGCAAAGGCTGCCGGGAACTCAGGCGACACGCGATCATCATTCGGAACGAACTCGACGATCGCCACGCGGCCACCCGATCCAAGGCTCGCTCGCGCCTTCTTCAGAAGTGCGATGCAGCCTTCCGTATCGAAATGATGCAGAAAGTTCGGTAGCAGGATCAGGTCATAGCCAGAACCCCAGTCGACTTCGAAGGCACTGCCGGGCTTGAATGTGAAGCGCTCCGCCACGCCTGCCTTCTTCGCGTTCTCCTCTGTCACGGCAAGGACAGGCTTCCAGTCGATCGCTACCACGCTGGCCGATGGCGCCACCTTGGCGATCTCGATGCCGAAAGCCCCCGGCCCGGCGGCAATATCAAGCACCTTTCCCGGTTTCCTTGACCACGTCTCGACCTCGCCAGCCAAGGCTTTGGCGCTGGCACCGGTGAACGAGCCCATCGCGCGGGCAAACTTCACCCACACCGGATTATCAGGCGCGACATTGGCAAGACCGACGGAGCCGCCGTTGCGGACATAGGACGCGGGGTCGTCGAGAAACAGCGACAACATCTGCGGCGCGGCCAGAAAGTCGATCGCGGCGCCCATGTAGGCGGGTGAACGCCGGTCGAGAAATGCCTGGCTTGACGGCGTCGGTATGTAGTTCTCGCCACTTTTCGTCAGGAACCCGGACACGACGAGAAAGTCGCAGAGTATCCGGGTGCCACGCTCGGCGCACCCCAGTTCCGGAGCCAGAGAACGCGCCGTTCGCCCCTCTGCGCCCAACTTCGTAAAAAGATCGAACTCGATTGCCGCCTTGATCGCGGCGGTCTTTCGGAATGCAAACATCGCATCAACAAGCAAGGTAGGCGAAACTTCCGCATGTGTCGAAGACATCGGTTTTTCCTCCCATAACAGAGCTGCCCGACGACCTCCTTCATAGCAGAATCGAGGCAACGCGGCACGCTAGGACAAAGGCGGAGTTACCGCGAAAACACAGTCTCCGAGGCAGCCAATCGATCGGCAGCAAGCGGAGAAATTTCGGCAGGCGACGCGATCACGTAAAGAGTTTGGTTACCATAATTCGTCATCCTTTGAGACAGCCGAATATATTAGCGAGCCGTAATTTGGCCTCGAAGCTTCTATACCGGCCCCGGCGAAGAAGTATCCATCTGTCAGTACCGCCGGCCTAGTAACGAGTTGTGAAAGACGAGTCTCATGGCGTTTGCGGTCGATGTGTTTGCCAATACCAGGCCTGTAGGTACGACCATTTCTCGTTTTAGTCGCTCATTCCGTTTCATTTCCGGTGCAAGTCTCATTGGTGCAGGGTTTGCCGCCTCGGCGTGGGTCGTCACGACGATCGCGACGATGCATGCTATCGCCCCGGAAGCCAAACCAGCCATGCGGATCGCGCTCACGGCGAAGACCGCAGCGCCCGAGCGGGCACACCAGCGCCTCATCCACGTCACGAAGTTTTCGCGCCTTGCGGCATCGGATGCCGACAAGCTGGCGCAGATCACCACGGACGGCAGGGCCGCCGCTCATGCACGGCTTGCCAGCGCCCTCGTCGGCAGGTCGGCGCCGATAACGATCGCCGAAGCGGCCCCCGACAAGACGGCAACCGTTGTTGCCGCCGCCGTCCCTGCCGACAAGGCCAAGGATGACGTGCTCGCCCTGCAGCCGGCGCCCGTGGCTGCCGACAAGAATTCGCCGGATCGCATCGTCATCCCGTCAAAGGAAGAAGTCGCGGCGATCACCGGCACCAACCTGCTTGCGCTCGCCGCTGCCGCCAACGAGAAAAAGGTGGCTGCGCAGCCGGCCGATGACCGCAAGGGCAACGAGCAGGCCGTCGAGGTCGCCAGCGCTGCTACCGACACCGATACGAAGGATGCGGATCCCGCTCAATCCTTCGACCTCGTGCTGACCGACCGCGAGAGTTCGGTGCCCCTGCCGATGGCTCGTCCTGACGCACTCGCCAAGCGTCCACAGGCCAATGACCGGGCGCAAAAGCCAGCTGAGCCGGTGCTTGCCTATGCACGTCCCGATGTCGGCGACGACGAAGGCGAGATTCCGACGGTTCCGAAGCGGCAGACCACCCCGATCGCGCGCACCGGCGTTGCGGTCTACGACATCTCGGCCAGCATGGTCTACCTGCCGAATGGCGAACGTCTCGAAGCCCATTCCGGCCTCGGCAAGATGCGTGACAATCCGCGTTACGTGCACGAGAAGATGCGCGGGCCTACCCCGCCACACACCTACACGCTGACGATGCGCGAAAGCCTGTTCCACGGCGTAGAGGCGATCCGCCTCACCCCTGTCGGCGGCGCAGGCAACATCTTCAACCGCGTCGGCCTTCTCGCACATACCTATATGCTCGGCGCACGCGGCGACTCCAACGGCTGCGTTTCCTTCAAGGACTACAGGCGCTTCCTGGCGGCCTTCAAGCGCGGCGACATTCGCCAGCTGGTTGTCGTGACGAGCATGCCGAGCAAGCCGTCTTCGACGCTGGCGTCGCTCTTCTCTTCCCGATCCTGAGATCCTTCGGCGCTGGGATGACCCGCGCCGACCCGCTTTCTAAGGCGATCGACAGAGCGGATTGGACGGCAAATCGCGACTTCCCCATTGATCGCGATGGACGAACCCGGCATAGCTGCTCTATGTACGAACGGACAATCTCCACTAAGGCCTTGCAATGGTAAATTACATCGAAGCAGCAACCGCACCGTCCAAGAATACGGGTGCGATCCGGCTGTACGACTCCGAAGCATTCGAGGGCATGCGCAAGGCATGCCAGCTCACAGCACGATGCCTCGACGAGTTGGCTTCGATCGTAACGCCCGGCCTTCCGACCGATGCCATCGACCGTTTCGTGTTTGAATTCGGCATGGACAACGGCGCCATTCCGGCAACGCTCAATTATCGCGGCTATACAAAGTCCACCTGCACCTCGATCAACCACGTTGTTTGCCACGGCATCCCCGACGCCAAGCCGCTGCGTGAGGGCGATATCGTTAACATCGACGTGACCTACGTCGTCGACGGTTGGCACGGAGATTCCAGCCGCATGTACCCCGTTGGCACGATCAAGCGTGCGGCCGAGCGTCTACTCGAAGTGACCTACGAGTCGCTGCTTCGCGGTATTGCGGCAGTCCGTCCCGGCGCCCGCACGGGCGCGATCGGCGAGGCCATCCAGACTTATGCGGAAGGCGAGCGCTGTTCGGTCGTTCGCGATTTCTGCGGCCACGGCGTCGGATCGTTGTTTCACGATTCTCCGAACATTCTTCACTACGGCCGCGCCAGCGAAGGACCGGAACTTCGGGAAGGCATGATCTTCACCATCGAGCCGATGATCAATCTCGGCCGCCCGCATGTCAAGGTGCTCGCCGACGGCTGGACGGCCGTAACCAGGGATCGCTCCCTGTCGGCGCAGTATGAGCATACCGTCGGCGTGACGAGCCAGGGCTGCGAGATATTCACGCTGTCGCCTGCCGGCCTCGACCGGCCGGGCCTGCCTCCCCTCGTTCGGTGAGCATTGATGGCGAAAGAACCGCGCTCCGACAATGACCAGCTGTCCTTCGGGACCGCAGAAGACATTGACGAGAGAGCCTTCTTCGCCGAGCAGCCCACCAAGCCTGCCGCGCTTCAGATGCGGCAGCCCAGCGATGAGCACTATCATGGTCACCGCGAGCGCCTGCGCAATCGGTTCCGCGATCACGGCGATGCGGCGCTTGCGGACTACGAACTGCTCGAACTGCTGCTATTCCGGCTGATCCCGCGCAGGGATACGAAACCGATCGCCAAGGCTCTGCTTGACCGCTTCGGCTCGCTTGCCGCCGTCTTCGGCGCACCGACCGCCCTGCTCCAGGAGGTCAAGGGCATCGGCGAGGCCGTTGCCCTCGACATCAAGCTGATTTCGACCGTCGCCCACCGGACATTGAAGAGCGAGCTTCGCGGCAAGCAGGTTCTCTCGTCCTGGTCCTCGGTGATCCAGTATTGCCACGCGGCAATGGCGCACGAAACGCGCGAGCAATTCCGTATTCTTTTCCTGGACAAGCGAAATGCGCTGATTGCCGACGAGGTCCAGGGCTTGGGTACGATCGACCACACGCCTGTCTATCCCCGCGAGGTTGTCAAGCGGGCTCTGGAGCTGTCAGCGACAGCCCTCATCCTCGTCCACAATCATCCCTCCGGCGACCCCACGCCCTCTCGGGCGGATATCGACATGACGAAGATGATCATCGATACGGCGAAACCTCTCGGCATCACCGTTCACGACCACATCATCATCGGCAAGGACGGACATGCGAGCCTCAAGGGACTACGCTTGATCTAGGCTCGCCAGCCTTTCAGGTGCCCGTCAGGTTGCGGTGGCAAAGCAAATGCATTGCAACCAACCTGTTCGGGTCACAAATGGCGAAGTTCACGTTTCCGAAACTCCGTTCTTATCGCAAGATTCTACTTCTGCCCGTGACGGCCTTCGTGCTCGCAGCAGGAAGCTACTATTCCTATCTGGCCGCAACCGACAATTTCCACGCCGTTATTCCTGGCGAGGTCTATCGGTCATCGCAGCCGTCGGCGAAATCCATTGCGAACTTCGAACAGGAGTACGGCATCAAGACCATCCTGAACTTGCGCGGCGTTTCCGACGACAAGGCATGGTACGCGGCCGAAGTCGCACAGGCAAAGGCGTTGAACATAACCCACATCGACTTTGGAATATCGGCTGCGAAGGAACTCACGCCGGAGAAGGCTCAGGCTCTCATCGAGATCATGCGCAACGCGCCGAAGCCGATCCTCATCCACTGCCGGTCAGGCGCGGATCGCACCGGGCTTGCCGCAGCGCTTTATCTGGCGGCAATCGCAAAGACCAACGAGCAGACGGCAGAGGGACAGATGTCGATCTTCTACGGGCATATCAGCCTGCCGATTTCTCGCGCCTTTGCCATGGATCGCACCTTCGAGAAGATGGAGCCCCTATTTGGCTTCGCTGAATCCTGATATCGGCGTGTAAATCAATCTGCAACGTTGACCAGCTACCGGTGATCGCGCGACATTTTGCGTCGCAAAATGATTCCAGCTTTCCAATCGGGGCCAGTCCATGTTCCAGTATGATCTTGTCGTTGTCGGCAGCGGCCCGGCGGGCCGTCGCGGCGCAATTCAAGCCGCCAAGCTCGGTAAGAAAGTGCTGGTCGTCGAACAAGGTAAACGCGTCGGCGGCGTATCTGTTCATACCGGCACGATCCCTTCAAAGACGTTGCGCGAAACGGCGCTCAATCTTTCCGGCTGGCGCGAGCGCGGCTTCTACGGCCGGGCATACCGCGTCAAGGACGAGATCAGCGCCGACGACCTGCGCCGCCGCCTGCTGATTACCCTCGACCACGAAGTCGAAGTCCTGGAACACCAGTTCGCTCGTAACCGCGTTCAGCACATCCGCGGCAAGGCAAGCTTCGTCGATCCTTCGACGCTGGAGGTCGTCAAGGAAGATGGCGAGGTCATCAAGGTCACCGCGGCAAGCATTCTGCTCGCCGTCGGCACGAAGCCGTTCCGGCCCGATTACATGCCGTTCGACGGCAAGACGGTCCTCGATAGCGACGAGCTTCTGGAACTCGAGGAGCTTCCGCGCTCCATGGTCGTCATCGGAGCCGGCGTCATCGGCATCGAGTACGCAACGATCTTCAGCGCGCTCGACACCGCCGTGACCGTGATCGATCCGAAGCCGACGATGCTCGACTTCATCGATAAGGAAATCGTCGAGGACTTCACCTACCAGCTACGCGACCGCAACATGAAGATCCTGCTCGGCACCAAGGCGGATAAGGTCGAACGCCTGGATAACGGCAAGGTGGAGCTGCTTCTCGACAATGGTCGCCGACTGGTGACGGACATGGTTCTGTTCGCAGCCGGTCGCATGGGCGCGACCGACACGCTCAATCTTCCCGCCGCCGGGCTCGAGGCCGACAGCCGCGGACGCCTGAAGGTGAACCCCGAGACATTCCAGACCTCCGTTCCCAACATCTACGCGGCCGGCGACGTCGTCGGCTTTCCGAGCCTTGCCTCGACGTCAATGGAACAGGGCCGCATCGCCGCACGCGTCGCTATCGGCGCGGTCGCGAAAGAACCGCCGAAATACTTCCCGTACGGTATCTATGCAGTGCCGGAAATCTCCACCTGCGGCTTGACCGAAGAGGAGATGAAGGAGCGCGGCATTCCCTACGAATGCGGAATTGCCCGTTTCCGCGAAACCTCTCGCGGGCACATCATGGGCCTCGATACCGGGCTTCTGAAGCTGATCTTCTCGCTGAAGACGCGCCGGCTACTCGGCGTGCACATCGTCGGCGAAGGCGCCACCGAGCTGGTGCATATCGGCCAGGCTGTGCTCAACCTCAAGGGCACGGTCGAGTATTTCGTCGAGAATACGTTCAACTATCCGACTCTCGCGGAAGCCTACAAGATCGCCGGTCTCGACGCCTGGAACCGCATGGGCGACATCAAGTCGGAACTCTGAGCTCATCGGCTCTGCATGAGATCGGCCGTGCCGGATTGGCGGCCGATCTCGCGCATTACTTGCATAAACGGCAACGACCACGGCAACCACAAGACACCGCTTGTCTTCTCCCGAACATCTGCTAGCGTTCGGCTTCGGGGGTTCACTCTTACAAGCGAGTAGCCGTGCGGAATCAGCCAGAAACTGCCGAACGTAAGTTTCAACTCATCCTCATCAAACCGTCTCATTACGACGACGATGGATATGTCATCCGCTGGTGGCGGGCGATGATCCCCTCCAATTCGCTCGCAGCGCTCTATGGCATTGCCGCCGATTGCTCGGAGCGAAAGGTCCTCGGGCCGGATGTCAGCATCGACATCACCGTCATCGACGAGACCAATACGCGGGTGAACACTGCTGCGCTGCTGCGGCAACTGAAGACCAACGACAATTTCGGTATGGTTGCGCTGGTTGGCGTGCAGTCAAACCAGTACCCGCGCGCGCTCGATATCGCCAAGCCGTTTCGCGACGCTGGCATTCCCGTTGCGATGGGCGGCTTTCACGTGTCCGGCTGTCTTTCGATGCTCGATGGCCATGCCGTCGGGCTCGACGCATGCCGCGAGATGGGAATCTCGATGTTCGCGGGGAAGTCGAGGGGCGGCTGGACAAGGTGCTGCAGGACGCGGCATCCGGAATGCTGGCGCCGCTCTACAATTTCATGAACGACCTGCCGAGCATCGAGGGTGCGGCAGTTCCGTTCCTGCCGAAAGCCAACGTCGCGCAGACGCTGGGCCTCAGCACCAGCTTCGACGCCGGTCGTGGCTGTCCCTACCAGTGTTCCTTCTGCACCATCATCAACGTGCAGGGCCGCAAGTCGCGCTTCCGCACGGCAGACGATGTCGAGAAGCTGGTGCGGATGAACTGGGCACAGGGCATCCACAAGTTCTTCATAACCGACGACAACTTCGCCCGCAACAAGGATTGGGAGGCGATCTTCGATCGGCTGATCGAGTTGCGTGAAAGAGATGGCATTCCGCTCGGACTGATGATCCAGGTCGATACGCTGTGCCACAAGATCCCCAACTTCATCGAGAAATCGAAGCGCGCCGGCGTTACCCGCGTGTTCATCGGGCTCGAGAACGTCAACCCCGACAATCTGACCGCGGCGAAGAAGAACCAGAACAAGATCACCGAATACCGCAAGATGCTGCTCGCCTGGAAGGCACAGGGCATCATGACACTCGCCGGCTACATCCTCGGCTTCCCGGCAGATACGCCGGAATCCATCCGCCGCGATATCGCGATCATCCAGCACGAATTGCCGCTCGACGTGATCGAGTTCTTCGTTCTCACCCCTCTCCCGGGCTCGGAGGATCACCAGACGCTGTTCCGCAAGGGCGTGGCGATGGATCCCGATCTCAACATCTACGATGTCGAGCATGTCTGCACCGACCATCCGAAGATGAGCAAGCAGGAATGGGAGAGCATCTACCAGGAAGCCTGGTCGCTCTATTATTCGCCGGAGCACATGAAGACGCTGCTGCGTCGGGCAGTCGCGACAGGCGTGCCGCTGGCGAGACTTGTCAAGGTTCTCGTGTCCTTCGCGACCACGGTGCCGCTTGAAAACGTGCATCCGTTGCAGAGCGGGTTATTGCGGCTGAAGCATCCCTCTGAGCGCCGGCCCGACATGCCGCGGGAGAGCGCCCTCGTCTTCTGGCCGCGCTTTGTCGGAGAGACGATCACCAAGCATCTCAAACTCGGCGGCACGATCGCGCGGCTCGCCATCAGCGCCTTCCTGATTTCACGCGACAAGAGCGCCACGACATACATGGACCAGGCATTGACACCGGTCGGTAACCACGAGGACGAGACGCTGGAACTCTTCACCAAGACAGCGGGTGGACAGGCGGCGGTCTCGCATATCAAGAAGGTCAACGAGCTCACGCATGCCCACAGGGCGGTCTGAGGCGACGTTGCGGCTCCAGCAGCGGTCTGCATCGATCAAAGAGACACTGGCTCCTAGCCTCGCGCCGGGAGCTTTATCATGTCCAGCAGCGCGGCCGCCTGCAGGGTGTCGATGAACTCGACGCATTCCTTCAGCTTGCCGTTCTCGAAGGTCATCTTGTCCATGATTTCGGCATCGTACTCGGTTGCGCCGAAGCGCATGCGGCCGGCGCGGTGAACCAGCGCAACATCCCCATCGATATGGATGGATACGAAATCGATGCCGCGCATGTCCCAATTGTCGATCAGGTATTGCATCGTCGCTCGAAGCGCCTCAGCGCCGACGACTGGATCGGTCAACGGCGAAAGGTGTTGATTGCCGGCGACACGAAACATACAGCCATCATCGAGAAACGACATCAAGCCGTCGAGATCGCCCTGCACGCGCGCATGATAGATCTGTCGCACCACGTCCCTAAGGTCATCATTGGAAGCCATCGTCCAATCCCCCGCTTGCGATGCGTCAGTGTGCGGTCGCGCAATCGCGAATGCAACCAGATCGTGTGCGACTCCACTTTTGGCGTAGACAGAAGCGGTAACGGATGGCCGAAACGAAAGAACCCCGCGCGAGGCGGGGTTCTTCGAAAATTCCAATTGGCCGAAGATTACTCGGCGCCTTCCTCGGAAGCCTTCTTCTTCGGAGCGGCCTTCTTCTTCGGAGCAGCTTCTTCGCCTTCAGCGGCTTCTGCCTTGCCAGCAGCCTTCTTCTTCGGAGCAGCCTTCTTGGCTTCCTTCTCGGAGCCTTCGCCTTCTTCGTCAGCGAGCAGCTCTTCCTTGGTGACCTTCTTGTCCGTGACGTCGATTTCGGTCAGCAGATGGTCGATGACCTTCTCTTCGAAAATCGGTGCGCGGATCGAAGCAGCTGCACCCGGCTGGCTGCGGAAGAATTCGAGGATCTGCTTTTCCTGGCCCGGATACTGACGCAGCTGGTCGTAGATGGCGCGCTGCATTTCGTCTTCGCTCACTTCGACGCCGGCCTTTTCGCCGATTTCGGAGAGAACGAGGCCGAGGCGGACGCGGCGTTCAGCGAGCTTCTTGTACTCTTCGCGAGCCTGCTCTTCCGTCGTGTCTTCGTCTTCGAAGGTCTTGCCGGACTGGGCGAGGTCGTTGGAAACCTGGTTCCAGATACCGTTGTACTCGGCGTCGACGAGCGACGTCGGGGTCTCGAACTTGTACATTTCGTCGAGCTGGTCGAGGATCTGACGCTTTACCTTCTGGCGGGTCAGCGAACCGTACTGCGACTCGATCTGGCCGCGAACGATTTCCTTCAGGCGGTCAGCCGATTCGAGGCCGAGCTTCTTTGCCAGTTCGTCGTTGATTTCAACGTCGGCAGGAGCGGCAACGTCCTTGACGGTAACGTCGAAGGTGGCTTCAGCGCCGGCGAGGTTCTTGGCCGGATAGTCAGCCGGGAAGGTAACCGTGATGGTCTTCTCTTCGCCAGCCTTGGTGCCGACCAGCTGGTCTTCGAAGCCCGGGATGAAACGGCCGGAGCCGAGAACCAGTTCGGCGCCCTGATCGGTGCCGCCATCGAATGCAACGCCGTCGACCTTGCCGACGTAGTCCATCGTGACGCGGTCGCCGTCGGCAGCCTTGCCCTTCTTGGTTTCGTAGGAACGGGCGCTTTCAGCGACCTTCAGAACCTGCTCGTTGACTTCATCTTCGGAGATGTCAACGACTTCGCGCGTGATCTTGATGCCCTTGTTGGACTTCAGTTCGATCGGCGGCAGAACTTCGTAAGACAGCGTGAATTCGAAATCCTTCTGAGCGGCGAGGATCTGTTCTGCCTCATCCTTGTCCTCGGTCATCGCGATTTCAGGCTGCGTAGCAGACTTTTCGCCGCGTTCAGCGAGAATGGAGGTCGGCTGCTCGCGAACGATCTCGTTGACGAGGTCGGCCATGATGGACTTGCCGTAAACCTTCTTGAGGTGAGCGGCCGGAACCTTGCCCGGACGGAAGCCGTTGATCCGGACCTTGTCCTTCACGTCGGCAAGACGCTCGTTCATCTTGGTTTCCATGTCCTTGGCCGGGATTACGACCTTGATTTCGCGCTTCAGCCCTTCAGCGAGCGTTTCGATAACCTGCATGTCTTCCTACCTTCAATTCGTGGCGGCCGTGCCCAGACGCCGTTCGTTTCGATGAGCACGACGCCGGAAAGTTGCCGGGCGTGGCCTGTTCTCAATTCTTTATTCATTCCGCCCCAGGCGGAACGGCGCTTTGCTTCCGGGTAATCGAGGGACACCGATTCCGGCCCCCCGCCTGCAAGCCAGCTTTGGTGCGGGTAGAGAGACTTGAACTCCCACGCCTTGCGGCACCAGAACCTAAATCTGGCGTGTCTACCAATTTCACCATACCCGCGTTCTCAAAAACCGCATGCATATGCCTGCACATGAGGCCTTCCGGAGCGCGGCGTCTCTATATCACCCGATTTGGGAGAGGCAAAGGAAAAATGAAGGGCAAATGACAGGGATTTCGCCCATTACACAGTCCATTGCACGCAGGTTCGCTCTCTTAATAGATTGGTTCGTCGTAAGCGGGCTTCCCGTCGACCAGAAGGCTTCTGATTTGCGCCGTTCCGTTGCGCGCCACACGAACGGCAATCGATACGTCTCCATCCTGCCTCGCCTGCTCGAGCGCCTTGCCCGCCCCCTCCGGCACATAGTAGCGCTCGATGCCGTAGTCGACGTGGATATTGTCAGTCGTCTGGGCGCCGTAGCTATAGAAGGGCTGGCTGCGGAGAACGACGGTATCCGCCTGCTCCGGCAACTTCTCGAAGGATGATTCTGTGATGCCCCAGAACCCATCGTCTTGTCGTTTCACGCGGACCCAGAGGGTACGCTCGCCGGCATCGGCGGGTATCGTGTCAACGATCGAATGAACGGGTACGGACGAGATGTCGTAGTTCAGGACGACATAATCACCGCGCAGGAAATCGCGGGGGTCGACGGGCGCCGTGCGCAATATCACGTCGGAGCCGTGGCGGAGGATCGCAGCGCGGCTCTCTATAATGTAGCCGACAATCACTGTCTGTAGCGTCGCGACAAAGATGCCTGCGAGCAGATAGCGGCGCGTCCCAAGACTTGAGAGGGAAAACATGCTCATTGGCTCGCCTCCCCGCCTACCGACGCGAAGCGACGTTCGAGGCGTATCACGACCCACGCAACCAAAGCGACCAGCACGCCCGATGTCAGGAAGAGGCCAGATGTGCCGATGATGGATCCGACCGTCACCGACGCGAGGTAGAGCATCTCGCCGGCAAAGATCATATAGGCCATATATCGAACCGCGCCGTTATCGCGCCCCTGCAAGGCGATCGCCAGGATTGCGGCAGCAAGTGTCGCGACACCGAGCACGACGAGCCAACTGCCTCCGTCAATTTCAACATGCAGGAAGAACAGACCGATTACTGCAATGAGGAATGCGTAAAAAGCCGGTGCCGCGCCAGCGCTTTTCACGATCGCCACCAACGGCGCCGGTGGCAGGCTCACCAAAATCAGCAGTGCCATCCCGACAACGGCGTAGGCCAGCGCAAGCCGGAGATCCGAGTGCAGCGTGTAGAGCCAGGCGAGCCAACCAACCATCAGCAGATATGCAAGGTGCCGGGCACGATCGGCCCCGGTGTAGCGCACCAACGCGATGATAACGACAGCCATGAACGGTGCGACCCAGGGGGCGGCGCCCAACCAGCGCATATCGAACGCGCTCAGATACACCCCGAAACTCGCCCATGCCAGAAATCCGGCCACCGCCGTGAGCACAGCGGAGCGAAAGAGAATTGCCGAGACGACCGTCACGCCGAACCAGAGATACATCACGGACTGTTCGTCGCCCGAAAGGTGATACATCTGCCCGACCAGGGAAATGGCTCCGCCGAAGCTCAGCGCCCCGATGACGAGAAGACCACTGGCGACGCCGACGGAACCGCGCTTGAGGGCAGCAGCCGCTGCAAGATGCGTCACCCATATGACGGCCAGCACGACGCCGACGCGGACAAGCCGCGGAATCGCCTCCCAGTTCGAGGCAACGACGAGCAGCACGGCGGCTGCCAACAGAATCGCGGCCAGAATCATCAGAACGCTTCCGAGACTGAAGCTTGCCGGGCGATCGTCGAACTCCTTCAGCAGGGTCTCGGCCGTGTCCTTGCCCAACAGTCCTTTCTCGACCCACAATGACAGGTCTCTCTGCAAACGCCCGCGGTACATTCCCCACTCCGCCCTATGCGCAAATCGCGCCTCCACAAGGCCTTTTATATCCATGGAAACGCGCTTGAGAAACGACCAATACCAAATTCCTCACCATTGAAATTTGGTTTGCGATTTAAGAAATGGCTAATGCTGCAGCGTTAGCCTGAAACCAATCCATCAAAGCCATGCAACAGATGCATGTCGACCATGAGAATATTGCACTGCAAAATCTGAATAAGTCATACTATTTAGCTTGCAACAGCCGGAGACGTCGATCGCTTAGCGACCTGACTGTTTCTGGCGAGAAGAATTCGGATCTGCGCACTCCTCCTCCCAGCGCGTTCCGATAGGCTGGCAACACTCCTCCTCCCAGTTGTCAGTCACCTTCATGACGCCTGCCGGATCCTCCCCCGGCAGGCGTTTTGATTTTTCCGACCTCTATGTTTCCAACAGCTTATGCCGACTGTGAGTGAGCAAGGTGCTCCCGAGGACGCGCGTCATGCGAGCGCCATTGATGCGCCGCGCGTCCCAGGCACCCTCAAATCTGCGCCAACGCCGGATTTTGCCCAATTGTTGACCAAACAGCATCCGAAATGCGGATTTCACAGCGAAAGAATTGCAGCCCGCGCATAGGTGATCTGAATTCTTGTCTGTGGCGCCATTTTGCGGCGCAACATATATTCAGAACCATCAGATCAAGGCCAGCGCCTGACAACGGCAGCCGGCTGACACGGAACTCAGGAAGGACTTCAAAATGAACATCGCTCGCTCTTTCAACAACTGGCGCAAGTACCGTCAGACGGTTACCGAACTCGGCCGCATGAGCAACCGCGAATTGCACGATCTCGGCATCGACCGCTCCGACATCCATCGCGTTGCCCGCGACGCTACCCGTTGATTTCTAGGCGATCTGCGCCTCCCAGCCGATCGCTTCCCAAGACGCCCGCTGCCTCTGGCAACGGGCGTTTTCTTTTTGTCCGTTTCCCGTTCGACACCGGCTCATCAGCCCCTGCTCATTAAATGATGCGAGCCCGTTTTCTGAGCACTCAATGCACAAATGCATGGCAGGCGCCTAATATTTGCACTGCACAATACGCAAGCAAAAGCCTATATGAGTGCCAACCGCTCAGACGGCAATCATGCCGCTGACGACATTCATTCTGAGGAAGAACATCATGAACCCGATCCGCATCGCGAAGAGCTGGCTCAGCTATCGCCGCACGCTTAGCGAACTTGGCAGCCTTTCCAACCAGACGCTGTCTGACATCGGCGTAAGCCGTTACGAAATCCGCAACATCGCTTCCCGCGCCTTCCGTTAATCGCCTGGCGCGCGAAGCTTCCAAAAACGGCGCCATGACGGCGCCGTTTTTGCGTTTGGGGGTACTGTTTACACCAAGACCTAAACGGCCACCCAGGTTTGGCAATCATCCTGACATCAACGCTTCAATAAGCGGTTCGGGCTCACGTCGACGCCGGTGTCGCGATATGCGGCAAGATCGCCTTGGCAGTCGTTGCCGGCGAGCAGATAATCGGGACCGCCAGCCGATGCGCTATCCAGCGCAATCTCATAATAGCGCTCCAGGTATCCGTGTAGACGCCAGTTCTGTCCAACGGACCCGCAGGTCGAGATGAGGTCGTGACACTTGTTGCCGTCACAGACCTCCCTAGCGATCTTTCCTGCATTCTCGATCACATCAGCGTCGTCACCCGGTCGCCCCATCTCCATCGCGACATACAGGCAGGAGAGCACGAGTACTGCTGCGAGCATTGATTGGACCCAACGTAAAGCGCGTTCTGAACATCCATCAAGCAGCCGAAGCAGAACGGGAGCGCATGCAATGGCAAGCGCGCCGGAAAAGTATGGCAGGGATGGATTGAAATAAAATCCTGAGACACGCGGACTGACGAAGAGCGGCAGTGATGCGGAACATCCGACCGCGGCCAGAAAGAGCGCACAGCGAACAGCTTCACGCCTTCCGGTATTTGCCGAAGCGGCGCCACGCGAAAAGAATCCAATCGCGGATATCACGAGCGCAGTAACCAGCGGATAGGCAAGGACGCGGATGAACGTGCGCAGAGCCGACAATCCGCCACCGGCATGGCCACGCTCTCCGGAAAGGCTGGTCAGCAGTTGGATCGAGACGTAACGCTCGATCGTGCCTCGCGCCCCCTCGAAACTCCAAAGCAAGCAGAAGACCATTGCGACGACAGCGATCAGCAACAGCGTATCGACGATAGCATCCGCAAGACGGGGACGCTGAAAGCAAAGCCAATAGAGACCAGGTGTCGCAAGGGGGAAGAGACCGACGGGGCCCTTCGTCATCAGAGCCAGCGCTGTTGCCAGTCCGGCAAGTGCCACGAACGACATTCTCCGGATCGCGCTCCGCGAATGGCGGTCATCGTAGGCGACGACAACCAACAGAACCGCGAGCGATGTGAAAACGATGAGGAGGTTTTCAAGCATGCCATTGGCGAAGGCCCAGGAAAAGCGACCGGCTACAATCGTCAGTACCAGCGCGAGAGGCAGAGATCGGCGCATTTCGGAATTGCTGCCGCTTAACCGGTCCCATGTCAGCGCCATGATGCCGAGACTTATGCCGAAGGTCGCCAGCGAGAAGCACTTGTCGATCACGATCGTATCGCCGAACACGCGAAAGAGCAGTGATTGCAACCACATCATCAGCGGCGGATGTTCCGCGAATACTGGGAAAAGCGCCTTTGAAAATTGCGGTGCCCAGACAGTGCCGATCCCTTCCGCTAGGTTACGGGCAATGCTGGCATAGATCAGGCCGTCGAAAAAGAATGACTGCCGGACGATATCAGGCATGACTTTCAGGCACACGGCAACGGCCACGAGCAACCACAGGATCGTACCGACACGATTGGCGCGCGCAATCCTTAGAGCCGCGTCCTTCACTTCCAAATGAACCTGTTGGCGATCACAAACTTCCAAACCGTATCGATCGCGATCCCGGCGAGCGTAGCGATGAACACAACGTGCACCAGCCGCTCGTAGGTGAGCGTCGCCGCGGAGACGTTGGCAACGATACCAACGGCCGAGACAGTCAAGAACTTCAAATAGCCCCAGAACTTCCCCCAACCGCGCAAGCGTCGGTCGCGGAACGTCAGGAGATTGTTCAGAAGAAAATTGCCGGTGGCGGCGATCAGCGTTGCCGCCGTCTGAGCGATCGTGAAGGGAACCAAGAGCGACAAGGCGAAATAGAGGACGGCGAAATGGACGAAGATGCCGGAGCCGCCGACGAGCAGGAAGGAGATCAGACTGACGGGGACAAGACCGCCGGTCATCTTGCTCAGCAGAAAGGTGACGAACTTCCAGACCACGTAGCTGTCGAGCTTCGACTGCCCGGCGAGGCGAACGCCGAAATCAAAAGGAACCTCGGCGTGTCGCAAAGCCTTGTTGGAATAGAGAATGTCGAGAAGCAGCTTGAAGCCCGGATCGCCAAGATGCGGGGCGGTTTCGATGAAGCTGTCGCGCCGGATCACAAAGAAACCAGTCAGGGGATCTGTCAACTTGCGACCGAGCACCCGGCTGCTCAGCCAGTTCCCAAACGTCGACAGCTTCTGCCGGATCGGAGAAAGCCCCTCAAGCTCCTGCTCCTGTTCCAGTCGGCGTGCCGCGCTTACGATATGGAGCTTGTCGCTTTCAAGCCGTTCGGCCATTTCGTTGATCACCGCAGGGTCATGCTGGCCGTCCACGTCCATGACGCAGAGAAGCTCCCCCCGTGCAGAAAGCAAACCCTGAATGCTGGACTTGGCAAGACCGCGGTCGCTCAATCGCGTGATCGAGCGAATGCGACGATCCTCCATAGAGTAGTCGAACGCCTTTTGCCCGGTGCCGTCAGGTGAGTTGTCGTCCACAAAGATAATTTCCCAGTCAAACTGACCGAGAACTTCTTTTGCACGCTCGATGAACGGCGCGATATTGTCCGATTCATTGTAAGTCGGCGCCACAATCGACAATTTTCTTTGCAACAATGTAACTCCAACGGGCTTTTTGAATCGCACTAGCAAAGAGCGAATACTAAAACAAGTAACCGCCGTACCGAATACAGGTTGTATGCTGCGGGATCACCGCACTTGATGTTCAAGCTGTGTTCCGGCACCCAGACGGTTCGTCTGCTTCGCTCCTGATTGCGGTCGGATCACGGCCGAATCTTTTCAAATTGTTTCTGGCAAGCCGGATCTGTTCGGAACTTCGTCGCCAGGTTCATTGGCGGGTAGATAGCTCGCAACCGTTGCGCTTCCACGCCATAATTCTCCGGTTTGCAGTCACAGCCTCTCATGGTAATCAGCCGCCATGACCAAGATCTCTCCCTACTCTCCCATTCACGTTATCGGCGGCGGGCTCGCCGGCTCGGAAGCGGCGTGGCAAATCGCGAACGCCGGCGTGCCTGTTGTCCTGCATGAAATGCGCGGCGTGCGCGGCACGGATGCCCACAAGACCGATGGATTGGCCGAGCTTGTCTGCTCGAACTCCTTCCGATCGGACGATGCCACCAGCAATGCCGTCGGCGTCATCCACGCCGAAATGCGCATGGCGGGATCGCTCATCATGGCCTGCGCCGACAAGCATCAGGTTCCCGCCGGTGGCGCGCTCGCAGTCGATCGTGACGGCTTTTCCGAAGCCGTCACCGAGGCGATCCACAATCATCCATCGATCACTGTGGTCCGGGAGGAGGTCGAGGGGCTGCCTCCTAAGGAGTGGGATCTTGCCATCGTTGCAACCGGCCCGCTGACGGCTCCCTCTCTTGCAAGTGCCATTCAGGCCGAGACCGGGGCCGATGCCCTGGCATTCTTCGATGCCATTGCACCAATCGTCTACCGCGATAGCATCGACATGGACATCTGCTGGTATCAGTCGCGCTATGACAAGGTCGGCCCTGGCGGGACCGGCAAGGACTATATCAACTGCCCGCTCAATGAAGAGCAATACAACGCCTTCGTTGATGCACTGATCGCCGGCGATACAGTCGGCTTCAAGGAATGGGAAGGCACACCCTATTTCGACGGCTGCCTTCCAATCGAGGTGATGGCGGAACGTGGGCGCGAGACGTTGCGCCACGGTCCGATGAAGCCGATGGGCCTAACGAATGCGCACAATCCCACGGTCAAGGCCTATGCCGTGGTGCAACTGCGGCAGGACAATGCGCTTGGCAGCCTCTACAACATGGTGGGCTTCCAGACGAAGCTGAAGTATGGCGCGCAGGCGGATATTTTCCGTATGATTCCCGGTTTGGCGAACGCTGAGTTCGCGCGCCTCGGCGGGCTGCATCGCAATACCTACATCAATTCGCCAACGCTGCTCGATTCCTCGCTAACGTTGAAGTCTCGACCTGGTCTGCGTTTTGCTGGCCAGATCACCGGCTGTGAAGGTTATGTCGAGAGCGCCAGCGTCGGTCTGCTTGCCGGCCGCTTCGCCGCGGCGGAGCGCAGGGGCGAGGCTGTTTCCTTGCCGCCAGCAACGACGGCGCTCGGTTCCTTGCTCGGCCATATTACCGGTGGCCATCTCGTCACCGACGAAGAGCCCGGCAAGCGCTCCTTCCAGCCGATGAACATCAACTTCGGTCTCTTCCCGGAGCTGGAGCCCGGCTCCATCGTCAAGCCGGAAGGCGTGAAACGCTTTCGCGGCAAGGACAAGACCATCATGAAACGGCAGCTGATTGCCAAGCGCGCGCTTTCTGCCTGTGCCGAATGGCTCGGTCAGCCATTGCCGCTGCCGGAAACAGCAGCTTAAAGCCGGCTCCCTGCTCGCGGTATCACTGCGCGAGCAGGCCACCTGCCTTTTTCCACGCATCGATCCCGCCCTGGATGTGGGATGCTGTCGCAAGACCTGCGTCATGCGCAGCTTCCACCGCCATAGCCGATCGCTCGCCGAAAGCGCAGTAGAAGATCAGCCTCTTGCCCGTGGACGCAGCCAGCTCATGCAGCATGCCTCCCTGGCCAATGGCATCCTCCAGCGTCTGGTAAGGGACATGAAATGATCCCGGAATGATGCCGTTCCGGTGCCGCTCCTCGCTTTCGCGCAGGTCAACCAGGGCAATATCGGGCCGTCGTGAAAGATCGAACGCTTCCTGTGCCGTCACCGCCCAACCGTGGCGGCGCACCTCGTTCTGATCAAAGCCGACATGCATGTTCGCCGGCACCGCGACGTCCATCATCTTCGGGTTGGCGAGCTTCAGATTGTTCATCATGTCGGCATACTCGTCGACCGACCGCACCTGCAGTCGAGGATTGAACGCCCGCTCCTCGCCGATTGTGGAAACCGTGTCGCCCTTGTAGTCGTGAGCCGGATAAACCAGCGTCGAATCCGGCAGCTTCAGAAGCCGCCCGAAGATCGATTCGAACTGGGCGCGCGGATCGCCATTCTGGAAATCGGTGCGTCCCGTACCCCGGATCAGCAACGTGTCTCCGGTGAAGACCCGGTCCGGGAGTATGAAACTATAGGAATCGTCCGTATGTCCGGGCGTATAGATGACATCGAGCGACAGACCCTCGATCGTCAGCCTGTCGTTGTCGGTGAGCCGCATTGAAACAACATCGGCCTTCGTCTGCTCACCCATGACGGTTATGCAATGTGTCTTGTCACGCAGAGCCCGAGACCAGTAACGTGGTCTGCGTGCAAATGCGTGTCCACGGCCTTCACGAGCCGTAAATCAAGCTCGTGGACAAGCCGCAGATAGTGGTCGACCTTCTCGAGAACCGGATCGATAATCAACGCCTCACCGCCGCGCCGGCTGGCCAGCAAGTAGGAATAGGTGCTCGACGCCGGGTCGAAAAGCTGACGGAAAATCATCCCTCGCCTCCTGCTTTCGACGACATGACGCTATGCGAATGCGGCGTTATCCGTGCGGCTGAGGCACTATTCTGATGTATGGCTTCGGTGCTGACCAGCCCTGCGGATACTGCTTCTTGGCTTCTTCGTCGGAAACCGATCCGGCGATGAAGACATCGTCTCCGCTCTTCCAGTTTACCGGCGTCGCGACCTTGTGCTTTGCCGTCAGCTGCAACGAATCGATGACCCGGAGTACCTCATCGAAATTGCGACCGGTGGTCATTGGATAGACGAGAATGAGTTTGATCTTCTTGTCAGGTCCAATGACAAAAACATTCCGCACAGTCTGGTTATCAGCGGCACTGCGCGTGGCAGGATCGCCGGAAACCAGCGCCGGCAGCATGTTGTAGCGTTTGGAAACAGCGAAGTCGATATCCGCGATCATGGGAAAATTGGGCCGGACGCCCTGCGTTTCCTCGATATCCTTCATCCAACCGGCATGCCGTTCCATGGGATCGACGGAAAGGCCGATGATCTTGACGCCGCGCCGATCGAACTCTGGCTTTATCTTCGCCATGTAGCCGAGTTCCGTGGTGCAAACCGGCGTGAAGTCCTTTGGATGAGAAAAGAGAACGGCCCAGGAATTGCCGATCCATTCGTGGAAACGGATCATCCCCTGTGTGGTCTTGGCTTCGAAATCCGGGCAACGTCATTGATCGAGAGAACCATCATGCACCTCCCTTGCGCTGTTAAACAGGCCTCCAACATTTACCGAATGGGCAAATCTTGCGCCTATTTCGCGCGCGAGGCAACGCAAAAGCTCGGCGTTGGCAACCCTGCCAGTCTGCCCGCAGTTGGGGTGGCAGTGTATCTACCGGCGGGAGTGCGCTTCCGATTTCAATGATGGTTGGCAGCCGAGGGATTGCTCGCGAGATGCTTGTCGGGATCAGCCACATAGTTTCCGAGAAGCCAGAGCGACACTTCGGAGGCTTCCTTCGGTGAAGAGAATTCGAAGGTGGCGCTGTGATGCGGTGCATCGAGAAACTGGATACCGAGTCCCCTTCCTGTCTCGGAACTCAACACGCGGACGCGTCCCGGTTCGATCAGGTGGCAGGCATAGTGGCGCTGCATGCTTTTCATGAAGCCCGCCTTGTTGTCGTGCAACCGCACGAAAACCGCTTGCCCGTCAGCCGTGGCCTGCAGCTGCCGTATCGCCTCGTTCGGAAAGGCACGGTTGAACTCGATGATTGCAAGGCCGGTATCGTGCAGGCCGTCCTCTTCGTTTTGCGACGCCATGCGCGTTGCGATAAAGGCGACCAGAATGACGAGCGCGAAGATAACGCCCCAGACGATAATGCTCACGCCGCTCTCCGTTCGAGACAACCAGACAATATGCTTCTAACGCATGAGACTTGCGCGAGTTTGAACATTCGTCAGATTTTCCTGCGCATCAAGGCGAGCGTCATACGGATCTGGCGGCGCCACTGCGGTTGCTGCGGCGACCGCTCCAGGATTCCAGCACCCGATTTCTGCGCCTTGACCAGCACGCGCTCGGCCAGTGACGCAGGCAGGAACGCCGGAAAAACAGCTAGCGGGATTTGGACATGTCGAGCCTTGGCGAGGTGATCGCGGCCAAGGCCCGCAAACGCCTCGATCGCGGCCGATGTCCGGCTCTTGTCTTCGCCTTTGAGGAAGGCATCACGATCGAGCCCGGTCGCGGACAGGATCTCGAGGGGTATGTAGACCTGGCCACGGTGACGGTGCAGCGGCATCAGCAGAAGCAATCCGGCGATCGCCTGCGCAACGCCAGCATGCCCGGCCGCCTCGGCGGATCGTGCCGCGTCGCCAGGGGCCAGAACAATACTCGTCAGTTGTATCAGGGCCGATGCGGTTTCGCCCGCATATCCCTCCAGGGAGCCGCGTGTCTCCATCGGATCGTCGTAGAGGTCGAAAATCCGAGCATCAATCATGTTCAGCAGCGTCTCGCGCGGCAGGCGATGGGCGTCGACACAGGCCAGCAAGGCGGACGCCACCGGATTGGCCTCCGTAGATCCGTGGGCATTGCCTTCCAGCAGATCGCGCCAGTATTGCATGCGAACCTCGCCAGGAAGCGGTTCGTGCACGAGGTCGCGGATCCGGGCAAGTTCAGCGTTGAAGGCATAGAGCGCGGCGATCGCGCCCCTTTTATCCTCCGCAGAGAGCAGGCAGGCAAGGTAGCGGTCGCGGTCCATGTCGCGCAGCATCGCCAGGCAGATATCCTGGTTCGTCATCGATTGATCAGCCATGGTCAGATTGCGATCAAGGCGGCGGCAACTGCGCGCGATTCCATCAACATGATGTTGAAGGTGCGCACGGCGGCGCCGGTATTCATCGGATCCGATGAAATGCCAGCCGCTTTCAGGGCTGCCTTCAAGTCCGCCGGTATTGGACGCATGTCCACGCCGGTGCCGATCAGCAGGAATTCGATGTCAGCTGCCTCATCGAGAACACGCTGAAGATTCTCGATCGAGAGCGGTTTGGTCGCGTCCATGTCCCAGCCGTGAATGCCGGAAGGAAGGCAAAGGATGGAGCCACGGTGCGACATGTCGGCGAAGCGAAATCCACCATTCCCGTAAGTATCGATCGGCGCGCGCCCGGGAAAATGCGCTTCGCGTATCTCTATGCCTCTGGCCATATGCTCACACTGCCGGGTTGCCGCTTTTTGTTTCGGGCTCCGGTACTTTTCTGTCTTGGTCGTTGTCCAGCGTTTCGGGCCGAAGCTTGAAGGCTATCAGCACCGGTGCCGCTATGTAGATGGATGAAAATGTGCCGACGGCAACGCCGAAGAGCATCACGAAGGCGAACGTGCGCGTAACCTCGCCCCCAAGCAGCGCCAGCGCTGCCAGCGCCAGCAGCGTTGTCACGGCGGTCAGCACCGTTCGCGACAGCGTTTGGTTGATCGAAGCGTCGATGAGGATCGGCAACGGCATCTTGCGATACCGTCTCAGGTTTTCTCGCATCCGGTCGTACACCACGACGGTATCGTTCAGCGAATAGCCGATAACCGTCAGCAGTGCGGCCACGCTCGTCAGATTGAACTCCATTCCGGTCAGAACGAACAGGCCGAGGACCAAAATGATGTCATGAAGCGTCGCCACGATGGCGCCGATCGCGAACTGCCACTCGAAACGAGCCCAGATGTAAACGAGGATAACGATCAGCGATGCCAGAACGCCGAGCGTCGCGGCCTGTGTCAGTTCGCCCGATACGGCCGGTCCCACGACCTCGACGCGACGGAAATCATAGTCGCCGCCGAGCTCGTCGCGCATCAGCGTGAGCGCCGACTGTTCGGCATTCTCTCCGCCGCCCTGCGGCTGCAGTTGCACCAGCGCGCCTGTAGGATCGCGCAGCTGGCGCGCCGAGATTTCTCCGATGTTGAGATCGCCGAGCCGTTCGCGGATGTCGCCGACATCAGCACGTCCCTGCTTCGCCCGAAGTTCCACGATCGAGCCGCCTGCGAAGTCCACGCCCATATGCAAGCCGACCGCTGCAAAGCCGATCATGGCTGCGATCGAGAGGGCCGCCGAAATCGTGAAGGAATATCTTCGAATCCCCATGAAGCGGATGTTGGCGCGATCGAAGATGCCGGTGTTTATATCCCGAGGCAGGTGTCGCGGGTGACGCCGGTGGAGCCATCGGACGACGATCCAGCGCGTGAGCGTGAACGCGGTAAAGACAGTCGCGAGGATGCCGGCGGCAAGCGTGACCGCGAACCCGCGCACGGCGTCATTGCCGAGAAAATAGAGGATGACGGCGGCGATAAAGATCGTCACGTTCGCGTCAAGGACCGTCAAGATCGCACGGTTGAAGCCGTTCTCGATCGCTTCGGCAAACGGGCGTCCGGTTTTGGCCTCGTCGCGAATGCGCTCGTAGATGAGGACGTTCGCGTCCACCGCCATGCCCATGATCAGCACGATGCCGGCGATCCCAGGGAGCGTCAGCGTCGCGCCGATCGCGCTCAGGAAGGCCAGTATCAACAGCAGGTTGACGACGAGCGATATGGCGGCGATCACGCCGAGCCCGCGATAAAACGCAAACATGAGGCCAGCGACCAGGACAGCAGCAGCCACGCCCGACCATATGCCGGCACGAGCCGATTCGGCACCGAGTGCAGGGCTGACGGTCCGCTCTTCGACGGTGGTCAACGTCGCTGGCAAGGCGCCGGCGCGCAGCATCAGCGCGAGGTCGTGAGCGCCATCCGCGGTGAAGCTCACCGGTATCGTGCCGGTTCCATCGAGGATCGGCGCGTTGATCAGTGGGGCGGCCATGACCTGATCGTCGAAGATAATCGCGAGGTGGCGGCCGATGTTCTGCCGCGTTTTCTGCGCCAGCCTTTCGGTGCCGTCCGCATCCAACTTGTAGGCGATGGAGATAGACGAGCCGTTCACCACCGACTGAACATCGACGATGTTCTTGCCGGTAACGAAATCCGTTCGATCGACCAGATATGGAACCGGAGGATCGTCCAGCGAATAGAGGACCTCCGATGTCGCAGGCCAGCGTGCGGAAATTGCCTCCTGCCCGGACATGCTCTCATCGATCATCCGCACGGAGATCTTGGCGGGCTCGTTGATGATGTTCTTCAACCGCTCGACGTCCACGTCGCCCATAACCTGCAGGTCGACGCGGTCAGCACCTTCAGGGCGAACGGCAAAATCGACGTCACCGAGCGCTTCCACACGACGCTTCACGACGTCGACGGATTGGGATTGGGCGGCCAAGGTGCCGGCATCCACGGCATCGTCAGAAATATCCAGCGTGAACTGGCCGGCCTCGTCATGGCGGACAATGAGATTGGGCGCAGCGCCACCCCAGAAACCGCTCTTCAGGCTGGTAACCAGCCCCTCAAGCACCGTTGACGCTGCCGGTATCTGCTGCGCGTCGGCGATCTTGACGCTCACAGTTTGATCGTTACCGGACAATCCTGTGTAGCGAATATTGGCCTGTCGCAAATTGTTGCGAACCCCGGCGACGGTATCCTCAAGCAGCTCCCGGACGATATCGGTGCGCTCGATCTTGAAAAGAAGGTGGGTGCCACCGCGCAGATCGGCGCCGAGATCGATGCGACTATGGGGCAACCAGTTCGGCAGGCGTTCAAGCGCCTTGTCCGATAATAGATTGGGCGTAGCCGCCAGCACGGCGACCAGCAAGACGAACCAGATCAGAAGGGTCTTCCAGCGGAAAAAATGAAGCATTTTTACTCGACTATATCCGACCCGGCCAATCCGGTTCGCGCTAAAGCAGGCTTATTACGCGGCGTCAGCCTTGACCGGCTCACCCTTCACGCGCACTTCCGAAATGCCGGTACGAACGATGCGAACGCGGACGCCGTCTGCAATTTCGACTTCGACTTCCTTGTCGTCAACGACTTTGGTGACCTTGCCGACGAGGCCACCGCCGGTCACAACCTGGTCACCACGGCGAATTGCCTTCAGGGTTTCGTCGCGCTTCTTTGCCTGCGCGCGCTGCGGCCGGATGAGCAGGAAATACCAGACGACCATCAACGGCACGAACAGGATAATCATTTCAAAGCCAGAACCGAACGGCGACGCCGCGGTATCGGTTGCAGCCTGGGCAAATGCCGGGGTGATGAACATGCTAAACTCCTCAAACTCTGCCGGAGGCGGAATGTCGCCTTTTCGCGGTGGCCGGACTATAATTATGGTCTTTGCGAATGCAACAGGAACAGCCGGAAACCGTACCGATTCCGCTGCCTCTTAACCTTTCCGCTCGTGAATTGCCATGCTACCCCGCTCGGAAAAGACCAAGGCACACAGCCAACCGCGCTCGAAGGAGTAAAAGCAATGGCCGAAGATCTGAACCACGTCATTCTCGCGGAGCTCCGCCGACTCGCGAACGCTGTCGAGCGTCTGGCAGGACCGCCACCCGCGACCAACGACTGGACGGCGGCCGACTGCTTCGTCTGGTCCCCTGCCCGCCTCCACCTACAGCCCGTCAAGCGGCCGAACCGCATCGCGCTGAAACTCATTCGCGGCGTCGACCGCGTGCGCGATATCCTGCATGAAAATACGGTCCGCTTTGCAGAGGGATTCGCTGCCAACAACGTCTTGTTGTGGGGCGCGCGCGGCATGGGCAAGTCGTCGCTGGTCAAAGCGGTGCACGAGGACGTACGCCAGGAAAGCGGCGTCTCATTGAAGCTCGTCGAAGTCCACCGGGAGGACATCGCAAGCCTGCCGACGCTGCTCGACCTCCTGAAGGACACCCCTCACCGCGTCATCGTTTTCTGCGACGACCTGTCGTTCGACCATGACGATACCGCCTACAAGTCGCTCAAGGCGGCGCTGGACGGCGGCGTCGAGGGACGTCCGGACAATGTCCTTTTCTACGCGACGTCGAACCGTCGCCATCTGCTGCCGCGTCACATGATGGAGAACGAGCAATCGACGGCCATCAACCCGTCCGAGGCCGTTGAAGAGAAGGTTTCCCTCTCCGATCGTTTCGGCCTGTGGCTGGGCTTCCACAAGTGTGGACAGGAAGACTACCTGAAGATGATCGACGGCTACGCCGACCACTTCAAGCTCCCGCTCGACCGCGAAAAGATGCATGCCGAAGCGCTCGAGTGGGCGACAACGCGCGGCGCCCGATCGGGCCGCGTCGCCTGGCAGTATATCCAGGACCTTGCAGGCCGGTCGCGGATCGCGCTCGACCACGCCTGAGGTCGGAACATGCCATCTGAAACGACAAAAGCCCGGCGATATGCCGGGCTTTTGTTTTGTCCTCGAGACGCAATACCTATTCGAGGAAAGTGATCGGGTTCACCGGCGTCGCATCCTTGCGGACTTCGAAGTGAACCTGCGGCTGCTTGACGTTGCCGCTCATGCCCGACACGGCGACCGTCTGGCCGCGCTGGATCTTCTGGCCGCGCGTCACGCTCAGCGTGTCGGCGTTGCCGTAGACAGTGACGGTGCCATCGTCGTGGCGGACGAGAACCGTATTGCCGAGTTCTTTCAGACCGTTGCCGGCGTAGATGACGACGCCGTTTTCAGCTGCTTTGATCGCCGTGCCCTGCGGTACGGAGATGTCGATACCGTCGTTGCGGCTGCCGTTGACATTGGCGCCGTAGGCCGCGATGACCGCCCCACGCACAGGCCAGCGATACTTGCCGATGCCTGTCGCTTCTGGAGCAGCAGATGCAACCTCCTTCTTGGCAGCCTCATCAACCGTCTCGGTCGCAACAGGCGCCTTGTAGGTTGCGGGCTGGGCCTGAGCGGCGGTTGCCGGAGCAGAAACAGGCTGCGCAGCTACCTTAGGCTCACCCTTGGCAGGGATCGCCGCGGTCTTCATCGTATCCGGAGAGCCATTCGGAAGCCTGAGTTCCTGACCAATACGGATCGAACCAGCCGACAGATTGTTTGCGGCCTTCAGATCGTCGATGCTCGTGCCGGTCGCCTTGGCGATCTTCGCAAGCGAGTCGCCCGGCTTTACGACATAGGTGCCACCGGGCCCCTTGCCTGCTCCAGCCGGCAGCTTGCCAGCCTGATCAGCACTTGCCATCGACTTGTCACGGGCCGAATTCGCACCCGGAATGACGGCGACGTTCTGATCCTGCTGCTTGCCCGGCTGCGGTTGCTGGCCGCCCTTCGAGAGATCAGCTGCCTGCGCCGAAGCCTTGGCTGCATTGCCGCCGTTGAAGGTCGGAATGAGAATGATCTGTCCGGGCTTTGCAGCAGCGGCCGTCTTCAGGCCATTGACGCGAAGGATTTCCTTTTCCGGCACGCCGTAACGGTTCGCAAGCGTGGTGACGCTTTCGCCTGGACGGAGTGTCACCGAAGGAGCGTTCGTTGCGGACCAGCCGGAAACCTTCTTCGGGGTCGAGCCGGTGACGATCGCGTCGGCGTCAGCCTTCGGCGGCACGAGAACCGGAGCGGACTTCTTCGGTGTTGCCGCCGGGAAAGGCTGAGCGAGAGCAACCTGCCGCTCGTGAGCGGGAGCAACGGCGCCAGGAGCCGACAGTTCGGAGCGCTGAACAGTGACCGGAGCCGAAGCCATCCGTGCGCTGGAGCCGTAAGCCGGCTGAGCGGGATAGGACTGGTTCATAGCCTGGGAACGAGAATAATCGGGCTGCTGCATGCCGCTACCCTGCAGGTCGGCCTGCGGCACCGGATCGGCCTGAAGACCGCTCATATTCCTGCGCGGAATGGAATTTGTGGTCATCTGATCCTGGCCGGCGGAGGAGAACAAACCACCGAACCGCGTCACATCGGAACTGCACCCCGTTGCAACACTTGCCAGCAAAGCCGCCATCACCACATTACCGGCAGACTTCCCAAACCTTGACGAAAGACTGAAACGCATGACTCGACCCACTGAGAACGCAACCTTTTGTGGGTTTATTAAAGCGCGTTAGTATTACCACGCGGTTAAGGCAGCGAAATCAGCGGGATTTTTTTGAGAGATTGCTAACCATAGCCGCGACGTTGCCGGCTTGGCTAGAGTTGCGAGGCGACGCGTGGGACGATCGGCAGATAGGGAGAATTGAAGAGTTCTTCGCGCTCGAAGCGGCTGCCGGTCTTCGTCAAGCGAACGAGCCGACATTCATTTTCGGAGATCATCAGCGGGGCAATCATCGAGCCGCCGGATACCAACTGATCCGTGTAGAAGCGCGGCATGGAATTGAATGCGGCGGTGACGAGGATACGATCGAAGGTTCCCTCGCCCTGCACTCCCGCGCTGCCGTCCGCCTGACGCACGATCACATTCCTGATGCTCAATGCTTCCAGCCGCTTCTGGGCGTTGGTCGTCAGCGTCTTGTATCGGTCGATGGTCAGGACGCGTTCGGCCATGCGAGCGATGACAGCCGTCATGAAGCCGCTGCCGGTACCGACCTCGAGCACCCGCTGGCCGGGTTTGATTTTCAGCGCATGCAGGATCTTTACCGCCAGATCCACGCCCTCGAGGAAGGAGCCGCATTCGATCGGGATGGTTCGGCTGGAATAGGCGTGATCGGCGAATTGCGGCGGTACGAAAACCGATCTCGGCGTCTGCTCGACAGCGGTGAGCAGATCGATATCCGATACGCCCTCTGCCCGCAGGCGCAGAACAAGCGCCGCAAAGCCTTCCTTTTCGACAAGACGTGTCGTCAACGCTAATTACTCCGTACCAGAAAGCGCCCGCGCGAGGCGGTCCTGTACGGAATAATCGGTCAGATCCAGTTTCAAAGGTGTTACCGAAATCTTGCGATGTTTGAGAGCGTGGATATCGGTGCCTTCGTCAAAGGCGCCTGCGCGCTCGCCGAACTTCAGCCAATAGTACGGGAAGCCGCGCCCATCGGCTCTCGCATCGACCTGCAGATT
This sequence comes from Rhizobium grahamii, assembly GCF_009498215.1. Classification (NCBI taxonomy): domain Bacteria; kingdom Pseudomonadati; phylum Pseudomonadota; class Alphaproteobacteria; order Hyphomicrobiales; family Rhizobiaceae; genus Rhizobium; species Rhizobium grahamii. Next base: position 1,107,029 of record NZ_CP043498.1, on the reverse strand, counting down.
GAAGGCCAGTTTGCCCTGCGAGGTGACAGCGACGCCCTCGACTTCCTCCGGCCGGCAACTGGGGAAATTGAGGTTGAGGAAGGTCCCGTCCGGAAGGTCCAGCGGTATAAGCCTGTCGAGAAGTGCGGGCGCATGCGCCTCGCAGACCTCCCAAGGGACGGTCCGCGAGCCATTCTCGTAAACATAGGCCTGGCTCAGCGCGAAGGAACGGATGCCCTGCATCGTTCCCTCGATCGCGCCGGCGATGGTGCCGGAATAGGTCACATCGTCAGCGACATTCGAACCGGAATTCACGCCCGACAGGACAAGATCGGGCTTGATGTCCATCACCTGCTTGATGCCCATGATAACGCAATCGGTCGGCGTGCCCCGCAAAGCGAAGTGCTTATCCGAAATCTTGCGCAGACGCAGCGGCTCCGACAAGCTCAAGGAGTGTGCAAGGCCGCTCTGATCCGTTTCGGGCGCGACGATCCAGACGTCGTCGGACAGTGTTCGCGCGATCCGCTCAAGCGCCGCCAGCCCTTCTGCGTGAATGCCGTCGTCGTTGGTGAGCAGAATGCGCATTGGGTTCAAGCCGCCTTTTCGATCTTCGTCAGGCCGCCCATGTACGGTACCAGCACGTCGGGGACGGTCACCGAACCATCCTCGTTCAGATAGTTCTCCAGAACCGCGATCAGGCAGCGGCCGACGGCGGTGCCGGAGCCGTTCAGCGTGTGAACGAAGCGGTTGGTCTTGTCTTCCTTGCCGCGATAGCGCGTGTTCATGCGACGCGCCTGGAAATCGCCGCAGACCGAGCAGGACGAGATTTCGCGATAGGTATTCTGGCCGGGCAGCCAGACCTCGAGATCGTAGGTCTTGCGCGAGCCGAAGCCCATGTCGCCGGTGCAAAGCGTCAGCGTGCGGAAATGCAAACCGAGGCGCTTCAAGACTTCCTCGGCGCAGGCCGTCATGCGCTCATGCTCGGCGATCGAGCTTTCGGCGTCGGTGATCGAGACAAGCTCACACTTCCAGAACTGGTGCTGGCGCAGCATGCCGCGGGTGTCGCGGCCGGCCGAGCCTGCTTCCGAGCGGAAGGATGGGGTGAGAGCAGTGAAGCGCAGCGGCAGCTTTTCGTGATCGAGGATTTCCTCACGCACGAGGTTCGTCAGCGTCACTTCGGCCGTCGGGATCAGATAACGGCCATCCGTCGTCTTGAAGAGATCTTCCTCGAACTTCGGCAGGTTGCCGGTGCCGAACAGCGCTTCGGCGCGCACCATCAGCGGCGAGCTCACTTCCGTGTAACCGTGTTCGCTGGTGTGCAGATCGATCATGAACTGGCCGAGCGCCCGTTCCAGCCTTGCCAGCGGGCCGGTCAGCACGGTGAAGCGCGAACCAGAGAGCTTCGCAGCGGTTTCGAAACTCATGTAGCCGAGGGCTTCGCCGATTTCGAAGTGCTCTCTCGGGGTATGGTTCCAGCGCGGCTTCTCGCCGGTCACGCGGGTGACGACGTTATCGTTTTCGTCCTTGCCGACAGGAACGTCGTCATGAGGCACGTTGGGGATACGCGAGAGGGCGTCGTTCAGCTCCTCTGTCGACGCGCGGTCGTCTTCCTCGGCGGCCGGCAGCAGGACCTTGAGGTCGGCAACCTCGGCTTTCAGCTTCTCGGCAAGCTCGCTATTCTTCTGCGCCATTGCAGCGCCGATCTCCTTGGAGGCGGCATTGCGGCGGGACAGCATGTCCTGGACCTTCTGGACGGCTGCGCGGCGCTTTTCATCGAGCGCGATCAGGCTTTCGGACAGGGGCTCGGCACCACGCTTGGCAAGTGCCGCGTCGAGGGCTTCGGGATTCTCACGGATCCATTTGATATCGAGCATCGTCGTTCCAGGTCGTTACAAAAAGGATGACCCGGCCAAAGCCTGACCGGGCCTCGACCGGATATTGGAAAGCGCTCATCGAGGAATTGCGGTGACGCTCAGACGTTATCCGTCTTGGCAACATCCGACGAACCGTCAGCCTCGGTGGCCGCATCGCGCGCACGCTGGCGTTCCACGAGTCGCGCCGCGTAGATGGCAATCTCGTAGAGAATGATGGTCGGCAGCGCAAGGCCGATCTGGGACATCGGATCGGGCGGGGTCAGCACCGCCGCGACGATGAAGGCCATGACGATCGCGAACTTGCGCTTTTCACGCAGCCAGTCCGAGGTCAGCAGGCCGACGCGGGCGAGCAGCGTGGTGATGACGGGCAGTTGGAAGACCAGGCCGAAGGAGAAGACCAGCGTCATGATGAGGCTGAGATATTCCGAGACCTTCGGCAGGAGCGAGATCGCGACATCGCCCTCGCCCGGCGCCTGCTGCATGGTCAGGAAGAACCACATGACCATCGGCGTGAAGAAGAAGTAGACCAGCGAAGCGCCCAACAGGAAGAGAATGGGCGACGCGATCAGGAACGGCAGGAAAGCGGCGCGTTCGTTCTTGTAGAGACCGGGCGCGACAAACTTGTAGATCTGCGCTGCAATGATCGGAAAGGCGATGACCAATCCGCCAAACATCGCGACCTTCACCTGCGTGAAGAAGAACTCCTGAGGCGCTGTATAGATCAGCTGGGCCTTGGACACATCGAGATGCGCCCAGATAACAGCCCACTTGTAAGGAAAGACCAGAGCATTGAAGAGATGCTTGGCAAAGATGAAGCACACGATGAACGCAACGAAGAAAGCGCCGATCGACCACATGAGCCGCGTACGCAGCTCCATCAGGTGTTCGATCAGCGGCTGCGGCTTGTCTTCGATATCACCGCTCATGCATCACCCTTCTTTTTCCCTGCTGCCGTCTTCTTCGGAGCGGCTGTGGTATCAACGGCAACAACCGCAGGCTTCTTCGCGCTAGCAGTCTTTGCCGCGGCAGTCTTGGTCGCAGGAGTCTTGGTCGCAGCAGTCTTCGCCGGCGACCGACTGGGCTTTTCGACAGGTGCAACCGCGATCGCCGCAGCGGCATCCACCTTGTCGGCAACCTTGGCACGCGGCTTGCGAACAGCCTTCGGCTTTGCATTTTCAGCAGCGCCCGGCATTTCGGCCGAGGCGGCGGGCTGCGGCGTCGGAGCTGACATTTCCGGCGGCGTGGCCGGCAGGCTCAGTGCGGGCTCCGGTGCCGACATTGCCGTCGCTGGAACTTCCGTCTTGTTGTCGACGGTGGTCGCCTTCTGGAGATCGGCCTTGATCTCATTTCCCATCTGCCTGAGAGGGTTCATGGCCTCCCGCAGCGAGTTCACGGGATTGAGCTTCTGCGCATCATTCAGCGTCTGGCGCACTTCGTCCAGGTCGGCCTCGCGCAGCGCTTCATCAAACTGTGCGCGAAATTCGCCTGCAACCTTTTTCGCACGCTGCGTCATCTTGCCGAACGCACGAAGCATCGGCGGCAGATCCTTCGGACCAACCACAACAATCAAAACGACCGCGATGACGAGCAGCTCGGTCCAGCCTATATCGAACATTCAAGGCTCCTGGGCGGGAAACGCGGGGGCTGCGTTTGCCCGGACGTGTTACTTGGTTTCGTCGGCCTTGTGATCGACGGTCTTGCTCGTGGTCTCGGGCGCGTCCTCGTCATTCATGCCCTTCTTGAAGCTCTTGATGCCCTTGGCGACATCACCCATCAGTTCGGGAATCTTGCCGCGACCGAACAACAACAGCACGATGACCAGAACGATCAACCAGTGCCACATGCTAAAAGAACCCATTACGCTAACTCCCTGTTGCGATGTCAGTCTGATGTAAGAATTCGCGACACCAAATCCAACACCAAATTCCCCGTAGATCGAAGCTTAATGTCACGGCTTTGCCCTAGGTGACAAGCCGTTTGAACTTCGAAAATTTGTGATCGGCATTGTTTTCGCGACCGATGGCAAAACAAAGACCTGCTGCAGCTATTCCTCCGGCCCTCCCTTGGGCGCCAGAAGGCCGAGTTCCTCGAGATCCAGCTGCGTGATCGGATCCTCGTCCTCGGTCAATTCATCATTCATCGTCGGTGACGGAATGTTGAAGTTCGCCGGAATACGTCCGGATAGCAAACCAGCGCCCTTCAATTCTTCGATACCGGGAAGATCGCGCAGTTCTTCAAGGCCGAAATGGTCGAGAAAATCGCGCGTCGTGCCGAGCGTGACCGGTCGGCCCGGTGTACGCCGGCGCCCGCGAAACCGGACCCAGCCGGCCTCCATCAGCACATCAAGCGTGCCGCGCGACGTCTGCACGCCACGGATATCCTCGATCTCGGCGCGTGTCACCGGCTGGTGATAGGCAATGATCGCCAGTACTTCGAGCGCTGCGCGCGACAGCTTCTTGGCTTCCGTTTCATCCCGGCGGATGAAGAAGGAGAGGTCCGCCGCTGTCCTGAACGCCCAGGCGTCGTCGACCTGTACCAGGTTGACGCCCCGATGCGCATACTGATCCTTCAGGCGCAGCATGATGGAGTGGACATCGACCTCAGCCGGGAGCCGCTCGGCAATGAAAGCCTCGGAGACGGGTTGAGCCGACGCAAAGACAAGCGCTTCCGCGATACGTTCCGCCTCACCGGCTGTTTCTATCGCTTCGTCCGGCTGGCGGTCCTCGTCCTCGCCAAGGTAATCGTCGTCATGCTGCACTTGGCTCAAGCCTGCTGCTCCTGTTCCACGACATGAAGTGTCGCATGCTTCGGCCCGCGACGCATGTAAATCGGCTGGAATGCGCCTTCCTGCCGGATCTCGAGCTTGCCTTCACGAACAAGCTCAAGCGAAGCGGCGAAGGCGCTGGCAATGGCCGTCACGCGGTCCTCGGGCGAGGCCATGTAACGCAGCAAGTGCTGCTCCAGTGATGTCCAATCGACGATCTCGCCGATCAGGCGTGTCAACAGTTCGCGAGCGTCGGTCAGCGACCAGACGTTCCGCCGCTCGATCGTCACCTGGGTTACGGATTGGCGCTGTCGCAGGGTCGCGTAGGCCGTCAGCAATTCGTAGAGACTTGCGTCATAAGCGGACCGTTGGCGATCCGGGATATGCTCCGGGGCACCGCGGGCAAAGACGTCTCGTCCGAGACGATTGCGATTGACGAGCCCGCTGGCCGCCTCGCGCATGGCCTCGAGGCGCTTCAGCCGGAATGCCAGGGTCGCCGCCATCTCTTCGCCGGAAGGGCCTTCGTCTTTAGCCTGCTGAGGAATGAGGAGGCGCGACTTGAGGTATGCGAGCCATGCGGCCATGACAAGGTAGTCGGCGGCAAGCTCTATCCGGATGCGACGGGCCGTCTCGACGAACTGCAGATACTGTTCCGCGAGCGCCAGCACGGAAATCCGCGACAGATCCACCTTCTGATTGCGCGCAAGATAGAGCAGAAGGTCGAGCGGGCCTTCGAAGCCGGCGACATCGATCAACAGCGCCGGATCCGTGGTGGCGCGATCAGCTTCGCTATCCTGCCACAGCTTGTCCATCGGTGCGGAGGGCTTCTGCCCGCGCTCTGTGTCCCTTGCTGTGCTCACGTCGCGTTCCTTCCGTGGTCAGACCGATGCGAACAACGCATCGAACTCCGCCCGAATCGCTGCCTCGTCCGAGCTATCAGCTTGCGGAAAGCCAGCCTCCACGCGTTTGGCGCGTTCGAGCGGGCGTCCCTGCAGCGGCGGCACATTGGCAACCACCTGCTGCATCTCATCCATATGCCCGTTGCAATGCAGCACAATATCGCATCCGCCTGCAATGATATTCGCAGCACGCTCGCCAATCGTTCCGGCAAGAGCGTTCATCGACGTATCGTCGGACAACAGCAGACCGCCAAAGCCGATCTCATCGCGGATAACGCCATCGATGACCTTTCGGGACGTCGTTGCCGGATTATACGGATCGATCGCCGAAAAGACGACATGGCAGGTCATCGCCATGAGTTCGTCCTTCATCTGGATGAACGGTGGGAAGTCATGCGCTTCCAGCTCATCGCGGGATACGTCAACGACCGGCAGCTCGTGGTGCGAGTCGGCAAAGCCGCGGCCGTGGCCCGGCATATGCTTCATGACCGGCAGCAGGCCGCCGGCCTTCAGGCCCTCCGCAGCCGCTCGGCCCATCGCCGCAACGGTGACAGGATCGCCGCCATAGGCACGGTTGCCGATCACGTTGCTGCTTCCCTCCACGGGAACGTCGAGGACCGGCAGGCAGTCCACGTTGATGCCAAGCCTGGACAGGTCGAAAGCGTGAAGCCGCGACATCAGCCAGGCCGCGCGAAGACCGGTTGCCTTGTCCTGACGGTACAGGTCGCCGAGTTGCTGGCCGGAAGGATAATGCCGCAGGATCGGCGGCCTGATCCGCTGAACGCGCCCGCCTTCCTGATCGATGAGCACCGGCGCATGCCAGCCGACGCTCTCGCGCATCTCTGCTACGAGATCGCTGATCTGTTGCGGTTCGGAAATATTGCGCCCGAAAAGAATGAAGCCCCAGGGGCGCTCGGCCCGGTAGAAGGCCTTTTCTTCGGCGGTGAGGGAGAGGCCGCTGGAGCCCAGGATCATTGCTTTTGATTCGGTCATACCCGAATCATAATGGCGGCTGGCGGAATTGCGAGCGACGTCAACCGACATTCACACAAAAAAGCGGCGGGATTTCTCCCGCCGCTTCATCAATCCAATGGCTAGACCTGGTTATTTCGAGATCAGGCACGAACCGCCGGCTGCACGATACTTTTCGCAGATGGCAGCTGCTTCGTCCTTGGAACCAGCGGGGATGCGCAGGCGGTAGAACGTACCCTTCCCCGCAATCTCGGCCTTCCGAACTTCATAGTTCCGGCCGCTCAGAACACCCGGGAACTTCTTCGACAGGCTGGCAAAGGTCTTCTTCGCCTCGGCCTCGGATGGAAGCGACGCAATCTGGACGCCATAGCCACCGGCCACAGCCGCTGTCGGCTGCGGTGCTGCTGGCGGAACCGCAGCAACTTCCTTTGGCGCGGTCGGAGCTTCAGCAACCGGTGCTTCCGGCTTTGCCGGGGCCTGCGTTGCCGGGCGGCCGGCAGGAACAGGTGCCGTATCCGACTTCGTGCTCGTTACCGCACGGACTGGAGGCTCGACGCTTTCAGGCGTCGCAGCTGCTGCCTTGGCAAGGACATTCTCGGAGGCCTGCGCCTGAGACGGCTTTGCATTCTCGACAGGCGTGGAGCGAATATCGGCGGTAGCAACCTGACCAGATGCCGGTGCCAGGGCTGCCGGAGCTGTACCGGGCGTGATCTTCTGCGTCTGCACCGATGTCGGCTTCGGCAGAGCGGCCTGCTCAGGGGCTGCCTCTTCGCGAGCCACCAGCGTGCCGTCAGGCTTGACGATCATGGTGCGAACCTTGCGAGCTGACACTGCAGGGTTCTGACCGGACTGGCCCGCATCATCGTCAGCTGCCGTTTCCGTAGCATCGTGATTTGGCAGCAGGCGGGGATCCTGGGTGTCACCGACAGGCGTCGCCATAGACGGCAGCGGCGTATCGCTATCGTTGTCTTCAGGCATCGTTTCCGGCGTCAGCGTCCGCTGTACGACGTCTACAGGCTGTTCATCGCTCGAGACCAGCGCCTTCTGCTTCGGCGCCTCGGCGGCTGCGCCACCAACGCTGTCGTAAACCGCCTTGTCCTGGTTCGGCACGGTCTTGCCACCCGGGTTCTCGGGAACCACCTTGACCGGATCCTTGTCAGCCGTGATGACCCGCGGCTCGCCGGAGACGATCCCAAGGCCGCCATCGCGAGCCAGGAACGAGTAGCCGGCGTAAGCGGCACCGCCGAAGACCACGATAACGGCAGCGGCAGCCAACATGCGCTTCATCGACCGCGCACGGCTCATATCTTCCGCATCGCTAGCGGACTGAATCTGAACCTCGGAAATGTTCTCGCGGCGCTGCTGAACAGGCTCGTTCACGCTCCGGCGGAAGTCTTCCTCAAGCGCACGTTCAAACTCGTCGAACGTCTGCTGCTGGAGCGGCTGCTTCGGAGCGGCCACGGCGGCGGCCGGAGCAGCGATAGGCGCACGCGTCCGCCAGTCTTCGGCCACGGGCTTCGCAACGGTTTCCACCGCTTTGGCGGGCGTCAGCAGATTTGCGATTTCGGAATCGACGTCGAAATCGAAGTCCGATGTCGTAACAACTGGCTGGTGCTGCTCAACCGGCGGCAACGCCGGCACGTGCATCTCCTCCACAGTCTCGGGGTGGTAATCGGCATCCGAAATCATGGAAAGATCGAAGGGCAGTTCATCAGCGGCATCAGCACCATAGGCAACGATCGGCGCCGCCACGGGCGCGACAGCCGGTTCCACGGGAGCCCTAGCAACAACCGGTTCGCGGTAAACCGGTGCTGGCGCCTGCTGCACGGGCGCAAAAGCAATCGGTGCGGGAGCCGGACGCTGAGCAACGGCAGCAGGCGCTGCCGGCCGTGGTGCTTCGACCTCGCGAGCAACCGTCGGCTCAACGAAATCCAGATCGGCAAGCTCGAGCTCGATGCCTTCGAGATCAAGCTCGAAATCATGCCCCGCAAACGGATCTTCCACTTCCGCTGCGGTTCGTGCAGCGGGCTTCAATTCCGGTGCGCGCACAGGCATTGCGGCCACGGCGGCTGGCTGCGGAATGTGAACAGGCGAAGGCTCGGCCGCAGGTGCGGCAGCCTGGCGTTCCGGCACGGGATAGCTCGAAACGTCGGCAAGGAGATCATCGATGTCGAAGGTGATATCATCGAACTCAGCGGGCGCGGCCTCGGTCAAGGCAGCGTCGGCGTGAACCTCACCTTCCTTGGCTGCAGCGGCGAGATCGAAAGCCGAGTGATCGACGTCGATCGGCTCGATAGCAGCTACAACCTGTTCTTCCGGCTGAAACTCGACCTGCTCGTGGCGGTCGATCTCGGCCGGGAAGCCTGCTGCGGCAACCGGGAATGCGGAAATCGGGAATTCCGCAACCGGCTCGGCAGCGACGGGCTCCGGCGTAGGCGCGACAACTGGTGCCACCGGTTGGTCGCGGCGTGTCGTATGAAAATTCGCAAGCGGCAGGCGGATGCTGGCCGCCGACCACTGGGGTGCCTTCTGGGGCTGAGCGGAGGCAGATGCCGGAGCCGCACCGATCGACATCTCGAGCTCTTCGATCAGATCGCGAGCACCGCTCGAAACAGGCTCGGCCGCACGAGGAACAGCCCAGTCCGTTGAGGAAAGAAGCGGATGGACAGGTTGCGCCTCGACAGGGAACTCGACATCCTGCTGAGCATCCCATTGCAGGACAGACGGCTCTTCGTAAGCCGGCTCATCGATAACAGCGACCGACTCTTCGAAAGCGGCGATCGGCTGTTCTACGACTTCAGGAGCGTGCGGCGCATCATAGCGCTCGAACTCGCGAAGCAACTCATCTTCGAGATTGAAAGCCGGCTCCTGGCGAGGAACGTCAGGAACCGTGTTTGCGGCTACGCGAGGTTCAAAGCCGACGATACGAGCGAGTTCCGCCAATGGATCGTCGTCAGCAAAGAGGTCCGTATTCTTACGCGCATCATACGCCCGCTGTTTGTCTGCCATACTCATCCCACTCGCAAGTGCAAAGGTTTAGTGCCAGCGCAATGTGGGTAAATGGTGACGCTACCGCATCTCTTCCGGCGCAGCAGTCCCTGCAATCGCAAGTCCCGACTTCAAAACCGACGCAACGGCGTACACCAGCCCTAGTCTGGCTATACTCGATTCTCGGCTTTTATCGTTAATAAATCGTAAGTCTACTTGATCCTTGCCCTTATTCCAATGCGCATGGAACGCGCTGGCGAGATCATAGAGATAAAATACGACGCGATGCGGCTCCTGCGACTGGGCTGCAGCTTCGACCAATCTCGGGAACTCCGCGACCTTCGCAACCAGCTGTAACTCCGCGGAATCCTTGATTCCCGCGACGGCCTTGGCCAGCACCGACGGCGACACGTCGAGGTCGGGAAACGCCTCCTTGGCCTGCCGGAAGACCGACATGCAACGAGCATGCGCATACTGCACGTAGAAGACCGGATTATCCTTCGACTGCTCCGTTACTTTGGAAAAATCGAAGTCCAACGGCTCCGAACTCTTGCGGTAAAGCATCATGAACCGTACCGAATCGCGTCCCACTTCCTCGACGACGTCACGCAACGTGACGAAGTCGCCGGAACGCTTCGACATCTTCACCGGTTCGCCGTCGCGGAACAGCTTCACCAGCTGGCAAAGCAGAACCGTAAGTTTGGCCTTACCTTCTGAGACGCCGCGCGCGACAGCCTCGAGGCGCTTCACATAGCCGCCGTGGTCCGCACCGAGCACATAGATCATCTCGTTGAAGCCGCGGTCGAACTTGTTCTTGAAGTAGGCAACATCAGCCGCGAAATAGGTGTAGGAACCGTCGGATTTGATCAGCGGGCGGTCCATGTCGTCACCGACCTCGGTCGAACGGAACAGGGTCTGCTCGCGATCTTCCCAATCCTCCGGCAACTGCCCCTTCGGCGGCGGCAAGGTGCCCTTGTAGACATGTCCCTTGAAGGTCAGGTCGTTGATGGCAGTCCGGATCGCCGCAGCGCCATTGGCATGCAGCGTGCGCTCGGAGAAGAACACGTCGTGATGAACGTTGAGAGCGGCCAGATCCTCGCGGATCATGACCATCATGGCGTCGATGGTGCGATCCTTGACGATCGGCATCCACTCTTCTTCCGGCATGTTGTGCAGCCGGACGCCATAGTCACGGGCCAGTGACTCGCCAACGGGGACGAGATAGTCGCCGGGATAAAGGCCAGATGGGATCTCGCCGATCTTTTCGCCAAGCGCTTCGCGGTAACGCAGGAATACCGACCGCGCCAGAACGTCGATCTGCGAGCCGGCATCGTTGATGTAGTATTCCTTGACGACGTCGAAGCCGGCAAAGGTCAGAAGGTTTGCCAGCGCGTCGCCGACGACGGCGCCGCGGCAATGGCCGACGTGCATCGGACCCGTCGGGTTTGCGGATACATACTCCACATTGACGCGGCTACCCGCCCGAGGGACGACCGGCCGTAGTCCGTGCCAGCCTCGATCATCGAGGCAAGCAGGCGCTGCCAATATCCGACGGAGAGCCTGAGATTGATGAAGCCTGGTCCCGCGACCGAGACTTCGGCGATATCAGCATCTTCCTTCAGCTTGGCCGTGATGATCTCGGCCAATGCACGTGGGTTCGTGCCGAGCGGCTTGGCAAGCACCATGGCGGCGTTCGTCGCAACGTCACCGTGGCTCGCGTCGCGCGGAGGCTCGATCGCAATGCGCCCGAAGTCCAGCTCGGATCGCTTTTCCTTGACCAGATCAATCTGTTCAAGGGCGGTTTTAATCCTGGCTTCGAAATCGGTAAAAAGGTTCATTGCACTCTTCCATGCATAGGCTGTGCCAACAGGCATTCGCTCGGTCTTTCCGGGCGACCGCTGCCTATCGCAAATCCGGAGTATGGTCAAACAATCGCCTGTGGGCACTGATGGCGTAGGTGTCCGTCATCCCGGCAAGATAGTCGCCAACGTGCCTCGCCTTGGCGGCTTCCGCAAGGCCGGAGATATGGTCGACCCAATAGTGGCTCTGCATCTCCTTCGGGTTCGCCATATAGGCCCCGAAGAGATCCGTTACGATCTGTGCCGCGCCGGCGCGAATGCGCATGATCTCGGGGTGGCGATAGATCCGCTTGAACAGCATCGCCTTGATCTGCCTGTCGGTTTCGGCCATTGCCTCGGAAAATGTTGCGATGACCCGATCTGCCTGGCGGATGTCGTCGGCGCTGCCCGGCCGCAAGAGAGCAAGACGCTCCTGAGCCACCGATATGACGTCCTCGACCATGCGGGTTATCTGCCGGCGCATGATCTCGTGGGTGAAGCGGTTCGGCTCCAGATTGGGATAGCGCGCCCTCACCTCAGCCATAAGTCCGGCGAGAAACGGGATGTCTTCCAGCATATCGAATGTGAGATAACCCGAGCGCAGCCCGTCGTCGATATCGTGGGTGTTGTAGGCAATATCGTCAGCGATTGCTGCCGCCTGAGCCTCCAGGCTCGCAAAGGTGGCAAGCTCCAGGTCGTGTATCTCGCAGTAATCGAGGATCGGCTGCGGAACCGGACCGCGCGTCCCCGCCCCCTCCTTGGTCAGCAGCGGACCATTGTGCTTCACGAGACCTTCGAGGCTCTCCCATGTGAGGTTGATGCCGTCAAAGTCGGCGTAGCGGCGCTCCAGCTTGGTCACGATGCGCAACGACTGGGCATTGTGATCGAAACCGCCATAGGGCAGCAGTGCTTCGTGAAGGGCATCCTCGCCCGTGTGGCCGAACGGGGTGTGACCGAAATCGTGGACCAGCGCCACCCCTTCGGCGAGATCCTCATCGAGCTTCAGGGCTCTTGCCAGGGCGCGGGCGATCTGCGCGACCTCGATCGTGTGTGTCAGGCGCGTCCGGTAGTGGTCGCCGTCCTGCGCGATGAAGACCTGCGTCTTGTGCTTCAAGCGGCGGAAGGCTGTCGTGTGGACGATGCGGTCGCGGTCGCGCTGAAAATCAGACCGTGTCGGGCTGGAGTTCTCAGGATAGAGCCGTCCGCGGCTTTTCCAGGGATCCGCCGCAAAGATCGCTCTCTCGCTATTGCCGAAACCTAAGGCACCTCTGTCAATCGTCATTCTGCACCATGATTTGCCGTCATGCGACGTCTGCCCATTGACGCCGCTTTCCGCTCTTCATACCTATAGTGAGCGTAAACGGCAAAGCAGCCCTTTCCAAGCTGCGTATCAACGGATGGCCGTTCAGCGACGCTGGACATAAATTCTTTTGAAATCAGCGCGTTACGCAGACGGCTATCAAGGCATTCTCTCCGGATCTTGACCCCGGCAGGAGCTGACATGACAGATGCAAGTGTAACCCTTTCGGACGCCGCAGCAAAGCGAATCGCGGCAATCGTCGGTACGGAACCGGGCAAGAACGCCCTGCGTGTTTCGGTCGAAGGTGGCGGCTGTTCGGGTTTTTCCTACAAGTTCGATCTCACCGGCGACGCCACCGACGATGACGTCGTCGTCGAAAAGAACGATGCCAAGGTCCTGATAGACAGCATGTCGTTGGTCTATATGGCCGGCTCGGAGATCGACTTCGTCGACAATCTGCTTGGGCAGTCCTTCCAGATCAAGAATCCGAACGCGGTCGCGAGCTGCGGCTGCGGCACCAGCTTCTCCATCTGATTTTCCCCTCTCCGACGTGTATCGAGCGGGCAGGATCGTCTTTGTCCGCCCTAGAGAGGCTTGTCGCTGACGTGCCTCGCGCGCTAGAAGAGCAGCATTGCAGCGGAGCGAATTGCCCATGAAAATTGCGACCTGGAACATCAATGGCGTCAAGGCGCGCATCGACAATCTAACGCAATGGTTGAAGGATTCCGATCCGGACATCGTCTGCCTGCAGGAAATCAAGTCGGTCGACGAGGGATTTCCGCGGCTCGAGATCGAAGCCTTGGGCTACCACGTCGAGACGCACGGCCAGAAGGGCTTCAACGGCGTCGCTATCCTTTCCAAATCGAAACCCGATGACGTTACGCGCGGACTGCCGGGCGATCCGCTTGACGAGCAATCACGCTTCATCGAGGCCGTGTTTTCGTTGCCCGGCAACCGCGTTGCACGGATCTGCTGCCTCTATCTACCGAACGGCAACCCGATCGGCACGGAAAAGTACAGCTACAAGCTGGCATGGATGGAACGGCTACAGAAGTTTGCCGCACAGCGGCTCAGCTACGAAGAGGTCTTCATTCTGGCCGGCGACTATAATGTCATCCCGGAGCCGCATGACTGCTTCGACCCGAGAGTATGGGAAAACGACGCGCTGTTCCTGCCGCAGACGCGCGAAGCGTTCCGTCGATTTGAAGGGCTTGGTTTGACGGATGCGATCCGGGCGACGACCGATGCCGCGCCGCTCTATTCCTTCTGGGACTATCAGGCAGGCGCCTGGCAAAAGAACAACGGCATTCGCATCGATCATCTCATGCTGTCGCCTGAGGCAGCGGACCGCATGACGTCAGCCGGTATCGAAAAGCATGTGCGCGCTTGGGAAAAGCCGTCGGACCACGTGCCCGTCGTCGCCTATTTCGACTTTGCTGCCTGATTGTGCAGCATCGGCAAGCTCGGCTTGCCGAGGTAGGCTAGATTAATCCGTATTGGTCGTCGCGATCTTGTGCGACAGCGAGATCGCCGTTCGGCGATCGTTTTCGCTTGCCACCGAGAATGCCTGCTCCTGCAGGGATTCCATCCAGTTGCAATCCTTCGGCTTGCAGCGATCGAGCGCTGCCGTCATCAGGGCCAAGCCATTGGCGGTCTGGCCTTCCTGGAACAGGATATTGCCGAAGACGGCCATAGCGCCCGGGTGGCCGCTCTTGCGGGCCTGGTTCAGCCATTTCTTTGCCTGCTGCGAACTGGTGCTGCCGCCCTCGCCCGAAAGCATCATCTGCGCGAGCTGGAACTGCGCCTCCGGCACACCGAAGGTGGATGCGACCTGGAAGTAGAGTTGGCGTGCCTGCGAAAGGTCCGTCTTGATCGGGCTGCCCGGAATGCCGTTCTTGTAGTAATTGGCGAGCGACAGGAGCGCGTTGACGAAGAAGCCGGTGTCCTCGGAGCCCGGCTCCACGCCCTGCTGTGCAATTTCGCTGTAGATCTTGAAGGCTTCGAAATCGTTCTGGGTGACGCCATCACCGTCGGCATACATGTTGGCAAGTGCCCAACGCGAGCCAGTGTGGCCCTTTTCGGCGGCGTACTTGTAGGCTTCGACAGCCTCTTCCTTCTGGCCGTTCTTGTAGGCCTTGAAGCCGAACTTGAAGAGATCGAAAGGACCGGACTCCTTCGAAACACCCGACTTTATGTCGAATGCGTTGGCCGGACATGCCATCGCCGCACAACAGGCGAGGGAAAGTCCTACGAGCATCGCTCTGAAAGGTCTGAACTCGGACGTCAGCATTTCACTCGGTTTCTTTCGTTTCCCTTGCGCTGGGCGGCTGACATTCGATGCCGCCGCCCAACGGGCGCAAATGCTTCGGCGAGCGATCCCGCGGTGAGCTCTAAAGCTCCCTTGCCCGCGTCGCATCCAGCCATCCGCCCACATTTCAGGGCGATCATGCCTTGCACATCGATTTCAGCTACCCGGTTGCCGGCGCCGCTTGCCATCGATGGCACAAACCTCATTTTTGCGACGCCTGCGTGAGGCCTTTCGCTATCCAAGCATAGGTAGTCACTAATTGTGACCAAACCTGAGTCGGCGTGACCAGATACCGTTTCCGGCGCCCGCGACGCGCAAAGCAGAGAGGGAAAAGAACCGTTGTGGAGTGCTGAACCTGGGCGAAGTCTTCCGGCTGAATCGGCATGCAGCAACGGCAAAGAGGTGCTCGCAGCGTCGCCGCTGCCACCCTTTCCGCCAAGCCTGCCTGCACTCAATGAAAAACGACCCATATTACTCTTTACGCGCACCCTACGCCTGTCATTCCCTCGCCCGACATTACCGCTGCGCTTCGTTTGTGGCGGGAAATGGACAATTTGCCCTGAACCGTATCTTACGCGAATGGCGGTAAAAAACTGTTGCTGAATCGTCACAAAACGACACGCCGGGCCAGCATACTTAACGGTCTGTACATAAAGAAAAGCCCGGCTGTAGGCCGGGCTTTCTAACGCTGATCTTCTGATGGTCAGAACTTAATCTTGATGCTGGTCGAGATGGCTGCGATTAGATCGTTGCCAAAGGAGTAGGTAACGTCATCGCCGTAGGTAATACCATCCTTCACGATCGTTCCGGACTCACCGCTCGTCATCACGCCCAGAGCACCGGCAAGCCGCCACTCGACGTTTTCGACGGGGCTGTAGGACGCGCCGACGCCGACCATCCAAGTGTCGGTCTGCGAGCCGTAGCCATCGCTGGTACCGCGGTCCCAGGTCAGGCTGACGGCACCGCTCCACTGATCGTTGAACTTGTGACCAACGCCGCCGGTGACTGTCCAGCCGTCACGATAAGCGAGATCAAGCGATGCCAGACCGCCCACTGGGCAAGCACCGGTCGTCGGGCAGAATGGCACAGTCTGGAGAACGCTCCAGTTTGTCCACTTAACAGAACCGAACGCGAGCCAATCTGGTGCAATGCCGCTTTGGACCTTCAACTCCAAAGAATCCGGAGCTTCTGCTGAACCAGAGACCGGTACAACTGTGCCGTATGGCAGACCGTTCAACGGGGCGACAGGCGCGGTTATCTGCGTCAAATCGACGGTACCCGTCAAATTATCGTATTTGACACGACTGTTGTACACGAGACTCGCACGCAACGCGTACTCGGGAATTTCATATGCTACGCCCGCGCGCCAACCCCAGGCTTCATCACTCAGGTCCAGCCTACCGACGCCAGTACCTGTGCCAAAAGCAATCGGAAGAGTAGATGCCAGACGTGTCTTAAAGCCCTCCACTTCTTGATAGAAGGTGCCGCCGATCAGCCTTAGCTGGCCGGGGCCGACATCGAACTTGTAGGAACACGTTGCCCCGTAGTTGCGGGTCGTGATCTTTGTTTCAATGTTATTGTTTGCGCCTGCCCAGTTTATGCCAGGGTTTATATGCGCTCCGAATGGCTCCGAGTAGTCAACCAAGCAATCAACGTCGCCGTACCCAGCCTTTAATCCGAAATACGGCACCGCGTAATCTTCGGTCTCATCCGCCGAGTGGGAACGACCATTAAGGTTGCCGCCCCCAGTGCCAAAGCTGGTGTCGATGTCTTGCACGTTCTTCAGCTTGCGCTGCGGCATGACGTAGATAACGCCCGACTGCACAGAGAACTGCGACGCATCGAACAGCTGGTCGATATTATAGCCACCGCGATCGAGACCACCCGCTAGGGATGGCTGAGCCAGTGATGGAAGCAATGCAAGCGACACCGCGCCTACTGAGACTACACGAGATGCCAAGGTGTCTCCCCCACTCAGGCAATTTACAATGGTGCGACTGTGCAGACGAACCCTGCAAATGGCAACTTGGTGAGACCATGTGATTGAAAAGTGAGCTAATGGATGATTTACGTAAGCAATTGACGGGCACGTCAAAATTTTCGGGTTTTAGAATAATGTTTCCCAACTCTGGGGATTATCTCATTCCTGAGCACAATCGTTCCCCCCGCAAAGGCTTCTGTAACCCTTAGACAACACTTTTTCTTTTCGAAAAAGGAAGGTGGAAAACCGAAGAAAACCAAGCAAAACGATGGCGAATGGGTTCGTCGAGGGGCGTTTTGGTGCCCGTTTGGTTCCATCGCAACAAAAAGGGCGCCTGATTCTCACCAGGCGCCCAAAGAATTTTATACTACCAAGCGTTGATTTTATGCCGCTTCGGCTACACGCGAGAGTGCAGTCCGAAGGCTCGCGATCTGGCTCTGCAGCTCTTCCAGACGCTCACGTTCGGCAGCGACGACCTCGGGGTTGGCGTTGGCGACAAACTTCTCGTTCGACAGCTTTCCGTTGATGCGCGCGATCTCGCTATCGGCCTTGGCGATTGCTTTCTCGAGGCGCGCCTTCTCCGCGGCCAGATCGATCAACGTGCCGAGCGGCAGGCAAATCGTCGCTTCCGCGACAACGATCTGTGCGGCTCCCTTAGGGGCCTCGTCAGAGAGCGAGATACCGTCGACGCGCGCCAATCGCTTGATCGCAGCGTCGTGCCGAACGAGGCGTTCGCGCGTCAGGCTGTTTGCGCTGACGACCACCAGCGGCGCAACCGCTGATGGCGGCACGTTCATCTCGGCGCGGACAGAACGGATGCCGGAAACGAGGTCGACCAGCCAGTTGATCTCGTCCGCTGCGGCGTCGTCGGCATAGGAGGGCGCCGGCCATTCCGCGTGGCAAACCATCGTATCGCGCTCGATACCCTCGCCTGCCGTGTGCGCCCAGAGCTCTTCCGTCATGAATGGCATGAACGGATGCAGGAGCTTGTAGATTTCCTCGAGAATATAGGCGGCGCATGCCTGCGCCTCCTTCTTGGCGCCCTCGTCGGTGCCGCTGAAGACGGGCTTCAGAAGCTCGAGGTACCAGTCGCAAACCTGGTTCCAGACGAAGCGGTACAGCGCACCGGCCGCGTCGTTGAAACGGTAGGATTCGAGGGCTTCCGTAACGTCACGTTCCGTACGGGCAAGTTCCGTCAGGATCCAACGGTTGATCGTCAATTCGGCGGCTTCGGGCACGAAATGCGGATCGCTCTTGGCGCCATTCATCTCGGCGAAACGCGTCGCGTTCCAGAGCTTTGTGCCAAAGTTCCGGTAGCCGGCGATACGAGCCGGGTCCAGCTTCACGTCGCGTCCCTGGGCGGCCATGATCGCCAGCGTGAAGCGCAGCGCGTCGGCGCCATACTCGTCGATCAGTTCCAGCGGGTCGATGACGTTGCCCTTGGACTTCGACATCTTCTGGCCGTTCTTGTCGCGAACCAGCGCGTGAACGTAGACCGTGTTGAAGGGCTCGACCGGAACGCCGTCTTCGTCCTTCATGAAGTGCAGGCCCATCATCATCATGCGGGCGACCCAGAAGAAGATGATATCGAAGCCGGTGACCAGCACGTTGGTCGGATAGTAGCGGGCCAGTTCAGGCGTCTTGTCCGGCCAGCCGAGCGTGGAGAACGGCCAGAGCGCCGATGAGAACCAGGTGTCGAGAACATCCTCGTCACGTGTCAGGATTTCGCCGGGCCTGAAGTTCTCCAGCAGATCCTCGACGTAGGCCTTCATCGGGCCTTCGTGCGAGAGATAATGCTGGATCGCCGCCTGCAGAGCTTCCTCTTCGGTCTTTTCGACGAAGACCTGACCGTCCGGGCCGTACCAGGCCGGGATCTGATGGCCCCACCAGAGCTGGCGGGAAACGCACCACGGCTGAATGTTTTCCATCCACTCGTAATAGGTCTTGTCCCAGCTGCGCGGAACGAGCTTGGTGCGGCCCTCGCGAACGGAAGCGATCGCCGGCTCGGCCAGCGTCTTGGCGTCGACGTACCACTGCTCGGTCAGACGCGGCTCGATCGGAACGCCGCCGCGGTCGCCATGCGGAACCATGTGCTTGTGCGGCTCGATCTTGTCGAGCAGGCTTGCCTCCTCGAAGATGCGGACAATGATCTTGCGCGCCTCGAAGCGGTCCTTGCCTTCGAGTTCGTCCCAGGCGCCATGCAGGGCCGCAGCGTCAGGAATACCTTCGAGGAAGTCCTCGTTGTCCTTGATCGTGATGCGGCCATCGACGGTCAGAATATTGACGACGCGCAGACCTGTGCGCTTGCCGACGTCGAAGTCATTGAAATCGTGCGCCGGCGTCATCTTGACGGCGCCCGTGCCGGCGGTCGGATCCGGATATTCGTCGGCAACGATCGGAATACGGCGACCAACAATCGGCAGGATGACGTGCTTGCCGACCAGCGGCGCGTAGCGTTCGTCCTTCGGATTGACGGCAACGCCGGTATCACCCAGCATGGTTTCCGGGCGGGTCGTCGCAACCACGATGTAGTCGCGCGTTTCCCATTCAGTCGCCTTGCCTTCTTCGTCGAAGGCGATCGGGTGCTGGTAGGTAACGCCGGGTTCCAGCGGATAGCGCAGGTACCACAGGTTACCGTTGACCTCGTGCTGCTCGACCTCGATATCCGAGATCGCGGTCAGGAGCTTCGGATCCCAATTGACCAGGCGCTTATCGCGATAGATTAGCCCTTCCTTGTAAAGCGTTACAAAGACTTCAAGAACGGCAGCGGAAAGACCCTCGTCCATTGTGAAGCGTTCGCGCGACCAGTCGCAGGACGCGCCGAGACGCTTCAACTGGTTGAAGATGAGGCCGCCCGATTCAGCCTTCCATTCCCAGACCTTCTCGATGAACGCTTCACGACCCATGTCGCGACGGCCCGGAAGCTGCTTCTCCATCAGCTTGCGCTCGACAACCATCTGGGTGGCGATGCCGGCGTGGTCCATGCCCGGCTGCCAGAGCACGTCCTTGCCGCGCATGCGCTCGAAGCGGACCATCACGTCCTGCAGCGTATTGTTCAGCGCGTGGCCCATGTGCAGCGAGCCGGTGACGTTCGGCGGCGGGATCACGATGGTGAAGGTCTCGGCGCCCGGCTTTGCATTGGCGCCCGCACGGAAGGCGTCCGCCTCATCCCATTTTGCAGCGATTTTCGGTTCAACGGCAGCGGAATCGTAGGTCTTGTCGAGCATTTGGGGACCAAAATCTGGAGGTTCTTAGATGCGGGTTGTAAATAGGATGGCTACGGGCAAGTCAATAAAAAAGCCGCCCCGGGGACCGGAGCGGCTTTTTGAGAAAAGGCGTTTCCGATCAGCGGCGGGGGCCGCGTGCCACACGTTCGATCTCTTCGCGCACGAGTCGCTCGACCAGGGTCGGCAAGTTGTCATCCAGCCACTCGCGCAACATCGGGCGCAGCATGTCTTCCGCGATCTCGTCGAGCGAGCGACGCTCGACACCATCGATGGCGGCAACAAGCTCCTCGAACGAGCGGGCGATCTGGAGCCCAGTGTCAGCCGACATCAACGATTGTTGCGCGGAAGAAGCGACCTGCGGCAGGATCTCGTTCGACAGGGCGGAAGCGATGGCATCGACGACCGGCTCCGCGACGGGTGCTGCAGGAGCAACCTCGACAGGCGGCAAGGATGCGACGACGGGCGCGATGTCCTCGTAGGTTGGAACGGGCTGTTCCAAAACGGCCTGTGGAGCAGGCGCGGCGATCGGAGCGGGCGCTACGAACGGCGTCGGCTCGACGACCGGGCGCTGCAATTCGACCGGCGGCTGCGGAGCTTCGAACATATGGGTCGGGACTTCCGTCTGGCGGAATGCAGGGGGCGCTTCCCGCAGCTGGGCGGTATTTCGTTCGGACGCGGCGCGAACCCGTGCGGCTACATCGGCGAGCGACATGGCGCGCTCAGGCGCTTCCACCAGTGGAGCAGAGCCTGCGGAATTCGCGGCAACGAAGCGAGGGTCCGGCTGTGAGACCGGCTCGGGAAACTCGACAGCGGCGTAGGCCTGATCGACCGTCAGATGAATGTCGGAGGCGCGCTCGTCTTCCTCGGCAGCATAGACCGGCGGCAAGGCATTCGACAGCGCCCTGCCCGCACCTGGC
Source organism: Rhizobium grahamii (assembly GCF_009498215.1). NCBI lineage: Bacteria > Pseudomonadati > Pseudomonadota > Alphaproteobacteria > Hyphomicrobiales > Rhizobiaceae > Rhizobium > Rhizobium grahamii. The sequence continues at coordinate 1,085,982 of NZ_CP043498.1, read as the reverse complement.
TCATTGCTCTCGATGATCTGTCGGATCGACGCGAGAATCTCTTCCATCGACGGTTCACGCGCTACGCTTGGCTGAGCCATATTTATCCCCGTTATCAAGCAAACGACCGGATTGCGTGGATGGGCATCCGAATCACCCAGACTTTAGGATAGCGAAACGAGGAAAAAAATCAGCGCGAATCAAATGACTGGCGCCATGCACAGCTTTCTCGAAGGCTGCCGAGGACGGTCCCGAAACAAAAACGGGCGCCAGTGGCGCCCGTAAAACGGCAAGAAAAGACAGCCGCTGTCAGAATACGAACTCGCGCGCCTTGGCGAAGCCCGGCAGTGGCTTCACGGAGGCGTTGAAATAGACGTTCTCCGAGATCGCTCCGCGCTCGCTGGACAATACCGTGGCGCGTGCGGAACCGCCCTGGCCATGGACCGTCACCAGGCGCCCACCGTCCCGCAGCTGCGACAGCAGCGCCTGCGGAAGTTCCTCGACAGCACCGTTGACGAAAATCAGATCGTACGGCGCGCCGGTCGTGTTGCCCGCGTTCAGTGCGCCGGTAGCGACCGAGACGTTCGGGTAGCTGGAGAGGTTTGTCTTCGCCGTGGCGGCAAGCTCTTCGTTCTGCTCCAGGGCGACAACCGAGCCAGCGAGCATGGAAAGAATCGCCGACACGTAACCGGTGCCACAGCCCACCTCCAGAACGACGTCATCTTTCCTGATCTCGGCGAGCTGAAGAAGCTTCGCAAGCGGCGACGGCTGCATCAGGTAACGGGCCGGCTGGCCGTTCGCAGCAGGACAGATTTCCACGTCGTTATCGACGTAGGCCAGCGTCTTGGATTTTTCCGGGACAAACGCTTCGCGCGGAACGGTCAGAAATGCCGTCAGCACGGAATGCGAGGTGACGTCCGTCGTGCGAACCTGATTGTCCACCATGTTGGCGCGCGCTGTATCGAAATTCATATTGTCCTCTCGCCAGTCGAAAGCGGTTCTGTCTGCTCGTCTCTTAATCTCGGAAAACCCGCCTTTCAAGGCTTGGCGACCATCCACGGCAAGAATTAGGGGATGCATGGCAAGCGAGGCGGTATCGAGCCAATCCTTCGTGGCATATAGCAACGCGCTGTGATATTATTGCAACCGGAGGAAAAGGAGGAAAATATCATGGCTGCGATCACAGAACTGTTTTCGCTCTTCGATTTTCTCATAGTAACGGCGCTCGTCGGCATCTTTTGCTGCGGGCTGCTCGACAGAGAGACACGATAAGCGGACACACGGGACAACTGAAACGGGAACGTTCAGGTAACTGTCAGCTTCGGGGTGAATTATAGCCATTCCTAAAACGCACCAAACGGGCTGGAATGGTGAATAAATCTACTGCGATCGGCGGACTTTTCGTCTGCACATTCCTCGTCATCATTCTCCTGATTCCCCTTGTCGCCGCGACCGCGCCGCATGTCACCACAAACGGCATTTCGCCTATGCCGTCGTTGCAGCGTATCGACTGAATAGAAGCGATTTTCAGCTGCCCACCCTGACCTGGCGTGGCATAGCTCTCTGCCGAGATCGCTCTCCACAGAACGCGTTCAAAATGAGCGAGGTTTTTCCACTAAGCCTCTTGCGCTGAATTTCTATTCATTCTAAATGCCGCCCAACGCTTCGGTTGCTCCGAAGTTGTGAGGCCTCGTGGCGGAGTGGTGACGCAGAGGACTGCAAATCCTTGTACCCCGGTTCAATTCCGGGCGAGGCCTCCAAATTTTCTCACCGACAGAGAGATGTGCTGACCAGATCCGACGGTGGTTTCGGTGCGCATATCGCATTCACCCTGCCGTACAGCCCTTGCCTTTCTCCGCGTCCAAATTGAATGAGGCGGACAAACCCGCCTCGCCTTTCATGATTTCATCGCGCCAGGGCCCGGCGCGCAATGCTTGCCGCGAAAAGTGGCGTTTCTCGGCGGTTATGGTCACCGCCCGCAGCCTGGCGTGCTTCAGCCGCTTGCTCGAAGCTTTGACCGTGCTGCTTGATAAAATCCATGAATACGTCAGTCGGATGTGACGTGACGCGGTTCGTGTAGCGCGTGCGTCCGCCGTCGAGCGGTTCTGCAATCAGTTCCCAGATGACGTTTACCTGCGTCCGGCCGACTGGCGTGAACACGTCGGAAATCGAGTTCATCCTGCAATAGGATGGTGTGGCTTCTTCAGCGACATAGTGCTGGACGACAAGGCCGGTGCCGATCATCTCGACATTGATCGACATCCGACGACCGTCATCGGTCGTGGTGTTGCCTGCGGCTATGTGATCAGGTGGGCAGCAGCGAAGATATTCCGCTTCCGGCAAATTGAAGAGCCAATCAGCAATGTCGACCTTTTCAAAGGGAATGTCGATATCGGCGGTGTAGGCGGATTGCGAAAGCATCTTCTCATTGAGAATTTTCATTGGCTTCTTCCTTCGATCGTAAGAACAGGACGGCTGTTCTGCTCGAGGAGAAAACTGGCTGCTGTGCCGACGAACCTCAATTACACTTGGGTTTTCAATCGGCTATCCCTATGTCTAGGATGTGTCTTCCCGTGCAATCGCCCCTTGGAGACCATTCAGGCCAACCACTGGGTTGCACCCGAATGCGCTAACGTGCGAGACCGGCACGCAGTTCAGCTGCAGCAAGAAAAGAGAAATGTCGTGAAAACTGACGATGTACCCGAACCAGGACGGGGAACGCGGATAATCATTCTTATCGCCATGGTGCTGGCTGTGGTGACTGCGGTTGGCGGCTTTGTCGCGGTCTACAGGGCAACATTTGTCACCTTGTGACCTGCGTAGCCGCACTAATCCAGCAAGTGGAAAGCAAAAGCGGTCGCGTGAATCTCGCGACCGCTGTACTTGATCCCCTCCATTTACGGGCCGATGCACTGCCGGCGCGGGCCGTAATATGGTTGGTATGTGTTGTCGTAAGCGCGGTATGAGCGATAACGGCTGTAGCACCAGTCGGCATGGGATCCGGTTGCCCGTACCCGAGGCTGTTGCGACGCGATGATACCGCCAATGAGCGCACCGGCAGCGAGCCCGCCGATCAGGGCGCCAGCGCCATTGTCATGATCGTGGTAATAGCGTCGACCGTAGTAACGGTCGCCATAGTACCGATTTCCGTAGTATCGATCGCGATTATAGCGGTTGCCATACCTATAGCCGCCGCAGCGGTAGATTTCGCAACGCGAACGATGGCTGTTGGCACCGGAATCGCCAAAGCTGCCTCTGCTCTGAGCAGAAGAAGGATCGCGAGAATTCTCGGCCAAAGTGGGCGTGAAGCTCGCAAGACCTGTCGCGATCGCCAGAAAAATCGTCGCCAGACGTTTCATTTCGTACCTCTCAAACCGCAATCGACCCATCATGCTTGCAGGAATAACGCGCTGATCTGCCGCAGGTTCCTGCCGCAAAAAGCGTTTCGCGCCTTTGGACAAGGCAAGAAAGAATCGGACAACTCCCTTTGTGACACTTTTATTGCAGCGCCTGCTATTTTATGACGAGCTTCGAAAAAGTTCTCAACGGATGGATTGAATGCTCAGCTGGTTTCGCAAACTTCTGCCTCGGGAAGACCGATTCTTCGACCTCTTCGCCCAGCATTCGCGCACCATTGTCGGTGCAGCGGAGGCTTTGAACGAACTGCTTGCGGGCAAAGACACCGACCGCCATTGCGACCGCATCGTCGCCCTGGAGAACGAAGCGGACGACATCACGCGCGAAGTGCTGCTCGCGGTACGCCGCAGCTTCATCACGCCATTCGACCGGGTCGATATCAAGGATCTGATCCAGTCGATGGATGACGCGATCGACATGATGCACAAGACGGTGAAGACCATCCGCCTGTTCGAGCAGAGGGAATTCGATCCGCGCATGCAGGAGATGGGAACCGTGATCGTCCAGGCGGCGCATCTCGTGGCCGAAGCCATCCCGCTTCTCAACAGGATCAACGCCAATGCGCCGCGCCTGATGGCAATCGCCGAGGAAGTGACGCGGGTCGAGGGACGGTCCGATGAGTTGCACGATCGCGGGCTGAAGGAACTGTTTCTCCGTCACGGAGCATCGAATGCAATGGCCTATATCATCGGCAGCGAAATCTATGGCGAGCTCGAGAAGGTCGTCGATCGCTTCGAGGACGTTGCAAACGAAATCAGCGGCATCGTGATCGAGAACGTCTGATGGACGCCACCCTCGCCTTTCCGCTGCTCGCGGCCCTGATCGCGATCGCGCTGTTCTTCGATTTCCTCAACGGCCTGCATGATGCTGCCAATTCGATCGCAACGATCGTGTCGACGCGCGTGCTGCGACCGCAATATGCCGTCGCCTGGGCCGCGTTCTTCAACTTCATCGCCTTCCTGTTCTTTGGCCTGCATGTCGCCGAGACGCTCGGCACCGGCATCATCGATCCGGCCATCGTTTCGCCGCTGGTGATCTTTGCGGCGCTGATGGGCGCCATCATTTGGAACATTGTCACCTGGATCCTCGGCATCCCGTCAAGCTCCTCCCACGCGCTGGTGGGCGGCCTGGTCGGTGCCGGTCTCGCAAAGGTCGGTTGGAGCTCCATCGTCTGGAGCGGGCTTCTGAAGACGGCCGGGGCGATCGTGATGTCGCCGATGATCGGATTTCTGCTGGCGCTTTTTCTGGTGCTCGTCGTCTCGTGGCTGTTCGTGCGGCAGACGCCCTTTGCGGTCGACCGCACGTTCCGCGTCCTGCAGTTCGCGTCAGCGTCGCTGTATTCCCTGGGGCACGGCGGCAACGACGCGCAGAAGACGATGGGAATCATCGCGATCCTGCTCTACTCGCAGGGCTATCTCGGCGGCAGCTTTCACGTCCCTCTCTGGGTCGTCCTGTCGTGTCAGTCGGCCATGGCGCTCGGCACGCTGTTCGGGGGCTGGCGCATCGTTCACACGATGGGCTCCAAGATCACCCGCCTCAATCCCATGCAGGGCTTCTGCGCGGAAACGGGCGGAGCGCTGACGCTCTTCGGGGCCACATGGCTCGGCATTCCCGTTTCGACCACGCACACCATCACCGGTGCGATCGTTGGCGTGGGTGCCGCACGTCGTGTCTCGGCCGTACGCTGGGGCCTCGCCGGCAATATCGTCATCGCCTGGGTCATCACCCTGCCGGCCGCTGCGTTGATCTCAGCGGCGTTCTACTGGGCTGCTGCCCTTTTCAACTGATGAGGGGCGGGCTTCCGCCTCTTTTGCCACCAGACGGAGAATCGCCGCCGCATCCTGCGCGCCACATGCAGGTCGTGGGACAGGACGAGGACGCCGAGCGGCACCATCCAGAATCCGAGAACCGGTAAAAAACCCAGACAGCCGCCTGCGACAAGCAGGCCGCCGACCGACAATCGCGCCGCGCGCGACTGCGGCAGGGGTATCCGGACAGAGCCCATGACGATCTGCCGCGTCGAATGATCGATGCCAAAGCGCCTGGATGTCTGTTTTTGCGTGTTGTCGTTGCTCTCAGTCATCCACAGGAGATGGGGATAACCACAATGAATGCAAGGAGATGTCATTTTTTTGAAAAAACCGCTTGGCAAATCGAGCAAGCATTTGTATTAGCCCACTCACACCGCGGCGAGCGGTGATCCCTGGTAGCTCAGCGGTAGAGCATTCGACTGTTAATCGACAGGTCGCCGGTTCGAATCCGGCCCGGGGAGCCAAATTCTGGAGGGTTGCGCTGATAGCGCGACCCTCTTTTAATTTAGGTCTATCAATGATTTGGCAGGCACCCTTACTGGGTCCCAATACGCCCTCTCACCCTCCCCTTGCGATATCGGTTACATTTTGGGATACATTTCGGACTACAAACTGCGAGGTCAGGTTCCCATGCCTTCCGACGACATCGCAAAGTACGTGGTGAAAACCCCGCCAACGGAAAATATCGCTACGCGCGATCTGCTCGACAGCCAGGCCCGCCTCACGCATGGGGGCAATGCACTGACTGAGCACGTCCGGCGCCATTGCCACCAGCTGCTGCTTGGTCACCACGGGCGCAAAGCCAAACCGATCCGGGCTGAGCGTCATAACCACCTCTTTTTTTTGGGGAAGAGCTGCGATCCGCACGTGCGGCAGCCTGGGCATTCGTGAATTCGGAATAGTTGATGACTGGAGCATCCTGCGCATCCGCCAAAGCCTCGGCGATGATGCGGCGCTCCTCTTCGGCTCGCTTGGCTTTCCAGTCGTAGAGCTTCGCGAGGAACCCGACTGGGACACCCTCCAGGCCACCTTCCATGCGCCGATCCTGCCAGGCGGGTTGCCCGCCGTCGTGCTCGTGGGCACCCCCCATACAAACCAGCAACCCAGGCAGCGAACGCCGACCGGCAACTTGCGGATCTCCGCAGCTGTGGTGACGATCCGAACAAACGGCGGAAGATCGCGTGGCTGTACGCCGACCACATCGAGGCTGGCGCGAGCAGCATCATCGGTAACTACAAAGAGGTGGACCGCGTCACTCACTCGGCAGCCTCCAAAACGCCAAAGAGGCTCGCGCCTTCGGGCGCCATCTGCATCTTCGACTGCAGGAAGTCGCCGCAATACATCAGGCGGCTCCATGCAGAGTTGTGGATAGGTAGGTTGACGCCGATGCCACAATCCCGGGTGGGTGGTATTTTGCACCATCGACTATCAGGGCAGCAGCGGCATGTGGCGCAAGTTTATCAACGATTTTTAGGCAGCAGCGACGAGCAGGAAGATTTCAACCAGTCCGCCCGTCTTTGGTTTAGGATCACGCTGTTGTTTGTCAGCCTGACCTTTATCTTCTTTATTTGTGGGGCCTCGCTGTCCTTGCGCAGGTGAACGCCCTCGAGAAGCAGCAAGCAGCGCAGGCCTTCGCGCCATTCTTTCTCGGTGCTGCAGGCTTCGTCACCTTTTGCGGTGCAGTATGGCGCGGCAAGCTTAACTCGGAACAGATCAAGCAACAGATACGGCAGAACAATTCAAACGACGATGCAAACTATGCCAAACTGCTGCAGGAAGGCGCCAAGATGCTCACTGAAAAGGGCGACCGTGCGCACCTTCTTGCAGGCATTGCGACTCTCGAACCGGTCCTTTCTGATCCGCAAAGGAGGTTCTCGCAACAGGCTATGGACGTCATTGGCGACTATATCGCAACGAACCATGCCAAGGCCGGAGATCGGATAATCATGGCTGGTATTAGGGCTATGGGCATAGGTGTTAAGGCAGGCGTAAGATCTACGCTCAACCCGGGGTTCAAGAAAAATGAAACCGACGCTAAGGATTGGCTTGCTGCGCCGGGATTTGCGTCCCAGCGCATCGAAGGCGGACGTTTTCGAGGAAAATTCTATGAAACTATCCGCAACGAACCCCACCTTCGGTTTGATAATGTTCGTTTTGAGTATTGCAGAAAGATCGGGGACCACACGTTCACCAGCTGCAACTTTGTGAGTTGCAGCTTCGCGACGTTTGATGAAGACCACTTTGCACTCAACAAGTTTGATACCTGCGATTTCTCGGGCTGCATCATCACGTCCGGCGCTTTCGGGGACATCACGCAGGCAACCGATCTGAAAGATCGAGGGAACTACTTCTTCGATGACGATCCACCAGTGAAGGAAGGAATCGTAGACTGGAGTGTTTTCCTCAACGCAAAAAGCCGCCGGAAGCACTCGCAAGAAGAGCTTTGATCTGGTTCTCATCACGCCGCCCCCCGCTGGGGCGAGATGCTGATCTTCGCCGCCAAAATTGGTCGATCGCAAAGGCCCAAAAGCGCAACCGATTCTCGATCGCTGTGAAAGGGAGTATCTTGCGGCGAAGCTCAAACAGGAAAACAGGGGCGGCAGCCAGCTTGAGCGAGTGCGAAAGTTGATGGGAGCCACAGCCTAAATTTTAGGACTACTTTTTGGCCCGGGGAGCCAGTTTCAAAGGCCTGCATTGAAAAATGCAGGCCTTTATTTATTTCACGATATCAAACGCATCCGGTGCCGTCAGCAGTGCTATTTCTTGCGTGCCGGCTTCTTCGGCGGCGGTGGCGGCGGCGTCAAAGCGCCTTCCGCGTAGCAATAGCCGGCGACCGAGCCTTTCGTCCGGAAGAGGAAGCCCTGCCCTTCAGCATGCCATCTGCAGGTCAGAGAATTGGCATCCCACGCGATAACCTTGACGTCGTTGATTCCCTTACCGGCGTAATAGGCTCCGGGATTGCCCGTCAGCTGCCATCCGGTCGGCGGTTTCACTGTCCATGATACGGCTGTTGGGCCGCCGTCCGTTTCCTTGATGCCGAAGTCCGGCGTCTGGCACCGTTTGGTGGCGGGATCGCAGGTCAAGGTGGTGGTCGCCATTTGCGGGGGAGATTCTTTGGCTACAGTCGTACAACCAGCCAAACCGAGTGCGAAAACGCCGGAAACAAACAGGACGCGATACGCCATAGACCTACTCCCCCAACAATATCTGCGTTCATGCTACTATAATCGCGGGCTCGGCGGCGCTCCTCCGTTCGAGTGATCTGCCTCCTCCAAGAGTCCACTTGAAACCTTTTGTGCCTGCGGCGACGTTCGTTTCCGGCTGCCCATACAACTGAAACTTTTGATCCACGCGCATCGTACCTTCGTATCAGACAAGAAGCAGCATGACGGGGAACGGGCATTGGCGGATAACGGGAAAAAACCGATCATCGTATGGTTTCGCAAGGATTTGCGCCTCGATGACAACCACGCGCTGCAGGCGGCCTGCAGCAGCGGCAAACCGGTCATTGCCCTCTATATCCGCGAACCCGCCTCGGATGGCACATCAGCGCTCGGTGCAGCGCAGGAATGGTGGCTGCATCACTCCCTCGACGAACTGAACAAATCGCTGAAGGCGCTCGGCGGGCAGCTTCACCTTGCAAGCGGACGGGCAATCGACGTTCTGTCGGACCTGTTATCGGCAAGCCTTGCAGATACTGTCGTCTGGAATCGCCGCTATGATCCACCCGGCATCGCCATTGACGAGCGATTGAAGCTAGACCTGCAAGAGCGAGGCGTAGAGGCGCGGAGCTTTGCGGGGCAGCTGCTCCATGAACCTTCCAGGCTTCTCACCGGCAGCGGAACGCCGTATCGGGTTTACACGCCCTTCTGGCGGGCACTGGAGCGCGCAGGCGAGCCGCCTCGCCCGATCGATGCGCCAACCAAGATCCAGTTCGCTTCCGTTTCAGGCACGGGTGAAGAGCTTTCATCCTGGAACCTGCTGCCGACCAAGCCGAACTGGGCGCGGGAGTTTGCCGATATATGGCACCCAGGCGAGGATGCTGCCCGGGAACGCCTTCAAGATTTCATCGATGACGGCCTGAAGGGGTACAAGACGGATCGGGATTTTCCGGCCAAGCCATCGACGTCGATGCTGTCTCCCTACTTGACACTGGGGCTGATCTCCCCGGCAAGGATCTGGGAAGAAACACGAGGAACCCGTCTTCCGGTCGCCGACATCGTCCATTTCCGCAAGGAGCTGGCCTGGCGCGAGTTTTCCTACCACCTGCTCTATCACTTTCCGAAATTGCCGTACGAGAACTGGAACGATCGGTTCGATGGCTTCGAGTGGCATAACGGGAGCGCGCATTTCCATGCCTGGACCACCGGTATGACCGGATATCCGATCGTCGATGCCGGCATGCGCCAGCTCTGGCGCCACGGCTTCATGCACAATCGAGTGCGAATGGTGGTCGCTTCGTTCCTCATCAAGGACCTGTTGATCGACTGGCGCCGCGGTGAGAAGTGGTTCCGAGACACCCTCGTCGACGCCGATCCTGCAAGCAATGCCGCGAGCTGGCAGTGGGTTGCCGGGTCGGGTGCCGACGCTTCCCCATTTTTTCGCGTTTTCAACCCGGTGCTTCAGGGGGAGAAATTCGACCCTGACGGCGACTACGTTCGTGAGTTCGTTCCGGAAATCGCGGCTCTCGGGGACAAGTACATCCATCGCCCGTTCGAAGCCCCGGCTGGCGTGCTTGAGAAGGCCGGTATCGAGCTCGGCAACACCTACCCTAAACCCATCGTCGACCATGCTGCCGCCCGTGACAAGGCCCTGAAAGCATACAGCGCCGTAAAGGATGCAGCATGAACGCGCATTTTCCGCAGCCCCTGCGCAAGTTGAAAGTGGCGATCATCGGTTCCGGTATCTCAGGTGCCTCGGCAGCATGGGCCCTCAATTCACTGCACGACGTCACGCTCTACGAAAAGGCAGAGCGGACTGGCGGACATACGGCAACGGTCGATGTCGACTATGACGGCGTCCAGATTCCCGTCGATACCGGCTTCATCGTCTATAACGAGCCGAACTATCCCAATCTGACAGCGCTGTTCCGGGAACTGGGTGTCGCGACACATGCGAGCGACATGAGCTTTTCGCTGTCCCTCGACCACGGAAAGCTTGAATGGGCCGGGGGCGGCCTTTCCTCTGTATTCGCTCAGACGCGCAATCTGCTCAGTCCGTCCTTTCTCCTGATGATCCGGGAAATTCTCCGCTTCAACCGCACGTGCCTGCGGGATCGCGATGCCGGGCACCTCGCCACCCGCTCGATCGGCGACTATCTCGATTGGCGCGGCTTTTCGCCGGGGTTCACCAACAACTACCTGGTGCCGATGGCCGCGGCGATCTGGTCGACCCCGGCCACCAAGATGCTGCAGTTTCCAGCCGAACACTTCGTGAATTTCTTCGACAATCATCGGCTGATCTACTCACGGCAGCATCAATGGCGAACGGTGACCGGCGGCAGCCGCAATTATCTCGACAAGCTGCTGCGGCCTCTCGGCGATCGCGTAAAGACCGGGCGCGGCGTGAGAAGCGTCATCCGTGACGAGACGGGCGTGATTGTCATCGACGATGCCGGGACCGAGTCGCGTTTCGACAAGGTGATCTTCGCCACGCATAGCGACCAGACGCTTAGAATGCTGGCACAGCCCACGGGCCAGGAAGCGAAAATTCTGGCAGCCGTCCCCTACCAGCCCAATCGCGTCGTTCTTCATCGGGACGAGCGGCTCATGCCGAACCGGCGCAAGGTCTGGGCTTCGTGGAACTACCTTCGCTCCAGCCATGCCAATGGCAATGCCGCCGTTGCCGTGACCTATTGGATGAACAGGCTGCAGGGGATCGACAATCGCTTTCCGCTGTTCGTGACACTCAATCCCGACCGCGAGCCTGACGCAAGCAAGGTCTTCGCCGAGTTCTCCTACGAGCATCCGCAGTTTTCCGCCGAGAGCGTTGCGGCACAGAACGCCCTCAGGGCAATCCAGGGGCAGAGCAACAGCTATTTTGTCGGCGCCTGGATCGGCTACGGGTTCCATGAAGACGGCCTCGTATCGGGCCTTGCCGCCGCGGAAGCGCTCGGCGCCAATCTGCCCTGGCGACAACATCGGTCGATCAGGCAAGATGCGGATAAAGCAGCATGACGAAGCGAGGCCGGAGACAAGGTGTCGGCATGACCGCGAACGGCTCTCCGCCCGAGGCGGCGGCCACCCTCTATGTTGGCGACGTCATGCATCAGCGGATGAAGCCCTTCGGCCACCGTTTTCGTTACCGCGTGTTCTCGTTGGCGATCGATCTCGATCGGCTCGACGAGGCAAACCGCGGCTCCGTCCTGTTTTCGGTGAACAGACCGAACCTCGTCTCGTTCCACGAATGCGATCATTCCGATAACCAAACGACGCGCGCTCATGCGGACGAGTTGCTTGCGCATGCGGGCATCCGAGCCAGTCGCATCATCCTTGTCTGCTACCCGCGAATATTCGGTTACGTCTTCAATCCGCTATCGGTTTATTACGCCTATGACGGCGCTGGGCAGGTCAGCGCGCTGATCTACGAGGTGCGCAACACCTTCGGCGAGCGTCACAGCTATGTTTGTCCCGTCGATCACGGGCAGGCATCCGAAGCAGGCATTCGGCAAGCGTGCGACAAGCTCTTCCACGTCTCGCCATTCATCGTAATGGAGATGCGCTATCATTTCCGGATGTTGCCGCCCGGGAGAGAACTTCGCTGGCGTATCCTCGAGACAGACAAGGACGGACCATTGCTCGCCGCGACCTTCGCTGGGCAGCAGGTATCGCTAACGACAGCCGCACTCGCTAGCCTTCTGCTCAGGCTGCCCTTCCTCACCGTCAAGATCATGGCCGGAATCCACTGGGAAGCCCTGAAGCTCTGGCTGAAGGGCGCGCGATATATTCGCCGTCCACCCCCTCCGCCGCCTCATAGTGTCGTTCAATCAGAGCAGATACCGGATGCAGCGGAGTGAGGACGCGATGAAAGGGAACCCGACCCTGCTTGAAGAAACGATTTTCGTTTTTGGACAACGTGCGATAGCGTCAGAGACAATCGCCGGGGGGTGGAACATCAAGAACAATATCGTCCTTAACCGGCAGCGACGCCGGAGGAACAGACCATGACGAATTCGGGAACCGTCGGCGGAACGTCCGCCACGCTTCTGAGCAAGGAGAATATTGCCGCCCTCGCCAAGAACCTGCCCTGGCGCGTGCGCCTGGTCCTGCGCGCCTTGCTCGGGATGCAGAGCGGATCTCTGACGATCGTATTTCCAGATGGGCGAACCGTTCTTGCCCAGGGGATTTCTCCGGGCCCCGAGGCATTGCTTCGCTTGAAAAACTGGAACATCGCCTATCGGTCGCTCGCCACAGGCACGATCGGGGTGGCCGAGACCTATATGGACGGTGACTGGGACAGTCCTGATATCGCTGCTTTCCTCGAGCTGTTCCTCGTAAACGCCGATGCCGCCAAAACCTATGCCGGCGGTCAGGGCAGCGTCATGCGCCTTGTCGAGCGAGTCAGGCATTGGATGAACGCCAACACGCGTGCCGGCTCGCGCCGAAACATCGCCGCACACTACGATCTCGGCAACGATTTCTATAGCCAATGGCTCGACCCGACGATGACCTATTCGTCGGCGCTCTATTCGACGGGTGCCAACGACCTACAATCGGCCCAGCACGCTAAATACCGTGCCTTGGCCGAAGCAACCGGGATCAGGCCGGGCGACCATGTACTCGAGATCGGATGCGGCTGGGGCGGTTTCGCTGAATTCGCCGCAAGCCAGCTCGATTGCCGCGTCACCGGATTGACGATCAGCAAGGAACAACTGGCCTTTGCGCAACAACGCATCCAGAAGGCCGGTCTTGCCGATCGCGCCGAATTCCGGTTGCAGGACTACCGTGACGAAACAGGGCAATACGACAGCATCGTTTCGATCGAGATGTTTGAAGCCGTCGGAGAGAAGTACTGGCCAGCATATTTCTCGAAACTGCGACAGTGCTTAAAACCCGGCGGCAAGGCCGGACTACAGATCATAACCATTCGGCCGGAAGCCTTCGACGAATACCGCAGCAATCCCGATTTCATCCAGAGATACGTGTTCCCGGGCGGCATGCTGCCGACGCGTGATCATCTCGCGGATCTGGGAAAGAAAGTGAACTTGTCACTGGTCAGGGACTTCGGTTTCGGGTTAGACTACGCCCGCACGCTCGCTGAGTGGCGCGAGCGGTTCTGGTCCGTTTGGGAACGTATTCGCCCGATGGGCTTCGACGAGCGGTTCAAACGGCTCTGGGAATTCTACTTGTTCTATTGCGAAGCCGGCTTCCGCGCCCGAAACATAGACGTCCGCCAGGTCGTCTTTTCGCGGAGCTGACGAGAGTGGGTGGCGGACAGATCGGGCAGCTGACCTCCTGTCCATTCCGCCACCTGCCTCGTCAATGGCGAGCAGCCGCCAACTATTCGGCAGGGTGCGGCGTCACCGACCGGCGACCACCGGCAAGCGGGCGGTCCCGCCAGCCTGTCGAACGATTGATCAGCCGGAAGTACAGGCCGTAAGGCACCAGCTTCAGAAGCTTGAGCGTATAGGTAAAGCGCTTCGGGAAAGTAATTTCAAATCGCTTGGACTTCAGTCCGGCGGAGATTTCCGCGGCAGCCTCTTCCGCCGATATCAGCGACGGCATCGGAAACTCGTTCTTGCGGGTCGCTGGCGTATCCACGAAACCCGGTGTCACGACCTGAATACGGATTCCCATCTTGTCCAGATCGAATTTCAGGCTTTCGGCCATGTTGATAAGGGCGGCCTTCGTCGCTCCGTAGGCGGCACTGGTTGGCAGGCCTCCATATCCAGTGACCGACGAAACGATCGCGATCTGTCCCTGCCCCTTCGCCTTCATGTGCCGAACGGCCGGGATCAGGCAATTGACAACGCCCTGGACATTTACGGCAAAGCTTTGCTCGAAATCGTCACGCTTCAATTCCTCAGCGTGGACCGGCAGATAGACGCCTGCATTGAAGATCGCCAGCGCAAGCGTGCCGTGCTCGTATTCGATGGAAGCAAGCACATGCTCCATGTCCTCAGGATCGGTAACGTCGCCGTCGAGAACAACGATGCTACCTGCGAGGCCGTTCGCCTGTGCCTGCAGTTCAGCAAGCTTTTCATGGTCGCGGGCTGTCACTGCAACCCTGTACCCCTCTGCCGCCAACTGCAAAGCCAGCGCCCGCCCGATGCCGGAGCTTGCGCCCGATATCCAGACAATTCCGTGTTCAGGGTGGGCAATAAAATCGTGCATGGCGCAATTCCTCCGGCTTTCGCATCAACGTCGAAATTCATCCGGAAGTTCCTCGCAACCTCCCGGGGACATGCTCCTATCACGCTATTGTGGCTGCTTTCAGCCGATCAGATCGCCCAGCATCTGTCGGAACGATCCCGTCAGCTTGATCGGCGCGTCGAGCACCGAAAGCGCGATGCAGGGACGGTCTTTTTCGGCAACCGGACGATGATCGACGGTTTCGTCCGCCACTGAAATATCGCCTGGGCCGAAACGCGCCCGGCCATCGGAGAAAGCGCCATCGAGGACGAGCGTCAACTCCATGCCCTTGTGGGTGTGGGCCGGAAGCGATCGGCCCGGCCTGATCCACATCAGGCTGAACTCGAAACCATCGGCATCGATCGAATACTCCTTGAAGCCGGGAAGCTTGGTCTTCCAAGGAACCCCATCCGCGTCGAAGCCGACGAAGCGGCGCAGCGAAGCAGGAAACACGCCCGAGGACATGAAAGCCGGCGCCGGCAAGGGCGCAGCCGAGGCAAAGATCTTGGACAAACGGCCATCGCGACCATCGATGGCGGCAAGCTCGATGTTCTCGAGCGCCTCTCCGGCCAGACATTCCAGATCCCAGACCAGCGAGCGGTTGTCGGACTTCATCTCCAGATGACATTCGACAAGTACGCGCACCGGCTCCGGGAGGGAGCCGGCTACATAATGCGCCATCAATGCATCGACCGTGTCGATATGTTGAGAAACCATGACGGTTTTCGGTCGTGTCCGCTTTCGTGATTGCTTTGTCGTCGTCCATACGATGAAAGTCAATCGCTGGATCAGCGTGGGTTAAGAGTACCATCCGGTTCGGGGTTTACTTGCACCCGGAGGTGTATTTTTGTCGCGGCACGCAGAGGCATGGAATAGCATTTCTTGCCAACCCAGCCTTGTGAAGGGAAAAGACCGTTCTTAAACTAAGCGTTTGAAAGAGGCAGATTCCATGACCGTCCACCCCTCAGTTCTTCAAGCTATCGGCAACACACCTCTGATCAAACTGAAGGGGGCCTCAGACGCAACCGGCTGCACGATCCTCGGCAAGGCGGAGTTTCTGAACCCGGGCCAGTCGGTCAAGGATCGCGCGGCGCTTTACATCATTCGCGATGCAGAGCGCAAAGGGCTGCTGAAGCCGGGCGGCGTGATCGTCGAAGGCACGGCCGGCAACACGGGGATCGGACTGACGCTGGTCGCGAAGGCGCTCGGCTACCGAACGGTGATCGTGATTCCGGAAACGCAAAGCCAGGAAAAGAAGGACGCCCTGAAACTGCTCGGCGCGGAACTGGTCGAGGTTCCGGCGGTTCCCTACAGGAACCCGAACAACTATGTGAAGATTTCGGGCCGCCTGGCCGAGCAGCTTGCCAAGACCGAGCCGAACGGCGCGATCTGGGCCAACCAGTTCGACAACGTCGCCAATCGGCAGGCTCATATCGAAACGACGGCGAAAGAGATCTGGAACGATACCGAAGGCAAGGTCGACGGATTTATCTGCTCTGTCGGCTCCGGCGGAACACTCGCTGGCGTCGCCGCCGGCCTGAAGGGCTTCAACAAGGACATCAAGATCGGTATCGCGGATCCCGACGGTGCCGCGCTTTATGAGTTCTACAAGAATGGCGAACTGAAATCGTCGGGCTCCTCCATCACCGAAGGCATCGGTCAGGGCCGCATTACGGCAAACCTCGAAGGTTTCGTTCCTGATTTCGCCTATAACATCTCGGACGCCGAAGCCTTGCCCTTCGTGTTCGATCTCGTCGAAAACGAAGGCCTGTGCCTCGGTGGCTCGACCGCGATCAACATTGCCGGCGCGGTCCGCCTCGCCAAGGATCTCGGCCCCGGCCATACGGTCGTGACGATCCTCTGCGACTACGGCAACCGCTACCAGTCCAAGCTCTTCAACCCTGACTTCCTGACGTCGAAGGGCCTTCCGTTGCCTGCCTGGCTGACATCGACGTCCGATATCAAGATCCCCTACGAACCAGCGTGAGACCACATGCCAGTCAATGCCCTCTATCGTGACGATTTCTATCTCTCGACATGCGAAGCGGTGGTAACCGCAATCCATGAGGATGGGGGCATCGAGCTGGACCAGACCTGCTTCTACGCAACCTCCGGAGGCCAGCCGGGCGATACCGGCTTTCTGGAACGTGCGGATGGAAGCAAGATAACGCTCGGCCAAACGAAACACGGGGCCGGCAAGGATATCGTCATCCACGTGCCTGCCGAAGGCCAGGCTTCGCCTGATATCGGCGAGAAGCTGGTGCTGCATGTCGATTGGCCGCGCCGCTACAAGCTGATGCGCATGCACACCGCCTGCCATCTGCTCTCGGTAGTATGCCCGTTCCCGATCACCGGTGCAGCCGTCGGCGAAGACGAGAGCCGCGTCGACTTCGACATGACCGACACGATCGACAAGGAAGAAGTCACGGCAAAGCTGATGGAGCTTGTCGCCCAGAATCATCCGGTCTACCTGCAATGGATCACGGACGAGGAACTCGCCGCGAACCCCGGGATCGTGAAATCAAAGAATGTCCGTCCGCCGATCGGTCTTGGGCGCGTGAGCCTTGTCTGCATCGGCGAGGACTCGGCAATTGACAGTCAGCCCTGCGGCGGCACACATGTCTCGGAAACGCAGGAAGTCGGGCAGATTCACATCGCCAAGATCGAGAAGAAGGGCAAGGAGAACCGCCGCTTCCGCATCCGTTTCGGTGTGCCTGGCGACGAAGCCTGATACAAGGAAAGATTATGAGCGAAGAGAAGAGCCGTTTCGTCGTTTCTGCCGACTGGCTACAGGCCGAACTTGGAAAGCCGGATTTGCGGGTGCTGGACGCGTCCTTCTATCTGCCGGCTCACAATCGCGATGCCAATGCGGAATACGCCGCAGGACACATTCCCGGCGCGATCCGCTTTGATCAGGACAAGATTGCCGACCATTCCGTTCCGCTCCCTCATACGATCCCCTCGCCCGAGGAGTTTGCCGCCGAAGTCGGGAAGCTTGGTATCGACGAGAACGACCGGATCGTGGTCTATGACGGGATCGGCATGTTCGCGTCGCCGCGCGTCTGGTGGCTGTTTCGCGTGATGGGCGCGAAGAACGTCTTCGTGCTCGATGGCGGTCTGGACGGCTGGAAGGCCGAAGGCCGACCGCTCGAAAGCGCCGTTCCGCAGTACGCGGCGAAGGTCTTTAATCCGCACTACGACGCCGGTCGCGTCGTTCACATCGATGCGATGCGTGCAATCGTGTCCGACGGATCCCTGCAGATCGCCGACGCCCGGAGCGCGGGGCGTTTTGCAGCGGCAGAGGCGGAGCCGCGTGCCGGCATGCGATCGGGCCACATGCCGGGTGCCCGCAGCCTCCCATCGGGCGTCTTTGCCAGCAAGGGCTATTTCAAGTCTCTGCCGGAACTAAAGAAGACGATCGAAGACGCCGGCGTCGATCTTTCGAAGCCGGTGGTCACGTCATGCGGCTCCGGGATAACGGCTGCAATCATCACCCTGGCGCTGGAATCACTTGGGCACACCGACAACAAGCTCTACGACGGATCGTGGAGCGAATGGGGCTCGCGTGAAGACACGCCCGTCGTGACCGGCCCTCCCACACCGTCCAAGGCCTGACCGACATGGCCAAGCCTCCTGCATCCCTCAACGCCCACGTCACCCATCTGGAAATGACGGCTGCTCCGAAGGCGAGCTTGCCGGTACCTGTCAACATTCAGACGGCTATCATGCGCGCGCCGTCGATGCCGCTTCCCTTCTACCGCTATCTCTACCGGCAGGTCGGCGCACGGTGGCAGTGGGTCGAGCGACTACGGATGAGCGATGAAGAACTTGCGGCGGTATTGCACGACAAGCGCAACACGATCTGCGTTCTCTACGTCAACGGGGCGCCGGCAGGCTTCTACGAGTACGTGACCCGGGATGACGACACGATCGAGCTCAGCCATTTCGGGCTGATCGAGCATGCACTTGGGCTCGGGATCGGGAAATGGTTCCTGCTACAGGCGCTCTACGCGATATGGTCGCAGAATCCGCAGCGCGTGGTGACGACCACCAATAATCTCGATCATCCGCGTGCCCTCCAGCTCTATCAGATGTTCGGCTTTTCGCCGGTTTCGACCGGTAGTGCCGTCGTACGCCCGCTGAGCGACAAAGAACTGCTGGAGCTTTTCAAGAAGAGCTGAAGCGGCAAGTATCGGGTGGTTTCCGATAGTCTTTAATGGAACCATGGCGGCCTCAAAAGGAGTTCCGCCATGTCGACCATTCACTTCTCCGCCATGCCATCAAGAGATGCCGAGCACATCTGGAACGGCGGGACCGACGCTTACGACAATCTGCCGGAGACCATGGTCTCCGATGGGCCAGGTCATCCCTGCCGCCACTGCCTGCGGAACATCGACGCGTCCGAAGAGCTTCTGGTCTTCGCATACAGGCCGTTTCCCGAGCTTCAACCCTATGCCGAGACCGGCCCGGTCTTCATGCACAAGCGTCCGTGCGCGCGATATGCCGCCGAAGAAGTTATGCCGCCTGTCCTGGGCAGCAGCCCCGACTTCATCGTCCGCGGCTACGGCGCCAACAACAGGATCGTCTATGGCACGGGTTCGGTCACGCCCGTTGCGGACATCGAGCGCTATGCGGCGCAGTTGCTGGGAAGGCCCGAGATTGCCTACGTCCACGTCAGATCGGCTCGCAATAACTGCTACCAATGCCGGATCGATAAATGAGCAGAAGCCGGCCGCTTTCGCGACCGGCCTCACATAGATGCAGGACTGAGTCAGGCGACGTTCAAGACGCTTTCCGGGGCGAACGGCTCGTAGCCGAGCGCTTCGGCAACCGGTTTGTTCGTCACCCGGCCCTTGTGGATGTTCAGACCGTTTCTAAGGTGCTTGTCTTCGGCAATCGCGCGCAGGCCACGGTCTGCGAGCGCAAGGCCATAGACCAACGTCGCATTGTTGAGCGCATGCGCCGATGTCACGGGGACAGCACCTGGCATGTTGGCGACGCAGTAGTGCACGACGCCATCGACCTCGTAGGTGGGGTCGGAATGCGTCGTCGCGTGCGACGTCTCAAAGCAGCCGCCCTGGTCGATCGCAACGTCGACGATAACAGAGCCCTTCTTCATTCCCGATAGCATCTCGCGCGTGACAAGCTTCGGCGCCTGAGCACCCGGAACCAGAACCGCGCCGATCACCAGATCGGCCGAGAACACCTCGTCCTCGAGTGCCTGGATGCTGGAGTAACGTGTGTGCACGCGGCCGGCGAAAATGTCGTCGAGCTGGCGTAGCCGCGGCAGCGACTTGTCTAGAATGCAGACGTCGGCGCCAAGACCGGCAGCCATTCTTGCAGCATGCAGCCCGACGACGCCGCCGCCGATCACGGCAACCTTGGCCGGCAGAACGCCGGGGACGCCACCAAGCAGAATGCCGAGGCCGCCATTTGCCTTCTGCAGCGCCGTTGCGCCCGCCTGGATTGCAAGGCGACCGGCAACTTCCGACATCGGCGCAAGCAGCGGCAGCCCGCCGCGCTCATCGGTAACCGTCTCGTAGGCAACTGCGGTCGCACCGGATGCCAGCAGTCCCTTCGTTTGCTCCGGATCCGGCGCAAGATGGAGATAGGTGTAGAGGATCTGACCTTCACGCAACTGAGCCCATTCGACGGGCTGCGGTTCCTTCACCTTCACGATCATGTCGCACTTGGCGAAAATATCCTTTGCCGAGGCGGCGATCTTAGCACCCGCTGCGACATAGGCTGCATCATCTGCTCCGATCCCTGCTCCCGCTTTTGTCTCGACCCATACCTCATGGCCATGCGCGATATATTCGCGCACAGAAGCCGGCGTCAGACCGACGCGGTATTCATGGTTCTTGATTTCCTTCGGGCAACCGACACGCATAGGCGTTCCTCTCGTTATTATTCCGCAGGGCGGATTGTGTTTACCGGGAAATCTAAGCACCAACCTCGTGCAAGGTCCTTGCAAAGAGGAATTGCAAAGCGAGAGATTTTCGATGAATGTTGCGAAAACTGCCTGAAAATCGAAAGTTCTTCGAATGTCAGACTTGGATAGCATCGATCTTGCGATTCTGAAGACGCTCCAATCCGATGCGCGCATCACCAACTCAGACCTTGCCGCAAAAGTCGGGCTATCGGCATCGGCCTGTTCGCGGCGGCTTGATATCCTGGAACGGCAGGGTGTGGTGCGCGGGTACCATGCGCATGTGTCGCACAAGGCACTCGACTACAAGATGATCGCGATCGTGCACATTTCGCTATCCGGGCAGTTTGCAAAGACACTTTCGGAGTTCGAGGCCGCGGTGAAGCGGTGTCCCAACGTCCTCGTCTGCTATCTGATGTCCGGCGAATACGACTACATCCTTCGCGTCGCCGCGCGCGACCTGGAGGATTACGAGCGCATTCACCGCGACTGGCTATCGGCGCTTCCGCATGTCGTGAAGATCAACTCAAGCTTCGCGCTACGAGAGATCATCGACCGGCCGAATGTCGGGCTTTGATGTCGCTGCCGCAGCACCTTGAATTTCAGATGGCAGCGCGCGTTTCGCCAAGATAAGACCCGAACATGAAATCGAAGACGCACGGCTACATTTTCGCCCTCCTGGCAATCACCATATTTTCGATACAGGACGGCATCTCGAAGCATCTCGGTAGCGCCTACCCGCCGGTCTTCGTGACAATGGTGCGTTACTGGGCATTCGCGCTCTTCACGATCGTCCTGGCTTCGAAAATGCGCGGCGGCTTGAGGGCAACGGCCAGAACAAAGCGGCCCTTCCTTCAAGTTACGCGAGGCGTCCTGCTCGCTGCGCAGGTCGTCGTCGTCGTCGTCGTCAGTTGCTTCGCTCTCATCGGGCTGGCGCATTCGCAGGCGATCTTCTCGGCGACACCGATCCTGATCGCACTGCTTTCCATGCCGATCCTCGGCGAGCGCGTCGGATGGCGACGCTGGACGGCAATCGCCGCGGGACTGATCGGGGTTCTGCTGATCCTGAAGCCCGACGGCGGCATTTTCGATACCAAGCTGCTGCTGGCGATCTTCTCCTGCTTTCTCTTCGCGTTCTACGTGATCGCCACCAGGCTAGTGAGCAGAGAGGATTCGGCGATGACGAGCTTCTTCTACACCGGCGTCGTGGGCGGCATCGCGATGACCTTGATCGGGCCCTTCTACTGGACGTGGATGTTGCAATCGGACTGGATCTGGATGCTTCTGGTCTGCATGACCAGCATCTCGAGCCACTATTTCCTGATCCGGGCCTATGACATGCTCGATGCGGCGGCCATTCAGCCGATTACCTACCTGCAGCTCGTCTACGCTTCGGTGATCGGCGTTACGATCTATGGAGAGAGCCTCAGCCTGAACACGATCGTCGGCTCGCTGATCGTTGTCGCGTCCAGCATTTTCACCATCTGGCGGGAGCATGTCGTCGCGCGCCGGCAGGCGATCGCGCGGCAGCAACGATCCGTGCAATTTTAAGGAAGCAAATAAAGGGACATCAATCAGTCATTGCTACTATGCCCGCATCGTATCGTTTGGGGAGCAAAGCTGATGAACAACCTCAATATCATAACGCGCAAGGCGGAACGAAAGATCTGCCGGATTTTCGGCAAGGTACGTTATCTCAACAAGGAGGTGGACGCGCGCATCGTCAATCTGTCCACCAGCGGCATCGCCCTCGAGGTAAGATCCCCGCTGCACGCATCGTCGGGGAGCCGCGTGCAGATCGTCGCCGACGACCTCGGTGCTCTGCAGGGAATCATCCGCTGGAGCCACAATGGCCGCCTCGGAATTCAGTTCGATCCGAACTCCAATTCCCGCGCCCAGGTTTCCTCCTATTTCCGGTTTTTCCACCGCGACGTCAAACCGGTCCTGATGCGGTAACGCATGTCATATTAAGGGTTTACTCCGCCGCAAATGTACCTAGTCTCGCCTCCGGGCCGGGCGACGCGTCATTTTCGAAGGAGCTTTCATGTCATCTCGTTTTGAATTGCCGCCGATGAGCAGACGTTCACTGCTCACCGGCATGGCCGCCACGTCGGCTCTCGTATTGCTGCACCCTTTCGCGGCGCGCGCCGGTGCAAACCAGGCGCACCTGCGGCTGATGGAAACGACGGATATTCACGTCAACGTCTTTCCCTACGACTATTATGCTGACAAGCCCAATGACACGATGGGCCTGGCGCGAACGGCCACGATCATCGATGGTATCCGCGCAGAGGCCAGCAACTCGCTACTGATCGACAACGGCGACCTGCTGCAGGGCAACCCGATGGGCGACTATATGGCCTATCAACACGGCATGAAGGATGGCGACGTCCATCCTGTGATCAAGGCGATGAACACGCTCGACTATACGGTCGGGACCTTGGGGAACCACGAGTTCAATTACGGCCTGGACTTCATGTTCAAGGTCGTGAAGGGCGCGAACTTCCCTTTCGTATGCGCCAACCTGACCAAGGGTCAGGTCGCCTCCGATCCGAAGAAGGACGACCTCTTCTTCAAGCCCTACGTCATCGTCGAGAAGATGATCAAGGACGGCAGCGGTAGCGAGAGCCCCGTGAAGATCGGCTTCATCGGCTTCGTGCCGCCGCAGATCATGTTGTGGGACATCAAAAACCTGGAAGGCAAGGCACAGACACGCGATATCGTCGAAGCGGCTAAAGCATGGGTGCCGGCCATGAAAGAGGAAGGCGCCGACATCGTCGTGGCGCTCTCGCATTCCGGCATCGACGGGTCGGCGCTCTCCGAGAAGATGGAAAATGCGTCTCTTCACCTCGCGGCAGTCGACGGCATCGACGCGATCTTTACCGGGCACCAGCATCTCGTCTTCCCCGGCCCGAAGACCTGGGACGGCATCCAGAACGCGGATCCCGTCAAAGGCACGCTGCACGGAAAGCCGGCGGTCATGGCCGGTTTCTGGGGATCGCACCTCGGCCTGATCGACCTGCTGCTGGAGAAAGACGGCAAGAGCTGGAAGATCGTCGACTTTACCTCGGAAGCTCGTCCGATCTACCATCGTGACGACAGCAAGAAGGTCATTGCAAACGTCGCCGATCAGAAAGGCATCATCGAAGCCGCCAAGGCAGAGCACGAGGCAACCCTTGCCTATGTCCGCACGCCCGTCGGCAAGACGTCGGCGCCGCTCTATTCGTATTTCGCGCTGGTCGCGGACGATCCGTCCGTTCAGATCGTCTCGCAGGCACAGACCTGGTATATCAAGCAGATGCTGGCGGATACCGAATTCAAGGATCTGCCGGTCCTATCGGCGGCAGCCCCCTTCAAGGCAGGCGGGCGCGGAGGAGCCGACTACTACACGGATGTTCCAGCCGGTGACATCGCCATCAAGAACGTCGCCGATATCTACCTCTATCCCAACACCGTTCAGGCCGTCGTGATTACCGGCGAACAGGTTCATAACTGGCTCGAAATGTCGGCCGGGATGTTCAACCAGATCGCCGCCGGCAGCAAGGATGCCGAGCTGCTGAACGCCGATTTTCCGTCCTACAATTTCGACGTCATCGACGGTGTGACGTACGAGATCGACCTTTCCCAGCCGCGCAAATACGATAACGACGGGAAGGCAATCAATCCGGCCTCAAACCGAATCCAGAGCCTGCAATTCGCCGGAAGGCCGATCGATCCGAAGCAGAAGTTCGTCGTGGTGACAAACAACTATCGTGCCGGCGGCGGTGGCAAATTCCCCGATATCGCGGCCGATAGGGTGGTCTTCCAGGCACCGGATACCAATCGCGATGTCATCGTGCGCTACATCCACGACCAAGGCACGATCAACCCGTCAGCAGACGGAAACTGGATTTTCAAACCGCTCGCGGGCACGACCGCGACGTTCCAAAGCGGCCCGAAGGCCAGACAGTTCATCGCAGAGGTCAAGGGTGCCAACATCGAAGATGCCGGCGACGGCGCCGATGGCTTCGCAAAGTTCAGGCTGGTCCTTTAAGGGAAGCGGCGGGGCTAACGCGCCCCGCCTCATTCCGCGGCCAGAGGCACATCCGGCGAACGAATCTCGCTCAACGCAGCGTGGAAATCCGCGTGGCTCGGACATGCGGTAAGGCGCGTCCGAAACGCATCGATCATCCAGGTCGCGGCCGGCCCTGGCGGGCTTGCCACCCTTCGCATCGCGTAGATCGGGTATTCACCCTGCTCATAGGCTTGCAGATCGAGATGCACGAGGGCGCCGCTCATCAGGTCGTCGCGGATGATCGAAGCAGGCAAACCTCCCCAGCCAAGGCCGCCGCGGATCAATGCATGCTTGCTGGCAATGTCGCTGACACGCCATGTCTTGTAGGACAGCACATTGAAATCCCTGCCCTTCGTCAGGCCGGACGCATCGGTGACAACAAGCTGCACTTCCTCGCGTACGTCGGCGAGTGTCAGCGGCCTGCCGATATTCGCCAGCGGATGCGTGCTTGCCGCCACTGGCATCATGAAGGAATGGCCGATCCGTTCGATTGTGATCGAATCATCCTGCTTCAGCACCGCGCCGCCGATTCCGATCGACGCCTTGCCCGTCAGGACGGCATCCATGACCATGCCGAGCTCACCGGCGTTCAGGTTGAGGGATACCGTCGGGAAACGTTCTCGAAATTCGCGCAGCACGTCCACGATGGCTCTCGATGGCACCATGACGCTGATCGCGACGGATACTTCCGCTTCCAATCCTTCCTTCAAGCTCTTCACGCGAGCGCGCATGACCTGCAGGTCGGTCAAAAGCCGGCGAGCATCCTCGAGCATTGCCTTCCCGGCTTCGGTCAGCTTCGGCTGGCGGGCTCCGGAACGCTCGAAGAGCGGCATTTCAAGCTGCGCCTCGAGATTGGCGATCGTGTAGCTAACCACGGACTGCGCACGATTCAGCGCACGCGAGGCCGCCGAGAAGCTGCCTGTCTCGGCAACGGTCAGAAATACCTGCAGCTGGTCCAATGTGGGGTTCGGAAGCATACCCATCCAATCCATCGATAATCTTGATCGACATTATCCCAGTTTTTTAGATAGGCCGCCAGACATATTTCTCCTCTCGAACCGGTGTCCGACGACTCCCAAGCGGGCCCCGAAGCCAAGACGAGAGGAATATCAATCATGTCTTCCATTCTGCTTCTGACCTCCAGCCCGCGCGCCGAGTCTCTGTCCACGACCATCGCCGCCGACCTCGCAAGCAAGCTCCAGACCCAGCGCGCCGGCACCGTTGTCGTGCGCCGCGACCTGGCTGCCAAGCCCCTGCCGCACATCGACGATCTCTTCACCGCAGCCATCCGCAAGCCGGCCGACCAGCGCACCGCGCAGGAAGCCGAAGCCGTGAAGACCTCCGATGAGCTGGTCGACGAACTGCTCGCTGCAGACACGATCGTTATCGGCACCGGCCTCATCAACTTCAACATCTATTCTTCGCTGAAGACCTGGATCGACAACGTCGCCCGTGCCGGCCGTACCTTCCAGTACACCGAAAGCGGCCCGGTTGGCCTGGCCACCGGCAAGAAGGTTTATGTCGTCCTGGCATCCGGCGGCGTCTATTCGCAGGGTCCGGCTGCAGGCATGAACCACGCTGTTCCGTACCTGAAGTCGGTTCTCGGCTTCCTTGGCATCACCGACGTCGAAACCATCTATGTCGAAGGCCTGGCATTCGGTCCTGAAGCTGCCGAGAAGGCTATCGGCGCCGCCAAGGCACGCGCTGAAGAAATCGCGCTGGCCGCTTAAGGCACACTATTCCTGATAGGTTCAGGCGGTCGGTCTTGCCGGCCGCCTTTTCTTTTGCCGGTTTGAATTCTCAACCTGTCTGGTCGAGACCGGCGCGGCCGACAACGCAGTTTCTTCCGCTGCGCTTTGCTAGATAGAGGCGCTCGTCGGCGGCCGAGAGCACGCTCGTGAAGCTTGCGCCGTCAGCGGCGGCCGTAGCAACGCCAACGCTTACCGTGACCTGCCGCCCGTCCGGCGTGCTGACGCTGTTTGCGATCGTCCACCGCAGCCGTTCAGCAAGGCGAAGTCCCTCGCCGTGATCGGTGGCCGGGCAGATCGCCACGAACTCCTCGCCACCAAAACGGAACATGCGATCGTTGACACGCAGGATGCTGCCCAGGCGCGCAGCAATGGCCTTCAGCACCTCATCCCCCTGAAGATGCCCGAACTGGTCGTTGACATCCTTGAAGTGGTCCGCGTCGAGGATCATGACCGTGACGTCCTGCCCCTGTCGCAGCGCTTCCTTGATCATGGCAGGCGCTTCAAGTTCCAGCCGTGTGCGATCGTAAAGACCAGTGAGGACATCCCGACCGGTGCGGCTCAGGAGGTCGTTGTAACGCTCGCGGAATGTCAGATCGCCAAAGATGTCACCGATCGGTCGGGAATTGAACGCAAGCACCGAGTTGCGGCGGATCCCATGCTCGTAAATCGCAAACATCGCCGTATAGAGGCAGACGGAAAACATCTTCGCCTTCCATCCGCCCCAGAATGCAGCGGCCGGCACATCGAAGAAATAGTGAACCGCGCCAAAAAAGCCGATCTGGTCGAATGTCAGAAGCGCAAATCCGCAAAGCATGAAGCGCAGGACAACCTTATGCCTGAGATGACGCCCGAGGCGTTCGTAGAGCAGGATGATCCCGATCGAGTCGAGATAGAGAAGCGCTGTGCCCCACAGCATCAGGCCGCCCATTTCCTTCAGGAACTCGAAGTTCGCGCCCTGACCTGCAGATACCTGACCCAGCGCGTGCAATTGCAGCAGCCATGCAACGCCGACCGTCAACAGGTTGCCGATGAACAGTCCGTAGATCGGCTGGCGTACGATCGCCGCGTCCTCCTGCAGATAAAGCATCAGGATCATCATGAGCTTTCCGGCGAAAAAGACGGATGAGCCAGGCGATACCGTTCCGAACGGAAGCGGCACATAGAAGACAGCCGCGAGGTACGTTTCCATGAAATGCATGACGCCGAGCGCTGTCAGGAACATACCCAGGCCCAGGCGGTATCGGAAATGCAGCAGCGTCACCATCAGCGTGAAATAGCCAACGGCCTCGACGACAAAGAGGAAGAGATTTACGTTTTCCATAGGTCGGTCCGGCCACCGGCGTTCGGTCGGAACCGGCGAAGCGCCGGGCTCAACTCAAGGCAATCGTTTGCAACCAGCCGATCGACGGAACGAAATAAAGTCGGAATTTCAACGGGCTTAAACACAAAAAAGATCCTGCAAAACCTGCAGGCGATATCATTCGCTTCAATACTTTAAAAATGGATGAGCAAAACGCGTGCGGCACTTGTCAGTGATCGATTCACGGCGAAACCGATCAGACCTGTCGCACCTTTGCACCATCGCTGAACAGCGACGGGCCGTTCTGATCGATGATCTGCTGGGCCTTGCGCACCGTGCACTCAATGGCGTCGTCGGACGATGAGAACATGTCTGCGCGAATGAAATTGCGCACGAGCAACTCTTCTCCGACCGTTTTCTCGATGCGTCCAGCGAGGCGATACTGCCCGCCTTCCTTCTGCGGCTCGGCATAAATGGTGCAATCACCATAGAGCTGCGGCTCGGAGGTTGCGGCCGCAGCGCCACCACCCGTCGATTTCGCGCCACCGGAAAACATGGAAAAAATACTGGAAAATATAGAAGCCATGTCCCGCCTTTATCATGCTGTCCGGCAACGGAAAAGTTAAATAATCAGGTTCGCCAGGATCTCGTTTTCCGTGATGTCTTCGAAGCCGATCGCCGCGTTTTCGAAATTGGCCACAAGCTGGGCAAAGTTCTCCGGCGCCTTGGTCTCGATGCCGATGAGGACCGAACCAAAGTTGCGGGCCGTCTTTTTCAGGTATTCGAAACGAGCGATATCGTCGTCCGGCCCCAGGAGATTGAGGAAGTCGCGCAATGCGCCCGGCCGCTGCGGCATGCGCAGGATGAAGTATTTCTTGAGGCCAGCGTAGCGCATCGCGCGCTCTTTCACATCAGGCAGCCGCTCGAAGTCGAAATTGCCGCCGGAGACGATCGCGACAATTCTTTTGCCCCGGATCGCGTCCGGATCCATCGAAGCCACGGCGGTCAGCGACAACGCGCCGGCGGGCTCCAGCACGACGCCCTCGACGTTCAGCATTTCGCTGATCGTCACGCAGATGGCATTCTCCGGCATGAGAAGAACCTGTTTGGGCGAGAAGCCTTTCAGGGCTTCGAAGTTCAGATCTCCGATCCGGCCGACGGCCGCACCGTCGACGAAATTGTCGACTTTTGGCAGCGTCACGACCTGCCCGGCTTCGATGCTCCGCGTGAGGCTGGGAGCACCGGCAGGTTCCGTGAAGATAAAGCCGTCCCTCGGAACGATGTCCTTTAGATAGCCGCTGACACCAGCAGCGAGACCACCACCGCCGACGGGCATGACGACGAGGTCGGGCACGGTGCCATCGGGCAATTGCTGCATGATCTCGGCCGCAACCGTCGCCTGCCCTTCGATGATGTCGATATGGTCGAACGGCGGCACCATGACGCCGTCGATCGCTTCGACGTGATCTCGCGCGGCCTTGTAGCACTGATCGAAGAAGTCGCCGGTCAGCTTGATCGTGATGAACTCCCCGCCGAAAATCCGGGTCTTGTCGATCTTCTGCTGCGGAGTCGTCACCGGCATGAAGACGACACCGGGAACACCGAAATGACGGCAAACGAAGGCAAACCCCTGGGCGTGATTGCCGGCGGAGGCGCACACGAACGTCTTATCGGCAGCGCCTGTCACAAGCGCCTTGCGGAAGAAATTGAAGGCACCGCGGATCTTGTAGGAGCGAACGGGCGAAAGATCCTCGCGCTTCAGCCAAATCTCCGCACCGTATCTGGAAGAAAGGTGCTCGTTGAGCTGCAGCGGCGTTGCCGGAAAGAGGCTCCGCATTGCTTCTTCGGCGCGTTCGACATCCTGTGTGGTCACGGTTCCGATCCCTTGCTGTTTCGGCCCCCGCTATGGCACAGGGATAACAGCGAAAGAAGCCCATTTTCCGCTTGAATTGACTTCTATGGCAGAAGTCATAAAGCAAGCCCGAAAAAGAGCGCGTGATAACGAAATTGTGCACTGCACTCATATTTCGAGATCGATAATATAGGTGTGATGATCATCAACAAATTTGTCAAACCAATCGCCTGGTGCCTGTTGGGCGGGATAATTTTCGTTACCGTTTCGCCGATCGGGTTGCGACCGCACACGATAACAACGGTCAATATCGACCGCGCGCTGGCTTACCTTCTGGTGGGCCTGGTTTTCGCTGTCGCCTATCCCAAGCATTGGATGCGCATCGCGCTGCTCCTTATCGTCGGTGCAGTGGCTATCGAGTATATGCAGTATTTGTCGCCGACCCGTCATGCGCGTCTGCATGATGCCGCGGTCAAGGCTGTCGGCGCGTCCTTCGGCGTTATGGCAGGATGCCTCTTCAACAGATTTCGCCCTGACGTCGCAGAAGGCCGCACACGCCGGCCGGTGCTTGCCTCCGACACACTTGACTGAATCGCGTTAGTCGTTGAAGGAGAAGGCCACGCGGGCGTGGCGAAACTGGTAGACGCAAGAGACTTAAAATCTCTCGGCCTTTGGCTGTGCGGGTTCGATCCCCGCCGCCCGCACCAGGATCCAAATCCATGCGCTGCAATCGATCCGAAACACCCGCCGGATCGGCCTCCATCACAAGACGCTTTATCACTACGTTAGAATGTGTTTCTATGCGCCCGCGAGGGAAATGCGGCGATAGCGTGTAGTTTGTAAGCTTGTCTTGTGGGAGTAAGGCGATGGTTTACGATTGGGATGGCGCTCGGACACGGCGCCTGAAGCTATTTCGAGCAGGCACGACATTTCTGATTGCCGCAGCGGTCGTCGGCGCGACACTTCTCTTATACACCGCAAAACTGCATGAGTTGTATGGATAGCGCCAAGGCCTATCAGCTTTCTTGCACTTCATAAAAAAGCGCGCCCGATGTTGGACGCGCTTTCCATTGTGAACAGGGTCGCTGTTAGGCGAGCTTTGCCGCGATCTTCGCGACGTGTGCGCCCTGATATTTTGCTGCTTCCAGCTCGATAGCGGAGGGCTGGCGGGAACCGTCGCCGTTCGTGATCGTGGACGCGCCGTAGGGCGAGCCGCCCTTTACTTCTTCCGTTCCCATCTGCCCCTGGAAGGCGTAGGGCAGACCGACGACGACCATGCCCTGATGCAGGAAGGTCGGGATGAAGCCGAGGATGGTGGATTCCTGGCCGCCATGCTGCGTGGCCGAGGACGTGAAGGCCGAGCCGACCTTGCCGACGAGCTTGCCGTTGAACCACAGGCCGCCCGTCTGGTCCCAGAAATTGCGCATCTGCGAAGCGACGGTGCCGAAGCGGGTGCCGGCGCCAACGATGATCGCGTCATAGTCGGCAAGTTCGTCCGGCGTCGCGACCGGAGCGGCCTGGTCCATCTTGAAATGGGATGCCTTGGCGACTTCTTCGGGAACGAGTTCGGGCACGCGCTTGACGGTGACATCAGCGCCAGCGGACTTCGCACCTTCGGCAACCGCATAGGCCATCGTCTCGATGTGACCGTAGGACGAATAGTAAAGAACCAGAACCTTAGCCATTTTCGCAATTTCCTTCTTTGGCGGTACCGACGGCGCCGGATCAGGCGCGCCGAAAAGTACCCGTTTGATAAACTGTTGGATCATAGACGATGCCTCACAACGCCTTGCTGCGTTCGAGGCAATAGCTAACGCGGCCCTCCTTGGACCGCCAGCCACAGGCGGGGAAACTCAGTGTTCAATCATAGTGGACGACATCAGGCTTGCATTCACATTTTCGCGAAAAAACACAAAGGCTTCCTGTACCGCCTATTTGCTATAAGTTCATAACAACGCATCGAATACGAGACCTTTTCATGACACAGGAAATTGTAACGGCCGCCATGCTCGCCATCGGCGATGAGCTCCTTTCCGGCCGCACCAAGGACAAGAATATTGGCCACCTGGCGGATATGCTGCTTCTGGCGGGAATCGACCTGAAAGAGGTCCGTATCGTCGGCGACGAGGAGGATGCAATCGTCGAGGCGCTCAACGCGCTCCGCGCGAAGTACGATTATGTCTTTACGTCGGGCGGGATCGGACCGACGCATGACGACATCACGGCTGACGCGGTTTCGAAGGCATTCGGCGTCGCCTGCGACTACGACGACAAGGCGATGGCACTGCTCGGTGACATGTACAAGCGCCGCGAACTGGAGTTTACCGAGGCACGCAAGCGCATGGCGCGGATGCCCGTCGGAGCCCACCACATTCCCAATCCGGTTTCCACCGCGCCGGGCTTTGTCATCGGCAATGTCCATGTCATGGCAGGCGTGCCACAGGTCTTTCAGGCTATGGTCGACGCGGTTATCCCCACCTTGCGAACAGGAACGCCGGTTCTGTCTCTCGCCATATCCTGCCCCTTCGGCGAAGGCGACATCGGCACGCCGCTCGCGGCAATTCAGAAAGCCCATCCCGAGACCAGCATCGGGTCCTATCCGCGCTATGTCGGCCAGAAGTTTTCGACAGAGATCGTCGTTCGCGGCCGTGCACAGGATGTCATCGACGCTGCGGGCGCCGACGTCCGGGCAATGATC
The DNA here is from genome assembly GCF_009498215.1 of Rhizobium grahamii. Taxonomy (NCBI): domain Bacteria; kingdom Pseudomonadati; phylum Pseudomonadota; class Alphaproteobacteria; order Hyphomicrobiales; family Rhizobiaceae; genus Rhizobium; species Rhizobium grahamii. Next base: position 1,053,841 of record NZ_CP043498.1, on the reverse strand, counting down.
GACGCGATCCAGAAAGCGAAGGAAATTCAAGAAAACCATTCGGCCGAGGCGTAGATTTACAGCCGATCGGCCCCACATGATTTAAGTCAAGGAAACGATCACCTTCAAGACGCATTGATTGCACAAAGACCTTTTCGCGCAGGAGAACCTGATGTCCTACAAAACGATCCTTGCCATTCTCGATACGGCCGACAATTGCACAGCCGTTGCCGATTTCGCCTTTGCGATCGCGGCAGAAAACAACGCGCATGTCATAGGTTTGCACGCCGAAACGGTGGCTGTCGTGCCGCTAGTCGCGCCTATGGAGATCCCCGATCCGGTGGCTGTGCAGGCTCTCCAGGACATGGCGCACGCCGAAACGGTCAACATCGAACGCATCGTGCAGCAGAAGGCGCAATCGACGGGCGTGTCCTTCGAATGGCGCAGCTACGCCTCCTCCACCGGATATGGAATCGGGCCGCTTATCGAAAGCGCTCACAGCGCCGATCTCATCATCGCCTCACAGGCGGATCCTTCAAAGCCGTCAGACAGTCATGTCGACGTGGACAGCTTTCTGCTGGAAAGCGGTAGGCCGGTGCTGATGATCCCGTTCATCATACGCCAACCCAAGCCGATCAAGCGCGTTCTCATTGCCTGGAACGGCTCGAAGGAAGCGGCGCGCGCTGCGTTCGATGCCCTGCCCTTCCTCAAGGCCGCCGATGAAGTAGAGGTTCTATCCGTCGATCCGGTCGACAATGCCCTGCAGTCGGCGGCAGTCGCCGGAGCCGATATCGCCGCAACGCTCGCGCGCCACGGCGTCAGGGTAACGCTGTCCACCGCGACCAGCACCGACAAGCACGCCGCCACCGTCATCGAGAACAGGCTTTCCGACAGCAGCATCGATCTTCTGGTCATGGGTGCCTACACGCATTCACGGCTTTGGCAGATGATTTTTGGCGGAACGACGCGCACGTTGCTGCAGTCGATGACGGCACTGACATTGCTGTCACGATGATAGACGCCGCGAAGGGCTTGCCTTTTGCAGCCAAATTCCGCTAATTGCCACGACCGACGATAGCTCCGGCTTCGGTTCCATCGCGCAGTTTCGACTGCGCGATTTGCGTTTGACCGAATGACGCAGCCAAGAGCGTCGGTCGCCGATCTCAGGCGCTCATCATTTCATGCCTCGGAGCACGCTCATGTCCCTTCCCGATAAAGCCTTTCCCGTATCCTGGGACCAGTTCCATCGCGACGCTCGCGCGCTTGCATGGCGCCTTGCCGGGCTCAACCGCGAATTCAAGGCGATCGTCTGCATCACGCGCGGCGGGCTCGTGCCTGCGGCCATCATTTCGCGCGAACTGAACATCCGCCTCATCGAGACGGTTTGCGTCGCCTCCTACCACGACTACGTGAACCAGGGCGACATGATGCTCTTGAAGGGGATCGCGCCGGAACTGCTCGCCAATGGCGGCGAAGGCGTTCTTGTCGTCGACGACCTGACGGACACCGGCAAGACGGCTTCGGAAGTGCGCGCCATGCTGCCGAAGGCACATTTCGGCTGTGTCTACGCAAAGCCGCAGGGCGTTCCGACGATCGATACCTTCGTTACCGAGGTCAGCCAGGATACCTGGATCTACTTCCCCTGGGACATGGGCTTCACCTACCAGGAGCCGATCTCCAAGGGCGCGCGCGGATAATACGCCGCAAACGCACGAAAACAGAGAGAACAACCCTAAATTGTTCCAATCTTTGTTTACCAACATCGCGATTTTGACTGTGCTCCATCCCCTGCTGGCTTTATCATAACGCACACGGACGGAGAGCAACGGCGCTCTCCAGGGGGCACAGTCGCTAGCGCGATGCTGAAACAAATATGATGCGTTGGCGATTGGTCGGCTTCGTTGCCGCTCTGGGGCTCTGTCTGCACGGCTTGCCCGTGGCTGCGGAGCCCGCCTATGTTTCGGTCGTGCGCGAGTTCGTCGAGAAGCGCGTCAAGCCGGTCATTCTCGTTCCTCTCGTGCGCAAGGCGATCGAAGACCAGAACGCCAAGTTCGGCGATATCAGCGAGATGGATGTCCGGGTGCTGGACAATACCTACCGGTCGGAAATCCAAAACGGCGAATGGCAAATGGTGAAGCGGCTCTTAGAAAAGCCGGTATCGCGCTATCTCAAATCCAAGCAGGATGATTCGCAGGGCGCGATTGTCGAGATTTTTGTCACCGACCGGCATGGCTTGAACGTCGGCCAGAGTGTCCCGACAACCGACTACTGGCAGGGCGATGAAGACAAGTTCTTGAAAACCTTTGCCAAAGGTACCGACACGACATTCATCGATCGCGCCGAACGGGACGATACCACCCAGCTTCTGGAGACGCAGGCGAGCTTCGTGATCCACGACGAGATCGGCCGGGCGATCGGCATCGCGACGGTCACAATTGCCATCGACGCGCTGTAATTTCCGAAACGAATCGCTATGCCGATTTGCAGTGGAAATGCCATCAGCAAATCTGCGGTTTGACGCAATTTTGTCATTTTCTCGGATTTCCGATGCAGTCTTGACGACAAGCCATTGAAATACAAGCGTGACTTTCTTTTCCCCAGTCTCCACAGGGCGATCCACAATATCTTGTGGTGAACACTTCGTTAAAAACCACCCCTTGACGGAATCGCCCTCTTTCAAGTTAATGAAACTCCGATGTTGCGGCGGCAGCTGGACCGGAATTAACGAGGCCGGTTCTCATCGAAAATCGAACGCAGAATCAGGGTGTTGCATCCTTTCACGGATCGCCGCCCAGAGGGGATTCTGCGCGATTTTCGGCCCTCGAAAAACGACATCAGGGGGCTGGCGATAATAAGCTGTTAATACTATATTTAGTGTTTGCAGCCACCATCACCACAATATACAGGAAGAGCATCTCCGGATGACACTCCTGTGACGGTACGGAAACGAGAACTGGCTGCGCTTCTTTCGGCGTCGCCGGAGGTGGAAACTTGCGCCTGGTCAACGGGGACGGGGCGCGCAAGCTAGAGGTTAAGGCAAAATGCGCATAGAACGCCGTTTTACGAAGGCAGATCAGGGCGCTTACGCGGCTATCGAATTCCGCAAGGCGACCAGCGAGATCAAGAACCCGGATGGTTCGATCGTATTCCGCCTCGAGAACATCGACGTTCCCGCGCAGTTTTCGCAGGTTGCCGCCGACATTCTGGCGCAGAAGTATTTCCGTAAGGCCGGTGTCCCTGCTCGCCTGAAGAAGGTCGAGGAAAATGACGTTCCCTCCTTCCTGTGGCGCTCGGTTGCCGATGAGGCTGCCCTGAAGGAACTCCCGAAGGACCAGCAGTACGGTTCGGAAACCGATGCGCGCCAGGTCTTCGACCGTCTTGCCGGCACCTGGACCTACTGGGGCTGGAAGGGCGGCTATTTCTCGTCCGAGGAAGATGCCTCTGCTTTCCGCGACGAACTTGCCTACATGCTTGCCACACAGCGCGTTGCCCCGAACTCGCCGCAGTGGTTCAACACCGGCATGCACTGGGCCTACGGCATCGACGGCCCCGGCCAGGGCCACTTCTATGTCGACCCCTTCACCGGCAAGCTGGTGAAGTCGAAGTCGGCCTACGAGCATCCGCAGCCGCATGCCTGCTTCATCCAGTCCGTTGAAGACGACCTCGTCAACGAAGGCGGCATCATGGACCTGTGGGTCCGCGAAGCACGCCTGTTCAAGTACGGCTCCGGTACCGGCTCGAACTTCTCCTACCTGCGTGGCGAAGGCGAAAAGCTTTCCGGCGGCGGTCGCTCGTCCGGCCTGATGAGCTTCCTGAAGATTGGTGACCGCGCAGCCGGCGCGATCAAGTCGGGCGGCACCACGCGCCGTGCGGCGAAGATGGTGGTTGTCGACATCGACCACCCGGATATCGAGGAATACATCAACTGGAAGGTGAAGGAAGAGCAGAAGGTTGCTGCTCTCGTCACCGGCTCCAAGGTCGTCGCCAAGCATCTCAAGGCGATCATGAAGGCCTGCGTCAACTGCGAAGCTGACAATGGCGATTGCTTCGACGCGAACAAGAACCCTGCCCTGAAGCGCGAAATCCGCGCTGCCAAGAAGGACCAGGTTCCGGAAAACTATATCGGCCGCGTCATCCAGTTCGCCAAGCAGGGCTACAAGGACCTCGAGTTCAAGACCTACGACACCGACTGGGATTCGGAAGCCTACCTGACAGTCTCCGGCCAGAACTCCAACAACTCGGTCTCGATCAAGGACGACTTCCTGCGCGCTGTCGAAAACGACGGCGACTGGAACCTGACCGCCCGCAAGGACGGCAAGGTCATGAAGACGCTGAAGGCGCGCGACCTGTGGGAATCGATCTCCTACGCCGCATGGGCCTCGGCCGATCCGGGCCTGCACTTCAACACGACGATGAACGACTGGCACACCAGCCCGGCTGCAGGCTCGATCCGTGCCTCCAACCCGTGCTCGGAATACATGTTCCTCGACGACACGGCCTGCAACCTTGCCTCGCTGAACCTCATCCAGTTCAAGGACGCCGCAACCAAGCGCATCGATATCGCCGATTACGAACATGCCGTTCGTCTGTGGACGGTCGTTCTCGAAATCTCCGTCATGATGGCGCAGTTCCCGTCGAAGCAGATCGCCGAGCGCTCCTACGAATACCGCACGATCGGCCTCGGCTACGCCAACATTGGCGGTCTCCTGATGTCGTCGGGCATTCCCTATGACAGCGACGAGGCGCGTGCCATCGCAGGCTCGCTGACCGCGATCATGACCGGCATTTCCTACGCCACCTCGGCCGAGATTTCCTCTGAACTCGGACCTTTCCCGATGTTCAAGCCGAACCGCGAAGCCATGCTGCGGGTCATCCGCAACCATCGCCGCGCCGCTTACGGCGAGACCACGGGCTATGAAGGCCTGTCGATCAACCCGGTCGCGCTGATCCACTCCGAAAACCCGGACCAGGATCTGGCGGCACACGCCAAGAGCGCCTGGGACAAGGCTCTCGAGCTCGGCGAAAAGCACGGCTACCGCAACGCCCAGGCAACCGTGATTGCGCCGACCGGCACGATCGGTCTCGTCATGGACTGCGACACGACCGGCATCGAACCCGACTTCGCGCTGGTGAAGTTCAAGAAGCTCGCCGGTGGCGGCTACTTCAAGATCATCAACCGCGCCGTTCCGGAAGCGCTGCGTACGCTCGGCTACTCCGAAAGCCAGATCGCCGAGATCGAAGCCTACGCTGTCGGCCACGGCAACCTGAACCAGGCGCCGGCGATCAACCCCGGCTCGCTGAAGGCCAAGGGCTTCACGGACGAGAAGATCGAGGCACTGAACGGCGCGCTGAAGCAGGCCTTCGACGTCAAGTTCGTCTTCAACCAGTGGACGCTCGGCGCCGACTTCCTGAAGGGCACGCTGAAGGTTACAGACGAACAGCTCGGCGACATGGGCTTCAACCTGCTCGAGCACATCGGCTTCTCGAAGAAGGACATCGAGGCTGCCAACGTTCACGTCTGCGGCGCGATGACGCTGGAAGGCGCGCCGTTCCTCAAGAACGAACATCTCGCCGTCTTCGATTGCGCCAACCCATGCGGCAAGATCGGCAAGCGTTATCTCTCGGTCGACAGCCACATCCGCATGATGGCCGCCGCCCAGCCGTTCATCTCGGGTGCGATCTCCAAGACGATCAACATGCCGAACGACGCGACGGTCGACGATTGCAAGAGCGCCTACATGCTCTCCTGGAAGCTCGGCCTGAAGGCAAACGCGCTCTATCGCGACGGCTCCAAGCTGTCGCAGCCGCTGAACGCCTCGCTGATCGAAGACGAAAGCGATGAGGACGCGCTGGAGGATCTGCTGCAGCAGCCGGTCGCCGCCCAAGCCGTCACCATCACCGAGAAGATCATCGAGCGCGTGGTCGAGCGCGTCACCCGCGAACGCGAGAAGCTGCCGAACCGCCGCCAGGGCTACACCCAGAAGGCCGCCGTCGGCGGACACAAGGTCTACCTGCGCACCGGCGAATTCGGCGACGGCCGCCTCGGCGAGATCTTCATCGACATGCACAAGGAAGGTGCGGCCTTCCGTGCGATGATGAACAACTTCGCCATCGCGATCTCGCTCGGCCTGCAGTACGGCGTGCCGCTCGAAGAATATGTGGAGGCCTTCACCTTCACCAAGTTCGAACCAGCAGGCATGGTCATCGGCAACGATGCGATCAAGAACGCCACGTCGATCCTCGACTACGTGTTCCGCGAACTGGCCGTCTCCTACCTCGGCCGTCACGATCTCGCGCATGTCGATACGTCGGACTTCTCGAACACGGCACTCGGCAAGGGCATCCAGGAAGGCAAGACAAACCTGCTGTCGACAGGCTGGACGCGCGGCTACAAGCCGACGCTGGTCTCCGGCAACGAACGACAGGCGTCCGGAGAACCCAAGGGCTCGGCAACAGCCGCCCCTGCCCGTGGCTCGACCGGTGCGACGGTAACGTCCTTCGCAGGCGCTGCCGCCCGCAAGATCGAGCCGACGACCGCCATCTCGACCTCCGAAATCGTCGCCTTCAAGCGCGATTACGAGGAGCGCGCCAAGGAACTGGCTGAGGAGATCGCCGAGGAGGTGATCGAAGAGGTCACGACCGAAGTGCAGCAGCAGGCAACGGCTCTGTTCTCCGACAAGGCCGCGGCTGACGCCGCATCGGCCAAGACGGAAGCCAAGAAGATCGAATCCGAGCGCCGCGCCCGGTCTATCATGCAGGGCTACACCGGCAACATTTGCTCCGAATGCCAGAACTTCACGATGGTGCGCAACGGCACCTGCGAGAAGTGCGACACATGCGGCGCGACGAGCGGCTGCAGCTGATCGGGACTGACGGTGTTGATTGATCCGCCAGGAAGTGGCGGATCAATGTAACGCGCGCACCAATGTTGCCCAGGAGCACCCAAAGGCGACATAAACACTCTCCCAGGTAGAGCTCTTCAACTTGGGGGATGACTTCAAAAACGCAAGTGTACTGCGAAGAAAATCTGACCACCTTTCAGGCGCTCAACATTCGGGTTAGCTGACTGTTGTCACCCGCCCTGGACGCCTCCATTGCACCATGGTGTCGCTCGTCCGAAGCTCTAGCCTCAGGGATCAGAGGCGATACCTTAGTATAGTGTGCTTGGTGCAAGTTTGCGGTAAACTCAACCTGCTGATGGTGAGTGCCACCCATGCGTCCGATTCACCGGACGCGGGGGCGCTTCTGACCACGTGTGCTGCAAATACTTCGACAAGGTTTATCTGCGGACGATACGACCAGAATTGGCGGAAAAATGAATTGGGGCGGTCTACAAAGTCCTCAAACTATCCGCTGGGTGGTCGCCTACGGCCTGTTTGGCGCGCCCCGCGCGGGAGCGTCGATAGCCTTCGCCTTGGCAGCACTCTCGATCACGGAGAGCCCCGCGAGTGGAGCAACGGCGCTCGCTGCCATGACGGCCGCGCAACTTGTCGGAGCCTTGCCAATTGCCCGGTTAGGGCGGGGTGCGAACTCAATAGCATTCTTCAAGGCTCTAATTTTTATTCGGACGGCAGCACTTTTCGTTTGCGCCACTGCGTGTGGAGTGGGCGCGCCATACGCGGTTTTCATCGCTGCGGCAGTGGCCGCTGGTCTCGTGCAAGGTGCGGCCTTCGGTTATCTGCGTGACAGTGCAAACTACCTGATTGTGCATTCGCAGATGACAAGGGCTCTTGCCCTCGCAGCTTTTGCGTCGGACCTCACCTTCCTCGTCACCCCGATTTTGGCAGCCAGTCTTGGATCGGTGTCCGCATCATTCTCGATAGCTGCAATCGCGATACTCGGCGCGGTGCCCGCAATGATCTTGCCGTCAGCAAGAAGCAATGTGGAGCCGCAGGCGGTGGAAACCCGAACCAGATCGCTGACGCCTGAAGTCCTTCTCTGGCTCGGATGCGCCTGCGCCAGTTCCGCCGCGATCAGCGGCATCGAAGTCGGCGCGGTGTCTCTTGCGATGGGGTTCGACCTGCAAGCAGGGTACGGCGCGATATTCACCGGAACCCTGTGTGCGGCGTCGCTTGTCGGATCCATGGGAAACGGCGTGCTCAACAAAGCCTATTCGAAGCAGCAGGTCGCGGCGATGTTCATTACGATCATCATCGGCATGGCGCTGATACTTCAGAATTCGTTCGGTTTATCGATACTCGGCTGCGCGCTTGTCGGGATATGCGCGCCCTCGCTCGGCATCCACTACTCGTTGCAGCTCAACAGACTGGTGGCGCCAGAAATGAGGGCTGAGGTTTTCTCAGTGCTGAAGATCTCGACCTCATTGGGAACCATCCTCGCCTCGGCGACGCTCGGCTGGACTTCTGTGACGTTTGCCCTGACCACTTCGATATGGATGCTCGCTGGCGCGCTGGCGGCAATTCTCTCGAAAGACTTCATCCTTGGGCGACGGTTGACCGAGGCTCGCCTCAGCGGCGGTGCTACCGGACTAGCGACGGCCCCTGCCCTGACTGCGGGGCGACGAAGCGAACGGAACGACCGTTGATGTCAATGTCACTTGACGAGGATGCAGTTACATACGGGGCCAATGACGGCCTGGGAATCTTGAACAGCCTGCCCGGCTTGGTCTGGACAACGGACGAAGCAGGCACCCTCCGCTATGTGAACACGCGCTTCATCGACTTCACTGGCCTGATGAACGATCAAGGCGAGTCGTGGCAATTGGCAAGCTTTCTGCATCCGGACGATCAGCTCGTCACGGTTCGAGCGCAGAAAGACGCGCAGCAGGGCGGCGTTCAACTCGTCGCGGCCCGTTTCCGGCGAAGGGACGGACAATTCATTTTGCTCAATCTCTCCGTTTCGCCAATGAACGGGCCGGGAGGTGACGTGTGTTGGCTTGCGATAGACCGCCTTGAGACGATCGACAACCCGATTAGCAATGCGGATCGTGACTTCCGGAACTTCCTAGACTCGCTGTCACTCCAGGCGCTTCTACTAACTCCTACCTTGGAGCTCGATTTCGCAAATCACGCAGCATGGCGCTGGTACTCGTCGTCAGGCGTTCCTCAAGACAGACGAGCCAACTTCAATCTAGGCAAACTGGAAGAGATCGCCTTTCAGCTGCAGGCGGGGCAAAACCGAAATGAACCAGCTGTCGTTTCGTATCAAGCGCTCTCTGCCGACGGTACACTCCGCTGGCTGGAGGCACATGTCACGCCGATACGTGAGCAGAACGGAGAGTTAGCGGGCTATTGCGTCCTTCAGACCGACGTTCAGGACAGCCGGGATTCCTCCCACCTGCTAGGGCATGAGATGGAGATACTCGAAATGGTCGCGCGAGGCGCACCGTCGGCAAGTGTTCTTCAACGGCTCTGCGATGTTGTCGCGGATCTCGTTCCGGACCTTGTTTGCGGCTTCCTCGAGCTTTCACTTGACCGCAAGCTCTTCCGCATGGGCGCTGCTAGCAGTCTGGCCGGTGAGTTCAGAGAGATCTTCGACGGCAAGAGCGTGATTTCGGACAAGAACCCCTGCTCCACAGCCGCTCTGACAAAAAGGACTGTCGAGATCGCGACGATGGCCGAATGCGACCAGCACGACACGTTGATGGGCGAGATGATGTTGGCCAACGCTCTGCACTACTGCAAGGCCATTCCCATTCTGTCCCCGTATGGAAACACGGCCGGGATACTTATAATCCTGAGGCATCAGCAAGCAGACTTCCGGCCTCGCGAGCAGCAAATAGTCGATCGAGCGAAGCACATCGCGGCCATCTCGATTGACCGGACCCGTCACGAGGAAGCTCTTCTCAAGCGAGAGACGCAGGTCGAACGAAGCCAGGCGCAGCTCGTCGCCGCTCAACGGATTAGTTCAACAGGCAGCTTTACATCTGATATCCAGCGGGATGAGAACATCTGGTCTGAGGAGTTCTACAGAATATTCGACCTCGACCCTGAGCTCAAGCCGAGCATCGATGCGGTCAGGGAGCGGGTCCATCCGGAAGACCTGGAACTCTTCGACTTCGAGATGAAGAGAGGGTTTGCTGGCGAGGATGCCGATTTCGTCTTCCGGATCATCAGGACAGACGAGACCCTCAGGTTCATTCGAGGACTGGCCAGGATTACACATTACATCGGCGATCACCCGGTCTTCATGGGAACGGTGCAGGACATTACCGAGACAAGACGGGCGGAAGATGCTCTTCGACGTGGCGAGGAAGCACTTGCAAAAGCGCGAGAAGAACTCGCGTATGTTTCTCGCGTGATGACAATAAGTGCCCTGACGACGTCCATAGCGCACGAGGTGAGCCAACCACTTTCGGGCATTCTCGCGAACGCCAGTGCATGTGTCCGTCTGTTAGCGCTCGATCCACCGAACATCGCTTCCGCAACAGATACTGCCCGGCGGACGATCCGAGACACCATGCGCGCGACCGAAGTTATCAAGCGACTTCGGGCTATGTTCAATCGACAGTCTCCGGCCATGGAGACGATCGACCTCAATGAAATAGCTCGCGAGGTCATTGCATTGTCGGCGCGAGACATGCGTGAGAAACTGATTGTCCTGGAGGCTAGGCTGGCGCCAGAGTTGCCGCCTATCACGGGCGATCGCATTCAGCTTCAGCAGGTCATTCTCAATATGGTCTTGAACGGGATCGAGGCCATGGCGGAGACCGAGGAGCGGCCTCGCCGTCTGCTGGTGCGAACTGCGCTAGCGAGCGAGGATATGATCACGTTGTCCATCTCGGATGCGGGCGTCGGAATCGCCCCTGACGCTCCGGAAAAGATGTTCGAACCGTTCTTCACGACGAAACGCAACGGGATGGGCATAGGCCTTTCCATCAGCCGTTCGATAGTTGAAAATCACGGCGGCCGGATGTGGGCAATGTCGAACGACGGACCGGGCGCGACCGTTGCCTTCTCCCTTCCTAGCATTGAGGAAAAGTGCGTTTAGAACAGCGTGGTGTGCGCGCTGCTCTAAATCTACGAACAAAATCAGCGAGCCAAGAGGGTCGACTGGGCAAGATCACCGTCCGCCCGAAAATCAAGCTGAAACAAAGAAAGAGCGGCCGTCGGCCGCTCTTTTGCGTTTTGTCTGCCGCATAGGCCTGACACAACCAGCGTTTCTCGCATCTACACCGTGAGTTGCAGCCAGTTCGTGGAGACGCACGCGCGAATCGCTTAGCCATTTCCCTATCCGCACGATGATGGAGGTGAACATGGCAAGCTGCGTCGCAACTAACGGGGATACGTGGGAAGTTTATAGCGGAGCAGATGGCTGGCGCTGGCGGCGCACCGCCTCGAACGGCCGCATCGTCGGAGCATCGTCCCAAGGCTATTCCAACCGCAGCGACTGCATCGACAACGCAAGACGCAACGGCATGACCTGCAATCCGGTCTGACCACGCAGGATCAATCCGGAGGCTGGCGCGACCGGCGCCAACTCCGGCAGCTTGATGTGACTGAGCCCGACCACGTCAACGTGTCGGTCTTTCTGTTTGTGCCGTCATTCTCCAGAACGGCATCTTCCCTTCTTAACGATTTGCATCACATTACCGTTGGCCCGAAGCGCCGCTAACGCCACGTCATGATGAGGACGTAGGACTGCAGCGCAGGCGAGCCAGGTCCGGCCGGGATGCGTCACGATATTGGCGCAGGACGGACGCTCGCGTGCCATTAATGCCAAGAACGCAAATCACAGTCAAAAAGAGGGAACGTTGCCATGCCATTCATCAAGACCGCCGACGGAACTGAGATTTTCTACAAGGATTGGGGTGCGGCCACCGCCCAGCCTATCGTCTTCCATCATGGCTGGCCGCTCAGCGCCGACGACTGGGATGCGCAGATGATGTTCTTTCTGGACAAGGGATATCGTGTGATCGCCCATGACCGGCGCGGCCACGGGCGTTCGAGCCAGACCTGGCAAGGCAACGAGATGGACACCTATGCCGCCGACGTCGCCGCCCTTACCGATGCGCTCGATCTCAAGAATGCCATCCATGTCGGCCACTCGACCGGCGGCGGCGAAGTTGCCCACTATGTCGCGCGCGCCAAGCCCGGCCGCGTTGCCAAGGCCGTGCTGATCGGTGCCGTGCCGCCGATCATGGTGAAATCGGACAAGAACCCCGGCGGTCTGCCGCTCGAGGTTTTTGACGGCTTCCGCGCGGCACTTGTCGCCAATCGCGCCCAGTTCTTCCTGGATGTGCCGGCAGGCCCGTTCTACGGGTTCAATCGTCCCGGCGCCAAGGTCAGCCAGGGTATCATCGAGAACTGGTGGCGTCAGGGCATGATGGGAGCCGCCAAGGCGCACTATGATTGTATCAAGGCCTTCTCGGAGACTGACTTCACCGACGATCTGAAGAATATCACGGTGCCGACGCTCGTCATGCATGGCGATGACGATCAGATCGTTCCCTATGCCGATTCCGCGCCGCTTTCGGTCAAGCTCCTGAAACACGGAACGCTCAAGACCTATGCCGGTCTGCCGCACGGCATGTGCACGACGCATCCCGACATCGTAAACGCCGATCTCCTGGAGTTCTTCCTGGATTGAGACTGTACGACCTGCAGCCTGGATTGCGCCGAGAGGCAAGGGCTGCGGGATACTAGCAGAGAATGCAGGCGGGCTGAGTTCCCGCCTGCCGCTACCTTACCGTACGACGGCTGCCTCGGCAGGCGCTGCTGCCGACTGTGGCAGATCTTCCGCGATTTCTTCGGCAACGGCTGCTAGATCCAGATTTCCCCAGATCGACGCGGACTGGCGGCGATCCTGACGGCGAGAGGATTTGACTTCGACAATGAACGGCTTCGACTGAGCGCGCATGGGGTTCCTATTGAGAGGCGTTGAACGAATCCATCAACGCCTTGAGCCTATGAAGCGTTCCGCATTTGCGCAAGATCGACGGCACACGTAATCCAGCCTCACACAGGCCAAGGCGGAAGGGAACAAGCATCGGGCGAGCTGCGTTCCGATGTTTCAATCCGCAGGGAACCTCCATGCAAATTCCTGCGAAAAGTTCTTGAAGGAATGCCCGATGTCGATTACCTACCACGTCGCCGAACATGATGGCGCCTGGGCTTACCGCCTGGACGATGTCTGGTCGGAAACTTTCCCAACTCACGAAGATGCACTGGCAGCGGCCAAACAAGCCGCGGAGCGACAACAGCTCGGTGGCCAGGATGCGGACATTACATATCAGCGTGCGGACGGCACCTGGACAACGGAACGGTCGAACGGAGGCGACCGCCCCGAGGCCGATGTCGTCGATGACGCCAAGGAAAAAGACTAGGAATGACCATTAAAGAACGTTTTCTGAAGCAGCAGCATGCCTGGATGCTCGGCGCATGCTACTCCCGCAAACATCCGGATTTCCAGCGCTACGGCGGTATCGATGTTGCGGTCTCGCCCCGCTGGAAAGACTGCGTTGAAACCTTCGTCAACGACATGATCGACACCCTGCCCCGCAGCCTCTCCGAGCGCCGGATGGCGCTGAGAAACCCGCGTCGTCCGTTCGAACCTGGCAATGTCGAATGGGTGTTCGCAAGCAAGCACTATGGGCTTCGCGCCCCCGACGGCACACGCCCCGACATGGCCGAGGCCCGCCGTCGCGCGTAAGCCGCGCATTACCTATCGCATTCATCGCCGGCGGAGGTCAGAACACCTCCTTAGCCGGCGAATTATTTTAAATGCTCTCCTGATGGAGCATGTCGCGCATCGGTGACTTTTCTTCTGCCTGACAATGCTGCTCGTGACCGCCCGTTGCCCGAGCCTCCCGCTCAGCGCCTCTGCACGCTTCTCGTCACGGCAAGCACGACTACTCCGACGATTGCAGCCAGTGCGCCCCAATAGATCCACGGCGTCTGATTGATCATGAAGCTTTCCCCGGGATAGGGGAAATAGCCGCTGCCCTGCCCCATCCAGACCAATCCGATCAGGATGAGCAGGCCTGCAAACACGTAACCCAACTTCGCCATTCCAGACCTCCATCGCGCAGCCGTCCGCGCCTGATCTTACGCTTTCGGAACATCGGCCGTGAGGCTAGTTTTGCGCCACTCCGCGATCTGCGCCACTCTCGCGCGCAGCCCGTCGGTGACATTGTCTTAGCCGATCTCACCGAGGATCAGGTGCGGAGGGGGCTCGACCTGTGCGATCTGGATCATCGCCTCGCTGGAGGTGTCTTGGGCGTGGGATTGTCCTGATTGTCGGAAACGCCTCATTGGGCGAAGGGGCGAGAGCACATACAGGGCACCGCCCGCCTTTTCCAGCATGCACGGACCCGGCCCGAACGACAGATCAGAATTGGCCTGCGCGCCCGATCGGGGCGCGCAGGCGGAAGGATACTTACTGCAGCGTCCGCGTCTGGATGTCCTGACCGACCGGCACGCCCTGGCGAGCCTGTGTTCCAGCACTCGCGCCATCAAGGCCGGTTGCGACGACCGCCACACGGAACTTGCCGTCGAGATTGCGGTCGAAGATCGCGCCGACGACGATATCGGCTTCGTCCTGCACTTCGTCGCGGATACGGCTGGCTGCCTCGTCCACCTCGAAGAGCGTCATATCCGAGCCGCCGGAGATCGAGATCAGAACGCCCTTGGCGCCCTTCATCGAGATGTCGTCGAGCAGCGGGTTGGCGATCGCAGCTTCGGCGGCCTTCATGGCGCGGCCTTCGCCCGAGGCTTCGCCGGTGCCCATCATTGCCCGGCCCATGCCGCGCATGACGGACTTCACGTCGGCGAAGTCGAGGTTGATGAGGCCTTCCTTGACGATCAGATCGGTGATGCAGCCAACACCGGCGTAAAGCACGCGGTCAGCGGTCATGAAGGCGTCCGCGAAGGTCGTCTTGGCATCGGCGATGCGGAAGAGGTTCTGGTTCGGGATCACGATCACGGTATCGGCGGCCTCACGAAGAGCCTCGATGCCGAGTTCCGCCATTTTCATGCGACGATTGCCTTCGAAGGTGAACGGCTTGGTGACAACACCGACCGTCAGGATGCCGGCGTTGCGGGCGGCCTGAGCGATGACGGGTGCAGCACCCGTTCCGGTGCCGCCGCCCATGCCGGCGGTGACGAAGCACATGTGGGAGCCGGCGAGATGATCCATGATCTCATCGATCGACTCTTCGGCAGCAGCGCGACCGACTTCCGGCAGCGAACCAGCGCCCAGTCCTTCGGTCACGTGTGCGCCGAGCTGAATGCGGCGCGATGCCTTCGAGGTGGCGAGCACCTGCGCGTCCGTATTGGCAGCGATGAAATCGACGCCTTCGAGATTTTCCGCAATCATGTTGTTGATGGCATTGCCACCGCCGCCGCCGACACCAATTACTGTTATTCTTGGTCGCATTTCGGAAACCCCGTTCTTGGCGTTCGTCATCGCAATCTCCTTCGTGCGTTTTCGTCGTGGCTCCGCATGTAACCGGGAACCGAATCGAGCATCAGCCTAGTTGCGCAACAAGGCAGAGCCGGGGCGAAAGAACAAGATGAAGCTTTCTTGAAACTTTATCCGGAACCTTTTTCGCGCTCGTGCATTATTCTGAGTCATCCCCTGCCAGAGAGAGGAGTACCGCGCAGATGCCTACGCTCGCCACCCGCCAGTCAGTTACCCCTCCGAACGATCATATCGTTACCGCCCAAGAGGCCCTGGAACCGCTGTTCCTGAAGATCGAAGAGGAGGCCGAGGTCCGGATGATCGCCGCGGCCATCCGGGCAGGCTGGTCTGCGGAAGATGCTGTGGCGGCGATCGACGAGCTTCGTCGAAACGAGTTGCTTCCGGGCTCCAGCCATTAAAAGCCTCCGCCGGCTCCAGATATCACTCGCCTTGAGGGCTGAATGACCTAAGTTCAGCGCGACCACACTCGCGGAAAGATCATCGCATGCCCTTCAAGAATATCTGCATCTTTGGCGCCGGCGCGCTTGGCGGCGCCATTGCGGCGAAACTCTCCTCGTCGCTTGGTGCTGATGCCACCCTTTCGGTCGTTGCCCGCGGCGCCCACTTGCGCGCCATCCAGTGCGACGGCCTGCGCCTTCTCGAAGCCGGCGCAAATGCTCCGCTCGTAGCTCGGGTGGAAGCCACCGACGATCCAAGAGAGCTTCCGAAGCAAGATCTCGTCATCACCGGACTGAAAGGCCATCAGCTCTCCGCTGCGGCCGATGGAATCGGGCATCTTCTGAAGGAAGGCACGCGTGTCCTGATGATCTTGAACGGGATTCCGTGGTGGTACTTCCACCGCGATCAGCAGAGCGGACACGCGGAGCTTCAGTTCGACGAACTCGATGAAGGCGGCAAGCTCTGGCATCTCATCGGCCCGCACCGCGTCATCGGCTGCGTTGCGCACCAGGGTGCTGAAGTCAGCAGCCCCGGCGAGGTCAAGCTCAGCAACAACGGGCATTTCATCCTTGGCGAGCCCTCCGGGGAGATCACCGACGATCTGCGAGACGTCGAAGCATTGTTTCGGCGCGCCGATATCGGCGTGAAGCTGTCATCTCGGATCCGGGACGATATCTGGAGCAAGCTGATGGGCAACGCCTCGTTCAATCCAATCAGCGCCCTCACCCGCTCATTGATGTCGGAGATGATGGCCGATGCGGCGCTCAGCGACCAGATCGGCAAGGTCATGAAAGAGGTCAAGGCGGTCGGAGAGGCGCTCGGCGCCAACGTTGGCATGTCGGTCGAGCAGCGGCTGGAGCAGGCGCAACAGATCGGTCCGGTTCGAACCTCGATGCTGCAGGATCTCCTCGCCGGCAAATCGCTTGAGATCACGCCACTGGTGGGAATGGTCGTGGTGCTCGGGCGCCTTGCGGCCGTACCCACGCCGGTTTCGGAGACGATGCTGGCGCTGGTCTCGCGGCTCGATCGGGAAAATTGCCGGGCGGATATGTAGGCCCGGCGACACAGTCGCATACTGCAGAATTTCGATGGGTCACCTTTCGGTGACTTATTTCAGCCAGCCAGCGATGCGCTCGACAGCTTCGACGATTTCGACCTGCGCGCCGGCATAGGACATCCGCAGCGATCGATGGCCCTCAAGCGGATCGAAATCCAAGCCGGGTGTCGCTGCGACGTTGATATCGGCCAACATCCGCTTGGCGAAAGCCATGCTGTCGTTGGTGAAGCGGGTCACATCGACGTAGGCATAGAACGCGCCATCCATCGGTGACGCAATCGAGAGACCGATCTCCGGCAGGCGCTTCATCAGGAATTCGCGGTTGGCAGCGTAGCTTGCCTTGTAGACGTCGAGTTGCTCGCCGGCGCCAAGGGCTGCCGTTGCCGCGATTTGCGAGAGTTCGGGCGGAGAGATATAGAGGCTTTGCGCAACGCGCTCGATCGGGCGAACGAGCCTTTCCGGAAGCACCATCCAGCCGATCCGCCAGCCAGTCATGCAATAATACTTGGAGAAGGAATTGATGACGATCGCCTCGTCCGTCAGTTCCAGCGCGCTCGTCTCCTCTCCGACAAACGTCAGCCCGTGGTAGATCTCGTCGGAAATGAAGGCGATCGAGTTGGCGGCGCAGTAGTCGGCCAGAGCCTTCAGTCCCTCGCGCCCGGTCACCGTGCCGGTCGGATTGGCGGGGCTCGCCAGCAGGACGCCCTTCAGCCTAACGTTGTTGGCGGCTTGCGCGGCCTCTAGGCTCTCGGGCGTCAGCGTGAAGTGCGTCTCGGCCGTCACAGGCACTTCGATAACCTTCAGGCCAAGCGCACCGAGGATATTGCGATAGGCAGGATAGCCCGGCCGGGCAATCGCAACCGCATCGCCGGCATCGAAGAGCGAGAGGAAGGCCAGATTGAAGCCAGCGGAAGAGCCGGTGGTTATCGCGATGCGGGCGGTATTGATCGTCAGCCCGTGACGATCGCGATAGTGCCCGGCGAGAGCATGCTTCAGCTTTGTGGTTCCGAGCGCATCCGTATAGCCGATCCTGCCTTCGACAAGTGCTGCCTGAGCTGCTTCCAACGCGGCGTTCGGCGCCGGATGGGATGGCTGGCCAACCGCCATCGAGATGACCGGATGACCGCTCGCCCGCCGCTTCGTCGCTTCGGCCAGAACGTCCATCGCGTGAAAGGGCTCGACTTCGCTGCGCTTTGAAATGGAAAACAAGATCGCTTCTCTCTAACTTTGCCTTGCGGCCAGACAATTGCCGCAATAATCGGATCATCACAATCCCGCGATTGAATGGCGGATGCGAAAATTCTTGTTTGAAGACGGCGGGACGCACCGTAGTTTGGCGGAAATCACCTGACGCCGTTAACAAGGGCAGTGTATTCATCGCCTGAATCGACGCACAAAAATTGCTGATGACGAGGATATAATGGCCACGCTTCGAAAAATCTTCACCGCTCTGGCGCTCACTGCCTCCGTTGCGACGGCTTATCCGGCGGCAGCACTCGATGACGCGCAGAAGAAGGAATTCGGCGAGTTCATCAAGCAGTATCTGATCGAAAATCCCGAGATCATGCTCGATGTCCAGGACGCCCTGCAGAAGAAGCAGGAGCAGGCCCGGCTCGTAAAGGCCAATGCTGCAATCTCGGACAACAAGACAGAGATTTTCGACGCGAAATACGACATGGCGCTCGGCAATCCGAAGGGCGACGTCACGATCGTCGAGTTCTTCGACTACAATTGCGGCTACTGCCGACACGCACTGTCAGACATGCAGACCATGCTGCAGAAGGACAAGAACGTTCGCTTCGTTCTCAAGGAACTCCCGATCCTCGGGCCGGAGTCTGTGGCTGCGCACAAGGTGTCCGACGCGTTCAGAAAGCTTGCGCCTGAGAAGTACAGCCAGTTTCACATTGCCCTGCTTGGCAGCGATGGGCGTGCCGATGAATCGACCGCGATAGATGTCGCGCAGTCGCTCGGCGTCAGCGAGAAGCAGATCCGCGCTGAAATGGCGAAGAGCACCAGCGACCAATCCGTCCAGGAAACCTATCAGCTCGCCCAGAGCCTCGGCATCACCGGTACGCCGTCCTATGTGATCGGCAACGAGCTGGTTCAGGGCGCTGTCGGCTTCGACGACCTTGAGACCAAGGTCAAGAACATGCGCACCTGCGGCAAGACAAGCTGCTGATCAGGAGCTCATCAAATCGCCAAAATCGAAGTGTTTCAGCCATGTGGACAAATATGGCGCGATTCGGACTGCGCTTTCCAAAGGGCTTTCATTAGCTCCGCTGGGAGTCTATAGGTTGCCGTCTCGCATCTATTGGAACATTCGATGACGCAAACGATATTCGTCCTGAACGGGCCCAACCTGAACATGCTCGGCAAAAGAGAGCCCGGCATCTATGGTGGCAAGTCGCTTCAGGACATCGAGGCAGACTGCAAGGTGGCAGGGCGCGAACTCGGTTTCGACATCGACTTTCGCCAGAGCAACCACGAAGGCACGCTCGTCGACTGGTTTCATGAGGCGAACGACAAGGCGGTCGGCGTTGCGATCAATGCCGGCGCCTACACCCATACGTCGGTCGCGCTTCACGATGCAATTCGCGCTATTTCCATTCCGGTGATAGAGCTCCATATTTCCAACGTCCACGCGCGGGAAGAATTCCGCCACAAGTCAATGATTGCGCCAGCAGTGAAAGGCGTCATCTGCGGCTTCGGGCCTTACAGCTATATTCTGGCGCTGCAGGCGCTGAAGAACCTTACGGCATAAAAAGAAGACAGGGCAAACACTCATGGCTGAGAAGAAAAACGGTATCGACCAGGCGCTGATCCGCGATCTCGCGAACATCCTCAACGACACTGATCTCACGGAGATCGAAGTCGAGCAGGAAGATCTGCGTATCCGCGTTTCACGCGCCGGCAACACCCAGTACATCCAGGCTCCGATGGCTGCGCCCGCATACGCTGCGGCTCCGGCTGTAGCTGCCGCGGCGGCGGCCCCCGCGGCTCCGGCAGCGGCGGCACGCAACCCTGCCAACACCGTCAGCGCTCCGATGGTCGGCACCGCCTATATGGCTCCGGCTCCGGGCGCACGCGCCTTCATCGAAGTCGGCGCGACCGTGAAGGAAGGCCAGACGCTGCTCATCATCGAAGCGATGAAGACCATGAACCAGATTCCTTCGCCGAAGTCCGGCAAGGTCACCGAAATCCTCGTCGAGGACGGAAGCCCCGTCGAATACGGCCAAGCCCTCGTCGTCATCGAATAAGGCGGGCGTCATGGTCTCGAAAATCCTCATCGCCAACCGCGGGGAAATCGCGCTTCGCGTGCTGCGTGCATGTAAAGAGCTCGGCATTCCCTGCGTCGTGGTTCACTCGACCGCCGATGCCGACGCCATGCATGTGCGCCTCGCCGACGAAAGCGTCTGCATCGGTCCTCCGCCTTCGCGCGACAGCTATCTGAACATCCACCAGATCGTTGCCGCCTGCGAAATCACCGGCGCCGACGCTGTGCATCCGGGCTACGGCTTCCTGTCGGAAAACGCCAAGTTTGCGGAAATCCTGGAAGCGCACGGCATCACCTTCATCGGCCCGACGGCGGAACATATCCGCCTCATGGGCGACAAGATCACCGCCAAGACCACCGCTCAGGAACTCGGCATCCCTGTCGTTCCGGGTTCGGACGGCGAGGTGAAGACCGAGGAAGATGCGCGGCGGACGGCTGCTGAAATCGGCTATCCGGTGCTAATCAAGGCAACGGCCGGCGGCGGCGGTCGCGGCATGAAGGTCGCCAAGTCCGAAGAGGACCTGATCGAAGCCTGGTCGACGGCCCGCACCGAAGCGGCTGCTGCCTTCGGCAACGAAGCCGTCTACATGGAAAAGTACCTCGGCAAGCCACGTCATATCGAAATCCAGGTGTTCGGTGACGGCGAAGGCAATGCGATCCATCTCGGCGAACGCGACTGCTCCTTGCAGCGCCGCCACCAGAAGGTCTGGGAAGAAGCGAATTCCCCTGCCCTCAACGTCGAACAGCGCATGCGGATTGGCCAGGTTTGCGCCGATGCCATGAAGAAGCTGAAGTACCGCGGCGCCGGCACGATCGAGTTCCTGTACGAGAACGGCGAGTTCTATTTCATCGAAATGAACACCCGTCTGCAAGTTGAACACCCGATCACCGAAGCGATTACTGGCATCGACCTCGTTCACGAGCAGATCCGGGTCGCGTCCGGCGGCGGGCTTTCCGTCCAGCAGGAAGAGATCAACTTCCACGGTCACGCCATCGAGTGCCGTATCAACGCCGAAGACGCGCGAACCTTCGTGCCGTCGCCAGGCACGATCACGCACTTCCATGCGCCGGGTGGTCTTGGCGTTCGCGTCGACAGCGGTGCTTACCAAGGCTACAAGATCCCGCCCTACTACGACAGCCTCATCGGCAAGCTCATCGTCTTCGGCCGCACGCGCGTCGAATGCATGATGCGTCTGCGCCGCGCGCTCGACGAATTTGTCGTCGACGGCATCAAGACGACGCTTCCGCTGTTCCAGGATCTGGTTGACAATCAGGACATCGCCAACGGCGACTACGACATCCACTGGCTGGAAAACTATCTGGCCAACAAATCGGCGTAACAGAGAATGGCAGGGTCGCGCAGGAAGTCTCCAGGCATAACACCGGAAATCCTCCTGCGCGCCTACTCCATCGGTCTCTTTCCGATGGCTGAATCGGCCGACGACCCGGAAATCTTCTGGGTCGAGCCCGATCTTCGCGGCGTCCTGCCGCTCGACGATTTTCACATTTCCAAAAGCCTCGCCAAGACGATCCGACGCAAGCCGTTCGATATTCGTTTCAACTATGATTTCGAGGCTGTCATCTCGGCCTGCGCGGCAGAGACAGGCGACCGGCCGAGCACCTGGATCAACCAGACCATCAGGTCTCTCTATTCGACGCTGCACCGGATCGGGCACGCCCATACCGTAGAGGCCTGGGACGGCGACCAGCTTGTGGGCGGGCTATACGGCGTTTCGCTGGGTTCGGCATTCTTCGGCGAGAGCATGTTCTCGCGACGCACCGACGCTTCGAAAATCTGTCTCGTTCATCTCGTGGAACGGCTGCGCGCCAAGGGCTTTACCCTGCTCGATACGCAATTCACGACCGAGCACCTGAAGACGTTCGGAGCGATCGACGTTCCGAAGGATGAATACGCGCACATACTCGCGGCGGCGATGGAATCGCCGAACCTTGAATTCTGAGATTTACTTGGCGGCCTTGTCGGGCGCAGGAACGTCCGAATTCTGCTTGCAGTCCTTCAGCCACACGTCATAGATCGGATGCTCGACGGCGTTGAGGCCGGGGCTATCGGCAAACATCCAGCCCGTGAAGATGCGGCGGATCTTGCGGTCGAGGGTGATCTCGTCGACTTCCACGAAACCATCGATTTTCTGCGCTTCAGCCTGGTCACGCGAATAGCAGGCCTTCGGCGTCACCTGCAGCGCGCCGAACTGCACGGTCTCGTTAACATAGACGTCGAAGGTCGTGATGCGGCCGGTGATCTTGTCGAGACCGGAGAAAACGGCAACGGAGTTCTCGATGCGGGCAGCAGAGGCGACTTGTGGCAGAAGGCCGAGCGCCAGTGAGAGCCCGGCGGCACGCAGGAGCTGGTTCCGCGTGAAAAGCTTCATATCTGCCCGTCTCCACAGCATCTTAAAAATCGAAGGCCGCAATTGCTGCGGCCATTCTGCGGGTAATGGTCAATTGTGGCCAAAAGCCGGGTCAGTGGCCCTGCTTAGTTGCCCGGCGTCCAGGCGTCGTAGTCGCCGGTAACGCGCGGGCGCTCGCCAGGAACAACCAGCGAGCCTGGAGGACGGTAAGCCTGCGGCGAACCGGTCGGGTTGGCGCGGTGCGGCTTCTGCCATTCCTTGGCGACGTAGTTTTCCTTCGTCGGAGGAACGTTGGTGCGGTGATGCATCCAGCCATGCCAGCCCGGAGGAATTGCCGAGGCTTCGGCATAGCCCTTGTAGATCACCCAACGCCGCGGAAGGCCGTAAGAGGACATGCCGCCTTCGTAGTAAACGTTACCCAATTCGTCTTCACCGACGCGCTTGCCAAAACGCCAGGTCGCGAAACGCGTACCGATCGTCTGACCGTTCCACCAGGTGAAGATTTGCACGAGTAGATTCTTCATGTCTTTTCCTTGAGCTTGCCGGATGGCGAGCGGGACCAGAATTCGATCCCTCGCTTATGCCGCCAGCGAGACGCATTGTCCAGTGATTCCAAAGCAACACAGGCTCATTTCAGGGCCATCTTGAAGCCGAGATGCGATTGCTTGAAGCCGAGCCGTTCGTAGAAACGGCGCGCATCGCTACGGCTGGCATTCGAGGTCAATTGAACGAGGCGCAGACCGCGACCTTTTGCCTCCGCGATGGCAAACTCGATCATTCGGGCACCGATGCCCTGCCCCCGCATGTCGCCGCGTGTCTGCACTGCCTCGATAATCATCGATGATGAGCCTCGGCCGACGAGCGCCGTCACGATCATTGTCTGGAACGTGCCGACAACCTGGCCTTCGCGTTCAGCAACATAGAGCGTCTGGTCCCGCGACGTCGCAATTCGCTCAAAAGCCCTCAGATACTCGCCGAAAACCTCTGGGGCCGTCGTGTCGCCATGACCGCCGAGTTCATCAGCAGCAAAGATGGCGACAAGCGCGGCGACGTCGGCACTGCGCGCCTCGCGAATGGTGATCTCGTTCATGCGGGAGTTGCGACCTAATGCTGTTCGAGAGCTTTTTCGAGGATCAGCGTCGGTATGCCGGATTGCCCGGGACCGTCGTTCTCATTGCGCCCGACATCCTCGAAGCCGTGGGCATGATAGAAGGCGATCGCGGTCGTGTTTCTCGGCTCGACCTCGAGGCGCATGATCTCGGCGTCGGGAAAGCAGGTTTCCAGCTCGGCGAAGATCTCGCGCCCGATGCCCTGGCGATGTAGCGGCTGCCGGACATAGAGCAGATGAAGCATGACGGTCTTCGTCATTTCATCCGACATGGCGGCATACCCGATGCCGCCGATGTCTTTGCCGTTGTCCGCAACCAGGAACTCGGCGTTCTTCTTCGCGAGTCTTGTCTGAAGTGCTGCCGGCGAAAACAGGTGTTCGATCAGCTCGCTCACCTTGGCTTCACCGTAGAGACCAGCGTAAGTCGCACGGAACCCTTCATCGAGCAGGATGCGGATCTTGCCAAGATCGCGCTCGCTGGCGGTGCGCACGAAATACACGGCCTTACTCCTCGATGCCGAGTTTCGCCTTGACGAGAGCCTGAACGGCCTGCGGGTTCGCCTTGCCGCCGGTCGCCTTCATCACCTGGCCGACGAACCAGCCGGCGAGTGTCGGCTTGGCCTGGACCTTGGCGACCTGATCCGGGTTGGCAGCGATGATTTCGTCGACAGCCTTCTCGATCGCGCCTGTATCGGTCACCTGCTTCATGCCGCGCGCTTCGACGATCTCGGCAGGATCACCGCCCTCGTTCAGCACGATTTCGAACACGTCCTTTGCGATCTTTCCGGAGATAGTCTCCCCTTGATCAGGTCAATGATCGCGCCCAGCTGAGCCGGCGAAACGGGAGTTTCCTCGATGCTCTTGCCGATGCGGTTCAGGGCGCCGAGCAGGTCGTTGATGACCCAGTTGGCGGCAGCCTTGCCATCGCGGCCTTCGGCAACGGCTTCGAAATAGTCGGCAATCGCCTTTTCCGAGACCAGAACGGAAGCGTCGTAGATCGACAGACCAAGCTCGCGCACGAAGCGCTCCTTCTTGTCGTCAGGTAACTCTGGCAGATCGGCTTCGAGCGCCTTGACGAAGGCATCGTCGAACTCGAGCGGCAGGAGATCCGGATCCGGGAAGTAGCGGTAGTCGTGTGCATCTTCCTTGGAGCGCATCGAACGCGTCTCGCCCTTGTTCGGGTCGAAGAGACGGGTTTCCTGTTCGATCGCGCCGCCGTCTTCCAGAATGCCGATCTGGCGGCGGGCTTCGTATTCGATCGCCTGACCGATAAAACGGATGGAGTTGACGTTCTTGATCTCGCAGCGCGTGCCGAATTCGGTGCCCGGACGACGGACGGAGACGTTGACGTCGGCGCGCATGGAGCCTTCGTCCATATTGCCGTCGCAGGTGCCGAGGTAGCGCACGATCGCGCGCAGCTTCGTCATATAGGCCTTGGCTTCGTCGGAGGAGCGCATGTCAGGCTTGGAGACGATCTCCATCAGCGCGACGCCCGAACGGTTGAGGTCGACGTAGGACATGGTGGCGTGCTGGTCGTGGAGCGACTTACCCGCGTCCTGCTCCAGATGCAGTCGCTCGATGCCGATCTCGATATCCTCGAACTGGCCCTGACGATCCGGACCGAGCGAGATGATGATCTTGCCTTCGCCGACGATCGGATCCTTGAACTGCGAGATCTGATAGCCCTGCGGCAGGTCGGGATAGAAATAGTTCTTGCGGTCGAAGAGCGAGCGCTTGTTGATCTGCGCCTTCAGACCAAGACCCGTGCGGACGGCCTGCCTGACGCATTCCTCGTTGATGACGGGCAGCATGCCGGGCATGGCCGCATCGACGAGCGAAACGTTGGAATTCTGCGGCTTGCCGAATTCGGTCGCAGCGCCCGAGAACAGCTTCGAATTCGACAGCACCTGCGCATGGACTTCCATGCCGATGATGACTTCCCAGTCGCCAGTGGCGCCGGGAATGAAGCGTTTCGGATCAGGCGTGCGAACGTCGACAAGGGTCATGGAAATGCTCTTTTGAGGCTATCTTATTCAACAGGTGAGGTAACGGAAATGGCTTGCGGGTGCAAGGCTTTCGGCTGTGCGTCGCAGCAAGGCAGCCGGTTTGGTGCATGTTAACGCATCGACATTAGCCTGAGCCGATCATGGCAACGCATATTCTGACAATCCTTGCACTCTTCCTCGCGCTGAACGCCCTCGCCTTCCTGGTCTATTTTCTGGACAAGCAGGCCGCGCGCAACCGCCGGAGGCGGATCAGCGAGAGGACGCTGCTGACGCTGGCGCTGATCGGCGGCAGCCTGGGCGCCGTTTGCGCGCAAAAACTGCTACGCCACAAGACGCAAAAGGAACCGTTTCGGTCGCTGCTCAAGGCAATCATCGTGTTTCATGCCACCTCCGCCATTCTTCTCTCGGCTGTGGCCGGATACATGATTTTGGAGCTGCCGCTGCTAGACTAGACTGAGCCGTATGTTCCATCGTCGGCGGAGACGAGCGATTTTGAGAGGCCGACGGATGGCACATCGCGGTCGAGCTTGGGGTTGTAAGCGATCGACAGCCAGTGAATGGCGTATCCGCGTTTCTGGAAGAAGCTGATCGCCTCGGTGTTCCCGGAGTGTGTCTGCATCGCCGCCGTGTCGAAGCCGTGCCCGGCGATCTCTCTTTCAAGTTCCTGCAGGAGTGCTGTTCCGAGGCCATGGCCGATGAAAGACGGATCGATCCAGAAATCCGAAATCTTCTCGTCGAGCGTTTCGCGCGCGGCCCAGCCCGCCGCGTGTCCGTTCCACTCGATGACCGTAACCGTGATCCAGCTGTTCGAAACGAAATTGAAGAAAGCACTCCTGGCAGCATCGAGCATGGCATCCGCTTCGCCGATCGACGTCATCGCCTTCTGCCAGGCCCTTACACCGATCTCGCTCAAAAGCTCCGCTTCATCGTCACGAGCATTGCGAATATGGATCAACGACACCTCCGTGCTGAGATCGAATTAAAGCACCGAATCGCCGCGTTATCAAAACCTTACGGTCGCGACGGGAATTTCTTGTTGAGAATCCCTCAACAGTTGCAAAACTTGACCTCGCGCCCTGCAGACGGTATCAAGGCGCCATGTTGAACTCATACTCTGAGACCCGGTAGAGGCCCTGCCCGCAAGTTTCCCTGCGCGCACGGGCCCGAAAAACGAAGCCCTGACGTCCAATCGGACGCCAGATCGTTTTTGTGCGCCCACTGGGCGCTATTACCGGATCAACATATCCATGGACATTTCACGCTCGGAGCAGCGTATCCTGCACCTATTGGCCCAGGGTGGCCGCATTGAAATCGAACGCGACGACAACAGAAAAATCGAAACGGTGAAGTGCTTCACCCGCGACGGCTGGGCTTACCCCGGCTTTGGTATCGAGCTGTTTCGCAAACTGAAGCAGAAGCGGGCGATCAAGTCCTCGGGTGGCAAGCCCTACCGCATCACAGAACGAGGTTTGGTTCTCGTGAGGGCAGAACAGGACAACAGGTAGCCTTTCGACATTCAGCCGCGCGTCGCCTCGGCGCGCGGCCTTGTTCACCGAAGAGCGGCAAGCTCCGCTTTCATCACGGACCACTCCTCGGCCACAGTCCCCGTCCCGCGACGCTTGCCGGCTCGGCGGTACCAGTAGTCGGCATTCCAGTCGTCGCCTTCGATACGGTGGCAGATCGCATGCCCCCAGTCGAAAGGCGCCTCGCCTTCATGCGCCTGGCAGATCTCGTGCACCGCCTGCCACTCGGCACCCATGGTGAAACTGGATGCAGCAAGACCGTCCAACGCCGACACGAGGTCCGCGATGCCCGATATCGTCATTATGCATCCTTCCTACCGCAGCCTTCAGTTAAAGAAGTTCGGTCGCAAGCGAGAGTCCGGGAACACTTAAAAGAACAGCGGCAAATCTCGATCTTTGAGCGGGCGGCGTCTCCGCGTAACCAAGTTTTGCGCCTCAATGTAATCCAAAGCAGCCCTCACAACGCGAAGGTGGGAATTGATCCGATCATCATTCCATATGTCCAGATTAGAGAGACCGTACACCTTCGTAGAACGCCCCTTCGTCTTCTCTCTCTCCGCCACATCAACGATTTCGACTTCGACACTCTCTCCATAAAATTCCTGATCGAGAAGGAATTTCTTTACGATGGATGCATACAGGCCAACCTGATCCAACGTTAAGGGTGTCCCTTTTCGAGGCTGAAGGTAGTACGCCTTAATTACATTCTGTTCTGAGAAGAAAAATGGAATTCGATACGATGCACTACGATCCTCGCCATAGTGAAATCGTCTAGCCTCAAGGTCAAACACGTTTGTCCGACGCCCGAAAGAGATTGGCGCAGCGAGAGACACGAGCTCAAGATTCGCCTTTTGTCCAACTTTGTTTTTGCTGATACCCTGAGGCATTGTTAGATGCTTGATGTCATGGAGCCCTTTGTAGGCAGCTTTGACACGCTTGCTTGCATCCAGGTAATTGAAGCCATGTCCGGACTGCTCTAGCTCGGCAACTACATAGGCAATGGCGGCATCTTCGTTAAATGAAGGCACCCGAACAATATCGGGCAAAGAAAGTGAAACGCGCAAGTTCTCCTCCTAACCTATAGGGGTCTAACTCCGTTTCCTCCCGCACGAAGAATCCACAATTTAATTGATTCGTTAGGAATAGCCATCCCAGCTACCGCACCATCCCCAGCTTTTCTCCATACCTTGTCCCAAGGTCCGTCTCGCTCGTGCGTGAGATCCACTAGGTTGTAAGGATGGAAACTGTGATAATACTCAAACAGGTCAATTAGAAATTGCGTTTTCTCTTCCGAGAAAGATGCCCTAGCCTCAATCACACCCCCGGTTTGAACATCTATTTTCGTGAGCTTCTCACGAACACTATCACTTCTAAAGCGCTTCAATTGATCGTAGACGACCCGAACGACCGGCCCATATTGCCAAGCTTCAAAGGGTTGGCCGATAAGTGGTTCTCCGTACTTTCCTAGGTGCCAGGCGTGCGCGAAGAACAATATCTTTTGTAGCTGCAGATGGCTAACTTCGAGACCGCGAGACCAAGCAAGGCTCAACAAAAAATTGGCTATCGCTCTCGCGTCCTCAGGCATTTACCACCACTTGGCGGGGGTGAACCTGCCGGCAGCCTGCTCGATCACGTGCGCGGTCTTGAAGAGCGTCTCTTCGTCGAAGGGCTTGCCGATCAGCTGCAGGCCGAGTGGGAGACCCTTGTGGTCGAGGCCGGCGGGAACGGCAATGCCCGGCAGACCGGCCATGTTCACCGTCACGGTGAAGATGTCGTTCAAGTACATCTTCACCGGATCCGAAGCGAGGTTCTCGTCAGCGACGCCGAATGCCGACGACGGGGTCGCGGGCGTCAGGATCGCGTCGACGCCGGCGTTGAACGCCAGTTCGAAGTCGCGCTTGATCAGCGTGCGAACCTTCTGGGCCTTGATGTAGTAGGCGTCGTAGTAGCCGGCTGAGAGAACGTAGGTGCCGATCATGATGCGGCGCTTAACTTCCTTGCCGAAGCCAGCGGCACGCGTCTTCTCGTACATGTCGACGATGTCCTTGCCATCGACGCGTAGGCCGTAGCGGACGCCGTCATAACGGGCAAGGTTCGACGAGGCTTCCGCCGGAGCGACGATGTAGTAGGCCGGCAGGGCGTACTTGGTGTGCGGCAGCGAGATGTTGACGATCTCGGCGCCGGCATCCTTCAGCCAGGCAATGCCCTGCTGCCAGAGCGTTTCGATCTCGTCAGGCATGCCATCGACGCGGTATTCGTTCGGAATGCCGATCTTCATGCCCTTCAGCGACTGGCCGAGGACGGCTTCATAATCCGGAACCGGCAGATCGACGGAGGTCGTGTCCTTCGGATCGACCGACGCCATCGACTTCAGCAGGATCGCGGCATCGCGGACATCGCGGGCAATCGGGCCGGCCTGATCGAGGGAGGATGCGAAGGCTACCGTGCCCCAGCGCGAGCAACGGCCGTAGGTCGGCTTGATCCCAACAGTGCCGGTGAAGGCTGCAGGCTGGCGGATCGAGCCGCCGGTATCCGTTGCCGTGGCGCCGGCGCAGAGGTGGGCTGCAACGGCAGCAGCCGAGCCGCCGGACGAGCCGCCCGGTACGAGCTGCTGGTTGGAGCCAGCCGAACGCCAGGGATTGATCACCGCACCGTAGTACGAGGTCTCGTTGGAAGAGCCCATTGCGAACTCATCCATGTTGAGCTTGCCGAGCATGACGGCGCCATCGTCCCACAGGTTCTGCGTGACGGTCGACTCATAATGCGGCTTGAAACCGTCGAGGATGTGGCTGCAGGCCTGCGTATGAATGCCTTCGGTGGCGAACAGGTCCTTGATGCCAAGCGGGATCCCTTCGAGCTCACCGCCCTTGCCGCCGGCGAGGCGCGCATCGGAGGCTTCGGCCATCTGCAGCGCCTTTTCGGGCGTGACCTTGATGTAGGCGTTGAGCTTTTCGTTGGCCGCCTCGATCGCCGAAATATAGGCTTCGGTCAGTTCGGTCGCTTTGATTTCCTTGGCGCGCAGCTTCGTGCGGGCTTCGGCAATGGTCAGGCTGGTGAGTTCGCTCATGGTAATTCGCTTCAAATCTGGAATGGCAACGGAGGTCGGAAAACGGCGAAGGCCTTATTCGACGACTTTGGGTACCAAGAAGAAATTCTGATCGGTGACCGGCGCGTTAGAGACAATGTCGGCAGCCTTGTTGCCGTCGGTCACGTTATCGGTGCGCTTCTTCATCTCCATCGGCGTGACCGATGTCATTGCCTCGACGCCTTCGACGTCGACTTCGGAGAGCTGCTCGACGAAGCCGAGGATACCATTCAGCTCACCCACCATGCGATTTGCCTCTTCTTCGGTGACGGCAATACGGGCAAGGCGCGCTACACGCTTAACGGTGGCAAAGTCGACGGACATGGTATTCTCCGGATAGGATTTTTCCTACCCGCTATAAAGGCCATGCCCGCTGTGCGCAACGGGCATGGCCTTTCGATTGCGTAGAATTCCGCCACCGAAATCGGAGCGGTTTTGCAGAGGCGATCTAGAAGGAAAGGCTTTCGCCCGGCTTCGGCGCCTTGACGGTCGTCTTCGATCCGTCCATGCCGGAAACGAACTTCTCCGGCGTCTGATCGATGATCGGGAAGGTGCCGTAGTGGCAGGGGATCGCGGTCTTGAAGTTGAAGTAGCGCTGGCAAGCCAAGGCCGCAACCGCGCCGCCCATCGTGAAGCGGTCGCCGACCGGCACCAGTCCGATGTCAGGCTGATGCAGTTCATTGATCAGCGCCATGTCCGAGAAGATGTCGGTGTCGCCCATGGCGAGGATGGAGGCTTCCTCGTCGAAATGCAGCATCAGGCCGTTTGCATTGCCGAGCGCATGAGAAACGCCGTCTTCGGTGATCTGGGCGGAGGAATGCAGCGCGTTGGTGAAGGTTGCCGAGAAACCGTCGAAGGAAACGGTCCCACCGGTATTGCCCATTTCGAGCTTCGTCAGGCCCTTCGAACCGAGCCACGAGGCAAGATCGGCGTTGGCGAGAACAACCGCGCCCGTCTCCTTGGCAAGTGCGACGGTATCGCCGACGTGATCGCCGTGGCCGTGCGTGAGAAGGATGTGGGTAACGCCGCTGACGGCATCCTTCAGATTCTGACCTGAAAACGAGGAATTGTGCGTCAGGAAGGGGTCCAGCAGGATTTTCGCCTTTCCGACCTCGATGCGGAAAGCGGAGTGACCAAGCCAAGTGATCTTCATGAAATTCTCCTTTTATTATGGATGCAAAAGCCTGCTTTGCTCGCTATGCACATATCCGATGCGACCGCAAAGAAAAGCGGCGCTGCTTCAATTTCTTTTGACGGGATGAAACGACGATGACAGTGCTGACGATCGAAGAGCTGGCGACGGTGTTGCAGCCGGGACAGGCGATCGCGGGCCTCGATCTCGGCACCAAGACAATCGGGCTCTCAATGTCGGATCTCGGCCGGCGCTTTTCGACGCCGCGGCCCGTCCTCAGGCGCGAGAAGTTTTCAATCGACGCGACGACTCTGCTGGACTTTGCCGCCAAGGAAAAGGTTACGGCCTTCGTGATCGGCCTGCCCATGAATATGGACGGATCAGCCGGACCGCGCGTTCAGGCAACGCGCGCCTTCGTGCGCAACATGGAGCAGAAAACCGACCTGCCCTTCGTCTATTGGGACGAGCGGCTGTCGACTGTTGCCGCCGAGCGGGCGCTGCTGGAAATGGACGTCTCACGGAAGCAGCGTGCCGAGCGGATCGACTCGGCTGCGGCAAGCTTCATTCTTCAGGGAGCTCTGGACAGGCTTTCCTTGCTCGGCAGAGCCGCGTCCGAAGACCGCGACGCCTGACGGGCACGCCACCAGGCGGCAATTGCCTTGCGCCGGCGGAAGCCGATGATTGCGAAAACGACAAGACTATCGACGGCGATCGCGCGGGCGACCAGCGGCGGAATCGTTTCCGGCGGAATGCCGAGCACCTTGCCATAAATCTGGAAAGTCAGGTCATGAACCTGCCTGCTCAGCATGAAGATGCCGAAATTCATGTCGTAATAGGAGAGCCAGTACCATCCCGCCAGGAAGACGATCGGACCGGCCCAAAAGATCAGAAACCACTTCATGCGGCCGTCTCTCGTTCTCTGCGAATGGATAGGCCCTCATGGGAAACCGCCCATATCGACAACGCCATCGTACCCAGAACCAGCGCCGGCACAGCGATATCCAGCGCAAGCACAGCGAAAAACATCATCGCGGCAACAAGAAACGCGGCTCTTGCGATTTTGGTTCCCATGGTTCCAGACACCCAACATTTTGGACTGCCTGGCAAACTGACTTCTTACCGGGGGAGGCGCAACGTAAACCATTTATTAAGGTTAACGCGCACCGGGATGCCTGTGGAAAGTTCGTCCCCGTCTCAGCCGTAAACGCCGCGAACGATACGCTTCAGGGCGGTCGCGGCCTTCTCCCAATCCTTCGACGTTTTCAGCGCCAGTCCGGCGCACTGGCCGCCAGCCGATGCCGAAAGAACGAGATGCTGAATGGCGGCAATCAGAATCGCATTGACGGCAACGACGTCGACGCCCTTCGGCGGCGTCAGCGATCCCCGCATGCGATCGAGCCAGCTTGCCAGGGCTTTCGACCGCGCTTCGGAAAGCCGCCTCACCTGCTCGGTGTTTTCCGAAACTTCCCAGGCAACGATTCGGCGAACAAGCGGATCGTCCCGCAGCGCCTCAAGGAAAAGCAGCGACAGCCGTTCCATGAGGTCGCCGTAGGTCAGGAGGAACATCCCACCTGTATCCTCGGGGATGCGGTCCTTGACCCAATTGCCGAGATCCGCGCCGATCGCTTCGACCAGACCGTTCAAGCCACCGTAGTAGCGGTAGATCAGCTGCTTGTCGCATCCGGCACGGCGGGCGACAGCGTTGATGCCGAAGTTCTGGAACCCTTCTTCCGCCAACAGCGCCTTGGCTGCGTTCAGGATCGCTTTTTCCGTCGCGCCGCGGTCGCGGATGCGCTTCTCGGGTTCGACACGGGTTGCGTCGGAAACGGGCGCAAGTACCATTGGGTCGTTGAGCATGAGGGATTCGGTCCAGTTGTCACTTTCCGGTGAGTAACAACGCCACACATGCCCGGCAACGGACTGTTCTTGAAAGATTGTGGACAGTTTGCCGAAGACGACAACAATTTCAAAGCTGTCACCATGCGGCGACATCACGCCGCTGTGGGACGTTAGAGTCGCTGCCCGAACCAGACTGTACGGTCGGAGCCCTCGACCAGAGGCGGCTGCTGTCGGCTGAACCCGCGGGAGCTCCAGAACCGTAGCGCACCGTGATTGCCGGCGTTGGCACCGAGATGGACGGCGTCCACGCCAGCCTTCCGGGCAGTCGTGAACCACATGTCCAGAAGTCTCGTTCCCATCCCCTGCCCCTGCAAACGTGGCAGCAGGTTCATATGGATATGAGCGGGAAAGGCTTCGACAAGCCGGGCAGGTGCGCGCGACGGATGATGAATTGCAGCGATGCGCTTCTGGTCCGCGTCCCAGCTCTCGGCATCGCCCTGCGGATCGGCGTAGGCTTCGCGAAGTGCTGGCCACCAGTCGCGCTCGAGCCGCTCTTCAAACGCGACCGTATCGAACACGCCGACGATATAGCCGGCGACGCCTTCGGCGTCTTCCACCACAAAGGCGGATTCGGGGCTCAGCATCACATAAGGTGCGGAATAGATGTGCCCGATCAACTTTCCGTCGCGATGCAATCCGGTCGCATCGCTGCCGGCATCGCCTGTTACCAGCGAGATTCCGTAGATCTGCTCAAGATCGTCGGCGCGGACGGGACGCAGCTCAGTCATCAGCTTGCCGGCGGATAGAGAAGATCGACGATGTAGCTGGCGTCGAAGCGCGAATCCAGCATGCCGTAGGTCGAGCGCCAGCCGCCCGCGAGGCGGGTCTCGATAAAGGCATCGGCAATCCGCCCTGCCCCCAGGCGATAGAGTTCGGCGGCACCGGCAGCGAGCGCCAGCTGTTCGACCAGCAGGCGCGCAGCCCCCTCGTCCCGCTCGCAAAGCGCCATGGCGGCGCGAAGCACGTCGATGGTCTTCTTGCCGGCCGGTCCGAGATCGCGCGCTAGCCCTGCGAATACCGTCTCGAACAGATCCTTGCCGCGGTTCAGGATGCGCAGCACATCAAGTGCCATGACATTGCCCGAACCTTCCCAGATCGCGTTGACGGGCGCTTCGCGGTAGTGGCGGGCGATAGGCCGTTCCTCGATGTAGCCGCTGCCGCCGATGCACTCCATCGCCTCATAGATCAGCGACGGCGTGATCTTGCAGCACCAGTATTTGGCAACCGGCGTCATCACACGGGCATAGGCTGCCTCTTCAGCACTGCCGCGTGCCCGGTCGAAGGCATCGGCAAGCCGGAAGGACAGAGCTGTCGCGGCCGCCACATCGAGCGCCATATCGGCGAGCACACGAGTCATGATCGGCTGGCTGACCAGCATCTTGCCGAAAACGCTGCGGCCGCGTGTGTGGTGTACGGCCTCGGCCAGCGAGGCGCGCATGATGCCTGAAGAAGCCAGCGCGCAGTCGAGCCGCGTCAATGTCACCATATCGAGAATAGTGCGGATACCGCCATCCGGCGTGCCGAGCAGGAAGCCGAAGGTATCGTTGAACTCGACCTCGGACGAGGCATTGGAGCGATTGCCCACCTTGTCCTTGAGACGCTGGAAGTGCAGGCCGTTCGCCGAACCGTCTTCGAGAAGACGTGGAACGAGGAAGCAGCCCATTCCATCCTTTGTCTGCGCCAGCATCACGAAGGCGTCGCTCATCGGCGCCGACATGAACCACTTGTGGCCGGACAGACGATAGATGCCTTCGCTGACCTTTTCGGCCGTCGTCGTGTTGGCACGAACGTCCGTGCCGCCCTGCTTCTCGGTCATGCCCATGCCGATCGTCACGGCGGACTTCTGCATGGCAGGCTTGTTGGTGGAATCGTATTTGCGCGACAGGATCTTCGGCGCCCAGTCCTTCTGGACGGCCGGCGAAGCCGAAAGCGCTGCGACGGAAGCGCTCGTCATCGTCAGCGGGCAAAGATGGCCGGATTCCAACTGTGCCGTCAGATAGAAGCGCGCGGCCCTGACCTTGTGCGCCTGGTTCTTCGCCTCAGTGTCGGCCTGCGGATCCCAGACCGACGAATGCAGCCCCGACGACATCGAACGGCGCATCAGCGCATGCCAGGCCGGGTGGAACTCTACGACATCCAATCGCTCGCCGCGCGGACCGTGCGTGCGCAGCTGCGGCACGCCCTGATTCGCCATACGCGCCAGCTCCTGCGCCTCCGGCGAGGTCACGTAGCGGCCCATATTGTCGAGGTCGTCGCGGATGCCGCGCGGCAGCGTGCCGGTCAGGTCGACGATCAGCGGATCGGACCTGTAGGCATTGATGCCGGACCACAGGCTCGGCTGGTTCAGTTCGGCAAGTTTCTCTTCGGCGGGCGTCATGAGTCGCTTCTAGTGCAAGAGGCAGGCAAAGGGAAACCGGAAGTTATATTTTCCCCTCTCCTCTGCAATAGTTGAAATCCGGCAAAATTGCAGGGGGAGACGGGCGTTTGCCCACAGCACAAGCTTGCCGCCGCCCGGCTCACTCTTTATAGACCCCGCAGACGACAGCAAGAGGCAGGTTCATGGTCTTCTTTCCCCACCGCCACCTCATCGGTATCAAAGGGCTCACAGAGCAGGATATCACCTTTCTCCTCGATAAGGCCGACGAGGCCGTCAAGATCAGCAGGCAGAGGGAAAAGAAAACCTCGACGCTGAGGGGGCTCACGCAAATCAACCTATTCTTCGAGGCATCGACGCGCACGCAGGCCTCCTTCGAGCTTGCCGGCAAACGCCTCGGCGCCGACGTGATGAACATGTCGGTCGGCAATTCTTCGGTGAAGAAGGGCGAGACGCTGATCGATACGGCGATGACGCTGAACGCGATGCGGCCCGACGTGCTCGTGATCCGCCATTCCAGCGCCGGTGCCGCCGCCCTGCTCGCACAGAAGGTTTCCTGCTCGGTGGTCAACGCCGGCGACGGCCAGCATGAGCATCCGACGCAGGCGCTGCTCGACGCGCTGACGATCCGCCGCGCCAAGGGCAAGCTCTCGCGCATCATCGTCGCGATCTGCGGCGACGTGCTGCATTCGCGCGTGGCGCGCTCGAACATCTTGTTGCTGAACGCCATGGGCGCGCGCGTACGTGTCGTCGCGCCTGCAACCCTCCTGCCGTCAGGCATCGCCAACATGGGTGTCGAGGTCTTCCATTCCATGAAGGAAGGGCTGAAGGACGCCGACGTGGTGATGATGCTGCGCCTGCAGCGCGAGCGCATGTCCGGTGCCTTCGTGCCGTCGGTACGCGAATACTATCATTTCTATGGGCTCGACGCGGAGACGCTGAAGGCGGCGAAGGAAGATGCGCTTGTCATGCATCCCGGCCCGATGAACCGCGGCGTCGAGATCTCCTCCGAGGTTGCCGACGGCCCGCAGAGCGTGATTGCGGAACAGGTGGAAATGGGGGTCGCCGTGCGCATGGCCGTCATGGAGACGCTGCTGGTCTCACAGAACCAGGGTCCCCGCACCGAAGGAGCCGGCGCATGAAGAACTCGATCGTCCTCAAGAACGTTCGCATCGTCGACCCCTCGCGCAATCTCGATGAAATCGGCAGCATCATCGTCAAGGATGGCTTGATCGTTGCGGCCGGCGCGGATGCGCAGAACCAGGGAACGCCGGATGGAGCCGCGGTGCGTGATTGCACTGGTCTCGTTGCCACGCCTGGCCTGGTGGATGCGCGTGTTCATATCGGCGAACCGGGTGCCGAACATCGCGAAACCATCGCCTCGGCGAGCCGTGCGGCAGCTGCCGGCGGCGTGACCTCTGTTATCATGATGCCGGACACCGATCCCGTCATCGACGACATCGCGCTTGTCGAGTTCGTGAAGAAGACGGCGAAGGACAAAGCGCTGATCAACGTCTATCCGGCAGCCGCCATTACCAAACACCTTGCAGGCGAGGAAATGACCGAGATCGGCCTGCTGATGGAAGCCGGCGCCGTGGCGTTTACCGACGGCCGCTCGAGCATTCATGACACGCAGGTTCTGCGCCGCGTCATGACCTATGCGCGCGAATTCGGCGCCGTGGTCTCGTGCGAGACCCGCGACAAGTATCTCGGCGCCACCGGCGTCATGCATGAGGGGCTGTTTGCGAGCTGGCTCGGTCTCGGCGGCATTCCGAAAGAAGCAGAGCTCATCCCTCTCGAACGCGATCTGCGTATCGCCAAGCTGACGCGCGGCAACTACCACGCCGCGATGATCTCAG
Organism: Rhizobium grahamii; assembly: GCF_009498215.1. Lineage (NCBI taxonomy): Bacteria > Pseudomonadati > Pseudomonadota > Alphaproteobacteria > Hyphomicrobiales > Rhizobiaceae > Rhizobium > Rhizobium grahamii. The sequence continues at coordinate 1,016,357 of NZ_CP043498.1, read as the reverse complement.
TTCCGGAATCGGTCGAAGCGATCGAGCTTGCACGCAGCCGCGGTGCACGCGTCACCTGCGGTATCTCGATCAACAATCTCTCGCTCAACGAAAACGACATCGGCGAATACCGGACCTTCTTCAAGCTCTATCCGCCGCTGCGCTCCGAAGACGACCGCGTGGCCATGGTGGACGCGCTGGCGCGCGGTGCGATTGATATCATCGTCTCCTCGCACGATCCGCAGGACGTCGACACCAAACGCCTGCCCTTCGGCGAAGCGGCTGACGGCGCAGTCGGCCTCGAAACGATGCTCGCTGCGGCGCTTCGCCTGCATCACAGCGGTCAGGTCAGCCTGATGCGGCTGATCGATGCGATGTCGACGCGGCCGGCGCAGATCTTCGGCCTCGATGCCGGCACGCTGAAGCCGGGCGCAAAAGCAGATATCACGCTGATCGATCTCGATGACCCTTGGCTTGTCTCGAAGGACATGCTTCTTTCCCGCTCGAGGAACACGCCGTTCGAAGACGCGCGCTTCAGCGGACGCGCCGTTGCGACCTACGTCGCCGGACGCTGCGTGCATACAATATAAAAAGACCACCGGAGGGAACATGGTCTCGGATCTCATGACTTGGCAGATCACGCTGCCGATCGCGCTTGCGGCGGCCGCCATCGGCTACCTGCTCGGCTCCATCCCTTTCGGCCTGATCCTGACGAAGGCGGCAGGGCTTGGCGACGTGCGCAGCATCGGATCCGGCAATATCGGCGCGACCAACGTGCTCAGAACCGGCAACAAGAAGCTTGCAGCCGCAACGCTCCTTCTCGATGCGCTGAAGGCATCGGCCGCAGCCTGGATCGTCGGCTACTTCCTGGGTAACGAGGCGGCCCTGATTGCAGGCTTCTTCGCCTTCATCGGTCACCTCTTCCCGGTCTGGATCGGCTTCAAGGGCGGCAAGGGCGTTGCCACCTACATCGGGACGCTGCTTGGCGTTGCGCCGATCATGGTTCTGGCTTTCGCTGTGGTCTGGTTGGCGGTCGCTTTCACGACCCGGTACTCCTCGCTTGCCGCATTGGTTGCAATGCTTGTCATTCCGGTTGCATTGTGGATACTGGGCGCAGAGAAGGTTGCAGCGGTCATGGCGATCATGACCGTCATCTCCTACTGGAAGCACCAGGCCAACATCTCCCGCCTGATAAGCGGGACGGAAAGCAAGATCGGGGCGAAGGGATAGAATGGACGCTCGCAGCGCAAGGCCAAAGGGAATTGCGCTAACGGAACGCCAACGCATCGCATGGCTGCGTCTCATCCGCTCCGACAATGTCGGGCCGGCGACCTTTCGCGACCTCATCAATCACTTCGGATCCGCAGAGACGGCGTTGGCCGCCCTGCCCGAACTTTCGGCACGCGGCGGGGCGACGCGCTCCATCCGCATAGCGACAGAGAGCGAAGCGCATCGCGAGCTTGAAGAAGCTCAGCGCTTCGGCGCAAGGTTTGTCGGCATCGGGGAGCCGGAATACCCACAGACTCTCCGGCATATCGATGGAGCTCCGCCTCTCCTTGCGGCAAAGGGAAATCTCTCGGCTGCGATTCGGCCGGGTGTCGGCATCGTCGGTTCGCGGAACGCGTCAATCAGCGGCGCCAAGTTTGCTGCCATGATTGCGCGTCATTGCGGGCAAGCAGGCTACACGGTCCTGTCGGGACTTGCTCGCGGTATAGATACCGCGGCCCATCGCGCCAGTCTGGAAACCGGTACCATCGCCGCAATGGCCGGCGGGCTGGACAAGCCTTACCCGCCAGAGAATACCGCTTTGCTGGAAGAGATCTGGAACGGCAACGGGCTGGCAATCAGCGAGATGCCGTTCGGATGGGAACCGCGAGCCCGGGACTTTCCGCGACGAAACAGACTGATTGCCGGCGCCTCCCTCGGCGTCGTCGTCGTCGAGGCGGCGACACGGTCCGGTTCCTTGATCACCGCGCGGCTTGCCGGCGAGTTCGGACGACTGGTCTTCGCGGTGCCGGGTTCACCGCTGGACCCACGAAGCCAGGGGACCAATGAGCTCCTGAAGGATGGCGCCCTTATCGTCACCGCCCCGCATGACGTCGTGCAGGCTCTCGCTCCCTTAACGCAGTACGATCTGTTCTCGCCTCCGCTGGCCGAAGAGCCTGAGCAGGAACCGCGCTTCTCGTTGCTGCCGCCTGATGATTCCGACCGCGCGCGGATTGTCGATGCGCTTGGTCCGACACCAACCGAGATCGACGACATCATTCGCCATACGGAGCTGGCCGCTTCGGCGGTCTATCTCGTGCTGCTGGAGCTTGATCTTGCCGGACGGCTGCACCGGCATGCCGGTGGGCTCGTCTCCCTTGCAATGGATCCGTAAATTCCTACATGCGTGCTTGAAGATCTCCGGCCTCGACGTACGCCATCTCGATCAGATAGCAAAGCATCTCGGCCTTTTCGTTTTCCGCTACCTTGCGCAACTCAGCCAGCATCTGGCGAATGAAGGCGATGTTCTCGCGGGAGCCGGATTTGCTAGCATCTCTTTTTGCGTAATTAGCCGCCATGGCCAGACTCATTCCCGGATTGAGAAGGCTGTCATAGGCAGCCCGAACCACACGCAAAAAACGATAACGCAATAATCAGAAATTGCAACACGCGATATATCTTCTTTTGGTTGTATCGCGTTGTAATAGGTAAAAATGCATGCAAACCACTTGACCGGAACGATTTACCTGTCCATGTCGAAGAACCGGCAAGCATAACGCGGCAGGCTTTTCAATCAGCCAAGAAGCCGAGCGGCACTTTATTAGAGAATCATCATGAATGTTGTAGTGGTGGAATCGCCTGCGAAGGCAAAGACGATCAACAAGTATCTGGGATCCGGATACAAGGTGCTCGCCTCCTTCGGACACGTGCGCGATCTGCCTGCCAAGGACGGATCGGTTTTGCCCGATCAGGATTTCGAAATGCTTTGGGAGGTCGATGGGGCCTCGGCAAAGCGCATGAAGGACATCGCCGACGCGGTTAAGTCCTCTGACGGCCTGTTCCTCGCAACCGACCCGGATCGCGAGGGTGAGGCGATTTCCTGGCACGTGCTTGACATGCTGAACAAGAAGCGCGTCCTGAACGGCAAGACAGTGAAGCGTGTGGTGTTCAACGCGATCACCAAGAAGGCCGTTCTCGATGCCATGGCCGATCCGCGCGACATCGACGTGCCGCTGGTCGACGCCTATCTGGCACGCCGTGCGCTCGACTATCTTGTCGGCTTCAACCTGTCGCCGGTGCTTTGGCGCAAGCTGCCCGGCGCACGATCCGCCGGACGTGTGCAATCGGTGGCGCTTCGCCTCGTCTGCGACCGCGAATCCGAGATCGAGCGCTTTATATCCGAAGAATACTGGAATCTCTCGGCGCTGCTGAAGACGCCGCGCGGCGACGAATTCGAGGCGAAACTGGTTGCAGCCAATGGCAAGCGGTTGCAGGCCCGGTCGATTGCGAATGGCGAGGAAGCCGGCAAGCTGAAGGCGCTTCTGGACGGTGCGTCCTACGTGGTCGACACGGTCGAGGCAAAGCCCGTCAAGCGCAACCCGGGACCACCCTTCACAACCTCCACATTGCAGCAGGCCGCCTCGTCGAAGCTCGGCTTCTCGGCATCGCGCACGATGCAGGTCGCACAGAAGCTCTATGAAGGCTTCGATATCGGCGGCGAGACCGTCGGTCTCATTACCTATATGCGTACCGACGGTGTACAGATGGCGCCGGAAGCGATCGATGCCGCGCGTAGCGCCATCGTCGATCAGTTCGGCCAGCGCTATCTGCCGGAGAAAGCCCGCTTCTACTCCACCAAAGCGAAGAACGCTCAGGAAGCCCACGAAGCAATCCGCCCGACGGACTTCAATCGTTCGCCGGATCGCGTGCGCCAGTATCTGGATGCCGATCAGATCAAGCTCTACGACCTGATCTGGAAGCGCGGCATCGCCAGCCAGATGGCCTCGGCCGAGATCGAGCGCACCACCGCGGAGATCACCGCCGATAACAAGGGCGAGAAGGCTGGCTTGCGCGCCGTCGGCTCTGTCATCCGCTTCGACGGCTTCATCGCCGCCTATACCGATCAGAAGGAAGACGGCGAGCAGAGCGACGATGGCGACGAGGATGGCCGCCTGCCGGAGATCAATGCCCGCGAGAACCTCGCCAAGCAGAAGATCAATTCGAGCCAGCACTTTACCGAGCCGCCGCCGCGCTATTCAGAAGCTTCGCTCATCAAGAAGATGGAAGAGCTCGGCATCGGCCGTCCGTCGACCTATGCCGCCACGCTCGCCACACTGCGCGACCGCGAATACGTGACGATCGACAAGCGCAAGCTCATTCCGCAGGCCAAGGGCCGGCTGGTGACGGCCTTCCTCGAAAGCTTCTTCACGAAGTATGTCGAGTACGATTTCACGGCCGACCTCGAGGAGAAGCTCGACCAGATTTCAGCCGGCGAGCTGAACTGGAAGCAGGTGCTGCGCGATTTCTGGACGGACTTCTTCGCCCAGATCGAGGACACCAAGGAACTGCGCGTCACGAACGTGCTGGATGCCCTGAATGAGGCGCTGGCGCCGCTCGTCTTCCCGAAGCGGGAAGATGGGGGTGATCCCCGCATCTGCCAGGTGTGCGGCACCGGCAATCTGTCCTTGAAGCTCGGAAAATACGGCGCCTTCGTCGGCTGCTCGAACTATCCGGAGTGCAACTATACGCGCCAGCTTTCGTCCGAAGGCGGTTCGGAAGCCGAAGGCGTTGCGCTGAACGAACCGAAGAACCTCGGTACCGATCCGGTGACCGGCGAAGAGCTTACGCTGCGTTCGGGCCGCTTCGGCCCCTACATCCAGCGCGGTGATGGCAAGGAAGCCAAGCGTTCCTCGCTGCCGAAGGGCTGGAAGCCAGAGGACATCGACTACGAGAAGGCGATGGCGCTGATTTCGCTGCCACGCGATATCGGCAAGCATCCGGAAACCGGCAAGATGATTTCTTCCGGCATCGGTCGCTATGGACCGTTCCTGCTGCATGATGGCGGCTACGCCAACCTTGAAAGCGTCGAAGACGTCTTCTCGATCGGCCTCAACCGCGCCGTGACCGTGATTGCCGACAAGGCGAGCAAAGGCCCTGCCGGACGCGGCCGGACTGCTGCGGCAGCGTTGAAGGAACTGGGCGACCATCCGGATGGCGGCGCGATCACCGTTCGCGACGGCAAGTATGGTCCCTACGTGAACTGGGGCAAGGTCAATGCGACCCTGCCGAAGGGCACCGATCCGCAGGCCCTGACCGTCGAGGAAGCGCTGGCGCTCATCGCCGCCAAGGCAGGCAAGGCACCGGCATCGAAGAGCAAGGCAAAGCCGAAGGCGAAAGCCACCTCGGCTGAAACCAAGACGAAGACCGCCGCCAAGCCGAAGACGACCAAAGCCAAGGCGCCGGCAAAGACGAAGAAGAGCGAAGAGTGAGCAAAATCCCGCGGGAAAGAACGAAGGGCATGGGCAAGCGTCCCGGCAAGATCGGACGCGCCAGCCTGCAACCCGCCGCCGAACCGCTGAACATCGCCCACGGGGCCCTGCCCTCCCGCGAAGTGATTCTGCGCTTTATCGCCGACCATCCGCAGAAGGCGTCGAAGCGCGAGCTTGCGAAGGCCTTCGGACTGAAAGGCGACAGCCGCGTCGAGCTGAAGCACCTCCTGCGCGAACTGGAGCAGGAAGGTATGCTCCAAAAGACACGCAAGTCGCTGATCCGACCCGGCGCACTGCCGCCGGTTACCGTGCTCGACATCACGACGCGCGACAAGGACGGCGAACTGATCGGACGCCCGGCGGAATGGCCGGAGGAGATGGGGGTTGCGCCCGCCGTCGCCATCCGCCAGTCGACATCGGCAGCAGGTCGCAACGGCAAGGGCAAGGCTCCTGTCGCCGGCATAGGCGACCGTATCCTGGCGAAGATCTTTCCGGCCTCTGATCGCGGCGGCCCGGCCTATACGGCACGCATCATCAAGATCCTGGACAAGCGCCGCGGCGCGTTGCTCGGCGTCTTCAAGGATGCACCTGGTGGTGCCGGTCGTCTGCTGCCGATCGAGCGGCGCGGCGAGGAAATGGTGATCGACCCCGAGTACAAGGGCGAGGCCAAGGACGGCGATCTTGTCGAGGTCGAAGTTGCCCGTCTCGGTCGATTCGGCCTGCCGCGTGCCAAGGTGCTCTCGATCGTCGGCTCCGTCGCATCCGAGAAGGCGATCTCGATGATCGCTATCCATGCGCATGGCATCCCTTATACATTCCCGCCTGCCGTCGTCGCCGAAGCCGACGATGCCAAGCCCGCGACGATGTCGCATCGCGAGGACTGGCGCGATGTGCCGCTGATCACCATCGATCCGGCTGACGCCAAGGACCATGACGACGCCGTCTACGCCGAGGCGGACCCCTCGCCCGACAATCCGGATGGTGTCATCGTTACTGTCGCCATCGCCGATGTCTCCTATTACGTTCGCCCGAACTCTCCGCTCGATCGCGAAGCGCTGAAGCGCGGCAACTCGGTCTATTTCCCCGACCGGGTGGTGCCGATGCTGCCGGAGCGGATCTCGAACGATCTCTGCTCGTTGAGAGAAGGTCAGGACCGGCCGGCGCTTGCCGTTCGCATGATGTTTTCGAAGGAAGGCCGCAAGATCGGCCATACCTTCCATCGCGTGATGATGAAGAGCGCGGCAAAGCTCTCTTACCAGCAGGCGCAGGCGGCGATCGACGGCAAGCCCGACGACAAGACGGGACCGCTTCTCGAACCGATCCTGAAGCCGCTCTGGAATGCCTACCGGATCATGACGCTCGGTCGTGGGCGCCGGCAGCCACTCGAACTCGACATGCCGGAGCGCAAGATCCAGCTGAAACCCGACGGCACCGTGGATCGCGTCGTCGTGCCGCCGCGCCTCGACGCGCACAAGCTGATCGAAGAAATGATGATCCAGGCCAACGTTTCGGCAGCCGAGACGCTGGAGAAGAAGCGGCAGGTGCTGATCTACCGCATCCATGACGGTCCGACGCTCGCCAAGCAGGAAGTGCTGCGCGAGTTCCTGGCAACGCTTGGCATATCGCTTCCCAAGGGCGGCAACATGCGCGCCAACAATTTCAACATGATCCTCGCCAAGGCGGATGACACGCCGCACCAGACGATGGTCAACGAGATGGTGCTGCGCTCGCAGAGCCAGGCGATCTACAGCCCGGAGAATATCGGGCACTTCGGCCTGAACCTAATGAAGTATGCGCACTTCACCTCGCCGATCCGCCGCTATGCGGACCTGATCGTGCATCGTGCGCTGGTCGGCTCGCTCGGCTTCGGTGAGGGCGGAATCACGCCAGACGAAGAAGCCGCACTTGACGATATTGCCGCCGAGATCTCGACCTTCGAGCGCCGCGCCATGGCCGCCGAGCGCGAGACGGTCGATCGCCTGATTGCGCATCATCTTGCCGGTCGTGTCGGCGAGGAATTCGAAGGGCGCATAGGAGGCGTGACGAAATCGGGACTATTTGTCGCCCTGCCGGACTATGGAGCGGACGGCTTCATTCCTATATCTACGCTCGGAACGGACTACTTCATCTATGATGAGGCGCATCAGGCGCTGTCTGGCGAGAAAACCGGCCTCGGATATCGCCTGGGGGACAGCGTTACGGTGAAACTTGCGGAAGCCATTCCGCTCGCCGGTGCGCTTCGTTTCGAGATGATCAGCGAAGGGCGAAAGATGCCCACTGCTGTACGTTCGTTCCATAAGGCTGGCCGGCGCGACGCAAGCCGCGCGCGCAAACAGGCCGGAACAAGGCCGCCAAGAGGGCGGCGATAGGCGTGTAGGGACGCCGCGAAAGGAAACGTGCGATGACGACCACCTCGACCGACCAGCCAATCCGTTACGGAGCAAGCGAGGAGGTGGAACGTCCGCTCGGCCGTTCTATCAAGCGCGGCATGCTGAACACCTGCCCCAACTGCGGCACCGGCAAACTGTTCAAGAGCTTCCTGAAGCCAGTGGACAACTGCGCCGTCTGTGGGGAGGCAATGCATCACCATCGCGCCGACGACCTGCCGCCTTACCTGACGATCGTCATCATCGGCCACCTCATCATCGGCGGCTACATGGCGACGGATCTGGTCTGGCCGATGCCACTCTGGCTGACGTTTGCGATCTGGACGCCGCTCACGCTGTTGGCGACGCTTCTGATCATCCAGCCGATCAAGGGCGGCGTCATCGGCCTGCAGTGGGCTCTGAAGATGCATGGCTTCGGCGGACACAGTGATGACCATGACTCCTACGAGATTCCCGGCCGCCAAAGATAAGCCGGCATCCTGACATTCACCGTCACGACACATTTCGCGTGTAGCAGCCACCAATCGTTCTCGCGCGAGAACGGGAAGGCTTATGGCGCACGAAGGTAAGTCCTGCTTGATGGAATGTCGTACTTACCAAACAGGTTATTGCCGCCAGCGCCTTTCATCTTGTAAAGCTCAGCCGTCATTTCAGTTTGGCGCAGTTGTGCCTGTCAACGGCATGCGGTTTTCTGCAGTCAGTATTTAAGGATGAGTGTATGTCTCAGCCGCGAAACGGCACACCGGGCGATGTCGAGGAAATCCATTGGCCTTCATTGGTGGCAGCCGTTTCGTCGATCTCGGCTGTCGGGATTGCGATTGGTCTCGGGCTGCCGCTGCTGAGCATCATTCTTGAAAAGCGCGGCATTCCATCGACGCTGATCGGCCTCAACACGGCGATGGCGGGCGTCGCCGCCATGGCTGCGGCTCCGATCACCACCAAGCTCGCCCACAAATACGGCGTAGCGCCGACGATGATCTGGGCTGTGTTGATTTCCGCGCTCAGCGCGCTCGGCTTCTACTATGCGCGCGATTTCTGGATGTGGTTCCCGCTGCGCTTCGCGTTCCATGGCGCAACGACCACACTCTTCATCCTCTCCGAATTCTGGATCAACGCCGCCTCGCCGCCTTCGAAACGCGGATTCGTGCTCGGCATCTATGCCACGGTGCTCTCGCTTGGATTCGCGGCCGGGCCGCTGCTGTTTTCGCTGCTTGGCAGCGATGGCGTTCTCCCCTTCGCGATCGGGGCTGCCGCCGTGCTTCTGGCAGCGATCCCGATATTCATCGCGCGTTACGAGAGCCCCGTTCTGGAAGAGAAGCCGGAGCTGCATTTCATGCGCTACGTCTTCCTCGTCCCGACCGCGACAGCTGCCGTTTTCATCTTCGGCGCCGTCGAGGCAGGCGGTCTCGCTCTGTTTCCGATCTACGCCGTGCGCGCCTCCTTTACCGAATCGCAAGCAGCCCTGCTGCTGACGGTCATGGGAATCGGCAATGTCATCTTCCAGATACCCGTCGGCCTGCTCTCCGACCGCATGAAGGACAAGCGACCGTTGCTTGCCGCCATGGCTTTCATGGGCCTGATCGGCTCGCTCATGTTGCCGTTTCTCGTCCACAGCTGGGTCCTGATGGCCACCGTGCTGCTCTTCTGGGGTGGTTGCGTGGCAGGCCTCTACACCGTCGGCCTAAGCCATCTGGGCTCGCGCCTGACGGGTTCTGACCTCGCAGCAGCCAATGCCGCCTTCGTATTCTGCTACGCGGTCGGCACCGTTGCCGGCCCTCAGGTCATCGGCGCAGCCATCGACGTTGCCGGCAACAATGGCTTTGCCTGGGCGATCGCCGGATTCTTCGGCCTTTATGCCCTGCTTTCCGCCATAAGGCTGCTTTTCATAGGAAAGCGGGGTTGACTTTTCGGGCTGGATTCGTAGTTTCGCGCCAGAATTTGCCGTGGAGCCCATCCGGCCTGCCACGGCTTTCATTTTATTAAAGGCAGGACGACCATGGCCAAGGCTACCACAATCAAGATCAAGCTGCTGTCGACGGCCGACACCGGTTTCTTCTACGTCACGACGAAGAACAGCCGTACGATGACGGACAAGATGACGAAGACGAAGTACGACCCGGTTGCTAAGAAGCACGTCGAGTTCAAGGAAACCAAGATCAAGTAATCACTTGATCTGATTTCTCTTCAAAAAAGGCGCGCGCCATTGGCTGCGCGCCTTTTTGTTTGCCGAGGCAGCGGGCGCCCGCACAGAACGAAAACAAAAACGCCGCCCTTCCCAAGTACGGGGAGGACGGCGCTTTCATGAAAGGGGGTCGACCGGCAGGCAACGCGGCACGAGGAACCGCTGATGTTGCATACCAGCCGACCGACCCCACGACCCAGGAGATGCGGCGGACCTGAGCATCATGGGGTATCTGCTGGCTCTCAAAGGAGCTTTTCTCTTATGAGCCGATAATTTGCGCGAAAATGAAAGAAAATCAACAAATTCTTAATGGCTAGATCTCTCAGGTTGATTTTATGGTTAAAAGTCCGATTTTGGGACAGACTGCATAACTTTTGCGTGCGTCTTTCCGGATAGACTAAGGCGAAATGCGGAAAGAACATGCATAGTATTACCTGAAGGTACTACTATCCTTTGCATGACCGGAATAATCTTTATCAACCTAAGCGTCGCGCAAAATCTGAAACATCCTCATATTTATTTTCGATAACGGCCCGTCCAGGCACGCACCAAGATTAAAACGGACACCGTAGCAAGGGCCAGTACTTGGTTGTATTTTAAACGCCAGCATTGTGCCTGCGCGTCCCAAGCTCGATATTTCTGTGGATCGCGGTCAGAGCGCCTTCAGCGACGACGCGATCAGGCCGCCGCTACGACGCGATTTCGACCAGAGTTCTTGGCCTCGTAGAGAGCCAGATCGGCCTGCTTCATCAGATGGCCGGGCGTGAGAATGGCGGAGGTGCGCGTCGAGATCCCGAACGAAGCGGTCACGCTCAGTTCAGTCCCGCTCGATTTCAGAGTGAATGGAGCTGACTCGATGACGCCACGTAATCTTTCGGCTACCGCGGAAGCAACCTCCGGCGAGGTATCGGGCATCACAACGACGAACTCCTCGCCACCGTAACGGCAGGCGAGATCGGCGCCGCGAACGGTCGAGCGGATACGGTTGGCGAATTCGCGAAGCACATCGTCGCCTGCGTCGTGGCCGTAGGTATCGTTGATCTGCTTGAACCGATCGATGTCGGCCATCAGCACCGACAGCGGCCGTCCCCTCGCCATCGAGCGATTGAAGAGCGTGCTGATGTGGTTGTCGAGATAGCGGCGATTGTTCAGGCCCGTCAGCGGATCCGTGATGGCGAGTTCGATCGTCTGTTGGACGCTGGCGCGCAGCCGGTCGTTGTAATGCTTGCGGCGCATCTGGGTCAGGCTACGCGCAACCAGTTCGTTCGGATCGACCGGGCGAACAATATAGTCGTTGACCCCGAGCTCCAGGGCACGCACGACCATCTCGTCGTCGCCCTGCTCCGTGATGATCAGCAACGGCAGAAACCGCGTGCGTTCGAGCGAGCGCAACTGAGAGCACAGGCGAAGCGGATCGTAATCGTCGATGTTGGAATTGACGATGACGAGATCGAACGGGTTCTCCGACGCTTCGAAGATCGCCGCCTGGGCATCCGACAAGGCAAACACATGGGCAACAGGCTTCAGGGCCTTGACGATGCGCTCCTGGGAATTGGCGCGACCATCGACCAGAAGGATCTGACCGCCCTCCTCACCGCGCGTTTCCGCACGCAGCAACTCGTCGATCCCCATGGTCTGCGCCGTGCGAGCGCGAACACGCAGTTCGTCGCTGAGCGTCTTGAGGCGCAGGAGGCTCTTCACTCGGGCGATCAGCTGCAAATCGTTGACGGGCTTCGTCAGGAAATCGTCGGCGCCGGCTCGCAACCCACGCACGCGATCGGCGGGCTGGTCGAGTGCCGTTACCATGACCACAGGAATGTGCGCCGTCTTCGGATTGGATTTGAGCCGTTCGCAAACCTCGAACCCATCCATTCCCGGCATCATGATGTCGAGCAGGATCAGGTCGACCTGATTCTTCTCGCAGATCGCCAGCGCCTGATAACCATCGCCGGCCGTCATCACATCGAAATATTCGGCGATGAGGCGCGCTTCGAGAAGCTTCACATTCGCCGGAATGTCGTCAACGACCAGGATGCGTGCAGTCATCAGCTCTTCCGATCCTTATGCATCACCCAGATAGGTCTTGATGGTCTCGATGAACTTCGGCACCGAGATCGGCTTCGACACATATGCTTCGCAGCCGCCCTGCCGGATTCGCTCCTCATCGCCCTTCATCGCGAAGGCGGTGACAGCGATCACGGGAATGACGTGCAATTCGTCATCTTCCTTGAGCCACTTGGTGACCTCAAGCCCGGAAACCTCTGGCAACTGGATGTCCATCAGGATGAGATCCGGACGATACTTGCGGGCGAGATCAAGGGCTTCCATGCCATTGCGTGTCTGAATCGTCGTGTAGCCGGACGCCTCGATGAGGTCGCGAAAGAGCTTCATGTTGAGCTCGTTATCCTCTACAATCATCACCTGTTTAGGCATGGCACGTCGTCCTAACGTCCGTTCTGGAGATCGTTCAGCGCATGCGAAGACATGCGAAGGCGCGGCTCCACGAAACCGATGGCTGCACCCTATCGGTATTTGGTTGAAAAATAGGTAACTTACCGCAAGAAATGCAGAGCAACTTCAAACCTTCCAAGCAACATGCCGTCGATCCGCAGCAAACTGCCATCGCAGTTCTGGCCTGGCTCGCGAACGAGCAAGATCTTTTCGGCCGTTTTCTAGCCCTGACAGGCGTCGAGCCCTCCCAGGTGAGGCACGCCATCAACGATCCAGGCTTCCTCTCCGGAATGATGGATTTCCTGATGAACCACGAGCCAACCGCGATGGCCTTTTGCGAGGCTACCGGCACGCCGCCCGACGTTCTCAACGCCGCTTGGTTGCATTTTTCGCCACCCGGCCTGGGCTCCGGGGAGTATTGACGTTGCAAGTCGTTACGGATTTCTCGCATGTGCGGCTTCGCGATCGCCCCCTGGTGGTTTGCGACATCGACGAGGTGGTTCTCGAGTTCCTTTCGCCGTTCACGGATTTCCTTCGCTCTCATAACTACGATCTGCTGCCGAGATCATTCCGTCTCCACGGCAACATCGTTTCCCTGCTCGACGGCAGCGAGATGGACCGCGATTCGTTTTCGAGTTTCCAGGATGAGTTTTTCGCCAGCCAGAACCTTTGGCAGAAGCCGGCGGAACGGGCGATCGAAACGCTGCACGCGCTCGCCGAGGACGCCGATATCGTGTTCCTGACGGCGATGCCGCCGCGCCATCAGGCTATCCGGCGCGCTCTGCTCGATGAAGTCGGCCTTGATTTCGCAATGATTGCCTCGGAAGAGGCCAAGGGTCCGATCGTCGCGAAGTTGCATGCGCGCCGTGCCCTGCCCGTCGCCTTCATCGATGACATCCAGAGAAACCTGCTTTCGGTCGCGGAGAATGTCCCAGAGTGCTTCCTGATAAGCATGATGGCGAACGCTGATTTCCGTCAGTTTGCACCTCCGCCGGTGGGGGCGATCGTCTCGGCTTCGGGATGGGATCAGGCCGGCCTTCTGCTGAAGAAACACTTCGCGGGCGGCTGAAACCCCAATCGTGCGATCGCCGCATATATGCGTGAACAGGTTGATCGGTCTCTTGAGAACCCCGAGCGTAGCGGGTAATGTCGCAGCGTTCAACCTTTGTTCTCGTTCCCATGTCACCTGCTCCTGCCAAGACTCCCGGCTTCTGTCGCGACTGCCTTGCCGAGCAGAAGGATGAAACGCGCCGTTGCGCAGCCTGCGGAAGTCCGCGCCTGGTGCGACACAAGGAACTTTATCAACTGACCCTCGCCCATATCGACTGCGACGCCTTCTATGCGACCGTGGAGAAAAGGGACAACCCAGAACTGGCCGACAAGCCTGTGATCATCGGTGGCGGCAAGCGCGGCGTGGTGTCAACAGCATGCTACATCGCGCGTATCCACGGCGTTCGTTCCGCCATGCCCATGTTCAAGGCCTTGGAAGCGTGTCCGCAAGCCGTAGTCATTCCGCCCAACATGGAGAAGTACGTCAAGGTCGGCCGCGAGGTGCGCGCCCTGATGCAGGAACTAACACCGCTCGTGCAGCCCCTCTCGATCGATGAGGCGTTTCTGGAGCTTGATGGCACCGAGCGGCTCCACCAGGATCCGCCGGCCCGCACGCTTGCGAAGTTTGCCCGGCGGGTCGAGCGGGAACTTGGGATCAGCGTTTCGGTCGGACTGTCCTATTGCAAGTTCCTTGCGAAGGTCGCTTCCGACCTGCAGAAGCCCCGTGGCTTCTCCGTCATCGGGCGGGAAGAAGCGATCGAATTCCTCGCTCCACGCCCTGTCACGACGATCTGGGGGGTCGGCAAGGCCTTCGCCGCGACCTTGGAGGCGGACGGAATCCGTACGATCGGACAGCTGCAGACGATGGACGAAGGCGACCTGATGCGGCGCTATGGCAGCATGGGACAGCGGCTGGCAAGGCTCTCCCGAGGCATCGACGACCGCGACGTCCACCTGAACGAGGCAGCCAAGAGCGTTTCATCGGAGACCACGTTCTTCGACGACATTTCGCGATACGACGAGCTGGTTCCGATCCTGCGAAGCCTGTCCGAGAAGGTATCCTGGCGACTGAAGAAGGACGGCGTGGCCGGCAATACCGTCGTCCTGAAAATGAAAACTGCTGATTTTAAGTCCCGCACACGCAACCGAAAACTCGAGGATCCGACCCAGCTTGCCGACAAGATTTTCCGCACCGGCATCGAACTTCTTAGGCGGGAGACGGATGGCACGAAATTCCGGCTGATAGGCATCGGCGTCACGGATCTCTGCGATCCGGCACGCGCCGATCCGCCTGATCTCGTCGACATCAACTCCGGCCGCCGGGCCGCAGCCGAAGCTGCGATGGACAAGCTTCGGGACAAATTCGGCAAAGGCACCGTCGAAACAGGCTACACCTTCAGCGGCAAGCGCGATCAACATTAGGTGAGCCGGCGTCCCGACAGTCTATTTCAAGTTTTCCTTAAGCTTCGATCTCTACGCTCCTGACGTCTAGTATTGCGTAGTGGTTGAGTACAATGTTCTCGCGTTTTGTCTTCGGGCTCGGCTTGCTGTCGGCCACCGCACTCGTGCACCCGGCGCTGGCCGCAGATGCGCGCGCGCTGCAGATTTTTGTTTCGAAAGACAAGCAATCGCTGACCGTCTACGACGGCGAAGAGGTCATCGCGACCTCCAAGGTTTCGACCGGAAAGCCGGGGCACACGACGCCAAGCGGTATCTTCTCCGTCATCGAGAAGCAGAAGTATCACGAATCGAACCTCTATTCGGCCGCGCCCATGCCCTACATGCAACGGCTGACCTGGTCGGGCATCGCCCTGCACGAATCCAATTCGGTGCCGCGCTATCCGGCATCGCACGGGTGCGTGCGCATGCCGGGCGCATTCGCCAAGCAGCTTTACAAGATGACCGGCATGGGTGTTCCCGTCGTCATCACCGATGCGGAAATCAGGCCGGAGCAGATCACGCACCCCACTCTTTTCCGGCCGGAAATGCCGGAACCGGCACCGCTGCTTTCGGATGTCGTGCTTCGGCCCGCGATCGGCGACCAGCCGATCCAGGTCGCCATGAACGAAATCTCGATGCCGCGGCTGCAGCCGCAATCCATCATCGATCCGGTCAACGACGAACCGGTGCGGATACTGATTACCCGCCGCAGCCAACGCGACGACATCATCGATCTCCAAGACAACCTCGCATCGCTTGGTTTCGAGGTCGGCAAGGCGGATGGATTGCTTGGCCCGGCGACCGTCCAGGCAATCGGCGACTTCAAGGCCCAGCATCCGCTTGATCCCGCCAGCAACAAGTCACTTGTCAGTGATGCACTCTTTGAAGCAGTCGCCGCAGCAGCGGGCAAGGGCAAGCCGGCAAACGGGGTCCTGCTCGTGCGGCGTGGCTTCCGGCCTGTGATGCAGGCAACCGTCACGATCGACGATCCGGCGCTGGCGCTCGGAACGCACTTTTTCACGGCCTACAATGTCGATACCGACAGCGGCTCGGCTGATTGGCTGGGGGTCACGCTTGCCAACCCACTGACGAGCAAGACCATGAAACGGCTTGGGATCAGCAGGCTCGAAAGCTCGATCATCTCAGGCACGCCAATCGAGGACGCGCTGAGCCGGATAAGCATCCCGGAAGACACGCGCCGGAAGATCGGCGAAATGCTGGTGACCGGCTCAACGGTCACCATCTCCGACACGGGAATCGGCACCGAAACCGGAGAAGGCACCGATTTCATCACCGTCACCCGCGGCTGACGCTTAAACCAGCTCTACGTCGATGACACCTGGCGCGGCACGCAAGGCGGCGGCGATTTCAGGCGTGATGCGATATTTCTGCGGCAGCTCTACCTCCACTTCGCGCTTTCCTTCCTCCTTGATGACGATGAAGGAGACAAGGCCGTCCCCCCTCGCATTCAGGTGGGCGGCGACAGCGCGCAGCGGGCCGGAATCGCGGACGTAGACACGCAAGGCCTTCTGCATCTGGAGCGATTTCTCCTCCAGAGACTGGATCGTCTGGATGCGAAGACCGATGCCCTCGGGCCGTTCTTCCCCGGTCGCCGTGATCACGAACGATTTTCCAGCTTCCAGAACGTCCCTGTATTGATTGAGCATTTCGGAGAACAGGACAGCTTCGAACTGGCCTGACGAATCCGAGAAGACGATAATGCCCATCTTGTTGCCTGTCCGCGTCTTGCGTTCCTGCTTCGAGATGACGGTGCCTGCGAGGCGACCATTGCTTGCCCCCTGTTTCACGGCACCGGAGAAATCGGCGAAGGTCTGCACCCGCATCTTCTGCAGGACTGAATTATAGGAATCCAGCGGATGCGCCGTCAGGTAGAAGCCGAGGACCTGGAATTCCTTGAGCAGCTTTTCCGAGGCAAGCCACGGCGAAAACGGTGGAAGCGAGATCTTTTCGGGACCTGCCGACAGGGCGCTGCCGAAGATATCCGACTGGCCGCTCAGCTTGTTTTCCTGCGCACGCTGGGCGTAGCCCATGATGCGGTCGAGCCCGCCTGACAGTTGCGCGCGGTCGATCTTGAAGCAATCGAAGGCGCCGGCGAAAATCAGGCTTTCCAACACGCGGCGGTTTACCTGCTTCGGATCGATGCGCAGGCAGAAATCCTCGAGGCTCGCAAATGGCGTGTCGCCGCGAACCTCGACGATGTGATCGACGGCCGATTCACCGACCCCCTTCAACGCCGCGAGTGCATAATAGATCCTGCTATCGCCGGTTTCGAAGTGGCGGAACGAGGTTTGCACCGATGGCGGGATCACCTCGATCTCGAGGCGCTTGGCGTCCTGGCGGAAGTCGTTGACCTTTTCGGTGTTCGACATATCGAGCGTCATCGACGCTGCGAGGAACTCGACCGGATAGTGCGCCTTCATGTAGGCGGTCTGATAGGAGACGATCGCGTAGGCTGCGGCGTGCGACTTGTTGAAGCCGTAGTTGGCGAACTTTGCCAACAGTTCGAAGATGTTGTCGGCCTGCGGCTTCGAGACGCCGTTCTTCACGGCACCGACCACGAAGCGCTCGCGCTGCTGGTCCATCTCCGCCTTGATCTTTTTACCCATGGCGCGGCGCAGAAGGTCGGCTTCGCCAAGCGAATAGCCCGACAGGACCTGGGCGATCTGCATGACCTGTTCCTGGTAGACGATAACGCCCTGCGTTTCCTTCAGCAGGTAATCGATCGTCGGATGGATCGACTCGACTTCCTCCTCGCCGTGCTTGCGGGCGTTGTAGGTCGGGATGTTTTCCATCGGGCCCGGACGATAGAGGGCCACGAGCGCGATGATGTCCTCGATGCAGTCCGGCTTCATGCCGATCAGCGCCTTGCGCATGCCCGCGCTTTCCACCTGGAACACGCCGACGGTTTCACCGCGCGAGAGCATCTCGTAGGTCAGCTTGTCGTCGAGCGGAATCGAGGCGAGGTCGACCTTGATGCCGCGCTTGGCGACGAAATCGACGGCGACCTTCAACGTCGTCAGCGTCTTCAGGCCGAGGAAGTCGAACTTCACGAGGCCGGCCTGCTCGACCCACTTCATGTTGAACTGGGTGACCGGCATGTCGGAGCGCGGATCGCGGTACATCGGGACGAGTTTCGACAGCGGGCGGTCGCCGATGACGATACCGGCAGCGTGGGTCGACGCGTGGCGGTAGAGACCCTCGATCTTCTGGGCGATATCGAGCAGGCGAGCGACGACGGGCTCCTTGTCGGCTTCCTCCTGCAGCTTCGGCTCTTCCTCGATCGCCTTCGACAGGGGCGTCGGGTTGGCCGGATTGTTTGGCACCAGCTTGCAGATCTTGTCAACCTGCCCGTAAGGCATCTCCAGCACGCGGCCGACGTCGCGCAGGGCCGCGCGCGCCTGTAGCGAACCGAAAGTGATGATCTGCGCGACCTGTTCGCGGCCATACTTGCGCTGCACGTAGCGGATCACCTCTTCGCGGCGATCCTGGCAGAAGTCGATATCGAAGTCGGGCATCGAGACGCGTTCCGGATTGAGGAAGCGTTCGAAAAGCAGCGAGAAACGCAGCGGATCGACGTCGGTGATCGTCAGAGCGTAAGCGACCAGCGACCCTGCACCGGAGCCACGGCCCGGGCCGACGGGGATGTCATGCTGCTTTGCCCATTTGATGAAGTCCGCAACGATCAGGAAGTAGCCTGGGAACTTCATACGCTCGATAACGCTGAGTTCGAATTCCAGGCGTTCGCGGTAGTCCTTTTCCTCGTAGCCCGCCGACATGCCGAGCGTGGCAAGGCGGCTGTCCAGCCCCTCCTCCGCCTGCCGGCGCAGTTCGAGTGCCTCTTCGCGCTCAGCTTCCTCGGGATCGGCCGTCGCGCCGGTGAACCGGGGCAGGATCGGCTTGCGCGTCTTCAGGATGAAGGAGCAGCGGCGGGCGATCTCGATGGTGTTTTCCAGCGCCTCCGGCAGATCCGCAAACAGCTTCGCCATTTCGGCGCGGCTTTTCAGATAGTGATCAGGCGTTAGGCGGAAGCGCGTATCATCCGAGACGATGGCGTTATGAGCGACAGCCATCAGGGCGTCGTGCGCGTCATAGTCCTCACGCGTCGGGAAAAAGGCTTCGTTGGTGGCAACCAGCGGCAGGTCATGCTCGTATGCGAGCCCGATGATCTTCTGCTCGTGGCGCTTGTCATAGGTGCCGTGGCGCTGCAGCTCGACATAGAGGCGATCACTGAAATGGCGCTTCAGCACCATCAGCCGCGCTTCGGCCTGCGCCGTGTGGCCGTCCTTGACCGCCATGTCGATCGGTCCGGTCGAGGCGCCGGTCAGGGCGATCAGACCGTCCGTCCCGATCTCATCCAGCCACGAAGACCGAATGAGAATCGAACCATTCCCCTCGCCGCCCAGGTAAGCGCGGCTGACGAGATCCACGAGCCGCTCATAGCCCGCATCCGTGGCTGCCAAGAGCACGAGAGACGGGAACTTGACGAGCGCCTGCTGGCCGCCGCGCCTTTCCGTCTCCAGCCCGTCTTCCATGTCGATCGAGACCTGGCAACCGATGATCGGCTGCAAGCCCTCGTCCATCGCCTTCTGTGAAAACTCGAGGGCGACGAAGAGATTGTTGGTGTCGGTGATGGCGATCGCCGGCTGGCTGTCGCCCGATGCCTTGTAGAGGATTTTCTTGAGCGGCAGCGCGCCCTCAAGCAGCGAGTAGGCCGAGTGGACCCGAAGGTGAACGAAGCCCGGCGTACCGCCGATGAAACCGCTTTCCGCGTCTTTCTCCGCACCCGCCATGACATGCCTTCCAATCACCTGAATCAATCAGGTCTATTCTCAGCATTGAGGGGTCGATGTCCAGACAAGCGATTGCGTTCGGACCGCATGGCAGCCATGCGGTCCCCTGAATTCTTACATTGCCATGCAGATCAGCGAGAAGCTGGCAACGAACATTGCGATGGAGGTGAATGCTGCGATATCACGGATCATGTCAGTCATTTGGCTCTCCTGTTCTCTTATGTTTATAATTTGTTCTTATATTGTTCTATTGTCAACAGGATTCCTTTCGGCTTGGCTGGCGGCACGGCAACGGGAGAAAAGCATGTTTAAATTTGCATTAACGACGGCACTGGCGCTTTCGGCGGCGTTTACCGCTCAAGCCGGACAGATCGATCCCTCGCGCATTGTCGATGCAGCGACCGGCGATTGGGACGGCGACGGCAAGCCGGATCTCGCGCTGCTTGTTGCACCCGAAGAGAGCGCCACCGACGATCAGATTGGCATCTACATCTATCTTCGCGATAGCGACCATGAGCTGCTGCGGCTGTCCGTAGGTGCTCTCAACAAGATCTGGGGCAGTACAGCTCCGGATGGCCTCTTTGGACAGGAACCCTCAATAAAGGCCGTCGGCAAGTCCTCGATCGCCATTCACTCGCAGAACAGTGCGATCGGGCGCGACCGCTGGGACCAGACGCTGACGCTCGCCTATCGCAACAAGCAGTTTGTTGTCGCAGGCTATACCTACAATCACTATGACACGCTCGATCCCGACGCCGGAGGCTCGTGCGACTACAATGCGCTCACGGGCAAGCTGCAGAAGGACGGCAAGGACGCCAAGGCCGAGGCGCGCGTCATACCGATCACAGACTGGAACGACGAGACCGGGCAATCCATCTGTGGCCAATAGGCACGGTTCTCTTTTTGTTCTTTACAAATACGCACTTTGCTGAGAGCTTCCGGAAGGGAGGCACCTCACCATGAACATTGCCGAATTGAACAGCTTTATCGTGGAAGCCAAGGCCGGGAGTTATGTCGGCGGCGGAATGCCTTCGCCAGCCTGCCGGCAAGGGTCACACGACATCGGCTACCAGCGGGGCCGCTGGCGCTATCTCGACAGCTATTTCGGCGGCACGGATTTCGCCGGGCAGGAAGTGGTGTGGCTGGATGATGCGCCGGTCTGGGCGATGAACTATTTCGGGCGCATCGTCGAACGCTCGTTGATCGACGGCGAGCGGGCGGGCACCGTCATCAAGGCCGCGCTGTCGAAAATGTATGCCGAGTACGGCTACTTCCTCGGCGGCATGGAATTCGATCATCCGCTGGGCTTCTATGCCGATGAGAACACCGGTGACTGCCGCCATTTCAGCGGACGTGAAGTGATTGTCGTGAGCGAGCGCCGGGCCTACGAGCTCGATTACCGCGGCGGCCTCATTCACCCCTGATCAGAAATCGACGATCTTTCCGTCGGCGATCGTGACGCGGCGATCCATGCGCCCGGCGAGTTCGTGATTGTGGGTTGCGATCAACGCCGCCAGGCCTGATTGGCGCACCAGCGCCTCCAGCGCATCGAAGACGTAGCTTGCGGTTTCAGGATCGAGGTTGCCGGTCGGCTCGTCCGCCAACAGCAGGCTCGGCGCATTCGCCACGGCGCGTGCGATCGCGACGCGCTGCTGCTCGCCACCGGACAGCTCGCCGGGGCGATGCGCGCCTCGGTGGCCAATGCGCATGTAATCGAGCAACTGGCCGGCACGTTCCCTGGCTTCCTTGCTCGGCAGGCCGGAGATCATCTGCGGCATCATGATGTTTTCGATCGCCGAGAACTCGGGCAGCAGGTGATGAAACTGGTAGACGAAGCCGATCTCGCCGCGGCGAATGGCAGTGCGCTTGTCATCGGAAAGGCCGTCGCAGGGTACGCCGTTGATCGACACTTCGCCGCCATCAGGATGCTCCAGAAGACCTGCAACATGCAGAAGCGTCGACTTGCCGGTGCCCGATGGCGCAACGAGCGCGACGATTTCGCCGCTGTTCAGCGTGAAATCGGCGCCCTTGAGAATGGATAGCAGGGTCTCGCCCTGACCGTACTGGCGCTCGACGCCGGAAAGCTTGAGAACGGTATTCCGCTTCATGAAATGAGCATTCCTTATTCGTAGCGCAGGGCCTGCACGGGATCGAGCTTGGATGCTCGCCATGCTGGGAAGATCGTTGCGATGAAGGAGAGCGTCAGCGCCATGACGACGACGGAGACCGTCTCGCCGAGCTCCATCTTTGCCGGCAGCTGGCTGAGGAAGTAGAGCTGCGGATCAAACAGCACCGTGCCGGAGACCCAGGAGAAGAACTCGCGGATCTTCTCGATGTTGATGCAGACAATCACGCCAAGCAGGACGCCGGCGAGTGTTCCGACGATGCCGATTGCGGCACCCGTCATGAAGAAGATGCGCATGATCGCGCCTGACGTTGCGCCCATGGTGCGCAAGATCGCGATATCGCTGCCCTTGTCCTTCACCAGCATGATCAGGCCGGAGATGATGTTGAGCGCCGCGACAAGCACGATCAACGTCAGGATCATGAACATCACGTTGCGCTCGACCTGCAGCGCGGAGAAGAATGTCTGGTTGCGCTGGCGCCAGTCGGTTATCGCAATCTGCCGGCCGGCGGCTGCCTCGACCTTCGGACGCAGGTTGTCGATATCGTCAGGATTGTCGGCGAAAAGCTCGATCGATTGAACCAGACCATCCGCATTGAAATAGAGCTGAGATTCCTCGAGCGGCATATAGATGATCGAGGCATCGTATTCCGACATGCCGATCTCGAATATGCCTGACACCTTGTAGGACTTGACCCGTGGATTGACGCCCATCGGCGTGATGTCACCCTCCGGTGAGATCAGCGTAATATTGTCGCCCGCCTGCAGTCCGAGCTGGTCGGCCATGCGGGAGCCGATCAACACGCCCTGCCCGGCAGCAAAGCCGACGAGGTCGCCGGACTTGATGTTGCTGGAGATCGTCTTGACCTTGTCGAGATCCTCGGCGCGGATACCGCGCACGAGGGCACCCGTGCCGGCGCCGCCCTGACCGGAAGCCAGCGTCTGGCCTTCGACGAGCGGCAGCGCGAGCTTGATGCCTGGGACCGCGCCAAGGCGATCCGTCAAGGCAGCGTAGTCGGTAAAGGGACCGTCGATCGGCTGCACGATCATGTGACCGTTGATGCCGAGAATGCGCGAAATCAGCTCCGTGCGGAAGCCGTTCATGACAGCCATGACGATGATCAGCGTCGCGACTCCGAGCATGATTCCGATGAAGGAAAAGCCGGCGATCACGGAAATGAATGCCTCCTTGCGGCGGGCGCGCAGATAGCGCCACGCCACAAGTCTTTCAAAGGCGGAAAATGGCCGGCTGGCCGGCGCCGGGCCGGATGTGGAACCCCGCTGGCTCACCGTTGCATCTGCCATTTCGCCTCCGCTTTCTTAGCCTGCGAGCTTCTTGATCGCCGCGTCGATGGTCATCGTTTCGCGAGCGCCCGTCTTGCGGTCCTTGACTTCGACTTCGCCGCTCGCGACCGCACGCGGGCCGGCAATGATCTGGAGCGGGACGCCGATCAGGTCGGCGGTCGCAAACTTCGTTCCGGCGCGGTCGTCGGTATCGTCGTAAAGGACGTCCTTGCCGGCGTTCGAGAGTTCTGCGTAGATCTTTTCGCACGCAGCATCGCACGCCGCATCACCGGCCTTCATGTTGATCACGACCACATCGAACGGCGCAACGGACGCCGGCCAGATGATTCCGTTCTCGTCATGCGATGCTTCGATGATGGCGGGAACAAGGCGGGTCGGACCGATACCGTAAGAACCCATGTGAACAACGTGTTCCTTGCCGTCAGGTCCCTGCACCTTCGCACCCATCGGCTCGGAGTACTTGGTGCCGAAGTAGAAGATGTGACCGACTTCGATGCCGCGCGCCGAAAGGCGATCGCTCTCGGGAATGGCGTCGAATGCGGCTTCGTCGTGCATCTCCGAGGTCGCGGCATAAACCGATGTCCACTTGTCGAAGATCGCCTGCATGTCGGCGACGTCGTCGAAATCGATATCGGCTGCCGGAATGTCGAAGTTCACGAAATCGCGGTGCGAGAACACTTCAGACTCGCCGGTGTCAGCGAGAATGATGAACTCGTGGCTGTGATTGCCGCCGATCGGGCCGGTATCGGCGCGCATCGGAATGGCGCGCAGACCGAGACGGTCGAACGTGCGAAGGTAGGCCGCGAACATCTTGTTATAGGAGTGAACGGCGTCTTCTTTGGTCAGATCGAAGGAGTAGGCATCCTTCATCAGGAATTCGCGCGAGCGCATGGTGCCGAAGCGCGGACGAATCTCGTCACGGAACTTCAGCTGGATGTGATAGAGATTGAGCGGCAGGCTCTTGTAGGACTTTACGTAGGACCGGAAGATATCCGTGACCATTTCTTCGTTGGTCGGGCCGTACAGCATGGGACGGTCCTGGCGATCCTTGATGCGCAGCATTTCCTTGCCGTAAGCATCGTAACGGCCGCTTTCCTGCCAGAGCTCGGCCGACTGCAGCGTCGGCATCGACAGTTCGATCGCGCCTGCGCGGTTCTGCTCTTCGCGGATGATATTGTTGACCTTGTCGAGGATGCGTTTGCCGAGCGGCAGCCACGAATAGATGCCCTGCGACTGCTGCCGGATCATACCGGCACGCAGCATCAGCCGGTGGGAAACGATCTCCGCTTCCTTGGGGTTTTCCTTGAGGATGGGCATGAAATAGCGGGACAGACGCATGGCGAACTTCCGGAACAGTTGAGATGCCGCAGAATGCGGAATCGAAGGCGGTCGTTAATATTGGCAGCGTTCATAGCCGCTTCGCGGGAGGAAAGAAACCCGCGACAGATGCAAGCCACCTTCCGTACCAGCAAGTTCGGCCAACAAAATGGCACCATTGTAGAAAAGTACGTGATTATAATGGTTTGCAAGAAATCCTTATCAACAGAAAAAAAATGCTACACTGTAGCAAAAATGCAAAAAAACCTGATGACAAAGCCCAATCTTTGAGCTAGCTTTAGCCCACAAAACAGGCAGAGAGTTAATCTCCGTCAAATTCGCGGTCAAGTCTTGGGAGGATCAGATCTTAGGCGCGCTCGTCGCAGCCCCGGCAACGGTTACAGATCACGCGATACTTAAAACAAGGCTTTTAGCCTTGTTTTTTTTTGGCTTTTCCGTAGCACCCGACATCAACCTGACGTAACGAAAGGCTGGATTTCCGTTACGGAAGGCACATGCCTGACTTCCATGACGTGGGTATGACAGCTTGTGGAAGCAACTGCTCAAGCTTTGAGCAAGCGCCCTTAAACGTTCGAGAAGGACGGGCCGATCTGAGGCAGGGCATCAAAGCCCCAGCCGAAGTAATTCGACGAGATATACCAGGCCGCGTAGATTACCGCCGAGACGATCGTGGTCAGCGAGAAGACGAAGAGCGGACGAAACTTGGTGGGCGCGCTAGGCACCGTGCCGAGCACGATATCGTTGTCTTCAGCCTGCGTGCGTAAACCAATCGGCAGCACGCCGAAAAGCGTAATCCACCAGACGATGAAATAGACGGCGAAGCCCTGGAGAAATGTCTGCAGCATTCGTTATCCCATGCACCGTGCCATACGGTATCGTTGCGCGCTTATAAGCCTTCACGGCAGCCAAATCCAAGAGGGCTCGTTCGTTTCACCCGGCTTGGGTCACTCTGCCGCAGCCAGCCTTAAACCTGCTCGAGCTCGATCAACGTTCCGAAGAAGTCCTTCGGATGCAGGAACAGTACCGGCTTGCCGTGGGCGCCAATCTTCGGATCACCGTTGCCGAGCACCCGTGCGCCCGAGGCGACGAGCTGATCCCGTGCGGCAAGCAGGTCCGCGACCTCATAACAGATGTGATGCATCCCGCCAGCCGGGCTCTTCTCTAGGAACGCGGTGATTGGTGAGCCCTCACCCAGCGGCTCCAAGAGTTCGACCTTCGTGTTCGGCAGCTCGACGAAAACCACGGTGACGCCATGTTCGGGCAGAGCCTGTGCGGCCGATACGACAGCGCCTAATGTGTCTCTATACGCGGAAATGGCTGCGGCCAGATCCGGTACGGCGATCGCGATATGATTGACGCGGCCCAGCATCCTGGTCAGATCTTGTTGACGAAAACGGTGACGACAGGCTTCTTGCCCCAGATCTGGTTGGCAGCGGCACGCACCGCGCGCCGGACCGACTCCTGAAGCAGATCCAGATCCTTGCGGCGCGCACGCGGGATGCTCTCGAGCGCGCCGACTGCGGCATCATAGAGCGCATCCTCCATCTCGTCGCCTTCGTCGTCGTAGACAGGCAGACCGATAGCGACAAGATCGGGCTCGCCCACTATATCGAAACGGCCGTCGATGATGACGTTAACTGCTACGTGCCCGACATAGGAGAGCTTCTTGCGCTCGCCGATCCCCATCTCGTCGAAGTCGCCGATCAGCGCTCCGTCCTTGTAGATGCGGCCATGGGGCGCCTCGTCAATGACCTCGACAGGTCCCGGCGCCAAGCGAAGGACGTCGCCGTTGCGCACGCGCGGCACGATGCCGATGCCGGATTGCTCGGCCAGCTCCTTGTGTGCTGTCAGGTGCGCCGCCTCGCCGTGAACAGGCACAACGATCTTCGGCCGTGTCAGCTCGTACATCTTCTGCAGTTCGTTGCGCCGCGGATGTCCGGAGACGTGAACCAATGCCTCGCTATCCGTGATGATGTGGATGCCCTGCTCGATGAGGCCGTTCTTGATGTCTCCGATCGCCTTCTCATTGCCCGGGATAGCACGGGAAGAGAAGACAACGACATCGCCGGCGGCGAGCGCAACGTTGCGCATCTCGTCGCGCGACAGCTTGGCGAGCGCCGCACGGGGCTCTCCCTGGCTTCCGGTCAAGATGACCACGACCTTGTCGCGCGGGATATAGCCGTACTCGTCTTCCGAGATGAACGGCTTCACGCCTTCCAGGAGGCCGAGATCACGCGACACATCGACCACCCGCTTCAGCGAGCTTCCGAGCAGAAGCACCTCGCGGCCCGCTGCCTCGGCGGCCTCAGCAACGGTGCGGATACGGCCGACATTCGACGAAAATGTCGTGACCGCCACACGGCCCTCGGCATTTTCGATGATCTTGCGCAGACTTTCGGAAACATCCTTTTCGGACGGCGACACGCCATCGCGGAGGGCATTGGTGGAATCGCACATCAGCGCCAACACGCCTTCGTCGCCCAACTGGCGGAAGCGCGTCTCGTCGGTCAGTGGCCCAAGCGACGGTTCATGGTCGATCTTCCAATCGCCCGTATGGATCACGTTGCCCACGGGCGTACGGATCACCAGCGACATCGGCTCCGGAATGGAATGGTTGACGGCGACGCCTTCGACGCTGAAGGGGCCGGCGTTGACGGTATCGCCCGCCGTGAACAACGTCACCGGGATCTCGCCGATGGCCGACTTCTCGAAATTTCGCTTTGCCTCAAGCAGGCCGGCGGTAAAGGCCGAGGCGTAGACCGGAACATTGAGACCGGGCCACAGATCCGCGAGCGCGCCGTAGTGGTCCTCATGTGCGTGCGTGATGAAGATCGCCTTCAGGCTCTTGCGCTCGCTGGCGAGATAACGAATGTCCGGTAGCACGAGGTCGACACCCGGCAGATCGGGGCCCGGGAAGGTTACGCCGCAGTCGACCATGATCCACTGGCGATGATCCGGCGGGCCGTAGCCATAGAGGGCGAGATTCATCCCGATCTCGCCTACGCCGCCCAACGGCAGAAATACCAGTTCGTCCTGCTTCGCCATATTATTCTTTTTTCCAATTAACCAAAGAAGACATCGCCGGCGGCGATCGTCATCATCCTGCCTGCCCCAGTATCGAGCTTCAACAGGCCATTATCATCAATTCCATCGAAGTGCCCGGAAATCGACCGATCCGGCAGGTTCACTGTTATCTTTTCGCCGATGCCGCAGGCAACCCTGCGCCAGCGATCGGTGATCTCGCGCACGCCGCGGCCGCGGTCCCATGCTTCAAGCACTTCGGCCATCGATGCAAAAAGATGGGCGAAGACATCTTCGGGAGAAGCGGAGCTGCCCTGCTCGCGCAGGCAAGTGACCGGATACAGCGGATTTTCAGGCATGAAGGCGACGTTGATACCGATGCCGATCACGAGCGCATGCCGTCCATCGGGAAGCGCTTCGCCCTCAACGAGAATGCCGCACGTCTTCTTGCGTCCGATCAGGATATCGTTGGGCCACTTCACTTCCAGCGGTTCGGCGGTGTGCGGCAGAACCTGACGCACCGCCTGATGCACGGCAACCGCAATTGCCAGCGGCAATGAGCCAAGGCGCTCCATCGGCGCCGGATCGATAAGAAGGAGAGAGGCGTAAAGATTGCCCCGTTCAGAAACCCAGGGGCGTCCCCGGCGGCCACGGCCGCCGGTCTGCTTTTCCGCTGTCACCCAGAGGAGACCTCGGTCCCCTGCCCGAGCCCGGGCAAGGCATTCGCTATTGGTGGACGATGTTTCCGATAGAGCCTCGTGCCTGAAATCGTCAAGCGATATCCGGCGCCGTGGGTCTAGGCTCATCAGAACAGTGTCGCCGCAGCAAGCTCGGCCGCGCCGCCGATCGGACCGCCGATGAAGACATAGGCGAGAACCAGCAGGCCGGATACACCGAAGACGAGGCGCATCGAACCCGATACGCGGGCAAACTCGCCGGTCGCTTCATCGAACCACATCAGTTTGATGACGCGCAGATAGTAGAAGGCGCCAACGACCGAGGACAGGATGCCGATGATGGCAAGCGCATAGAGCTTGGCTTCGATGGCAGCGACGAAGACGAAGTACTTGGCGAAGAAGCCTGCGAGCGGCGGGATGCCGGCGAGCGAGAACATCAGGATCGTGAAGATGGTCGCCATGAACGGATTGGTGGTCGAAAGGCCTGCCAGATCGCTGACGTTTTCGACGACGGTTCCGTCCTTGCGGCGCATCGACATGATGATCGCGAAGCCGCCGAGCGTCATGGTCATGTAGATGACCATGTAGAGCATGACACCGGAAACCCCGGTCTGGTTGCCAGCCGCAAGACCGACGAGCGCGTAGCCCATGTGACCGATGGACGAATAGGCCATCAGTCGCTTGATGTTGCGCTGGCCGATAGCTGCGAAAGAGCCGAGCAGCATCGAGGCAATCGAGATGAAGACGACGACCTGCTGCCAATCAGCCATGACCGGCTGGAAGGCGCTGATGACGATACGGGTCATCATCGCCATTGCGGCAACCTTCGGAGCGCTTGCCAGGAATGCGGTAACCGGCGTCGGTGCGCCTTCGTAAACGTCGGGCGTCCACATGTGGAACGGAACGGCCGAGATCTTGAAGGCAATGCCGGCGAGGATGAACACCAGACCGAAGATCAGGCCGAGCGAACGAGCGCCATCGACCATCAGGGCCTGGGCGATATCGGCGAAGTGCGTGTGACCGGTGAAGCCGTAGACCAGCGACATGCCGTAGAGCAGCATGCCCGAGGACAGCGCGCCGAGCACGAAGTACTTCAGGCCGGCTTCCGTCGACTTGACGCTGTCGCGATTGATCGCGGCAATGACGTAGATCGCGAGCGACTGCAGCTCGAGGCCAAGGTAGAGCGAGATCAAGTCGTTGGCGGAGATCATCAGCAGGATGCCGAGCGTGCAGAGCACGATCAGAACCGGGAACTCGAACTTGTCGAGCTGGTTTTCCTTGGCAAGACCGAGCGACATGAACAGCGCCACGATCGAACCGACCAGCGCCGTCACCTTCATGAAGCCGCCGAAGCCGTCCGAGAGGAAGACGCCGCCGTAAGCGAGGCCTTCGCTCGGCACGAAGACGAGCCAGAGAGCCGCCGCCGCAAGGACGAGGATGGCGAGAACGCTCACCAAGCGGGCGGAGCGTTCGCCGACAAAAACGCCGATCATCAGCAGCACCAGGGAACCGACCGCGAGGATCAGTTCCGGGATGGAAAGATGCAGGCTTGCGAGTAGTGTTTCAGAGGTCATATCACAAAAGTCCCGTCATCATTTCATAGACAGCGCAACATCATGCGCTGCCTGCACCGCGGCCGAATAGCTATTCACCAGCTGGTCGACGGACGCTGCGGTCACATCGAATACCGGAGCCGGATAGACGCCGAAGAAGATTGTCAGAGCGATCAGCGGATAAAGGATCAGCTGCTCACGCGGCGAGAGGTCGAGGAGAGCCTTGAGCTTTTCCTTTTCCAGCGCACCGAAGATCACGCGGCGGTAGAGCCAGAGCGCATAGGCTGCCGACAGGATGACACCGGTGGCGGCAAAGAGCGCGACCCAGCTGTTGACGCGGAAGACACCGATCAGCGTCAGGAATTCGCCGATGAAGCCCGACGTGCCGGGAAGGCCAACGTTCGCCATGGTGAAAATCATCATAGCAACGGCATACTTCGGCATGTTGTTGACCAGACCGCCATAGGCCGCGATCTCGCGGGTATGAGTGCGGTCATAGACAACGCCGACGCAGAGGAAGAGCGCGCCCGAGACGATGCCGTGCGACAGCATCTGGAAGATCGAACCCTGCAGACCCTGCGCGTTGGCCGCGAAGATACCCATGGTCACGTAGCCCATGTGGGCGACGGACGAGTAGGCGATCAGCTTCTTGATATCGTCCTGCATCAGCGCCACCAGCGAGGTGTAGATGATGGCGATGACCGACAGCGCGAAGACCAGTGGTGCGAAGAAATCGGAGGCAACCGGGAACATGCCGAGCGAGAAGCGGATGAGGCCGTAGCCGCCGAGCTTCAGGAGCACGCCTGCCAGGATGACCGAACCGGCCGTCGGCGCCTGAACGTGGGCGTCGGGAAGCCAGGTGTGGACCGGCCACATCGGCATCTTCACCGCAAAGGACGCGAAGAAGGCAAGCCATAGCCAGGTCTGCATCTGCGGCGGGAACTTGTAGGCGAGCAGCGCCGAGATATCGGTCGTGCCGGCCTGCCAGTACATGGCCATGATGGCGAGCAGCATCAGCACGGAGCCGAGCAGCGTGTAGAGGAAGAACTTGTAGCTGGCGTAGACGCGATCCTTGCCACCCCAGACCCCGATGATCAGGAACATCGGGATCAGGCCGGCTTCGAAGAACACGTAGAAGAGAACGATATCGAGCGACACGAAGACGCCGACCATCATCACTTCCAGCACCAGGAAGGCGATCATATATTCCTTCAGGCGCTTCTCGACGGCGAACCAGCTGGCCAGCACGCAGAAGGGCATGAGGAAGGTCGAGAGGATGACGAACAGCATGGAGATGCCGTCGACGCCGAGATGATAGCTGATGCCCGTGCCGAGCCAGCCGTGCTTCTCGATCATCTGGAAGCCCGGGTTCGCGTTGTCGAAACCGATCCAGATGAACAGCGAGACGATGAAGGTCACGACAGTCGTCAACAGGGTGATGTTGAGGACGTTGCGGCGGCCGTTCGGGCCGTTCTCATTCATCAAAAGCAGCAGCACCACGCCGACGAACGGCAGGAAGGTGACCGTGGAAAGAATAGGCCAATCGGTCATCAGAGGGCACTCCCGAGCATCATCCAGGTAACGAGCGCTGCAACGCCGATCAGCATAGCGAACGCGTAGTGATAGAGGTAACCGCTCTGCAGGCGCACGACGCGGTTGGTGACATCGACGACGCGGGCGGCAATGCCGTTCGGGCCGTAGGTGTCGATGACGCCGACATCACCCTTCTTCCACAGGAAGCGGCCAAGGGCCTTTGCCGAACGGACGAAGAGAAAGTCGTAGAGCTCGTCGAAGTACCACTTGTTCAAGAGGAACTGGTAGAGCACACGATGCTGACGTGCGAGCACGGCCGGCGTCGATGGCGACTTGATGTACATGTACCAGGCGGTGACGAAACCGACGACCATGGCGATGAAGGGGCTGAGAGCGACCATCGCCGGAACGTGGTGGAACTCGTGGACCAGCTCGTTGTGCTCCGAGGTGAACAGCGCGCCCTTCCAGAACTCGGCATATTCCTCGCCGTAGAAGTGCCCTTCGAAGAACCAGCCCGCGAAGACCGCGCCGATCGCCAGGAGATAGAGCGGGATAAGCATGACCTGAGGCGATTCGTGAACGTGGTGCATGACCTCGTGCGAAGCGCGCGGCTTGTTGAAGAAGGTCATGAACATCAGGCGCCAGGAATAGAAGCTCGTGAACAGAGCCGCGATAACCAGCATGGTGAAGGCGAAGCCCGCGACCGGCGAATGCGATGCGTAGGTTGCCTCGATGATCACGTCCTTCGAGAAGAAGCCGGCAAAGCCGATCGGCGTGAACGGAATGCCGACGCCGGTAATGGCGAGCGTGCCGATCAGCATCATGACGAAGGTCACCTTGATGTGCGGACGCAGACCACCCATGTGACGCATGTCCTGCTCGCCATCGACGGCGTGGATGACCGAGCCGGCGCAAAGGAAGAGCAGTGCCTTGAAGAAGGCGTGCGTGAAGAGGTGGAAGATGGCAGCGCCATAGGCGCCGACGCCGAGAGCGACGAACATGTAGCCGAGCTGCGAACAGGTCGAGTAAGCGATGACGCGCTTGATGTCGTTCTGCACGAGGCCGACGGTTGCCGCGAAAAAGGCGGTGATCGCACCGATGATTGTGACGACGGTCAGCGCATCCGGGGACAGTTCGAACAGCGGCGACATGCGGGCGACGAGGAAGACGCCGGCGGTGACCATGGTTGCGGCATGGATGAGCGCCGACACAGGCGTCGGGCCTTCCATGGCATCAGGCAGCCAGGTGTGCAGCAGGAACTGCGCCGACTTGCCCATCGCGCCCATGAAGAGCAGAAGGCAAGCGCCGGTCAGCGCATGGCCCTTGTCGAGATGCATCCCGAAGAGGTTCAGGACCACTTCGTGGCTCTCGCCGCCTTCAGCGTGCGCGAAGCTCGCCGCATTGGCGAAAATCGTGTCGAAGTTGATGGCGCCGAAGAGAACGAAAACGCTGGCGATGCCGAGAATGAAGCCGAAGTCGCCAACGCGGTTGACGATGAAGGCCTTCATGGCGGCGGCGTTCGCCGACGGCTTCTTGAACCAGAAGCCGATGAGCAGATAGGACGCCAGACCCACGCCTTCCCAGCCGAAGAACATCTGGGCAAGGTTGTCAGACGTGATCAGCATCAACATCGCGAAGGTAAAGAGCGACAGATAGGCGAAGAAGCGCGGGCGATGCGGGTCATTATGCATGTACCCGATCGAATAGAGATGGACGAGTGTCGAAACCGAGTTGACGACGATCAGCATGACCGAGGTCAGCGTGTCGATGCGCAGCGACCAGGAGACGTCGATGCCGCCGGACTGGATCCAGCGCAGGATTTCGACCTTGATCGGGCCGCCTTCGACATGGCCCATGCCAACGGTGATGAAGACGTACCACGACAGAACAGCCGCGATGATCATCAGACCGGTGGTAACGAATTCCGATGCCTTGGCGCCGATCGCGCGGCCGAAAAGGCCGGCGATGATCGCGCCGATCAGGGGAAGAAAGACGATAGCCTTATATAAAAACATAGCCTTATCAGCCCTTCATCATATTAACGTCTTCGACCGCGATCGAGCCGCGGTTACGGTAGAAGACGACGAGAATTGCGAGACCGATGGCCGCTTCAGCAGCAGCGACGGTCAGAATGAACAATGCAAAGACCTGGCCGACAATGTCGTTGAGGAACGACGAGAAGGCGACCATGTTGATGTTGACGGCGAGCAGAATGAGCTCGATCGACATCAGGATGACGATGATGTTCTTCCGGTTCAGGAAGATGCCGAAGACGCCGAGCGTGAAGAGGATGGCGCTGACCGTCAGGTAATGGGAAAGTCCGATGACCATTGTGTGTTGTTTCCTTAAGCTCGCGCCTGCCTCAGAGACCCTGCCCCGGCTTCACCGTGACCACCTCGACGGCGGTCTTCGGATTGCGGGCAACCTGGTTGGCAATGTTCTGCCGCTTGACCGTCGTGCGATGCTTGAGCGTCAGCACGATCGCCCCGATCATTGCGACCAGAAGCACAAGGCCGGCAACTTCGAAGAAGTAGACGTAATTCGTATAGAGGACATCGCCGAGTGCCGCGGTGTTGGTGCGCTCCGTCAGAGCCGGGATCGGCATCGCGACTGTCTTCGCGATCTCCGGCGAGATGACGCTGCCGCCAACGACAACGATAAGCTCAGCCGCGAGGATCACCCCGATCAGCGCGCCGATCGGCGCATATTCGAGAACGCCGGCTCGCAGCTCCGTGAAGTCGATGTCGAGCATCATGACCACGAAGAGGAAGAGAACGGCCACAGCCCCGACATAAACGACCAGCAGGATCATCGCGAGGAATTCAGCGCCAAGCAGCAGGAACAGGCCCGCCGCATTGAAGAAAACCAGGATCAGGAAGAGAACCGAATGAACCGGGTTCTTCGACCAGATAACCATGAACGCCGACGCTATCGCGATAAAGGCGAAAAGATAGAAAAATAGAGCCTGCAGACCCATGTTGGTGCCTTTTTTCATCTTCCCCCGGGCAGCCGGGAGTTTCCCTGCCCGATGAAGCTTCGCGCGGAATTATCCGGCAAAACTCCGGTGCATGTTGACCGGAAGCCGCGTCAGGCGCGGCGTTCCGGCATTTCAATTTCGATCAACGGTATGGCGCATCCAGCGCGATGTTGCGCGCAATTTCGCGCTCCCACCGGTCGCCGTTATCGAGGAGCTTCTGCTTGTCGAAGTAGAGCTCTTCGCGTGTTTCCGTCGCAAATTCGAAATTCGGGCCTTCGACGATCGCATCGACCGGGCATGCTTCCTGGCAGAAGCCGCAGTAGATGCACTTCACCATGTCGATGTCGTAACGAACCGTGCGGCGCGTCCCATCGTTGCGGCGCGGGCCGGCTTCGATGGTGATCGCCTGGGCAGGACAGATCGCCTCGCACAGCTTGCAGGCGATGCAGCGTTCTTCGCCGTTGGGATAACGGCGCAGAGCGTGTTCCCCGCGGAAGCGCGGGCTGACCGGCCCTTTTTCGAACGGATAGTTGACCGTTGCCTTCTGCTTAAAAATGTACCGGAAGGTCAGCCAGAACGCACTGACGAATTCCTTCAGGAACAGCGAGCTGACCGCGTTGGACAAGCCTGCCATCTTCAACCTCCAAAATTGCTTGAAACGAGGGCCGACATCATCACGAACCCATCAGCTTCAGCACGAATGCAACGATAACGACCATTGCCAGCGACAGCGGAAGGAAGACCTTCCAGCCGAGGCGCATCAGCTGGTCGTAGCGGTAGCGCGGCACGAATGCCTTCACCATCGCGAACATGAAGAACACCAGGCACGACTTCAGCATGAACCAGATGATGCCAGGAACCCAATTCAGGAACCATACATCGACGGGCGGGAGCCAGCCTCCGAGGAACAGAATCGTCGTCAGCGAGCACATCAGAACGATGGCAGCGTATTCGCCGAGCATGAACATCATGTAGAGCGCGGAGCCGTATTCGACCATGAAGCCTGCGACGAGTTCGGATTCAGCTTCCGGAAGGTCGAAGGGCGGACGGTTCGTTTCAGCGAGCGCCGAAATGAAGAAGATGATGAACATCGGGAATAGCGCGAGCCAATGCCAATCCAGGAAGGACGCCGGCAGCCCGAGGCGCGTTCCGATGCCGCTCTGCTGAGCGTGAACGATATCCGTCAGGTTCAACGAGCCCACGCAAAGCAGGACGGTGACGATAACGAAGCCGATCGAGACTTCGTAGGACACCATCTGCGCCGCCGAGCGAAGCGCTCCGAGGAACGGGTACTTCGAGTTCGAAGCCCAGCCACCCATGATGACGCCATACACTTCGAGCGACGAGATCGCGAAGATGTAGAGAATGCCGACGTTGATGTTCGAGATCACCCAGCCATCGGCGAATGGTACGACGGCCCAGGTC
Source organism: Rhizobium grahamii (assembly GCF_009498215.1). Classification (NCBI taxonomy): domain Bacteria; kingdom Pseudomonadati; phylum Pseudomonadota; class Alphaproteobacteria; order Hyphomicrobiales; family Rhizobiaceae; genus Rhizobium; species Rhizobium grahamii. The sequence goes on along the minus strand of NZ_CP043498.1, from coordinate 980,629 downwards.
GACAGCGCCAGAAGCACAGTGACCAGCGGCGCCAGAAGGAAAACCGCCTTGTCGGCGCCGGCCGGAATGATCGGCTCCTTGAAGACGAACTTCAAAAGGTCGGCGAAGGACTGGAAAAGACCCCACGGACCCACCACATTCGGACCACGACGGAGCTGAACTGCTGCCCAAATCTTACGGTCGGCCAGCAGGATGTAGGCGATGAAGACGAGAAGGCAAACGAGGACGAGAAGCGACTGACCGACCATAAGGAGGCCAGGCAAGACATAAGTTGAAACAAACGATTCCATAGTCCCCTGCCCTTACTCTGCCGCGACTTTAAAGTTGTTGCGGGCCAATGCCGAGCACTCCGCCATTACGGCCGAAGCGCGCGCGATCGGGTTCGTCAAATAGAAGTCTTTGACCGGCGACGCAAACCCGGATTTGTTCATCTTGCCGGCTTTTTTCGCGACTGCGGCAATTTTGGCGCTGTCGCTTTCAGCGATATCATCAAGTGCCGCGAAATGCGGGAAAGCCGCATAGAGCTTCGCACGCAATTCGCCAAGCGAATCAAACGGAAGCTTCTTGCCGAGCACGTCGGAAAGGGCACGGATGATCGCCCAGTCCTCACGGGCGTCGCCAGGCGCGAAGCCTGCGCGGTTGCCCATCTGAACGCGGCCTTCGGTGTTGACCCAGGTGCCGGACTTTTCGGTGTAGGCAGCGGCCGGCAGGATGACGTCGGCATAGTGGGCGCCGTTGTCACCATGCGATCCGATGTAGACCGTCAGCTTTGCATTCTTGGCGGCGAAATCGAGTTCGTCGGCGCCGAGCAGGAACAGCACGTCCATAGCCGCCAGCATTTCCGCAGCATTGACGCCCTTTGTGCCCGGCACGAAGCCGAGGTCGAGGCCGCCGACGCGCGCTGCCGCCGTATGCAAAACGGCAAAGCCGTTCCAGCCATCGACAACTGCGCCCACCGCGCCTGCAAGCTTTGCAGCACTGGCGAGAACGCCGGCGCCATCAGCGCGCGACAACGCGCCCTGGCCGATAAGGATCATCGGCTTCTTGGCATCGGTCAGAACCTTGGCGAAGGCATGGTTGCCGTCGACGAGATCCTTCAGCGTATCAGGGCCAGCGCCGAGATATTCATAGTCATAACGCAGTTCGCCCGCTTCACCGATCACCGCGATCGGGAAGTTGCCGCGACGCCAGCGCTTGCGAATGCGAGCATTGAGGATAGCGGCTTCAAAGCGCGGGTTGGCGCCGATAATCAGCAGAGCGTCCGCCTGTTCGATGCCTTCGATCGTCGGGTTGAAGAGGTAGCTTGCACGACCGAGCGACGGATCGAGTGCCGCCCCATCCTGGCGACAGTCGAGGTTCTCGGAACCGAGCGACTTCACCAGCTCCGACAGAGCATACATTTCTTCGACGGATGCGAGGTCACCAGCGATCGCGCCAATCTTGTCGCCGCTCGTGGCCGAAACAGCAGCCTTGATGGCGCCAAAGGCTTCGCCCCAGGTCGCAGCCTGCAGACGGCCGTCCTTGCGGACGTACGGGCGGTCGAGGCGCTGTGTCTTCAGGCCATCCCAGATGAAGCGGCTCTTGTCGGAGATCCACTCTTCGTTGATCTGGTCGTTGACGCGCGGCAGAACGCGCATGACTTCGCGGCCGCGCGTGTCGACGCGGATCGCGGAACCGAGCGCGTCCATGACGTCGATCGATTCGGTCTTGTTCAGTTCCCACGGACGAGCCGTGAAAGCGAAGGGCTTGGAGGTGAGCGCACCAACCGGGCAAAGGTCAACAACGTTGCCCTGCAGCTCTGATGTCATCGCCTGCTCGAGATAGGTGGTGATCTCGGCATCTTCGCCGCGGCCGATCAGACCAAGTTCGGAAATGCCGGCCACTTCTGTCGTGAAGCGAACGCAGCGCGTGCAGTGAATGCAGCGGTTCATGACCGTCTTGACGAGCGGTCCGATGTACTTGTCCTCGACGGCTCGCTTGTCTTCCTGATAGCGCGAGCTGTCGATACCGAAGGCCATCGCCTGGTCCTGCAGATCGCACTCGCCGCCCTGATCGCAGATCGGGCAATCCAGCGGATGGTTGATCAGCAGAAATTCCATCACGCCTTCGCGGGCCTTCTTGACCATCGGCGTGTTGGTGAAGACTTCAGGCAGTTCGCCGTTCGGGCCGCCGCGGATATCGCGTACGCCCATAGCGCAAGATGCCTGCGGCTTCGGCGGGCCGCCCTTCACCTCAACGAGGCACATGCGGCAGTTGCCGGCAACCGAAAGGCGCTCATGGAAGCAGAAGCGCGGAACTTCAGCACCAGCTTCCTCACACGCCTGAATGAGGGTGTAATGATCCGGAACTTCGATCTCGTTGCCGTCAATCTTCAGTTTTGCCATCGTCACTCAGTCCTGTTTTCCGTTTGCCGGATGGCGGCAAACAAACCCATTTTGCAACAATTTCGCTGCCAGGCCGGATTCTGTCCCGTTGGCATCGGTGTCGCTCAAATTCTCCGCTCACCCCGAGATCCGGGATCAGCTTTCGGCTTCCGCGGTTTTCGGGCCCCTGCCCTTTCGCCGTTCAGCCTTGACCATGCTCCGGCCTTCCGGCCGAAAAAACTACTTCCGTTTGCGGCCCTTGGCAGCGAGCGCCTTTGCCTGCGCTATCCAGCCGTCACGAGCAATGCGACCATCAAAGCCGAGCTCGGCATCGATCCTGGCCGCGTCTTCTTCGGACCAGCCGGCGATGACGGAGAAGCTGCGAACGCCTTTGGCATTCAACACCTGCTCGATCTTCGGGCCGACGCCGGAAATCTGCTTCAGATCGTCAGCCTTACGGGCGCGCGATGCCGGCCTTGTAACCACGTCCAGCTTTACGACTGGTTGCTGAACCGGAACAACCGACAGCTTTACCTTGGAAGCGGCCTCGTTTGCGGGCGCCGACCGAACATTTTCCGGGCGGACCTCGACTTCGGGCTTGCCTTCGTCCGGTGGCGTCTCGTCGAGAACAGCCGCGAGCTTGCTCGTTGCGTCCATCGCACCCTGCAGGGCGCCGAGAAATGCGCCAGCCATCTGCGTCGAAAAACCAAAGCCGATCGCCGTAGCGGCAGCCATCGCCGCAGCAGGGTTCACCATGACAGGCGGCATCGGAAGCGCGCGGGCGTTTTCGAGCATCTCGGCGGCAAGACGGCCGAAGTCGGCCGAGAAATCAGCCGCCCCTTCCTTCTTTGTCCCGTCGGATGCCTTCGTCATCGCCCTTACTCTGCAGCCTCGAGAACCGCACCGTGATCCAGCGCGCTCGCCGTATACTGGTCGATGCGTGCTTCGATCTCCGGACGGAAATTACGGATCAGACCCTGCACCGGCCATGCGGCAGCATCGCCGAGCGCACAGATGGTGTGGCCCTCGATCTGCTTGGTGACCTGGAACAGCATGTCGATTTCGCGCTTCTGCGCGTTGCCCTTGGCCATACGCTCCATGACGCGCCACATCCAGCCGGTACCTTCACGGCACGGCGTGCACTGTCCGCAGCTCTCGTGCTTGAAGAAGGCCGAGATGCGGGCGATCGCCTTGATGACGTCGGTCGACTTGTCCATGACGATCGAAGCGGCCGTACCGAAGGAGGAGCCGACAGCGCGAAGGCCGTCGAAGTCCATCGGGCAGTCAATGATGTCCTTGGCCGGAACGATCGGGCACGATGCGCCGCCGGGAATGACGGCCAGAAGGTTGTCCCAGCCGCCGCGAATGCCGCCGGCGTGACGATCAACGAGCTCACGGAAGGTGATGCCCATTTCTTCTTCAACGGTGCACGGCTTGTTGACGTGACCGGAGAGCATGAACAGCTTCGTGCCGACGTTGTTCGGGCGACCGAGCGAGGAGAACCAGCCAGCACCACGACGCAGGATCGTCGGAGCAACGGCGATCGACTCGACGTTGTTGACGGTCGTCGGGCAGCCGTAGAGACCCATGTTAGCCGGGAACGGCGGCTTGAGGCGCGGCTGACCCTTCTTGCCTTCGAGGCTTTCGAGAAGTGCTGTTTCTTCGCCGCAGATATAAGCGCCGGCGCCGTGGTGGACATAGATGTCCATGGGGTAGCCGAGCTTGTTGCTCTTGCCGAGCAGACCGTAGTCGTAGCACTCGTCGATCGCGGCCTGGAGGGCTTCGCGCTCGCGGATGTATTCACCGCGGACGTAGATGTAGGCAGCGTTCGCGCCCATGGCGAAGCTTGCGATCACACAGCCTTCGATCAGCGTATGCGGATCGTGGCGCATGATGTCGCGGTCCTTGCAGGTGCCCGGCTCCGACTCGTCGGCATTGACGACGAGATAGTGCGGACGACCATCCGATTCCTTCGGCATGAAGGACCACTTGAGACCGGTCGGGAAGCCTGCGCCGCCACGACCGCGAAGACCGGAGGCCTTCATCTCGTTGATGATCCAGTCGCGACCCTTTTCGAGGATCTGCTTGGTGCCGTCCCAGTGGCCGCGGCTCATCGCGCCCTTCAGGGACTTGTCCTTGAGGCCGTAGATATTGGTAAAGATGCGGTCTTTATCTTGTAACATGCTTCACCTCTTACCGCGGCTTCTTACCGAAGACCTTGATATATTCCGCTTCGCCGCCCTTGGCGAGCGCCTTGGCCTGCTTGACCCAGTCGTCGCGATCGATGCGACCCTTGAAGTTCAGGTAGCCATCAACCCACTCGCGCTCCGCCTTCTTCCAACCCGCGACTTGCGCGAAGGTGAAGATGCCGAGTTCGTGGAGCGTGCCCTCGATCTTCGGACCGACGCCGGAGATCAGCTTCAGATCGTCTGGTGTCTCGGGCTTCTCGATGCCAGCAGGACGGTTCTTGTCGCTCAGCGAAGGCTTGGCGGTATTTTCAACCAGAGCTGCTGTCGCCCCCGCCGGCTGTTCTTCCACCGCCTTGGCATTCTTCGCGGCAGCCTTCGGCGCCGTGACAGGCGTCTTCAGGGCTGCGTTGGTTTCGGCGTCGGTGCTCTTCGGACGCGCCGCTTCAGACGGGGGAACCGGAGCAGCATCGACCTTTGCAGTTGCGGCTTCGGCAACAACCTTCTTGGCGGATGCCTTCTTCTTCGGCTCCTCGTCCGTCAGGGACGTCGGGCCACCTTCAGGCGAAGAGAAGTGACGATCGATCTGCGGGCCAACCTTGATGCTGGCGCCGTTGCCGGCTTCGAACGTGTCGATGATCTCTTCGAGACGCGCCGGCGTCAGGTCCTCGTAGGTGTCCTTGCCGATCATGACCATCGGCGCGTTGACGCACGCCCCAAGACATTCGACTTCTTCCCACGACAGCGTTCCCTCGGCGTTCCGCTCGAAGGGATGATGATGGATCTTGCTCTTGCAGACCGCCATCAGGCTTTCCGAGCCACGTAGCATGCAAGGCGTCGTGCCGCACACCTGGATGTGGGCGCGCGTGCCGACCGGGCCGAGCTGGAACTGCGTGTAGAAGGTCGCAACTTCGAGAACACGGATGTAGGCCATGTCGAGCATGTCGGCGATCTTTTCGATCGCTGCTCGGGTGACCCAACCATCCTGTTCCTGCGCACGCATCAACAGCGGAATGACCGCGGACTGCTGACGGCCTTCGGGATATTTCTGGATCGTCTTATCCGCCCAGGCTGCGTTCTCGTCATTGAAGGCGAACGCGGCTGGCTGGAATTGATCTTCGGCTAATCGACGAACGGACATTCTTCCTCACGCCTTGTCAGTTTATGGTCCCGCACTGCGATGCCGTCAGAGACTTCATCTCGCATGCGTAGGCCGACTGGTCTTTTTGCAAAAACACAACGAACTTGCCGCCGTTCGGAACGGCGGCCTTGATTTCATAGCCCTTGGACAAGAGCTCACCCATGGAAGCCTTTGATGCCGGCGGCTGCACCTCGTCCTGACCCAATTTAGGGCCCATTCCGCCGACTTCCTGGGCGAAGGCCCCGGAAGAAGCGAAAATAACGAGAGTGGCCAACCGAAGCAGCTTCATTAGCGGTCTACCTCACCGAACACGATGTCGAGCGAACCGAGCACGGCGGTTACGTCGGCAAGCATGTGGCCCTTGCAGAGGAAGTCCATCGCCTGCAGGTGGGCATAGCCCGGGGCGCGGATCTTGCAACGGTAGGGCTTGTTGCTGCCATCGGCGACGACGTAGACGCCGAATTCGCCCTTCGGCGCTTCGACAGCTGCATAAACTTCGCCGGCGGGAACGTGGTAGCCTTCGGTGTAGAGCTTGAAGTGGTGGATCAGCGCTTCCATCGAACGCTTCATCTCGCCACGCTTCGGCGGAACAACCTTGCCGTCGATCGACGAGACCGGGCCTGTCTTGGCGCTGCCCATCAGGCGCTCGACGCACTGCTTCATGATGCGGACCGACTGGCGCATTTCGATCATGCGGATCAGGTAGCGGTCGTAGCAGTCGCCGTTCTTGCCGATCGGAATATCGAATTCCATATCGTTGTAGCACTCATAGGGCTGCGAGCGACGCAGATCCCATGCAGCACCCGAACCGCGAACCATGACGCCCGAGAAGCCCCAGGACCACGCATCTTCCAGCGATACGACGCCGATATCGACGTTACGCTGCTTGAAGATGCGGTTGTCGGTCAGGAGACCTTCGATATCGTCGAGGATCTTGAGGAACGGGTCGCACCACTTGCCGATATCCTCGACCAGTTCCGGCGGGATGTCCTGGTGGACGCCGCCCGGACGGAAGTAGGCAGAGTGCATACGGGCGCCACAGGCGCGCTCGTAGAACACCATCAGCTTTTCACGCTCCTCGAAGCCCCAGACCGGCGGCGTCATCGCCCCGACGTCCATGGCCTGTGTCGTCACGTTCATGATGTGCGACAAGATTCGGCCAATTTCGGAGTACAGAACTCGAATCAGCTGACCGCGAATCGGAATTTCGAGCTTCAACATCTTTTCGACGGCGAGCGCGAAAGCGTGTTCCTGGTTCATCGGCGCGACGTAGTCGAGGCGATCGAAATAAGGAACGGCCTGAAGATAGGTCTTCGTTTCGATCAGCTTTTCGGTGCCGCGGTGCAGCAGGCCGATATGCGGATCGACGCGCTCGATGATTTCGCCATCGAGTTCAAGCACGAGACGCAGAACGCCGTGCGCGGACGGATGCTCCGGCCCGAAGTTGATCGTAAAGTTGCGAACGTTATGTTCAGTCATAGCGACGCGCTCCGCGCTGGCAATTGGCATGAGACGGCGAACAGAGAGGCTTCAAGAAATCCGAGCCTCATCTTCACTTCGCAGCCTTCTCGTCTCCCGGCAGCACGTAGTCGGTGCCTTCCCATGGGGACGTGAAATCGAAATTGCGGAATTCCTGCTTCAGTTCGACGGGTTCGTAGACGACGCGCTTTGCAGCATCGTCATAACGCACTTCGACGTAACCCGTTGTCGGGAAGTCCTTGCGGAGCGGGTGACCTTCAAAGCCGTAGTCCGTCAGCAGGCGACGCAGGTCGGCGTGACCGGAGAACGGAATGCCGTACATGTCCCAAGCTTCGCGCTCGAACCACTCGGCACCCTTGTAGACCGCAGTCGCCGATGGAACCGACTCGCCGTCAGCCACAGCAACCTTCACGCGGATACGCAGGTTCTGCTTCGGCGACAGGAGATGATAAACGACATCGAAACGCTTCTCGCGCTGCGGCCAGTCGACGCCGCAGATGTCGATCATGCTGATAAAGCCGCAACGTGCGTCGTCGCGCAGGAACGTCAGCAGCGCCAGAATCGTTTCCGGCGTAGCGGTTACGTTCAGCTCGTCGTAGCTGATGGATGCATCGAGAAAGAGGTCGCCACGCATCTCACGGAGATACGAGGACAGTTCGCTCAAGGCTTCACTCATGACAGTCCTCCGCCCTTAGCGCTCGATCGTTCCGGTTCGACGGATCTTCTTCTGCAGAAGCAGCACCCCGTAGAGCAGCGCTTCTGCCGTGGGGGACAGCCCGGCACGTAGATATCGACAGGAACGACACGGTCGCAACCACGCACGACCGAATAGGAATAGTGATAGTAGCCGCCGCCGTTTGCGCAGGAGCCCATCGAAATGACGTAACGCGGCTCAGGCATCTGGTCGTAGACCTTGCGGAGCGCAGGCGCCATCTTGTTGGTCAGCGTGCCGGCAACGATCATGACGTCGGACTGGCGCGGCGAAGCGCGCGGAGCAACACCGAAGCGCTCCATGTCGTAACGCGGACCGGAGACCTGCATCAGGCCCTCAACGGCGCAGCAGGCAAGACCGAACTGCATCCACATCAGCGAACCCGTACGCGCCCAGGTGATCAGGTCGCGCGTGGACGTAACGAGAAAGCCCTTGTCGGCCAGCTCGTCGTTGATCTCGCCGAAGAATGCACTGTCGCTACCGATCGGCTTGCCCGTTGCCGGATCGATGATGCCCTTCGGGTGCGGCGCAACGAGCGCCTTGTCGCTTTGGGCTACTCCCATTCCAGGGCTCCCTTTTTCCATTCATAGATAAAGCCGATGGTCAGCACACCGAGGAAGACCATCATGGACCAGAAGCCGAACCAACCGATCGCGCCGAAAGAAACGGCCCACGGGAACAGGAAGGCGACCTCGAGGTCGAAGATGATGAAGAGGATCGACACCAGGTAGAAGCGGATATCGAACTTCATGCGGGCGTCGTCGAATGCGTTGAAGCCGCACTCGAAGGCCGACAGCTTTTCCGAATCAGGCGCCTTGTAGGCAACGGCGAACGGCGCGATGAGAAGCGACAGGCCGATTACAAGGGCGATACCAATGAAAATAGCGATCGGAATATAGGAACTGAGCAGTCCAGTCATCAGGTTCTTCCCTGCTTGCGGGCTGCGCCGGGAGGCGCAAGTGGGCAATTGCCCGGCAAGCGAACGTGCGTTGCAACAGAGCCGTGGTTAGCGCAGCCAGCGCCACGGCGCAAGACTTTTAGAGCACCAATTCGACTGTCGAGCCGCGACATTATCAAGCAGATGCAATGATGTCGCGACAAATCCACACAAGTTGATTCCGACTGCATGCCAGCCCATCGGATAATGCATGGCTCGCGGTAAATCGCAAAGACCGAGCCGGCCAGAAACAGCGCAAACGCGCATCGCAAAAACGGCATAACGCAAAGAGGAGGAGAAGAAGAAATGGCGCGAGTGACGGGGCTCGAACCCGCGACCTCCGGCGTGACAGGCCGGCACTCTAACCGACTGAGCTACACCCGCGCACTATGGACAAGAAGACCGGATCAAACACTTTTCAGTGCCTATCTTGAAATGGCGCGAGTGACGGGGCTCGAACCCGCGACCTCCGGCGTGACAGGCCGGCACTCTAACCGACTGAGCTACACCCGCATTCATTTCAAGCGATCCGGAAGCTTTCGCGTCCGGGTCAAAGCAGCGTTGCCGCTTCGATGAGCGGCTAACTAAGGGGTTCGCATTTCAGTGTCAAGCAGCTTCGGAGACAAAACGATGACAGTGTGCGAATTGTTTTTGGAGAACCGGAATCCACAGGCAAAATCAGGGCATTAATAACGACGTCCTTATAGAGACCGATGGAGCACCTTTATACCACGCGGCCTCCCCTCGCCCATGCAAGTGTTTTCCACAACACGAAAAGCCCGGATAAAAGGCATCGCGGGCGGGCCTGCGAAAAAAATCAAAAAAATCTTCACAAACACTCTTGCGGTTTTTCCGCGATCCGCATAGATCACAGCCACCGACGCGGCGGACATGATCCGATCAGCGAGCGGGCGATTAGCTCAGTTGGTAGAGCGCCTCGTTTACACCGAGGATGTCGGGAGTTCGAGTCTCTCATCGCCCACCATTCTTTCCCCTTCCAAAACTTGAATGCTTTGAATTGCTAAGAGGCTTTCACGACCGTTTCCGGTAATGGAATCGCTTTCGTTGCGGCTATCTGCGCGCTTGCGCGCGATATCTTGAACGTCTTGAGGGTAGCCAAGCGCGTGACCGCCTCGCTATATGGTCGGGAGCGCTCGTCGCTTCGAGCCCTGACTGAAACAGCAGAGATCATACCATGAAGACACGCGAAGAACGGCAGGCGCAGCGTGCGGCCATGCCGCGCACGACACTCGCCGCTCACCATATGGAGAATGCAAGGCTTCTGCCGGATCGCGGCGAACTGCTTTATCGCATTCCGAACGGCGGTATCGGCGTCGAGGTCGGTGCGGCTTTCGGCGAGTACACCGCGGAGATTCTGGAGAAGAATCGCCCGTCGCAGCTCTATCTCATCGATCCCTGGAGCATGGATCGCTACAGCTCCGGCCTTGATCGCATCCACACGCAGTTCAAGAACGAGATCGAGCGGGGTCAGCTGCACCTTATGCAGGGCACGTCGCTGGAAAAGCTCTCCGAGTTCGAAGACGGATTCCTCGACTGGGCCTATATCGACACGGATCATTCGTTCGAGCTGACCTGGCAGGAGCTGCTGATCTGCGAGAAAAAGGTCAAGCGCACCGGCCGAATCGCCGGACACGATTTCTGCACCGGCAATACGGTAAAGCCCATCGTGTACGGCGTCGTCGAAGCCGTCACCAAATTCTGCAAGGACTATGGCTGGCAGTTCGAGTTTCTGACCGTCGAATCACACGCTCACTTTTCCTACTGCCTGAAGCGGCTCTGAGCGGCTTCAGGTCTTTCCCGCATATTCGTCGTCACTGACCTGCTCCATCCAATCGGCGGCCTTGCCGTCAAGTGCCTCGTGGATCGCAATATGGGTCATGGCGGTGTCGGGCGCGGCGCCGTGCCAGTGCTTCTCGTCAGGCGCAAACCAGACGGTATCACCGGCACGGATTTCGCGAATCGGCCCGCCCGCGGTTTGCGCCAGGCCCTTGCCTGAGGTGACGATCAGGGTTTGGCCGAGCGGATGGGTATGCCAGGCGGTTCTAGCGCCCGGCTCGAAGGTGACGCTGACCGCCCTCACCCGCGCCGGATCCGGCGCCTCCATCAATGGATCCTGGCGAACCGAGCCGGTGAAATATTCCGCCGGCGCCTTCATCGAGGGTCGTGACCCGCAGGGTTTGATGTCCATCCGATTCCCTTTCGACTATCGCAAGTATCCCGGTCGATCGTAGGCCAAACACTGATCTCATCCAAGCGTTCGGTTGAAATCGTCACGCAGTTCACCGCATGTCACCTTCCGGCGACAATACGATCCAGGAAACGGCGACTTAACGCGCGCTGCGCTCTATCTCCGTTGCGGGTGCTTGCCCGTTGCCTGAGCCACTGCTAGTGCCGAGGGCATTCGTTACGCGGAGGATTTTCCATGAAACAGCATTCTTTCGGCCACCTGCCCCATACGGTCACCAATATCGGCTTTGGCGCCTGGCAAATTGGCGGCGCCTGGGGCGACGTCAGCGAAGCAGACGGCCGCGATGCCCTGAACGCTGCACTCGATGCCGGCATCACCTTTATCGACACGGCCGACGTTTACGGCGACGGTCGCTCGGAGAAAATCATCGCGGATGTTCTCGCCAGCCGCAGCGGCGAGAAACCAATGGTCGCGACAAAGGCCGGGCGCCGGCTCAATCCTCATGTGGCCGAGGGCTACACGAAGGCCAATCTCGAAAGCTTCATCGACCGCAGCCTGAAGAACCTGCGTGCTGACAGCCTCGACCTAGTGCAGTTGCACTGCCCGCCGACGGAGGTTCTCTATCGCCCCGAAGTGTTCGAAGGCCTGAACGAATTGCAGAAGGCCGGCAAGATCATGGGCTACGGGGTCAGCGTCGAGAAGGTCGAGGAAGCACTGAAGGCGATCGAATATCCCGGCGTCGTCAGCATCCAGATCATCTACAACATCTTCCGCCAGCGGCCGGATCACCTGTTCTTCCAGGAAGCGCGCCGGAAGAACATCGCCGTGATCGCCCGCGTGCCTCTGGCAAGCGGCCTGCTCTCGGGCAAGATCACCCGCGAGACGACATTTGCGAGCGACGACCATCGCAATTTCAATCGCCACGGCGAGGCCTTCGACGTCGGCGAGACATTTGCGGGCGTGCCGCTCGAGGTTGGCCTGCAGGCGGTCGAGGAAGTGCGCAAGCTCGTTCCACCGGGCGCAACGATGGCCGCCTTCGCACTGCGCTGGATCCTGATGAGCGATGCGGTCACCGTGGTGATTCCCGGCGCGCGCAATGCAGAGCAGGCGCGCGCCAACGCGGCAGCAGCAAGCCTTGCGCCGCTCTCGCACGACGTCATGGAAGCAACGCGGGAGATCTACGAGAGGCTGGTTGCGCCTTATGTCCACCAGCGCTGGTAAGAGAGAGTAGTAACAAAAATGGCCGGGCTTAGACCCGGCCATTCTTTTTCACGGATGAGCCGATCTCAGTTCGTGCCGACGAGGTCGACCGGGAAGAACAGAGTTTCGCCCGAGGAATCATCCACGCCGTCATTGTCGGTGACCGCGTATGGCTTGCCCGAGGCGTCGAAGGCAAAGCCTTCGAGCTTGTCGAGAACATAGCCGTTGGTGGCGGCCTTCAGTTCCGGAAGGAAGTCGTGGGCTTCCGTCTTCTTCACGACCGGCAGCTCGCCGCCGAGCTTGGCGGGCTTCAGATCGGATATCGCGACCTTGTAGAGCTTCTTCAGCTTGGCCGCGTCACCAACGAGATTGTCGCGCTCGATGATGTAGACGCTGTCGCCGTGAGCGGAAATTTCGGAAAGACCGACCCAGCCGGATTCGGACTTATCCAGCGGATAGCGGACGGCCCCCCACTCCTTGCTCTTCGGATTATAGGAGACGAGCTTGACGAAACCCTTCTCGTCATCCTTCCACTCGCGCTGAACCGCCATCCAGAGCGTCGCATCGTCGCCCGAGCCGACGATCGTGACACCTTCGAACCCGTAGCGGATTTCGTTGGCGATCAGTTCCTTGGGAAGAGCGATTTCTTCCTTGATCTCACCCTTCGGGTTTACGTGATACAGCGCGTGAGGAACAAGCTTCTCGCTGTTGCCTTCCGAGGCCAGCCAGAACCAGCCCTTCGCGTCGACGGCGATACCTTCGATATCCAGCTTCTGCGCCGGCTGGCCATCCCGCTTTACGGTCAGTGTTTCAGTAATCACGGCCGGCTTTTTGGAAGCATCGATCGTGTAGATCGTCGGCTGCATGCCGAGAACGCTGTCGCTGACGGCGAACAGCTGGCCCGGCTTTTCCGGGACCGCAGCAAGGCCCGACAATGCGGCAAAGCCGACTGGATTGCCGCCCTTCTCGGCGGCAACGATCTGCGGATAAGCCATTTCGCCTTCGCCAAGCTCGTAAAGCATCACATGAGACCGCGGACCGCCATCCTTGCCGAGATCGACTTCGTTGGCGGTCGCGAGAAGTTTGCGGGACGGCACAGCGACCGCGCCCTCTGGTGAAACGCCGGATGGAAGGATCTGGAGGAGCTGAGGTTCAGCGCCGGTATCCTTGTAGACCCCAACGACGGAGGCGCGTTCGGCGAGCAGGAATATGTATCGCTGTCCATCGATCGTTGCGACTTCCAGGCCCTCGGGCTCGACGCCCTTGGCGCCAGAGCGCTTGTCCGGATAGTGGCCAGTATTGGCAACCGCACGCTCGAAGGAAGCGCCCGATTCGTAGAGTACCTTGCCGGTCTTGTCGAAGATCGTGAAGCCGCGCGAACCACCCTGGTAGTCACCCTCATTGGCGACAACGAGACGGTCGTTGTCGAGCCACTTCACGGCGTCGGGCTCGCGCGGCACACCCTTGAGTTCGCCGGTGAACTTCAGTGCACCATCGCGCTTGGTGTCGATGCCGGCAAGATCGACGCTGCCGGCGGAGAAGTGCGTCTTCACCGCAGCGGTCGTCGCGTCGATGATGACGATCTCGTTGTTTTCCTGCAGGGTCAGGGCGATCTCGTTCTGATCGTTGAAGGAAACGAACTCCGGCTCCGGATCCTCGGGCGCGATGCCTGCAAGGCCGGTCAGCGTCACATGCTTGATCGAACCGCAATCGACCGCGCCGTTCTTGAGCTGGAATACCACGAGGTCGCCTGCGGGCATCTGCGGGAGCTTGCCGTCGTTGATGTCTTCGTCACGCTCGTTTTCGATCGCGATCGCGCCCAGCGTCTTGTCCTTGTTGAGCGCGATCGAATCCGGCTGCCCCCGAGGTCGCAGGTGTTCTCGATCTTCCGGGTGGCGACGTCGACGATCGCGAGGCGGCCCGACGGCTTCACCTTGCTCTCCGACGTGTTGACTGCAACCAGCGCCTTGCCGGCAGCGGATGTCACGGATGTCGGCTCGCCGTCCATCATCACCGCGCCCCCGGCTTTCGGCGCCCTGGCGTCGGAAATGTCGATGAATCCGATCGCACCGAGCGGGCTGTCGCTGTAGATCAGCGTCATGCCATCGTCGGTGGCCGTGATGATTTCAGCCGACGTGGCCGAAAGCTTGTCCTTTCCCTCGGGCAGGTTGGATGCCACCGGAAAGGTTGCGATACGGTTGAAAACGGGCTCCGCAGCGGCCGGGAACGCGGCCGTCGTCAGGAGTGCCGCAACGAGCACTGTCTTGCGCGATAGAGTTGTCATGAAATCCCCCATGAATTCAAACAAGGGGGTTTTGCGGGACGGGCATGACACCGGAATGACACCGGTGTCATATTTCGACGCGCTAGGCGGTCCGCCGCTCCTTCTTCATTTCATTCCGCATGATGAAGAGCGATGCGCCAAGGATCAGGAGCGCGCCCAGCCAGAGATACCCCGTCGGCGCATAGCCGAAGACCAACCAGCCGGCGAGAACATTGAGGGGTAGCTTCAGGTCATCGAACGGCTGGACGTAGGCGGCGTCCGCAGTCGTATAGGCGAGCGTCAGAAAATACTGGGCAATTACGGTCAGCAGTCCGGCGGCAACGAGCAGGAAGAGAATCTGGCCCGACGGAACGCTGAAGCCCGCGGCGAGCGCCACGGCGCCATTGAACGGCGTCAGCAATGCAAGCAGCCAGACAGTGATGGTCTCTGACCGTTCGACTCCTGTCAGGCTCTTGGTGATCAGCGACGACGCGCCCCACAGAAGCGCCGACAAGATCGGCAACAGGGCTGCCCAGGTGAAGCTATCCGACCACGGCTGCAGGATGATCATCGCGCCGACAAAGCCGACACCGGTGGCAGCCCAGCGCGATACGCCCACATATTCGCCGAGAAAGATGCGGGCGCCCATGATGATGAAGAACGGCGAGGTCATCACCAGTGCGATGGCCTGCCAGATCGGCACCGCCGCCAGTCCGGCGACCCAGGTCATCACGCCGGCGGCGGCAAACGCCACACGAACGACGTGGCGCCAAGGGTAACTTGTTCGCATCGCGCGTATGCCGACGCGGAAAAGAAAAGGCAGAGAGAAGGCCAACGCGAAGGCATATTGCCAGAAGGCGGTGGCCGCCGATGGAAAGCCGAGCTTCATCGTCAGCCACTGCGTGACGATGTTGAGGATCGAGAACGCGATGCCGGCGGCGATCATCCAGGCGGCACCCGCGAGCGCGCGGGAAGAAGAAAATACGGGGGAAGTCTGATTCATGTCTTTCATCCGAAGTGAACACAAATCAGGACGCATGAGTACAACGCAACGGCCAGGGCTTGCGCCCTCACCTGCCTTGCTCATCCTCTTTCATCCGGACTTTAACCGTCGGCTCCGGAATTGCACCGGATCTGCTGACCCTCCCGGCAAGCCGGCAGGCGCTCGCGGGCTCAAGCCGAAGCTCTTACCGCCGGTGGGGACTTTCACCCCGCCCTGAGAACAGCCATTTCGTATGGCAAACCGTCGGTGCCGACAAGTCTCAGCCATGAAAAAAGGGTTCGGCTTTCACCGAACCCTCGAATGCCCGGCGCCGGTCTCGTTACCCGGCTGCCATGCAAATTCGTATCAGCCGTTGACGGCGTCCTTCAGGCCCTTGCCGGGCGTGAACTTCGGCACGTTGCGAGCCGGGATATCGACTTCAGCGCCGGTGGACGGATTGCGGCCCTTGGTGGCAGCGCGATGGGAAACGGTGAAGCTACCGAAACCAGCGAGGCGAACGTCGCCCTTGCCCTTCAGTTCAGCCTGGACAACTTCGAAAACTGCGTCAACTGCGGAAGCAGCATCGGTCTTCGAGAGTCCTGCCTTTTCGGCAACTGCGGACACTAGTTCATTCTTGTTCATGTTTCCACCCCTTTCTAAATGGTTCGAAACGACTCAATCTATAAGCTAGGCGCAGAATAGAGTTCATCAGGCCCGCCGCACCCCAAAGACCCTGCAAATCAAGGAAATGCAAGCGTCTACACATGGTTTTCACAAAAAAAGGCTGGCGAAAACACCAGCCTTTTCAGGGTTTTTAAGCAATAGGGCACGAATGTGGCAAACAAGGCTCAATGAGCTATGGTTGCGCCCGTTTCGTCGAGCCCTTCGACCGTTGCGATGACCGGCGTTTCAACCGTTCCATCCCACTCGATCGGCTCCGGTCTGCGGACCAGAGCATGCTTGATCACCTCGCCCATGCGGGATACCGGGATGATCTCCATGTTGTTCTTCACGTTATCCGGAATCTCCGCCAGATCCTTGGCGTTTTCTTCCGGGATCAGCACCTTCTTGATGCCGCCGCGAAGCGCTGCAAGCAGCTTTTCCTTCAGGCCACCGATCGGCAGGACGCGACCGCGCAGGGTGATTTCACCCGTCATCGCCACGTTCTTGTCGACCGGAATACCGGTCATGATCGAGACGATCGCGGTTGCCATGGCAACACCGGCCGACGGACCATCCTTCGGTGTCGCACCTTCCGGCACATGCACGTGGATGTCCGACTTGTCGAAGCGCGGAGGCTCGATGCCGAAATCGACAGCTCTGCTGCGGACATAGGATGCCGCCGCCGAAATCGATTCCTTCATGACTTCCTTCAGGTTGCCGGTCACGGTCATGCGACCCTTGCCCGGCATCATGACGCCTTCGATCGTCAGCAGTTCGCCGCCGACTTCCGTCCAGGCCAGACCGGTGACGACACCGACCTGATCCTCGCGTTCTGCTTCGCCGTGGCGGAAGCGCGGAACGCCCAGGTAGTCGTCGATGTTTTCGGCCGTCACATGAACGGACTTCGTCTTGCCCTTGATGATCTCGGTAACCGCCTTGCGGGCGAGCTTCATCAATTCGCGTTCGAAGTTACGGACACCGGCTTCGCGAGTGTACTGCTGGCTGATCGCCATCAGGGCATCGTCTGAAACCGAGAATTCATTCGGCTGCAGCGCATGTTCCTTGATGGCCTTCGGCAGCAGGTGCCGCTTGGCGATTTCGCGCTTTTCGTCTTCGGTGTAGCCGGCGATACGGATGACTTCCATGCGGTCCATCAGGGGCGCAGGAATGTTCAGCGTGTTCGCCGTCGTGATGAACATCACGTCCGACAGATCGTATTCGACCTCAAGGTAGTGGTCCATGAAGGTCGAGTTCTGTGCCGGATCCAGCACTTCGAGCAGAGCCGACGACGGATCGCCACGGAAGTCCTGGCCCATCTTGTCGATTTCATCGAGCAGGAAGAGCGGGTTGGACTTCTTGGCCTTCTTCATCGACTGGATGACCTTGCCGGGCATCGAACCGATGTAGGTGCGGCGGTGACCGCGGATTTCAGCTTCGTCACGAACGCCACCGAGAGCCATGCGGACATACTCACGGCCGGTCGCCTTGGCGATCGACTGGGCGAGCGAGGTCTTGCCGACACCCGGAGGGCCGACGAGGCACAGGATCGGACCCTTGATCTTGGTCGCACGCGCCTGGACAGCCAGATACTCGACGATGCGCTCCTTGACCTTGTCGAGACCGAAGTGATCGGCTTCGAGGATCTTTTCGGCGTTGTTGAGATCCGACTTGATCTTCGACTTCTTGCCCCACGGAATGCCGAGCAGCCAGTCAAGATAGTTGCGGACAACAGTCGCCTCAGCCGACATCGGGCTCATCTGCCGCAGCTTCTTCAGCTCGGCATCGGCCTTTTCGCGGGCTTCCTTCGACAGCTTGGTCTTGGAGATGCGCTCTTCCAGTTCGGCCATCTCGTCGCGGCCTTCCTCGCCGTCGCCGAGCTCCTTCTGGATCGCCTTCATCTGTTCGTTCAGGTAGTACTCGCGCTGGGTCTTCTCCATCTGGCGCTTGACGCGCGAGCGGATACGCTTCTCCACCTGAAGGACCGAGATCTCACCTTCCATGAAGCCGAGCGCCTTTTCGAGGCGGGCCTTGACGCTGGTGGTTTCCAGCATCTCCTGCTTCTCGGTGATCTTGATCGACAGGTGCGAGGCAACCGTATCGGCCAGCTTCGAGTAATCGTCGATCTGGCTTGCGGCGCCGACAACCTCTGGCGAGATCTTCTTGTTGAGCTTTACGTAGCTCTCGAATTCGGAGACGACCGAGCGGCTGAGCGCTTCAAGCTCGACCGGATCGTCATCTGGCTCTTCGAGAACGTGACCGAGGGCTTCGTAGAAATCCTCGCGGTCCGTATAGGAATCGATTTCGGCGCGCGCACGGCCCTCGACCAGCACCTTGACGGTGCCGTCGGGCAGCTTCAGCAGCTGCAGCACGTTGGCGACCGTACCGACATTGTGGATAGCAGACGGTTCCGGATCGTCATCGCTCGCATTGATTTGCGTAACGAGCATGATCTGCTTGTCCGATCCCATGACCTCTTCGAGCGCACGGATCGACTTCTCGCGGCCGACAAATAGCGGCACGATCATGTGCGGGAAGACGACGATGTCGCGCAGGGGCAAAACCGGATATGCGATGCTCGCAACTGACGTTTTCTTCGTCATTTTATTTCCTTTCCATCGTCCCGTTTCCGGGCTCTTCTGGCGCGGCCACTAGAACCGGCCGCACTCCACTTGAAACAACAAGTGGAGGTTCTGACTATGCTTTTCAAGCTGCACCATGGCCGGTGTCCCCCTGGACATGACAGCTATGCGACAACGGAACACCTTCACTTTGGAGCGCCGTGCCAAATCGGCGGCAACCACTTCCGAAGCGGCTAAAACACAAGCCCGAAACACACCAACGGAATCATTCCATAATTGCCAAGGGCGGGGGAATCCGCAACGGCAACAGAGGCGGTTTCCGACCTCTTTAGCAAGATTTATCAGGGTCGTGCACTGGTTTTGAAATAGAAAGGGGCTCGCCAACGGCAAGCCCCCTCAATTCACGGTTCTTATCGTAAAGATATCTCTAAGGCGTCACGCCGAAGCGTTGGCCTTTTCGTCCTGCCGATCGGCGTAGATGTAGAGCGGGCGAGCGGAGCCGCGCGCCACTTCCTCGGAGATGACGACCTCGCGGACGCCTTCGAGCGCCGGCAGTTCGAACATCGTGTCGAGCAGGATCTTTTCCATGATCGAGCGCAGACCACGAGCACCAGTCTTGCGGACGATCGCCTTGCGAGCGATTTCGCGCAGAGCATCCTCGTGGAAGGTCAGCTCGACGTCTTCCATCTCGAACAGGCGCTGGTACTGCTTGATCAGCGCGTTCTTCGGCTCGGACAGGATCTGGATCAGCGCGTCCTCGTCGAGATCCTCGAGCGTTGCCAGAACCGGCAGACGACCGATGAATTCCGGGATGAGGCCGAACTTGACCAGATCTTCCGGCTCGAGTTCGCGCAGCACTTCGCCGACGCGGCGATCGTCCTGAGCCTTCACGGTCGCGCCGAAGCCGATCGAGGTCTTCTCGCCACGGGCGGAGATGATCTTGTCGAGGCCAGCAAACGCACCACCGCAGATGAACAGGATGTTCGTCGTGTCGACCTGCAGGAATTCCTGCTGCGGATGCTTGCGACCGCCCTGCGGAGGAACAGAAGCAACCGTGCCTTCCATGATCTTCAGAAGCGCCTGCTGAACGCCCTCGCCCGACACGTCGCGGGTGATCGACGGGTTGTCCGACTTGCGGGAAATCTTGTCCACTTCGTCGATGTAGACGATGCCGCGCTGGGCGCGCTCGACGTTGTAGTCGGCAGCCTGCAGCAGCTTCAGAATGATGTTTTCGACGTCTTCACCAACATAACCGGCTTCGGTCAGCGTCGTCGCGTCAGCCATCGTGAAGGGAACGTCGATGATGCGAGCGAGCGTCTGGGCAAGGTAGGTCTTGCCGCAACCGGTCGGACCGACCAGCATGATGTTCGACTTCGCCAACTCGACTTCGCCGTTCTTCGACGCATGTGCGAGGCGCTTGTAATGGTTGTGTACGGCAACGGACAGGATCTTCTTCGCCTGGCGCTGACCGATGACATATTCGTCGAGAACCTTGATGATGTCCTGGGGCGTGGGAACGCCGTCACGGGACTTGACCATCGAGGATTTGTTTTCCTCACGGATGATGTCCATGCACAATTCGACGCATTCATCGCAGATGAAAACTGTCGGCCCGGCAATCAGCTTCCGGACTTCGTGCTGGCTCTTTCCGCAGAAGGAGCAGTACAGGGTGTTCTTAGAGTCGCCGCCGTTGCTGCCGCTGACTTTGCTCATATCACTTTCCTTCCAGCACGCCGCATTTCAAAGTGAAATAGCGGTCCACTCATTGGCCTGCTCCTACCAGGAGCATCAGCCGGGCCAAGGCCTTTAAGGGGTACGAACCGGTACAAACTATGTTGTTCTCGTTCCGGCGGCAACGGTTTCCCCTTTGAATGCCGATGCTATGTCATAAAAATTCAACATAGCATTAATACTTGAGATTGCCGCACCCGCCACAGGGTTTCTTCCCTTGTTCGATCACAAATGAGATAGAACTGTGGCGGATAAAACACCATCCCTACTTCTTACTAGGCCGCATCGCCTTCCATCTCGGCACGCGACGTCAGGACCTTGTCGATCACGCCCCAGCTCTGCGCTTCTTCCGCATCCATGAAGTGATCGCGGTCGAGCGTCTTTTCGACTTCCTCGTAGGTGCGACCCGTGTGCTTCACGTAAACCTCGTTAAGGCGGCGCTTCATCTTCAGGATGTCGCGGGCGTGGCGCTCGATGTCCGATGCCTGCCCCTGGAAACCGCCCGAGGGCTGGTGAACCATGATGCGGGAGTTCGGGGTCGCGAAGCGCATGTCCTTGTGGCCGGCAGCGAGCAGCAGCGAGCCCATCGATGCGGCCTGACCGATGCAGAGCGTCGATACGGCCGGCTTGATGAACTGCATCGTGTCGTAGATCGCCATACCGGCGGTGACCACGCCACCCGGAGAATTGATGTAGAGCGCGATTTCCTTTTTCGGGTTCTCGGCTTCCAGGAAGAGGAGCTGGGCGCAAACGAGCGTCGCCATATGATCTTCGACCGGCCCCGTCAGGAAGATGATGCGTTCCTTGAGCAGGCGCGAGTAGATATCATAGGAGCGTTCACCGCGATTGGTCTGTTCCACAACCATCGGCACGAGCGCCATAGCGGTATCGACTGGGTTTCTCATGTGCGTCCTTTGTCAACGTCTTGCCGGCCCGACGCCGGGAATCAAAGAAAATGCCTTACCCCTACATAGAGCTTCCCTACCCTCCTCTTCAAGACACGCCTGGGTATAACGTTAAGAGGCGGGCGGGTTACCGAACGATGTGGTCTCGTCTATCGCCTATTGTTCGAAACGCGCGTTAATCGCGACCTGACAATTCGTACCCCCACAGTTTTTCTCTCCAGCAAGATGAAGGAATACTGAATCCTCCGCAAACCCGTCCCGCGTTTACCGGACGGAAAGCCTATCGGCAGATATGTGTCGGCAGACCCCGATGGAACAGGCGCCGGTTAAGCAACTCGCCAGTCTCTTTTGGGAATGATGCTGGCAACGAAGGGGTATTGCCGTGTTCAGCGTTACAACGGGACTGACGATTTGGTGTGCGGAGGCCGCGACACTTGCCCTGGTGGCGTTCTCGGCGTGGCACCACAATGTCCGCAACAGGGCCTATCTGCATTGGGGCTTCGGTTTTCTGCTGAGCGCTATAGGCTTTGCCATGGTCGCACTGCGCGGTCACATACCCAACCTGCTTTCGATCGAAATTGGAAACGCCATCGCGCTGGCCGGTCAGAGCGCCTGGATCGCCGGATATCTGGCGCTAGACAAGCGAAAGATCGAATGGTGGATCGCGCTGCCGCCTCTTGTATGGCTCGCGGGCGTTTTCCTCCCCTGGGTCAACGACGACTATGCCAACCGCGTCATTCTCTACAATCTGGCGTCCGCAACCGGTGCCACCGGGCTTGCCATGGCGGTCATGTCACCCGGAATCCGGCTTGAGCCGACGCGTACAAAGCTCGCTGTCATCTTCCTGTTTCAGAGCTGCGTATGTTTCGGTGCCGCCCTTGTAATCGGACTGACGTCCCCGACGGCTGCTGAGGCTGCAAACTATGCGGGGATCGCAGCCTTGGGAACCGCCTTCCCTCTGACACTCGCCTGCGTGCTGACGTGCCGCGTCATCATGGAGCGCTCGGAAAGACAGCTGCGGCTTTTGAGCGCCACCGATACACTGACCGGCGTGTTCAACCGCCGCGGTCTCTTTGCGCAGTTCGCCGGCATACAAATTCGGGCTCATGACGAGAAGCGTCAGATGGCCGTCCTCCTCTTCGACCTGGACAATTTCAAGCGTATCAATGACAGCTTCGGACATCATGCGGGCGATGTCGTGCTGACCGTGTTTGCCCGGATGGCCCGTCAGTATACGCTGGCCGGCGCATTCGGACGCATGGGCGGCGAGGAATTCGCAGCCTTCGTCAGCGTGGCCGACCAGACGGAAGCCGAAGCGCTTGCCGAATCGATCCGGGCGGAACTCTGCCGCGCACCGATCAACACCGGAGACGCGCTCGTCCCGGCGACTGTCAGCACCGGTGTTGCCCTCTCCTCGCCGATCGAAGCCAATATGGACAAGCTCGTTTCGGCAGCCGACCGTGCGCTCTATGCAGCCAAGGCGGCGGGTCGCAACTGCACCGTCGTCTTCGGCGAGGCAGAGGCGGCAGCTCCCCCACCCGCGGCGCCTGCCGAACGCAGCGGCGAGCTCGTTCCGACACTCGACGACCAGATTCATGCGCTGCGCCGCGTCGGATCGCTGGCTCGTTAGGCATCGCCTCGATCTTTGAGAAGGATTGAAGCCGAAGTACGCGCTTATGCGACTTTCCGGCTTGCGACAAATCCGCTAAGCCGGAGACATGATGATACCCTCGTTTCTCTCCATAGACGCGGCTACGCGACACGTCTCGCTGGATGCCAGCAACCCGGAATTCTATAACAATCCCAACGCCGCCTATGCGGCGCTGCACGCCCATTGTCCCACGTTTTACTGGGATCAGCAGAAACAGTGGTTCTTCACCGGCTATGACCATGTGAACGCGCTCCTGAGGGACCGCCGTTTCGGCCGCCAGATCCTGCATATTGCCTCGCGTGAGGAACTTGGGCTTCCAGAGCCTGACCAGCACGTCGCGAATTTCGACCTCGCCGAGCGCTATTCGCTGCTCGAACTCGAGCCGCCCGAACACACGCGCCTGCGTACGCTCGTCAACCGGGCCTTCGTTTCCCGTCATGTCGAAAAGATGAAGCCGGAGCTTACCGAGCTCGCGACCAGGCTGATCGACGATTTCGAGAAGAAGGGCGAGGTCGAGCTGCTCTCCGCCTTCGCCGACATCATCCCCGTGACGATGATCGCACGCATGATCGGCATCCCGGAGGAGATGGGGCCGCAACTGCTCAAGTGGTCGCATGCCTATATCCGCATGTACCTCTTCGGCTGCACGCGAGAAGACGAGGACGGCGCCGACAAGGCCTCGAAAGAATTCTCGGATTACGTCAAGGGCATGATTGCGGAACGCCGCGCCAATCCGCGCGACGACCTGCTGACCCACATGATCCATACGGAGCATAAGGGGCAGTACCTGACCGAAGACGAGCTCGTATCGACGACGATCGTTCTATTGAACGCCGGACACGAGGCGACTGTCCACCAGATCGGCAACTCGGTGCGCGTCATCCTGGAGAGCGACTACAACCCGGCAGAGCTTTTCAAGGACGAGGCGACGACCGAGCGGACAATCGAAGAGACTCTGCGGATCTGCGCGCCTGTTCATATCTTCCAGCGTTGGGCGCTGGAGGACGTGGAGGTCGACGGCGTTTCCTTCAAGCGTGGCGACAAGGTCAGCCTGATCCTCGCCGCCGCCAACCTTGATCCGGCAAAGTTCAGCGATCCCCTGGTGTTCAAGCCAGCGCGAAACGAAGCCGCCAATCTTTCTTTCGGTGCCGGCATCCACTTCTGCATCGGCGCACCGCTGGCACGTCTGGAGCTCAATGTCGTGCTTCCGATCCTATTCGAACGGTTGGCGGGACTGAAGATCGCAGGGACGCCTGCGATCAAGGACGTCTACCATTTCCATGGATTGGACCGGCTCGACCTCTGCTGGTAACAAAAAATCCGCGCCCCTCAGGAAGCGCGGATTGTGAATTAGACGAAGTGGACGCCGGACTGCGGCGTCCTTGTTATGATTTATTCAGCGGCCCGCAGGGCGGGCGCAGGCAATTCCTGCTCAGGCAATAGCTGACCTGCCATTGCCGCGGCGAACTGCTCCTGATCGAGCTCATTTTCCCAACGCGCGACGACAACCGTTGCAACGGCATTGCCGACGAAGTTCGTCAGAGCCCGGCATTCGGACATGAACCTGTCAATGCCGAGGATAAGTGCCATGCCGGCGACCGGAACGGACGGGACGACCGACAGCGTCGCGGCAAGGGTGATGAAACCTGCACCGGTGATCCCGGCAGCGCCCTTGGAGCTCAGCATGGCAACCGCGAGAAGCAGGATCTGATCTGCCAGCGACAGCGGCGTGTCCGTTGCCTGAGCGATGAACAGGGCTGCGAGCGTCATGTAGATGTTCGTGCCGTCGAGGTTGAACGAGTAGCCGGTCGGAATGACGAGACCGACGACCGAGCGCTTGCAGCCGGCACGTTCCATCTTGGCCATAAGACCCGGAAGCGCTGCCTCGGAGGACGACGTACCGAGCACCAGCAGCAGTTCTTCCTTGATGTAGCGGATCAGGGAAAGGATCGAGAAGCCGTTATAGCGGGCGACAGCACCGAGCACGACCAGCACGAAGATCAGGGACGTCAGGTAGAAGGTGCCGATCAGCATGGCGAGATTGGCAATAGAGCCGATGCCATACTTGCCGATGGTGAAGGCCATGGCGCCGAATGCGCCGATCGGGGCAGCCTTCATCAACACGGCGACCAGCTTGAAGACGGGGGACGTCAAAGCCTGCAGGAAATCCACCACGGGACGTCCGCGATCGCCGACCATCGCCAGCGCGATACCGAACAGGACCGAGAAGAACAGGACCTGAAGGATATCCCCGTCAGCAAAAGCGCCGACAATCGTGTTCGGGATGATGTTCATCAGGAAGCCGGTGATGGTCGTGTCGTGCGCCTTCTCGGCGAAGCTCGCGACAGCCTTGGCGTCGAGCGTCGCGGGATCGATGTGCATGCCGGCGCCAGGCTGGACGACATTCGCCACGACGAGGCCGACGGCCAGCGCCAGTGTCGAGAACACCAAAAAATAGATCATGGCCTTGCCGGCAACACGACCGACCTTCTGCAGGTCGGACATGCCGGCGATACCGGTGGCTACCGTGAGAAAGATAACTGGCGCGATAATCATCTTTACCAGCTTGATGAAGGCGTCGCCGAGCGGCTTCAGCGCCGTTCCGATCTCGGGATAGAAATGGCCGAGCAGAATACCGGCCGCGATCGCCGCCAGAACCTGCACGTAGAGGTGCCGATAAAAGGGTAGTTTGCCACGCGCTGGGGTGGCGGGGAGTGCAATGTCCATCATGTCCTCCATCGAGCCCCAAACCAGACCGGCCTCCCGGGGCGAATGCGTTAGTCGAAATGCAGCAGGTACTGCAGCCAGTACTTTGCAACATCCGTGCCAGAACATTCAGGGTCGTTTATCGAATTGATATCTATGTGCATTTCTCCGACGGCCTGCTTCGGCAGCGACAGATTGAGCGGATTTCCGCACAAATCCATTTGACGAAAGTGCGAAATTGCGCACATGATCGATGATGCTCGACACCATTGCTCAGACAGGCGAAGCGACCCGAAGCACCGCTGAAAACAGCCGGCGGGGATGGACCATATTCGCGGCGATCGCGGTTATCCTCCTGGCTGCTGCCTTTATAGCTGCCGGCTCCTACGCCCGACGCTCGTCGATCGAGGCACTGGAGAGCCAGAGTCGTACCGACGCCAATCTGAAGATCGCCCTGCTGACAGCCGTGATGGAACGGCCGAGAGCACTGCCACTGCTGCTTGCCGAAGATCAGCAGGTGATAGACGCGCTGCTCTCCCCCCGCAGCAACGCGGTCGACATCCTGAACCGGAAGCTGGAACGCCTCGTTACCGGCACGCAGGCAGCGGTGCTTTACGTCATCGGCAAGGACGGCATCGCCATCTCCTCGAGCAACTGGCGCGAACCGCTCAGCTTCGTCGGCAACGACTATACCTTTCGCGCTTACTTCCAGCGCGCGATGACAGAGGAGACAGCAGAGCATTTTGCCCTCGGCAGCGTCAGCAAGCGTCCCGGTCTTTATATCGCCAGACGCGTCGGCAGTGCCGCCGCGCCGCTCGGCGTGGTCGTGGTCAAGCTCGAATTCGACCGCCTGGAGGCCGACTGGAGAGACGCGAAACGGCCCGTCTACGTGACTGACGACCAGGGCGTCGTGCTCATCACCAGCATTCCTTCATGGCGCTTCATGACTGCGGAGCCGGTACCCGAAAAGGACCTCGCCGCCATTCGCGCCAGCCTGCAATTTGGCGATGCTCCGCTGACGCCGCTACCGATTATGCGGCCGAAGGCGATCGATCCCGAAGCATCGCTCGTCGCTGCCGTGTTGCCCGGCGGCGGCGAAGCAGAATATCTGCGCCTGCAGACCCCCGTTCCGACGACGCCATGGCGGCTCGAATATCTCGTGCCGACCGAAGCCGCCGTCGCCGCCTCCGTTCGCGAAGTTCGCCTCCTGGTGCTTGCGGCCCTCGTTCCGATCCTGGCGATCGTCGCCTTTCTCATCCGGCGCCGTCATGTCGCTGCGGCGAGGATCGCGGCTGAGCAATCGATGCGCGAGGAGCTTGAGCGCCGCGTGGTCGAGCGGACAGAGGATCTCAGCCGCGCGCGTGACCGTCTTCAGGCCGAGATCTCGGATCACAAGGAAACCGAGGCGCAGTTGCAGGTCGTTCAGCAGGAACTCGTCCAGGCAAACCGTCTCGCGATCCTCGGCCAGGTCGCGGCCGGCGTCGCGCATGAGATCAATCAACCGGTTGCCACGATACGCGCCTATGCCGACAACGCCCGCGTGTTTCTCGACAGGCAGCAAATACGACCCGTCGAGGAAAACCTCGGAGCCATCGCTTCGCTGACGGAGCGCATCGGGACGATCACCGAGGAACTGAAGGCGTTCGGCCGGAAAGGACGCGCCGCTCCCGAGCCGGTCGACCTTCGCAGCATCATAGAAGGCGCCGTCGTGCTGTTGCGAAGCAGATTCGCGGGCCGGCTGGATGCGCTGGATATCAGCCTTCCGCCCGCCGACGTCAGGGTGATGGGCAACCGCGTCCGGCTGGAGCAGGTGCTGATCAATCTTTTCCAGAATGCTCTCGAGGCGCTGGAAGGCAGACCCGATGCGAAGGTCGAGGTCTCCGTCACGGACACGGCCGATACGGTGACCATACACGTGGCCGATAACGGGCCTGGCATATCGGACACGATCCTGAAGTCGCTGTTTACGCCGTTCAACACATCGAAAGAAAAGGGACTGGGGCTCGGGCTGGTGATCTCGAAGGACATCGTCGCCGACTACGGAGGGCAGATCGACGTCACGAGTAGCACCGCCGGCACCTGTTTCACCGTCCAACTTCCGAAAGCAAAGACATGAGCGACGCACCTGCCATCTTTCTCATCGATGACGACAGGGATCTCCTGCGCGCGACAAGCCAGACATTGGAGCTTGCCGGCTTTGCGGTTTCCGCATTTTCCACAGCAGGCGAGGCTCTTTCCAACCTGACTCCGGATTTTCCTGGCGTAATCGTGTCCGATATTCGCATGCCGCAGATCGACGGATTGCAGCTATTCGACCGCGTGCGCAAACTTGATATCGACCTGCCCGTAATCCTGATCACCGGTCACGGCGACATACCGATGGCGGTGAAGGCCATCCAGGACGGCGTCTATGATTTCATCACCAAGCCTTTCGCGGCAGATCGCCTCGTCCAGAGCGTCCGGCGCGCCGTCGAAAAACGGCGGCTTGTCATGGAAAACCGCGCACTGCGGCGAGCCGGCGAAGAGGCCCGCGACGATCTCCCCCTCATCGGCCAGACACCGGCGATGGAACGTCTGCGTCGTACGTTGCGACAGATCGCGGACACCGACGTCGACGTGCTCGTGACCGGCGAAACCGGCAGCGGCAAGGAAGTCGTCGCCAGCCTCCTGCATCAGTGGAGCCGCCGCTCTTCGGGCAACTTCGTGGCGCTCAACTGCGGCGCTCTGCCCGAAACGGTCATCGAAAGCGAACTATTCGGGCACGAGCCGGGTGCCTTTACGGGCGCACAGAAGAAACGCATCGGTCGCATCGAGCATGCAAGCGGCGGCACGCTCTTTCTCGACGAGATAGAGAGCATGCCGCCATCGACACAGGTCCAGATGTTGAGAGTGCTTGAGATGCGCGAGGTGACGCCGCTCGGCACCAACGAGGTAAGGCCCGTCGACCTCAGGGTCGTTGCGGCCGCCAAGGTCGATCTCGGCGACCCCGGCCAGCGCGGGGAGTTTCGAGAGGATCTGTATTATCGGCTGAATGTCGTGACGATCTCGATTCCGCCATTGCGAGACAGGCGAGACGATGTTCCGCTGCTTTTCGGATATTTCGCGGAACGGGCGGCCAAGCGTTTCAGGCGGGAGGTTCCGACGATGAGCGCCGATACTCGCCAGCACCTCCTGAGCCATGACTGGCCCGGCAATGTTCGCGAACTCTCGCATTTCGCGGAACGCTTCGTTCTCGGCGTCGAGCAGCCGTCCGCTTCCAAGGAAACCAGGCGTGTCGAGACAGACGACGATCTGCCGTTACCCGATCAGCTGGAGCGGTACGAAGCGAGTGTCATCCGGCAGGCGCTCGACAGAAACGAGGGCGACGTCAGGCGAACGATCGCTGCCCTCGGCATCCCGCGCAAGACCTTTTACGACAAGCTGCAGCGGCACGGCATCACCAGGAGCGATTTCGAACCTGCCGGCAACAAGGATTAAAAAAGCCCGCTCCGCGGGGTGGCGGAGCGGGAAATTGACTTACCAGCGTGAGGGTCGACCGCCGCCGCCCCTCACAGGAGCAACCTATGCGATGCCGCCGGGCTGCGCTTTGACATGGATCATTGCGGCGGAGGAACAGATCGTGCCGCGATCATCGCTCAGTCGACGTTGACGCCGTAGCGAGCAGCCGGCTTGCTATGCGAAAGATTGGGGCCAAGCGCCAGGCGCGCTGTCGTCAGTTGCGCCAGATCGTTTTCATTCGGCAGTGACGGGATCGTGATCAGCTCACCCTTGTCGAAGCCAGCCAGCGAGGCATCGACCATATCGTTGACATCCATCACCATCGAGGCGGGAAGATTGTCGACGGAGCCTCCTGCGCGTTCGAATATTTCGGTCCGGGTCAGACCAGGTAGCACCGCCTGAACCTTGACACCCTGCTCCGCGACTTCCGCGTGGATTCCCTGGGTGAGATTGAGCACGAAGGCCTTTGTGGCGCTATATGTGGCGTTGAACCGCTCCGGTATGAATACCACCACAGAGGCGATATTGACGATCGCGCCCCTGCCCCGCTTGGAGAATGCCTGTGCCGCAGCGACTGCAAGGCGGTTTACCGCGACGACGTTGAGTTCGATCATGTTTTCCAGATAGTCGGCGTCGTCGTCGAGCATCTTGCCCTTGGGTCCAATGCCTGCATTGTTGACCAGCATCGTGATCGCCGCATCGTCACGCAGGCGTTGTTCGACGACGCGAACATCCGCCCGGTTCGTCAGATCCGCCACCAGCACCTCCACCTCAACGCCCTGCTCGGCCTTCAGCCGCTTCGCCAGAGCCGAGAGGCGCTCGCCGTCGCGTGCGACAAGAAGGAGATTGTAGCGGCGCTTTGCCAGGCGATCAGCATAAGCGGCGCCGATCCCCGAGGAGGCACCGGTAACCAAAGCAGTCCCAGGATTGAAACCAGACATGACGGTATTCCTTTCCAATTTTGATTTTACTGGCATATGCCACTATATTTGTATAGTCGTGCCGCCAGCGCAAGGGGAGAGACGATAAATTTCGAAATGAGAGGATTGACTGACCGTCAACGATCGGAAGACATCGAGACCGGAGATCGATCATGAACGACAAGACCGAAGCACCAGGCAGCTGGGACTACTGCAACAACAGCGCCCTGAAACGCGCCTCCCGCCAGCTTGGCCAACTCTACGAGGATATCATGGCGCCGAGCGGGCTGAGGGCGACGCAGTATGCGCTGCTCACCCAGATCAAGCTCGGCGGCGCGACGCCTCTGAAGGCCCTCGCCGAGGCTATGGTGATGGATCTTTCCGCGCTCGGACACACGCTGAAGCCACTCTTGAGGGACGGCATGGTCGAGCTAGTACCCGACGAGAAGGACCGTCGCGTAAAGCGCGTTCGGCTGACGGCGTCAGGAGAGGCAAAATGGGCGGAAGCCCAGCTCCTATGGAGAGACGCTCAGGACCGGTTCGATCGCGCCTTCGGCAAGGACGCTGCCGACGCCTTGCGACAAACGATGAACCTGATTTCATCAGGCGGTTTCGCAGAGGCCTTCGCCGACGCGAAGCCGACGTCACCGAATAGAGACAAGTGCGTTTCGGCAGGACAGACTAGCCCGATCAAACGCGGATGACGTAGTCCTTGCGGGTCGTCTCGATGACTTCCCAGGTTCCGATGAAGCCCGGCTTCAAGATCATCCTGTCGCCGGCGCGCAGATGAACGGGCTCTCCGCCCTCCTCCGTCACGATCGAATAGCCGGAAAGGACATTGAAGTACTCCCACTCGTCATAGACGATGCGCCACTTTCCCGGCGTCGCTTCCCATATGCCGGCATAGATACCGCCATCGGCTTCGTCGAAACTCCATGTGCGGAACTGCGGATCACCAGCGATGATCCGGTCGGCGGCGGGAGCGCCGAACTCCGGTTTGCTACCGTTCTCTTCGAATCTGATGAACGTCGTCATCGGCCCTCTCGATATCCTTCGCGGCGGAGCGCGACTGCCTAAAATCTATCGGCATCTTGCACTCTGCGCACGGCAGGTCCAGCAAAACTGAGATCGGATCTCGATCATGGGGCTTGGAGCGCTGTGATCGCTATCCTTGTGTGATAAAATGCGATTCTCGCTCCAGTCACTGTTCCCGGACTCACAGACGCATGAAATTAACGGCATCCGATCTCAATCTAATGTGGGAATTCCGGCTCCTCTTCAAGGTAAACTCAGGACCGCCCAATCCGATCGGCTACGGCTGGCTGATCGCAGACCAACACCTGAGCGTCAAAAATGAAGTTGTGATCGAACCCTATTCGGGCCTTTACGGGGGACCCTACGTCCCCAGCACCGGCGGTGTTCACTATTGCGGCCTGACATCGATCGGATTGCTGTCCTATTCCTATTCGCCGTTGCCTGAACCGATGAAGGTCGGACGCTATTGCTCCATTTCATCGGGTTTGACCTTCCTGGACAGCTATCACCCGCTTGACCTGGTGACGACCTCGATCATTACCTTTCGCAGCAAAAGCGTACTTTGCCGGGATTTCACCAATGCTGAACAGGTTTCAAAATATGGTTGGGACATCCACGGCAATAAACCCTATCCTACCTTGGAGAACGACGTATGGATCGGCCGAGACTGCACGTTGCAGATGGGCATTCGCCTTGGCACCGGTTCTGTCGTCGCGGCCAACAGCGTGGTGACGAAGGACGTGCCGCCCTTTGCGATCGTCGGCGGAAATCCGGCAAAAATCATTCGCTACCGGTTCGACGAGGCGACGATTGCGAAATTACTGGAAAGCGAATGGTGGAACTACCACCCCAAGAATCTCTGCGCGATCGGCTTTGACGACATTCCGAGGTTTCTCGATGAGGTGGCGCTGCTGAAGGACGATCCGACAGCCAAGCTGAACCTGCCCATATTGCGGATCACCGACAAGGAAATGGTCGCCACAATGCCGTGACCAGCGCCCCGGCCACCATTTTCAGATCCTTTCGTCGAATCAGACGAAAATCAGCACCCGCACTATCCAAGCCGGGTGCTGATCATGTTGCTATCTGGCGGGAAGCGCCGATCAAGCCTTTGCGAGCGACTGTTCGAGGTCGGCGATGATGTCCTTCACATCCTCGATGCCGATCGACAGGCGGACCACGCCGGGGCCAGCGCCGGCAGCGATCTTCTGCTCGTCGGTCAGCTGCCGGTGGGTGGTGGATGCCGGATGTATGATCAACGATCGGGTGTCACCGATATTGGCGAGGTGCGAGAACAGCTGCAGCCCTTCAACGAGTGCCTTGCCCGCCTCGTAGCCGCCCTTGACGCCGAACGTGAAGACGGAGCCCGCTCCCTTCGGCGAATAGCGCTTCTGCAGGGCGTGGTTCGGGTCGTCCTCGAGGCCGGCATAGTTGACCCAAGCGACCTTGCTATGCGCCTTCAGCCATTTCGCCACGGCAGCGGCGTTCTCGCTGTGGCGCTGCATGCGCAGCGGCAGCGTCTCGATCCCGGTCAGGATCAGGAAGGCGTTGAAGGGCGAGATCGCCGGACCAAGGTCGCGCAGACCAAGGACGCGGCAGGCGATCGCGAAGGCGAAGTTGCCGAAGGTCGAGTGGAGAACGACGCCGTTATATTCCGGCCGCGGGCTCGAGAGCATCGGATAGTTGCCGGACTTCGACCAGTCGAAGGTGCCGCCGTCGACGATGATGCCGCCCATGGAGTTGCCGTGGCCGCCGAGGAACTTGGTCAGCGAGTGGACGACGATATCGGCGCCGTGTTCGATCGGGCGAATGAGATAGGGGCTGGCCATCGTATTGTCGACGATGAGCGGCAGTCCGTGCTTGTGTGCGACTTCCGCGATCGCGGCGATATCGACGAAGGTGCCGCCCGGATTGGCGAGGCTCTCGATGAAGATCGCGCGGGTCTTTTCGTCGATCTGGCTCTCAAAGCTCGAGGGATCGCCTGAATCTGCCCAACGAACCTGCCAGCCGAAATTATCGAAAGCGTGGCCGAACTGGTTGATGGAGCCGCCGTAAAGGCGCTTGGCCGCTACGAAATTCTCGCCCGGTCGAAGGATCGTGTGGAACACGATCATCTGCGCGGCGTGGCCCGAGGCAACGGCCAGCGCCGCCGTGCCGCCTTCGAGAGCCGCGACACGTTCTTCGAGAACCGCCTGCGTGGGTTCATGATGCGGGTATAGATGTTCCCGAACTGCTGCAATCCGAAGAGAGCGGCTGCATGATCAGCGTCGTTGAAGACGTAAGCCGTGGTCTGATAGATCGGCGTGGCGCGCGCACCGGTCGCCGGATCGGGCTTGGCGCCGGCATGGACGGCCAACGTGTTGAATCCCGGATCATTATTACTCATGAAAATTCCTCCCGTTTTTACAATTTGACGCGGCGGAGCATAGCCGACACGCCGTAAAAGGTAATCGCCAATCTATTTCAACCGAGGCGCGTTTAAAGAAAAAAACGTCCCATCAGGCGATCAGGCGCGGATACTCGATTGCCGGGCAGCGATTCATGACAACCTTCAATCCGGCGGTCTCGGCAATCTGCGCGGCCGCATCATCACGAACGCCAAGCTGCGACCAGATCACCTTCGGGCGGGGCTCCATCCGCAGCGCCTCCTCCACCACCTCCGGCAAGTATTCGGACGCCCTGAAGACATCGACCATATCGACTGCGGTGGGGATGTCGGCAAGCCGGGCATAGACGAGTTGCCCATGGATCAGCTTGCCTGCCTGGCCGGGATTGACGGGGATGACCTGATAGCCGCGTGCCAGCAAGAACGCCATGACACCGTTGCTGGGGCGCGCCGGATTTGGCGAGGCGCCCGTCAGCGCGATCGTCTTCACCGAGCGCAGGATATCAATGATATAGTCGTCGTCATATCGGTCGTGGTTCATGCGTGCCTCTTTGCCACCAAGCCATGATTTCCGCGCCGAATTTTGAAACCGGCGCCTCGCTTTTATCGTATATAGGTAGTGCCAAGCCACAGGAGGATCCCCATGAGAAAGACGGCCCTTTTGCTTTCCTTTGCATTGGTCGCGTCGCCGGCCATGGCAATCTCTCGATACAACTCGCAGAGCATGACGTGCCAGAGCGCCCGTGCGGCCATTCACAACGAGGGCGCGGTGATTTTCCGCTATCCGTCCAAGCGCGTTCCCGGGATGCCGCTCTACGACCGCTATGTCCGCAACAGCCGCTTCTGCGACGGCAACAAATATGCTGAATGGACGCGTATTCCGACGAAGGATGACCCCAGCTGCCGGGTTCTCAATTGTCAAAATATCGACAACCTGGACGGGATGTTTCTTGTTCCAGACTATTCGCTCTGAGGCGATCGCAAGACATCTGCGCCGCTCTCGTCCAGCTTGCTGAAACACAACTTCTCCGGCCCATCAAAACGGGCCGATTATGACAACGTGTGTCATTCACGCATCACGCCTAAAAATTGCGAGAGCACGCGAGGCTCTCGTTCTATGTATATCCTGTATATGAACACCATATGTTCCTGCATATGTTAGAAACACCTCATAGTTGAATGAGGCGAATCGATTAAACGCAGTTGGCGTACGTACATCTTGGTGACACCGCCAGCCGACAATCTGTGATTGTTAACGCGTTCGTCACCGCTACGTGTCGGGATCGCACCACGCAAAGCCATGTTGGCATTTTGCCTTTGACGGCGTAACAAGGGCCTCGGATCCCCCGTCAATACACCGCTCGGTAGTCTTTCTTGTCGCTCACAGTCATCCTGCTGGTTCTTCTAGGCGCGCTGCTGCACGCAATCTGGAACGCGCTCATCAAGGCGGGCACGGACAAGTCGCTTGACGCCAGCCTCATCTCGGCAGGTGGTGCGATTACGGCCCTGCCCTTCCTGTTTTTCCTGCCGCTGCCGGAGGCCTCGGCCTGGCCTTACATCGGCGCTTCGGCGATCCTTCAGTTCATCTATTTCCAGCTGGTCGCCGGCGCCTATCGGGCGGGCGACATCGGCCTCGTCTATCCGATCATGAGGGGCTGCGCGCCTCTGCTGGTCGCCGCGACAAGCGGTTTCATCCTGAACGAGAGCCTCTCGCCCGGCGCGATGCTTGGCACCGCGACGATCTGCGCGGGCATTCTCACGCTGGCGCTCGAGGCAAGACGCGGCAGCGGCCATGCGATCCGTCTGGCGCTCGCCAACGCTTGCGTCATCGCGACCTATACCTATGTCGACGGCATCGGGGCGCGGATATCCGGCAACGCGATATCCTATACGCTATGGATGTCGCTGCTGCCTCCGATCCTGCTTCTGACCTGGGCCGTCTCGAAGCGGGGCGCGGTGGCTGTTGCCGTGCATGTCCGCTACAATTGGTGGCGCGGACTGATCGGCGGCGGCGGATCGATTGCCTCCTACGGCCTCGCGCTATGGGCGATGACAAAAGCGCCGGTCGCAACCGTCGCTGCGCTTCGAGAGACGTCGATCCTGTTCGCTCTGCTGATTTCCGTTATCGTGCTCAAGGAAAAGGCCAGTCCGTGGCGCTATCTCGCCGGCGCGATCATCGCACTTGGCGGCCTGATCCTCAAGCTCGCCTGAGCTATTCGCCAGTCCACTGTGGCGTGCGCTTGGACAGGAAAGCCCCGATCCCCTCTTCGGCATCGGCCGTCAGCATATTGTCGACCATTACCTGCGCCGCATAGCTGTAGGCTTCCTCGACCGGCATTTCGAGTTGGCGATAAAACGCTTCCTTGCCGAGCTTCAGCGTCAGCGGCGATTTGCTCGCAATTACGGACGCATATTTGGTGACGACCTGCGTCAGGTACTGTTTCGGTACGATGCGGTTCACGAGGCCGAAATCCTTGGCCGTGGGGGCGTCGATCGTCTCTCCGGTCAGCAGCATCTCCATCGCCTGCTTGCGATGGGCAGCCCGCGTCACAGCCACCATCGGCGTCGAGCAGAACAGGCCGATATTGACGCCCGGCGTGCAGAAGGTTGCCGTATCGGTGCAGATTGCAAGATCGCAGGAAGCGACAAGCTGGCAGCCGGCAGCGGTCGCAAGGCCATCGATCTCGGCAATGACGGGCTTAGGGAGGCGGGTGATCTCGAGCATGAGGTCGGCAGCCAGCGCGAAGGTTTCCTCGAAAAATGCCTCGCCGCCGTCCTCGTCGGCGCGATGCGCGGTCAGCTCCTTCAGGTCGTGGCCGGCGGAAAAGACATTGCCCGTCGAGGCGATGATGACCACGCGGACGGCAGCGTCTTCGGCAGCGCTCTGCAGCTCGCCGATCAGCGTTTCCATGACCGCGATCGAAAGCGCGTTTGCAGGCGGATTGCTGAGCGTCAGCCGCAGGACCCCGTCGCTCAACTGCGGAATGACAAGCGCGCCCTCGCCCGCTTTGCTCGGGTCTTTCCGAAAGGATACGACTTCGGCCATGGTCTAACTCCCTGCATTGCCATTTCGTGCTAATTGTTCTGCCACAGGCGACAAGCAATTTCGAGGCAAACTCATGCAGCCGGTCATGACGATCGACGAGCTCCACCGTTTTCTGGACACGGATTTCCCCCAGATCCACACGGACGGTCGGGTCTTCTCCATCACCGAAATCCGCCCCGGCAGCGTCTCGATGCGTCTCGACCCAAACGAGAGGCACTTACGCCCCGGCGGCACTGTATCAGGCCCCGCGCTTTTCACCCTGGCGGATGTCACGGCCTATGCGTCGGTGCTCGCGCATATCGGACCAGTCGCACTGGCTGTGACCACCAATCTCAACATCAATTTCCTGCGACTGCCAAAGCTCCGGCCAACGACCTGCATCTGCAGAATTCTCACGCTCGGCAAGCGCCTCGCGGTCATCGAGGCATCGATTTTCCAGGAGAATGAGGACGAGCTGATCGCCCACGCAACGGCGACTTACTCGATTCCGCCACGCGAAATGTGAGGTATTAAATTACCACATACCTAAGCGCTTGATTTTGCTTGTATGTTTTTATGGGGCAGTAACTCGGCATCATTGACCGGGCACGTCTTTGCCTTTATACACACCCCCAGAAATGCAGCCTTCCGGGGCTGCTTTCTTTTTGGTGCGTCTCCGGACGTCCAAACCAAGCAACAAGAAACGCCCTTCGCCTTCGGGCACAAGGGATCCAAAAGAGAGTAACTACTATGGCAACTTTCTCCCAGAAGCCTGCAGAGGTGGAGAAGAAGTGGGTCATCATCGACGCCGAAGGGCTGGTCGTTGGTCGTCTCGCTTCCGTCATCGCTATGCGTCTGCGCGGCAAGCACAAGGCAACCTTCACGCCCCACGTTGACGACGGCGACAACGTCATCGTCATCAATGCCGACAAGGTCGTATTCACCGGCAAGAAGTACTCCGACAAGGTTTACTACTGGCACACCGGTTTTGCCGGCGGCATCAAGGAGCGTACCGCTCGCCAGATCATCGAAGGCCGCTTCCCGGAGCGCGTTCTCGAGAAGGCTGTTGAGCGCATGGTTCCGCGTGGCCCGCTCGGTCGTCGCCAGATGAAGAACCTCCGCGTTTACGCTGGTTCCAACCATCCTCATGAAGCACAGCAGCCTGTCGTTCTCGACGTGGCCTCGCTGAACAAGAAGAACGTAAGGAGCGCCTAAGAATGGCTGACCTCTCCTCCCTGAAGGATCTCGGCACGGCTACCGAAGCTTCGGCTCCGGTTCACGTCCGCAAGGTCGACTCGCTTGGCCGTTCCTACGCGACCGGCAAGCGCAAGAACGCTGTTGCCCGCGTCTGGGTCAAGCCGGGCTCCGGCAAGATCATCGTCAACGGCAAGGAATTCGCGGAATACTTCGCACGTCCGGTTCTGCAGATGATCCTGCGCCAGCCGATCGTTGCTGCTGCCCGCGAAGGCCAGTTCGACATCATCGCTACCGTTGCCGGTGGCGGTCTTTCCGGCCAGGCCGGTGCTGTTCGTCACGGTGTTTCCAAGGCTCTCACCTACTTCGAACCGGGCCTGCGCTCGGTCCTGAAGAAGGGTGGCTTCCTGACCCGCGACAGCCGCGTTGTTGAACGTAAGAAGTACGGTAAGGCCAAGGCTCGCCGTTCGTTCCAGTTCTCCAAGCGCTAATCGCTTCGAACTATCGAAATGCGAAGGCCGGGCTCTGCCCGGCCTTTTTTGTTATTCCGGCCTACGAAAGAAGGCCTCCAGCCTGTACCCATCAGGGTCGATCACGAAGGCCGCGTAGTAGAACTGGCTGTATTCCGGGCGGACACCGGGTGGGCCATTGTCTTCGCCGCCATTGGCAAGGCCCGCGGCATAGAAGGAATTGACCGCTTCCTCGCTGGTCGCCGTAAAGCAGAAATGCAATCCCGATCCACGATCCGCCGGCACCGGATGCTCTGCCTCCATGACCCAGAAGGCCGGCTTTTCGGCACCGTATCCGACAGTATTGCCAAAACTGGACAGCCGCTCATAACCGAGCGCTCCGAGTGCCGCGTCGTAGAACGCTCCCGATCTTTCAATATTCTTTACGCCGATCGATATGTGATCGAACATGGGTATCAGCTCCTTCGCTCATCGCTGGCTGCAGGTTCTCCGACACCGGGAGCGAAGTCAACGACGCGCTTCGATCCCGAACCAACAACGGCAGCTTCAGAGCGTGCCATCGGCGGCCACACCGCTAGGCCGCCGGCCCCAGAGCGCCGAGAAGTGTCGCGAAGGCACCCTCGCTCTGGTAGGGAAACACCAATCGCAGCAATTCCGGGCCAAGTCTCGGCTGAAGCCGACGCGCTTCGACCTCGCAGTGCGCGCGCCGTACCTCGTCTCCGCGCAGGGCATGGGCAGCTGCAAGCAAGATGAGTGTTCGCCATGACTTCGTCGGTACATTCTCAAATTCCTCCGCGGCGTCATCGCCACGGCCTTGCTGAAGCCGAATGATGCCGCTGATCGCCCAGAACCACACCGGCGGATGCGTCGATCGTCGAAAGCATTCCTCGATTTCGGCAGCGGCGGCTTCCAGATCACCGACATAGTGGAGCAATTCGGCGAAATCGGCGCGGATCTCGACATCGCTTGGCGCGAGGTCGCGCGCCTTGCGGTAGTGGGATTTCGCGCCCTCATAGTTTCGCATCATCAACTGAACCAGCGCCGCAGAGTACTGCGCAAAGGCGTCGTTGTTGTCGAGGCGCAATGCGATGCGCGAGACGTCCTCAGCGCGTTGCAGACGCTCAGGCGTGCCCTCCATGCTGAAGGTGTGCGTCAGTGCAATGGCGTGCATGGTGTGAGCTTCGATAAGACCAGGGTCGAGCTGCGCGGCTCTCTCGAAGAAGCGTTCGGCCTCCCACAGCAGATGTTTGGCATCGAGCATCCTGCCATAAAGAAAGTTCTCGTAGGCGGACCAGGAGGATTCGGGTCTAGTGGCGACGGTCTTGGATGACACATGGAGGACCTTGTCCACCACGAGCGACACGATCTCCGCTGCGACGGATTCGATTGCATCCATTTGACAATCTGCCGGAAGATCGAATGCCCGAGACCACAGTATCGACGTGGCCGTCGTGGACGCGAACCTAACGCTCAGCCGGAACGGGCCTGCTCCATGAACGCCGATGCTCACTGTGTAATCGTGAGCGCGCATGCTCATTTCCGCCGCCGAAGTCGGAGCGACGTCGATCCAGCGGCGCTCCGAGAGAAACTGCTCGATGCTCGAGCTTACCAACCCTGCAATATCCTGCCCGCCGGCAAAGGGTGAGGACCCTGATGCAACTCGCACGAGGACTTTTTCCGCGCTCCGCGACGACGTCGCTTCGTCAGCCGCGAGTGTGCAGCGGGGATCGGGCCAGTCCGGCGCGGTTGCCAGTGCCAGACGCGGACTGGTCGTTCGATGTTCTTCAGGCGTTTTTCGCCGCCAGCGACGAACTCGCCCCCAAGTCGCGTCGCGATCTGGTGATAGACCCCATCGGTCACGCATATGCCGCCCGGCAACGCGTTTGCTTCAATACGAGAGGCGACGTTGACCCCATCCCCGAACATGTCGGAGCCGTCCACCAGAACGTCCGCAAGGTTGATGCCAATCCTGATCGCCGGGCGCGCGCCCTCACCTGTTCCGTTCACCAACTCGCCCTGGATCGCCATCGCGCATTCGACCGCGCCAGTCACCGAGTCGAATACGGACAGTGTTCCGTCGCCAATCAGCTTGAAGATCCGGCCGCCATTGCGCTCGATGTTCGGCTCCACAACATCGCTGTGTATCGCCTTGACCAGCGCGAGCGTCGTCTCTTCGTCGCTTTCCATCAGGCGGGAATAGCCGACAACGTCCGTCGCCATGATCGCTGCCAGCCGTCGCTTGAGAGGCACGCTCGGCATAAGCCCTCCGAGAACCGTTTCACTCAGCATCAACAACGACGGGTAGAGTAGCACAGAACGATCGGTGGGATCATCGTCTCCGCGATGCTGCGTGTGCCTTGCATTCTATCGTCCTGTCGCTTACCCCTTCTGCCGGCAGGCATCCGCCTGCGTCAGATCGAAGTCAGGATTACCCTCGTGGCAAAGAAGACCATAGATCACGCCTTCACGGCAACCAGCCTCACCTCCTCAGCCAGCGACCCGACCTTTGCCGGCGCGCTGTCATTCATGCGCCGCCGCTTCACCAAGGATCTGACCGGCGCGGACGCCGTTGTCTGGGGCATTCCCTTCGATGCGGCGACCTCAAATCGGCCCGGCACGCGGTTCGGTCCCCAGGCGATACGCCGCGCATCGGCGATTTTCGACAACGACCCGCAATACCCTTTCAATCGCGACCTCTTCGCCGAGATGGCCGTCATCGACTATGGCGACTGCCTGCTCGATTACGGCAATCACCACGAGACGCCCAAGGCGATCGAGCAGCAGGCCCGAACGATCGTCGACAGCGGCGCCTTCATGCTGACCCTTGGTGGCGATCATTTCGTCACTTGGCCGATCCTCAAGGCGCATGCCGCCAAGCATGGACCGCTGGCGCTCGTCCAGTTCGACGCACACCAAGACACCTGGTTCGACGACAACAAGCGTATCGACCACGGTTCCTTCGTGGCGCGGGCAGCGCGAGACGGCATCATCGATCCGGATCGGTCGATCCAGATCGGCATCCGGACGCATGCGCCCGAGGATTTCGGCATTCACATTCTCTATGGTCACCTGCTCGAGGACATGAGCGCCGGCGATATCGCATCGACGATCATCTCGCACACCCGCGGGGCACCGTCCTACCTGACCTTCGACATCGACTGCCTCGACCCGGCCTTTGCGCCTGGCACCGGCACTCCTGTTTCGGGCGGCCCCTCCAGCGCCAAGATCCTCTCAGTGCTGCAGCGCCTGCACCAGCTGGACATCAGGGGCGCGGATGTCGTGGAGGTGTCACCGCCCTATGACCATGCCGATATCACCGCCATTGCGGGGGCGACGGTCGCGATGTATATGCTTGGCCTGCATGCCGAACGCCGCGCAAGCGCGTCACACGGCTGACTCATCTCTCTTACAAAATGATTCCGGACTTCTTTCTAACCTATTGAAAGTGTGAGCAAGACAATGGCACCGAAGATCTTCATCGATGGCGAACACGGCACGACGGGCTTGCAGATCCGCACGCGCATGGCCGGCCGTCGCGATGTCGAGCTTCTGTCGATCCCGGAAGCCGAGCGTCGCAACGCGGCGATGCGCGAGGATATGCTCAATAACGCCGACATCGCGATCCTCTGCCTGCCCGACGATGCTTCGAAGGAGGCCGTGCAGATGGTCTCCGGCAATAACAACGTGCGTGTCATCGACACCTCCACTGCCTTCCGCGTCAACCCGACGTGGGCTTACGGTTTCGCGGAGATGGACAAGGAGCAAGCGGAAAAGATCAAGGCTGCTCGCTTCGTCGCCAATCCCGGCTGCTACCCCACCGGTGCCATCGGCCTCATTCGGCCGCTGCGTGCTGCCGGCATCCTGCCCGACGGCTATCCGGTCACGGTCAATGCGGTTTCGGGCTACACCGGCGGCGGCAAGCAGATGATCGCGCAGATTGAAGACCAGAGCCGCGACGATGCGATTACCGCGCCACACTTCCTCTATGGCCTGACGCTGACGCACAAGCACGTTCCCGAGATGAAGATCCATGGGCTGCTCGATCGCGCGCCGATCTTCTCGCCGTCGGTCGGGAAGTTCGCGCAGGGCATGATTGTTCAGGTGCCGTTGCATCTCGATGATCTGGCCGATGGCACGACGCTCGAAAGCATCCATGCTGCCCTCGTCGCTCACTATGCCGGCCAGGATATCGTGACTGTCGTGCCGCTGGAGCAGAGCAGCAAGCTGCCGCGTATCGATGCTGTCGAACTCGCCGGCAAAGACACGATGAAGCTCTTCGTTTTCGGCACGCCGGGCGCCTCGCAGGTCAATCTCGTGGCGCTGCTCGACAACCTCGGCAAGGGCGCTTCGGGCGCGGCTGTCCAGAACATGGACCTAATGCTCGCCTCCTGATCCGGGAGCCTGTCGATGTCGCTTGATGCGCTGCTGGCAGACACGGGCGCGTGGTTTACCACGGCCCTGCCGGATCATGGCGTGCTATCGCTTATCGTCATCGCCTTCATTGCGGGGCTGGCACGGGGTTTCTCCGGGTTCGGTGCGGCATTGATCTTCATTCCGCTCGGCGGCGCGATCATCGGCCCAAAGCTGATATCGCCCGCCCTGCTTGTCATCGACGGCCTGGCAACGCTTGGGATGATCCCGCCGGCCTGGCGCAGTGCCAACCGGCGCGAGGTCTTCACGATGGCCGCGGGCGCCATCCTCGGCGTGCCCGCCGGTACCGCGGCACTGGCTCTGATGGATCCGCTTACCCTGCGCTGGGCGATCACGGCCGTAGCGATTTGCCTGCTCGCGTTGCTTGTCTCCGGCTGGCGCTATCACGGCGAACCGCGGGCGCCGCTTACCTCGATGACCGGGCTCATCGCCGGGCTTTTCAGCGGCGCAGCGCAACTCGGCGGACCTCCTGTCGTCGCCTACTGGCTCGGTGGGACGACCGGTTTTGCCCGGGTGCGCGCGAATGTCGTCCTCTACTTCGCGGTTTCGACCTGCTTCAGCGTCGTAAGCTACTATTTCGGCGACCTGTTTGTGCCGGCGGTCTTTGCTCTCACGGTTGTCATCCTGCCAAGCTATGCGGCCGGTCTCTATGGTGGCTCGTTGTTGTTTGGGCTTGCCAAGGAAAGCACCTTCCGGCTGATCTGCTATCTTTTGATCGGCGCGTCGGCCGTCATGGGGATGCCTGCTCTCGACGGCATTCTCCGCTAGTACCGCCCAAACACGCCTCCCCAAACGGTTGACCGGAACGTTTCGTCTCGTTCGTTGATCATGCGCGCGCCTGCGAATACAGTCTGGCCACGAGCGAGCGGGAGATCCTCATGGGCAGCGTCATCCTCTTCGGCATTGCATTCATCGGCGGCACGATCGTCGTTACGCTGGCTTTCTATTTCCTGATGCGTTTCATCATGGGGGCCGACCCGACCGGAAAGGACAGGGAGCTGGCCGGCGCAGTGGTCATGCGCATATCATCCCTTCACGCGCTGATCCTGGCGCTGGTGTTCGCGCAAGAGATGATCGAATACCAGCAACTGAAATTCGAGAGCGTGACCGAGGCGAACGCCGTCGCCAACGTCTATTTCGACGCGGAACGCTACGGCGCCAATGAAAAGCCGCCGATCCAGCAGGCCCTGTTCGAATATGTCCAGATCGTCGTTGATGAGGAATGGCGCAGCTTGGGCACCACGGGGCAGCTTTCGGCCACCGCATGGGCCAAGTGGGATAACGTCTACCAGCGAGTACTGGATCTGACCCCAACCAATGTTCGGCAGCAGAGCATCCGCGATCACATGCTCGCCAATGTGCACGCCATCTCGGACTCCCGAGACAAGCGCGAAAACAGCGGCACGGACTCCGTCAGCAAGATCTTCTGGTTCGCTGCGATCTCTGGCGTCATCTTCATGGCGCTCGGCTACTATCCCTACCCGCCCGACGCACGAAATCTGC
Organism: Rhizobium grahamii; assembly: GCF_009498215.1. Classification (NCBI taxonomy): domain Bacteria; kingdom Pseudomonadati; phylum Pseudomonadota; class Alphaproteobacteria; order Hyphomicrobiales; family Rhizobiaceae; genus Rhizobium; species Rhizobium grahamii. The sequence goes on along the minus strand of NZ_CP043498.1, from coordinate 936,460 downwards.
TGCTGCTGTCCGTTCTCGGTGCCTTCACCGGCATTATTCTCTTCTTTATCTACGCGTTCTCGGACCCCTACAATCCGCCGGCCACGCTAAAGCCGACGGCGTTCGAGCGCCTGCTGGAGGAACTGGCAAGCCCGCCGCCGTCGGGATAGCTCGTTCCTCCGTCAGCGAGCAGCCAGAAGGGCGCGGGTGCGAAGCGCGAGTGTTTCGCCCGGGCCATGGACTGCGGCGAATAGCAGGCCGGCAAAGAAGGTGAAGTGATCGATGAAGAAGCCGAATTCGGCCTGGTTTCCCGTCCACCGCCCCGGCCCATGGAATGAAAAGGCCAGGAAGAGAACGTATAGGCCGGCAAGCAGCGCTGCTTCGGAGAAGAATGCCCCCGTCAGCAGGGCGAAAGCGAGTGCGAGTTCGAAGAATGCCGCGACCCACGCGAGGAACAACGGCATCGGAAAGCCGGCAGCCGCGATGAAATCTGCCGTCGACTGCATGTCCAGGAATTTCAGCGTCGATGCCATGATGAACACCGCCGCGAAGATGAGGCGCGCGACGAGAATAGCGATTGCCTTACCCTTCTCCCTGCCCGTAAAGGGCACCCGTTTGATCTCTGGCAGATGATGCCTGTTGCGTCTTCCCTACAAGGACGAACTGCCTGGCGCCTTGCCGACAGGCCTACAATCTTTTTCGCAGGTGCCGGGAAATGAAACCCTCGACGCTAGGCTCGCAGGACGTTCGCGGTTTGATTCAAGTCGTTCATCTATCGATTCCGGAAACAGCCTGAACCCGTTGATCTCGGAGTCCTTTGACGCGGCGAGGCCCGCATCGGCGTTTATGCGATTTCTATTTTCCGCGGCGCGCAGCGGAATGGATTCCCTACGGCCGCCAGCTGTAGCCTTTCCTCATGATGCACGAGGTGAACGTCATGAGAGATTTCATTTCTTCGAGCTTGCAGATCGCACGACCGGATAGGCGCATGCCGAAACGGCAAATGCGCGAAAGGCGGACGGCCCAGGCTCTGGTCATCTTCGGCGTCGTACTGGCGGCGGTAGAGCTCTACGTGATCCTGGCCGGGTTCTGACGCCAATGAGACCGAACAGCCTCCTTCGTCTCGGCGCCGTCACGACTGCGTTGGTAACGCCATTCCGGGGCGACGCCGTCGACCTTTCAACGCTTGAAAAGCTCGCCGTCAGGCAAGTGCTGTCAGGCGTCGGCGGCCTCGCCGTCTGCACAGTGACGGGCGAAGGCCCGACCCTTTCGATGCTCGAGCGCTCGGCCGTCCTTCAATGCTGCATGAGAGCCGCCGACCGTCGCGTTCCGGTGCTCGCCGCGACCGGCACCAACTGCACACTCGAGACAATAAGGCTCACCCAACAGGCCGAAGCCCTTGGCGCAGCGGCAGCGATCGTGACCGTCCCTTACTATTCAAAACCGGGGCAACGCGGTATTCTCCACCATTTCCAGACGCTTGCGGCGGAAACCAGTATTCCTGTCATCGTCGACGACAATCCGGCACGCTCTGCAAGCAGCCTTTCGCCTCAGACATTGGAGGCGCTTGCGACAATCCCCTCGATCGCCGGCGTGATCGGACATGGAATACAGCCTCCCTCGCCTGCATTGCGCGAGCGCTTCCTCTTCCTTTCCGACAGAGACGACACCTCGCTCGCCTTTCTAAGCGGCTACGGCACCGGCATCATCTCGTCCGGCGCCAACGTCCATCCGCGATTGTTCAACTCGCTCCACAATGCCGCCCTCGCCGGCAACATTCCCGGCGCTTTGGCCCTTGAACGGCGGCTGCATCCCCTGACGCAAATATTGGGCGATCAGGCACCGGCTCAGATCAAGTATGCGCTGCGGCTTCTCCTCGATGTCGATGCGACGGTTCGGCTGCCGATGGTAGAGCTCGATGCCGACGAAAGAGCCGCGGTCTTCGACGCACTCACCTCGGCTGCGGAAACCCGCCCTCTCGCATCTTGATGCGACTACATCCCCCTGCATCCACACCATGAAAGGAACCGAAATGCCCCTCCACCATCATGCTCGCCGTTTCGCCGCAGCCAGCCCGAAAGCGCTGCCGCGTTTCACGATCGGCAGCAACAGCGCGGGTCGCTGGGTCGTCAACGATCGGGAGGGGCGCGTCGGCGGGATATTCGTCAGCCGGGATGCGGCGCTGCATTTCGCCGTCGAAGAATGCGACCACGATCTCAGCCAGATCTCGTTCGCGCCGGGCGAAACCGCACTCCGCCTCATCGCGGGCAGTGAGGATCCGATCGTCCATTAGCGCTTTCGCGGAAAAGCGGGCGGAAGCCTCAAAGGCCAACTCTTCGTTAACCGAAGATTGCTAGCGTTTGTCGCAATAGACGACGGACGCCCCCAATGCCGAAACCCAATTTTCGCTTCACCCACTACGACCTCAAGGAACAGCGAGCTGGGACGATCATCGAGGTGACGCTGTCTGCCGTGGCGAATGTTCGCTTGATGACGGCACCGAACTACCAGCGTTTTACCGAAGTGCTCGATTTCAAGTATGTGGGCGGCGTAGCGCGCAAATCGCCGGTAAAGCTGTCGATCCCGGAGAGCGGCCACTGGCATCTGGTGGTCGACATGGAAGGACATCATGGTCTGGCGGAGTCTGCCGTGAAACTGATCGCGGGCCCTGGCGGCCAGATGCGGGCCTCCTGATCAGCGCTGATTGCGCTCCTTGCGAAGCTTCGCCCACCAATCCAGACGCTTCCTGATATCCCGCTCGAAACCGCGTTCCGGCGGGTCGTAGAAGGTCTGGCGTCCCATCTTCTCCGGAAAATAGTCCTGACCTGAAAAGGCATCCGGCTCGTCGTGATCGTAGCGATAGCCTTCGTTGTAACCTTCATCCTTCATCAGCTTCGTCGGCGCATTCAGAATGTGCTTCGGTGGCAGAAGCGAACCATTTTGCTTGGCAGCCATGGTCGCGGCCTTGAAGGCGGTGTAGACGGCGTTCGATTTCGGGGCGGTGGCGAGATAAACGCAAGCCTGTGCGAGCGCCAGTTCCCCTCCGGAGAGCCGAGATAGTCGTAGGCATCCTTGGCGGCGTTGCAGACGACCAGTGCCTGGGGATCGGCAAGACCGATATCCTCCACGGCCATGCGCACCAGCCGGCGTCCGAGATATAGCGGATCCTCGCCGGCGTCGAACATGCGCGCGAGATAATAGAGCGCGGCATCCGGATCGGACCCGCGGACGGACTTATGCAAAGCAGAAATCAGATTGTAGTGCCCGTCCTGCGCCTTGTCATAAACAGGCGCCCGGCGCTGGACGATCCGCGTCAGGCCCTCCGTGTCAAAGGTCTCACCCTGACGGACAGCGCGCCAGACCTCTTCGGCAAGGGTCAGTACCGCGCGACCATCGCCGTCGGCCATGCGGAGCAGGCTGATCCTCGCCTCCGGCGTCAGCGGCAGGGATTTCTGCTCGGTTGCCTCGGCCCGCTTCAATAGCTCTTCTAGGCTCGTATCATCATGCGACTTGAAGGTGAGGACACGGGCACGCGACAAGAGAGCGGCATTGAGTTCGAACGACGGGTTCTCGGTCGTGGCGCCGACAAGGATGACGGTACCGTCTTCCATGACCGGCAGAAAACTATCCTGCTGCGCGCGATTGAAGCGATGGATTTCATCGACGAAAAGCAGCGTCTGGCGCCCGTCCATGCGGCGCAACCGCGCGGACTCGAACACCTTCTTGAGATCCGCGACACCGGAAAAGATCGCCGAAATCTGCTCGAAGGCAAGACCCGCCTCGCCCGACAGTAGCCGCGCGACGGTGGTCTTGCCGGTGCCTGGCGGGCCCCAGAAAATCATCGATCCCAACGAGCCGCTTTCGATCATCCGCCTGAGAACGCCGTCATCACCGGTCAGGTGTTCCTGACCGGTGACTTCACCAAGCGTCTGCGGGCGAAGCCTGTCTGCAAGCGGTCGCCGGTTGGCGACCTCCTGCGGAATGCGCGGCGCGAAGAGATCGTTGCTCATCGGAAGAACTGCCGGATGCGCTGACCGTCACGCTCGATCTCGACGCGCCAGAAATTCGGCCCCTGACTGGCGACCGATTCCAGTTCCTTGGTGGTCTTCACCTCGGAACCGTTGACGGAGACGATGATGTCCTTCGGCTCGAAACCGAGGCTTGCGGCAACCGATCCATCCTTGACCTCGGCAACGACGACACCGCTGGCCTCCGACGCCATCCGCAGCTCGTCGGCGACACGCGGCGAGAGATTTTCGACGACCGCACCCGTGAACGGGGAATGGCCACCGATGGTCCGCTGGTCTCGAGGCGCGGTTTCCGGAGCGCGTGCAAGGGCGAGATCGACCTGCTTCTCCTTGCCGTTGTCGACCACGGTCAGCTTGGCCGAATTGCCGAGACCCGCAGTCGTGAGGCGATAGAGCAGCGCGTCGGGATGTTCGACGGTGACGCCGTCGACGGCCGTGATCACCTGCCCTGGCTTCAGGCCGGCCTTGGCAGCAGGGCCACCTTCGCTCACCTTGACGACGATTGCGCCGCGCGCCTTGGCGAGGCCGAGGGCGTCGGCAACCTCAGATGTGACGGCATCAAACGAGGCTCCCACATAGGGGCGCTCGAAAGCCTTTACACCGGCGTCGGCGGAGGCAAGAAACACCTTCACCAGATTGGCCGGGATGGCGAAGCCAATGCCGTTCGAGCCGCCACCGCGCGAAAAGATCGCGGTATTGATGCCGATCAGTTCACCCTTCATGTTCATCAAGGCGCCGCCGGAATTGCCGGGATTGATCGAGGCGTCGGTCTGGATGAAGAAGCCGAACTCGTTCTTGACGACCTGATTGCGGGCCAGCGCCGAAACGATGCCCGACGTCACCGTCTGGCCGACACCGAAGGGATTGCCGATCGCAAGCACAAGATCGCCGACCTCAACGCCGTCGGAGTTGGCGATCGGCAGCGTCGGGAAGGTTTCCTTGGTGTCGATCTTCAAGACGGCGAGATCGACCCGGTCGTCCTTCAGTACGACCTTGCAGGGAAATTCCCGACCGTCAGACAACGCGACCTTGATATCGTCAGCGCCATCGACGACGTGGTTGTTCGTCACGATCGTTCCGTTCGCCTCGACGATCACACCGGAGCCGAGCGAAGACTGTTTCTCGCTGCGGTTCGGCATCTGCTGGCCGAAGAACTGCTCGAAGAAGGGGTCGCCGGCAAAGGGCGATTGCCGGCGCACTGTCTTTTCCGCATAGACATTGACGACGGCGCCGGCGGTCTGCTTGACGAGCGGCGCAAAGGAGAGCTGCATCTCCAACTGACTCTGCGGCACGGTCTTGGCGGTTTGCGCAATGGCGGCAACCGGCAGCGCGAGCATCAGAGCCACGAGAGGCAGGGCTGCGCGCTTTAGCAAGTCTGGCATGGGAAGTCCTTTTGAAATTCTCTTGTGAAGACGTTGTAGCGCCGGACGCTAGAAAGGAAAGAGGGCGGAAGGATGGAAGAATACGGCAAGGCGGGACGACGTGAAGCGCTTGTGAAGTTGAGTCAAAGACGATTGGTATGCATCTGATAACAAAGATCAAAGCATGGACGAAGTCACTCAAGCGTGACATCGTCGTACTCTGGCTGGCGGCGCGCGACAACCGCGTTCCCTGGCACGCCAAGGCAGTCGCCGGCGCTGTCGCCGCCTATGCGCTTTCGCCCATCGACCTCATCCCGGATTTCATTCCGGTGCTGGGCTATCTGGACGATCTGGTGATCGTGCCTCTCGGGATCATGCTGGCCATCCGCCTGATCCCTCCCACAGTGATGGCAGACCTTCGGGCTCAAGCGACAAAACGACTGGAGCGTCCGTCGGGACGAGCCGGCATGATCTTTATTCTTGCCGTTTGGGCGTGCTGCATCATCTACATGTGCCTGCTCTTTCTGAGAGCCATTCGTAGTTGAACAGGAAACCATGCATGATCTCTCGTCGAAATATTGCCTTGACGCTGACAGGCGCTTCCATGCTGCTGTCCTTGTCTACAGTCACCCACGCCGCCAGCTTCGATTGCGAGGCGAAAACGCTGCAGCCTGACGAAAAGGCGATCTGCGACAACCGCCCGCTCAACGATGCCGACGTGAAGATGGTGACGACATTCGACCTGCTCTCCGGCCTGATGGCGATGGGAGCGCGCGGCACGCTTCAGGACGAACAGACCGCCTGGCTGAAGAAGCGACAGGCTTGCGGCGCCGACACGTCCTGTATCAAGGCGGCCTATGACGAACGGCTGCTGCAGCTGGACGCGACCTACAAAAAGATAAACCGGCCGCTTTGAGGCGACCGGTCCATATGAGCAGCTGACTCTTAATCAGCGGGTCGAGATCGCCGTTCAGCGACCGCCGAGGTCACGCACAGCGCCACGGTCGGCGCTGGTTGCAAAGGCGGCATAGGCTTTCAGCGCGGTCGTGACGTTGCGCTTGCGGACTTCGGCCGGATGCCAGCCCTTCTCCTCCTGAGCGGCACGGCGCGTGGCCAGCTCCTTGTCATCGACCCGCAGGCTGATGGTCCGGTTCGGGATATCGATGTCGATCATGTCGCCATCGCGAACAAGGCCGATCGTGCCGCCATTGGCCGCCTCAGGCGAGGCATGGCCGATAGAAAGACCCGACGTACCACCGGAGAAGCGACCGTCGGTGATCAGCGCGCAAGCCTTGCCGAGGCCCTTCGACTTCAGGTAGCTGGTCGGATAGAGCATTTCCTGCATGCCCGGACCGCCCTTCGGACCTTCGTAACGGATCACCACAACATCGCCGGCGACGACTTCATTCGACAGGATCGCCTTTACGGCCGCGTCCTGGCTCTCATAGACCTTGGCCGGGCCTGAAAATTTCAGGATCGATTCGTCGACACCTGCGGTCTTCACGATGCAGCCGTCGAGCGCGAGGTTGCCCTTCAGAACGGCGAGGCCGCCATCCTTCGAGAACGGATGCTGTGCATCGCGGATAACACCCTTCTCGCGGTCGAGGTCGAGTTCTTCCCAGCGAGAGCTCTGGCTGAAGGCAACCTGCGTCGGAACGCCACCCGGTGCGGCGCTGAAGAGATCGAAGGCAGCCTTGTTGTCGGTGACCGCGACATCCCATTGGGCCAGTGCTTCGCGCATGGTCGCAGCATGGACGGTCGGCAGGTCGACATTCAGCAGGCCGGCACGATCGAGCTCGCCGAGGATCGCCATGATACCGCCTGCGCGGTGAACGTCTTCCATGTGAACGTCGGCCTTGGCAGGCGCGACCTTCGACAGGCAGGGAACGCGACGCGACAGACGATCGATGTCGTCCATGGTGAAATCGATTTCGCCCTCATGAGCGGCTGCCAGAATGTGCAGGACGGTGTTGGTCGAGCCGCCCATGGCGATGTCAAGCGCCATGGCGTTCTCAAACGCGCCCTTGCTGGCAATGGTGCGCGGCAGAGCGGTCAGATCGTCCTGTTCGTAATAACGGCGGGCAAGTTCGACGACGCGACGACCGGCTTCAAGGAAGAGTTCCTTGCGGTCGGAATGGGTGGCGAGCGTGGAGCCGTTTCCAGGCAAGGACAAGCCCAAGGCTTCGGTCAGACAGTTCATCGAGTTTGCCGTGAACATGCCGGAGCACGAGCCGCAGGTCGGGCAGGCCGAGCGCTCGATGACGGCAACATCTTCATCGCTGATCTTGTCGTCGGCGGCAGCGACCATGGCATCGACGAGGTCGAGCGCGACCTTCTTGCCATGCAGGACAACCTTGCCGGCTTCCATCGGGCCGCCGGAGACGAAGACCGTCGGAATATTGAGGCGGAGCGAGGCCATCAACATGCCGGGCGTGATCTTGTCGCAGTTGGAGATGCAGACCATGGCGTCGGCGCAGTGGGCGTTGACCATGTACTCGACGCTGTCGGCGATGAGTTCGCGCGACGGCAGCGAGTAGAGCATGCCGTCATGGCCCATGGCGATACCGTCGTCGACGGCGATCGTGTTGAACTCCTTGGCGACACCGCCTGCTGCTTCGATTTCGCGGGCGACGAGCTGGCCGAGATCCTTGAGGTGGACGTGGCCGGGCACGAACTGGGTGAAGGAGTTCACCACCGCAATAATCGGCTTGCCGAAGTCCGAATCCTTCATGCCCGTTGCGCGCCAAAGGCCGCGCGCACCCGCCATATTGCGGCCGTGGGTCGTGGTTCTGGAACGATAGGCTGGCATTGGCATATTCCTTACGTGTCGGAAACTGTCGGCGACGCGGGGGCGCAGTGCTAGAAGCGGCCAGGCTATCGCCGTATTTTGGAATTGTCCTAATCCAAACGGCCTGAGCTGTCACTACCGGGAAGGCCGAAACCGGTACGCCTGCTTCGCCGGGTGCATCGGTCATATACGATGGCCACCGTCGTTTTGTTACAGACTATTCCATCAAACAGCGTACACAAAAAGTTGGCTTTCCGCAGCCATGCCACTGGGCATAAACAATGATCCAAAGACGCGATTGATGCGTTGAAGGTTTATACCGAGCTGCCAATGCTCAGGAGGTTTCCGATGCCAGCCTATCGCCCACCCAAGATCGCATCTTCGGAGATCACGCCACAGCAGGTCTATCTCAGACGCCGCGAGTTCCTCGGCGCCGCCACGCTGGGCGCTATGGCGCTCTACGGAGCCGGCAAGGCCAGCGCCGCGGCTCTCTCTGTCATCGAGAGCAAATACAAGGTCGATGAGAAGGCGACGTCGCTAAAGGACATCACGACCTACAACAATTTCTACGAATTCGGGCTCGACAAAGGCGACCCCGCCGCGCTCTCGGGAAACTTCAAGCCCCTGCCCTGGACGATCAAGGTCGATGGCATGGTCAACAAGCCGGGCACCTTCGATGTGGAAGCCTTGATGAAGGAATTCCCGATCGAGAACCGCACCTATCGCATGCGCTGTGTCGAAGCGTGGTCGATGGTCATTCCGTGGGACGGCTTTCCGCTTGCCTCCCTGCTCGACAAGGTGGAGCCGCTGGGGAGCGCGAAATACGTCGCCTTCGAGACCGTCGTACGACCGGACGAAATGCCGGGGCAGAAAGGCATCTTCCAATCGCTCGACTGGCCTTATGTCGAAGGTCTGCGGCTCGACGAGGCACGCCATCCACTCACGCTGCTCGCCGTCGGCCTCTACGGCCAGACGCTCCCCAATCAGAATGGTGCGCCGATCCGGCTGGTCGTGCCGTGGAAATACGGCTTCAAGGGTATCAAGTCGATCGTCCGGATCACCCTGACCGACAAGGAGCCGAAGAACACCTGGCAGGTAACCAACTCGCAGGAGTACGGCTTCTACGCCAACGTCAACCCGGAGGTCGATCATCCGCGCTGGAGCCAGGCGAGCGAGCGGCGTATCGGTGAAAGCGGCTTCTTCGGTGCCAGCCGTCATCCAACGTTGCCGTTCAACGGATATGCCGACGAGGTCGCCAGCCTCTACAGCGGCATGGATCTGCGGAAGAATTTCTGATGGCTGGTCTATCGTTCAGCCTGCCGAAACGCTGGCAGTCCGCCTCCATATGGGCGCTTTACGTCGTAGGGCTGCTGCCTGCCGTCTGGACGTTCTATCTCGGCGCCACGGATCAACTCGGTGCCGATCCGGTGAAAACCTTCGAACTGTTCCTCGGCCTCTGGACGATCCGCTTTCTCATCCTGACGCTGGCCGTCTCGCCTGCCCGCGATTTCTTCGGCTGGAACTATCTCCGCTATCGCCGCGCACTCGGGCTGCTGACGTTCTACTACGCGCTGATGCACTTCACGGTCTACATGGTGCTCGACCAGGCGCTCGACCTCTCGGCAGTGCTTGATGACGTGTTGAAACGCCCCTTCATCATGTTCGGGATGGGTGCTCTTGCCCTGCTGGTGCCGCTTGCAGTGACCTCGAACAACTTCTCGATCCGCCGGCTCGGGCCGAATTGGGTGCGGTTGCACCGGCTCGTCTATATCGTGGCGGCGGCCGGCGCCGTGCACTTCGCGCTGTCGACGAAAATCCTCGACCTCGAGCAATATATCTATGTCGGCCTGATCATCCTGTTGATCCTCTATCGTTCCTGGCGACCGATCGCGCGGAGCAGGAAGCGCGGGCAAGGCAGGCAGCGGAGCGCCACAGCGGCGGTTTGATCGCCCGTCGCTATGTGAATGATCACCGCCTGCGCCAAGCTTCAACGAGGCAGGCTGCCGATATGCCTGTCGAATAGGCGACAACGTTCCAGACGGAAAATACGCGCCCCAGGAGCAAAGCTCCGGCCGTGGTCAGACGGAAAGCATCCAGGGCCGGCGTGTGATAGAGGCGTGAGAGTTCGACGGCAACGGCAGCAGCTACCGCGACCAAAGCCGTTAGGTATAGTCGTGTCCGTGGCGCCGCCAGGCGGCATATCAGGTAGACCATGGCTCCCCAAAGCATCGAGCCACCATACTTGACCACGAGAAATGGCAAGCCGATCTCGTACCCGAATCGGCGCAAGACGAGGCCCGCCGCAATCACTGACAGCACGGAAAGAAAATAACGGAGTCTCGGCCGCGCAAAGGAAGAGGCAGCGGCGTGTATAGCGCCTTCGGTCACAATCTTAACGATTTCCTCGATACTAGCTGCGGTGGCGTCTTCGAAGCGCCGCGCCGTGGCTACCGGCCGCGTCGCGAATGCATCTCCTGCTCTATTGGCGGCCCAATGTCAAAAACTGCTGTGCTTCAAAACCTCCTGCCCTCGCTAGACAGACATCTGATTGACAGGCCGGCGGCTGATCGACTGGGGGGCCTCAAGCGGTTTCTGGTCGAGTTTCTCTATTTCGGCATCAAGGAAGCGCGCGCCTGCCTCTTTGCCGGATTGTTCTTTCTCGCCGTCTTCGCCGTGCCGCGGGCAGGACTGGCCGGAATTCCCCGCTATGATCTCCTGCTATTGATCGCAATCGTCATCCAGGCCGTAATGGTTTGGACGAAGCTCGAGACCATCGACGAGCTGAAGGCGATCTCGCTGTTTCACCTCGTCGGCTTCGCACTCGAGGTTTTCAAGACCTCGGGCAGCGTCCCGTCCTGGTCCTATCCCGATTTCGCCTACAGCAAGATCTTTGGTGTGCCGCTTTTCTCCGGGTTCATGTACGCGGCGGTCGGGAGCTATATCGTCCAGGCCTGGCGGCTCTTCGACCTGCGAATCAAGCACCATCCTCCCTATTGGATGGCCGCCCTGACGGCGCTGGCGATCTACGCCAATTTCTTCACCCACCACTATATCGGCGACTACCGCTGGTACATCGCGGCATGCACTCTCGGCCTTTATGCCAGAACAACAGTCGTGTTTCGGCCCTATGACCGCGACCGGAAGATGCCGCTGCTCTTTGCCTTCGTCCTGATCGGCTTCTTCATCTGGCTCGCAGAGAATATCAGCACCTTCCTCGGCATATGGCAGTATCCCAACCAGGTCGGCGCGTGGTCGATCGTTCATCTCGGCAAATGGAGTTCCTGGTGCCTTCTCGTCATCATGACGTTCACGATCGTTGCCAACCTGAAGCACATCAAGCATTGCATCCACGTACCCGATTGAACCACGCAGCAACTCAGGCAGATGCACAAACGAAAACAGCCGGGCTTTTCAGCCCGGCTGTTTTGCTTCCGGCGAACCGGAAAGGACTAAGCGGCTTCAGCAGCGGCTGCTTCAGCTTCAACGCGAGCCTTGTCGGCTGCGCCCTTGGCATAGGTGTCGCGGTCAACGAATTCGATGACTGCGAGAGCAGCGTTGTCGCCCTGGCGGAAGCCAGCCTTCATGATACGCAGGTAGCCGCCGTTGCGGGTTGCGTAGCGCGAAGCGATCGTGTCGAAGAGCTTCGAAACGACAGCGGCGTCGCGGATCTGCGAGATCGCCTGACGACGAGCGTGCAGGTCGCCGCGCTTGCCGAGTGTTACGAGCTTTTCAACGATCGGACGGATTTCCTTTGCCTTCGGCAGGGTCGTCACAATCTGCTCATGGGTGATGAGCGAAGCCGCCATGTTGGCAAACATTGCCTTGCGGTGGCTAGCGGTTCTATTCAGCTTGCGGCCGGCTTTACCGTGGCGCATTGCTATTCTCCTTCACTTGCAGGCATCCGCCTGCCGTTTGAATGTTAGTACTGGTCTTCGTAACGCTTGGCGAGATCTTCGATGTTCTCGGGCGGCCATGCCGGCACTTCCATGCCGAGGTGCAGGCCCATGGAAGCGAGAACTTCCTTGATTTCGTTCAGCGACTTGCGACCAAAATTCGGTGTGCGGAGCATTTCTGCTTCGGTCTTCTGAATGAGGTCGCCGATGTAGACGATATTGTCGTTCTTCAGGCAGTTTGCCGAGCGAACAGACAGTTCGAGTTCGTCCACCTTCTTGAGGAGCGCCGGATTGAAAGCGAGTTCGGTGACTGCTTCCTCTTCGGTTTCCTTCTGCGGCTCGTCGAAGTTGACGAACACGCCAAGCTGATCCTGCAGGATGCGAGCCGCGAAAGCGACGGCATCTTCGCCGGAGATCGAACCATCGGTTTCGATGGTCATGTTCAGCTTGTCGTAGTCGAGAACCTGTCCTTCACGGGTATTTTCTACCTTGTAGGACACCTTCTTGACCGGCGAATAGAGACTGTCGACCGGAATGAGACCGATCGGAGCATCTTCCGCACGATTGCGATCGGCCGGAACATAGCCCTTGCCGTTGTTGACCGTGAATTCCATACGGATTTCGGCGCCCTCGTCGAGCGTGCAGATCACATGCTCGGGGTTGAGGATTTCGATGTCGCCGACCGTCTGGATGTCGCCAGCCGTTACAACGCCCGGGCCCTGCTTACGCACGACCATGCGCTTTGCGTCATCGCCATCCATCTTGATGGCGATTTCCTTGATGTTGAGGACGATGTCCGTAACGTCTTCGCGGACGCCCGGGATCGACGAGAATTCATGCAGCACGCCATCGATCTGCACGGCCGTCACTGCGGCACCGCGCAGCGAGGACAGCAGAACGCGGCGAAGCGCGTTGCCGAGGGTGAGGCCGAAACCGCGCTCCAGCGGCTCTGCTACGAGCGTCGCCTTGGTGCGCGAGCTCGAAGAGAACTCGACCTTGTTCGGCTTGATCAATTCCTGCCAGTTTTTCTGAATCATATTTTTGCCTTCCGTTCGTTGCCACCATCCAATCGTGACAACCGAGCTTGAGAAGCACCGGGAGCGAAGATCCGCTCACCGGTGTTGTGAATGGCGATGATCAGACGCGGCGCTTCTTGCGCGGGCGGCAGCCATTGTGCGGGATCGGCGTCACGTCGCGGATGGACGTGATCATGAAACCAGCAGCCTGGAGCGCGCGCAGAGCGGACTCACGACCCGAACCCGGACCGCAAACTTCGACTTCCAGCGACTTCATGCCATGTTCCTGAGCCTTCTTGGCGCAGTCTTCGGCAGCGATCTGAGCAGCGAACGGGGTCGACTTGCGCGAGCCCTTGAAGCCCTTGGCGCCAGCAGACGACCAGGCAATAGCATTGCCCTGCGCGTCGGTGATCGTGATCATCGTGTTGTTGAAGGTCGAGTTGACGTGGGCAACGCCCGACGAAATGTTTTTACGTTCGCGACGGCGAACGCGTACGGCTTCCTTGGCCATTTGTATCCCTTTCTTGGATCTCTGCACCGCCGTAATACCAGCGGCTACACCGGAACGAGACCTCGCGGCCCTGCCCCAAACTCAAAAGAGGCCGGCGCAGACCGCCAGCCCCCTCACCTCCGGTTTCCCGGAAATTACTTCTTCTTACCAGCGATAGCCTTTGCCGGGCCCTTGCGGGTACGAGCATTGGTGTGCGTGCGCTGACCACGGACCGGAAGGCCGCGGCGATGACGCAGGCCGCGGTAGCAGCCGAGGTCCATCAGACGCTTGATGTTCATCGAGGTCTCGCGACGCAGGTCACCTTCGACCTGGTAATCGCGGTCGATGGTTTCGCGGATCTGGAGGATCTCGGAGTCCGTCAACTGATGGACGCGCTTGTCAGCCGGAAGACCGACCTTCTCCATGATTTCCTGAGCGAATTTCGAACCGATCCCGTGGATATACGTCAGCGCGATTACAACGCGCTTTGCAGTCGGGATGTTGACGCCAGCGATACGTGCCACGCCTATTCTCCTTGCGTTCCAGTTGCCATCCGGCAAGTGGTGTCTCGTTACACGACCCAGAGAGGTCGCAATTACAATTCAGGTTCTCAACAAGTCAAAACGATCGAACCCGGAATTCCCTTGGGAAGTCCGCGCCGATCGCATGAGATATCGCGAGTTGGCGCGGTGTTTAGCGGAATCAGCGCTTAAAAGCAACCGCTTCCGCCAAGTTTATTTCCAAAGCCCTAAAGCTTCGAAAGAATGGCTTCGATCTCGTTCGTGACGTGATCGATGTCCGCCATGCCGTCCACCGACTTCAACTTGCTCTTGGCATAGTAGTAGCCGATCAGCGGCGAGGTTTCCTTATAGTATGCCTGGAGGCGCGTGACGACCGTTTCGCGGTTGTCATCCGGGCGGCGCTTGAAGTGAGTCGAACCGCAGCGATCACAGACACCGTCGACCTTCGGCTTCACGTTGGTGTCGTGATAGCCGGCGCCGCAGTTGGCGCAGGTGTAGCGACCGGATACGCGATCGGCCAGGATCTTGTCGTCGACCTGGATCTCGATCACGGTCGAGAGCTCCAGCCCCTTGCCCTTCAGCATGCTTTCCGTCGCGTCGGCCTGAACCAGCGTGCGAGGATAGCCGTCAAGGATAAAGCCCTTGGCGCAGTCGGGAGCATCGAGACGCTCAGAAACGATGGCATTGACGATCTCATCCGAGACAAGCTTGCCGGCGTCCATGACGGCCTTCGCGCGCTTGCCTACTTCCGTGCCTGCCGCAACGGCTGCGCGGAGCATGTCGCCCGTGGAGAGTTGCGGAATTCCGTACTTCTCCACGATCCGCTGAGCCTGGGTCCCCTTACCCGCGCCCGGCGGCCCTAACAGTATGAGTCTCATCGCCCCCTCTTTCCTCCACGCAACTTCGATTTCTTGATCAGGCCTTCGTATTGCTGTGCGATCAGGTGACCCTGGATCTGTGCCACCGTGTCGAGCGTTACGCTAACCACGATCAGGAGCGACGTGCCACCGAGGGACAGCGGAATGCCCGTTTGCGACACCAGAATTTCCGGCAGAATGCACACGAAGACGAGGTAGATCGCGCCGATGACCGTAATGCGGGTCAGCACGTAATCGATGTACTCGGCGGTCCGCTCACCCGGACGGATCCCGGGAATGAAGCCGCCATGCTTCTTCAGATTGTCGGCCGTGTCCTTCGGATTGAAGACGATGGCCGTGTAGAAGAAGGCGAAGAAGGCGATCAGCAGACCGTAGAGCAGCATGTAGAGCGGCTGGCCGTGGCCAAGGGCTGCAACGATCGATGTCGCCCAGGACGGAAGAGCCGTGGTGTTTGCGAAGCCTGCAATCGTCGCCGGCAGCAGAAGCAGCGAGGACGAGAAGATCGCGGGAATGACGCCCGAGGTGTTGAGCTTGAGCGGCAGATGCGAGGTGTCGCCCTGGAACATGCGATTGCCGACCTGACGCTTCGGATACTGGATCAGAAGGCGGCGCTGCGCGCGCTCGACGAAGACGATGATGGCGATAACCGCAATCGCGATGAGGATGACGGCAAGAATCAGCGTCGTCGACAGAGCGCCGGTGCGGCCAAGTTCCAGCGTACCTGCAAGCGCCTGCGGAAGGCCGGCGGCAATACCTGCGAAAATGATCAGCGAAATACCGTTGCCGATACCGCGCGAGGTGATCTGCTCGCCGAGCCACATCAGGAACATCGTGCCGCCGAGCAGCGTGATGACGGTAGAGATTCGGAAGAAGATACCCGGATCGACAACGAGACCGTTGCCGCTCTCAAGGCCAACGGAGATGCCGTAGGCCTGCAGGGCGCCGAGAAGAACGGTGCCGTAGCGGGTGTACTGGTTGATGATCTTGCGGCCCTGCTCGCCTTCCTTCTTCAGGTTCTCGAGCGCCGGGACGACAGAGGTCATCAGCTGCACGATGATCGAAGCGGAAATGTAGGGCATGATGCCGAGCGCGAAGATCGCCATGCGCTGTACAGCGCCGCCCGAGAACATGTTGAAAAGGCCGAGAATGCCGCCAGCCTGGCCGCGGAAGGCCTGAGCGTAAGCTTCTGGATTGAGGCCTGGAAGCGGAATATGCGTACCCAGCCGGTACACGAGGAGAGCTGCCAGTGTGAACCACAGGCGCTTCTTAAGATCCTCGGCTTTGGCGAAGGTCGAGAAATTGAGGTTGGAAGCCAACTGTTCCGCTGCAGACGCCATGCGATTCTCCGCGCTACCAATTTCGGGGTTCCCGCCTGGGGCTCATCCCGGAATCGGCATTTCTGAATTATTCAAAAGCGGGCTTCGGACGGATTGCGGGCGCAACCTATGCCTCACCCTGTGTTTAGTCGTACCGTCCATGACGCACGTGCGTCCAGCCGGTTTTTGTGAGGCTCACATATGGGAGCAAAATCGCCCGGTGTGAAGCACCCCGGGCGACTTATCATAGATTAAATTACTCTGCAGCTGCGGCAGAAAGAAGCGTGACGGAACCGCCAGCCTTTTCGATCTTTTCGACAGCAGGCTTGGAAGCGCCGGCTACTTCGAACTTGACCTTTGCCTTCAGCTCGCCGTCGGCGAGAACGCGAACGCCGTCCTTGACGCGACGGATAACGCCGGCAGCCTTGAGAGCTGCTGCATCAACCGTGGACTTGGCGTCGAGCTTGCCAGCGTCGATCGCAGCCTGAACACGCTCCAGCGACACGACGACGAAGTCGGCCTTGAAGATGTTGTTGAAGCCGCGCTTCGGCAGGCGACGGTAGATTGGCATCTGACCGCCTTCGAAACCGTTGATGGCGACGCCTGAACGGGACTTCTGACCCTTCACACCGCGACCACCGGTCTTGCCCTTGCCCGAACCGATACCGCGGCCGAGGCGCTTGCGGCTGTGGGTCGAACCTTCGTTGTCTTTGATTTCATTGAGTTTCATAGCGAATCTCCCGGCTTACTTCTCGTCGACGATGCGAACGAGATGCTGGACGGCACGGATCATGCCACGAACGGAAGGCGTATCTTCCAGAGTGCGGCGACGGTGCATCTTGTTGAGTCCGAGGCCGATCAGCGTGCGCTGCTGGACATCAGGACGGCGAATCGGGCTGCCGATCTGTTCGACAGTAACCGTCTTCGCTTCAGTCTTCTTGGTAGCCTTAGCCATCTGTCAGACTCCTCTTATTCTTCAGAGGCGTTGCCGGAAGCGGCACGGCGAGCCTGAAGCGTTGCATACTTGATGCCGCGCTGTGCTGCGATGTCCTTCGGGTGAACCTGGTGCTTCAGAGCGTCGAAGGTAGCACGAACCATGTTGTATGGGTTCGAGGAACCGGTCGACTTGGCGACAACGTCGTGAACGCCGAGCGTTTCGAAAACGGCGCGCATCGGACCACCGGCGATGATACCGGTACCGACCTTGGCCGAACGAAGCAGGACCTTGCCGGCGCCATGGCGGCCATGAACGTCGTGATGCAGCGTACGACCGTCACGCAGCGGTACGAAGATCAGTTCGCGCTTAGCAGCTTCAGTCGCCTTGCGGATTGCTTCCGGCACTTCGCGTGCCTTGCCGTGACCAAAGCCAACGCGGCCCTTCTGGTCGCCGACGACGACGAGAGCGGCGAAACCGAAACGACGGCCGCCCTTAACAACCTTGGCGACGCGGTTGATCGCGACCAGCTTGTCGACGAATTCGCTATCGCGTTCTTCGCGGTTCTGGCGATCGTCGCGAGAACCTCTTCTTTCCTGTGCCATTGTCCTTTTCCTTTTTCTTTTGCGGGTGGAACGGCAGACAAAACGAGGACCGCATCAGCCTCCCCTATCGAGGAGCGTTTGCGGTCCGGTGAAAATCCGGCCGGACGCTCTAAGCTCCGGCCGGAAATCTAATTAGAAGGTCAGACCGCCTTCGCGGGCTGCGTCTGCCAGGGCCTTGATGCGGCCGTGGTAGATGAAGGCGCCGCGGTCGAATACGACCTCGTTGACGCCTGCCTTCTTTGCGCGCTCTGCAACGAGCTTGCCGACGAGGGCAGCCGCTGCGGTGTCAGCACCGGTCTTCAGAGAACCGCGCAGATCCTTGTCGAGAGTCGAGGCGGACGCGAGCGTCTTGCCGGCAACATCGTCAATGACCTGAACATAGATGTTCTTCGAGGAGCGATGAACCGACAGGCGCGGACGGCCATTGGCCACCGACTTGAGATGACGGCGCACGCGGTTGGCACGACGTGCAAGTGCTTCTTTCCTGCTAGCCATTTCGCGTGATCCTTACTTCTTCTTGCCTTCTTTGCGGACAATCCGCTCTTCGGCATACTTGACGCCCTTGCCCTTGTAAGGCTCAGGACCGCGGTATTCGCGGATTTCGGCGGCAACCTGGCCGACCTGCTGCTTGTTGATGCCGGAAACGATGATTTCCGTCGGCTTCGGCACAGCAATCGTGATGCCCTGCGGTGTCTCATAGACAACGTCATGGCTGAAGCCGAGCGCCAGCTGCAGGTTCTTGCCCTGCAGCGATGCACGGTAACCGACGCCGTTGATTTCGAGCTTGCGCTCAAAGCCGTCCTTGACGCCCTTGAAGATGTTCTCGATCATCGTGCGGGACATGCCCCACTTCGAACGAGCATCCTTGGACTGCGTGAGCGGCGTGACCACAACCGCGTTATTTTCGAGCTTAACGCCGACTTCGTCGTTTGCGACGAAGAACAGCTCGCCCTTCGGGCCCTTTGCAGTAACCTTCTGGCCTTCGACCGTAGCCGTAATCCCAGCAGGTACCTGAACGGGCTTCTTACCGATACGAGACATTTTTATATCCTGTCTGTTCGCTATGGAGATCGATGCTCGGTATTAGAATACCGAGCAAAGAACCTCGCCCCCAACGTTCTGTTCGCGAGCCTGGTGATCGGCCATCACACCCTTCGGAGTCGAAAGGATGGTGATGCCGAGGCCGTTCGCGACCTGCGGAATGGACTTGACCGAGACATAAACCCGGCGGCCCGGCTTGGACACACGGCCGATTTCACGGATCACCGATGCGCCTTCGTAGTACTTCAGCTCGATGCTGAGTTCAGACTTGCCATTGCCGAAATCGACAAGGGAGTAGCCACGGATGTAGCCTTCAGCCTGAAGAACATCGAGAACACGTGCACGGAGCTTCGAAGCAGGCGTCGAGACCGACGACTTGCGGCGGGAAGCGCCGTTACGGATGCGAGTGAGCATATCGCCCAACGGATCAGTCATTGTCATCTAACCTGCTCCTTACCAGCTCGACTTGACGATGCCCGGCACCTTGCCGAGATTGCCGAGTTCACGCAGCGCGATACGCGACATGCGCAGTTTGCGGTAGTATGCGCGCGGACGGCCCGATACTTCACAACGGTTGCGAATACGGGTCTTCGATCCATCGCGCGGCAGGGATGCCAGCTTGATCGAGGCCTTGAACCGCTCTTCGATCGGAAGAGCCTGGTTCATGATGATCGCCTTCAGCTCAGCCCGCTTGGCGGCCTGGTTAGCGACCGTAATACGGCGGCGCTTGTTCTTTTCAACTGCGCTTGTCTTCGCCATGTGTGGTTCCTTTTCTACGCTCGTCGTTACGGTTACTGACGGAACGGGAAGTTGAACTCTGTCAGCAGAGCCCGCGCTTCGTCGTCCTTCGTTGCCGTCGTGCAAACGATGATGTCCATGCCCCACATCTGATCAACCTTATCGTAGTTGATCTCAGGGAACACAATGTGCTCCTTGATGCCCATGGCGAAGTTGCCACGGCCGTCAAAGCTCTTCGGGTTCAGGCCGCGGAAGTCGCGAACGCGCGGAAGCGCGATGTTGATCAGACGGTCCAGGAACTCGTACATGCGAGCGCCGCGCAGGGTAACCTTTGCGCCGATCGGCATATCTTCGCGGACCTTGAAGCCAGCGATAGAGTTGCGTGCACGGGTGATGACCGGCTTCTGACCAGCGATAGCGGCCAGGTCAGCTGCAGCAACAGTCGGCTTCTTCGAATCAGCCGTTGCTTCACCAACACCCATGTTTATTACGATCTTGTCGAGCTTCGGAATCTGCATCTCGTTGGCGAAGGAGAACTTCTCCTGCATCGCCGCACGAATGCGCTCGACATATTCCTTCTTGAGCCGCGGCTCGTACTTTGCCTCAGCCATCAGATCACCTCACCGGAACGCTTGGCCACACGGACCTTCTTGCCGTCAACAACCGCGAAACCGACGCGGGTCGGCTTGCCGTCCTTGTCGACGATTGCAACGTTAGAAAGGTGAACAGCGGCTTCCTTCGTGATGATGCCGGCTTCCTGGTTCTGCGTCTGGCGCTGGTGGCGCTTTACGACGTTGATACCACGAACAACGGCACGATCTTCCTTAGGCAGAACCTGAAGGACTTCGCCAGTGCGGCCCTTGTCCTTGCCTGCGAGCATGACGACCTTGTCGCCCTTACGAATCTTTTGCATCGTTCGCGCTCCTTACAGTACTTCGGGAGCGAGCGAGATGATCTTCATGTGGTTCTTGGCGCGAAGTTCGCGCGGAACCGGTCCGAAGATACGGGTGCCGATCGGCTCTTTTTTGTTGTCGATGAGGACTGCTGCATTGGTGTCGAAGCGGATGATGGAACCATCAACGCGACGGATTTCCTTGGCGGTGCGAACAACAACCGCCTTCATCACGTCACCCTTCTTCACGCGGCCGCGCGGAATAGCTTCCTTGATCGAAACGACGATAACGTCGCCGATCCCGGCATACTTGCGCTTAGAACCGCCCAGCACCTTGATGCACATGACACGACGTGCGCCGGAATTATCCGCCACGTCGAGGTTTGTTTGCATCTGAATCATATCAGGTCGCCTTTTTGGTTTACCGGAATGGTTGGGCTCAGAGCCCCCTTCCCCGGCTTATGAAAATTGTCAGCCGGCCGCTTGCCACGAGAGCAGGCGAAAACACGGCATAGCTTGAATAGCGCGGGATCGATCGTGCCAGGGTGGTTTCCCAACGGGACCTTCCGTGCGCTCAAAGCAAAAGAACGCTCGACGAACGAGCGTTCTGACGCTGCTTCATACAGATATTTCCGCGAGACGCAAGGCCTCGCGCAAAAATCTTACTTGGCCTGGGCGGCTACAACCGTCCAACGCTTGTCCTTGGAGATCGGCGCGCATTCCTCGATGGATACGGTATCGCCGATCTTGTACTGATTGTTTTCGTCGTGGGCCTTGTACTTCTTGGAACGACGAACGGTCTTCTGCATCAGCGGATGAGCGAAACGACGCTCAACGCGGACAACTACAGTCTTCTCGTTCTTGTCGCCAACGACGACGCCCTGCAGGATGCGCTTCGGCATATTCTTAGGCCTTTGCTTCTGCCGCCTTCTGGCGGGCAATGGTTTTCACGCGGGCGATGTCCTTGCGAACTTCATTGACGCGGGAGGACTTTTCGAGCTGACCGGTGGCCTTCTGGAAGCGCAGGTTGAACTGCTCCTTCTTCAGGTCGGCAAGCTTGTCCTTGAGCTGATCGGCCGTCAGGCCGCGAACTTCTTCGGCTTTCATGTGCCTTGCTCCTTACTCTGCAATGCGCTGTACGAAGCGCGTCTTGACCGAGAGCTTGGCAGAGCCGAGGCGAAGCGCTTCGCGAGCGATTTCTTCGCTGACGCCGTCGATCTCGAACATCATGCGGCCTGGCTTGACCTTGCATGCCCAATATTCAACAGAGCCCTTACCCTTACCCATACGGACTTCGGTCGGCTTAGCGGTTACCGGAACATCCGGGAACACGCGGATCCACACGCGGCCAGCACGCTTCATGTAACGCGTGATCGCGCGGCGGGCCGCTTCGATCTCGCGTGCATTCACGCGGTTTGGCTCCTGAGCCTTAAGGCCGAATTCACCAAATGCGAGGTCGGAACCTCCCTTGGCGACGCCCTTGATGCGGCCCTTGAATTGCTTGCGGTACTTAGTACGCTTTGGCTGCAACATTTCTTATTCTCCGAACTTATGTGCCACCAACGCTATCAAGCGTTGTCGCGGCGACGATCGCGGTCACGGCTAGCCGGACCCTGAGCATCACCCTCGAGTGCGCGGCGCTCGGAGGCCATCGGATCGTGCTCAAGGATTTCGCCCTTGAAGATCCAAACCTTGATGCCGCAGATACCGAAAGCGGTTTCCGCTTCGGCTGTGCCGTAGTCAATGTCAGCGCGCAGCGTGTGCAGCGGAACGCGACCTTCGCGGTACCATTCCGTACGAGCGATTTCAGCACCACCGAGACGGCCTGCGCAGGTGATCTTGATGCCTTCGGCGCCAAGACGCATTGCAGACTGAACGGCGCGCTTCATGGCGCGACGGAAAGCAACACGACGCTCGAGCTGCTGAGCGATCGACTGTGCGACGAGCGTAGCGTCGACTTCCGGCTTACGAACTTCAACGATGTTGAGGTGCGTTTCGGAATTCGTCATGTCCGACAGCTTCTTGCGGAGCTTGTCGATGTCTGCGCCCTTCTTGCCGATGATGAGGCCCGGACGAGCCGAGTGGATCGTGACGCGGCACTTCTTGTGCGGACGCTCGATGACCACCTTGGCGATACCGGCCTGCTTCAGTTCGCTCATGACGAACTTGCGCATCTTCAGGTCTTCGTGCAGCAGCTGACCGTACTCGGCGTTGTCCGCGAACCAGCGGCTATCCCAGGTACGGTTGATGCCAAGACGGAAACCAATTGGATTGATTTTCTGACCCATTATGCGGCCTCCTCGGTGGCAGCTTGAACTTCGCGAACGACGATCGTCAGGTGCGCAAAGGGCTTTTCAATGCGCGACGCACGACCACGGCCACGAGCGTGGAAACGCTTCATGACGATCGACTTGCCGACGTAGGCTTCAGCCACGACCAGCGAGTCAACGTCGAGATCATGGTTGTTCTCGGCGTTTGCGATTGCAGATTCAAGCGTCTTCTTGACAGCACCGGCGATCCGCTTGCGGGAGAATTCCAGCTCAGCGAGTGCACGTTCGACCTTCTTGCCGCGGATAGCCGCAGCAACCAGGTTGAGCTTCTGTGGGCTGACGCGGAGCGTACGGGCGACTGCTTGCGCCTCGTTGTCCTTCAGCCGGCGTTCGGCTTTTGCCTTGCCCATGATTACTTCCTCTTTGCCTTCTTGTCCGCACCGTGACCGTAGTAGGTCCGGCTCGGAGAGAATTCACCGAACTTGTGACCGACCATGTCTTCATTGACGCTGACCGGAACATGCTTGCTGCCGTTGTAGACGCCGAACGTCAGGCCGACGAACTGCGGCAGGATCGTGGAGCGACGGCTCCAGATCTTGATTACTTCTGCACGTCCGCCTTCACGAACCTTCTCAGCCTTCTTGAGAAGATAGCCGTCAACGAACGGACCTTTCCATACTGAACGAGCCATTGGAGACTTCCTCTCTTACTTCTTACGCTGGTGACGCGAGCGCATGATCATCTTGTCGGTCGACTTGTTCGACCGCGTGCGCTTGCCCTTGGTCGGCTTGCCCCACGGAGTAACCGGATGACGGCCACCCGAGGTACGACCTTCACCACCGCCGTGCGGGTGATCGACCGGGTTCATGACAACGCCGCGGTTATGCGGACGCTTGCCGCGCCACACCGTACGACCGGCCTTGCCGTCGTTGATGTTGGCATGGTCAGGGTTCGAAACCGCACCGATCGAAGCAAGGCAGGAGCCAGGCACGAGGCGCTGTTCGCCCGAGTTCAGACGAAGGATCGCCAGACCCGCGTCGCGGCCTACGAGCTGTGCGTAGGAACCAGCGGAGCGAGCGATCTGACCGCCCTTGCCCGGCTTCATTTCCACGTTGTGGATGATGGAGCCAACCGGGATGTACTGCAGCGGCATGGTGTTGCCGGGCTTTACGTCGACAGCCTTTTCCGAAGCGATGACCTTGTCGCCGGCAGCGATACGCTGCGGAGCGATGATGTAGGCCTGTTCGCCGTCGGCGTAAGAGACGAGCGCGATGAACGCCGTACGGTTCGGGTCGTATTCGATACGCTCGACCGTGCCCTCGACGTCGAACTTGCGACGCTTGAAGTCAACCAGACGATACGTACGCTTGTGACCACCGCCGATGAAGCGAGCCGTGATGCGGCCGAGGTTGTTACGACCACCGCTCTTCGACAGACCTTCCGTCAGCGCCTTGACCGGCTTGCCCTTGTAGAGCGCGGAACGGTCGACGATGACCAGCTGACGCTGGCTCGGGGTTGTAGGATTGAATGTTTTCAATGCCATTTTTTTATTCCTCAGAGACCGGTGGAGACGTCGATCGTCTGGCCTTCAGCCAGCGTCACGACAGCCTTCTTCACGTCCTTCTGCTTGCCGACAAAACCTTTGAAACGCTTGGTCTTGCCCTTGCGGAGCAGAGTGTTGACGGCCGTGACCTTGACGCCGAAGAGCGCCTCGACTGCAGCCTTGATTTCCGGCTTCGACGCCGTCTTGGCGACGTTGAAAACAACCTGGTTGTTTTCCGATACCAGCGTGGACTTTTCGGTGATCGCCGGCGAGACGATCACATCATAGTGGCGAAGATCGGTCACTTGAAACGCTCCTCTAGAGCTTCAACGGCAGCCTTGGAAAGCACGAGCTTGCCGCGGCGCACGATGTCATAAACGTTGATGCCCTGGATCGGCAGAACATCGATGTTCGGGATGTTCTGGGCTGCGAGCTTGAAGTTGCCATCAAGTTCAGCGCCGCCGATGAAGAGAGCGTTGGTCAGGCCGAGCGACGCGAAAGTCGAAGCCAGCGCCTTGGTCTTTGCTTCAGCAGCAACCAGGTTGTCGATGATGATGACATCATCGGACTTCAGCTTTGCCGAGAGAGCGAGACGCAGGCCGAGAGCGCGAACCTTCTTCGGAAGGTCGTGTTCGTGGCTGCGAGCAACCGGGCCGTGAGCCTTACCACCGCCGCGGAACTGCGGAGCGCGAGCCGAATGGTGACGAGCGCGGCCCGTACCCTTCTGCTTGTACATCTTGGCACCGGTACGCCATACGTCGGCGCGGCCCTTTGCCTGGTGAGTGCCCTGCTGCTTCTTGGCAAGCTGCCAGCGGATGACGCGGGCGAGAATGTCTTCGCGGGGCTCGAGGCCGAAAATCGCGTCAGAAAGAGAAACCTTCCCTGCGTCTTTTCCCTCGAGGGTCTTGACGTTGAATTCCATTGGTCTGGCTCCCTTACTTCGCGGCCGACTTGACGGCGTCGCGCACGATGATCCAGGCACCCTTGGAACCGGGTACTGCACCCTTGATCAGGATCAGACCGCGATCTTCATCGGTCGAAACCACTTCAAGGTTCTGAGTCGTTACGCGCGTCTGGCCCATGTGACCAGCCATCTTCTTGTTCTTGAAAACCTTGCCCGGATCCTGGCGCGAACCCGTCGAACCGTGCGAGCGGTGCGAAACCGACACACCGTGCGTGGCGCGGAGACCGCCGAAGCCGTGACGCTTCATGGCGCCGGCAAAGCCCTTACCAATCGTCGTACCCGTCACGTCGACGAGCTGACCAGCTGCGAAGTGACCGGCCTTAAGCTCGGTACCAACGTCAAGCAGGTTGTCTTCCGTAACGCGGAATTCCTGAAGCTTGGCCTTCGGCTCAACGTTGGCAACAGCAAAGTTACCGCGCATAGCCTTCGACGTATTCTTGACCTTCGCCGTGCCAGCACCGAGCTGTACCGCGACATAGCCATTCTTTTCAACAGTGCGCTGGGCTACAACCTGGCAGCCTTCCATACGCAGTACTGTCACCGGAACATGTTCGCCGGCGTCGTTGTAGACGCGGGTCATGCCGATCTTCTGTGCAATCACACCTGAACGCATCGGTTCAATCCTTCCAACTCAGCTCGAGCCAGGCTCAGAGCTTGATCTCAACATCGACACCAGCGGCGAGATCGAGCTTCATCAGCGCGTCTACCGTCTGCGGGGTCGGGTCAACGATGTCGAGGAGGCGCTTATGCGTGCGCATCTCGAACTGCTCGCGGCTCTTCTTGTCGATGTGCGGGGACCGGTTTACCGTAAACTTCTCGATGCGAGTCGGAAGCGGAACGGGGCCCCGGACGCTTGCGCCGGTGCGCTTCGCCGTCGACACGATCTCGCGCGTCGAAGCGTCGAGAATGCGGTGATCGAACGCCTTCAGGCGAATGCGGATATTTTGGCCGTTCATTCGACGTTATCCTTGTGTTTGTTATCCCGCGCGCCTTTTGGGCAGGCACGGGTTGTTCTTATTCCTAAGGCGGACCACCGGTTTCAAAGATCGATGGAGGCTGCGGGTTACCGAGCCCCTATCCAGTCTTCAGGCCTTTCAGCCCACCTTATTGTTTGTTGTAGTCACCCGATTCGATAAACGAAGCAGGGCGCAAACAGCGCTCGCGCGCCATGTGCAACATTTTCTTGTAATAAGCAAGCGGCCGAAGCCACTTGCTTCATAATATTGTCATCGAAGCGGCCACCCCGTTGAGAGTGGCCGTTTGCGAAGATTACTCGACGATCGAGGCGACGATGCCGGCGCCGACGGTACGGCCGCCTTCGCGGATAGCGAAGCGCAGCTTTTCTTCCATCGCGATCGGAACGATCAGCTCGACAGCAACGGTGACGTTGTCGCCAGGCATAACCATTTCCGTGCCTTCCGGCAGCGAGACGATACCGGTCACGTCAGTCGTACGGAAGTAGAACTGCGGACGGTAGTTGGTGAAGAACGGCGTATGACGGCCGCCTTCTTCCTTCGTCAGGATGTAGGCTTCGGCCATGAACTTCTTGTGCGGCTTGACAGAGCCCGGCTTGCACAGGATCTGACCACGCTCAACGCCGTCACGGTTAACACCGCGAACCAGAGCGCCGATGTTGTCGCCAGCCTGGCCCTGATCGAGCAGCTTGCGGAACATTTCAACGCCGGTAACCGTCGTCTTCGAGGTTGCGCGGATGCCGACGATTTCGACTTCTTCGCCAACCTTGACGATGCCACGCTCGACGCGGCCGGTCACAACCGTACCACGGCCAGAGATCGAGAACACGTCTTCGATCGGCATCAGGAACGGCTGGTCGATCGGGCGCTCAGGCGTCGGGATGTAGGCGTCAACAGCAGCCATCAGTTCGCGGATCGCGTCTTCGCCGATCTTCTTGTCCGAGTCTTCCAGAGCAGCAAGAGCCGAACCCTTGATGACCGGAATGTCGTCGCCCGGGAAGTCGTAGGACGACAGAAGTTCGCGAACTTCCAGCTCGACGAGCTCGAGAAGCTCGGCGTCGTCAACCTGGTCGACCTTGTTGAGGAACACGACGATCGCCGGAACGCCAACCTGACGAGCAAGCAGGATGTGCTCGCGGGTCTGCGGCATCGGGCCGTCAGCTGCCGAGCAAACCAGGATCGCGCCGTCCATCTGTGCGGCACCGGTGATCATGTTCTTGACGTAGTCGGCGTGGCCGGGGCAGTCAACGTGAGCATAGTGACGGTTCGGGGTCTCGTACTCGACGTGTGCCGTCGAGATGGTGATGCCGCGGGCCTTTTCTTCCGGAGCAGCGTCGATCTGGTCGTACGCCTTGAACTCGCCGAAGTACTTCGTGATCGCTGCCGTCAGAGACGTCTTGCCGTGGTCAACGTGGCCGATCGTGCCGATGTTAACGTGCGGCTTGTTGCGCTCAAACTTACTCTTTGCCATTTCGGCTCTCCATTCTTGCTAGTCCGCGAGGGACTTAATTCTTGTTATCGGTCAATTGGTATTCCGGTCACTTCTGACCGGAATACTTTGCCTGGATTTCCGTTGCGACGTTCGACGGGACCGGCGCGTAGTGATCGAAGGTCATCGTGTACTGAGCACGGCCCTGCGACATGGAGCGCAGGTTGTCGACGTACTTGAACATGTTCGCCAGCGGAACGTTGGCGGCGATAACGATTGCGATACCGCGCTGTTCCTGACCCTGGATCTGGCCACGACGGGAGTTCAGGTCGCCGATAACGTCGCCGACGTAGTCTTCCGGAGTGACAACTTCGACCTTCATCATCGGCTCGAGGAGCTGAGCACCGGCCTTCTTGGCTGCTTCACGGAAGCAAGCACGCGAAGCGATTTCGAACGCCAGGACCGACGAGTCAACGTCGTGGAAGGCACCGTCAACGAGCGTCGCCTTGACGCCGAGCATCGGGAAGCCAGCGAGCGGACCGGAAGACAGAACGCTTTCGATACCCTTCTGAACGCCCGGGATGTATTCCTTCGGAACAGCACCGCCGACGATCTTGGATTCGAACTTGAAGTCTTCGCCATCCGGGTTCGGTTCGAAGATGATCTTGACGCGTGCGAACTGACCGGTACCACCGGACTGCTTCTTGTGCGTGTAGTCTTCTTCGTGCTGACGCGTGATGGTTTCGCGGTAGGCAACCTGCGGCGCACCGACGGTTGCTTCAACCTTGAACTCGCGACGCATACGGTCGACGAGAATGTCGAGGTGAAGTTCGCCCATGCCGGCGATGATCGTCTGGCCAGATTCCTGGTCAGTCTTCACGCGGAAGGACGGATCCTCAGCTGCCAGACGGTTGAGCGCGAGGCCCATCTTTTCCTGGTCGCCCTTGGTCTTCGGCTCGATCGCGATCTGGATGACCGGCTCGGGGAATTCCATGCGCTCGAGGATAACCGGCTTCAGCGGATCGCAGAGCGTATCGCCAGTGGTGGTTTCCTTGAGACCGGCGAGAGCAACGATATCGCCTGCGAAGGCTTCTTCGATGTCTTCACGCGAGTTCGAGTGCATCTGCAGCATGCGGCCGACGCGCTCGCGCTTGTCCTTGACCGTGTTCATGACCGACGCGCCCTTTTCGAGCTTGCCGGAGTAGATGCGGGCGAAGGTGAGCGAACCGACGAAGGGGTCGTTCATGATCTTGAACGCGAGCATGGACAGCGGCTCGTTGTCGTCAGCATGACGCTCGATTTCAGCTTCCGTCTTGAAGTCGATGCCCTTGATCGCAGGGATGTCCATCGGCGACGGCAGGTAGTCAACAACTGCGTCGAGCAGCGGCTGAACGCCCTTGTTCTTGAAGGCGGTGCCGCAGAACATCGGATGGAACTTGACGTCGATCGTGCCGCGACGGACGAGCGCGCGGATCTGGTCGTTGTCGGGCATGGTGCCTTCGAGGTAGGCTTCCATCGCGGCTTCGTCGATCTCGACAACGGTCTCGATCAGCTTTTCGCGATATTCTTCAGCCTTGGCCTTCAGGTCATCAGGGATTTCGACGACGTCCCACTGAGCGCCGAGCGATTCGTCGCGCCAGATGAGAGCGTTCATCTCGATCAGGTCGACAACACCCTTGAATTCGCTTTCTGCACCGATCGGCAGCTGCATGACAACAGCCGTTGCACCGAGACGGGTCTTGATCATCTCGACCGAGCGGTAGAAGTCCGCACCGGTCTTGTCCATCTTGTTGCAGAAGATCATGCGCGGAACGTTGTACTTCTCAGCCTGACGCCAGACGGTTTCCGTCTGCGGCTCTACGCCGGCGTTGGCATCGAGAAGAGCAACAGCACCGTCGAGAACGCGCAGCGAACGCTCGACTTCGATGGTGAAGTCGACGTGGCCGGGGGTGTCGATGATGTTGAAGCGGCGCATCTTGCCGTCACGGCCCTTCCAGAAGGTCGTGGTGGCAGCGGAGGTGATCGTGATGCCACGCTCCTGCTCCTGCTCCATCCAGTCCATCGTGGCCGCGCCATCGTGCACTTCGCCGATCTTGTGCGACTTGCCGGTGTAGTAAAGGATACGCTCAGTCGTCGTCGTCTTGCCGGCGTCGATGTGCGCCATAATACCGAAATTACGGTAGTCTTCGATTTTATATTCGCGAGCCATAATGGACTGCCTTTCGAACCCGTTCGGGATTACCAGCGATAATGCGAGAACGCACGGTTGGCGTCAGCCATCTTGTGCGTGTCTTCGCGCTTCTTGACCGCGGAACCACGGTTGTTGGATGCATCGAGAAGCTCGCCCGACAGTCGGTCGATCATGGTCGTTTCGTTACGCTTGCGCGCAGCAGCGATCAGCCAGCGGATGGCCAGGGCCTGACGGCGCTCCGGGCGAACATCAACTGGAACCTGATAGGTAGCACCACCAACGCGGCGCGAACGGACTTCAACGTGCGGAGCAACGTTGTCCAGAGCCTGATGGAACACGCCGAGCGGCTCCTGCTTGGACTTGCCCTGTACGGAGTCAAATGCGCCGTAAACAATGCTTTCAGCGACGGACTTCTTGCCGTCAAGCATGATTGCATTCATGAACTTGGTGACGATGAGATCGCCGAACTTCGGGTCCGGGTTGATCTCGCGCTTTTCTGCTCTATGACGTCTGGACATACTTCTCGTCTCTTCGAATGTTAAGGCGCTCTACCACGCGGAGGACCTCGCGCAGCGCCGGGATTTCAAAACCGAATTACTTCGGACGCTTCGCACCGTACTTCGAACGGCGCTGCTTGCGGTTCTTGACACCCTGGGTATCGAGAACGCCGCGGATGATGTGGTAACGAACGCCCGGCAAGTCCTTTACGCGGCCGCCACGGATCATGACAACAGAGTGTTCCTGCAGGTTGTGACCTTCGCCAGGAATATAACCGATGACTTCAAAGCCATTGGTCAGACGGATCTTGGCGACCTTACGGAGAGCCGAGTTCGGCTTCTTCGGCGTCGTTGTGTAAACGCGTGTGCAAACACCGCGCTTCTGCGGGTTTTCCTGCAGTGCAGGAACTTTGTTACGCTTTACGTTTGGCTGGCGCGGCTTGCGGATCAGCTGGTTTACGGTAGGCATTCAACCATCCCTTACGTTTAAATCTCGAACCCTTGCGGGCGTAACTCACGCCGTCTCCGGCAAGATCACACGCGTGTCTCAATGCGCAAAACGTGGCCCGATCCGCTTTCACAGATGGACCACAGAAAGCAGAGGACGCATAAAGAAATGCGTCATGCGTACAGGCAACATATCTTCAACGTGCGTTTCGAACCTTGTTTGAGGTGATCTTCGAGGCGCGTCGCCCCGAATGGCCATGCCTCACATGGGTCCGGATGGCGCGGGTACTACTGGTTTCCCGCCGTCTCGTCAAGGCTGTTAACAAATAAACTTCGGCCAAACGCCTTGAAACCGGGCGTTTGAGGGCTCTTTCGGGCCTTCTAGGCGAATTCGCTGCAGCACGGCAAGATAAACTTGGGCAATGCAACAAAACCGGCTATGGAATCACTGATTACAGGGGCTAAGCCCATGAAATCAGATTCAAATCTCGAATCGAAGGACATCCGATGATCACTGCCCCCGACAACGACAACAATTCGGAAGGCCCGATGGTCTTCATCATCATCGGCAAGGGCTACGAGTCCGACAACAGCGAAGGCGTCGATCTTCACGTGATGCTCAGGGCCGCCGACGAAGACAGCGCGGTTCGCGAGGCTCTGAATGCGCTTGCTGAAGAGGGATTCATCGAAGCCGACCTCGATCAGATCGGCATGTTGACCGAAGTGCCGGCCGAGGAGCCGCACGCCTCCGCCTACCAGGGCGCCGTCGAAGGCGAAGTGGCGATCATCCGCTTCAGCTGATAAGCAATTAGGCCGAATCAGCCTGTTCGGGCGGCCAGATGCTCAGGTCGAATTCCGGAAACACGAAAGGCCGGTTAGTTTCTTGGCATAGCGAGATTATTAGGCTCGCCAAGATATCACGACCGGTCCGCACGTGCCGATGGAATTCGTCATGCTGGTTATAGGCAGGGAAGGGTTCTGTGTCGCCCCCTCTTACGATACCGAAGGGAAATTTCGATCCCAGAAGCAGAATCGGGAACATGAACTGCGTGATGATGTAAATTGTATTTACTGAAAAGTCCGCTTTGTCGCCCCAGGTACCAAGCCAGTTTTCATCCCTATACTTTCCCTTCAGTGGAATAGCGGCGAAGAGCCCGCCAACGAAGCTCGGATGGGTTGAACCCGATAGTATCGGGTTCGATCCTCTCCCCCAGTTCGCAAAAGTCTCTGTTATCGGCTGGCGTTCATGAGCAGCAATCGTTTTAAAGAAGTCTGCCCAAGCTGCGGTTATCCTCCGACGAAGCTTTCCGCCGCGTAGATGTGTTTGCCAGAATAATTGCGACGCTTCAGGCGTGTCACTTTTCACAAACTCGTCCGCAAAGGCTGGCTCATGCACGACGGCAACCAGAACCTCCATGTATTCTGCTACTGAACGGACAATCGTTCGCGCGGAACCGTCAAACCCCGCCAGGACGAGATGCCTTATTGCCGTCAGGTCGGAGATTATCTTGCTCAGAAGGACGACAATGGATTTTTCAAAATTTTTCATCATGCCGCGCTCTAGTCGGCCGGCGTGCACTACGACATCCAAGCTGATCAACCAGCTTATGCACTCGTCTAAAATTGCCACCCAAAGATCCACGTAAGGAAGGTCTATGCCGGCATTCCGTGAGAGCGAGTGACTTACTAGCTCCGGAACAGAAACGCCAGCCGCTCATTGTCACCAAGCGCTTCGCCTCGTTCATTCCAACGAGCCTTGAGATGACGCTCCAGATCGGCGCGCCTAAATATAGCGCTCCCGCTGTCGTCGCCCGCTGAGCGCTCGTTGTTTGACATCGGCCTCGTTGTTTCTGGAAGAGAGTCGCAAAACATCGTAACATTGCCGACTATTTGATATGTTTCAACCCACTTGAGCTCGCTAGATGCGACCAACGGTTCGTTCGGGCTATCGCCGGCATCAACGCGCCCGCATTGTTCTTCTCAAACAAAAAAGCCGCCCGGATCGCTCCGGGCGGCTTTTCAATTCTTGGACCAGACTGCCGATTACTCGGCAGCCGGGGCGCTTTCGCCTGCGAGGTCCTGCAGCATCGGCGTGGCAACATCGGCGCCCGTGCCCTTGCGGCGTTCTTCGAGGATCATCTCGTCGCGCGAGGTCGCGATACGGCGGATCTGAGTCATGGTGCCACCGGTACCGGCCGGGATGAGGCGGCCGACGATGACGTTTTCCTTCAGACCCTGCAGACCGTCGGTCTTGCCGGCGATCGCAGCTTCCGTGAGCACCTTCGTGGTTTCCTGGAAGGAAGCCGCGGAGATGAAGGACGGGGTCTGCAGCGACGCCTTGGTGATACCGAGCAGGACCGGATCGCCGTAAGCCGGCTTCTTGCCCTGTTCGATCAGCGCGTCGTTGACGTCTTCCAGCTCGATACGGTCGACGTTGTCGCCGACGATGTAGGTCGAGTCGCCCGCATCGGTGATTTCCACCTTCTGCAGCATCTGACGGACAATCACTTCGATGTGCTTGTCGTTGATAACAACGCCCTGGAGACGATAGACTTCCTGGATTTCGTTGACCAGGTACGAAGCCAGAGCTTCGACGCCCTTGATCGCCAGGATGTCGTGCGGAGCCGGGTTACCGTCGAGGATGTAGTCACCCTTTTCGATGTAGTCGCCTTCCTGAAGATGGAAGGGCTTGCCCTTCGGGATCAGGTATTCGACAGGCTCGACACCGTCTTCAGCCGGCTCGATGATGACGCGACGCTTGTTCTTGTAGTCGCGGCCGAGGCGGATCGTACCATCGATCTCAGCGATGATGGCGTGGTCCTTCGGACGACGAGCTTCGAACAGTTCGGCAACACGCGGCAGACCACCGGTGATGTCCTTGGTCTTGGCGCTTTCCAGCGGCGAACGTGCAAGCACGTCACCCTGCGAGACCTTCGTGCCCGGCTCTACCGACAGGATCGCATCGACAGAGAGCAGGAAGCGAGCGTCACCACCACGAGACAGCTTCATGACATTGCCGCTGGCATCCTTGATGACGATTGCCGGCTTGAGGTCCGAACCACGCGGGGTCGAACGCCAGTCGATAACCTGACGCTTGGTGATACCCGTGGATTCGTCGGTCGCTTCGAGAACCGAGAGACCGTCGACAACGTCTTCGAACTGAACGGTACCGGCTACTTCCGTCATCATCGGACGGGTGTAGGGGTCCCACTCTGCCAGACGCTGACCGCGCTTGACCTTGTCGCCTTCGTCGACGTGCAGCTTCGAGCCGTAAGCGACGCGCTGCGAGGAGCGCTCGACACCGCGTTCGTCCAGGATCTGGACGGTCATGTTACGGCCCATGGCGACAAGTACGCCATCCGAGTTGCGCAGAACGTTGCGGTTCTTCAGCTGGATCGTGCCTTCGTACGATGCTTCCAGGAACGACGAGTCAACCACGTTAGCCGTGCCACCAAGGTGGAACGTACGCATGGTGAGCTGCGTGCCCGGCTCGCCGATCGACTGAGCCGCAATAACGCCGACGGCTTCGCCCATGTTGACAGGCGTACCGCGTGCGAGGTCGCGACCGTAGCAGACCGAGCATACGCCCGTCTGGACTTCGCAGGTCAGTGCGGAGCGGATACGGATCGACTGGATACCAGCCTTTTCGATCTCGATGACATCGGGCTCAAGGATCATCTTGCCGGCGTCGACCAGACGCTCGCCGGTGATCGGATGATCGATATCATCAAGAGCCGTACGGCCGAGGATACGCGCGCCGAGCGACGCGACGACCTGACCAGCATCGACGATGGCAGTCATCGTAAGACCGGTGTCGGTGCCGCAATCGACCATGTTGACGATGCAATCCTGCGCGACGTCGACGAGACGACGGGTCAGGTAACCCGAGTTCGCCGTCTTCAGAGCCGTGTCTGCAAGACCCTTACGGGCACCGTGGGTCGAGTTGAAGTACTCGTTGACGGTCAGACCTTCCTTGAAGTTCGACGTGATCGGCGTCTCGATGATTTCGCCCGACGGCTTGGCCATGAGGCCGCGCATGCCGCCCAGCTGACGCATCTGGTTCGGAGAACCACGAGCACCCGAGTGCGACATCATGTAGATGGCATTCATCGGCTTCTGGCGGCCGGTGTTCGGATCGAACTCGACGGCCTTAATGCGGGCCATCATGTCTTCGGCGACCTTTTCGGTTGCCTTGCCCCAGGCGTCAACGACCTTGTTGTACTTCTCGCCCTGAGTGATCAGGCCGTCGTTGTACTGCTGCTCGTATTCCTTGACGAGGTTTTCGGTGTCGCCAACGATCTTCGCCTTGGTTTCCGGAATGATCATGTCGTCCTTACCGAACGAAATGCCGGCGCGGCAGGCATGCGTGAAGCCGAGCTGCATGATGCGGTCGCAGAAGATGACCGTGTCCTTCTGGCCGCAATGACGGTAGACCGTGTCGATCATCTTGGAGATGTTCTTCTTGGTCATTTCCTGGTTGCAGATGTCGAAGGTCACCTTGCCGTTCTTCGGCAGGAGTTCGCCGATAAGCAGACGGCCAGGCGTCGTTTCATAGATCTTCGAGTACGGCTTGCCGTCTTCGTCGATCGACTTGAAGCGACCGCGGATCTTGGAGTGCAGCGTCACGACCTTGGTCTCAAGCGCGTGATGCAGCTCGCCGAGGTCGGAGAAGGCCATGCCTTCGCCCGGCTCGTTCTGGTTCATGATCGCGAGGTAGTACAGGCCGAGAACCATGTCCTGTGAGGGAACGATGATCGGTGCACCGTTTGCCGGGTGCAGGATGTTGTTCGTCGACATCATCAGGACGCGGGCTTCGAGCTGGGCTTCGAGCGACAGCGGCACGTGAACGGCCATCTGGTCGCCGTCGAAGTCGGCATTGAAGGCCGTGCAGACGAGCGGGTGCAGCTGGATGGCCTTGCCTTCGACCAGGATCGGTTCGAAGGCCTGGATGCCCAGGCGGTGCAGCGTCGGTGCGCGGTTCAAGAGAACCGGATGCTCGCGGATGACCTCGTCGAGAATATCCCAGACTTCCGGCTTTTCCTTTTCAACCAGCTTCTTGGCCTGCTTGACGGTCGAGGAGTAACCCTTGGCGTCGAGGCGGGCGTAGATGAACGGCTTGAACAGTTCGAGCGCCATCTTCTTCGGCAGGCCGCACTGGTGCAGCTTCAGTTCCGGACCAGTCACGATGACCGAACGGCCGGAATAGTCGACGCGCTTGCCGAGAAGGTTCTGACGGAAGCGGCCCTGCTTGCCCTTGAGCATGTCGGACAGCGACTTCAGCGGACGCTTGTTGGCGCCGGTGATGACGCGGCCACGGCGGCCGTTGTCGAACAGCGCATCCACAGATTCCTGCAGCATGCGCTTTTCGTTGCGGATAATGATGCCCGGAGCGCGCAGTTCGATCAGGCGCTTCAGACGGTTGTTACGGTTGATGACGCGGCGGTACAGGTCGTTCAGGTCGGACGTCGCGAAACGGCCACCATCGAGCGGAACCAGCGGGCGCAGGTCCGGCGGGATGACCGGGACGACCTTCATGATCATCCATTCCGGACGGTTGCCCGACTCCATGAAGTTCTCGACGATCTTCAGGCGCTTCATCAGCTTCTTCTGCTTGAGATCCGACGTGGTGTCGGCCAGATCCGAGCGCAGGTCGCCCGCGATCTTCTCAAGGTTCATCGATGCAAGCATTTCGAAGATGGCTTCAGCGCCGATCATGGCGGTGAACTGATCTTCGCCGTACTCATCGACGGCAAGCATGTATTCTTCTTCCGTCAGGAGCTGGTGCTCCTTGAGCGCGGTGAGGCCCGGCTCGGTGACGATGTAGTGTTCGAAGTAGAGAACGCGCTCTACATCCTTCAGCGTCATGTCGAGCAGCGTCGAAATGCGCGAAGGAAGCGACTTCAGGAACCAGATGTGGGCAACGGGAGCGGCGAGCTCGATGTGGCCCATGCGCTCGCGGCGAACGCGCGACAGCGTGACTTCGACGCCGCACTTTTCGCAGATGATGCCCTTGTACTTCATGCGCTTGTACTTGCCGCACAAGCATTCGTAGTCCTTGATCGGTCCGAAGATGCGGGCGCAGAACAGACCATCGCGTTCAGGCTTGAACGTACGATAGTTGATCGTTTCCGGCTTCTTGATCTCACCATAAGACCAGGAGAGAATCTTCTCCGGAGACGCAATCGAGATCCGGATGGAATCGAAATTCTGCGCAGGCACCTGCGGATTGAAAAGATTCATGACCTCTTGGTTCATGCCTGTCTCCTTCATGGGCTTGAAGCCCTCAACTGCGATGGCAAGCGGCAAATTCCCGGGAGCCGCGCCATAGCGAAAAACGACTATAACCGCAAAATGCGGCAGAAACGTCCCTGCCCGGCCAACACGTTACGGGGCCCAGGCGGGAACGGTGTGCGCTGCATTACAGCGCACACCCTATCAAGTGGTTACTCTGCGGCGTCCGGCAGCTGGCCGGCCTGCTGTTCGTCAA
The DNA here is from genome assembly GCF_009498215.1 of Rhizobium grahamii. NCBI lineage: Bacteria > Pseudomonadati > Pseudomonadota > Alphaproteobacteria > Hyphomicrobiales > Rhizobiaceae > Rhizobium > Rhizobium grahamii. The sequence goes on along the minus strand of NZ_CP043498.1, from coordinate 899,178 downwards.
CCTTCGAGTTCTCGAGCTCGACCGACAGACCCAGCGAGCGCATTTCCTTGACGAGAACGTTGAAGCTTTCGGGAATACCCGCTTCGAACGTGTCGTCGCCACGGACAATGGCTTCGTAGACCTTCGTACGACCTGCGACGTCGTCGGACTTGACCGTGAGCATTTCCTGCAGCGTGTAAGCCGCACCGTATGCTTCCAGAGCCCAGACTTCCATTTCCCCGAAGCGCTGACCGCCGAACTGCGCCTTACCACCGAGCGGCTGCTGGGTGACGAGCGAGTAAGGACCGATCGAGCGAGCGTGGATCTTGTCGTCGACAAGGTGGTTCAGCTTGATCATGTACATGTAGCCGACGGTGACCTTGCGGTCGAAGGGCTCGCCAGTACGGCCGTCGTACAGAACCGACTGACCGGACTCATGCAGACCTGCCTTCTTCAGCATCGAGGCAACGTCGGGCTCATGCGCACCGTCGAAGACCGGCGTTGCGATCGAGACACCCCGGCGGGACTGCTCGGCCAGCTTGACGAGCGAATCGTCGTCGAAGTTGGCGACTTCGTCCTTTGCCTGCGACGCGTAGACTTCCGTCAACTCCGTCTTCAGGTCCGTGATGTCCATCGTCTTGCGGTATTCGTCGAGCAGCTCGCCGATCTTCTTACCCATGCCGGCGCAAGCCCAGGCAAGGTGGGTTTCGAGGATCTGGCCGACGTTCATGCGCGAAGGCACGCCCAGCGGGTTCAAGCAGATGTCGACATGCGTGCCGTCTTCCAGGAACGGCATGTCTTCAACAGGCACGATACGCGAGACAACGCCCTTGTTACCGTGACGGCCGGCCATCTTATCGCCCGGCTGGATCTTGCGCTTCACAGCGACGAAGACCTTGACCATCTTCATGACGCCAGGAGGCATTTCGTCGCCGCGCTGGACCTTCTCGACCTTGTCCATGAAGCGCTGTTCAAGGCGCGATTTGGACTCGTCGTACTGGCCACGCAGAGCTTCGAGCTCGCCCTGGGCCTTCTCGTCTTCGACGGCGAACATCCACCACTGCGAGCGGGGATATTCGGAGACGACGGAGTTCGAAAGCTCGGTGCCCTTCTTGAAGCCCTTCGGGCCGGCGATGGCGACCTGGCCACGCAGCATGTCGACCAGACGACCGTAGACGTTACGGTCGAGGATCGCCTGCTCGTCGTCGCGGTCCTTTGCAAGACGCTCGATCTCTTCGCGCTCGATAGCCATCGCGCGCTCATCCTTTTCAACGCCGTGGCGATTGAAAACGCGAACTTCGACGATCGTGCCGTAGGTGCCCGGAGGCATGCGCATCGAGGTGTCGCGAACGTCGGACGCCTTTTCACCGAAGATGGCGCGCAGAAGCTTTTCTTCCGGCGTCATCGGGCTTTCGCCCTTCGGCGTGATCTTGCCGACGAGGATGTCGCCCGGCTGAACTTCAGCACCGATGTAGACGATACCGGCTTCGTCGAGGTTCTTCAGAGCTTCTTCCGAAACGTTCGGAATGTCGCGCGTGATTTCTTCCGGACCAAGCTTGGTGTCGCGGGCCATCACTTCGAATTCTTCGATATGGATGGAGGTGAACACGTCGTCAGCGACGATGCGTTCCGACATCAGGATCGAGTCTTCGTAGTTGTAACCGTTCCACGGCATGAACGCGACGAGCGCGTTGCGGCCGAGTGCCAGGTCGCCCAGGTCCGTCGACGGGCCGTCGGCGAGGATGTCGCCGCGGTTGACAACGTCACCGACGGTTACCAGCGGACGCTGGTTGACGCAGGTGTTCTGGTTCGAACGCTGGAACTTCTGCAGGCGGTAGATATCGACGCCGGACTTGCCAGCTTCGAGGTCTTCCGTCGCACGGATAACGATACGCGTCGCGTCGACCTGGTCGACCACGCCGGTGCGGCGGGCACCGATAGCAGCGCCGGAGTCGCGGGCAACGATCGGCTCCATGCCGGTGCCGACGAACGGAGCTTCAGCACGCAGCAGAGGCACGGCCTGACGCTGCATGTTCGAGCCCATGAGAGCGCGGTTGGCGTCGTCGTTTTCCAGGAACGGGATGAGAGCCGCAGCAACCGAAACGACCTGCTTCGGCGAAACGTCCATCAGGTTCATGCTGTCGCGCGGAGCGAGCATAACTTCGCCAGCGTGACGGCAGACGACGAACTCGTCGGTGAACGAGCCATCGGCGCCAAGTTCGGCGTTCGCCTGAGCAACGTAGTACTTCGCCTCTTCCATGGCGGAGAGGTAAAGAACGTCGTTCGTAACCTTGCCATCAACGATGCGGCGGTACGGCGATTCAATGAAGCCGTACTTGTTGACGCGGGCGAAGGTCGCGAGCGAGTTGATCAGACCGATGTTCGGGCCTTCCGGCGTTTCGATCGGGCAAATACGGCCGTAGTGGGTCGGATGAACGTCGCGGACTTCGAAGCCCGCGCGCTCGCGGGTCAGACCACCCGGGCCAAGTGCCGAAAGACGGCGCTTGTGGGTGATTTCCGAAAGCGGGTTCACCTGGTCCATGAACTGCGACAGCTGCGAGGAGCCGAAGAACTCGCGGACGGCAGCGGCTGCCGGCTTTGCGTTGATCAGGTCCTGCGGCATCACCGTATCGATTTCGATCGAGGACATACGTTCCTTGATCGCGCGCTCCATGCGGAGCAGGCCGAGACGGTACTGGTTTTCCATCAGTTCGCCGACAGAGCGAACGCGACGGTTGCCGAGGTTGTCGATGTCGTCGATTTCGCCCTTACCGTCGCGCAGTTCGACCAGCATCTTGACCACAGCCAGGATGTCGTCCTTGCGCAGGATACGGACAGTATCTTCGACGTCGAGGTCGAGACGCATGTTCATCTTCACGCGGCCAACGGCGGAGAGATCGTAACGCTCCGCATCGAAGAACAGCGAGTTGAACATGGCTTCGGCCGAGTCCATCGTCGGCGGTTCACCCGGACGCATGACACGGTAGATGTCGAACAGAGCGTCCTGACGGTTCTCATTCTTGTCCGCGGTCAGCGTGTTGCGGATGTAGGCGCCGACGTTGATGTGGTCGATACCGAGAACCGGAATCTCGTCGAAACCGTGCTGCAGGATAACAGGCAGCGTCTTTTCGTCGATTTCGTCGCCGGCCTCGAGATAGATTTCACCCGTCGAGTAGTTGACGATGTCTTCGGCGAGGAAGTTGCCGTACAGGTCTTCGTCGGTTGCCTTCAGAGCCTTCAGGCCCTTGTCAGCGAGCTGGCGGAGCAGACGCGGGGTCAGCTTCTTGCCGGCTTCGACGACAACTTCGCCGGTGTCGGCGTCAACCATTTCGGTGATCGCCTTGGCACCCTTGAGGGTTTCAGGCTTGAACGGAATGCGCCAGCCCTTGCCGTCGCGCTGATAGTCGGACTTCGTGTAGAAGGTCGACAGGATTTCTTCGCCGTCCATGCCGAGGGCCATCAGCAGCGAGGTCACAGGGATCTTGCGGCGACGGTCGATACGAGCGTAGACGATGTCCTTGGCGTCGAACTCGATGTCGAGCCAGGAACCGCGATACGGGATGACGCGGGCAGCGAAGAGCAGCTTGCCGGAAGAATGGCTCTTGCCCTTGTCGTGATCGAAGAACACGCCCGGCGAACGGTGCATCTGAGACACGATAACGCGCTCGGTGCCGTTGACGATGAACGTACCGTTGTTGGTCATGAGCGGCATGTCGCCCATGTAGACGGACTGTTCCTTGATGTCCTTGATGGACTTCGCGCCCGTATCCTCATCGATATCGAACACGATCAGACGAAGCGTAACCTTCAGCGGCGCGGCGTAGGTCAGGTCGCGCTGGCGGCATTCATCGACGTCGAACTTCGGCGGCTCGAATTCGTAGGACACGAATTCCAGCATGGAGGCGCCCGAGAAATCCGTGATCGGGAAAACGGACTTGAAAACTGCCTGAAGGCCCTCGTCAGGGCGACCGCCCTTGGGCTCTTCAACCATCAAAAACTGGTCGTAAGACGCCTTCTGAACCTCGATGAGGTTCGGCATCTCTGCGACTTCTGGGATTTTACCGAAAAACTTGCGTACGCGCCTACGACCATTGAACGAAAGGGTCTGAGCCATCGTCGCTCCTTCAAAATTGCATCCGGGCCTGCAACGGACGGGAACCGATGGCCAGTCGACCCCGTCAATCAATGTGTACTTCAATCTCGTCTCACTTCCCGAAATACGAGGCCGGATTGCCTTCGCGTCTCGGTTCGAGACCATCCTCTTGAAGAACCCATTACCCAAAAGCCGTTTTCAAGCGGCTTTTGGGTAATTCGTTCCGGAAAACGGCAAATGGGAGGCCGGAAATCCAGCCTCCCAGATGCAATTCAAGATTACTTAACGTCGACCTTAGCGCCGGCGTCTTCAAGCTTCTTCTTGATGTCGGCAGCTTCAGCCTTGGAAACAGCTTCCTTGACAGCCTTCGGAGCGGCTTCAACGAGGTCCTTAGCTTCCTTCAGGCCGAGGCCGGTGATGCCGCGAACTTCCTTGATGACGTTGATCTTGTTAGCGCCGGCGTCAGCCAGGATAACGTCGAACTCGGTCTTTTCTTCTTCAGCAGCAGCCGGAGCAGCGCCACCGCCAGCAGCAGCAACTGCTACCGGAGCAGCAGCGGAAACGCCCCACTTTTCTTCGAGAAGCTTGGACAGTTCTGCAGCTTCCAGAACGGTCAGCGAGGAGAGGTCGTCTACGATCTTTGCGAGATCAGCCATTGTATCAATTCCTTATGTTCGGTTCGAACCGGTTGTTTATAAACAGCAAAAAACCGCCTTATGCGGCTTCGTCCTTCTTGGCGTAAGCCGAAAACACACGAGCAAGCTGGCTTGCCGGTGCTGCAACAACGCCTGCGATGCGGGTAGCCGGAGTCTGGATCATGCCCAGCAGCTTCGCGCGCAGTTCGTCCAACGAAGGCAGGGTCGCGAGCGACTTGACTGCTTCTGCGTTGAGCGTCGTTGTTCCCATGGCGCCGCCCAAAACAACGATCTTATCGTTGGTCTTGGCGAAATCCACGACGACTTTCGGAGCGGTGATCGGGTCATTGCTGTAAGCAATGAGCGTCTGACCGTTAAAGAGATTGGAAATCCCTTCCGCTTCCGTACCCTGAAGGGCGATCTTGGCCAGGCGGTTCTTCGCGACTTTGACGGTACCGCCAGCTGCGCGCATCTTGGAACGGAAGTCGTTCATCTGCGCGACTGTAGCACCAGCATAGTGGGCCACGACAACCGAGCCCGAAGCCTTGAAGACTTCGTTCAGTTCCGTGACGAATTCGCGTTTTTCCGCTCTTTCCACTGCCTATCTCCAGTAGATGGGACCGTAAACGGGCCCATCGGGTTGCCTTTGCCTCTCGGGATCAAAAGAGATCCCAAGCGACGCTTGAGGATCCTGTCCCCTCGCGCTCCGCGCCAGTTAAGGCTGAGAGGCACAAGGCATCCTAGGCTCGAACCAAATTCATCGAAGCAGAGCTTCAAGCAATTCGGGTCTTACCCGTCTCATGCAGGCCAAGTGATTAAGGGAAAACCACCTGCAATCTCGGACAGGATTCCGGATTTCTCCGGAATACTCCGGCCCCTTGCGAGGCCGGAATTCTTGAGCCGGACCGAAGCCCGGCGAATTTATTAAGCGGCCGGAGCCGTAACGGACGACGGGTCGATCTTGACGCCCGGGCCCATGGTCGAAGAGATCGCTACGCGCTTGACGTAGTTGCCCTTGGCGCCAGTCGGCTTTGCCTTGATGACGGCGTCAGCGAAGGCGCGGATGTTTTCTTCCAGCGCCTTGGCGTCGAACGAAGCCTTGCCGATACCAGCGTGGACGATACCAGCCTTTTCGACGCGGAACTCGACAGCGCCGCCCTTGGACGCCTTAACGGCACCAGCAACGTCCATCGTAACCGTACCAACCTTCGGGTTCGGCATCATGCCACGCGGGCCGAGAACCTTACCGAGGCGACCGACGAGCGGCATCATGTCCGGGGTCGCGATGCAACGATCGAAATCGATCTTGCCGCCCTGGACGATTTCGACGAGCTCTTCAGCGCCGACGATATCTGCGCCAGCTGCCTTGGCTTCATCAGCCTTGGCGCCACGAGCGAAGACAGCAACGCGAACGTCACGGCCGGTGCCGTTCGGCAGGTTGACAACGCCGCGGACCATCTGGTCTGCGTGACGCGGGTCAACACCCAGGTTCATCGATACTTCGACGGTTTCGTCGAACTTGGCGATAGCCCGTTCCTTGACCATGCCGATGGCGAGGTTCAGAGCGTAGAGCTTCGTGGGATCAACACCTTCGTTGATCTTCTTGGTGCGCTTGCCAGCCATGGTCTTATCCTACCACTTCCAGGCCCATGGCGCGGGCAGAGCCCTCGATCATCGCCATTGCACCTTCGATATCCGCTGCGTTCAGATCCTTCATCTTGGCTTCTGCGATCGTCTTGATCTGAGCCTTGGTGAGCTTGCCGGCGGTAGCGCCCTTGCCAGGCGTCTTCGAACCGGACGTGATCTTCGCTTCCTTCTTCAGCCAGTAGCTAACCGGCGGCTGCTTCATAGCGAAGGTGAAGGACTTGTCCTGGTAATAGGTGATGACGACCGGGATCGGCATACCCTTTTCCATTTCCTGCGTAGCGGCGTTAAACGCCTTGCAGAATTCCATGATGTTAATGCCACGCTGACCAAGCGCCGGGCCGATTGGCGGGGACGGGTTTGCCGATCCTGCCTTAACCTGAAGCTTGAGCTGGCCTGCAACTTTCTTAGCCATATCTCTCTGCCTTTCACTGACGGTCGGTTGCCCGACCAATAAATGCCGGATCGCTCCGGCGGCTGCGGTTGCGTGGTTCGGATTTTAGGACCCGGCTAAGGTGCCCTCACCTTCCACGCGCTTTACGGCCTTCGCCGCAAGGACATAAGCCGTCGCCGGCTTACGTCCGAACTCAAACCTTCTCGACCTGAGCGTATTCCAGTTCGACCGGCGTAGCGCGGCCAAAGATCGACACTTCCACCTTCAGGCGCGAACGCTCTTCGTCCACATCCTGAACCGTGCCGTTGAACGAGGCGAAAGGACCATCGGAAACGCGGACCTGCTCGCCGATCTCGAAGGTAACAGATGCCTTCGGCCGCTCGACACCCTCCTGAACCTGACCGAGAATACGGTCGGCCTCATAGTCCGGAATCGGAACAGGCTTGTTATCAGAGCCGAGAAAGCCGGTAACCTTCGGCGTATTCTTGATCAGGTGGTAGGCTTCGTCCGTGAGGTTTGCACGCACAAGAACATAACCCGGGAAGAACTTGCGCTCGGAATCGACCTTACGGCCGCGACGCACCTCAACCACCTTTTCAGTCGGAACGAGAATCTTCTCAAAAAGATGCTCGAGTCCCTTCTGCCTGGCCTTCTCCTCAATGGATTCAGCCACCTTCTTCTCAAAATTCGAATACGCGTGGACGATGTACCAACGTGCCGCCATGTTACCACTCCACCCGATCAGTTGCCGACGTTCAGCACGAAGCTCAACAACCAGCCGATGAGCTGGTCCGCAGCAAAAAAGAACAGCGCAGCAAAGATCACCATCACAAGCACCATGACCGTCGAGATCATCGTCTCGCGGCGCGAAGGCCAGGTAACTTTCGCCGTCTCGGAGCGAACCTGCCGCAGAAACGTAAGTGGATTAGTTTTGGATGCCATCGACTGCCCACGCAATTACGGCGCGTAAAGCTGAAACTATCAGCCCCACGCACCGCGTGTCTGTTGAACCTTACATAAACACCGATTCCCAATTGCACAAGAGGGAAACCGAAGTTTAACGAAATTGGCGATCACGATGCCGGCTGCACGGGTCCTGCGACCAGGCACTTGGCACCGCCCTCTCCTACTGGAAGACGTCAAGCTACGTCCTCCTTTCGGTCGCGGTGATTAGCACGACCACTGCCGGAATTGCAATGCTTCTCCGAAATCTTTTGCCGGGGCGTCGCTCTGAGCGGTCGTTACTCGAACAGTGTCACGGTGGTGCCGAAGTAGTTTGCGGTCTGCGTCGCACGCTTCGAGGAAGAGAGTTCACCTCTCACGAGTTCATCCGGATCGTATAGCCCCTCCGAGCGGGTGATCAGCCACACGCGGCGGTAGCTCTGGATAGCTGCGGCCATTTTCTGAACGTCAGCTACCATGACAACGGGGGCCCCGAGGTTGCTGACGAACGTGCGACCGCCACTCTCATCACGCACGGGAAATGGCCCGGGAACATAGACGATCGGCGGGAAGCCGAGACGTCCCTCGGCGTAATAGAGCAGTTCGACGCTGAGCTCGCTTGGCGTCGCCACGACCACATCGCCCGCTTCCGCGACGGCGGCTATGTCTTCCGCCATCCGTCTCGGATCTTCGACAATGTGGGCATATCCTCTCGCAACGTCCATCGCGCTCAACGCCAGGAAACCAACGAGAACGAAGGCCTTAACAGCCGGGTTCTTCCAAACGCTGACGATACCAACCGCGACAAGCAGCATCGCCAGCGGTGCCAACCATTCGAACAACCGGCTGATGTAGATAGGCTTGATCGTGAAGCTGATCGCGAGAACCATCGAAAGCGGCAGGAACAGTACGATCAGTAGGTTCAAAGCCGTTGGCCGGTCGGCCCTCCAAAGCGCGAACCACCCTATGGCGGCCAAGATAGCGGCTGCGGCGGCAGGGATATCACCGCCCGACGCGAGGATCCATGCGGAGATAAGATCCTGCCTGCTCGTTGTTACCCAGAAGGAAAGCCTTGCGAAATGCTGGCTCTGCCAGAAGTACATCGGCAAATACGGAGCCCAGATCGCCAGGGCAGCGAGACCGGCCCCGACCGCCACACCGAGGGACCTCACGCGACGTCCGGGAAGAAACAGCAGGATCGAAAGGCAGAGACCAACCCAAATGCCGAAGGCGATGAACACAGCGGTATTGTGAAGCCACAGGGTTACGCCGCCTGACGCGGCCAGCGCGATCGCCGGCGTCAGCACCGGCGTGACGCGGAATCTTCCAGGCAACTGAACGGCCATCGCATGAAAAAGCGCAACGGACGAGATGATCGCGAGGGTCGCGGTGAGCGTTTCCAACGCATAGGGACGCGCCTGCTGAGCGAAGAAGATGTTGCCCGCATTGGCGGCGAGCAGCAAGCCTGCAATCAGGGCCGCCGCCTCACCCTTGCCACCAAGCCGTAGCAACCGGCCCGAGATCGCTACAGAAAGCACGGTCAGCACGCTGGCGAAGACCGACAGGCCGCGAAGGCCCCATTCCGTTGTGCCGAACAGCGCCGCCCATCCCTTCAACAGAGCGTAATAGAACGGCGGATGCGTCTCATAGAGCGGGACATCGGTCCACAATTCGCGAAGCGGCAAAGCCGCAAACCAGGCGCTGTAAGCTTCATCCAGCCACAGCGACCGGCTGGATAGAGTCGGCAGCCGCAGGCAGAGCGCGACGACGACAATAGCAAAGGCACAGATCCAGAAGCGCGCACCCGCGAGATATGACGCGGGTGCTGAAGCCCCGTTGCCACTGCGCGCTCGCGGAAAAGCGGCGGCAGTATCGCTCATGGTTTCATCGCTCATTTGCCGCAGGTACCGATCTCAGCCAAGTGAAGCACACGCCGCTAGAGGTTTCGTTTCCCGGCAAGCACGGGGCTGCTCGGGCAATCCAGCTATAGCAATGACACGGGAAGCGAAAGAAAAGCGTTAACAGCGAGCGATCAGCGGCGACGCAACCATACGGCGTACCGATGCAAAATGACCGTCTTTGGAGAAAATGGCAGGGGCAGAGGGGCTCGAACCCCCGACCTGCGGTTTTGGAGACCGCCGCTCTACCAGCTGAGCTATACCCCTTTACGCTTTACATTCAGCTTCTTGACCGATCGGCCGCGAAGCGAAACTGCAAGCATGGCGCTCCTTTAAGGCGGCGGCGCAGGATTGGCAAGTGCGTTTTTCGATTTTTCCAATCCTGCGTCGCCACAAGTCCCGTCAATCACACCTTCACGTATTTCCGCCAGTCGTGCTCTTCCTTGAAACCAAGCACTTCGCGGATCTTCCGGTTGGAAAGCAGGCCTTCATATTCGCCGATCTCGCGCTGGAACGGCACGTTCGGATAGAATCGCCGCGCGAGTTCCTTTGACGGCGTATTGGCCGAAACGGTATCGTTGGCGGCATTGAAGACCTGGAAACCGAGGCCGTCCTTCTCGATGCACAGATGGCAGATCTGACCCAGATCGCGTGCGTCGATGTAGCTCCAGGCGATACGCTTGCGCATCTCCGGATTGGCAAAGTAGGTCGGGAAGCGCTCGTATTCGTGCGGCTCGATGACGTTGCCGATCCGCAGCGCATAGATGTCGAAGCCGGAGCGCTCCGCAAAGGCGCGGGCCGTCTTCTCGTTCACGACCTTGGAGAGGCCGTAGGAATCCATTGGATCGACGTCGTAATCCTCTTCCAGCGGGAACTGGTGGAAATCCCGATGGCCTTCGGCAAAGCAGACGCCATAGGTCGTTTCGCTGGAGGCGATGATGATCTTACGGATGCCGAGCTTCACTGCCGCTTCGATGACATTGTAAGTCCCCATCGTATTGATGCGGAAGGTCTCGTTGTCAGGCTTGATGAGGATGCGCGGGATTGCCGCGAAATGCACAACCGCATCAAAGGGCTGGACGCCCCTGCCCGCATCCAGGTCGGGAAAGTCCCGGTGCATCGAAAGCGCGTTGAATACCTGGCCGCTGTCAGTGATATCGGCGATCAGGTTTGTCACGCCGGGGCTGTCCAGCGGCACGAGATCGACGTTGTGCACCTCATAGCCGGCATTGACCAGCCAAGGCACGGCATGGCGCCCTGCCTTGCCCGAACCACCCGTAAAGAGAATGCGCTTTTTCATGATGTCCTCCCGTATGCAATTGGAGGCATAGATAACGGCTTCGCGGTCAAGCGCAAGTGTGCCCGACAGCAGGGATTGCACCACCGAAGCGCGCCACAGGAGGATGGACAAAAAAAGCCCCGCTGTTTCCAGCGGGGCTTCTTCAATTGGATAATCCGAAGATTACTCGACGATCGAGGCGACGATGCCTGCGCCGACGGTACGGCCGCCTTCGCGGATAGCGAAGCGCAGCTTTTCTTCCATCGCGATCGGAACGATCAGCTCGACAGCAACGGTGACGTTGTCGCCAGGCATAACCATTTCCGTGCCTTCCGGCAGCGAGACGATACCGGTCACGTCAGTCGTACGGAAGTAGAACTGCGGACGGTAGTTGGTGAAGAACGGCGTATGACGGCCGCCTTCTTCCTTCGTCAGGATGTAGGCTTCGGCCATGAACTTCTTGTGCGGCTTGACAGAGCCCGGCTTGCACAGGATCTGACCACGCTCAACGCCGTCACGGTTAACACCGCGAACCAGGGCGCCGATGTTGTCGCCAGCCTGGCCCTGATCGAGCAGCTTGCGGAACATTTCAACGCCGGTAACCGTCGTCTTCGAGGTCGCGCGGATGCCGACGATTTCGACTTCTTCGCCAACCTTGACGATGCCACGCTCGACGCGGCCGGTCACAACCGTACCACGGCCAGAGATCGAGAACACGTCTTCGATCGGCATCAGGAACGGCTGGTCGATCGGACGCTCAGGCGTCGGGATGTAGGCGTCGACAGCCGCCATCAGCTCGCGGATCGCGTCTTCGCCGATCTTCTTGTCGGAATCTTCGAGAGCGGCCAGAGCCGAGCCCTTGATGACCGGAATGTCGTCGCCCGGGAAGTCGTAGGACGACAGAAGTTCGCGAACTTCCAGCTCGACGAGCTCGAGAAGCTCGGCGTCGTCAACCTGGTCAACCTTGTTGAGGAACACGACGATCGCCGGAACGCCAACCTGACGAGCAAGCAGGATGTGCTCGCGGGTCTGCGGCATCGGGCCGTCAGCAGCAGAGCAAACCAGGATCGCGCCGTCCATCTGTGCGGCACCGGTGATCATGTTCTTGACGTAGTCGGCGTGGCCGGGGCAGTCAACGTGAGCATAGTGACGGTTCGGGGTCTCATACTCGACGTGTGCCGTCGAGATGGTGATGCCGCGTGCCTTTTCTTCCGGAGCAGCGTCGATCTGGTCGTACGCCTTGAACTCGCCGAAGTACTTCGTGATCGCTGCCGTCAGAGACGTCTTGCCGTGGTCAACGTGGCCGATCGTGCCGATGTTAACGTGCGGCTTGTTGCGCTCAAACTTACTCTTTGCCATTTGAATGCTTCCTGTGAACGAAATGGATGACCCCGGCGAACCGGTTTAGTGCCGCCGTTTAAGGCTTTCGGGGAAATTGCGCAAGACCTAATTGCGGACCGTATTCCTAGCCTGCGGGCCATATGGGACGGGGCATGCAATCGGCAATATCCATCGTAAATGGCAGCGCCGATATATTCTCGAAAAACGGGCGCCGGTTGTCGAGGATGTGGTACTACTTCCTGCGCAGCCCTGACGCCAAAGCATTGTTTGGGAGACAACGCATGGAACCCAAGGAAATTGCCAAGAGATCCCTAAGCAACTTTCTGATTTTTGCCGCCTGCGCATTTGTACTGTGGATACTTGCCGCTGCGATCGACTGGGTCGCGCAGATCCTCCGCCTCTCCTCGCCCGAACGTCTTCCAGCCTTGGCGACATCCATCGTCAGTTCGTCGACGCTGCAGGCGATCGTCGCGATCTGGCTGCTGACGGCGGCCTTTGCCATCGCCTTCCCGAAAATGCTGACGCCGCTTTCGGCGACGACGACACTGATGTTCGACGTCGGATACGGCATTCTCGGCGCGCTCACCGGCTTCGGCATTGCCATCGGCCTTTTCGGGGGCGGATGGTCGATCCTTCTCCGCGCGCTCGTCTACAGCGCGATCATCGCGATCGGCTTCATTGCCGTTCGCAAATGGCTTTCGAGGGAGGACATCAGCACCTACGGAAATAAAAGGTGGACGATTGCCGGCATCATCGCGATCGCTTCGCCGTTCGTTCTTCTCTGGGGCTAGAAGCACACAAAGATAAGATGACGATCTGAATGGCTATGCTGGGGATCTGGAGCGGGTAGCGGGAATCGAACCCGCGTATTCAGCTTGGAAGGCTGCTGCTCTACCATTGAGCTATACCCGCGGGATGGTCCGATCCGAGGACGAATGGTGGAGAGAGTTGGATTTGAACCAACGTAGGCTGAGCCAACGGATTTACAGTCCGTCCCCTTTAACCACTCGGGCATCTCTCCAGTTTTTCGTCCGGATCGTTAGACCAAGTCTGCAGGCCTTCGAAGCGTTGCCGCCCCCTCGGTCTGCGCCGCGTATATGACCGGACGATTTCCGCATGTCAACACGATGACGGTGGAAAAAATGTGAAAAATTTCATCGGCCGTGGAAAGCCGGGCTCCTGAAAGAAATCCTATGCGGGAAGAAAGGCCCTCGCTATAAAGCCGCATGAGCAAAGACAACAAAACAGGCGGCCGGTCCGCTGACGACAAGTCCGCCAAGGACACACATTATGCGAATCTGCGCCGCGCGCATCGCGACAACAAGCGCGAACGCGGCGAGATTCCGACACCACCAGAACAGAAGCGCCGTCGCGGCGGCGAGGACTGGAAGCCTCCGACACTCGCGCCCGAGCAGGTTTATCTCTACGGCCTGCATACGGTTCGCGCAGCGCTCGGCAACAAGGAGCGCAAGAGCGTCAAGCTTTCGGTGACGCAGAACGCTCTTGCCCGGCTGGAAGTCGACGTCGAAGCACTCGGCATTCCCGTCGAAATGGTCGCCCCGCACGACATCGACAAGTTTCTCGGCCCCGACGCAATCCATCAGGGCGTCATGCTGGAAACGCGCCCCCTGCCCGTCCGTCGGCTTGAAGCGCTCAAGGATAGCCCGCTGCTTCTCGTGCTGGATCAGGTAACCGATCCGCACAATGTCGGCGCCATCATGCGCTCGGCCGTCGCCTTCAATGCCGCTGCGGTCATCACGACGCAGCGTCACAGCCCGACCGAATCGGGTGTGCTCGCGAAATCGGCCTCCGGCGCGCTCGAACTCATTCCCTACATCCAGATCACCAACCTGGCCGACGCGCTGGGTGAACTGCACAAGCTCGGCTTCACGACGATCGGTCTCGATTCGGAGGGGCCGGCACCGCTCGAAGGCACATTTAACGGCGACAAGGTTGCCTTGGTGCTCGGCTCGGAAGGCAAAGGGTTGAGGCAGAAGACGCGCGAGACCGTCAATGCACTCGCCCGGCTCGATATGCCCGGCGAAATCAAGTCACTGAATGTGTCGAACGCCGCGGCGATCGCGCTCTATGCAGCAAGGCAATATCTGAAATCGTAGCCGGCTCCTGAAGCGGGCGGCGACAAGGGGAGGTTCGCATTGATCCGTCTTTCGATTCGCAGCCTGTTTCTCGCCGCCGGCGTCTTCGCCTCAATGCCCGTTCTGGCGGATGATGTCGACGCTGACATCATCAAGGCCCAGGCAGGCAGTTATCTGCTTGCCCCGGCCGACGGCACGCCGGGTTGCAGGATAACGCTGGAAACGACGACCGCGATCGGCGGATACGCCGTTTCGGGCGCCGCCGGCTGCGCCAAGGCGCTGCCGCGCTTTGCCGAAGCCTACGCGTGGAACTTCGGTGACGACGGCACCCTCATCATGCTCGATGCCACGCGCAAGGTCCTGGCGCGCTTCATCGAAAGCGAGGGTTCACCGCTTGCTACCGACGGCGACCAGCCGTTGCTTCTGCTCGACGCCCCTGATGCTGTTGACCATGTGCCGACCGTTGCCAGCCTTGCCGGCGAGTGGCGCCTCAAACGTCCCTCGGGGCAGGCCATATGCGCGGTCACGCTTCAGAACAAGCCCGGCGAAGACGGCAATTCGCCAATGTCACCGTCTGGAGACTGTGACAAGGCCATCGCAGACCTGCACCTTTCCCTGTTTCATGTCGAAGGGTTCGGACTTGTCCTCATGAGCACCGATGGAGCCTCGCTCTCGTTCGACATGAGACCGGACGGATCGTTCGAGAAAAGTCCCGATGAGGGCGGCAAACCGCTTGTCATGGTCAGGGGTCCATAGCCTCGCCCATTTGATGCGGCATTCTCACGGCGACCTGAACTCCCCGATATAAAGGAGACGAACTCGGCATGGCATTGCGCTCTTTGATCTTCGGCGTCACCTTCATCGCGATCCTGGTGGCAATCGTGCTCAGCATCGGCTGGATCGACAAAACGCAGCCGCTCCACCAGCCCGATCCCCTCGCGCCGGCGACGGTTCCCAGTCAGCGGCCACCCGCGCAGTAGCTGCTCTCATCCGGAACCGAAAGCCTCTCCACACGTTCTCACCTCCGCAACAAGGAGAACCGGTGTGCGAATAATGATCGTCGTTATTGCGGTGATGGTTGTATCGGTGCTCAGCATCGCGATCATGTCGCCATCCGGTGACGGAAACGTCCTGGATGATGGTCACCTTCAGGCGAGCATCCGGCAGACGGCACAGAACTGAGCCTGCGAGTTTCCACGCTCAAATGACGGCCTGCGCCGTTTTCTGCTTTACAGGACGGCAGAATCTGCTACTTGGCAGGCATTGCCCTTGTAGCTCAGTTGGTAGAGCACCTGATTTGTAATCAGGGGGTCGCGGGTTCGAACCCTGCCGGGGGCACCACAATTCCTGAACGAAATCAGTTCTGATGATAGAGCTGCCTGACATTTTTCGTGTCGCATGACCTTGCAGCTGTTTCACTTGGTTTGCAGCCATCCCCTTTACAGACACGGCCAGATGGCACTCCATGAAAGCAGCATGGCAGGAGCGAAGGCCATGCTCTTTCCATTCTGTCGGTTGAACGAGAAAGCCCCGCCATTTCTGACGGGGCTCTTCTTGGAAGAGATGGAGACCGCTTAGCGGATGTAAAGCTTGAACACCGACCGCGGGTAATAGTAGCCATCGCTGTGGCGACGATAGCCCTGGCGGTAGTCGCGATATCCACGGTGGCCGTTCCAATAACCGCGACGGTCGCGCCGGTGTTCATAGCGATCCCGGTGGTGCCTGTCGCGGCGCCAGTCATTCCGGCGATCTTCACGGTACTGGGCGAGTTCTACGTCGGATGTAACTTGCTGATGCTGTGCCACGAGCGGGGCGGCCGAGGCCATGCCGAAGCTCGATGCCGCAATAACAATTGCAACTACAGTCATTCCGAGACGAGAAAAAATTCTATTCATGGTTACGCCTTTCCAGTGGTAATGTGAGCGACCATGCCCTTCCGGGTATGAACGGAACATGAACTACCACTGGCCAGATCACGGCCGGGCGCGAACACCGACCTTCACCAACAACTGTCCGCCCGATTGGTGCCGCTCCTGACGGCGTACAGCCAAGATAGAGCTTGCATTCTTCCCTCTGCTGCTCGGTAATGAGCCTCTATCGCAACCAGGAGGAATCGATGGCCAAGGGTCAAGCCAAAAGCAATAAAGAGGTCCGCAAACCCAAGAAGGACAAGGCCGCGCCTGCTGCTGCGCCTACTCTTGGGGCTAAGACCGTCGAGGCTAGTAAGCAGAAGAAGCCATGAACTTCAGCCTCCCCGACATCGCTTCGGGGAGGCCCAAGCCTCAAACCAGACGCGATCCCTTTCGTTGCAGCGCGCCTTTTGAGTGCGCCATCGATGCGACATGGAACGCGACAATCCCTACACAAAGGTGTTCGTGCCTGATCTGTAATCAGTGGGACGCGGGCGGAGAACGGCTTGCCGCCTAAAACGCCTTGTCGGGTGACCCTGCGATCAGTTAGCTAGGTGCACTCAACAAAAGGGAATTGCATGGGCCGGTCATTTCAGACGCTTTCCTTCCTGGCCTCCCCGGCCTCAGAGGCGCTGGCCGCGCGGGAAGAGCTGATTCGCCTCTACGGCGACGTGCCCCCTCAGGAAGCGGATGTGATCGTTGCGCTTGGCGGCGATGGCTTCATGCTGCAGGCCCTGCACAGCACGATGAACTCGGGCAAGCTGGTCTACGGCATGAACCGCGGTTCGGTCGGCTTCCTGATGAACGACTATCGGACCGAGAAGCTGCAGGAGAGGATCTGCGAGGCCGTCGAAAACGCGTTCCGTCCGCTGCAGATGACCACGGCGAATGCCGACGGCACGAATTCGACAGCCCTTGCGATCAACGAAGTGTCGCTTTTCAGGCAATCTTATCAGGCAGCCAAGCTGCGCGTGGAAGTGGATGGAGTTGTCCGGCTCGAAGAACTCATTTGCGACGGGCTGATGGTGGCAACGCCGGCGGGATCTACTGCCTATAACCTCTCGGCACACGGACCTATCCTGCCGCTCGACGCACCGCTGCTCGCCATGACGCCGGTCAGCGCGTTTCGGCCCCGCCGTTGGCGCGGTGCTCTGCTGCCGAACAAGGTAACCGTCGATATTCATGTTCTCGAGGTCGACAAAAGGCCGGTCAACGCGGTTGCCGATAATTCGGAGGTCAAGTCGGTGCTGCATGTGCGCATCGCCCAGTCGGAGCATATGACAGCTCGCATTCTATCCGATCCCGATCGATCATGGTCCGATCGCATCCTGGCAGAGCAATTCGAAGATTGAGACCGTTCCGATGACCTTGCGCAACGCACTTTTCTGCACGCTTCTCCTCGCCGCACCGCTTTCGGCCGAAGCCGGCGAGGAGCCGGGTACCCTGCTCCCGGCGTCGGTGACCTTCGCGACGAGCACCGGCTATTGGGAGGATGACGGCGAGGTTCCGGTTGTCCAGCATTCGGCTGCCTCGGCCAAGCCTGACGACAGCAAGAAGGCACAGCCGAAGGCTCGGCACGGCTACTATAAGATATTCGCGGTCCGCCAGCCGGATCGTACGGCCAAGGTCTTCCTCCAGCAGATCGCACAGACGGAAGACGGTCCCGACGTGCTCTCGACGGTGGAGATCCAGGAACTCAACGACCTCAAGCCTTATGTCACGGACATCAGGCCTGAGAACTCGACGGGCATGCTGAAGGAGCCCGGCCTGTTTGCCACCGTCTTCCTGAAGACCGATCCCGATGCGGAAGCCGACAGCTGGACCGTGATCATAGACGAGTTCGGCGAGGTCACCGTCGGGAAGGCCAGCAACTGAGATTCTGCCGCCGCCCAGCAGAACGGGTCATCGGCAATAAAAAAGGCCCCATCCGGGGCCTTTTTCTTTAGTCGACGTCGTCGACCACGGCATCCGCCTTGCCGCTGATGCGGTGCGCGAGCGCTGCTTCCATGAACTCGTCGAGCTCTCCATCCAGCACATCGTCAGGCGCGGTGCTGGTAACGCCGGTGCGCAGGTCCTTGACCATCTGGTAGGGCTGCAGGACGTAGGAGCGGATCTGGTGCCCCCAGCCGATATCGGACTTGGAGGCCGCTTCGGCATTGGCCGCGTCTTCGCGCTTCTTCAGTTCCGCTTCGTAGAGACGTGCGCGAAGCATGTCCCAGGCCTTGGCGCGGTTCTTGTGCTGCGAGCGTTCCTGCTGGCACTGCACCACGATGCCCGAGGGCATGTGGGTGATGCGGACAGCGGAGTCGGTCGTGTTGACGTGCTGACCGCCGGCGCCGGACGAGCGGTAGGTGTCGATGCGGCAATCGCTTTCGTTGATGTCGATCTGGATCGAGTCGTCGACGACGGGGTAGACCCAGATGGACGAGAACGAGGTGTGGCGACGCGCGTTGCTGTCGTAGGGGGAGATGCGGACCAGGCGGTGAACGCCAGATTCGGTCTTCAGCCAGCCATAGGCGTTGTGGCCCTTGACGAGAAGCGTCGCGGACTTGATGCCGGCTTCTTCGCCGTCGTGCACTTCGAGCAGTTCGACCTTGAACTTCGAGCGTTCGGCCCAGCGGGTATACATGCGCAAAAGCATGTTCGCCCAGTCCTGGCTTTCCGTGCCGCCGGCGCCGGAGTGAACTTCGAGATAGGTGTCGTTGCTGTCGGCTTCGCCAGACAACATCGCTTCGACCTGCTGGCGCGCGGCTTCGGCCTTGAGTGCCTTCAGCGCGTCTTCGGCTTCCTTGACGATGGCCTCGTCGCCCTCGTCCTCGCCCATCTCGATGAGCTCGATGTTGTCTTTTATCTGCTGTTCGAAGCGGCGTACGCCATTGATGCCGTCATCGAGTTGCTGGCGCTCGCGCATCAGCTTCTGTGCTTCGGTGGCATCGTTCCAGAGGTTCGGATCCTCTGCCTTGTTATTTAACCAGTCCAGTCGTCTTACCGCCTGGTCCCAGTCAAAGATGCCTCCTCAGCAGGGTGATAGCCTGCTTGGTTTCATCGACTACATTCTGGATTTCCGCTCGCATTTTCCTGCTTCTTTACGTTGCTTAGAAAGTTGCCCGTCAAATAATTGTGGCGGCTGCGGATGTAAAGGGCCGCAACCGCTACAGCTGTCTGGAAGAGAGATCAGTAGAGACCGCCGGCGCCAGATTGAACAGCCTGGTTGGCCTGCGGAGAGGTCTTCAGGATTTCCTCGGGCGCCATGGTGTTGTCCATGCCGATGACCGAGAAGCTGTCAGCCGGGCCAGTGCCGGGCTTGAAGGCCTCGATGATCGTATTCGGATCACCCTGCGTCGCGGCCATGCCGGTCTTGCGGTCGATCGGGATCATATTCATCCCGGCCGGAATGACGAACTTCGATTCCGGCATGTCCTTGACCGCCACCTGCATGAACTCGTTGAACACCGGCGCCGAAAGCGAACCGCCGGTGCCGCCACGCCCAAGCGTCGATGGCGTATCGAAGCCGATATAGAGGCCGGCAACGAGGTCAGGGGTGAAGCCAACGAACCACGCGTCTTTTTCGTCGTTCGTCGTACCGGTCTTACCGGCAACGTCGCGGCCGCCGAGGTTGACCTTGCCCGCTGCGGTGCCGCGTTGGATGACGCCCTGCATCATCGAGGTGATCTGGTAGGATGTCATCGGATCAAGCACGGTTTCGCGGTTGTCGACGACGTTGGGCTCATCCTGGTTCTGCCAGTCGCTGGCGTTGCAACCTTCGCAGACGCGCTCTTCGTGCTTGAAGATCGTCTTGCCGTAGCGGTCCTGGATGCGGTCGATCAAGGTCGGCTTGATCTGCTTGCCGCCGTTGGCGATGACCGAATAGGCCGAAACCATGCGCATGACGGTGGTTTCACCGGAGCCGAGCGACATGGCGAGCACCGGCATCATGTGATCGTAGATACCGAAGCGTTCCGCATATTCCGCGACGACGTTCATGCCGAGATCGTTGGCGAGGCGAACCGTCATGCGGTTGCGCGAGTGCTCGATCGCGAAACGGAGCGTGTTGGCACCGCCACCCTCGCCCTCATAGTTGTCGGGCGCCCAGATCTGGCCGTTTCCGGTCTGGATCTGCAGCGGATCGTCGTTGACAACCGAGGCTGGCGTATAGCCGTTATCCATCGCCGCCGCATAGACGAACGGCTTGAAGGACGAGCCCGGCTGGCGCATCGCCTGCGTGGCGCGGTTGAATTCCGACTGCGAATAGGAGAAGCCGCCGACCATTGCCAGAACGCGGCCGGTCTTCGGGTCCATCGCGACCAGACCGCCCTCCACCTTCGGCGGCTGGCGCAGCCGGTAGGAGTTCGAGCCTTCGTCACCGAGCCGCTCGACGTAAACAACGTCGCCGGCCGACAGCACGCCTTGCGGCGACTTCGCGGTCTTGCCACCGCCGGCCGCCCGGTAGGCCCACTGCATGTTCTTTGCCTGGATGACGCCGCGTTCGCGTTCGCTCGGGATCTTCCCGGCGCCGTCTTTCGCAGGCTGCAGGCCAATGTCGACGCTATCGTCGGCGACAGCAAGCACAACGGCCAGGCGCCACTCGGGCACGTCTGACAGTGCGGGAATGTCGGCAAGCGCCTTGCCCCAGTCCGCGGCGGTATCGATCTGTTTCAGCGGACCGTGGAAGCCTCGGCGTTCGTCATAAGTCGTCAGGCCGTCCTGCAGGGCCTTCCGTGCGAAGACCTGCAACTGCGGATCGAAGGATGTCCGGACGGATAGGCCGCCCTCGTACAGCATCTTCTCGCCATACTGGTCGATCAGCTGGCGACGCACGGCTTCAGCGAAATAGCCAGACGCGAAGAGCGAGGGGCCACTGTTGCGGCCGGTGACGCCGAGAGGCTGCTTCTTGGCTTCCGCACCGTCGGACTGGCTGACATAGCCGTTCTCGACCATGCGATCGATAACCCAGTTGCGGCGCGTGATCGCAGCCTCGGGATGCCGGAACGGATGGTAGTTGGCCGGGCCCTTGGGGAGCGAAGCCAGATAAGCGGCATCGGCAATCGTCAGCTCGTTCACCGACTTGTTGAAATAAGTCAGCGCCGCGCTGGCGATACCGTAGGAATTCAGGCCGAAGAAAATTTCGTTCAGGTAGAGCTCGAGGATCTTGTCCTTGCTGTAGGCCTGCTCGATGCGGAAGGAGAGGATGGCTTCCTTGGCCTTGCGCTCCATCGTCTGTTCGCTCGACAGAAGGAAGTTCTTGGCCACCTGCTGCGTGATCGTCGAACCACCCTGGGTCGGGCCGCCGGTCAGATAGGCGACGACAGCGCGGCCGAAGCCGGTGACGTCGATACCGGGATGCTGGTAGAAATTCTTGTCTTCAGCCGACAGGAAGGCAGCCTTCACGCGATCCGGCACAGCCTGGATCGGCAGGAAAAGCCGGCGTTCCTTGGCGTATTCCGCCATCAGGGCACCGTTGCCAGCATGGACACGCGTCGTTACCGGCGGCTCATAGCTGCTCAGCACCGCGTAATCAGGAAGATCCTTCGTGACAGTCGCCAGATAAATGGCAACGACGCCCGCGACGCCCAGAAACAGGACGCAAGCCGCTCCGAAGAAATATCCAAGAAGTCTGATCATATTTAAGCTACCGGTATCTCAATTATCGATCGGCGCGAACTTAACGATCCCATAGATCGCGGCTTTATGCATGCTGCGCCGATTACTCCATGAGCGTTATTGCCACAAGCCAATTCCGTTTTGCGTGTGGAAACATAGTCGTGACTAATGGCCTGAATGTGAGCAAACTAGGGCTCATACCGCTAATTCACGTTGTTTCAGGCCTTTATGAGGAGGCTGTCACTTCTGCGCCACGCTACCGCTCAGCCGCCATTGGCAACCAGCGCCGAATGATAGCGCTTCACGGCCTCTGTCAAAAGGTCCGCCATCTTCGATCGCCATGTTTCGTCAAGCAAGAGCTTCTCGTCCTCCTTGTTCGACAGGAAGCCGAGTTCGAGCAGGATCGAGGGCACGTCGGGTGCCTGCAGCACCCGGAAACCAGCGTGACGATGCGGATTGTTGATGGTGCCGACTTGGTCCTTGAAAGACGACAGCACGCTTTCCGCCATCGAGATCGAAAAGGCCTGCGTCTCGCGGCGCGTCAAATCGAGCAGGATATCGGCCACTTCGGGCGGTTCCGCCGTCACCGTCTTACCGGCAATCTGATCGGAGAGGTTTTCGCGATCGGCGAGATCGGCGGCAAGCTTGTCCGAAGCCTTGTCGGAAATCGTATAAACCGTGGCGCCGCGAATGTCCTTCTGCTTCAGCGTGTCTGCATGCATCGAAACGAAAAGATTGGCGTGGTTCTGGCGCGCGATCTCCACGCGCTCCGACAGCGACAGGAAGGTATCGTCCTTGCGCGTCAGGAAGGCCCGAATGCCGGCCTCACGGTTCAGGCGGTCGGCGAAGGCCTTGGCGAAGGCGAGCGTGACGTCCTTTTCCTGCGTCTTGGTGTCAACGCCGACGGCACCGGTGTCTATCCCGCCATGACCGGCGTCGACAGCGATGACGAGATCGCCGCCCTGCGGTTGTTCCGCGGAGGGAATCGCGCTGGTGGTCTGGGGCGTCGTCGGATCGCTCCAGGACTGCGCTTTGACGAGCTCTTCGAACTTCGCCTTGTCGGTCATCTCGGCTTCGAGCACCAGCCGGTGGCCCTTGCCGCTTTCGTCGGCCTGAACGCGGGCAAGGCCGATCTTGACCGGCTTGATCGCGGTCAGGACGATCCGGGCACTGTCCTCGTCCATCGTCCCGTAGCGAATATCCTTGAACAGGCCCCTCGCGTCGAGATCCTTCGCCGGGAAACCGAAGGCCGTCGCCGGCAGATCGATGATGACGCGTTCAGGGTTTGCGATGTAGTGAACCGAGAACGACGGGGCGCGGTCGAAATCGATGACAACTCTGGTGCGTGCATCATCACCCACGATGCGTGCGCCGTAGGCAAGCAGTCGTTCGTCTGCTATCGCCGCATTGACCGCCACGATCGCGGCAAGCGTTGCCGCCACGATGGCAAGACAGCCCAATCTCAAGCCGGCGGCCACAGCCGCCCCGCGCCGCATCGTCTCAACCAATCGACCGCCCAACCTCAAATGTCACTTTTGAATGTCCCGCAGCTCTCCCGAGGAGCAAATCGGACTCGCCCCTGCAATATCCGAATCGACCAACGCCTGCCGTAGTTTTCTATGTTGCTCCAAATCCATCAATATTATGGCACATTTGGCTTTTCCCTTGATATTATGACGGAGAAAACATACAAGGATTTTCAGGGTAGAAGTGCTGACGGGATAGAGTCGCCTGCAAGGGCAGCCAAACCGCGAAGGACCTGGCGCCACAACCGGCAATCGTCCGCCGTCTTATGCGTTTCCACTCGTAAATTGGATCCTGAATTTCCGGCGTATGCGGGAACTTCATCGGTGGATTAGCCACCAACCGCTCTTTACAGAGAGAGCAAACTCATCGGACCTGAACAAGGTCTTAGTTTTGTCGATCTCGCTTGGTCTTTGATGGTGTCGCAGCAGGTTTTATCTGAAGTCTACAGGCCCCGGGAAAACAGTTTCCCCGCTGCTGTCTGGCTGCTGCCTTCCACACCGCACCAATCGCGACTTTCATTATCCGGCGCTGCAACAACGGACCGCATTCCCCCTGTCTCACCGACAGCGGGAGATGCCGCCGCTCGACTGCGCCGAGGAGCTCAGCTTACATGGCAGACAAAATGCTTATCGACGCGTCTCACGAGGAAGAGACGCGCGTCGTTGTCGTTCGCGGGAACCGCATAGAAGAGTTCGACTTCGAATCACAGCACAAGAAGCAGATTCGCGGCAACATCTACCTGGCAAAGGTGACGAGGGTTGAACCCTCGCTTCAGGCCGCGTTCGTCGATTACGGCGGCAACCGGCATGGCTTTCTGGCCTTCGCCGAAATCCACCCCGACTACTACCAGATCCCCCTCGCCGACCGTCAGGCGCTTCTGCGCGCTGAAGCCGAGGACCATCGTCGCGATGACGACGTCGAGCACATCGAGACCGCAACGGTAGATCTTTCCACGCAGGACCAGCCCGATATCGGTATCGTTCCTGCTGCCGAGCCCACCAACGAAGCGACTGTCGAGGTGGTAGAGACCGCCGAGGTTGTCGAAGCGGTGGAAGAGGCTCCGGCCAAGAAGGCAAAGCCGCGCCGCAGTCGCAAGAAGGCTGCCCCTGCGGTTGCCGAAGAGGCAGTAGCGGAAGAAGCTTCCAACAGCGAATCGCCCGCGACCGCCGACGATGAGGACGAAGGCTCCTCCGGCGGCAAGATGGCCGCGATGGTCGAAACCGATTCGATCTCCGAAGACGTCGACACCCGCCGCCGCAACGACGATGACGACGATGACGACCACGAAGAAGAAGTGATCGAATCCGTCGGCGCCGAAGATGCGATGGAAGAGGTTCCGGACCGGGCCCAGCGCAAGCCGCGCAAGCAGTATCGCATCCAGGAAGTCATCAAGCGCCGCCAGATCCTGCTCGTTCAGGTCGCCAAGGAAGAGCGCGGCAACAAGGGCGCAGCGCTGACGACCTATCTGTCGCTCGCCGGTCGCTACTCCGTTCTGATGCCGAACACGGCGCGTGGTGGCGGCATTTCCCGCAAGATCACCAGCCCGCAGGACCGCAAGCGCCTGAAGGAAATCGCGCGCATGCTCGAAGTGCCGCAAGGCATGGGTGTCATTCTGCGCACCGCTGGCGCGAACCGTACCAAGGTCGAGGTCAAGCGCGATTTCGAATATCTGATGCGCCTGTGGGAGAACGTCCGCACGCTGACGCTTCAATCGACGGCGCCCTGCCTCGTCTACGAGGAAGGTTCGCTCATCAAGCGCTCGATCCGCGACCTCTACAACAAGGATATCGGCGAGATCATCGTTGCCGGCGAAGAAGGCTATCGTGAAGCAAAAGACTTCATGAAGA
Source organism: Rhizobium grahamii (assembly GCF_009498215.1). Classification (NCBI taxonomy): domain Bacteria; kingdom Pseudomonadati; phylum Pseudomonadota; class Alphaproteobacteria; order Hyphomicrobiales; family Rhizobiaceae; genus Rhizobium; species Rhizobium grahamii. The sequence goes on along the minus strand of NZ_CP043498.1, from coordinate 873,992 downwards.
TGCTAATGCCGAGCCATGCGAAGGTCGTCCAGCCGTATCGCGACATCCACCCGATCTTCTCGCGCTCAGGTATCGAAGCACAGCTCGACCGCATGCTGCAGCCGCAGGTGACGCTGAAGTCCGGCGGCTACCTGATCATGAACCAGACGGAAGCGCTGGTTTCGATCGACGTCAACTCCGGTCGCTCGACGCGCGAACACTCGATCGAGGACACCGCTCTCCAGACCAACCTCGAAGCTGCGGAAGAAATCGCTCGCCAGCTTCGCCTGCGCGACCTTGCGGGTCTCGTCGTTATCGACTTCATCGATATGGAAGAGAAGCGCAACAACCGCGCGGTCGAAAAGAAGCTGAAGGAATGCCTGAAGAACGACCGTGCGCGTATCCAGGTCGGTCGCATCTCGCACTTCGGCCTTCTGGAAATGTCACGCCAGCGCATCCGCGCATCGGTTCTCGAATCGACGACACAGGTCTGCTCGCATTGCGGCGGCACCGGTCACGTTCGCTCGCAGTCCTCCGTTGCGCTGCACGTGCTGCGCGGCATCGAGGAGTATCTGCTCAAGAACACGACGCACGACATCACCGTGCGGACAACGCCTGACATCGCGCTCTACCTGTTGAACCACAAGCGCCAGACGATCATCGACTATGAAGCCCGCTTCGGCGTGGCCATCATCATCGATGCCGATGGCGCGGTCGGCGCGCAGCATTTCGCGATCGATCGCGGCGAAGCCGTCGAGAACCCGGTCAAGATCGAAACCCTTTTCAACTTCGCCGCCATCCCTGACGATGACGACGATGACATCGTGATCGAGGTTGACGAGGAAGAAGACGAAGAACTCGAAGAGAAGCCCGCAGCCGCCGAACGTCCGGCAGCGCGCGCCGAAGGTGAAGGCGATGGTCGCAAGCGCAAGCGTCGCCGGCGTCGTCGTGGCCGTAACGGTAACGGCGAACAGCAGGCTGCCAGCGAGTCGGCCTCCGATCAGGCAGACGCTGGCGACGAGGGTGATGACGAGGACGGCGCGATCGAAGCCGATGCAGCCGCACCGGCTACAGCCGACGAGCAGGCTGACGGCGATGAGAGCCAGCGCCGCAAGCGCCGCCGCCGCGGAAAGCGCGGTGGTCGTCGCAACCGCGAGGAAAATGGCGAGCAGTCCGCTGAGGCCGGCGATGAAGACGAGGCCGCGACCGACGCCGAGGAAACCGAGGTAGCAGAACCGGTACAGGCGACTGTGGCTGAATCCATCGAGGTCGTTGCCGAAGAAGCTGTCGAGCCCCAGACTGCCATGGCTGCTGTCGAGACAGCAGCTTCCGTCACCGAAGACGTCAAGCCGAAGCGCGCACGGCGCAGCCGCAAGGCATCGCCGGTGGAAGAGCCGGTTGTCGAAGCCGCTGCCGAGGTAGCTCCTGCTGCGGAACCGGAAACGGTTGAAGCGGCTGCGGATCTGACGGCATCCGTCGAAGAAGAAGCCAAGCCGGTCCGTGCAAACCGCGAGTCGAACATCTCCTCATCGGAGCCGACCGTGAAGTCGACGAGCACCGATGGCGACGGCAAGCCCAAGAAGGCTGGCTGGTGGCAGCGCCGCGGCTTCTTCTAAGAAGCCGCCTGTCGCTTACGCGTAGAAACAAAAAATCCGGCTGTGGTGCAGCCGGATTTTTTTGTGCCTCGATTTGATATCAGTCGCGCTCGGCGATCACTGTGGTGCGAGGATATTCGCCATAGAAGCCGCGCCAGTTGGCGACGGCAAAGCCGAACACGACGAGGGCGCCTGCCTGATGCAACAGGCCCCAATGCACGGGAACCTGCAGCAGCAGCGTTGCTATACCGATCGCAGCCTGGACGATGACCAGAACGAACAGGACGACGGCTCGACGAGCGTGCGTGGTCGATGGAGCCGCCGACAGCGCGATGATCATGTTGAGCAGCGTCAGCGCCAGCAGCGTATAGGCTCCGAGACGGTGGATGAACTGCACCGTCTTCGGATTCTCGAAGAAATTGATCCATGCAGGCTGCTGAATGAGCAGGTCGGACGGAACGATCGCCCCGTCCATGAGCGGCCAGGTATTGTAGCTGAAGCCGGCATCGAGCCCGGCCACCAGCGCGCCGAGGTAGATCTGGAACAGCGCGAAGATCGCGATTACGCCCGCCCACGCCTTTGAACCTGACGTCGGCGCCTCATCGTCGGAATGCGGAGACAGGCCCCGCATGATCCACATGCACGATGCAAAGATCAGGCAGGCCATGATCAGGTGCGTGGCAAGCCGGTACTGACTGACATCGGTACGAACCGACAGGCCCGATGACACCATCCACCAGCCGATCGCCCCCTGCATGCCGCCCAGCGCGAGAATGCCGAGAAGCGGCCAGCGCAGGCGCCGCTCAATCTTTCCGGTCGCCCAGAAATAGATCAGTGGAAGCGCGAAGATAACGCCGATCCCGCGGGCGATAAGGCGATGCGCCCATTCCCACCAGAAGATTCCCTTGAACTGCTCGACCGTCATGTCGCTGTTCAGTTGCTGATATTCGGGAATGCGCTGGTACAGCTTGAACTCTTCTTCCCATTCCGCAGCGTTCAGCGGCGGGATAACGCCGTGGATCGGCTTCCATTCGGTGATCGAGAGCCCGGAATTCGTCAGCCGCGTCGCGCCGCCGACGATAACAAGACAGAACAGCGCCAGAAGGACGAAGCCCAGCCAGACGCGAACCGCCTTACGGTTGCGGTCCTGCGTGCGGACCTCACCCAAGATTCTCTGTTCGGTGGTTGTATTCGCGAATGCCATGACTGCTCCTTGTTTCCGGCATTGATTTGCCCGAGCGGCTCATGCAAAACAAGCCCCGAGCCTTTGCGGCATGCCGTCGCGGCGCCCTTCGTATGAACTGGAATGAAACCGATGCCTGTCCGCCTTCGCAAATTCATCGGCACGATCCTGATCGTCGTTCTCGTTCTGGCCTATGCCGTGCTGGCGAATACCATTGCGGTCGCAACGCTCGGCGAAGCGCCCTGGTGGGCCCACCTTCTCTACTTCTCGCTCAGCGGGCTGCTATGGGTGCTGCCGGCGATGGTCATCATCAAGTGGATGGCCGGTCCCAAACAGCAGTGACCGTTAATCACGGAATAACCCTGATTGCCGGAAAAGCCGCACCACCAGCCTAGCGTAAAGAAAATATAGGGTGCCGATGCCTATTCTTCTCCGCGTCCATAATGCGGAGAGGCGTCGTGCACCAAAAGCAGCTTCATGTCGATCACGAAGCGCAGGCAGAAGCCGGCGTGCCTGATAGCGTGGCGAAGCTACGGGCGTTGAATGTCGAGCTCGCCGTCGAGCGGTTGCAGATTGAACTTGTTACCTCGCTGCAGGCCATTGAAAGCGAATGGCGCGCGCTGGACCGCGACAATCTCAATTCCTTGCACCAGAGCTATGACTGGTGCGCCGCCTGGGTCGAAGCGCATCGACGGCCTCTTGCCGTCATCGCCGGCAAGGCAGGTGCTGACACTGCCTTCATCCTGCCCGTGGAGATCGTATCGTCGCGCGGTATCCGGATCGCCAAGTTCATCGGCGCCGACCACAGCAACATCAACACGGGGCTGTTTGCCGCCGACTTCGCCGCTGCCCTTGGCGCTATCGAGCCGGACCGTCTCTCCGCGATGCTGAAGACCGCTCTTATGGAACATGCGGACCTTCTGCTGTTGCAGAACATTCCGCTGTCCTGGAGAGAGCGTCCAAATCCCCTCACCCGTCTTCCGACGGTGCAGAACCAGAACTATGCCTATCAACTGCCGCTGCTCGAAAATTGGGAAGCGACGCTTAAGCAGCTGAATGCAAAGAACCGCCGCAAGAAGTTTCGTGTGCAGTCGAAGCGGCTCGAAGCGCTTGGTGGTTTCGAATACATCGCGGGAGGCGCACCGGAAGAGCAGCATCAGCTTCTGGATGCGTTCTTCGCGCAAAAGAGCCGGCGCTTTCAGGCGCTCGGGCTACCCGACGTGTTCTCCGATGCGGAAACCAAGCAATTCCTGCACGGCGCGATCGACGCTCGTGATCCTGCCATTCCGGCCTTCAGCCTCGAGATGCATGCGATCCGGCTGAAAGGCGAGCATGAGGGGCATATCGCGGCGCTCGCCGGAATCTCGCGCAAGGGCGATCACGTCATCTGCCAGTTCAGCTCAATTGACGAGACGATCGCGGCGGATGCCAGCCCCGGCGAATTCCTCTTCTGGCAAATGATCCAGCGGCAGCAGGATCACGGCGTCAGTCTGTTCGACTTCGGCCTCGGCGACCAGAGCTACAAGCGCTCCTGGGCGCCGGAAGAGACGGCACATTACGACGTGGTTCTGCCGCTAAACGCTCGCGGCGCGGCAATGGGGCTGTTTCACCGGACCATCACCAGAGGCAAGGCGTTCGTGAAGTCGCATCCGCGGCTCTACAAGGTCGCGCAGCGGATGCGTCGGTTCGCCTGATCAGGCAGCCTCGCGCGATTCCGGGAAGATTTCCGCCTCGCCGCCGCTCATCAGCAGCACACGATGATAGCCGGCTTCCTCGAAATCCGTCATCGCGGCCAGGAATTCGGCCTCGACGATCTCAGGCATCGAGAGAATGATCTCGACATCCTTGCTGCGGGTCAAACGCGACACCGCGGCAACGTTGGCAGCGCCACATTCGACGACAACGAGGTCGTAAGCGGATGACAGCGCGTCGAGCAGCAGGCTCAAGCGATCCGCACCGCGCATGGCCTGGCGCATATCGCTCATCCCCTGCGGGATCAAATGAGCATCGGTCAGGCGATCGCTGTGGATGGTTTCGCCGAAAGCGGCCTCGCCGCAGAGCAGGTCGGTGACGCCAAGCGCCTCATCATTCTCGGCCATGAGGCGGGTCGGGTATCCGGAACCAGTCATATCGAGAAGAACAACCCGCGAGCCGACGATGGCCAGGCGGCGTGCAAGGGCGACGGTTGCGGCCGAGCCATCGTCGCCTGTCGGCGAGATGGCGATCGCCAGCTGTGCGCGGCTCTCGATCAGATAATCGGCGACTGCCGTGACAGAGAACTCGTTCTCCTCTTCTCCCTGCGGCTCGTTTTCTGGCTCGACGACCGCTTCCGAAGGTGCCTCGTCTTCGGAAACCGCCAGCATGCTTGGCGTAGGTGTACGCCTTGGCTGCTCCGGTACGACCACTTCTTCAATCACTTCCTGTTCGATCTCGACGGCACGGGAAACCGGCCGCAGTGCACGACCACTGAAGAGTTCGGCGAGCATGATCGCAATCGAGGTTACGATGAGTGTCGCGAGCGCGACGACGGTGACGATCGGTACGACCTTGGGGAAATAGGGATCGACAGGCTGGATCGCGTTCGAGACGATGCGCGCATCGGCCGGGCTCGAATTCTTATCGGAACGGGAAGCGGCCTCGCGGTAACGCGCAAGGTAGGTTTCCAGCAACTGGCGCTGCGCGGCGGCTTCACGCTGCAGAGCGTTCAAGCCAACCTCATCCGTTCCTGCCTGGGCGCTGCTTGCCTTCAACCTGTCGGACTGCTGCTCGAGTTCCTTCTGGCGCAGCGAGGCAACCTTTGCTTCATTCTCGATGCTTGCGAGGATCTTCTGGGTCTCTTCGCGGATCTGCGCCTTGATGTCGGTGAGCTGAGCCCTCAGGCTCCGCAAGCGCGGATGATTGCTGAGGAGCGTCGTCTGGAGATCGGAGATCTGCGACTGCAACGCGGATTCAGTACCCTTCAGACGCTGGATCGACTGCGACGACATTATATCCTGCAGCGTGTCCGACGCCTCGCCCGAGGAAAGCGCGTTGCGCACGGCCTGCGACCGTGCCTCGGCATTGGCTCTTTCGCCGCGAACGCGGGTGAGTTCCGCGGAGATGTCGTTCAGCTGCTGTGTCGGAAAATTGCTGCCGCCGTTTGTCGGCAAGAGATCGTGTTCGGCGCGATACTCGGCAACCTTCTGCTCGGCATCGCTGACTTTCTGGCGAAGCGTTTCGATCTCCGGCTCGAGCCAGCGGGTGGCTTCCGAGTTGGATGCAAGCTTTGCACCGCTCTGCTTGGAGAGATAGACCGCCGCCATCGCATTCGGGATCTGGGCGGCGAGCCGCGGATCCTTGGAGGTGAAGGTTATGCCGATGACGCGCGAACCCGGCACCTGATAGACCTGCAGCCGCTCGGTGAAGGCGTCGATGATGCGCTCTTCCGGCGGGCTCTCCAGCGGGCTCTTCTTCAGATGCAGTGCGACGAGCAGATCGCTAAAGGCCGAGCCGCTCGCAGCAGCATCGAATTCGGGCAGGTCGTAGAGCTTCTGGCTGTTGATAACCTGCTTGATCAGGTCGGCGGATTGCAACAGCTGGACCTGGCTGGCGATGTTCAGTTCGTCGAGAAGCGGGCTAGCGCCGGCGTCGTTTGTCTGGGCATTGGCGAAGGCCGGCGCGCGCGGCTCGATCAGAATGCGCGTTTCGCTGCGGTACTTCGGCGACATCATCTTCGCACCGGCGAAGGCGACCCCTGCCCCCAATAACGTGATGGTCACGACCTTCAGTCGGCGTGCCCAAACGGCACGAACCAACTGCCCAAGATCGATATCGACATCCTCATGACCACTTACGCCGGACATGCTCTCACTCCAAGAACAAAGGTGACGCGAGAGTAAATGAGTATAGTAACGCAACAGTTAATGCGGCCGCGTGGCTCCGATGCTTGAGTAGAGGCGTTCAAAACGGAAAAAGTTGCGGTCTTTACCGGCTATTAACCCTAACGGATCGATAACGACAGGGAACACTTTCATTTCCTGTGAGCATTGCGGATGCGTGTCGCCCAGACCAAGTTAGTAATGGCCTTGAGCGTTGCCGCTATGGCAGCGATCCTCAGCGGCTGCAACAGCTACAAGCCGGCGCCGAGAGCCTTCAACGAGGCGACCATTCAGCCCTATTCGCTCGATAGCGGTGACCGCCTGCGTATCACGGTCTTCGACCAGCCAAGCATGACGAACACCTATACGATCGACCAGGCCGGCTACATTGCCTTCCCGCTCGTCGGCCAGGTTGCCGCGCGTGGTCGCACGCTGCAGCAATTGTCGGGTCAAATCGCCCAGAAACTCAAGCAGGGCTATCTGCGCGATCCTGACGTCACAATCGACGTCGACCGCTACCGCTCGGTCTTCATCATGGGTGAAGTCGGACAATCCGGTCAGTATGCCTACGTTCCCGGGATGACGGTTCAGAACGCCGTCGCCGTCGCCGGCGGTTTTACCGCCAGAGCCAATCAGGGCGCCGTCGACGTGACAAGGAAGATCAACGGCCAGGTTATTACCGGCCGCGTCAACATCTCTTCCGCGATTGTGGCCGGTGATACGATTTACGTCCGCGAGCGACTGTTCTGAGCGGCATGAGCAGCCAGCGCCCTCTCCGCATCATCCATTGCTTCAGGTCGCCGGTCGGCGGAATCTTCCGCCACGTTCGCGATCTGGTCATGGAGCACAGCAGGGCCGGCCACGAGATCGGCATTCTCTGCGACAGCTCGACGGGTGGCGACCACGAAGAAGCTCTTTTCGACGACATCCGCCCATTTCTGTCGCTCGGCCTGACGCGCGTACCGATCCGGCGCTCGATCAGCTTCTCCGACATGGCCGTGATGTGGGACGGCTACAAGAAGATCAAAAGTTTGCGGCCGGACGTGCTGCACGGACACGGCGCCAAAGGCGGTGTGCTCGCGCGTATCGCCGGCTCAGCCCTGCGGGTGAACAGGTATCGCGTAGCCCGCCTCTATACAGCCCATGGGGGGAGCCTGCATTACTCGCGCTCCTCTCTCGTCGGCCAGTTCGTTCTTCGAATGGAGCGCCTGCAGGAATATCTGACAGACGCGCTGGTCTTCATCTGCGACTATGAGCGCGACACCTACACGAAGCGGATCGGACGACCGCGAACCAAGACGCGGCTGATCTATAACGGTATTGCCGACCGGGACTTCGAACTGATCCCGACGCGCTCCGATGCGGTCCATTACATCTATGTCGGCATGTTGCGGGACCTTAAGGGTCCCGACCTTTTTGTCGATGCCTTTGCGAAGGCGGAACGTATTCTCGGCAGGCCGCTGTCAGCGCTGATGATCGGCGATGGGCCGGATCGGGATCGATACCGCGACATGATGATCGAACGGGGTCTTGGAAAGCGGATCGGCATGCTGCCGGCGATGCGTGTTCAGCAGGCATTCGCGATGGCGCAAAATCTCGTCGTTCCATCGCGCGCGGAGGCTATGCCTTACATCGTGCTCGAAGGACTGGCAGCAGGAAAAACGCTCATCGCCACCCGCGTCGGCGGCATTCCCGAAGCGCTTGGCAAGGACAGCCCTGCCCTCGTCGAACCGGAGAATTCGGACGATCTCGCTCGCGTGATGGCAGAGGCGGTCAGCATTCCCGGATGGCACGAGACAGCGATGCCCCCGGTCAGCCAGATCAAGCAAGTCTTCTCCGCCTCCGTCATGGCGCAAGATGTCCTGAAACTGTACCAGGAGTTGCTCGAAGAACCGCGACGCAAGAAGCCCGACAGCGCGACGTAAAACGTTTCTTAGGGGCTTCCTGCTATTGACTTGAGGTCAATCACTGGCGGTGGCCTCATGAATAAGGCAGAAAAGAACGATCAGTTCGACCTGGAAGCGTTGCGCAGACAGGTTTCCGACGTCAATCAACGCAACACGGCCGATGATGCGCACCCCGCCGAGCCGCTGAACGAGTATGCGCGACAGATAGCGGAACAGTTCGCTGAAAGCACGCACTCTCCCGTCATGCTCATCGGCCAATTGCGGTTGTTCGAGTTCCTGTCGCAGCTGGCGATCGCCCTGGTAACCTTCCTTATCTGGCCGGCCATTGACGAGACTTTTGCCGGGCGCGCGCTCTCAGGCGCCTTCGCTGCCGGGCTGCTGGTGCTGGCACTGCAGACTGCCGATACCTATTCCATTCCTGCACTCCGCTCGAGAATACGCCTCCTGCCTCGCATTCTCGGGGTGTGGATGGGCGTCTTTTTCGTCACCGCCGTGACCATGGTGCTGGTACGCAATGCGGGCCGTCCTGACGTCGATGCCTATGGCCTCTGGTTCGGGATGAGCGCGATCTTTCTGCTGGCGAGCCGCTTTCTCGTTGCCTACGGCATCCGCAACTGGGTGCGCAACGGCATCATGGAGCGCCGCGCGGTCATCGTCGGAGGTGGCGAGCCTGCGAAAGAGCTAATCCGTTCGCTCGAGATGCAGCCGGACAACGATATCCGGATTTGCGGCATTTTCGATGATCGCGGCGAGAAGCGCTCGCCTATCATGGTGGCCGGCTACCCCAAGCTCGGAACAGTGGCCGAGCTCGTCGAGTTCGCCCGTCTCACACGCCTCGACATGCTGATTATCGCGCTGCCGCTCAGCGCCGAGGCGCGAATCTTTCAGCTGCTCAAGAAGCTCTGGGTTCTACCGCTCGACATTCGGCTGGCGGCGCACGCCAATCGCCTTCGCTTTCGCCCGCGTGCCTACTCGCATATCGGCGCGATCCCGATGCTCGATATCTTCAACAAGCCGATCCGTGACTGGGATTCGGTTGCCAAGCGCTGCTTCGACATCTTCTTCGCCATCTTCGCGCTCTGCCTGCTCTGGCCGATCATGCTCGGTACCGCCATCGCGATAAAGGCAACGTCGAAGGGCCCGGTGTTCTTCATGCAGAAGCGTCACGGCTTCAACAATGAGGTCATCAACGTCTTCAAGTTCCGCTCCATGTATGCGGACCAGGGCGATCCGACAGGACGCGCCGCCGTCACCAAGGGTGACGCCCGCGTCACGCCGGTTGGCCGCTTCATCCGGAAGACCTCGATCGACGAGCTTCCCCAGTTGTTCAACGTCCTGAGGGGCGATCTGTCGCTCGTCGGCCCTCGCCCGCATGCCGTGCTTGCCCAGGCACGCGACCGGGCGTTCGGCGACGTCGTCGAGGGCTATTTCGCGCGCCATCGCGTCAAGCCCGGCGTTACCGGCTGGGCCCAGATCAACGGCTGGCGCGGCGAGGTCGACAACGACGACAAGATCAAGTTCCGTACCGCATACGACCTCTACTACATCGAGAACTGGTCGCTGTGGTTCGATCTGAAAATCCTGTTCCTGACGCCTTTCCGGCTCTTCAATACGGAAAACGCATATTGACTGCGATCGAAGCGACATATTCGCGTGTCGCTCACCCGCAGAGAGCGACACTCCGCCTGATCGGGTCCGCCGCGGTCGGCTTTGGCGTGTTCCTGTCAGGTTTTGTCATCAACGAGCCGGCGCCCTATGAGTTGTGGATGGCGGGCCTCGTCGGTCTGTGGTTCATCCTCGGGCTGCGCATATCGCGGACGACGGCACCACTGCTGGCATTGCTTCTGACCTTCAATGTCGGCGGCATGCTGTCGCTGACGCAGATGCGCGACCTGGCCGACGGACCGATGTATGTCGCGGTATCGACCTTCCTGGCGCTGACCTCGATCTTCTATGCCGCAATCATAGAGGACAGTCACCGCCGCCTGCCGCTCATCTTCAATGCCTGGACAATCGCCGCGGTGATAACCTCGCTGCTCGGGATCCTCGGCTATTTCCATGCCTTTCCCGGCGCCGAGGTCTTCACGCTCTATGATCGCGCCAAGGGAGCGTTCCAGGACCCTAACGTGTTCGGCCCGTTTCTCGTTCCCCTTCCCTCTATCTCGTGCATGGGATCCTGACGGGATCGCTGCGGACTGCGCCGATCAAGGCTGGCGCGCTGCTGATCTTGGCACTCGGCGTCTTCCTGTCCTTCTCGCGCGCGGCCTGGGGCCTGTTCCTTCTCACGATCATTCTCCTAATCTTCGTGATGATGCTGAAGGAGCGAAGCGGAGCGTTTCGGCTGCGCATCCTCATCCTCTCGCTCGCCGCGATCGGCATGATGACGGCATCCCTGTTGGTCGCCCTGCAGTTTCCAAAGGTCAGTGACCTGTTTTCGACCCGTGCGCAGCTCGTGCAGCAGTACGATGGTGAGCACCTCGGCCGTTTCGACCGCCATCGGATCGGCTTTACGATGATGATGGAGCGTCCGCTCGGCATCGGGCCGATGGTGTTCGGCACGATCTTCCCTGAAGACGAGCACAATATCTGGCTGAAGTCGCTGACCACCTACGGCTGGCTCGGCTTCATCAGTTACGTGAGCATGCTCTGCTGGACGTTCTATCTCGGCTTCAAGAACCTGCTTAGGGATCGCCCTTGGCAGCCCTACCTGATGATCGGGTGGATTGCCGTTCTCGGTCACGCCGCGATTGGGAACGTCATCGACATCGACCATTGGCGCCATGTGTATCTGCTGTTCGGCGTGGTATGGGGTTGCGCGGCACTCGAAGCGCGACAGGGCCGATCATAAACGCCTGATGGCATCGGCGAGACACTTGCGAACCGCCATCGGCGCGCTAGACTTACCTGATGATCACAGCAACACAAATGCGCGGCGCCCGCGCCATGATGGGCATGAGCATCCAGCAGTTGGCAACCGCATCGGGACTGCCGGCCGCAATCATCGAAACCCTCGAACAGGACCATTCCTCGGGAGAGCCGCAGGCATTGCTGGCGGTTAAAAACGCTCTCGAAGCGGCGGGCGTGATCTTCCTTGCCAGCGGCAATCACGATGAAGGCGGCCCGGGCGTCAGGCTGAAGGCGCGTACCAGCGTAGACGAAGGCCTTCGCCCCGAGAACCTCAATTCCACCAACGACGACTGAAGCGGAACCAAAGCCGCGATTGCGCGTTTAGCCTGCGTATTCAACGTATTGCAGGGGTTTTCGTGAGAACGGGTAATGGTCTTTATTTCGTCATCGGCGCGCTGGTCGTTATCATTGCCGGGCTGGGAGCCTATATTTTTCACGAGGAAAGCAAGCCAGACGGGATCGAAATGAGCATCGGCCAGAACGGCGTTTCGATCGAGCAGAAGTGATCTTCAGAGATAGGCTTTGGCGAGGGCGGCAAGGGTTTTCGGATCTTTGACGCCCTGGCGGTACAGTTCGATCAGACGTGATGCGATCTGCTCGGCTCGCGGCGAGTTTCGTGCGATCTGCCTGTGTCGGCAGATGTCGTCGAGAACGTCGGAAAGGATATCCAGATCCTCCGAAAACAGAGGCAGATCACGAGGAAATATTGGCGATCTAAGCATCGGTTCATATCACCCGCGGAGGGCCGAAACGGAAAACCACCGGGCCGGCAGCCACTCCCATAGCCGGCGATGCAGCCACTATGCTCGCCACACCACCTTTAATCAACTCGCATTATGTTGTGAAACACTAATGTGATCGATCGGCGTCGTCAGTTCTTCAGACGGTCGTGGATCACCTGCGATTGGATCGCGCCCTCGGCGATTATCTCGCCGCTGACCTTCATCAGATAGGCTTCCGCGAGGTCCAGCAAAAGCAAAGCCACATCGCCTTCCGGCATTCCTGCCAGAACGGTCTTTTCAGCCAAATCCAGGAATGCTTGAGAAACAGCCTCTCTGCAATCGGAGGTTAATTCTATGGAAGCCATATATATCCCCAGCATTAAATGACGTCAGCCTAACATATTCACCAAATCATCTCCAGAAATGCGAGTTTCCGCGAGATCATAAATTAGATTTACGTTTGCTTATATTCTAATTTTCTCACGGCTTTACATTATTTTTATTTCATCGTTAAAGCCTGAGGACCGCATGATGGCGGAAAGACATTGATGGATCCGACCCGTACGATCGCCCATCCGTAATCGCCCCTCGCCGTATTGGATCGGCAAGACACACACCGACGGTGCGGAGCCGAGGCAGAAGCGCTCTTTTATTAATACTCATCTGCTAATGGATGAGCATGAGTTCTGACGACGGTTTCGCCTTTATCCTTCCGCTTATCTTCATCTGCTTCGGTGTCGTATTCCTGATCGTTGCGCGCTGGTCGCCGAACTCCGCACTCCGCTGGGGACTGGGCTATCTTTCGGCTGCCGCAGGCTTTGCAACACCCGGACTCCTGACGGATCTGCCGCCGCAATTCCAGGCGTCGCTCGCGGATCTGTTCTTCATCTCGGCTGCCTACCTGAACTCCGAGGCGCTCTTGCTGCATTTCGGACCCACACGGATACGGTATCCGCGCCTTGGTTTCGCGGCTGTCGCCTATGCAGCCACGATCTATGCGGTCCAATACCGCGGTAGCCTGTCTCTCGAACTGATCCTCAGCGATATCGCCTTCGTCGTTCTCATGGCCTCGCCTCTGTTCTTCGTGTGGCGAAGCGCAGCCCGGCCCTATGAGAAGCTGCTTCTGGTCATGGTCGGGCTGGTCGTATTCAACACGATCTTCCGCAACATCGTCTTTGCGGCGATCGCGGATCCTGGAAGTTTCGACCGCTTCCTGCAGTCGTCCTATGCCTATGCGATGCAGGCGACCGAGGCCATCCTCGGCATGCTGCTGGCGCTCAGCGCTCTTGCCTCCGTGGTCCTTCGTGCGATGGATGGCTATAGGGACGCCGCCGAGCGGGATCCGTTGACGCGGCTCTTGAATCGCCGCGGCTTCGAGGCGAAGGCGCAGGCGCTGCGAAGGTCCCATGCCGCAACGATCATCATGTGCGACATCGACCACTTCAAGACGATCAACGACCGCTACGGACATGCGATGGGAGATCGCGTACTCGTGGCCGTTGCCGAGCAGCTCGATGCCCTGACGACGAAAACAGGGTTCGCGTCCCGCTTCGGGGGCGAGGAGTTCGTCATCGCCATCCCGGAAGGCGGCGTCGTCGACGCGGAGCACCTTGCGAACGCCATGAGGCTCGCCATAGCCGAGTTGGAGTGGCACGCCTACGGCATCGCGGATCGAATCACGGCAAGCTTCGGCATCGGCAGAACCGAGCCGACAGATCCGTCGATCCACGACGCGGTCGCTCGCGCCGATGCAGCGCTCTATGCAGCAAAAGCCGCGGGCCGCAACCGCGTTACCATGCAGCAGAACACCATGACACGGACGGCCGCTTTCAGAATGATCTCAGCGGCCTAGCAGGCAAGCAAAAGCGAGCCGGTCCATCACCGGCAAGGGATCAACGAGTTGTCTCTGATGTAAGAAAGCTGGGGCAATCAAGAATTTAATGGTCGGGGCGACAGGACTCGAACTTTATATGGGGTCGTGGTGTTCAAAATGGAGTTCCGAGCAGACCCTGAAAATTTAATTGTGGTCAGATAAATCGAAGAGCCGCCGCTCACGCAGAGCGGCCTCCTTGAGCGAACCTATTACAAATAGCGCGAGGCCTGATCCACCTGCTGGCAAGACGTTCGTACGGAAGGTTTCACTTGCCGGAACCGCCGTGCGGAAATTGTCGCTCTCAAGACCGCCGTTTAAGTCAACGCCCGGGATACGTATTGGATGCCGCTCGCGGGCGGTGCTCGAATTGCCACTTGGGGAAGGGCTTCCCTAAGCTAAATCGACTGCGACAGGTTCAGAGACTTCCTACTCCTACCGGGCGTGCGAAGCGCCGTGTCTCGCGGGAATGGCAATGGTATGTCACTTCCTGGCTTTAACGTGTCACTTCCTGGCCTTTAAATAGCTGTGAAAGCGAACGCCAGCGCCGGTGTCGGCCTCCTCGGGCAAAATAGTGACGCCGTTCTCGAAGAACACATCGCGCAGACGGTTTGCCGATAGCTCATTAATCCTTTTCCGCTCGGTCTTTTCCAAACGGGCGATGACGTACCGTCCGACCCCAGACTTCTCCGAAAGCTCATCCAGCGTATAGCCGAGCATCGCACGGGCATCTTTTAGGCAATCTACCCACACTTTTCCACTGGGTTTAGCCCATCGGACTCCCTCGCCCGCAGTATCCGTAGCGTCAACAAAAATCAGCCCATCGCTGAGAAGGGCATCGCGTATCTGCGAAAGCGCCAATCGATCAGGATGCTTTCTTCCAGGTTGCTCAAGGCCAAGCAAAACGCTGCGCGTAACCATAGCTTTGCTGGCGAGGTCGCTCTGTTTGAGCCCAAGCATCGAGCGTGCCGCTCTGATCTGACTGTGAGTTGGAAGCCCGGCCATGCATCGGAACAAATGCCAAAACCACAAAATGTCAACATATCGACCTATGTCGCGATTAATCTATTTTTCATGCGAATTTCCTACTTCTGTTGCGCGAATCGGTTTACACATCGTGCAAGGAAATCAGAAATCGAATCGAAGGAGACTTCGCATGAACGACAAATGGCTTGGCACACCGCCCAGCATGATAATCCCACGACTGCAGTCGCTCCTTGCTGATATTCAGAGCCTTGCTTCACCCAGGGGCTTCAATGGACCTGTTGATCCGGTCATCATCCGAAACTGCATGCTCGTACAGCGCTCGGTGCCGTGCCTCATCGGAGAGATGTCGGGCCACCCGCACATCAAGGAAGGAAGCCCAGGCGTCACGAGCGAACTGTTCTACCTCGATCAGAAACGCAAAATCGGCAGGTCTCTAAGCAGGTGGTACCATTTCGACCACGGGCTGATCGGCTAGGTGTCGGGAGGAAAAGTTATGGATAAAGCCCTCGCGGATAGCCTAGACCGCTATATTTTTAAGCTGCAAGAAGTGGCCAACCAGTTGAAAGGCTCGCGTTCCAACGAGTTTCGGAAGGCGAACGGCAACAACGCAGCCATCGCTTTGAAGTCAGCAACTGACTTTCTGGCATATTGCGCTCTCGTCGCCCTCTTTCGCAGAAACATTGGCGCCCTATCCGAGCCATCGTGCGTAGCCGTAATTGCCGTCCCGTCTCATTGGCAACTGAGCCACGTTGATGACGCAGCAAAAATTATCTTGAAGGACATTAAGGGCGTCAGGGTCTGCCTGCATCCCACATCAAAGCACCGGCGTGGGTGGGAGATCGACGCGGCAGAAATCCTTGAGTCTGGAGAGAAACTGATCATCTTCGCTCAAGAGGGCTCTGTCCTTCATGAGGATTTCGAGCTTACCGCCACACTCTACGACAGGCTTGCTGTATGCGATGTTCGACACTTGCGAGCCCTCTGTGTATTTCGGCGGTGCGGCAAACTTACCGACGAAGAAGCAGCGGTGATCGGGGAACAAGCGTCGGAGCGAATGGAAGCGATCTTCCGCCGAGATCAGCCAGCAAGCCGGGCCGCCGCAAAGCTATTGGAGGCCGCCAGGATCGGTTCAGCCAACGAAAGACGCCTAGATGTCACCAAGGGCTTCGGCGAGGCAAGCGTGTGGGCTGATGCTCTAAAAAGAGACCTTAAAGATTGGCGACAAGGAAAGTTGCCATGGGCCGAGGTGGACAAGGGTTGTTTGTTATACGGGCCACCGGGTACAGGAAAGACACGTTTTGCGGCTGCTCTCGCTGCCCACTGTGGTCTGCATCTGGAAGCAACCTCGATTCCGAAATGGCAAGCCTTCAAGGACGGCGACCTGGGCGACATGTTGAAGGCAATGTATCAGGCGTTCAATGCCGCGAAGGAAAATGCACCGTGCTTATTATTCCTTGATGAATTCGACGCCATTGGGGACCGAGCTAAGTTTCCTAGCCGTCACGAGACTTATTCGACCACAGTCGTGAACGCTCTGTTGGAATGCTTGGACGGAACGGAAGGCCGTGAGGGCGTGATCGTTCTTGGTGCTTGCAATTATCCAGAGAAGATCGACCCTGCTCTTTTGAGAAGCGGTCGGCTCGAAAAACATGTCCGATTTCCTCTCCCCGATGCAACAGCACGAGGAGAAATCCTTGAGTTTCATCTTCCGAATTTAGCGGGCGATGCAGCCCTGAAGGAAATTGGCGCAAGACTACCTGGAAAAAGCGGCGCTGACTTGGAACGACTAGCTCGCGAAGCGAGGAGGATTGCCCGAAAAGAAAGCAGAGATGTCAACATTTCGGACGTGAGATCGCTGGTAGAAGTGCCGACTCCGCTCGACGCTAAGACGCTATACCGCGTAGCAATCCACGAGGCAGGGCATGCAATTGTGACCCGCGCATTGCTGCTGGGCAAGGTCGAGCGCGTTGAAATCTATGACAACGTGGAAAGCTTTGCGACCACTGTTGATGCCAATGGTGGCACGTTCATCCAAAGCCCTTCCCGCGCGTTTCTAACCCGCTGGGATGCTATGAAGATGATCACGGCGGACTTGGCAGGAGCAGCAGCCGAGGACCTGATTTTCGGACACCGATCCAACTGGTCAACAGGAAACCGAGGCAGCGACTTTGCGAAGGCAACCATGCTGGCAATTCGGATGGTGACAGAATATGCTTTCGGAAATTCGCTCTTTTATCTTCCTGAATCGGTAGACATAACGTCCTCTCCCAAGCTTTGGGAGGACCTTGCACTGCGGGATGACGTTACGGAAATCCTTGGAGAGCAGTATCAGCGAGCACGAGATATGCTCGACGGCCTCAAGCCTGCATTGCTTAAACTTGCCGACGCGCTCGTCAAGCACAAGCGCCTGGACGCTCCGCAGTTGGAACCGTACTGGCCGGGGTCGCGGAAGGTTCCTTCATCCACGACCCAAAGCCGGAACCGCCGCCAACATTAGCGGCCTTCCACGCACAACTTCACCCTACCAATTAACCACGCGCCGTATTTCCTATGCGGCCGATGGAGGCTCAATGAAAGCCTGGATCATTAGCGACATCCACGAAAGCCGCCTCGCGCGGTTTTTCCGCGACCCGCCCAAAGCTCCAAAAGCAGACATCTGCATTTGCGCAGGCGACCTTACGGATTTTATCGAAGACAGTGTTGCCTACATCCGCCGTGTCATCGAGCCAAGGATGCCAGTGGTACTCGTACTCGGGAACCACGACTATTTTGGCCACAGTATCAGCGGTGCGCTTGAGAGGGCTCGACGGCTAGTAGAAGGAAGCCGCATCCATCTTCTGGAAAACGATACGGTGACCATAGGGGACTGCCGTTTCATCGGCGCTACTTTATGGACTGATTTCGCCGTGTCCATTGGCGATGATGAGCATATCCAGCCAGAAGAGCGGCGCGTCAAAGCCCTCGAACTCGTGCCTTCCCGCATATTGGATTTTGAGTGCATTTTCCGCTCGGACCCTCGAAAAATTGATGAGAACGGTATGGTTACAGCTTGGGAAATCCTTGAACGCCACAGGGAAAGCCGAAAATTTATCGACAGAGAATTGTCGCTGGATTACCTCGGGCGAACGGTCGTTGTCACCCACCACGCCCCTTTGATGCAAAGCTTTGACCCGGCCTTCTTCGGAAATGTGACGAACGCCGCGTTCGCTTCCGATCTTTCCGACTTGATCATGCGCCGACGCCCAAGCGTGTGGATTCACGGGCACATACATAAGTTTCGGGATTACATGGCTGACCATACGCGGATTATCTGCAACCCTCTAGGACAGCGGCGAGAGCTTTATACGTCAGGCTTCCGTCCAGGTTTTACCATCGACCTGTAGATCAGCTGTGGCTGACGCCTCAAGGGCGGCGCGTGCATGACGGTCTTTGTACTCAAAATTCCGCTTGTTCGCCGCGCCGTTGCACGATGTAAATGTGCCTATTAGCGCACCGTTTTCAAAAGAGTGTCTTTCCCAATACTGAAATTTTCTTTGGGTTCAGCCGCGACCGGAGAGGAAGCCTCGGAGGCGTAAAATGAGTGGTGACCACAGGTTGCACGATTGACTGTTTTCTGAACTTAGTTTCCCATGCACACCTAAGATTCACGCCGGGCTGCCAGATTGCTACTTCGTCCACGCTTCACAGAACATCACAACGTCTTCGTTCCGCAAGCAGAGTTGGATTTTGCAATTCCGTTTTTGGACGAAGACATACCTCTATATCTCGATCCATTTTTATTGTGGAAATCGCCTTCTTACCAAGACAAAGCCCTACACCAGCTCATGATTGCTGCGTTCAACAATCTAGGAAATTTGGTCAAAACGGGAAACAGAGCCACCGCCGCGAAACAACTTGTTGCGGCTTCAGAATGCGATGAAGTTGGCTTGGGCACGTCGGCCAGCAAAAAAGGCATACGTTTTTCGCAGGCAAAAGCTGAAGAAATTCTGAACCTTTTCGAACACGTCCCAAGGTATCGAGAGCATGGTTTCCGACACTTTGAGGAAATTCAGCTCTTCGTAGACGGTGTCGGCAAAGACCGTATTAGCGATATCGCCTGCAATTTTCTGAAAAGCTTCTTGATTGACTATACCTATCAAGAGTGTCGTAGCCTCGGCATTCCGACATCAAAGGTTATGGTGAGCACCATCTACGAGCCGTCAGAGGCGACGTTCGTTTCCAAAGTGTGCGACGTCCCCGTACATCCGGTTACGAACACTCCTGTCGTCTTTGTTCCTAAACGATGGCTAAGGCATACCCCGTGGATCAATTATGACTCTTATTTCAAAGAGAGCTGCCCGCAAGATGACATAGCCCACCAGGGTGAAGAACTAACCCGCGTCAAAGTTCTGACGTACAATCGTCAAAACTATGGAGCGGTTGACGAGTATATTAGACAGCGCGAGAGAACAGCTGAAGATTGTGTCAATGACCCGCTGTTCAAGCAGATTCCCGCGCTTTCAGCCAAGAGGAAAATGAACGCAATTAGAAAGTTGCCGACCGGAAAAACCGATGGCGCTGACATTGACTATGAGAAGCACATCGGCGAACTGCTTCCTACGTTGCTCTACCCGCACCTTGACTTCGCACAGGATCAAGCTCGGACCGAGAGCGGTGTAAGCATCAGGGACCTGATTTTTTACAACAGTCGAACTCATCCTTTCTTGCTGGAGATGATGGACGATTACGGTTCCAGACAATTGGTGTTTGAGATGAAGAACGTGGCTCGGCTGGAGCGCAAGCACGTAGACCAGTTGAACCGTTATCTCAAAGACGACCTCGGCAAGTTTGGAGTCTTCGTAACGCGCCACCCATTATTGAAGGCTGAACAGAAAGCAACTGTCGACTTATGGTCGGGGCAGCGCAAGGCAATCATAACTCTGACGGATGAAGACCTCGAACAGATGGTCGAGGTCTTTGAAAGTAAGCAGCGATCTCCAATCGACGTGGTGGTGAAGAAATATGCCGAGTTCAAAAGGCTCTGCCCGTAAGGGCGGAATGAAAACGCTTGAGGATGCAGAAAGGCTGGAGAAGGTTACCGGCCAACTCTTGGGGGTACACGCTGAAATCGAAGCATTGGCGAAGAAAACGCCCAACAATTCTCCGAACAAGTTCAAGCTCGACCTGATCAATAACATTCTTGTGTCGGCAAACGCTGTCCTTGGGGCGAACTACAGGCCAGTGGATGGCTTCGAACAATTCAATCCCGACGATGCGCCCACCGTCAGCGACGTGGCTATGATTTTGGGTCAGTACCTGGAAGAAGCCGAGCGGTTCAGGTCTGACAACGTAGAAAAAAACTATTCGGGCTGGTGGTACGTTCTAGACGGGCAAGTATCCAGCAAAGTTGCAGCTCAGCCGCGTAAGCTCACGAGGAAATGAATGTCACGGCTTTATTACGTTACAGAGGCTCAGGTACTTGCTTACGAAGCTGTCTACGGAGTCTTCGCCGAACTTTTCAAAGAACTGAAAGAGCTGGGGAAGAAGAAGCCTGAAGCTACGCTTAGCGCAGCAAAGGTGAAACTTATTAATCGCGTCCTTGATGATGTCCGTAAGGCTTTGAAAGACGCTCCCGATGCGAAGTATCTCGATAGCATCGATGATCAAGCGCTTCCGCAGTTTGGGGACGCAATACTGATTCTCTCCCAGTATGAAGGGGCGCTGAAATCGTTCAAGGAGAGGCATTATGGATACCGATCCAGCCATGGTACAGGCTGGGTTATTCGAGATCAGTAGGTGGCATTGTGACCCATCAGTTTTTCGATCTCACCGCGATACCGACCGGGACCGTCTCGCGCTCCATTAATGTTGCGGTTGCAGAGAAGGGCCTGCGGAAAACGGTCAGCGTCACTTTTGACGAACGGACCGCAAATGGCCTACCCGACGTAGACTTCGTCGACATGCCGACCTTCCTGGATGACCTCATCGCGTCAGGCCAAATTCCTGCGCAAAAGGTCGTCACCAAGACCGTTTCGCTGGATAACGCTGTTAGTGACGGGTTCGACGCGCTCCTCGACCCTGCGGGTACCCAGCTCAAGATACTGATCGATCTCAAGCAGTAGCTCCGTGCGCGTGCGTACTAACGCCGGAGGCAATAAGCCTCCGGCCCCAGCGACGCCACGACCCGTCAAATTTTCCCGAAGCCTATCGCCTCGCTTGCCCTGTGGCTTTGGCCGCAGCAATTATATCGGGGTGATCGCCCTTGCGTGTTCTCCCTCGAGGCAGGATCCGTTGGGCGTCGTTGTTCCTCGCACGCTCCAAGTCCTTAAGCTTGAAAAAATCGTATGTGAACTTTCCGCGATCAGTTATTGGATAGTAAAGCCTGAAAACGGAATCGCCATCTTCGTCACCCTGGAGGTCAATATGCTCACTCCAGACATGGATATTTGGATGAACGATCTTATAGTTTCTTTCATCAAGGATATCTTTGTGAAGAAGGACACCTTTTGATGTGAGATGCGTAACACGCCGTTTTTTTATGGACATGTTGCAGGTTTTGCACGCGACAGACAGGTTGTAGATATCAAAACACAGGAACTTGAAGCGCTCCTTCGGCAGAATATGCTCCCGGTCTGTTTCAATGTTTCGATTATGGAGACTCACGCGGCAGTAGCCGCACCGACTATCCTGAAGCAGAAGATGATATTTCTTCAGCCTGATCTTGAAGGACGAAATTGCCTTGGCTCTTGAATCTGATTTCAAGGCGCTGGAGCTTGCATCGACTCCCCAAGGGTCCTTTAGAGCCACGGCCCACTTAATCGCAATTTTCTCGGAACGACTTTTCTTCAAGCGCATGGTCAATCAAACGACATGATAAGTTTGTCACAAGCCTTTATGAAATCCAGCTGCTTATTGCTGAATGACTGTCGCGCGAAGGCTTCCAAACGCTGTCGAGCCGCTTCCTTTGAAAGAGTGCCGTCGCGTACTCGCCAGGCCAAGTCTGATAGGCTTTCAGAGAGATAATTATTGACAGGTGTTACGGTCTCGAAAGCTTCCCAGAGAATCCTCTCGATGCTCTCATCCGCGCCGCCACGTTCGACGTCTATCTCCCGATAGGTATGTCCTTCGCACTTTATCAGTCTGACGGCGACGTCACCGCTCAAGGCTCCGTTAGCGAGAACAGCTGAGTGTGTTGCGACAAAGAACTTAATATCCTCGCGGCGGAGCAAGTTCGTTATGAACTCGAAAAACTTGACCTGCCAATGGGGATGCAGACTATTCTCTGGCTCATCGACGAACACCCGAGCAAGCTTATCTCGCCGCGATAGAATGAACATCGCCGACGTTATCAACGTGAGTTCGCCAGAACTTGCGTCCTCCAGCGGGACTGCTAATTCGCCGCCCTCTTTAATCAAGCCAAACGTAATTTTGATAGGTGGCCGTTGCTCAGACCGGAGAACGTTGTTGATCTCTCGCTGAAGTATAGGGGCTCGGGCGATGTCTTCTAGGCGTGCCAAGAACGTGTGAACGTCGGAAAAATTGATATCATGAGTCCCGTACAGCCTCTCGACTCCGCGAGCAATTCGGAATGCTTCGTTGCTGATCCTCCTGTATGGCGAAGAAGAACTGCGGGATCGGAACTGCGGCGTTATCTGGACTCTCAGGATGGGCTCATAGCCAGTGTATTCCAACACCTCCCTCATACTGATCAGGCTGAAGGAAGCATCACGCAAGGCGTCCCACAAAAGGCGTGAGAACATCTGGTAAGTGGTGGATTGATTAACGCGTAGATGCGCGTAGTCAGCGCCCGCGATTCTGTCAGGCAAACGCGCGAATGGCGTGTTCGAGATTGCAATGGAGGCCCCGCTTCCCTTGGCATAGTGCTGACACAGGGCCTTTAAGGTTCGGCTCTTGCCAGCGCCATTCGGGCCAACAAGAAAGACGCTGGCGTGTTCGGAAATGCGCTTTAAACGATCTATATCCATAAAGAACCGCTAGGACCAAACTATTCACTTGATGCAACCAGGGATACTTAATCGGCTTTTCTTAAGAAAACTTGCTCAATGACCTTACCCTGTGACTGCCTGTCCGGTAGCGCCATATCGGGCCAGACTTACCGACCTTGGCGCTCGGCATAATCCAACAACCCGCCGCGCCAGCGGGGAAACCCATAGCCATGTATCATGACCAAGTCGATATCCTCCGGCCTCTCCGCGATCCCTTCGCCCAAAATCGACCTTGCCTCGCCGATCATCGCTTCAAGAAGGCGCTCCTGAATTTCAGGCGAATTGAAGGTTCGGCGTTCTATATTTGCCTCATGTGATACTTGATCCAGCAATGACAGCACCACGGACGACTGCGTCGGGTTGATCCCCTCGTAGTTATACCAGCACGCTTCAGTTTTCCGCCCCAGCCGCTTATAGTCCTCGACGAGCCTGTGGGCTATTGGGACATAGCGAACGTCGTTGCTTTTACGAAGCTTTTGCCGTTGACGGTTCGCGTAAGCGATATCTAGACCCGACATATCCTGAGCCTCGTAGGGTTCCATAACCATACCAAACGACCGCATGGCTTCATCGATCTGGTAAGGCGTTGCTCCCTCAAGGAGGAGAAGGTCCGCAGCCTGTCGGTATCGGGCCAGGATGCGATTTCCAATGAACCCGTCACAGACCCCCGACAGAACAGGCACCTTCCGCAAGGTCTTGGCCAGGGCGTAGGCCACGCCGAGAGTTTCAGGCGACGTCTTATCGCCACGAACGATTTCCAGCAGCTTCATAATGTGAGCCGGACTGAGAAAATGCAGACCAAGGAAGCGTTCCGGTGACTGCACCTCCAATGCCAGTTCGTTGATGTCGAGGTATGAAGTGTTCGTGGCGAGAATAGTCGGGTCCGGCAAGGCAGCCGCTAGCGACGCGAAGACAGCCTTTTTTACTGCCATGTCCTCGAACACGGCCTCAATAGCGATGTCGACGGCGTCAAGACAATCATACCCGACTCGGTGATTGATCGGAGCCGTCAGGGCTTGCGCCTCACCTTGCGTTAGAATTCCGCGCGATTTCCCTTGCTTGATAATCCGGTCCGAGTTCGACTTTGCGCGGCGAGACGCTCCGCTATCAGTCTCCAAAATCGTGACGTTCAAACCACCGACCGCCAAGGCATATGCAATGGCCGCCCCCATGTTGCCTCCACCGACAACGAGGGCCGTCCGCAACTGGCGTTGTGGAGCCGGGAACTCGCCTCCTCGCGACGCTGCACCGCGTTCCGCGAAGAAAACATGTCGCAATGCGCGGGCTTGTTCAGAGCCTCGAAGCTCCAAGAATATGCTCCGTTCCTTTGCCAATCCCTCGTCGATCTGAGACATTCCAGAAAGCAACACGAGATCAACGGCCTTTCGAGGCGCGACTTGACCGGATGATTTTTTCAAGACCTGTTCTATTGCACGCTGCACAACCGGGGCATCGCTGTCCGGTAACCGAGACATTCGCTCCGTTCGCAGAGGCTTTCCCGGAGTTGGCGAAAATTGAGCGCGTATTCGTGTACTGCGAACCCTCGGCGGAAGTCCGAGCAAAGCTCAGCGATTTGCTCCTACCTATCTGAAGCCCATCGACGGTTTCACGAAGCCCCTGGCTTAAAGCACCCTTACCCACCCCTGACGCGAAGTCACCATGCCGTGACTTGGCCCCCATCTGACTTTGGAGAACCCTGTGAACATTGTGTCGGAATTATCCAATCCCGCGTATCGGCCAATAGCTTCGACCCGTCGCGCAATCTCTCGGACAACGAAATCGCCGAATTGATCGAACTGGCGACATACGCCCCAACAGCGTTTAACGCTCAGAACTGGCGATTTATCGCTGTCAGAAGCGCAGAAGCTAAGGAACGGTTGCTGCCGATGGCATACGGTCAGCAGAAAGTCGCGAACTCTTCTGTCACGTTCATTGTCTGCGGGACGATGAACATTCATCTCTCGGTTCCGACGTCGCTGAAGCCATCGGTTGAAGCGGGCATTATCTCGCAGGAAATCTATGAGGGATGGGTCGGCGCGTCACGCAACATGTATCAGGACAATTCGACCTTTCAGCGTGACGAGGCCATTCGATCAGCTACTTTCGCTGGTATGAGTTTGATGCTGGCGGCTCAAGGTCTGGGCTTGGTTTCTGGTCCGATGATAGGCTTCGACCCGGTAGCTGTCTCGAAAGCGTTCGGCCTGGCTGAAACAGACATCCCTGTGATGCTGATCTCGGTAGGATACCCCGGCACGGAAAATTGGCCCCAGAAGCCGCGCAAAGCGGTTTCGGAAGTTTTGACGTTGGCCTGACGCGCCGGGAGGTCGATCTGGTTTGCGGTCAGGTCAACCTTCAATCCTCGCCGTGGACGTCGACTACCCATTCTCACATCACCTTCGACGGCAACACTTCACGCGATCTGGAGCATACGTGTATAAGCACCGACACCTCTACTAAATCAGTGAACAACCACCAAACATCATTGCGACGAAACTGATTCAACGCGACATTGCAAAGATCGTTGGAGGTATACTTTTGCACTGCGAGATCGAATTTCTGCCGGTTGGAGATGCTTCCAAAGCTGGAGACGCTATTGTTCTTCGTTACGGCAACGCTTTCGACTACAAGCTTATGCTGGTGGACGGCGGCCATGCGGAGACCGGTGATCAGATTGTTTCTCACGTAAGGAAACACTTTGGACAACGTCCCGTCCTGGAGCATGTTGTTTTAACTCATTCGGACGGCGATCACGCGTCCGGCCTTCGGACGGTGCTCGCCGAAATTGAGGTCAAAAACCTCTGGCTTCATCTACCCTGGGAACATGCGTCGGACACATTGCATCTTTTTGCCGACAAGCGTTGGACTGTTGATGGATTACGTCGCGCAATCAAGGACCAATATTCCATTGTATCCGAGATACATGACCTGGCGGTGGCACAGGGAACTACAATCAACGGGGCTTTTCAGGGCCAGAACATCGGACCATTTCATGTTTGCTCTCCAAGTGTTCCCGCTTACAATTTTCTCCTTCCTCAATTCGACAAAACACCCGAACCCGATCAGGCAGCTATTGAACAGGCGGGAATGTGGCTTGGTAAAGAGTCACTCGTAAAGCGGATCATGGAGGCTGCGAAGGCGGCGCTTCAAGATTGGACGACCGAAACATGGGCGTTCGAGCGTCTGAAGGATGGAGGTCAAACAAGCGCGAGTAATGAATCCAGCGTTGTGCTTTATGGGACTTTTGAGAATAACGCTCGGGTACTGCTCACTGGTGACACTGGCATCAACGGGTTAACCTGGACCGCCAACTATGCCGACCGCATTGGCCTCCCTCTTCGACAGTTTTCCTTCGTTCAAGTGCCTCACCACGGGAGTCGGCGCAACGTAGGTCCAACGGTATTGAATAGACTCGTTGGACCCATATTACCTCAGGGTAGCAGCAGCCGGTTCGCGGCCTACATCTCAGCCCCCGCCGATGATGCCAAACACCCTAGACGAATTGTTATCAACGCGTTCACGAGGCGCGGCGGATTACCGATAGCAACACAGGGCAATTCGAAAGTTCATTGGGGAGGATTCCCCTCACGCCAAGGTTATTCCAACGCCGAGCCCTTGCCCTTCTATACCGAGGTCGAGGAGTATACGTGACAAGCTCCGTGCCTCCTAAGTCGTTGAAGGACCAGATCAGGTGGCAGCTCTGGCTAACAATCGCTGCAAACTTCGCGTTGTTCTACGTCGTCGCTCAATCAGACGCGTTTGCCGCTTCTGGCGTCTCCGGCCTCTTAACCGGCGCAGCAAATCTCTTGCCTGTCGGCTTGGCCCTGATCGTCACAACGATAGCAAACGGTTTGCTGGATGCGAGCATGAAAGCTCGATTGGTTTTTCTGCGTTGGAACTTCGCACTTCCTGGACACCGAGCTTTTAGTGTCTATGCGGTCGCTGATCCTCGTGTGGATGTAGCGCGGCTTCGTGAGTCGATTGGAGAGTTGCCCACTACTCCGGCCGACGAAAATCGCTTGTGGTATCGACTTTATAAACAGATCGAGACGGACCCGGCGGTTACACAAATTCACCGCGAGTTTCTCTTCACCCGCGACTATGCGGCTTTTTCCTTCTTGTTCCTACTTGGTTTTGGAGTTGCGGCGCTCTTCCTCATCAGCGAGTGGAAAGTCGCGCTTCTATATCTGCTGGCTCTGATTGGTCAGTTCATCGTCGTGCGTCACGCGGCAGCAAACTACGGGATACGGCTCGTAACCACCGTCTTAGCACAGTCTTCTGCACGGTCTCGGAAGGACCAGAAATCGTCAAAAAAATCACAGAGAGGGCGGAACGATCAAAATGACTGAGTTGAGCGGCGATCCGGCGACCGAAACGGAGCGATCAATACCTGGTAACCAAGCACCGACGGCTGAAGACGTTGAGAAAGTCGATTTCGACCAGCTCATCAAAGATGTACCGTCCGCTGATTGCTATGATTATCAGCGGCCGTTTGTGACGGCTACGGAGCATGCAAAAACCGAAGGAGATGAAAGTGCCGCATCGGTGTACGCGGCTCTTTCGGCGCTTTGCAGCTTCCATTTTCGTCCCGGTGACGTGAATGACCCTTTCGGGCCCATGATCCAGATGGAAGGTAAGCGGTCTGCCATCCCGGACGACTTCCGCTCTTGTGCAACCGTTGTTGCCCTGATGGCTGATCGCACCTCGGACGTGGCGCTCAAGGCTCGTCTGGCCGACGTAGCCTGGCTTCTGGATCGAAGACGTGTCGATCTCGGGCTTGCCGCGATATCGGCTTATTGCCAAACGGTCCGGGATGTTGCTGCTGGTGCCAGAAAATTTCGTTTGGATCAATCAAATACGCCGTACAGTGCGCAATCTCGCAACCTACTCAAACGGGCTATGAGCTTAGCCATTATGCGATCCGTCGGACTCGGCAAGCCAGAGGAAGAAGATGTCAGGTCTCTCGTAAAGCAACTCTTCAGCGAAGTATTGACGGGATCAAATCTCAGAGACGTGCAACGGTTTGCCGACCTGGCGTTACAGTACGGAATTGTACCATCGCTCGATATTGGCCGTTCGTGCGAGGATTGGCTCCGTCGCAGCAACGTGGCAGACGGCCACGACCGCGTCGACCTACTCGGCCTCGCAGCCACGGCTTATCACAAGGGCGGTTCGATGCCGGATCACTATCGATGCAGGTTGGAAGCTGCAGATACCCGTGTGAGAATGTCTCAAGCCGGACATTCGGCAATGCTTTCAGCGAGCTTGCTTACTGATGCAATTTCGGAGCTGCATGGAATTCCAGACGTCAAAGAGCGACGACGCGAATTGAGGCATCAGCTTGTCGATGTTCAGGCGAACATCTCAGACGAGCTGACGAGTTTCTCCCAAGAGATCGATTTAAAGGAAATCGTTGCGGCGCGAGAAGCGTCTTTCGAGGGACTTTGCTTACGCGACATGCTTTTTTACTTCGCGGACATGTCTCAATCACCCACGCCGGACGAACTGCGAACAGAGGCGCAGCGGAGTATCAACGACAATCCTTTTTCGTCGATTTTCTCAACATCCTTCCATGATCGAGACGGCAAGGTTTCCTATCGGTCCGAGAACGTCGATCTGATGTCGGCTCCCACTGACGAGGCGCTGAGATCGACAGTTGCCGAGGCAGAGCGTATCCGGAGGCAGATATTTGCTGAGGGTGACATCCAAACCGCTCGCCGTTTGATCAATGAGAGCTACTATATCACTGACGGAACGCTCGTTGCGCTGCTGCGTCACAGCAACTTTGTCCCCGCAGAATTGCTTCGAACATACGGTCGAGGTTTCCAGCGCTTCTTCCAGGGCGATCCCGTCAGTGGCCTATATATCCTAACGCCCCTACTCGAAGCATCAATCAGGCACGTTCTGAAGGGGCGCGGATACGACGTTTCGACTTTCGACAACGCCACAAAGACGCAGCAGGACCTAACCATCTCGGCGATGTTCGATCAGATGAAGTCGGAGTTACTCGAAGTTTTTGGCGCGGCTTTCGTTGCAGATATCGAAAAGGTATTTCTAGATCAACCGGGGCCCACCATCAGGCACCAAGTCGCTCACGGACTGATGACGGACGGAAATCCTTATGGACCAGACTCCGCATACGCGTGCTGGCTTATCTTTCGGCTTTGCCTGATTACGCTGTTCCCACACCGAGAGAAAATCGACGTAAACCTGTGGCAGTGACGCCAGAGCCACTTGAATTTGAAAGGACGACATACCGTCACTCAAGGACTTTGCTGATGCCATGAAAGCGTCTTGGGCCCGTGGCCTTGGCGATTTTCATCGCTTGCGCTGGCATATTCGCATGCTCTGAAGAACCCTATGCACAGGGAATGGACCTACAATGAAGAGATCGCTGAAGGGGAGGCTGTACCGCTCGTTTGGTTGGCACGCCTGGGCTAACCAGGCCGACGAAGACGCTGAAGAAGGTCGGCTTCTGATAGAAGAACATCGGAAACAGCCGATTCACAAACCCACTCGAAAGATCAGCTATGCGGAGATCATGTCAGATTTGGCAACTGGAAAACCAGGCAGGTTTTTGGATCGGAAGGTTCAGGCCCTGATATCGAGCGAGCTGTGGCCACCGACATCGCTAAATGAAACGTATGATCAAATCAAAGAGCGTGGCGTCGACAACGCTTGGACAACGTCAGTCAGAGGGGTCGAACACCTGTTAATGGTCGCTCATCCATCGGTGTTCAGCACTATTCGATTGGAGTTCAGCCCGCACCGAGCGACATTCGCTGTCGACGGCTCTCGTTACCAAGTCAAAGGCCAGTCTGCGGCCATGGCTATGATGGGGGTTCATATTGCGATGAACTGTCTCCGATATGAGGCGGCAGAAGAAATCGTATCGATCCGGGAGTGGATCACCCCTATCGTAGACCCCTCATTTACCGCCGTCAGGGCGAAATTTTGACGCCAAGGACGTCGCACGTGCCGTCAAAACCAAAAAGCCAAAGCGCAATCCTATCGGACGACGTCGTTTCCACTCGCTTGTGAAGAGCGCGTTTGAGTTCCTGGAAAAGGCGATTAGCGAATTCGAGAAGTCCGCGAAGTTTTCGACCGTCCATTTCGCCATCGCAATCCTGCTTTTCTTGAAGGCACGCCTCATGAAAGAGCACTGGTCACTTCTCTTAGGTAAACCCGACCAAGCTGACAAAGCAGGTTTCTTTCGAGGAGAGGCAAAGACGGTTGCTCCCGAGCAGACAATCGAAACGCGGTCGTCGTGAACGAGCTGACGCCAGAATCTCGCTCCGCCTTGACGGATGATCTCGTCACCATGGTCATAGCCACGCCTGTCGGATCACTCTGCTCGAAACTGATGTCGCTCATGGTTACATCGGTACTTGAGCCAGCCGAACAAATTTCAACGCAGACATTCCTTCCGTTCAAAATCTACGTATCCGAGAATCTCTGAGGGAATTTATGCAAGATTCCAATCATTATCCCTGCAATATCTCTCAGACTTGAGGTCACCTCCATCTGGACTTGAGTATACCATTGGCGATTGATCGCTCCTTCCATATCGACAGGGAGGTCTCAATGAACGACGACAAGATCATTTCCGGAAAGCTTGCCGCATCAGTTCTGATCGAAGATGTGAAACGCGAAACTGCAGCATTGGCTGCTCGGGGTATCAAACCTGGTCTTGCAGTGGTGATGGTCGGCGACGATCCCGCCAGCACTGTTTACGTTACCTCCAAGGGCAGGATGGCGGACGACTGTGGCTTCCTATCAAGAACATACGCACTTGATGCGAAGTCAAACCAGGCCGAAGTCATCGAGCTGGTGAAAACCTTGAACGACGATGACGAAATCCATGGCATCCTCATACAGCTTCCCCTCCCGGCAGGACTGGACGCTGAACGCGTCATTCAAACGGTCACGCCTAGTAAGGACGTTGATGGCTTCAGCGAGATCAACGCCGGGCGTCTGGCCATCGGCTCTACCGGGAGCACCATCGTACCTTGCACACCGGCAGGCTGCGCCCTCCTTATCCAGCAACGTCTTGGAGCTGATCTTTCTGGCAAGCGAGCAATCGTCATCGGCCGTTCGAATATTGTCGGCAAGCCAATGGCCCAACTGCTCCTCGCTGCGAATGCCACAGTAACCATTGCGCACTCCAGGACCGCAGACCTGCCATCATTGGTGAGAGACGCAGACATCGTCGTCGCAGCGGTAGGACGGCCAGAGTTCGTGAAAGGTGACTGGATAAAGCCCGGGGCGTTGATCATCGACGTCGGCATCAATCGCGTTTCGCGCGGTGAGAAGAAGGCCTTGGTCGGCGATGTGGCGTACGACGAGTGCTATGCCAAAGCCTCGGCGATCACTCCTGTGCCAGGGGGTGTAGGCCCTATGACCATCGCGATGCTGATGAAGAACACCCTGGAAGCAGCTCGGCGAATTGGTCGGTGAAGCAAATTCAGGCCATCGAAATGATCCTCGGTCCCGAGTTCATGGCATCTCTGACTTGACGGACCAGACGCTGCCCGCATCCCTTCCAAGTGCGGGCAGCGACCTTAGAAGTGCTGTGGACACGGCAACTTCGCCGCTGGCCGAGCTTTACATGACCCTGGGTGGCCACCCGGGAGGCTATCTGGGAGATCGATGGCGTGGTCGACGTGACAGACCGCTTGAAAACTGTTCGGTGAATGCCAGTTCGCGAACGCTTGATTTGAGTGTGCATCCATTGAAGACGCCGGTTCGCAGCATCGTTCTTGCGAGCCACCGGCCGTGGGGTCGCTGCTTGTGTATCGATGCGTCGACAAGTTGGCTCCGAATGGCCCCAAATTCAAGGTTGCGCGAAGATCGATTCGTCACTTGGCGTCCGTTCACCAAACATCTCGCACCAGGCCCTAGCGTTTCAGCGCGACAATCAATGGATAGCGTGCGCCGAACTCGAACCCTCACAACTTTTTTCACCACCGCTGGAAGCGCTGGCTGGTCTCGCTGTCGCGGTCTATCCAAGTTCAAAACAAAGTAACCTTATAAGCTTCCGCACCTCAAAACTTGCTTGATAGTCAATCATTGACTTCCACTAGGTGTCTTCTAGCACGTCGTAGTTCAATTGCCTGCAGAAACTTCAAACAATACTTACAAGGAAATTAATTAAAAAATGTATTTCCTTGGGTTTTTTCCAGCCTCAAGGAATTCTTTGAAATTTCGTAGAAGTACAATTAAGTATATTTTGAACAGATCCATTTTAGATAAACGCACATGCCTCACAGATGCTCTACAATATTCTCTGTTGACGGATTATTTTCATCAGCTTTACGGTAATCGTCGAGGTTCACCACTACGATATTCTAACGAGGCATCACCGACATGAGGACTCTCCCTCGAAATCTTCAAAAGCGACTAGCCGCCAACCCAAATCTCCCCGCCATATCGGCCGTGTGCCGGGTTATTGAGCACCTTCCTCCAATCCTTCAGTCAACCGCGTGCTTCTTAGCAATGGAAGGTCGGCGTGCAGCTGACGTACTCGAATGGACGATCAAGGTTGTGGTGGAAAGCATTGACCGAGTGTTCCGGATTGAGCGTCTCGAACATTTCATCACACGTCCAGACCGAACTAGGAAGCAATTGGTTTTCACAACCAAAGAGGCTTCCTTTTTGGCGACCTATATTTCGCAAGAACGGAACGAAATTGTCTCACGGGTCCATCGAGCTGGAGGACAACTGGAGCCAGTAAAGCTCTTCCTTCTTCCCAACGGACGTCCGGTAACACTGCGTTTGTTGCGACACCATTTTCGCCGCGTCAGCGAGGAGCTAGGCCTTCCCAGCAGCATCAACCCGTCTGCGATCCGCCAGCGTTACATTTACGAATTGATGCAACGGATACAGACATTGCCAAATCCCGAAGTTCTCTATGGGGAATGCACATTCCTCATCCAAGAGGCAGCAATTGCCACGCACAATCCGGCGTGCCCCATGTGCACCCATCGTTTGTAATTTGAACTCATCGCTTGGCGTTTCTTCGCTTTCGCAATTCACCTGGCATTGGCAACAATGAGGAGCGGCGTAGATGCGCAGCGCTGAAAATCTCTGGGATGAAGGCTCACCAGGAAGCGACTTCGACGCAGAATTCTCCCAACCAGTCCATCGGATCAAATCCCTAAATGATCCAACCGCAAACACCGGGATACCGGATGGGGTGACCCTCCTTTTTGACCGTTGGTTCAAGCCGCTTACCGAAATGAATCTCTTCATTCTCAATCATGCGAAGGATAGGCGAAATCTCTTCAACACCGCCAACAGCTATGCCGACGACCTAGCTAATTATGAGATGTATTGCGATTACAAAGGCATCACCTGGAGGGATGCGACCACCAGCGACATGGAGTTTTACCACTCGATTTTGTCATCTGGCGTCTCTTGGATCACACGCAAAACCTTTTCCCCTTCCACCATCGCCAGACGCATTGGGACTGTTAAGCATTTCTACGAGTTCTGCATCACGAAGGGGTTCATTTGCGACTCCGCATCGTCACCACACCGCTACAAAGGCAAAGCGTCTCGTGGGACGAAAGTGGTCAAAGTTAAATTCATCGATTTGCGGTCGTTGCGGCAAATTCTAACCGTGCTTGGACCATCCCCGGAGGAGAATACAGCGTCACCCACACGGGATCGAACTGTAGCCGAATATTTGTTCCTGATCGGTGGACGCCTTGAAGATGCTGTTGCTCTCACCATGACCGACGTTCTGAACTGGGAACTTGAGTTGCGGGAGCGACCAGACCGATTTCTTGTTGAGCATACGGTCGTAGGAAAGGGGAATGTCCAGCGCACGGTCCTAGTGCCGCGCCCTCTCGTCTCTCGCATCATCAAATACATCGAGACGACACGCGCCCAAATCATCACGTTGGCGCTTAAGATAAAGGGGCCAGGCTGGGCTCCTCCCAACAAAATTTTTTTGAACGGCATTGAATCGAACCACCGGGACCTCGGCAATGCAGCCTCCGCCGATACCCTCGGTCGGTCTTTCGTAGAGGGCGTCCGGAAGGCGGGCGTGCTAAAGGCGGAGGATAGAGTGCTGTTTGATGCAGATGGCAAGCCGTTCCGAGAGGGTGGATCGCCAAAGACCGAGATCGTCCTTTCCCCCAAACACTCTATCCATCATCTCCGCCACACATTCGTTGCCGTGATAGCCGACGGATTACGCCGCCACGGAAATTCAGCTCCCTTTAAGGTCATCCAAATGCTGCTGGGGCACTCATGGCTCTCGACAACTGTCGACACCTACGGAGGATCGCTGGCGTTGGATGAACCTGATATCGCAGATGCTTATGAAACTGTTTTGCGGAGCTATAACTTCCACGAGGACGTCGAATGACCTCAAAGCGGAAAGGCTCCCACCTTTGGGATGCGGTTCAGTCGCGAACCGAAAATGAACTGTATCAGCCACAACTAACGATTACTGAAAAGGAACTTTTCGCAAACGTTTCGGTAAAGGGCGGAGGCATCTACCAGGCTGACTTTTCGGAAGCATTTCGAAAACGACCAGAGATCACCCGGGCCATCGCGACAGGTTTCATCGGGTCTTCCAACGGGAAAGCAAAATCATCGGTTAAAAAAGACGAGTCTCACGCAAAACTTTTCCTAACGACATTCCTTGATGGACTCCAAAAGTCGTTCGGACAAAACGTCGCAAAACTCGCGCAACTTAACGGAAAGATTGGGAATGACTATCTGGAGTGGCTGTCTGGCGAATTTAAACTCGCAACTTTGCCAAGTGCGAAAGGTATTTTGGGAGAGACCTCTATACCAGCGATCTACAATCGCATCAGGTTGATCGTCGAGTTTCTTTCTACCTCTCCCTCCTACTCGAAGGACGTCAACGGCGTCATATTCAAACCCAACCCGAAGCCGGGATCACACAAGGCAATCAAACATCGCGAAGCTCTGTCGGAAGCCGACATGCGTCTTCTGATTGCCGCCTGTCAAAGAGAAATTCGACGAACGATAAAGCAGCTAGAATATGGTGATACTCTCAAAGAGAGGCCCGACCCAAGGCTTGACGTTTGTTCTTGGATTGAGAAAAAATTCTATTCCTTGGACGCTTGCATTCAGGCCTATTTGCACGCCGACAAAATTAGAGCCTGGGAGCACGGCAGTCTTGCGACCGAAATGCGGGGGTTCGAACGCGCTACCCACGGCAGAAAAATCAACAGGGTGTTTATTCGCGAGCACCTTCACTTCACATCTGCGACAATAATTCCTTTTGTCATCCTGTTAGAGATGACGAACCTGTTTGCCGTC
Source organism: Rhizobium grahamii (assembly GCF_009498215.1). Taxonomy (NCBI): domain Bacteria; kingdom Pseudomonadati; phylum Pseudomonadota; class Alphaproteobacteria; order Hyphomicrobiales; family Rhizobiaceae; genus Rhizobium; species Rhizobium grahamii. The sequence goes on along the minus strand of NZ_CP043498.1, from coordinate 838,703 downwards.
GACAGCCACATTCTATTGACATGGGATGACGTCGGGGACGCCCTGACGTCAGATAAACGGGGAAGGATCGAAGCAAATAAGCCGCGTGGCGACGTTCTTCAGGTGAGAACGTTTCGGAAAAATGATCCTTATTACTTTTCCTCGCACAACCTGCTACGGCTCCTCAACAAGCACACCGCGTACACACGCACTCTTGTAGACCCAAAGTTTTCTCGCCGAATATTTTTATTCGTCGACGGACAAGGAAGACCGAAAGCGTTTACCAGCCAGAACGAGTCTCGCCTTTTCTATAAATGCCTCATGGCCTTCATTAAACGAAACAAGCTCAAGCACTTCTCGCTCTCCCAATTAAAGTCCACCGCGCCAATTTTAGTAGGTGCGGATATCAATGCTGCTTCAGAATTGCTTCATCACGAGCAAATCCGCACAACTCAAACCCACTATGATCCAGCCGCCGCTAAACGAGTGCGGCGTGAGAAAATCGCCTTTGAGATGGCGGTAAGGGAACGCAATCTCGCAACGCTTGGCAAATCCGATACCCGGGGTAAAGGGCTGACCAAGGCTGAAAAGACGGCTGTCACACCCGGATTTTTGTGTATCGAACCACTGAACTCGCCCTATCGAGATCAGATACCCGGTCGGATGTGCACGGCCTACGGTAGGTGTCCAGCCTGCCCCAACGCCACTGTCGACTGCCAATCGTCAAAGGCAGCTTACCGGCTGGCTGAGCTGTTGTCCCTACTCAACGATCACCGATTCAAATGCCTGGAAGCTCGATGGCTCGTATACTGGAAGCCTCAGGTCGATGCATTGCGAGATTTCTGGTTACGGAATTTCGATCCGAATGCCATCGCTGCGGCTGCGAACCTTAAGCTGTCGCCTTTGCCGGAGATAGATTGATGTCGTCACGACAAGGAACACGCAATCCTGATCCCATTTTCCTTCTACCTGATGCTGAACTTTCAGTCACAAAGTTTAGTGAAAGGTCCTGGTGGTTCGACCGAACATGGCACTTTGATACCGCGAACCCCGGATCACGATATCCATCTCTGAATTGGGCCCTATATTGTACAGAGCACCACTGGCAATGCCCACGATGGCAAAAATTGATCGGCGCGGGCCGGAGATTTTTGGCATCACTTCGAATTGAGAATGTGACTGGCACGAAAGCGAGCGACCTCACACTCACTTTGTTTGGGGATCGCCTTCGGTTCTTTACTCACTGGATGTATGCAGAAGGGTACTCTCACTATCGAGAGATAGGAACTCAAGCTTTCTCGTCTTACCAAGACTATGCGGTGAGCATACTTGCTGACGAGACTGTTGAAAAGCGAACGCTGACCACCATCGCGGCGTACTTGGATGTTCCTCGACGTCTTTATCAACAGTCAAGCCTCTTTCACAGCATCCCAGACATGGTTATTGCCGCTGATCCACTTGGAGGCGAGACCGGCAGGAGCATTTGCAAACGATTGAACCTCGACGACTTTGGGAGCGTCAAACCCGTTCCTGACGAGATTGCACGACCCGTCATCCAGGAAGCAATTCAATGGGTCGATCACTTCTCCGTAGACATTCTAAATGCCATTGAACTTCAGTCTTTCCTTTTCCGTCGTGTGGCGTCGTGGAACAGCAACGATTATACAAAACCTATCAACACTGGGCTTACGGGCTTTCGCTTCAACATTGGAGGACGCGACGCCGAATGGCGACCGCCTCTAGTTGCATCGCTACCAGTCCGCGTCGATTCCGAGCATGGGGAGAGAATTGTTCAGCAATCGCCGCTACAGCAACTTAGTGACCTAACGGAAGACCTTGTCGGCGCTTGTGGAATCACCATCCATGGACTTACCGGTCTTCGATCATCTGAAGGCGCGAGCCTCAAAGCGCTGCCGCTTTCTGAAACTGGCCTGCCAGCCTGCATCGAGATTAGGCCATCGCAAATCGGCCTCAACGAAGTCTTCTACATCAAAGGGAAGTTGACCAAAGGCCGCAAGGAACCCGTTGACTGCGAATGGGTCGCGGGCATGCGTCCAAGGGGAACAGACTATCTCCCGCCTCCAGTTCGCGCCGCCATTGTTCTAACGAAAGTCTATTCTTTTTGGCGAGCTTTATCAGGTACCACCGATCTCTGGCTTTCCGCAAAAAGAGCTAGTGGGTTTGCTCGTCGTACTCACACTGTCACTCGCGTGCAAACGAAGACACTCCTGAACCATGAGAACAATTTCATACGCCGCCATGTCGCCATTCCCGACAAGCTTCGATCCTGGCGAATTAACCGAGCGCAATGGCGCAAAAAGTTCTCTCAAGACGTGATCAAGTCGGACCCCGATGCGATCCCAGAGGTACAGTTGCATTATCAACACTTGTCCGACCACCTAATTGAAAGCGCCTATTTCGGAAATGATGCAAAGCTCTTGCAGCTCATCGAGGACGAGGCGATGAATCAGGCGGCGCAGGACGTCGCTCGCATGATCTTTGGTGAGCAACCATACCAATCGAAGGTCGTAGACCAGCTTGCCGCAGCGCTAAAACGCCTCTCTCTGGAAAGCAACGACCCTGAGGATATTGCTGTAACCATAAGGCGGGAACTCGCACATGAAGGCATCCGCATTTGGAGCGGTACGCACGGCGATTGCTTCTACCGCTGGGAAAGCGCCCTCTGCCATATTCGTTCGAAGGGAAAAGTTAACTTGACGGACGACCGGCCCCTGTTTGCGGACAGAAGCAACGACACCTGTGGCAGCTGCTCAAACTACATCGTCGCCGCTCGACACCGGCCATACTGGCTCTCGACGTTCAAAAGGCGGCGAAAAGGATGGCAGGACATGCTAGCAGCTGGTGAACTGCTGCTGGCTGAGGCAATGCACCAGAGAATGACGGTCGCAAGAAACTACTGCCTAGCATTGCGTGTACCCGCAGACGAGCTGAGTTGAGCAATGTCAGAAAAAACAGAGCAGGACTATCTCCGGCCATCAATCGAATCAAATCCGGAAATGTAACCCACCCCGATCTGATCAAGCTCGCAAGCCTTGGAAAGTTGAAGCTCAACGTCACAAACGTCGCAAAGGAAGCCGGACGCTCCAGAACTGCAATCGCGACAGAAGAAACCCCTTATCCTAAGGTCAGGAACGCAATTCTCCCCTATCAAAACTCCGAGGGTTACCCTCAAAGTGACACAGCGACCAAGCGCACCACGGTTCAATTTCATCTTCTTAAAAGCCGCGCGGAGGTTCGGACAAAAGAACAGATCATCCAAGTCCTCGGCACGCAGCTCGTGTCCGCAACAAAGCAGATTGACGAGCTAAAGCTCAAGCTGGACAAAGCTGAAGAGAAGCTGGCGAGACTATCGCAAGCCCGTCACACTTCCTTCTGAGCGCCAGCTACTCCGGAATTTTGTATAATGCTTGCCCTAACGGTTCACGTCGCCTACGGCAAAACATGTTCATTGTGTTCAGTCTCGCAGCGGTCTCTGAACAATCGGAAAGCAAAAACTCCAACTTCACTCGATCAAGTGAACAGTTTTAGGTTTCAGAATAATTCGATTTTTCGAATTGACGGGCTGTCGCCCGACTTCTTTGATTTTTTGTTCTTCGACCGAAAGATGGACTCTCCCTCAGCCATACCCATGGTCGGTCCATCTAAGTTCGAAGAAAAGCGGTGTCCGCCTGGTCGGCGGACAAGATAGGCATAAATTGCTCCGGTTCACCGTTTTACAACCAATGCCACATTGCGTGGCTCCGATCTGCGTCTCATGAACAGTGCAAAAAACTAAAAGGGCCAGTCAGCAGAATGCCAACTGACCCTTTCTAAACCTCGGAATGGCCGGATTTGAACCGACGACCCCTTGACCCCCAGTCAAGTGCGCTACCAGACTGCGCTACATTCCGTCACGACCAGTTATGCAAGTCTGAACAAAATCACCGGCCCACATAATGAACCTGCGACCCCTTGACCCCCAGTCAAGTGCGCTACCGGGCTGCGCTACGCCCCGACCTGCCTTTACGGCCTGATCCTGTTAGTCTTTTGGCTTTTTCCGTGCAAGCGAAAAATGCGGACGCTTGAAATAAAAGGGCTTATCCAAACACTGGAGACATGCGGACAGCACTGCCTTCACTTGTTTTTGCCATAGGTCGTCGGTGGCATCCGGCCGGCTTCTATCCGGCGGAATGGTCACGGCTTATCTCGCACCGCTGACAGAGCAGCCAAAACTCTTGCTCAAGCCGCTGCTCCTGACTAAGGAGAGCCTTATAGAGGAGCCTTTGATATGCAGATTGAAATCCCCTGCCCCAAGTGCAGAAACACCCGCATGAAATTCGAGCATGCCGAGCCGCGTAACAGCGACATTGTCACCTGCTTCACCTGCGGCCACGAGCTCGGCACCCTTGCCTTCGTGAAAGCGAGAATGATGGCCGCATTCGAGCGGATGCGCAGGCAGGCGCTTCAGCGCAAGAATTAACGCTTAAGGCTGACCGATCCTTCGGTCGAAGCGACGCGGAGCCCGAGATAATCAGGCGTCGAAAAATGCGGCGTCTCGAAAGGCGTGGCGTGGGTGGCCGTGATGACGGTCACATCCGCGCCGGCGGACTCCCCAGCCAGGATGCCGGCGACGGCGTCCTCGAATACCAGGCACTTCGCGGGATCGACGCCGAGACGACGAGCGCCCAGGAGATAGCCTTCAGGGCTCGGCTTACCGGCGGAGACTTCTTCGCCACTCACCAACATCGCAGGTGTCGGAATCCCCGCAGCGGTCATGCGGCGCTTTGCAAGTTCTATCGGCGCGGATGTGACGATCCCCCAACGTTCCCGGGGTATCCCTTCGAGGAAGGCCACTGCGCCCGGTATAGCCAGGATACCGTCCACGTCTTCCATTTCCTCGTCGAGCAGCAGCTTCGCTTCCACGACCGGATCAACACCCGGCAATGCCAGTTGCTTGATGACGTCAACCGCGCGAATGCCGTGAATGGTCTTGAGGAAGACCTCAGGCTCTATGCCGTGTCTCACCGCCCATCCCGTCCAAACGCGCTCGACGACGGCAATCGAATTGAGAAGCGTTCCGTCCATGTCGAACAGAAAGGCTTCGTACGGCTTGTCGAATATGGCGCGAGATGCAGACACGGGAATTTCCTTAGAGCTTTGGCAAGAGAGCCCTCCCCGGAGCTGATCCGGAAAGGTTATCACCCACAGGTCGGCGTACTAGCGGACCTGGTCGAGAAGACGCTTGCACTCGAGCAGGTCGTAAAGCGCTTCCTGCAACAAGGCCCGATCCTCCTTGCCGACACTCGATTTGCCGATCGAGACTTCCGGAGATTCCTCGTCTCCACCGACGAAATTGAAGAAGCGGCGCGTGATCGGCGGCTTGGCGCGGCCAACGACCTGATCTTCCTCTGCCATGGCAACGCGCGGATCACCTTCCGCGTCCTGATGCCCGGTCAGCGCCTGCACGCTTGCAAGGTCACCGTGGCCGATGGAGATGACGAACTTGTTGCCGTTCGTCTTCAAGAGCTTCTGCACGCCCTTGATCGTGTAGCCGTGATCGTAGAGCAGATGGCGTATGCCCTTGAGAAGGTCGATATCCTCAGGGCGATAATAGCGGCGTCCGCCGCCACGCTTCATCGGCTTGATCTGCGGGAATCGCGTCTCCCAGAAACGGAGGACATGTTGCGGAAGATCGAGATCGTCCGCCACCTCGCTGATGGTGCGGAAAGCATCCGGGCTCTTGTCCAACATCTTACTCCCTACGCTCTCTTGAGGCTGTCCGGGCATACCCATGGAACGCCACCGTCGACGGTAGCGACGCGAACATGCCTTCGCGACTCATCATATTTCAACGGTTTGCCGACGTGAATTCAAGTCACGTCTTCGACAAGCGCACAGATCACTGAGGGAATAGCGACGCGCCCGGCCGTCTGGCCTGCGCGCGCATCCGAAAAACCTCAGGGAGCGGGGCTTGCCGGCTTCAGCTTGGCCTTGCGGGAGGTATGCGCCTTGAGGATGCGTGTCTTCAGGACGTTGGATGCCTTGAAGGTCATCACGCGACGCGGCGAGATCGGCACTTCTTCGCCGGTCTTCGGGTTGCGGCCGATCCGCTCGTTCTTGTCGCGAACCTGAAACGTCGCGAAAGAGGACAGCTTGACTGTTTCGCCGCGAACGATCGCGTTGCAGATCTCGTCGATGACGGTCTCAACGAGTTCCGCCGACTCTGTTCGGGACAAACCAACCTTGCGAAAAACGGACTCTGCCAAATCTGCTCGCGTCACTGTTTTTCCGGTCATGGTTTCCCCGCCCATCGCCTAAGATATTTATGAAACGAGCGAAGATTATTTGTCTTGCGCCTTACGGTCAAGCTCTTGTTCGTTGTCAGTTTTTTCGGTTTTTGGATGCACTACCAGCGCAGCAGTACAGCGCCCCAAGTGAAGCCGCCGCCCATGGCCTCCAGCATCACCAGATCGCCCTGCTTGATACGACCGTCAGCAGCCGCCGTCGCCAGCGCCAACGGGATCGAAGCAGCCGAGGTGTTGCCGTGCAGATCGACGGTCACGACGACCTTTTCAGGCGCAATGTTCAGCTTCTTTGCCGAACCGTCGATGATGCGGCGGTTGGCCTGATGCGGGACAAGCCAGTCGAGATCGTCTGACGTCGTACCGGTCGCCTTGAACGCGGCCTCGATGACGTCGGTGATCATGCCAACCGCATATTTGAAGACCTCACGGCCCTCCATGCGAAGCTTGCCAACCGTTCCGGTGCTCGACGGACCACCGTCAACGTAAAGCTTGTCCTTGTGTGAGCCGTCGGAGCGAAGGTGCGCGGTCAGAACGCCGCGATCCGCCGTCGTGCCGGCGCCCTCGCCCGCCTCAAGTACGATCGCGCCCGCGCCATCGCCGAACAGAACGCAGGTCGTGCGGTCGTTCCAATCGAGAATGCGGGAGAAGGTTTCAGCGCCGATCACGAGAACACGCTTGGCCAGACCGCCGCGGATGTAGGCATCCGCCGTGGTCACGGCATAGACGAACCCGGTGCAGACAGCCTGAACGTCGAAGGCAAAGCCGTGGGTCATGCCCAGCCGGTTTTGAATGTTCACGGCTGTCGCCGGGAAGGTATTATCGGGCGTCGAGGTGGCGCAGATGATGAGATCGATATCAGCAGGCGTCAGGCCTGCATTGTCGAGCGCCGCGCGCGCGGCCGCTTCGCCGAGCGACGACGTCGTCTCATCGTCACCGGCGATATAACGCTGGCGGATACCCGTACGCTGGACGATCCATTCGTCGGAGGTATCAACGACATCTTCCATGTCGCGATTTGTCATTACGCGCTTCGGAAGCGCCGCCCCGAAACCACGAACCACTGAACGGATCATATTGCTTAAACCCCGTCGCTCACGCGGCTTCCGGCCCGATAGGGGGCTGCCGCTTGGCATGATATTTTTGAAGATCGTTTTCTATTTTCTGATTGAGGCCATTCTTGGCCATGTCATAGCCGACCTCGATCGCGGCCGCGATCCCGTCGGCATTGGCTCCGCCATGGCTCTTGATGACCACGCCATTCAACCCAAGGAAGACGCCGCCGTTGACCCGGCTCGGATCCATCTTCTCGCGGAGCATGTCGAATGCGCCCTTCGCAAAGAGATAGCCGATCCTTGCCAACAAGGTACGCGACATCGCCGCCCGCAGATATTCGCCGATCTGGCGCGCGGTGCCTTCGGCAGCCTTCAGCGCGATATTTCCGGAGAAGCCTTCGGTGACGACGACGTCGACCGTTCCCTTGCCCAGATCATTGCCTTCGACGAAGCCGAAATACTCAAGCGAATCGAGGTTGGCTTCGCGAAGCAGGCGTCCGGCTTCGCGAACCTCTTCCTGCCCCTTGATCTCCTCAACGCCGACATTCAGAAGGCCGATCGTCGGGCGCTCGACATCGAACAATGCACGCGCCATGGCGCCACCCATGAGCGCGAAATCCATCAATTGTTGAGAATCGGCGCCGATCGTCGCGCCCACGTCCAGCACGATGCTCTCACCCTTGAGGGTCGGCCAGATCGCGGCGATCGCCGGACGTTCGATATTCGCCATCGTGCGCAGACAGAACTTGGCCATCGCCATCAGCGCGCCGGTATTCCCGGCCGAAACCGCGACGTCGGCTTCCTTCGTCTTCACCGCTTCGATGGAGCGCCACATCGTCGAGACGTAGCGTCCGCGGCGGAGAGCCTGGCTCGGCTTCTCGTCCATACGCACAGCAAGTTCGCAGTCGTGGAAAACCGACTTCTCTTTTACCTTCGGAAACTGATTGAGAACGGGCTCGCACTGTTCCTTCAAACCATACATCACGAACGTAATATCGGGATGTCTTTCCAGCGCCTTGGCGGCACCGGGGATGACAACCTGGGGACCAAAGTCGCCACCCATGAGGTCGAGAGAAATTCTGATCACGCGTCCCTGATCCTTATTTTTCGCCCAAAGAGAGCGAAATTTCGGCCAAAATACCGGTTTTCCCGTCGCATACAACTGAATTGTGTCAAATAGCCAAAGGCTTTCAGTCCTTTTTCCAGTCCTTCAGCACGGCAAAGGCGGATGGCTTTTTATCGTTCTCGCCTGTGTCCTCTATGTGACCGTCGAACTCGATCCCCTCCTTGCGCGGGTAAGGATCGATCGCCAGGGCAGCGAACTCCGTAACCACCTCTCCCGCATCAATCGTATCGCCGACGAAGCTTTCCGGCAAATCGGGGCCATCGGGATCAAGGACCATTTCGCCGGCATCATTTGCCGGGCGACGCGCCAGCTTCGAATTCTCGGGAACGAAGATCTGCTCGAAGGTTTCGTCGATTGCCGACGGCACGGGCTCCAGGGTGACGACGCATTCCTGGACGATATTCGCCTTAACCCTGCCCTTCACGCGCACGCCGTCGCGCTTCCAGCGGGAAATCTGCAGGTCGGCGCGGAGGGCTTCGACCGAAAGCACATCCCATGTCTCTGCCAGTGCCTTCAGCTCCCTTGCATCAGCCTCAAGGTGCACATCAACCGGATTGGCGGAGATGTGGCCGACCTTCACGAGGTAGGAAAAGGGTACTTCGTCGTGTGATTTCGTCATAGTTGTCTCCTCACGCAACGGCCGGGAGCGTTGCCGAGCCCGTTGCGATCACGTCTTCGGACTGAGCGGACAGATGCGCTTCGGCCTGAAACATCCAACCGGCCAAACCGCTCATATCGATCGCTTCGACCGCCTTGGGGTGAATATTGCGCCCGAGGGCGGTTGCCAAGGCCTCGGCGTCTCCAGCATCCATGGCCTTCGAATAGGATTCGAGCCGGCCGTAAAACATCCCCGCCAGCTTCTTCATGCGCTTCGGCACAGTATTGTCGCCGATACCTAGCTCGCGAATGGAGTAGTCGATGTCCTCGAAGAAGGCATCGACAATTTCCTGAGCAAGTTCCTGACCGCTTGTCTGCGAGGCACGTGTCCTGCGAAAGAACAGGATCATCACGGCCGACAGCATCTCGAAGCGTCCCATGACAGTGTCGGGGACGTTCTGATGCTCGTAGAAACCCGGCATGCGCGCAGCCGATGTCAGCGTCGCATATTGTCGGTCGACGATTGCTTGATTGTTGTTTTTCTTGCCAAAGAGCCCGAAGATCATTGTTTTTTCCGGAAAGGCCTCATTCTTCGCGCCAAGCAGCGTCCGGCCTTGTTGCATGATTTTGAAAGCTGGTTTACCGAAGCATGCGCGAATTGCAATGCCGAAGCTGGCCGCCGCCGACAGACAGCGCTGGGATACTGATCGATGCCGTGGCGATCATCCGACCCCGGAAAGGCCACAATGGTTTTGCATCAGCGACACTCGCGGGCCAATGGCTGCCTTTGAATATCTTTAGGGAGTAGATGTCGTTGAAGAAACGGTATTTCAAGTCTGACAAAAAATTCCTCAGCAATGCCGCCATTGCCATCATGATCGCTTCCGCCGGGTTGTCCGGCTGCCAGACCGGCACCGTCCTGAACGGCGGTTATGTTGCCGACGAGCAGTCTCTCAATCTTGTCCCGGAAGGATCGAGCCGCGAGCAGGTCCTTCTTTCGCTCGGTACGCCGTCGACCACGGCGACCTTCGACGGCGAGGTCTTCTACTATATTTCCCAGCGCCGCGAGCGCTCGGTCGCGTTCCAGAAGCTGCGGGTCGTCGACCAGAGCGTTCTGGCGATCTATTTCGACAAGGACGGCGTCGTCGCGCGTCGCGCGAACTACACCCTCCAGGATGGCAAGGTCTTCGATACCGTCACGCGCGTCACGCCAACGGGCGGCAAGGATCTTACCTTCCTGCAGCAGCTGCTTTCCGGTGGCAGCGCCGCGAATATGGCCAAGGGCCTCTTCGGCACCAGCACCCAGGCCTCGCCGCAGAACCCCGGCAGCCTTCGCTAAAAGGCGCCACACCAATCAAAAACCCGCCGGATCGCTCCGGCGGGTTTTTCTTTGTCCTGTCGAAATGCTGTTACGCCAGAATTGCCAGCAGAAGCAGCGCGACGATGTTGGTGATCTTGATCGCCGGGTTCACGGCAGGACCGGCCGTATCCTTGTAGGGGTCGCCGACAGTATCGCCGGTCACTGAAGCCTTGTGGGCTTCCGATCCCTTCATGTGGCGAACGCCGTCCTTGTCGACGAAACCGTCCTCGAAGGACTTCTTGGCATTGTCCCATGCGCCGCCGCCCGAGGTCATCGAGATTGCGACGAAGAGACCGTTGATGATCACGCCGAGGAGCGATGCGCCGAGCGCTGCGAAGGCAGATGCCTTGGAGCCCGAGATCACCAGCACGCCGAAGTAGACGACAATAGGCGCGAGAACAGGCAGGAGCGACGGAATGATCATTTCCCGGATCGCCGCCTTCGTCAGAAGGTCCACGGCCCTGCCGTAGTCAGGCCGCTCGGTGCCCTGCATGATGCCGGGCTTCTCCTTGAACTGCCGGCGAACCTCTTCGACGATGGCACCGGCCGCGCGACCGACCGCCGTCATTGCGATGCCACCGAAGAGATAGGGGATGAGGCCACCGAAGATCAATCCGGCGACGACATAGGGATTTGAGAGGTCGAATGAAATGTCGCCGATGCCTGCAAAATACGGATACTTGTCGCCGTTGGCGGCAAAGTACTTGAGATCGTAAGAATAAGCGGCAAACAGGACCAGGGCGCCGAGACCGGCCGAGCCGATCGCGTAGCCCTTGGTGACGGCCTTCGTCGTATTGCCGACAGCATCGAGCGCGTCGGTCGACTTGCGTACTTCAGGCGGCAGATGGGACATTTCCGCAATGCCACCCGCGTTGTCCGTCACCGGACCGAAGGCATCGAGAGCCACGATCATGCCGGCAATCCCGAGCATGGCGGTAACGGCAATGCCGGTGCCGAAAAGACCGCCGAGCTGATAGGTCGCCAGGATGCCGCCGACGATGACGATCGCCGGGAGTGCCGTCGATTCAAGCGAGACGGCAAGCCCCTGGATGACGTTGGTTCCGTGGCCAGTGACCGAGGCCTGAGCGATCGAATTCACCGGGCGCTTGTTCGTGCCGGTGTAGTATTCGGTGATCACGACGATCAATGCCGTGACGACCAGACCCACCAGACCGCAAATGAAGAGATCGGTTCCCGTCGTCTCGACACCGCCGAGCGTTCCGACGGATCCCCATCCAATCGTCAGCGAGGTCGCAAGCCCAAGCCCGACGATCGACAGCAGGCCGGTCACGATGAGCCCCTTGTAGAGAGCGCCCATGATCGACCCGTTGCTGCCGAGCTTGACGAAGAACGTGCCGACGATCGAGGTGATGATGCACGCGCCGCAAATGGCCAACGGGTAGATCATCGCCGTCTCGAGAGTCGGCGTACCCGCAAAGAAGATCGCGGCGAGAACCATCGTCGCGACCACCGACACAGCGTATGTCTCAAAAAGGTCTGCCGCCATCCCTGCGCAATCGCCAACGTTGTCGCCAACGTTATCAGCGATGGTCGCCGGGTTGCGCGGATCATCTTCCGGAATTCCAGCCTCGACCTTGCCAACGAGATCGCCGCCGACGTCGGCGCCCTTGGTGAAAATACCACCGCCGAGACGCGCGAAGATCGAGATCAGCGACGCGCCGAAGCCGAGCGCGACCAATGAGTCGATCACCTCACGCGAGCCGGACTCATGTCCGAGCACCGAGGTAAGCACGAAAAAGTAGATGGAAACGCCGAGAAGGGCCAAGCCGGCAACGAGCATGCCGGTGATGGCTCCAGACTTGAAGGCAATTTCCAGGCCGGCAGAAAGACTATGAGATGCGGCCTGCGCGGTCCGGACGTTCGCCCGGACAGACACGTGCATGCCGATGAAGCCTGCAGCGCCAGAAAGAACGGCTCCGATCAGGAAGCCGATTGCAGCCGTGCCGGAGAGTAGCAGCCAGGCTACAATGAAGACAACGATACCGACGATGGCAATGGTCTTGTATTGACGCGTCAGATAGGCCTGCGCGCCCTCGCGGATATAGCCCGCGATCTCCTGCATGCGGGTATTGCCCTGATCGGCTGAAAGCACCGACCGGGTTGCCCAGATGGCATAAACCACCGAGAGCAGACCGCATGCTATTACGCATAAAAGAATGGTCATTTCGCTCTTTCCTCCAAAAGAGCCGGAGCTCACTCCCTCTCCGGCTGCGAATACGCCGACTCGATTTCCTCCCACAGAAATGCTGCAACGCCGGGTGGAGATTGCGTGGTGGAACAAACGACGTCAAGCCCCGCAAGGGCTGAAAACCCTTACGGAGCAACGGGAAAGGAGGAATGGCCAAAATGGCGGAACGCTCGGCGGGGAGCGCTCAGGCCCTATTTTTTGGCGTCGCCGCGCACCTGCTTGGCAATGCGATCAAGGACCGCATTCACCAGCTTCGGCTCATCTTCACTGAAGAAGGCCTGAGCGATCTCTACATATTCGGTGACGATGACCGCAACCGGCACGTCCTTGCGCTCGAGTATTTCGAACACGCCGGCGCGCAGGATGGCGCGAACCGTGCTGTCCAGACGCGACAAGGCCCAGTCGTCCTGCAGCGCGGACGCGATCAAGGGATCGAGGCGCGTCTGCTCGCGAACCACGCCCGAGACGATGGAGCGGAACCAGGACGCATCGGCCTTCAGGTAGGTCTCACCGTCGAGCTCCTGACCAAGGCGATGCGCTTCATACTCAGCAACAATCTCGAGGACGCCGGTTCCACCGATGTCCATCTGATAGAGCGCCTGAACCGCGGCGAGACGCGCAGCGCCTCGCTGGTTGGCCGTCTTGACCGGACGCTCCGAGTTTTCGTTCGTCATTCTTTATGCACCCAACTTCTTTTTCAGCTCGATCATCGTGAGAGCCGCACGAGCAGCAAAGCCGCCCTTGTCCTTGTCCGAACGGCGCACACGCGCCCATGCCTGTTCGTCATTCTCAACTGTCAAAATGCCGTTGCCAAGAGCAAGCGATTCACTGACCGCAAGATCCATCAACGCGCGCGAAGATTCATTCGACACGATATCGAAATGATAGGTTTCACCACGAATGACCATGCCGAGGGCGACATAGCCATCGTAGTTCGTGCCTTCATTGTCTGCTCCATCGAGCGCCATGGCAATGGCCGCGGGATCTCGAGAGCACCCGGCACGGTCACGACATCGTAAGTGGCTCCAGCCTCCTTCAGTGCGAAGGTCGCGCCTTCGAGGAGTGCATCTGCCATATCGTCATAGAAACGAGCTTCGACGATCAGAATATGGGGAGCGGTTTCGCGCGCCATGCTTCACCTTCATTTCCTAGAGGACTTGCCACGCGGCAGGTCGCGGTCAAAACACGCCTTAGTGCGAATGGCAAGCAAATTCGGCTCATGTGCTGGATGCGGAATGTGAAATTTACGCAGCGCGATAGCATTTAAACGAACGGGCGGCGGTCTGCCGCCGTCCGTGCAATCAGGACGACGATTTTTTACTCGGACTTTGCTGCGGGAAATTCCGCCAGCCTGGCAGCGTAGCGTGCCATCGTATCTACTTCGAAATTGACAGAGTCGCCTGCCTTACGCTGGCCCCAGGTCGTGACCTCAAGCGTGTGGCGGATCAGCAGGACGTCAAAATCAGTGCCGTCGACCGCGTTGACCGTTAGCGATGTGCCATCCAGGGCGATCGAGCCCTTGGGGGCAACGAACTTGGCAAGATGCTCCGGCGCGCGGAGGCGAAACCGCGTTGCATCACCTTCCTCCGTCACGGAGAGAATCTCGGCCTTGCCGTCGACATGGCCTGACACGATATGACCGCCCAACTCGTCACCGATCTTCAGCGAACGCTCGAGATTGATGCGGCTGCCTTCCTTCCACGTTCCGACCGTGGTGAGCCGCAGCGCTTCTTCCCAGGCTTCCACCTCGAACCAGCGACCATTGCTACCTTCATCAGGCAGCCCGGTGACCGTCAGGCAGATACCGGAGTGCGAGATCGAGGCGCCCATGTCGATGGTCGCGGGATCATAAGCCGTGGCGACACGCAGCTTGATGCCTTCCTTCAACGGGGAAACGGACTCGATCGTGCCAACGTCGGTGACAATTCCGGTAAACATCAAACTTCTCTTTCGTATTCGTCCAGGCGATCGTCGCCAAATATGGAAGTGCCCCTGTGCAGGAAGCCCGATGGCATATCGGTCTTCGTTACCGGCGATTCAATACCGCCCTGCCCGATCATGCCCGGGCCCTGGTAGAGAAGAATGCGATCGACATAGCCGGCGTCGAGAAAGAGCTTCGCCGTTCTGGCCCCACCTTCGACAAGCACCGACGAAATACCCCGGGAAGCAAGTGCGGGCAGCAATTCCTCGGGCCGGGAAGGATCGCTTTGCACGACCTCGACGCCCGCCTCGTCCAGGGCCTGACGACGCGCGAGAAAAGCCTTGTCCTCGCTGTTGTCGAAACGCGGAGGCTCCCTCGCGATCACGATCACTGGCACCTGCCGCGCCGTCGACACAAGCTTGCTGTCGAGCGGCAATTGCAGGTCTTCGTCGAGAACGATTCGGATCGGCGAACGATCCTCGAGGCCCGGGATACGAACGGTCAAAAGCGGATCGTCCGCGATTGCCGTGCCGATGCCAACGAGGATCGCATCGGTCTCGGCGCGGAGTTTCTGGACCTCGGCGCGCGCAAGCGGACCGGTTATCGCAATCTGGCCCCCACCCTTCCTACCGATCATCCCATCTGCAGAAACTGCAAGCTTGAGAATCACATAGGGGCGGTTCTTCGTCTGCCGCGTCAGGTAGGCGGCAAGCGATCTCTTGCCTTCCTCTTCGAGAAGGCCGGCCTCGACCTCGATGCCGGCATCGCGCAGCATGGAAATGCCCCTGCCGGAAACGCGCGGATCGGGATCGGTTACGCTGATCACGACGCGAGCAACGCCCGAGGCAATCAATGCGTTGGCACAGGGGGGCGTCTTGCCATGATGCGAGCAGGGTTCGAGCGTGACGTAAGCAGTGGCGCCGAATGCCCAATCACCCGCTTCGGCCAGAGCCTGCGGCTCCGCATGCGGACGACCGCCGACGGCCGTGGTGCCGCGCCCGACGATCTGCCCGTCACGAACGACGACGCAGCCGACCGACGGATTGGTGGATGTCTGGCCAAGATGCAGGAGACCCAGCCGGATCGCCTCCTGCATGAAACGCGCATCGTCTTCCGAAGCGCTCATCAGCTAGTTATCCAGGGGATCGCGGGCGATCTTGGCGTTGATTTCGGAGATAACCTTCTCGAAATCCTCGGCGTGCGAGAAATCCCGGTAGACCGAGGCGTAGCGAACGAAACCGACATCGTCGAGACTTTTCAGGGCTTCAAGCACTTGCAGGCCGATCTGCTCGGATCCGATTTCGACCTCGCCCGAGCTTTCCAGCCGCCGGACGATACCGGAAACCGCGCGCTCGATGCGATCACGATCGACGGGGCGCTTGCGCAGGGCGATCTCGAAGGACTTTACCAGCTTGTCGCGGTCGAAAGGCACCTTGCGGCCGGTCTTCTTGACCACCATGAGTTCGCGCAGCTGCACGCGCTCGAAGGTGGTGAAGCGACCACCGCAGTCGGGACAAATACGCCTGCGGCGGATGGACGTATTGTCCTCCGCCGGGCGTGAATCCTTGACCTGTGTGTCTTCCGATCCGCAGAATGGGCAGCGCATGCGCTATCCTTAGCCGATGTAGTCGTACATTGGGAAGCGGTTGGTCAAGTTGACCACCTTATCCCGCACGGCTGCTTCGACGCCGGCATTGCCCTCGTCGGAGTTGGCGGCCTTCAGGCCATCGAGAACCTCGACGATGAGATTGCCGATTTCCTTGAATTCCGCTTCCTTGAAGCCGCGGGTCGTACCAGCAGGCGCGCCGAGGCGGACACCCGATGTGACGAAGGGCTTTTCAGGGTCGAACGGGATGCCGTTCTTGTTGCAGGTGACGTAGGCGCGGCCGAGCGCTGCTTCCGCACGCTTGCCGGTTGCGTTCTTCTTGCGAAGGTCGACCAGCATCAGGTGGTTGTCGGTGCCGCCGGAGACGACATCGAGGCCGCCTGCGATCAGGGTTTCGGCAAGCGCCTTGGCGTTCTTGACGATCTGGGCCGCGTAGTCCTTGAACTCAGGCTGCAGCGCTTCACCGAAGGCAACGGCCTTGGCGGCGATGATGTGCATGAGCGGACCGCCCTGCAGACCCGGGAAGACAGCCGAGTTGAACTTCTTCGCCAGATCTTCGTCGTTCGTCAGGATGACACCACCGCGCGGGCCGCGCAGCGACTTGTGGGTCGTGGTCGTGGCAACATGGCAGTGCGGGAACGGCGACGGATGCTGGCCACCGGCAACGAGACCGGCGATGTGGGCCATGTCGACCATGAGGTAGGCGCCGACTTCATCGGCGATCTCGCGGAAACGCTTCCAGTCCCAGATACGGGAGTAAGCCGTGCCGCCGGCGATGATCAGCTTCGGCTTGTGGGTGCGTGCCTTTTCGGCGACGTCGTCCATGTCGAGCAGGTTGTCGCCTTCGCGAACACCGTAGGAGACGACATTGAACCACTTGCCGGACATGTTGACCGGCGAACCGTGGGTCAGGTGACCGCCCGAGTTGAGGTCGAGACCCATGAAGGTGTCGCCCGGTTGCAGCAGCGCCAGGAAGACGGCCTGGTTCATTTGGCTACCGGAGTTCGGCTGAACGTTGGCGAAGTTGACGCCGAAGAGCTTCTTGGCGCGTTCGATCGCAAGTTCCTCGGCGATGTCGACGAACTGGCAGCCACCGTAGTAGCGCTTGCCCGGATAACCCTCGGCGTACTTGTTGGTCATGATGGAGCCCTGGGCTTCCAGAACCGCGCGGGAAACGATGTTTTCCGAAGCGATCAGCTCGATCTCGTGACGCTGGCGACCGAGTTCCTTTTGGATCGAACCGAAGATTTCCGGATCGGTATCGGCAAGCGAGCGATTGAAGAAGGTCTGGGTGGAAGCATTGGTCATGGGCGGGCTCCTCAACTGGAATGCGCGAAGGTATTAGCGCCCTGCCCTGCCAAGGGCAATACGGAGAACGACATTTGCTAGGCAATCTACGCGCAACAAAAAACCGCGCTTCGAAAAGCGCGGTTTTGATCTCAATTCTTGCCGAAAACTATTACTGAACGGGCTGTTCGGTGCCCGCAGTGGTATCGAGAGCGAGTTCGGCGTTGCCGTCCATCTGATAGATATCGTCGCGGAACTGAACGACGCCGTCAGGCATGCCCCAGGCCGAAATGTAGACGAAGTAGACCGGCACTTCTTCCGAGAGCTTGATCGGCGTGTTCACACGGCTGGCGATGACCTGCTCCATCTGCTGGCGCGACCACGGCGGGGTGTCACGCAGCAGCCAGTTGGTCAGATCGCGAACGTTCTGAACGCGAACGCAGCCCGAGGACTCGAAACGCATGAGCTTGTTGAACAGGCCCTGCTGCGGCGTGTCGTGCATGTACTCGCCGTTCTTGTTGTAGAAATTGATCTTGGTCGACGCCATTGCGTTGATCTTGCCCGGATCCTGACGGAACATCAGGTTCGGCGCCTTTTCGGCGTTCCAGTCGATCGTCTCGGGCGCCACCTCGTTGCCCTTGCCGTCGATCAGGCGAATGGAGTTCTTCTCAAGATAGGTCGGGTCCTTGCGCATCAGCGGCACGATGTCCTTTTCGACGATCGAGCGCGGCGCGGTCCAGTAAGGATTGAGGATGACTTCGTAGATCTTCGAGTTGACAAGATGGGTCGGGCGGCTGAGGCGGCCGACGATCGCATTGTGGCGGGTCGCGACGCTGCCGTCTTCAACAGCTTCGACATAGGCCGCCGGAATGTTGACCATCACGTGACGACGGCCCATGTCCTCGGGGAAGGTCTGGATGCGGATCAGGTTGGTGTTCAGCTGCTGCAGGCGAACATCGGCAGGAATGTTCATCGCCTTCAGGGTGAACTCGCCGATGACGCCGTCTGCCGGCAAACCATGACGCGCCTGGAAGCGCTTCACCGCGCCATCGACATAGGAGTCGAAAGCGCTGGAAATGCCGGCTTCGCGTGGAAGATCGCCGGTGACGATCAGACGCTGGCGCAGGCTTTGAATGGACGGATCGGTCACGCCGATCTGGAGGCGCTGCTGGCTCGGAGTGACTTCGGGCCACCCACCGGCTGCGGCAATCTGCTGATACTGGGAGATCGCCTGCTGGATGCTCGGGACCGACTGCGGACCAAGGATCGGGGTATTCGAAACAACCGCCGTTGCCGTACGGGACGCTGCCTTCGCATCGAACTGATCGTCCCAATCACCGCGCTGCGGAGCAGCGATCAGCGAATCGACAGCCGATTGCGCCAACGCGGGAGCGGCGAGCGCACCCGCACCAATCATTGCCGCGGACGTCAAAAACGCCCGCCGAGAGAAAGCTTCAGTTCCGATTTTCTTCGACATTCATCCCAACCACTAAATTGCCGCCGCTTGAGAGACCGGCGGACTTTGCGTCATCCCTGCGAGAACGCAGATTCCTATCAACCGGTTGCCACGGCGCACTGCACGATTTCGCTACCCGCCATCACATGATCGCGAGCAACCAGTGCCAGATGCTCGGACCTCTGACCAAGAGGGCCATCTGCGTATATTTCCGCTGACATGCTAATATGGCCAATTCGTGTCGCGCGAAACAATACTCAACCACCAGTAGATCGCTGCGACCCGAGAAACCATTTCATTGTATAAAACGTGGCGGTTAATAGCGGCTAAAAAGCGGCTTGAATACAGGCCGTGGCGCTTGTCTGTCATGCGTTGCAAAGATGCCACGACGGCGCAAACGACAAAACCGGACGCGCAGGGAACGCATCCGGTTTTCGTTGACCTTGGAGGAGGTCGCTAGTGTCAGAGGCGATACAGGATCTGGTCGTTCCAGAAGCGATCGAGACGGGTCAGCAGCTTGTTCATCTGCGTGAACTCGTCGGTGCCGATGCCGCCGACCTTGTCGATCGAAGCAATGTGGCGTTCGTAGAGCTTGGCAACGGTTTCCGCGATGTCCTGGCCGGTTTCCGTCAGGCTGATGCGGACCGAGCGACGGTCGATGCGCGAGCGCTGATGGTTGATGAAGCCGAGGTCGACGAGCTTCTTGACGTTGTAGGAAACGTTGGAGCCCAGGTAGTAACCGCGGGAGCGAAGTTCGCCGGCGGTCAACTCGGAATTGCCGATGTTGAAGAGAAGAAGAGCCTGGACGGCGTTGACGTCGCTGCGACCCTGACGGTCGAACTCGTCCTTGATGACGTCGAGGAGACGGCGGTGAAGACGTTCAACAAGATGAAGGGATTCCATGTAAAGATCACGGATACCCAGGTCCTGCTGTTCACGGAAGTTCGATACCGCCTGCGGCTTGATTTTCGTGTTCATGATGACTGCCTCACTGTTTTGTTTGGCGGTGTTGGTTTTCTTCCCGCCTTGAGACAGACCCTATCGAATACAAATAAAATTCTACTTAAACCGCAGGCTTAACAGCGCCTTACCGAAAACCCCGCGTTGTATCAGGGTAAATCAACGCTTACCTGCTGCCGGCGCCGGCGCTTCTCCTGCCAGAGCAGGAAACGGAAGACGCAGTATATAATGGCCACCAGAATGTGCAGCAGCACGACAAGTCGGTTGGCGCCGAATGTCTCCGGCAGAAAGCCATACATGAGGATCTGGCAACCCGCGGCGAGCACCCAGACAACTGGTCCCCATGAGACCGCCAGCCATAGCCCTAGCGACGCGACAGGGAAAAGAACCGCAAGACAGGTGCTTGCCACCTTCCACTGCAGGCTCAAAAGATCGAACCTGCCGGCACCGACAAGCGAGTAGCCAACCAGCATCGCCCAATATTGCAAGCCGAACCAGAAGCACGCAATCGCGATCAGCCTGAGGAACAGCAGGAAGAGCACGCTCGTCAGCGTTCGCTTCGGTATCATGGTAGAATCAGCATCCATAGGCTCAACAATAGGTTCGCGAGGACGGCTTCGCCAGCAATGCATTCGCTTGCGGCCAATCGTCCGGTTTGGATTTGCGTGCGCGCATGATAATCAGCGCGACATCAAATGGAACTGCTGAAAGTTGGAAGACCATGGACAGAACCCATCTCGTCGACGAAATCACCGGGCACCGGCGCATGCGCCGCAACCGCAAGGCGGATTGGACACGGCGGCTCGTGCAGGAAAACCGCGTAACGGTCGATGACCTGATCTGGCCGGTCTTCGTCGTTCCGGGTTCTGGCATCATCGAACCTATCCCGGCCATGCCCGGCGTCAATCGCATGAGCGTCGACAAGCTTGTCGAGGCGACCCGGGAAGCTGCCGATCTCGGCATCCCGGCGATTGCTACCTTTCCGAATATCGAAATGGAACTGCGCGACGAGACCGGCTCCAACAGTCTCGAAGCCAACAATCTGATCAATCAGGCGACGATTGCGATCAAGAAGGCTGTGCCGAACATCGGCATCATTACCGATGTCGCGCTCGACCCCTTCACCAGCCACGGGCACGACGGCATTCTGAGGAACGGCGAGATCGTCAACGACGAGACGGTCGAGCAGGTCGCCCGTGCCGCCGTCATGCAGGCCGACGCCGGCTCGGACATCATCTCTCCTTCCGAGATGATGGATGGGCGAATCGGAGCGATCCGTCAGGCGCTCGATGCCGCGGGACACCAGAATGTCGGCATCATGAGCTATGCGACGAAGTTCGCGTCCGCCTTCTATGGCCCGTACCGCGAAGCCATCTCCACCGGCGGCCTGCTGAAGGGTGACAAGAAGACTTATTACATCGATCCGGCCAACGGCACCGAGGCGATCCGCGATGCGGCGCTCGATGTCGAAGAGGGTGCAGACATGCTGATGGTCAAGCCCGGTCTGCCCTATCTCGACATCTGCTGGCGGATGAAGGAAGCCTTCGGCCTGCCGACCTTCGCCTATCAGGTCTCCGGCGAGTACAGCCAGATCAAGGCGGCCGCGATGAACGGCTGGATCGACGGCGAACGCGCCATGCTCGAAACATTGCTTGCCTTCAAGCGCGCGGGCTGCGACGGGGTTCTCACCTACTTCGCCGTCGAGGTTGCGAAAATACTCTCCAAGCGCTGAGCGGACGGAAATATTGCATTCGGGGTGGGCGATACCATATCAGCAGGTAATCATTCACCATAGGAGACCATTGCGATGACGCTCAACCCCAACCCGCTCTATGCCGCACCGGACGACTGGCGCGCCTATAGCGGGACGCTGAGCCGCCGTGTCTTCGCTTTCGTTCTCGACTACGTGATCATCCTGCTTTTGTGCATTCCGGCAGCGGTGATCCTGTTCTTCCTGTCGATCGTCACGCTGGGGCTCGGCTTCTTCCTCTATCCGGCCCTCTTCGTGATCGTCGCCGGACTGTATTTCGGGTTCACGGTCGGTGGTCCTTCGCAGGCGTCGCTCGGGATGCGGGCGATGGGTGTCGCGATCATGCGCGTCGATGGGCGGCGGATGGACTTCCTGACGGCGATCGTCCACCTGGCGCTGTTCTGGATCCTCAACTCCGTGCTGACACCGCTGATTCTCCTGGTCGGGCTCTTCACCGAGCGCAGCAGACTGATTCACGACTTCCTGGTCGGGACGGTTACCGTACGCACCGCTTGACGCCCGGAAGCGAGAATTAAACCGCACTTCCGGCCTTTGCCGGGAGTTTTACGGCACCATATCCCAAAGTATGACGTGTAACGGCGGGCCGGGAAATGGCCCCGCTGTTGACGTTTTTCATTCTTAAGTCATGCTGTCATATCAGCATAAACCGAAGGAAATCTCCGCAGCAGATGAATACGCAGACAACGCCATCTCCGCAGTTTTATCTGACGGCTCCGGCTGCCTGCCCCTATCTGGCGCACGAGATGGAACGCAAGGTATTCACCCATCTTGTCGGGCCTCGTGCGGCGGAAATGAACGACATCCTTACACAGGGCGGCTTCCGCCGATCGCAGAACATCGCCTACCGGCCGGCATGTGAAGCCTGTCGTGCCTGCGTATCCGTGCGCATCCTGGCGCAGGAGTTCGAGCCGACGCGTTCGATGAAGCGCATTCTTGCGACGAATGCCGATATCATATCCACCGAATTCCCGGCACAGCCGTCGAGCGAGCAATACTCGCTGTTTCGCCGCTACCTGGATTTTCGTCATCAGCAGGGCGGCATGTCCGACATGACCGTGCTCGACTATGCGATCATGGTCGAAGACACGCATGTGAACACAAAGATCATCGAATACCGCCTTCGCGAAGAGGGAGCTGGACTGGAAGCTCGCCCGACCGGCGAACTCGTCGCTGCGGCCCTCACAGATACGATGAGCGATGGCCTCTCGATGGTCTATTCCTACTTCAATCCCGATCTCGATCGGCGCTCCCTCGGCACCTTCATGATTCTGGATCATGTCAGGCGCACGAAGGCGCTTGGCCTGCCGCATGTCTATCTCGGCTACTGGGTTCAAGGTTCGCGAAAAATGGACTACAAGACACGTTATCAGCCGCAGGAACATCTGACGCCGCGCGGCTGGGAGCGTTTCGATCCATCCGCAGTTCCTGAAAGTTCACACCCCTAAATGCATTCCGGCATCTCCGCTCATCGCAAAGGCCTTCTGTTGACGGCGATCGGCGGTTTGGCGCTTTCCATGGATATTCCGCTCGTCCGGCTCGCGCATGGGGACATGTGGTCGATCCTCGGAATCCGCAGCATCACGACAGTCGCCGTGACGTTGCTTGTTGTCTTGGCGATTCGATGCATCAAAGGCGGCTGGCCCGTGCTGGTGCCCGGTCGTCATCGTCGCTTTCAACCCGATGTTCGGCGCGCTGCTGTCATGCGTGTTTCTGAAGGAGCGCCCTACCCGCTCGACGCTTTTGACCATGGTTGTCATGCTGTTCGGCGTATCCTTGATCGTCTACCAAAGACTATCCGGAGGCCATTTCTTCGGCGATGCGATGGCGCTGCTGTCTGCCCTTATCCTCGCATCGGCAATTACCGTCGGTCGCGCCTCAGGCCGGGACATGGGGTTTGTTCCTCTGCTGGCGGCGGTGTTTCCGGCCGCGCTCGGCCTCGCCAATGCACTGCCTGCAGGACTCGGCATCGCGCACCCCGCGTGGATCATCTTCAACGGCGCTGTGCTGATGCCGATTGCCTTCTGGTGTCTTGCGACCGGGCCGAAATATCTCTCTGCGCCTGAGGTCGGCATGTTCTATCTGCTGGAGACAATCCTCGCGCCGATCTGGATCTGGCTGATTTTCTCCGAAGCCCCGCCGACCATGACGCTGATCGGCGGTGCCATCCTGGTTTGCGCCATCATGGGGCACTCGCTTTGGATGGCGCGGCGGTCGCCTGCGCGGCAAGCGCTGGCATGAGTGGAACGACGCCGTCGAGCTCGCGTTCGAGACCTTCAAGGACATGCGCCCACCCCTGGCGGGTCTCCTCCTCGAAATGCCCCCATTCAGCGCACATTTCGTGAGACAGCGTAAGCCTGGTACCCTCGCCTAAAGGCTCTATGTCGATCTGGATTCGATCGGCATTGTGGTCATGCTCAGCGACCGAGAAGCAGAACACCATGCGCCGCGGTCGACGAAGCTCGAGAAACACGCCGTAATGCACCGCATCTCCCGTCGGGCGCCTGTCGATGACAAGAAAATGCCCGCCGACGCGCGCATCGATATCGGCGCGGATCACCCGTCCACTATCCGTGGCAAACATGAACCGCTTGGCTCTTTCCGGGTTGAGCCAGGCATCATAGACGGCGCAGGGCGACGCGGCATAAGTATGCTCGACGTTCAACGTGATGGTATTGCAAGCACTCATCAACATTCCTCCGTGATCGGACACGGCGCCACCGTGACGCCATACGCGATCATTCCGTCCGCCATCGGAATGATGTCTGTCCATGTTGTGATTAAAGGACAAAACTAGAGGAGTTGCCTCGCTCGCCAAGAGCGAGGCGCGGATTTATTTTCGCGTCAACCGGCAAACTTGCCGCTGCGAGGGAAGCCCTTCGGGACGGTTCGGCCGGCTGTCGCACGGTCGGCAAGCCACTCGGCAAGCTCGTCCTTGTTCTTGGTGAACGTGCGCCCGGCGCTGTCCTCCCAGACGAGCCCGTCAGCGATCGCAAAGCATCGGACGTCCGATATGCCGCCGTCCTTGTAGCGCTGCAGACGAACACCCTTGCCGCGGCCCATCTCCGGCACCTGCGCCAGCGGGAAGACCAGCAGCTTACGATTTTCGCCGACAACCGCGACATGGTCGCCGCTGACGGGGACGATCAGCTTCGTCTCATCCGGCATGGAAACGTTCATGATCTGCTTGCCCTTGCGGGTATTGGCGACCATGTCGGTCTCGGCGACCACGAAGCCGTTGCCCGCCGTCGAGACGATCATCTGCTTGCGGGCCGGATCGTGTACGAAGGCGGTCAGGACGTCCTGATCGTTGTCCATATCGATCATGATGCGCAGCGGTTCGCCATGGCCTCGACCGCCGGGCAGCTTGTCGCCGCCAAGCGTGTAGGCCTTGCCGCCCGTGGTGATGATCAGGATCTTGTCGGTCGTCTGCGCCGGGAATGCGATCCTGAGCGCATCGCCTTCCTTGAATGTCAGGGTCGCGGTGTCGGAGATGTGTCCCTTCAGCGCGCGGATCCAGCCCTTTTCGGAGACGACGACAGTTATCGGCTCCTTTTCGATCATCGCCTGCTGGATCGCCTGTTCATCGGCCTCGGGCGCATCGGCAAACTGGGTGCGGCGGCGTCCGAGCTCGGTCGCCTTCGCGAACTTCTTCTTCACCTCGCCGATTTCCCAGGCGACGGTCTGCCACTGCTTGTCTTCGGATGCCAGCAGGGCTTCGATCTCGCCCTTTTCCTTGGTGAGTGCGTCGAACTCGGTGCGGATCTCGAATTCCTCGAGCTTGCGCAAAGACCGCAGGCGCATGTTAAGGATCGCTTCAACCTGATTGTCGGTGAGCGACCAGCGCGCGATCATGGCCGCCTTCGGATCGTCCTCTTCGCGGATGATGCGAATGACCTCATCGATGTTGAGGTAGGCGATCAACAAGCCGCCGAGAATTTCGAGGCGGCGGTCGATTGCAGCCAAGCGGAAGCGCGAGCGGCGCTGCAGCACCTCGCGACGATGGTCTAGCCATTCCTTCAGGACCTCGTTCAACGCCATGACGCGCGGAATGCGGCCCATGGAAAGAACGTTCATGTTCAGCGGGAACCGGCTTTCCAGTTCTGTCAGCTTGAACATCGATTCCATCAGGATGGTCGGATCGACGGTGCGGTTCTTCGGCACCAGGACGACGCGGACGTCCTCGGCAGACTCGTCCCTGATGTCTTCGAGCAAGGGCAGTTTGCGCGCCAGCAGGAGCTCGGCGATCTTTTCGATCAGGCGGGACTTCTGGACCTGGAACGGAATTTCCGTAACGACGATCTGATAACCGCCGCGGCCGAGATCCTCGGTCTCCCACTTGGCGCGTGTACGGAACCCGCCACGGCCGGTCTTATAAGCTTCGATGATGCTTTCGCGGCTGTCGATGATGATGCCGCCTGTGGGGAAATCCGGACCAGGGATGAATTCCACCAGCTTTTCGACTGAAGCATCCGGGTGCTTGATGAGATGCAGCGCGGCGTCGCAAAGTTCGTGAACGTTGTGCGACGGAATGGACGTCGCCATGCCGACGGCGATACCCGAGGAGCCGTTTGCGAGCAGGTTCGGGAAGGCGCCCGGCAGCACGACCGGCTCTTCGTCTTCCTCGTTGTAGGTTGGACGAAAATCGACGGCATCCTGTTCGATGCCATCGAGCAGCAGCCCCGCGACCTCGGTCATGCGGGCTTCGGTGTATCGATAGGCGGCAGCACTGTCGCCGTCGATGTTGCCGAAGTTACCCTGCCCGTCGACCACGGGATAGCGCTGCGAGAAATCCTGCGCCAGGCGCACAAGCGCGTCATAGACCGACTGGTCGCCATGCGGATGGAACTTACCGATGACATCGCCGACGATACGGGCACACTTCTTGAAGGCCGAATTCGGCCGAATGCCCATCTCGCTCATGGCGTGAATGATGCGGCGGTGCACCGGCTTCAAGCCGTCGCGCACGTCAGGAAGCGCGCGGTGCATGATGGTCGATAGCGCATAGGCAAGGTAGCGCTCTTCGAGCGCCGCCTTCAGATCGACCGGAAGGATACTATCGTCGTCTCCGCCAGAGGGCGGCAAAATCTCTTGTCCCATCCGTCTTGACTAGCCGAGATAGCCTGCGCGGGCAAGGAATCCGGGTATTCCGGCTGTGGATGACGTCTCGGAATGATACGAAAAGAATGACACCAGACGCTTTGCCTGAATTTGGTCGTTCTTTCGTTTTCCTTTCAACACAAATTTAGAAATCCGCAAATATAAACCGCGATCGAACCACAGTAGACCGGCGACGAATTCTCGCTCGCCGCTCAGCACTGCCACCAGGGGGACCCCAGATGACGTTTTACCGGACGACACGGCTGATGCTTTCGGGCGCTGCCTTTCTTTCTCTCGCCGGCTCAGCCTTCGCGCTCGACGGCCAGGACCTGCTGACCAAGATCAACGCGGCCTACAGCCTGCAGGGCGGCACGCTCGTCGCAGACGGCGTCGATGTCGACGGAACGACGGTCACCTTGAAGAAGGCGAGCTTCAAGCCGAACAGCGGCCAACCGGTCTCGATCGGCGACATCACGATGACCGGCGTCGAGGAAGATGAAGACGGCGGCTACTATGTCGAGGAAGCGTCCTTCCCTAATGTCAGCGCCACCAACGACGGCGCCACCTTCACGGCATCCGACCTGAAGCTCGGTGGCATCTCGATCCCGGCCAACCCGAAGGGTGACGGGCTCGACTCCATGCTGCTCTACGAAACCGCGCATAGCGGCCCGGTCAAGGTGGTCCAGGACGGCGCCGAACTGTTCTCGATCGCGGAAAGCGACGTCAACCTGACGCTGCGCGAAGACGAATCCGGCTTCGATTTCGACGGCGCCTTCAAGAGCCTCAAGGCCGACATCAGTAAGGCGACCGACGCACAGAGCAAGGAAGCGATCGACAAGCTCGCCCTGCAGCACGTCAGCGGCGACATCACCATGAAGGGCGCCTGGGAACTGACGCCCGGCACGATCGACGTTTCTGAGTTTGCGTTCGACTTCACCAACATCGGCAAGCTCAACCTCGCCTTCAAGATCTCCGGCTATACGATGCCGTTCGTGAAGTCGCTCCAGGAAGCCGCCAAGCAGGCTGAAGCCAATGCGAACAAGGAAGAGGCGCAGCAGGCGCTTGGCCTCTCGATGCTCGGACTGCTGCAGCAACTGTCGTTCGAGAGCGCCCAGATCCGCTTCGACGACGCCTCGATCACGAAGCGCGCGCTCGACTACGCCGGCAGCCAGCAGAACATGTCCGGCCAGCAGATGGCCGACTCCCTGAAGGCGATGACGCCGATCATGCTCGCCCAACTCAACATCCCCGAGCTGCAGAACGCCGTATCGGCCGCCGTCAACACCTTCCTCGACAATCCGAAGAGCCTGACGCTCGCTGCCGCGCCGGCAAAGCCGGTTCCGTTCCCGATGATCATGGGTGCGGCCATGGGTGCGCCAAACACCCTGCCGCAGGTCCTCGGCGTGAAGGTTTCGGCCAACGATTGATCGTTGCGCTGATTACACATGAAAGCCCGGTTCGCCGGGCTTTTTTTCGTTATGGATAGCTCAGCACCACGGCTGCGGTAACAGAAGTCAGTACCCAGTAGGTCACGATCCAGAGCAGCTTATTCGGTGCTCTTGCCCACGGCGTTTGGTGAAAGCGCTGGGTACGCCAGGCAATCAGGCCGATTGCCAGCAGCGATGCCGGAAAACAAACAAGCAACCGTGTGCCAAAAGGCGGAAGCACGTCCCGCAGGATGTTCACCAGCGTATCGCCGATCATCAGATCGACGCCGATACCAGCGGCCCCGTAAATGAAGATCGTCGCCAGGAACATGGAATAAACGAGTTTCGTGAACTTCGCCGTGTCTTCTCTGATCGTTGCGTTCGGACTTGCACATATGCCGACAACTCCGGCAACGAACATGAAAGCGTAGCACACGCCGGTAGCAACAAAGTTCGTAAGCAGATCGTTAGGCGCCGCCGGAACCAAAACTCGGCCGACCGTCAAAGCAACGCTGCCGACAGCGCAAAGCGCCACAGCATCGAATATCTGCCGGTAGTTCTTTCGTTGCATGAGATAATGCGGAACTCGAAGCTCTATAACTGAATCGAGAATATTGTTGCCTGCTGCCGAATTCGGCGTCACCGGACTAGCCCGCTCAGGAGCTCTTGCCATCGCGTTTACTCCTGATCGTCCGGCATGCGATTCCAGAAAAGCTTCCGGCTGCGCCGACGGCCCTCGAGCAATTCTTCCTGGTCGGCATCGGGGCTGGCGGAATCGAGATCAATCACCGTCACCTGTGTCCTTGTCGCATCCTTCGCAGGCTTGACCCTAAAGCAGATCACCTCGCCGTTTCGCGGATCAGGCTCCTCATAGTATTTGAGCGTGGCCTTCAAGCCCAATATCGCTTCATCACTCCTTACGCCCGCCCATGCAGGCTTCCCGAAGAGGAGTGCGATCCAATTGCGTTCGCTTTCGATCGGCTTGACCTCATCGAAGGAGAACACGCTCCGTCGCAACCGGTCGAAAGTGTCCCGATTTCCGTCAGCTTGGTACTGATACGCGGTGTGAAACCGATTGAGCACCCGGTTGATATCCTTGGCGTTCAAATGAACGTCTTCGTAGATTTGAATATCCACCTTGCCGTTCATTGCCTTGACCCGGCGAGGCTCTTTGCCTTTGACGTAGATCTTCGTCGCACTTCGGCTCAGTCGGACATCGCGATCTCTTATGTCGCTACCCTTGGCGATATCGACGATCTTGAACAGGACCATGCCACCGCTGTTAGGGCGAACATCCTTTATGCCGTAGCCGAAAAGCAGATTTTCGTCGGGAACGTCATATCGACTTGCTGACGCGTAGTCCCACCGGCCTTTGCCGTCGATGTTGTAGACATACAGCTTTCCGTTTTGAACGAGCCGGTCGAAACGAACGCCCCCACAGCTGTCATTCTTGCTGTACGCAAGTGCTGGCGCGGCAAGGGTCAACCCCATGACGAGTATGGCGGTAATCTTCATGCCCACTTCCCCCATCTGAGAGAAAATAGACACACAAAACTTTGCAAGCGTCTACAAACCACATGCAATCATTGATTGCAGCTCGATGCGCCATAACAATCCGATGCAACACTTCAGCAGAACCCCAGGCAATCGGCGCGCTTGGCACGTGCCCGGAACCCAACGTGCTCTGGTCCGCCCGGCTTTATTTTTCGGGTTCTAGATGGTGTAACGGCGCAGTTCGGTCAGGGCATGGTCGACCACTTCCATGAGTTCTGCCGTCGTGGCGCCGTCGCGCGCCTGGACGGACATGCCCTGGACGATGGCGCCGAGGAAGCGGGCAAGCGAGGCTGGGTTGGCATCCGCTCTGATGTCCCCTTCCTCAACGCCGCGCTCGATGCGCGACGTGAACAGCCGCAATGTGTCGAGCCGGAGCGAGGAGACATAGTGGGCGATATCTTCGCTCTCGGAAGCGCAGTTCAGCACCGCCGTCGAGATCATGCAGCCCTTGGGGTGTTCGGGCGCCGTAAAGATGATGGCCGAGTTCTTGAGAAATCGGGCGAACGTCGTGACGGTATCGATCGCGTCGCTGAACGGATTGCCCGGATCCGGCCGGGGCATGCGGCGATACTGGTTCAAGGCTTCACGATAGAGCTCGGCCTTGGAGCGAAAGGCGGCATAGAGGCTCTGTGGGGTTATCCCCATCGATGCGGTCAGGTCCGCGATGGACGATCCGTCGTAGCCATGTTCCCAGAACGTATCCCGCGCGGCCGCAAGCACCGTCTCCCGATCGAATGCCGGTGGCCGCCCCCGCCGGCCTGATGTCACCTTCTTGGCGATATCGTCATTTTTCACAATGATCACTCTAGAATTATTTCGCGACCTGAGTTATTCAGGAACGATCATTGTGATTATAGGAGATCTGGTCCGATGAGTCTTCCCCTTGATTTGCAGGCAGCAACCACGCCCGTTTTCCTGACCGAGGGTGTGGACGCAGCAATCGACGCTGCGTTGAACGATAAACGGCTGGTCGGAGCGGTCGTGCTGGTCGCCGTGGATGGCAAGGTGGCCTATCGCCGGGCTGCGGGCCTCGCCGATCGGGAGAATGGCGTTGGCATGCAGGAAGACACGATCTTCCGGCTGGCTTCGGTGACCAAACCCATCGTCACGATCGCGGCCATGCGGCTGATCGAGCAGGGACGCATGGGACTGGACGATCCGATCACCAAATGGCTCCCTGATTTTCGTCCCAGGCTTCCAAACGGAGAGGAAGCGACGATCACGATACGACATCTGCTGACCCATACCTCGGGCCTCAGCTACGGCTTTGCCGAGGAGGATGGTCCCTATGCCAAGGCCGGCATTTCCGACGGCATCGATCAACCCGGCCTCTCGCTTGCCGAAAACCTGAAGCGACTTGCGGGCGTTCCACTTCTCTTTTCTCCCGGCTCAAGCTGGCAGTATTCGCTCGCGATGGACGTCATCGGCGGCATCATCGAGAAGGAGACCGGCTGCTCGCTCGGCGAGGCCGTGGCAAAACTGGTGACCGAGCCGCTCGGCCTTGTCGACACCGCCTTTGCCGTGCGCGACCGCAGCCGGCTCGCCGCCGCCTATGTTGACGCCTCACCCGAACCGACGCCGATGGGCAAGGAGGCCTCGGTGCGGGCGCTCACCGGTTTCGTGCGCTTTACGCCGGACCGCATCTTCCATCCGAGCGCCTATCATTCCGGCGGCGCCGGCATGGCAGGCACGGCCAGCGACGTGCTGACAATCCTGGAAACGATCCGTAGGGGTGGTGCGCCCCTCCTCACGACCGGGGCTGTCGAGACCATGATGGCCGATCAGGCAAATGGTGTGCGCCAGCCTCTCGATCCGGGTGTCGGCTTCGGCTTCGGTTGGGCGGTCGTGACTGATCCGGTCGCGGCACAGGTGCCGTGGTCCAAGGGGACACTCCGCTGGGGCGGCGTCTACGGCCACAGCTGGTTCGTTGATCCGGAGAAAAAACTTACCGTCGTTGCGCTGACAAATACGACGCTAGAAGGCATGTGGGGCCGCTTCACCGTGGATCTCCGCGACGCGATCTACGCGGCAATCTGAACGCACGTTACCGACATGCAAAAAAGCCGGCGAACAGGTCGCCGGCTTTTTTTGTGCAATCAGTTCGCTCAGTCTTTCTTGACCGGCGGGATGACGCGCAGCGACAGTTCCATCAGCTGCTTCGGCGTGGCCGCCGACGGGGCGTTCATCAGGAGGTCCTGCGCCTGCTGGTTCATCGGGAACAGCGTGATTTCGCGCAGGTTCTTGGCGCCGAGCAGCAGCATGACGACGCGGTCGATACCGAAGGCGCAGCCGCCGTGCGGAGGGGCGCCGTACTGGAAGGCGCGGTACATGCCGCCGAAGCGCTCTTCGACATCCGTCTGGCTGAGGCCGACCAGCTCGAAGGCCTTGACCATGGCTTCCGGCGACTGGTTACGGATCGAGCCCGAGGCGATTTCGAAACCGTTGCAGACGGCGTCGTACTGGTAGGCCTTGAGCGACAGCGGATCCTGCGTCTGCAGCGCTTCCAGACCACCCTGCGGCATCGAGAAGGGGTTGTGGGCGAAGTCGATTTTCTTGTCTTCCTCGCTCCATTCGTAGAACGGGAAGTCGATGATCCAGCACAGCTCGAAGCGGTCGCGATCGACGAGGTTCAGGTCCTCGCCGGCCTTGGTGCGGGCTTCGCCTGCAAACTTGTAGAACTTCGCCGGCTCGCCGGCGACGAAGAAGGCGGCATCGCCCGCTTCAAGGCCGAGCTGGACGCGGAGCGCTTCGGTGCGCTCTTCGCCTATGTTCTTGGCAAGCGGACCGGAACCGCCGACCTTGCCGTCTTCTTCCTTCCAGAAGATGTAGCCAAGGCCCGGCTGGCCCAGCGACTGCGCCCAGGCGTTCATGCGGTCGCAGAATGCGCGGCTGCCGCCGGTCTTGGCCGGGATCGCCCAGACTTCAACCTTCGGGTTCGAAGCGATCATGCCGGCGAACACCTTGAAGCCGGAGCCGGCGAAGTGCTCGGTAACGGCCTGCATCTCGATCGGGTTACGCAGGTCGGGCTTGTCGGAGCCGTACTTGCGAATCGCGACGTCATAGGGGATGCGCGGCCATTCCTTGGTGACCGGCTTGCCTTCGGCGAACTGCTCGAAGACAGAGGTCATGATCGGGGCCATCGTGTCCCAGACGTCTTCCTGGGTAACGAAGCTCATTTCCAGGTCGAGCTGGTAGAATTCGCCCGGCAGGCGGTCGGCGCGCGGGTCTTCGTCGCGGAAGCAAGGCGCGATCTGGAAGTAGCGGTCGAAACCGGCCACCATCAGAAGCTGCTTGTACTGCTGCGGCGCCTGCGGCAGGGCAAAGAAGGTGCCGGGGTGGATACGGGAAGGCACAAGGAAGTCGCGCGCGCCTTCCGGCGAGGACGCCGTCAGGATCGGCGTCGTGTATTCGCCGAAGCCGGCCGACGTCATGCGGTTGCGGATATCCGAGATGATCTGGCTGCGCTTGACGATGTTCTTGTGCAGCGTCTCGCGACGCAGGTCGAGGAAGCGGTACTTGAGGCGGATGTCCTCAGGATAATCAGGCTCGCCGAAGACCGGCAGCGGCAGTTCCTTGGCTTCGGACAGGATCTCGATATCCTGTGCGTAGAGCTCGATCTCGCCGGTCGCCATGTTCTTGTTGACGGTGTCTTCCGAACGCGCCTTGACAACGCCGTCGATGCGGATGACCCACTCGCCGCGAACGGTTTCGGCGGCCTTGAAGGCTGGGCTATCCGGGTCGGCAACGACCTGGGTCATGCCGTAGTGGTCGCGAAGGTCGATGAAGAGGACGCCGCCATGGTCACGAACGCGGTGAACCCAGCCCGAGATCCGGACATTGGCGCCGACATCCGACTTGCGGAGGGCTGCACATGTGTGGCTGCGGTAACGATGCATCATCTCAATTCCCAGTATCTGGCTTAAAGACGGCAGCAGGGGCTCCAAAGGCTCTCCGGCACCGACAAGAAAATCGGGCGGAAAAGCGCATGGACCGCCTGATTTGTCAAGACTTGGCGCATAGTGCACGCGCGTTGCGACGGCTTTATAGCACGCATGCAACCGTCTCATCGAGAAAGCCGTGCGGCAGTTTGGCAAGCTCGCACCATATTGCTGAAGCTTGCGGTCAACTTTAAAGAAGAACGATATCGTTCCCGCGGAGTCTCGCCATGCCCCTTCTCACCCGTCGCAATCTCCTGAAAGCCTCTGCCGTCGCAGGTGCTTACGGCGTCGGGATCGGCGTCGCCGGCAAGTTCGGACTGGCGGAAGCGGCACCCGAACCGCAGGTGCTGAAGGCGATCAAGACGACGGCCAGCATTGCCGATTCCGGTGTGACGAAAGACATCATGACCTGGGGCGACGGCAGCATGCCGCCGGTGCTTCGGATGACAAAGGGCAAACCCTATGCGGCGCGGCTGACGAATACACTCGACGAGCCGACGACAATCCACTGGCATGGCCTGAGAATCGCCAACAAGATGGATGGCGTGCCATTCATGACGCAGCCCTACGTCTATACCGGCGACAGCTTCGACTATGCCTTCACTCCGCCGGACGCCGGTACCTTCTGGTATCACCCGCATTGCAATACGCTGACACAGATGGGTCACGGCATGACGGGGTTCTGGTGGTGGAGGATCCCGGCGATCCGAAGTTCGATGCCGAAGTGGTGCTGAACCTGCGGGACTGGCGCCTCGGCAGTGATGGCCAGTTCATTGCGCCGTTCCGGCCGCGCGATGCGGCAAAGACCGGCACTTACGGAACGGTGCGCACGGCCAACTGGCATCCGGAGCCGCAATATGATGCGCCGGCGGGCGGTCTTATACGGCTGCGGGTTGCGGTGACGGACGTTACTCGCATCTTCTCGCTGAAGATGGAAGGGGCGGAAGCGACGGTCATTGCGATCGATGGCAATCCCGTGCCGAAGCGCTTTCCGCTCGATCTGCTTTTGATCGGCCCTGGGCAACGTCTCGATCTCGCCGTACGTATGCCTGATAGCGAAGGCGCTGTTGCGACGCTCGAGGATATCAGAGGCACCACGCCAAAGACGATCGCCAAGCTCAAGGCCGTTGGAACGTCGTTGAAGCGCAATGCCGGCGATCTTGCAGCGCTTGGTGAAAACCCGGTCGCCAAGGCCGACCTTTCCTCGGCACAGAAAATTCCCCTCATTCTAAGCGCCACGGCAGAGAGCGCACCGGCCGACAGCATCTGCGGCACGCTTGGCTACAGTTTTTGGGCGATCAACAAGGTCCCGTGGCCAGGCGACACGCCCGATCCGACGGCACCGCTGGCGGAATTGAAGCTCGGCAAGAGCTATATCCTGCAGCTCGAGAACGTGACGCCGCACACGCATCCGATCCACCTGCACGGCATGAGCTTTACCGTGCTCTCCTCATCGACGCGCGAGGTCATGCCTTTCGTCAGTGACACCTATCTCGTTCAGCCGGACGAAAAGGTGCAGCTCGCCTTCGTGGCCGACAATCCCGGCGATTGGTTGCTGCATTGCCACATCATCGAGCATCAAAAGACCGGCATGACCAGTTATGTGAGAGTTGTTTGACAGCTCTTTGCGGGTTCTAGTTGACATATCCGGCCGAAAGGAGAAGGAAGGTTCAACTATGTCTATCCTGCGAATGAATTGAGATGATCGAAACAACCGCCGATTTGGAGGCGGCCTGCAAAGAGCTGGCCAAGTCAGAATTCATTACCATCGACACCGAGTTTCTCCGAGAGACGACGTTCTGGCCGGAACTCTGCTTGATCCAGATGGCAAGCCCGACAACGGAAGTGCTGGTTGATCCTCTGGCAAAGGGGCTCGATCTCAAGCCGTTCTTCGAGCTGATGGCAGATACCAGCGTTTTGAAGGTCTTCCACGCCGCGCGTCAGGATATCGAAATCATCTACAACCGGGGCGGCCTCATTCCGCATCCGATCTTCGATACGCAGGTTGCCGCGATGGTTTGCGGCTTCGGCGATTCCGTCTCTTACGACCAGCTCGTCAGCCGCACCAAGGGCGTCCAGATCGACAAGTCTTCGCGCTTCACCGACTGGAGCCGGCGGCCGCTTTCCGAAAAGCAGCTCGACTATGCCCTGGCGGACGTAACCCACCTGCGCGACGTCTATCTCTACCTCAAGGCAGAACTCGAGCGCGAAGGCCGCTCGTCCTGGCTCCGGGAAGAGATGGATATCCTCGAGGCCCGCGAGACCTACGACATGCATCCCGACGATGCATGGCAGCGGCTGAAGATGCGGCTGCGCAAGCCGCAGGAGCTTGCGGTCCTGAAATATGTTGCGGCCTGGCGCGAGCGTGAAGCCCGCTCGCGCAACGTGCCGCGCTCGCGCGTCATCAAGGACGATGCGATTTATGAAATCGCGCAGCAGCAGCCGAAGGACAACGAGGCGCTTGGCCGCTTGCGGACCATCCCCAAGGGTTGGGAACGATCGGCAGCCGGTGGCGCGGTCGTAGAGGCCGTGAATGCGGCCCTTGCCTTGCCAAAGGCCGAGATGCCGCATGCACCCCGCCAGACGCAGCCCCCTGAGGGCGCTGCAGCTGCCGCGGAGTTGCTGAAGGTTCTGCTGAAGCTGATTTCCGAGAAGCACGGCGTCGCGCCCAAGGTCATCGCCAACAGCGAAGATCTCGACCGGATCGCCGCTGAAGGCGAGAAGGCTGAAGTCGCGGCACTCCACGGCTGGCGCCGGGAGCTTTTCGGCGAACCCGCCTTGCAGCTCATTCAGGGTCAGGTCGCGCTTCGTTTCGTCGGCAAGAAAGTCGAGACCGTCGCGCTGTAACTGCCATCAGGCGGACGTTTTTATGCGTAAAGTGCTTCCGAGATCGGGCCCGATCGAGGAAACGGTGCTGGCGTGCCTTTTTGAAGCGCCTGATGTTTCCTATATGTCTTAAGCATTTCCGGCGACGCTTTACCGCGAAAAGGACTCCATGAGGGAAATATCTCCAGTCCAGAACTGGCTGCTGATCGCGCTCGTCATAGCCGGCAGTGGCGTACTCTATGATCTCAGGTTCTATGGCGGCCACCCCTTCGTCGGCGCGACGTTTGCATTGTTCATCGGCATGCCGATTATCCTGTTCGAACGCAAGGTGATCCTGCGCGGGCTTTCCCGGCGCATGCAGGCGCTGCCGACCGTGACGTTCTTCCTCGCGGAAATCTTCGTCTACGAGATCCTGATGAGCCTCGGATTTGCGGTCGCCGGCCTTTCCATGTGGTGGCTCGGCGCATTTCGTCCGGCTTCATGGGTGGATGCAGTCATCCTGCCGTTCGATGCGTTTCTCTATGCGCTTGCGGTATGCGCGCTCATCATCTTCGTGCTGCGCATTCGCGAGCTTCTCGGGCGCGACATCTTCTCGAGCATGCTTTTTAGCCGCTATCGCAAGCCGATCAGTGAGGAGCGCGTCTTTCTCTTCATCGACCTGGTAGATTCGACCGCCTTTGCCGAAAAGCATGGCGACCTCCGGGCTCAGCAAATGCTGAGTTCACTGTTTGCCTCCTTCGCCGAGCCAGTCCGGAAGTATAAGGGTACGATCGACGATTATGTCGGGGATGCCGCGATCATCAGTTGGCCGCTGGAGCGCGGCATCAAGTTTGGGCGATGCATCAACTGCATCTTCGATATCATCGGAGAAATCGAGGCGGACGCCGAGAGCTGGCTGCAAACCTACGGCCAAGTCCCTCGCCTGCGCGCCGCCTTGCATGGCGGAACGGTCATCACCGCCGAGATCGGTGTCGACCACCACAAGATCACCTATTTCGGCGATACCGTTAATACGACCTCCAGGCTTGAATCGCTCTGCAAGACGCTGAACCGATCCGTCCTGATTTCCTCCGACCTCGCCCAGCGGATCGACATGCCGGAAATGGTATCCGTCGAGGACCTCGGGAGCCATGCCGTGAAGGGGCGCGGGCAAAGCCTCGGCGTCATCTCGCTCTTCAAGGCGGACAACCTCAAGGCGTCACCAAAGCTTCATGCAAGCGTCAACGCGCCGACATGAAAGGCTTGCTAATCGAGACCCGCATTCCAATCCCTGGGGTTTCGATGAAAAATACTCTTCTTGCTTCTGTTTCATTTGTTCTTTTGATCGCTGGTTCGGCTTCTGCCGACCAACAGGAATTTCCTGCCAAGCTCGCCGGCCAGGCCATCCTGCCTGCCAACACGCTGGTTGCAGCTCCGGCCGATGCGCCTGAGTTCCTCAAGCACGCCGGCAAGTTCACCACCGCCGACCGCAAGCGCACCGAAGCGCTCGGCACCGTTCCCGGTAAGGATGGCGCGCGCGTCACCGATCTGAAGCTTCCCTTCGATGGCCAGCCGATCCAGGGCTTCTCCGGCATCAAGACCATGGCTGACGGCAGCTTCTGGACGCTCTCCGACAACGGCTTCGGCTCCAAGGCCAACTCCAGCGACGCGATGCTCTTCCTGCATCAGGTGAAGTTCGACTGGCAGACCGGCAAGGTTGATGTCGTCAAGAACCTGTTCCTGTCCGATCCGGACAAGAAGGCCCCCTTCCCGATCGTTCTCGAAGGCGCCGAGAAGCGTTACCTGACAGGTGCCGACTTCGATATCGAATCCGTACAGCCCGTCGCCGACGGCTTCTGGATCGGCGAGGAGTTCGGACCTTACCTCCTGAAGTTCGACACCGAAGGCCGCCTGACCGACGTGTTCTCGACCACCGTCGACGGCAAGGCGGTTATGTCGCCCGACAACCCGGTGCTCTCCGTTCCGGCAAACCCGACCGCCAAGATGCCGGTCTTCAACCTGAAGCGTTCGGGCGGCCTCGAAGGTCTTGCCATGTCGAAGGACGGCAGCAAGCTGTACGGCCTGTTGGAAGGCGCGCTCTATCAGGACGACGGCAAGATGGAATCGGTGGACGGCCACACCGCCATCCGCGTCATCGAGTTCGACACCGCTTCCAAGAGCTGGACCGGCCGCACCTGGTTCTACCCGTTCGAAGACAAGGGTGTGTCGATCGGCGACTTCAACATGCTCGACGACGCAACCGCGCTCGTCATCGAACGCGACAACGGTGCCGGCTCGAAGGACAAGGCTTGCGCCGATCCCAAGCAGCCGAAGCCGGATTGCTTCGAAGCACCGGCTGAACTCAAGCGCATCTACAAGATCGAGTTCAACGACGCCAATGTTGGCAAGGCTGTCCGCAAGATCGGCTATATCGATCTCCTGAACATTCAGGACCCCGACAACAAGAAGAAGGCCGGCAACAAGGAAGGCATCTACGATATGCCGTTCGTGACGATCGAGAACGTCGATCGCGTCGATGCAACGCACATCGTCGTCGGTAACGACAACAACCTGCCCTTCTCGGCCGGCCGCGCCGTCGATAAGGCTGACAACAACGAGTTCAGCCTGCTCGAAGTCGGTGAGCTTCTGAACGCCAAGTAGGTCCAGACACTCAAGAGGCCCCGTTCGAAAGAGCGGGGCCTTTTCGTTGCACACCATGGGCCGCGATTACTTCCCCACGCGGACGACGTCAGACAGGATCCACTTCTTGTCGAAGAATTCAGGTGTCGGACCGTAGGCTCGAAACATCAGCTCGAAGCCACGCTTCGGATCCGTCGGCACCCAGTTCGTATCCTTGCCCTTCGGCGCTTTCGGGCCGAAGTAGAGATCGACGGAGCCATCGTCGTTCTTCACCAGGTCCGGGATCTGCGATGAACGACTGGCGCGTGAGACATTCTTGATCAGCGCATGCGTCTTCCTGTCATAGGCGGTCACCGACCAGTATTGCTGAACGGGAACGTTCGCCGGAACGTTAAGGCGATAGGTCTTGCCCCCATCGAAGGCGTGCCCGTCCTTGTCGCGGATCGAGATCGAATAGAATTGGCCGGCGCCCAGCCGCTTGATGCCGATGTAGGCGTAGCTGTAGGCGACGCCGCGATGATCGACCGGGTAGGCATCCGGCTCGTTGAAATCGGCCTGCACAGCCTTGAGGAGGTCGGGATAGGCCGGGTAGGTCCAGCGGCTCGTTGCGGTGAAAAATGGCGGCAGACCGGCATCGTATTTTGCTTCGAGAAGCGCCTGCGCTTCCCTGATGCCCTTGGTCAGCAGGGATTGCGTATGCCGGTCGGGCGCGAAAGACTTGCCTTTCTCGATGCCGAGCGTCTTCAACTCATCGATCATGACGCGATCGCGGACGATCCATGGCTCCTCCTGGACAACGCGATTCAGGTTGTCGAAGAAACTCGCGTCCCACCTGATCGTGCTATCGAACAGGATGTCCTTGACGTCGGAGAAGACGGTCTCGGGCGGATTGGCCGCAGCAGACAGCGGATAGACTTTCAGCTTCTTGCCGTAATCGATCGAGGCCTGCACGTCGGCATCGCCGTGGCTCCGGAGATTTGAGCGAAACAGCATGTAGCCGCCGTAGACCTCGGATTTCAGCGGGATGTAGCCATCCGGCAGCTTGTCCTTGTAGTCAGGCGGCAGGACCACGAATTTTCCACCCTTGCCCTTGTCATATCCAAGCAGGCCCGCGTCTTCCAGCGGCAACTGCCAGGCCGTAACGATGTTACCGTTGAAGGATGCCTTGTCTTCGGCTGGCGGCAGATCGAGAACGACAGGCCCGTCCTTCGTGGTGAAGAAAACCATGAAGTAGAGGGCATCCGGGTTGGGTGTCAGGGTCTGGTTTTTCCAATCCAAAGGATGGCCCCAATAGATCACCTGCCCGACTTTTCCCGGTGTCTTGGCAAGCATCTCCTGCCGCATCAGGTCGTAGTTGACGGCGGGTATGCCCCAGACGACGGCTTGCGCCGCCTTCCGTTCGATCTCCCTGTCGAAGGCGCGCTGAGCCCTATCGGCGGCACCGGCCGCGGGAGCGAGCAACAGGAGACACAGGATCGCGAGGATTCTCATCGGCTTTCTCCATCCGCAACAATCGTGAGCGGATGGAGTGCCTAAAGGCGATGGAAAGGAAGTACGTTACGGTAAATATACGTCCTTCAACGGCTTGCTCACGAAAGGTGACACCGCCCATTTGTTACCGCGGTGGAGCCAGTGGCGTCTGCCATTCAGCAGACAGGCTCCGGTTCTGGTGCCTTCAGTCGCAGACCCAGCACCACAGGCAGTGCGGCCAGATAGACGACAACGACCGAAAGCCAGATCGCACCCGGCCACTGCCCTCTGACAAGCAGATACAGGCTTGAGAACCCGAGCGGCCCGACGATCGTGGCAAGGCTCACCGCCGAGGCAAGCAGGCCCTGGAACTGACCCTGCTGGTGCTCTCCCACCTGGCGGGTAGCCAGCGACTGCAAAGCCGGCGTGCCGATGCCGCCGAGTGCGAAGACCGGCATGATCGCGAAGATCATCCAGCCTTGACCGGCGAAGGCCATAACGGTCAGTGCAAGGCAAGCACCCGCGATGCCGGTCACGATGGCACCACGTTCACCCAGCAGCTTGACGGCTGGCCCCGGAAGAAACGCCTGCGCAAGGGTCTGGCAGACGCCGAAGGTGCCAAGCGACAGGCCAATCCAGAGCCCGTTCCACTGGAAGGCATCATTTCCCCAAAGCGCCCAGCAGGTGCCGTAGGCTTCACCGGTGGAACTCAGGATGAAGAACATGAGCGTCACGGGCAGCAAACGTTTCTCGGACAGCACCCAGCGTAACGGACGAAGGGGGTTGAGAGATGCCAGATCGACTTTCGTCGCACCGGCCACTCGCGATTCCGGCAAGACGAAGAACGCCAGCAGCAGATTGCAGCCGTTCAACAGGGCTGCGGCGATGAATGGCAAGCGCAGCCAATAGTCGCCCAGAACGCCGCCGAGGACAGGCCCTACGATGAAGCCCATACCGAACATCGCGTTGAACAGGCCGAAGCGGCGCGCGCGCTTATCCTCCGGCGAGATATCGGTGATGTAAGCGGTTGCAACCGACATGTTCGCGCTGGTGAGGCCCGCGATCGCGCGTCCTAGTAGAAGCATCCATAGATTGGATGCAAAGGCGAGTAGCAGATAGTTTATCGCCGCACCGCCAAGCGAAACGAGCAGGACGGGTCGGCGGCCCATGCGATCGCTGAGCGAGCCCAGCACCGGCGAGAAGATGAACTGCATGACCGCATAGAGCGCGGTCATCACGCCGATGTAGGCAGCGACGTTCCCGCCGTGGGTGACGTCGCTCAGCAGTGAAGGGAGGATGGGAAAGATAAGCCCGATGCCGACGGCATCGAGGACAATGGCAGTAAAAATAACGACAAGTGGTCTATTCATGACGCGTTCCGATCAGCGCAAGCGTCCGGTGCCCTCAGGCATCCGTTCTTGCGGTTGGGCCTGCGATGCAGGCGTCTGGTTTCTTTGGAAACGCTGGCCGATCCCTGCGTGATGTGCAGTGGATGGCTTGTACTCGACCGTCCCCGGACATCGTCCGTTCAATCCGACCATTCGTCGGATCAGAGGAGGCGGTCGCTTTTCGCGATGGGCAATGTGTACGCCAGTCGCCTGCATGTGGCAACTGGCATGGTAGCGATGATCGCGATCACTGCGAAATGCGAAGCGAGGTTACCCTCGCAGGGGGAGTTCCGTTCGAGACGATAAGCTCTCTCAGGGAATGTGGTGGAAGAGGTCCGAACTGGTTCCCGTTCGCCGCTATCGCTCTGTTGCGCCCTTGCCGGCAAGGATGTGATCGCGGAATTTGGCAATCCGCGCCATGCGCGTTTCCGGCTTCTTCGTTCCGTTGAGATTGATGACGTAGCTCTTCCGGCGGCCAGGCGTCAGCTCATGAAAAGCTTCGGCAAGTTCCGGATCCGAATCCAAAGCCTCAACCAGCTCGTCCGGCAGTTCGAGTTCGCTCTGCTGCTTGGGAGGCTTGATGCCCGCCTCGGCGTAGCCCATGGCCTCCTTCAGGTAGGAGCGGATAACGGGCTCCATCTTCGCGACCTGTTCGTTGCTCCGGAAACAGAGCATATCGGGATGCTGGGTGTTCGGCCCCTGCTTCTCGAGCGCGCCTTCGGGATCCTTCAGCAGTGCTGAGTTGAAGAACGTCGCACGGAAATTGTCGCGGAAAGCGCCAAGGATCACGATGTTGCGGCCCTCGTGCATATAGCAGGGATGCGCCCACTTCACCGTTTCGACCAGCCCCGCCTCGCGACAGATTCGGCGAAGTTCGTTCAGCCCGCCGATCCACTGGCGCGTCGAACAGTCCGGCGTCGCAAAGCGATCGCAGCGACCGCATCCTTTCGTGAAGAAGTCCTCGATGTCAGTGATCATGTCCCTCGCCCGAGTTTCGCTCATGATGTCGATGCGGCATTTCAAGCATATGGAGCCAATAGGTCAACTTGAGGCGCAAGACACGAAAGCTCATCTAGCTGGCGGCCAGGATTTTGCTGGCACTGCCATGACGGCTCCGCCTTACTCGAAGCGGAAGGCGAGGCGCTTGTTGGTGAGCTTCGACAGCTGCTGCAGGCGTCCATCCAGACGTTCGCCGGCGAAATCGTGATATTCGGCGGGAACGACGAACTCCAGATCGATATCCGGGTTCGACGATTTCTGGAAGCTCAGATTGCGGACGACACCGGGCATCGAAGCGGAGAAGAGATAGACGACGCGCAAAATGCCGCCGAGCAGCTTGGCGCGCTCGACATATTGCGGCGTGGCGATCGCGGCGAGCGGTTCGGTCGCGCCATCGTCATGCGGACCTTCGAAGCGGTAATAGTTGGTCAGCGCGATGAAGGCGCGTCCGGGGTGGCTGATGCCGACGAAAGAGGAATGGGCGATGATGTTCAACGCCTGAAGGCCGCGGTAGTCCGGATGTGCGCGCCAACTGATGTCGGCGAGAAGACAGGCGGCCTGACGATAGCGTGCCTCCTCTTCCGTCTCGACGATCCCAAAGCATGGCATCATGCGACCGGTCCAGTCAGCGAGCTCGCGAGCGTGTTCGGGCGAACGTGCACGCAGGATGGCAAGCTCGCCGGCTGCGGCCAGCAGTGGGTCGCTGCGGCGCTCGCTCTCCGAGAGCAATGAATACAGATAGCCTTCGCGCACGCCCTGCCCGGAGAAGGAGATGACAGAGGGCTTCATGACGCTCAGCACTTCCTTCATCGCGACGGCGCCGAAGGGAAGCAGCGCACGACGGTGCTTGGAGACGGCCATCCACGCGGGATCTTTCGAGTCCTTGGCAGCCTCGACCTGATCAAGGAACTGCATCAGGGCTTCCAGCGACACCTCGTAGCCCTGCATCATGTGCAGCGGATACTGCGTCATCTCCATGTGAAGCTTCGCGATGTTTCGCCAGGTGCCGCCAACGGCGTAGAAGGTTCGCCCGGCGCCTTGGGCGAGCAGCTTCGCGCTCGTCTTGACGTGTTTGCGGGCAAACGTGCGGGCCTTCTCGAGCGAGCCGCCGGCGTATTCCGACAGCCGAAGGCCACCGAGTGGCAGGGTTATGCCCTTGCCGATCTCCTTGCCCTTGATGTCGATGAGCTCCAGCGAACCGCCGCCGAGATCACCCGCGATGCCGTCCGGCGCGAAGAAGCCGCTGACGATGCCGAGAGCCGAGAACTTGGCTTCCTCTTCACCTGAGAGAACGCGGACCCTGCGTCCCAGGATCGTCTCGGCGCTGTGGATGAAGTCAGGACCGTTGGATGCCTCACGCGCCGCAGCAGTCGCCAGCACGTACATCGTTGCCGCACGCGCCTGATCGGAAAGCGCCTTGAACCGATGAAGCGCCGTCAGTGCACGCTCGACGCTCGCCTCGTCCATCTTGCCCGTCAGGGCGATGCCCTTGCCGAGGCCGCAAAGTACCTTTTCGTTGAAAAGGATCGTCGGCGAGCGGGACATACCTTCGTATATCACCAGACGGATCGAGTTCGACCCGATATCGACAACGGAGACCGGGGCAATGCCTGGAAGGCGCCCCTGGGCTTCTGATTCAACCATGAAGGTCCAATATTACTTGTTGTTTCGGCCAGAAAGCAGGCCGGCGATCAGCTTTGGCGCACTGGATTTCAACGCTTCACCACGGCCCGAAAGGCTGGGATTGGTCATGAAATACTGTTGCGCGTTGAACGGCTCCTCGCCCTTGCGCACCTCCATGCGCCTTGACGTCCCGTCGGCCAATATCTCGTAGCTCTGTTGATTGTCAATGAGGTTGCCCAGCATGATCTGTGACAAAACCTGCTCGTGCACGGTCGGATTGGTTAGCGGAACCAGCGTTTCGACACGGCGATCGAGGTTTCTCGGCATCATGTC
Source organism: Rhizobium grahamii (assembly GCF_009498215.1). NCBI lineage: Bacteria > Pseudomonadati > Pseudomonadota > Alphaproteobacteria > Hyphomicrobiales > Rhizobiaceae > Rhizobium > Rhizobium grahamii. The sequence continues at coordinate 793,800 of NZ_CP043498.1, read as the reverse complement.
GGCGGAGCCGATATAGACCAGCGCCTTGTCCGAAGGCAGACCGTGACCGTTGCCGAAGCAGAAGATACGGCTGTGTTCGAGGAAGCGGCCGACGATCGACTTGACGCGGATGTTTTCCGACAGGCCGGGCACCTGCGGGCGCAGGCAGCAGATACCGCGAATGACGAGATCGATTTCGACGCCGGCGTGGCTCGCCGTATAGAGCGCGTCGATGATTTCGGGATCGACGAGCGAGTTCATCTTCATCCAGATGGCGGCCGGCGCGCCGTTCTTGGCGTGCTTGATCTCTTCGTCGATGTGACGAAGGATGCGCGAGCGCAGCGTATAGGGCGATACGGCGAGCTTCATGCTCTCCTCCGGCTCGCCATAGCCGGTGATGAAGTTGAAGATATTGGCCATGTCGTGGGCAATCACCGGATTGCAGGTGAAGAACGACAGGTCGGTATAGATCTTCGCGGTGATCGGGTGATAGTTGCCGGTGCCGAGATGGCAGTAGCTGCGCAGCTTGCCCTCTTCGCGGCGCACGACCAGCGACATCTTCGAGTGGGTCTTCAGTTCGATGAAACCGAAGACGACCTGCACGCCGGCGCGTTCGAGGTCGCGCGCCCAGCGGATGTTGGCTTCCTCGTCGAAACGCGCCTTCAGCTCGACCAGCGCCGTCACCGACTTGCCGGATTCGGCCGCGTCGATCAGTGCGCGCACGATCGGGCTGTCGTTGGAGGTGCGGTAGAGCGTCTGCTTTATCGCCAGGACGTCAGGATCGCGTGCAGCCTGAAGCAGAAACTGGACCACCACGTCGAAGGACTCGTAGGGGTGGTGAACCACCATGTCCTTTTCGCGGATGGCGGCGAAGCAATCGCCGGCGTGTTCACGGACGCGTTCTGGAAATCGCGCATTGTAAGAGGGGAAACGCAGATCGTCGCGCGGCGCCTTGGTGATCTCAGACAGCGTGTTCAGGGCTAGCAAGCCCGGCAGAACGGCCACGCGGTTATCGGGCACGTTTGTCGCCTGAACCACGAACTGGCGCAGCGATGCCGGCATTTCGGAATCGGTTTCGAGTCGGATGACCGAACCGCGGCGGCGGCGCTTGAGCGCCGTTTCGAAGAAGCGGACGAGATCTTCTGCTTCTTCCTCGACTTCAATATCGCTGTCGCGGATGATGCGGAACGTACCGGAGCCCTGCACCTCGTAGCCCGGGTAGAGCCGGTAGATGAAGATATTGGCGACGTCCTCGAGCGTGATGTAGCGGATCGTATTGCCATCATCGGGCAGGCGCACGAAACGATCGAGCGCCGGTGGCAGGCGCAGCAACGCCGTCATCGGCTCGCGGCCATTCTTGCTGACCAGCTGCAGGCCTATGGAGAAGCCGAGGTTCGGGATGAAGGGGAACGGATGGGCCGGGTCGATCGACAGCGGCGTCAGCACCGGGAAGATCGCCTGCTCGAATTCGGTCGCGAGCCAGTTGCGATCGGTTTCACTGAGTGCGCCCGGACGGACGATCAGGATATCTTCCTTGGCAAGATATTGCTGCAGGACCGCCAGCGAGGCCTGCTGCTCCATCTGCAGGTTATCGATCTCCTGCAGGATGGCGTCGAGCTGCTCGGCGGGCGTCTTGCCGTCAGGCGTGCGAACGACGATGTTCTGGCGCACCTGCCCTTCAAGACCGGCAACGCGCACCATGAAGAATTCATCGAGGTTGGCGGCCGAGATCGACAGGAAGCGAACGCGCTCGAGCAGCGGATGCTCGGTGTTCAGCGTTTCCTCAAGGACGCGCCGGTTGAACTGCAGCCACGAGAATTCGCGGTTGATGAAACGCTCCGGGCTGGAAAGCAGCTCTTCGAGCGGCAACACCGTCTCCTTCGCTTCAGGAGTAGGTTCGTTGTGCCCCGCGACTGCGCTGTCCATTGTCCAATTGCCCCGTTTTCACTCGCTTTGCGAATTATATCAGTTTCACGACGGAACTGTGACAGTCAATCAGCCGCGCCGGAATTGCCCAATTCATTCAACACTTCGGCCGCAAGAGTGCGACTGATTTTCGTGCCTCGAGAGAGCGCCAGCCGGTCCAGTCTTTCGACGATCGTCTGCGCGGCATTCAACGAGCGCTCCATTCGATTAACGATATAGAGCACGAGTTTGTCGTCTATATTAAGCTGCCGGTCGGCGAAGAGCTTCACGATCACCTGACAGAGGAGTTCCTCGTCAGGCTCGCCGATCTCCACCACGGTCGCGGCCTTCAGCCGGGAACGCAGGTCGGGCAACTCGACAGCCCAGGACATCGGCCAGAGGCGGCTTGTCATCAGAAGGCTGTGTCCGTTTTCGCGAACACTGTTGATGACGTGGAAAAGCTCATTGTCATCGAAGCCGACCCGGTCGACGTCCTCGAAGAGCACCGGCCCGTTGGCGGCGCTGACGGCGGCGTACGCTCCCTTGGCCGGCTGGATATCGACGGCGCCGCTATGCTGCTTCCAGATATTGGCAAGATGCGATTTGCCCGAGCCCACGGGACCGGCGAGGATAACGACAGGCGACGGCCATTGCGGCCAGGCATCGACGATCGCGACAGCTGCAGCCAGGCGTTCGGAGATCAAGAGATCGTCGCGACCGCTTGCGGCGGCGTGCGAAAAGGCCAACGGGATCTGTTCCACTGCGACGCGCCTGGAACCAGCATTCTTCACTTCGTTCATTTAGGGTCAGCTTTTGTCCTGCGAACCTGGCCAGTTTTCGACCCGCCCGCATAAAGATCGCTCTCAAGGTAGCGTGAAAGCGCAAAACGGACAAGCACGCCAACGGCCGCAGCGGCCGGAACGGCCACCAGGAGGCCGACAAAACCGAACAGCGCGCCGAAGGCAAAGAGCGCAAACATCAGCCAGACGGGGTGAAGGCCAACACTATGCCCGACGAGCTTCGGCTGCAGGATATTGCCTTCCATGAACTGCCCGCTGAAGAAGACGGCAAGCACGGCCCCGACCCAGATGTAATCCGGCCAGAACTGTACGATGGCGACGCCAACGGCGAGCACCAGTCCGACCATCGAGCCGACGTAAGGGATGAAGCTGATCATGCCCGCGAAGAGGCCGATCAGCAGGCCGAAATTCAGGCCGACGAGCGAGAGGCCGACCGCGTACCAGATGCCCAGGATCAAGCAGAGAGAGCCCTGCCCGCGGATGAAACCCGCGATCGCCTGGTCGATTTCGCGCGCGATCTGGTGGACGTTGGCGACATAGTCCCGCGGTATGTACTGATCGACCTTCGAGACCATTCGATCCCAGTCAAGCAGCATGTAGAAGGCGACAACCGGGGTGACGACCATGAGCGAGATGACGTTGACGACGGCAAGGCCGGAACTCCATACCTGACCGAAAAGCCCGGTGAGCAGTCCGAAGCCCTGCGAGAGGATCTCTGAGAAATTGTTCTTGATCGTTCCGAGCTGGTTGCGAACCCATTCAGGCAAGAGCGAATTCTGCGACTTGGCGATGAAGGTCTGCAGCTGATCGATGTACCCCGGCAGACGGCCGGCGAAGTCGCTCAGCTGGCTGGCAAGGACCGGTATCAGGATCATCAGGGCCAGCACGATCATCACGATGAAGGCGATCAGGATGACGATCGTGGCCATTAGGCGACTCAAGCCGAAGCGCTCCAGCCGGTCCGCCACCGGATCGAGGAAATAAGCGAGCGCCATGCCCGCAAGAAACGGCAGCAGGATCGAGCTGAAGACGAAGAGGAAACCAATGAAGAAGGCGAGCACGATCAGCCAGAAGATGACCTGGCGCTTCAGACCCGCCCCGCTAACCTGCTGTGGCATCATATTCCCCGCTGATCGACGGTCTCGATTTCCGCATCGTCGCGATGCAGCCTTGGTGCACATAGGATGTGGCTGAGAGAATGGTCAACCCCGCCGCTAAAAATCCCGAGAGCCTGCTTCAAAAGAGCGGGAAATTGGGGCTTTTTCCATGCAATCCCTTGCATATAGGCCCGTGTCATGCAATGGCGACCCGCATATCGAGGCGGTGACATTTCCCGCCCGCGCACAGCCATCGGAGAGCAGCATGAGCCAGTCTGGAAAAAACGGCCTGACCTATAGCGACGCAGGCGTCGACATCGATGCCGGAAACCTTCTGGTGGAGAAGATCAAGCCCGCCGTGCGCTCGACGCGCCGCCCGGGTGCGGACGGCGAGATCGGCGGCTTCGGTGGCCTGTTCGACCTCAAGGCTGCAGGCTTCACCGATCCGGTTCTCGTTGCCGCCAATGACGGCGTCGGCACCAAGTTGAAGATCGCCATCGACGCCGATTATCACGACACCGTCGGCATCGATCTCGTTGCGATGTGCGTCAACGATCTGGTCGTCCAGGGTGCGGAACCGCTTTTCTTCCTCGACTATTTCGCGACAGGCAAGCTCGATCCCGATCAGGGTGCGGCGATCGTCGAGGGTATTGCTGCCGGCTGCCGTGACGCGGGCTGCGCGCTGATCGGCGGCGAGACCGCCGAGATGCCCGGCATGTACTCCTCCGGCGATTACGACCTTGCCGGCTTTGCCGTCGGTGCAGCCGAGCGCGGCCAGCTGCTGCCGTCGGGCGACATCGCCGAAGGCGACGTGATCCTCGGCCTTGCCTCCTCGGGCGTTCATTCCAACGGCTTCTCGCTGGTGCGCAAGATCGTCGGCATTTCGGGCCTTGCCTGGGATGCCTCGGCGCCATTCGCGGAAGGCAAGAGCCTCGGCGAAGCGCTGCTGACGCCGACCCGCATTTATGTAAAGCCGCTCCTGAAGGCGATCCGCGAAACCAAGGCCATCAAGGCACTGGCGCACATCACCGGTGGCGGCTTCCCGGAGAACATTCCGCGCGTTCTGCCGAAGCACCTCGCAGCCGAGATTGATCTTGCTGCCGTCAAGGTACCGGCCGTGTTCTCCTGGCTTTCCAAAACGGGCGGCGTTGAAGCCAACGAAATGCTGCGCACCTTCAACTGCGGCATCGGCATGATCGCAGTCGTTTCGGCCGAGAATGTCGCGACGGTTACCGCCGCGCTCGAAGCTGAAGGCGAGACAGTTGTGACGCTCGGCCGGATGATTGCCCGTGCCGAGGGTGCAGGCGGTACGCTCTACAAGGGCACGCTCGCCATATGACATCGCCGCGCAAACGCGTCGTCGTCTTCATCTCCGGCGGCGGTTCCAACATGATGGCGCTGGTCGCAGCCGCCAAGGCTGGCGACTATCCGGCTGAAATCGTCGGCGTGATCTCCGACAAGGCCGACGCCGGCGGGCTCGCCAAGGCGTCAGCCGAGGGCATTGCGACCTTTGCCTTCGTGCGCAAGGACTATGCGAGCAAGGAAGCGCACGAGGAGGCAATCTTTGCCGCGCTCGATCAGCTGTCTCCGGACATTCTCTGCCTTGCAGGCTACATGCGACTGCTGAGTGGCACATTCATCCAGCGCTACGAGGGACGGATGATCAACATCCACCCTTCCCTGCTGCCGCTGTTTCCTGGCCTGCACACGCATCAGCGCGCCATCGACGCCGGGATGCGGATCGCCGGCTGCACGGTGCATTTCGTCACCGAAGGCATGGATGAGGGACCGGTCATCGGCCAGGCGGCCGTTCCTGTTCTCTCCAGCGATACTGCTGACAGCCTCGCGGCACGCGTGCTCACAGTCGAGCATCAGCTTTACCCGCAGGCGCTGCGGCTCTTTGCCCAAGGCAAGGTGAAGATGGAGCGCGGCAAGGCCGTCAGCACCGACGCTGCAGCAGCGCCGGCGGAACGCAGCAGCGTTATCTCGCTGATCGGCGAAGGCGCCTGAAGCACCCGCCCTGCTCCAATTCTCTGTTTCTACGCATATCCATGTCCCGAAAGGCTCCCCTCTCGGGACATATTCCGTGCCCTCAGGCGGCAAGCGCCCGAGGCTGATGCAGCGTGCCATCGCTGTAGACGAACAAACCCTTGCGGAAGGTCGCGCGGATGCGATGCACGTCACCGTCTTCGATGACAACCAGATCGGCCTGCTGACCGACGGCAATTTCCCCGCGATCCATAAGGCCGGCGGAGCGCGCCGCATTGCGGGTCGCCATGGCGACGGCGTGCGGCAGGCTCGTGCGCTCGGCGATCTTAAAGATGCCGGGCACGAAGGCCGCAGGATGATAGTCGGCGGCGATGACGGTCAGAAGGCCGGCGGCAGCGGCATCCAATGCGCTGAGATTGCCGGACATCGATTGGCCACGCAGCGCGTTCGGTGCGCCCATCAGCGTCCAGAGACCGCGACGCCGCGCTTCTTCCGCTGCCGGTAGCGTCACCGGAAATTCGCTGATCGTAACGCCGAGATCGTGCATCTGCGCGACCTTCTCGGCGCTATCGTCATCGTGGGAGGCGAGCGACAGCTTGTGCTTCAGCGCAAGATCGACGATCTGCTTCAGCTTGATCTCGATGTCAGGATTGTTGCGCATCTCGATACGCTTGGCGACCATCTCGGCGGCCATCTCCTCGGAAATGGCGCGACGTTCGGCGATGCTCAGGATGTAACTCTCGATGTTGTTGTACTGCCCCTGCCCCGGCGTGTGATCCGTCAGCGAGACCATGTCGACATGGCCGGCATCGAGCAGCTTTTCGAGCGTCGGCGCGGCGCCGAGATTGGTGATCTCGTAGCGCGCATGGACACGATGATCGATGAGCAGGTTGTTCTTCAATCGGCTGATGCTTTCGATCACGGCCGATGTCGTTTCGAGCGAGCGGACGTGGCCGTAGACGCTTTCCGTCGCGAAGGAGACGGCCGCGAATGCGGTCGTGACGCCTGCGGCTGCAAGCTTCTTGTCCAGTTCGTGGATGCTGAAATCGATCGGCATCGGTGCATTCGGGCGCGGCGCAATCTCGCGCTCCACCATGTCACCGTGAAGGTCCACGAAGCCCGGCATCAGCAGACGCCCGCCGCCCTCGATCGCAGCGTTGGCGACCGGTTCGGGACGGATTTCAGCGATGACGCCATCCTCGACACGGACCGAGCCGTGGCTCACGATCTCATCTGGAAGGACAAGAGTAAAATTGCTGAGCCACATCGGTTCTTCTCCAGGCAGGTATTTATGACAAGGCGGAGCGCATAGCGCTGATTCATGACATCGGTGTGAACACACTACAGGTTGGTCATGCAGTTGACCAACTTTTACAGGGAGGCTAGATTCAGCAAGGCAAGGAGCAGGAAATGACGATCAAGGTTAAGGTGGCTGAAGCAAAGACGCGCCTGTCCGAGCTTCTGACGCAGGTCGAAGCGGGACAGGAGATCGAAATCTCGCGTGGCAGCGTCCCTGTTGCACGGCTGACCAGAATCGACGATCGCGAAGAGCGCGCGCAGGCCATCCGCCTGCTCCGGATCGAGCGAGCGGAGCGTACAAAGACGACCGCTGATGAGATACAGCAATGGCGGCTTGAAGGACGCCGCTGATGCCTTTTGTCGCTGACGCATCGATCGCCGCAGCCTGGCTGCTGCCCGACGAGGAGAATACCGAGGCAGAAGCTGCGTTATCCCGTTTGGAGATCGAGGATGCGTTCGTGCCGGATCTCTTCTGGCATGAAATGCGCAACATTCTGCTGGTCGCGGAGCGCAGGCGGCGCATCACAACCGAGGACATTCTGGGTTGCCTTGTGCGCCTCGAAAGTCTCCCGCTGAGAACAATGTTCGACGACGACCACCAGACGATCATCCGCCTCGCGCGAAAGCATCACTTGTCGGGCTATGACGCGGCTTATCTCGCCCTTGCCCTGGCTCAGGCCGTGCCGCTTGCGACAATGGACGCGAAGCTGAGAACCGCGGCAGCGGCAGAACACTTGCAACAGATGCCCTAGCGCAGGGCGCCGCGGTTCATTGCCGCCCATTGCAGGAGCGTGATGGTCTTCAGGTCGATGATCTCGCCGTGCTCGATCATCGCCACCGCCTTGTCGAGTGGGACCTCCAGAACCTCGATGTCCTCGTGCTCGTGGGCAAGACCGCCGCCGTCGGAGACGCGGTCGGTAGTGTCGATAGAGGCGGCAAAGAAATGCAGCAACTCCATGCTCGAGCCCGGCGAACTGTAGGCCTTGAAGAGAAAGCGGACGTCGCGGACGCGGAAACCGGTCTCTTCCTCGGCTTCGCGGCGGATGGCCGCTTCCGGGGCATCGCCATCAAGCAGCCCTGCCGGGCCTCGATGATCCAGGCCGGCTCGCCATGAAGGAAGACCGGCAGCCGGAACTGGCGGACGAGGACAACGGTGTCTCGCTTGGGATCGTAGAGCAGGATGGTCGCGGCCGGCGTGCGATGATAGACCTCGCGCTGCAGCCGGTGTGTCTCGCCCTCGGAATCCGTATAGTCGATCTGGAAACCGCTCAGGCGCGTCCAGCCGTTCGAGAGCGTCTTTTCGTCGACGATCTCGGCTTTTGCCTTGTCAAATTTCGTCATGCGACATCCTTGCGCAGCCAGACCTTGTTGTCGTGAACCGCCGCGCCGCCATAGGGTGCGACCGGATCGGCGCCGGTCAGGACGTTGATGCCCTCGCCGTCGACATGCGCCTTGTTCGGCCAGAGACCCTCGGCGATCAACACGCCCGGCTTCACCTCTTCGGTGACGCGCACATGGATCCTGAGGTCGCCACGGTCGTTTCCGATCCGCACGAGATCGCCATGGTCGATACCACCGGCAAGGGCGTCGGCCGGGTTCATCATCAGTTCCGGCCGCCCTTCCTTCTGACGCGAGGTCTTCGTTTCAGCGAAGCTCGAATTCAGGAAGTTACGGGCCGGCGACGTTGCGAGGCGGAAAGGATGCTCGGCATCGGCAAGCTCGATGACATCAACCTGATCCGGGAACGCCGGCAGCTGCTCGTGTGGTCCGAGAGCACCGACAGCGGCCGGCGGCTTGTTCGGCGCGGCGCCTTCGACCCAGTCCGGGCGGAAATGGAACTTGCCGTCGGGATGCGCGAAACCCTTGAGGAAATGCGCGTCCTCGAAATCCGGCTGGCGGTCGAACCATTTGTGTTCAAGGAAATGATCGTACCCCGGCAGGTTGCTGTCCTGAAGGACACGGTCGATCATTTCGCGCGCCGTGAAGCCGAAGCCCGGACGATCCGCAACACCGAGGCGCTTGGCCAGTTCTTCGATCACGAACAGGTTTGTTCGCACCGTCTCCGGAGGCTCGACCAGCTTCGGGCCGAGCAGGATGTGGTTCTGGCCTCCGGCGCGATAGATATCGTCATGCTCGACGAACATCGTTGCCGGGATGACGATATCGGCCATCTCGGCGGTATCCGTCATGAACTGCTCGTGCACCGCGACAAACAGGTCGTCGCGGGCAAAGCCGCGCTTTACCAGCCGTTGTTCGGGGGCGATGTTTACCGGATTGGTGTTCTGGATCAGCATGGCCGCCACGGGACCGCGATGGCGGAGCGCTACGGCATCGCCGGTCAGCGCGCGGCCGATCTGCGATTGGTCGATCATGCGGATATCCGCGTCCTTCATCGACTTGCCGGTCAGTTCCGCATTGTTCATGCGGAAGATATCGCTGTTGGAGTGGAAGGCACCGCCGCCCTCATACTGCCAGGAGCCGAGCACCGTCGCGATCGAGGCCGCCGCATGCATGGCGACCGCACCGTTGCGCTGGCGGGTGAAGCCGTAGCCGAGGCGGAAATAGCTCTTCTTCGTCGTGCCGACGAGGCGCGCGAAGGCCTCGATCTCGTCGACGGAAAGGCCGGTGATGGCGGCGGCCCATTCGGGTGTCTTCGTCTTCAGGTGCGCTTCAAGACCGGCGGGGTCGTCGGCATACTTCGCCATGTACTCACGATCGGCATAGCCGTCGCGGAAGGCGATGTGCATGACGGCACAGGCGAGCGCCGCGTCGGTGCCCGGCTTGACGATCAGCGCCATATCGGCCTGCTTCATCGTCGGATTTTCGTAGATGTCAACGACGACGATCTTGGCGCCACGTTCCTTGCGGGACTTGATGGCGTGGGTCATCACGTTGACCTGCGTGGACACCGCGTTCGTGCCCCAGATCACCACGCAATCGGTGCGGCCCATCTCGTGCGGGTCGGGTCCGCGCAGCGTGCCGGTGGCCATGGTGAAGCCGGTCCAGGCCGGATTGGTGCAGATCGACGAGAAGAAACCGGAATAGCGCTTGGCGTGGCGCAGCCGCTCGATCGAATCGCGCTGAACCCAGCCCATGGTCCCGGCGTAGAAATAGGGCCAGATCGCTTCGCTACCGTCTTTCGCTTCCGCCTTGACGAAGGCTTCGGCGATTTCATCCAGAGCTGCGTCCCAGGAAATCTGCTGCCACTGCCCTGCCCCCTTGGCGCCGGCCCGACGCAGCGGATGCATCAGCCGGTCCGGATGGTAGAGCCGCTCGGCATAGCGCGCGACCTTCGCGCAGATAACGCCCGAGGTGTAGCTGTGATCGTTTGCGCCCCGCACGCGGCCGATGCGACCGTCGTCGCCGATCTCCACCTCCAGCGCGCAGGTGGAGGGACAGTCGTGCGGACAAGCGGTGTGACCGAGCCTGACATTCGACTTGGCGGATTTGGCGTGAATGGGGGTCGCAATGTTCATGGCTTTTCTATATTCGAACCGGAAACCAGCCAAAAGTCACAAATGACGTCGATCAGCCGAATTCATCACGGGCATCAGCGAAAATGAACTACCGCCATATCTACCACGCGGGCAATTTTGCCGATGTGCTCAAGCACGCCGTTCTTGCCCGGCTGATCCGCTACATGCAGAAGAAGGATGCAGGCTTTCGCGTGCTCGATACGCATGGCGGCATCGGGCTCTACGACCTCTCCTCCGAGGAGGCACAAAAGACCGGCGAATGGAGCGAGGGCATCGGCAAGCTTCTGGACGCGGAACTTGCCCCGCAGGTCGCCGAGCTGCTTGAGCCCTATCTTACCGCCGTGCGAGAACTGAACCCGGAGGGCGGCATCCGCTTCTATCCCGGCTCTCCGAAGCTCGCCCGCATGCTGTTTCGGCCACAGGACAGGCTCTCCGCGATGGAACTGCATCCGGAGGATTTCGCGCGGCTGCACCGGCTGTTCGAGGGCGACCATCATGTCCGGATCACCGAACTGAACGGCTGGCTTTCGCTCGGCGCACACCTGCCGCCGAAGGAGAAGCGCGGCATCGTCCTCGTCGATCCGCCGTTTGAGGAGGATGGCGAATACGAGCGTCTGGTCGACGGCCTGGCGAAGGCCTATCGCCGCTTCCCGGGCGGCACCTATTGCCTGTGGTATCCGCTGAAGAAGGGCGCACCCATCAAGGAATTCCATGAGGCGCTGCAGGACCTCGACATTCCGAAGATGCTCTGCGCGGAACTCAGCGTTCGCAGCGACCGGGGGATTACCGGATTGACCGGCTCCGGGCTTGTTATCGTCAACCCACCCTTCACACTGAAGGACGAGTTGCACGCTCTTCTACCCGCCCTCAAGGATCATCTGGCGCAGGATCGCTATGCATCGCATCGCGCATTCTGGCTGCGCGGTGAAAACAAGGTGGCGAAGAACGGTTGACCGACTCTTTGCGGCGAGAAATAGTCGCGCCGCAACACGCCCGTTCCGAAAGAGCCGCCATGAAGATCCTTTGCTCGCCGACATCTCCCTATTCCAGCAAGGTCCGCATGGCTGCGCGCTATCTGGAGCTCGATGCTACCGAGATCCGCGTCGATACGAATGCCGGCCCGGCTGTTCTGGTCGACAACAATCCGCTCGGCAAAATCCCGACCTTGCTGACCGATGACGGCCTGTCGATCTTCGACAGCGTCGCCATTATGCATTACTTCGGCCGTCTGAAGGGCAAGCGGCTTTACCCGTCCAAGAATGGCAAGCGCACCGAGGCGGAAATTCTTGAAGCCTTGTGCGACGGCATTTGCGATTGCCTGCTGGCAATCGTCTACGAACGGCGCTTCCGTGACGAAGAGAAGATCCACCAGCCGTGGATCGACCGGCAGTGGAAGAAAGCCGTCAGCGGCTTGAACCATCTGAGCGTTCATCTGCCGAAGATCGGAAAGCGGCTGCATGGCGGGCATTTCGCTCTCGCCGCGGTGCTGGGTTACCTTGATCTACGCTTCAAGGGGCAGTGGGAAGCCGACCATGCCGAACTCATCGGCTGGAGCCGCGACTTCCAGAAGAAATTTCCGGCCTACGGCGAACTGAAGCCTCAAGCCTGAGGCTGCATCCTCTCGGCTTTGACAAAATCGATGAAGGCCCGCAGCGCTGTCGGCAGTTGCCGGCGGCTCGGGTAATAGAGGAAGAAGCCCGGATAAAAGGGGCACCAGTCTTCCAGTACCCGGACCAGCCTTCCTTCGGAAATCGCTTCCTTCACCTGGTCTTCGAAAAGGTATCCGAGGCCGCAGCCCTGCAATACGGCGTCCAGAATGATGTCCTGATCGCCCAAGGTCAGGGGACCGCCGACCTCGATCTCAAGCTCTATGCCGCCGCGTTCGAACTCCCATCGATAGAAGGCGCCGCCGGCAAAGCGGTAGCGTACGCATTCGTGGTCGCGCAGATCGTGCGGCGTCAGCGGTCGCCCCCTGCCCTCGAAATATCCGGGCGACGCGACGACGGCGAAGCGATGGCGCGGACCGATCGGCACCGCGATCATATCCGCCGCGACGCTCTCGCCGAACCGCACGCCGGCGTCGAAGCCCGATGACACCATATCAACAAGCGCATCGTCGATAACGATCTCGACCTCGACAGAAGGGTAAGCCTTCAGGAAGCGAGCGACGATCGGCAGGAGCACGAGCTTGGTCGAGGCGCGCGCCGCATTGATGCGCAGCTTGCCGTGCGGCTGGCCGCGGAAACTGTTGAGATCGTCGAGGGCGGCGTCGATATCGAGAAATGCAGGGCGGATGCGATCGAACAGTCGTTCGCCGGCTTCGGTCAGCGCCACGCCGCGCGTCGTCCGGTTGACAAGGCGAACCTCAAGCCGCTCCTCGATCGCCCGCAGCGCATGGCTTAGCGCGGAGGCCGTCACTCCCAGTTCGACCGACGCCTTGCGGAAGCTTCGGTGGTTGGCGATCGCCAGGAAGATCGCGAGATCGGTGGAGCGCACACGCTTCATTGATGAATTTTTCTCAGCAACTCATAAAACACAACGTAAATTCTCTCAGTTATGTCGATACGCTACCTTCACTCCGTAAGCAAATTGCAGCGCAACGGACAAAGGAGATCGTCATGCGCGTTTGGTTCATCACAGGGGCATCGCGTGGGTTCGGCGCCCTTATCACCCAGGAAGCTCTCAATGCCGGCGACGCTGTCGTCGCAACAGCGCGCAACCCGAACGGCCTTGAAGAGAAGTTCGGCAATCACCCCAACCTGCTCGCCGTATCGCTTGACGTGACCGACGAGGCCTCGGCGCACAAGGCAGCGGAGGCAGCCGTGAAGCGCTTCGGCAAACTCGACATCCTGCTCAACAATGCCGGCTTCGGTCTGCTCGGTGCGGTTGAAGAGGCGACGACAGAAGAAATCGAGAAGCTCTACGCCACCAACGTCTTTGGCCTTCTGAAGGTGACGCGCGCCGTGCTGCCGCACATGCGCCGCCAGCGGTCCGGCCGCGTGCTCAACATTTCCTCCATCGGCGGTTACATGTCGCATGCCGGCTGGGGCGTCTATTGCTCGACGAAGTTTGCGGTCGAGGGCATTTCCGAGGCACTTGCGGCCGAAGTGGCTCCGTTCGGCATCAAGGTCACGGTCGTCGAGCCTGGTTTCTTCCGGACGGACTTTCTCGACGAGAGCTCACTTGCAATCAGTCCAAGCTCGATTGCCGACTATCTGGAAACGCCTGTCGGCGCGATGCGCGAGTTTGCTGCCGGCCATAACCACCAGCAGCCCGGCGACCCTGCTCGTCTCGCGAAAGCGATGATCACCCTCGCGCATTCCGACAATCCACCGCTTCGCATGCCGTTCGGCAGCGATACGGTTGCCGTGATCGAGGCGAAGAACGAGCAGGTGGCGAAGGAACTCGCCGTCTCGACCGACTTCCCGAAATAGAGCCTGTCGGAGAAAACAAAAAAGCCGGGCTGGAGCCCGGCTTTTTCCGTAAGCGATATAAGCTTAGAACTTCATGCCGATACCGACCTTGACGCTGTGCTCGTCGTAGCCGCGAGCGATGGTTGCGCCACCAATTTCGAAATCGTTGTGCTGGTAGTTGGTGTAGCGATACTCGACGCGAGCGGTGATGTTGTTCGTGACGAAAGCTTCAGCACCAGCACCGACCGTGTAGCCGACAGCCGTGTCGCTGTCAGAGCCGGCAGCGTTGCTGAACTTGTTTTTCGTCAGAGCAAGACCGCCGGTGCCATATACCAGGAAGGGGTTCAGGTCGTAACCGACGCGACCGCGCACCGAGCCATTGACTTCGTTCTTGCCAACGCCGCCAGGAGCGCCGCCGTCAGCGCCGGAGTAACCGATGTCGCCTTCGAGACCGTATACGATCTGGCCCTGCTGCCAGTTGTAACCGCTGTAGATCTGCGCGCCGATCGCACGAGCATTGTAGTTGTCGCCAAAGCGGCCGATGTTGTAGGTGCCGGCGCCGCCGAGGTAGAAGCCCTGCCAGGTTGCAGCCGGAGCCGGCTCGTTCTGAGCTACCGGAGCTTCCGGGATCTGGTCAACAGCGTCAGCTGCATAAGCTGCGGAAAGCCCACCGAGGGCAACAGTCGAAACCAACAGGCTGGCAATAAACGTACGCATACTCGTCTCCTTTCAGACCCGCCGCCTTCGTCAACTGTCCTACAGCGAAGCATCAGCGGGCTATTACAAATGTCCCTTGCGGTTCGGAAGGGAAATTGATGTCCAAATGAGGAATTGAAAGAGCCAAAATGTGATTTGATTGTGGCCCACGGGTGGCTGAAATTCGATGTTGCTTTGCCGCAACAGAATATTTGTTAACCATAATGAATGGTTAAATCAGCAATACTTATTTTAATGAATTTATTTCTTAAATAATACATACAATATCCCCCTCTCCAGCACAAGCATGACGCCTATTTATAAGGTCGATCCAGGCGCCTATATATGCCGCGCACAGACTCGCGTGATGAAGAGGCATGATTTTGAACGGGAAAAGACTTCGCACCGCACTCGTGACCGGCGCTGCCAAAAGAATAGGTCGGGCGATAGTCGAGGATCTTGCAGCAAATGGCTTCTCGGTTGCGATCCACGCAAACCGTTCGCTGAAAGAGGCTGAAGATTTCGCGGCAGAATTGAGGCAAAAGGGAATTCGCGCCGTCGCAGTGAAAGCGGCCCTCGAAAAAAATGAGGAGACGGGTGACCTGATAAAAAGGGTTTCGGACGCAATCGGGCCGATCGATCTTTTGGTCAATAACGCCTCGGTTTTCCACGAGGATTCGGTCCGTCATATCGACGCTGCGGCATGGGACGAGCATTTCGCGGTCCATGTCCGCGCCCCGTCGATTCTCTCGGCCGGTTTTGCAGCACAGCTGCCGGAGCAGACGGACGGGCTGATCGTCAACATCATCGACCAACGCGTATGGGCGCTGCGTCCAAGCTTCTACTCCTATACGCTCTCGAAGTCTGCCTTGTGGACCGCGACACAGACCATGGCGCAGGCTCTGGCTCCGCGCATCCGCGTCAACGCGATCGGCCCCGGTCCATCGATGCCGAGCGAGCGGCAATTGCAAGAAGACTTCCAAGCACAGGTTTCAGCGCTTATCCTCAAGCGAGGGCCGAAGCTCGAGGAATTCGGCAAAACGATTCGCTTCCTCTACGAAACGCCCTCGATCACCGGCCAAATGATTGCCCTTGACGGCGGCCAGCACCTTGCCTGGAAGACGCCTGACGTGGCGGAGATTACGGAATGAATTCAAGGAAGCTGCCCGATGGCGGCGTTCTTTATGACGAAACGGATGTCGACGACGATATCGAAGTGGAGAGCGACGCTTCCACGGCGGCGCCGACGGCTGCAATCGATTGGAACGAAGGCGGGGCCAACGAAACCGGCCTTGTTGGCGCCGACCTGATTGCGGAGTTCGTCAAGCGGCTGCCGAACAGCCCTGGCGTCTACCGCATGTTCAATGAGGCCGGCGACGTGCTCTATGTCGGCAAGGCACGCAGCCTGAAGAAGCGCGTCAGCAACTATGCGCTCGGCCGCGTGCATTCGAACCGCATCGCGCAGATGGTGCGGCTGACGGCGAACATGGAATTCGTGACGACGCGCACGGAAACCGAAGCACTCCTGCTGGAAGCGAATCTCATCAAGCGCTTGCGCCCGCGCTTTAATGTGCTGCTGCGCGACGACAAGTCGTTTCCCTATATCCTGATATCAGGCGACCACCGTGCACCGGCGATCCTCAAGCATCGCGGCGCCCGCGCCCGCAAGGGCGACTATTTCGGCCCCTTTGCGTCGGCTGGCGCCGTCGGACGGACGATCAACTCGCTGCAGCGCGCCTTCCTTATCCGCACCTGTACCGACAGCGTCTTCGAGACGCGCACCCGTCCCTGTCTGCTCTACCAGATCAAGCGCTGTTCCGGGCCCTGCACGCACGAGATCAGCGATGCGGGGTACGGCGAGCTTGTGCAGGAGGCGAAGGACTTCCTTTCCGGCAAGAGCCAGAAGGTCAAAGCGCATATCGCCGAGGCGATGAACCTCGCGGCAGAGGACCTCGATTTCGAGCGCGCTGCCGTCTATCGCGATCGCCTGGCCTCGCTCTCGCATGTTTCCAGTCATCAGGGCATCAATCCCGCCGGCGTGGAAGAAGCCGATGTCTTCGCGATCCACCACGAGGGCGGCATCTCCTGTATCCAGGTGTTCTTCTTCCGCACGGGGCAGAACTGGGGCAACCGCGCCTATTTCCCGAAGGCCGACCCGCAGCTGTCGGGTGCCGAGGTTCTGAATGCCTTCCTCGCGCAGTTCTATGACGACAAGCCGGTGCCCAAGCAGATCCTGCTGTCGGAAACGGTCGAGGAACTCGAACTGCTTGCCGCAGCACTTGGCGAGAAGGCCGGGCATAAAGTGTCGATCCTCGTCCCGCAGCGCGGGGAGAAGCGTGATCTGGTCGAGCATGTGATTGCCAATGCGCGCGAGGCGCATGGCCGCAAACTTGCCGAGACGGCGTCGCAATCGCGCCTGCTCGAGGGCTTCAAGGATACGTTCAAGCTTCCTTATGTGCCGCAGCGCGTCGAGATCTACGACAACTCTCACATCATGGGCACCAACGCGGTTGGCGGCATGGTCGTCGCGGGGCCGGAAGGCTTCGTGAAGAGCCAGTACCGAAAGTTCAACATCAAATCGACCGACATCACGCCGGGCGACGACTTCGGCATGATGCGCGAGGTGATGACACGACGTTTCTCGCGCCTGCTCAAGGAAGAAGGTATTCCCGACCGCAGCCAACCGGCATCGCCGGCGGATGCGGCCGACATGCCGTTCCCCGCGTGGCCCGACGTCATCCTCATCGACGGCGGCCAGGGGCAGATGACGGCCGTGCGCGCCATCCTCGAGGAACTCGGGATCACCGACAGCGTGATCGCCATCGGCGTCGCCAAGGGCGTCGACCGCGATGCCGGTCGCGAGCGTTTCTTTCCACCGCAACGCGAGAGCTTCACCCTGCCGCCGCGCGACCCCGTTCTTTATTTCATCCAGCGCATGCGCGACGAGGCGCACCGCTTCGCCATCGGCTCGCATCGCGCCCGGCGCAAGAAGGAGCTGGTCAAGAACCCGCTCGACGAAATCGGCGGCATCGGGCCGTCGCGCAAGCGCGCCCTGCTGCAGCACTTCGGAACCGCCAAGGCGGTTTCCCGCGCTGCTTTGTCCGATCTGATGGCCGTCGAGGGCATTTCGGAGACGGTCGCCAAGCAGGTTTACAATCATTTTCACGATGACGCCGCGAAATAGGTGGAGTCAGTCGCAAATTCCACGCAAAGGCAGCGAAAAAATAGAAAGAATGTTGACGCTTTACCGTCAAAGCCGTCATCTACGGGCACATCACTTCAGAGACATGTTTCATGGCATCGCGCGCATATAATATTCCGAACCTGCTGACCTACGGCCGCATTCTTGCTGTTCCGGCGATCGTTCTCTGCTTCTTCCTCGAGGGGAAGCTGGCGATCAGCAATACCGCGCGATGGGTGGCGTTGTGGATCTTCGTGATCGCATCGCTCACCGACTTCCTTGACGGCTATCTCGCCCGCATCTGGAACCAGACGTCGAACATCGGACGCATGCTCGACCCGATCGCCGACAAGCTGCTTGTCGCCTCCATCCTTCTGCTGGTCGCCGCCGACCAGACGATTGCGGGCTGGTCGATCTGGGCTGCGATCACCATTCTCTGCCGCGAGATCCTGGTTTCCGGTCTGCGTGAATATCTGGCGGCCCTTAAGGTCAGCGTGCCGGTCACCCGGATTGCCAAGTGGAAGACGACGGTGCAGCTGGTTTCCATCGCGTTCCTGCTCGCCGGTCCTGCGGGCGATGAGGTCTTCCCCTATACGACGAAGACGGGCATCGGCCTTCTCTGGATCGCAGCGTTGCTGACGATCTACACCGGGTATGACTACTTCCGGGCCGGTCTGAAGCACATCGTGGATGACGAAGAATGACAAAGCTCGTCTATTTCGCCTGGGTGCGCGAACGCATCGGCAAGGCCGAAGAAGAGATCACGCTCCCCTCATCCGTGGTCACCGTTGCCGATCTTCTGAATCATTTGAAGACGATGGGCGAGGAATATGAGACCGCGCTTCAGTTCCCCGACGTGATCCGCGTCGCGATCGACCAGGAGCATGTCGAGCACGACGAGCCGATCGGCGACGCCAGGGAGATCGGCATATTCCCGCCGATGACGGGCGGGTGACTATCATGACGGCTGTGGCGCGGCGCCCCCCTCTGCCCTGCCGGGCATCTCCCCCTCAAGGAGGGAGATCGGCTGGGGGTAGCCGCTCGCTCGGACCTCAACGTTCTTCGGGGATCCCGCCACGAGTCGATCTCCCCACCTGTGGGGGAGATGTCCGGCAGGACAGAGGGGGCTGGCACGGCACTCCCTCGCCGAAAAGCCGAAACCACACTTATGAGCATCTCTCCCACCATCCGCGTCCAGCGCGAGGATTTCGACCTCCAGGCCGAGATCGACGCGCTCAGCAAGGGCAATCCCGGCATCGGCGCCATCGTCACCTTCTCCGGCCTCTGCCGCGATGAGGGCGGGACGCTCGCTGCACTCGAGCTCGAGCACTACCCTGGCATGGCCGAGGCGGAGATGACGCGGATCGCCGCGATGGCGATCGGACGCTTCAAGCTCGTCGGGCTGACCGCCATCCATCGCTATGGAAAGATCGCGGCCGGCGAGAATATCGTGCTGGTCATCGCAGCGGCGCCGCACCGGCAGGCCGCCTTCGACGGGGCGAATTTCGTAATGGACTACCTTAAGACGTCGGCGCCCTTCTGGAAGAAGGAGCATGGCAAGGACGGCCAAGAGCGGGAGTGGATCGAGGCCAAAGACGTCGACGATACCGCCCGCGACAAGTGGAAATGAGCCTCTCCATCCCTAGGGAGCGACGCGCTCGCGCCTGCTGAGAACGAGCAGTAAGACCAGCAGCGAAAAGACGGTAAAGTCCCGCCACAGGTATGATCCGTAGGCGGTCCAAAGGGTTTCGACGAAACCCAGGCCCGCCGCCCCTCCCGCGGATTTCACGGGATCTGAATACCCGCCGACGGCAGCCACCATCAGCACCTTCAGCCCGAACAACAAGCCGTCGCCGAAATCCATCGTCCCGTAATAGGCAGTCGAGAGAATCCCGCAAATCGAGGCGACCAGCGCAGCGGTGGCATAGGCCACCAGGAAGACGCGACGCGAACTGGTGCCGCAGAGCTCCGCCGCCAGCGGGTCGTCGGTGACCGCGCGCCACATGCGCCCCCATGAGGAGCAGCCGAGGACGAAGGCGCCGATCAGGACGAGCACGCACATCAGGACGGTGTTGACCAACTGTATCTGCGTCAGCACGACGTCGAATGCACCGCCATGCCAGAGCACGACATGGCTGTTCATGAAGGGTGACAGCCACAGGCTTCTCGTATTGGAAGCAAGGCGGGCGGTTTCCATGAGCACGATCGTGACGCCGAGCGCTGCGACAATCACCGTGTTCGACGCGTTGCGCACCAACGGCAGCATGATCGAACGCCCGACCCAGATGCCTGCGGTCACCCCATAAAGCACTGCGCACACCGCGCCGAAGCCGAGGGCTGCGGGCAGGATCAGCCATAGCCTGTTGTAGGCGATGTCAGTGAAGAGCAGCAGGATCTGGCCTGAGAAGGCGAAAATCGCGCCGTAAGTTATATCAGGACGCTTGGTCACGCCGAAGGCAACGGCATAGCCGAATGCCAGCGCAGCATAGAGCGCTGCCAACGGCACCGCATTCGCCAGCTGCTGCAACAGATAGGCCATACCGCTCTCCCGATGGCAAAATCATAACTAGCAAAATTCATTTTACCAGTTATATTTTGAGGATGAGCTTTTCGTGGACAGAACATCGATTTGCCGGTGGGGCGTTGGCGCTGGATGTCGCCAACAGCGTCATTCTTCGCCACGACGACGCCAGGTCAATCGACCGTTTTGCGACCGAGACACAGCTTGCGGCTTTTCCCGATGCGGCCTCCCGGTTCTGTGCCGAACGTGCGCTGTTCGGCGATGTGGCGCCTTCGTCTCCTGACGACAAAAGGCGGTTCATCGACCTCAGGGAAGCAACCGACCGCTATTTCAGGGCGCGTATCCTTGACGGAGACGACGACCTGCTGCTGGCCGACCTTCTGGACGCGGCGGCCGGAAATCTCCGCGAGGCAGAGCGGAACGACATCGCGCACGCGACCGCCCGCTCCGCCATCGCCCTGATTTCGATGCCGGAACCGGAACGCATGAAGATATGCAGGAATTGCGGCTGGCTCTTCATCGACCGAAGCAAGAACCGAAGCCGCGCATGGTGCGACATGGCCGTTTGCGGCAACCGTGCCAAGGCGAACCGACACTACCGGCGGAAAAAAGAGGAGGACGCCCGATGAAAGCAGGATGGATCGCAGCGCTCGCGACCGCGATTGTTGTCCTCGCGGGCTGTCAGAGACAGACGGACAATCTGGTCGAATTCGGTGGCCATGTCTTCGTGTTCAATTACCGGGTGGCGGTCGCCACCTATCTCGTGACACTGAACAAGAAGGCTCCGATCCCTGATGGCAGCGTTGCCATCGCCGAGTTCGAGAACCCGAGCGGCGGCGATCCGCTTGTCACGAACGAGAAGATCTACCCCTTCTGGGACAAGATCACGATCCAGAGCCCTGCCGTTCACTGCGTCAAGAAAGACAGACCCTACGTGGTCAACGTGCGGCTGGTCGATGCCGGCGGCAAGACGTTGCAGAGCCTGCAGACGAAGGTGATTTCCAGCGTCGATCAATCCGTGATGCCGGGCAAGCCGCTGGTCGTCGGGCCGTTTTACAACAAGAATCCCGAGGTCTTCAAAGCCGACGGAACGACCGACTACGACACCAAGGACACCTGCCCCTCGACGTAAAAAAGCCGGAGCGATGCCCCGGCTTTCAGAGTCAGTTCAATGCGTTCAGCGGATTTGCTGAACTCTTGAATCAGCCGACGATTTCGGTGTCGGAGAACCAGTACTTGATTTCCTGAGCAGCGGTTTCCGGAGCGTCGGAGCCGTGAACGGAATTTTCGCCGATCGACAGGGCGTGAACCTTGCGGATCGTGCCTTCGTCAGCGTTTGCCGGGTTGGTCGCACCCATTATTTCGCGGTTCTTCAGGATGGCGCCTTCGCCTTCCAGAACCTGAACGATGGTCGGGCCGGAGGTCATGCCTTCAACCAGTTCGCCGAAGAAGGGGCGTTCCTTGTGAACAGCGTAGAAGCCTTCTGCTTCGCGCTTGCTCATCCAGACGCGCTTGGAGGCGACGACGCGCAGGCCGGCATCTTCGAGCATCTTGGTGATAGCGCCCGTCAGGTTGCGCTTCGTTGCGTCCGGCTTGATCATCGAGAAGGTGCGTTCAATGGCCATTGTAATAATCCTCAGTTATCGGGGAAAAGTGGGCGGTGTTTACCCGTCCGATTGCCTGAAAACAAGGGGGACCGGTAATTTCACGCCAGTGTCGCACGCTCGGAAGCCATCATCAATTTTCATGGCGTCATCACTACCGATCAGGCGAAATCGTCCTATGATCGGTTCGAAGAGCAGATCGAGGAGTGGAAATGCTGAAACAATACAGGATGTTTGCCGACTACAATCGTTGGGCCAATGACATCGTCTACACCGCCGCAGCCGAACTCACGGGCGATGAATTCCAAGCCGATCGCGGTGCCTTCTTCGGCTCCATGCAGAGAACGCTCAATCATATTCTGGTCGCCGACAGGATCTGGATGAAGCGTTTCAGCGGCACCGGCAACGCACCTACAAGCCTCGACCACATACTGCATGCCGACCTGCCGTCCCTCACCGAGGCGCGTCGAGCCGAAGACCAGCGGATCATTACGTGGGTCGACACGCTTGACGATGCGGCCATCGCCGCCGACTTCACCTACACGCCGGTCACCGTTTCGACCGTGATCACGCAGTCGCTCTGGAGCGGGCTCTCCCATGTCTTCAATCACCAGACGCATCATCGCGGCCAATGCCACATGATCCTGACCGGCCTTGGCAAACCCAGCCTTTCCCTCGACCTCGCATACTACCTGAGGAGCGACGGCAAGAGATGGCTTGGCGCCTGATAAGCAAGGCCTCATTAACCGCGTTACCGGACAAGCCGACCGAAACCAGTCCGATCGAGCCTGAATTCAAGCAATTTTAAGCGATTGCGCGCATAGGACTCTACAACGCGAGGTCGGACAGGACCGAAAAGCGAGGGGGCCGCAATGCGAAATGCAGCATCGAATGCACAGACGCAACGTGAAGCGGCGCGTCCGCCGGTCGCGACCGACATTCAGCGCGTGAGCCAGCATATCACGCGGCTTGGGATCGCTGGGTTTCCGCGCAACTACGAGCTCCTGCACGAAGCCATCATCGGACAGAACGCAGCCCTGGCGCAGGATATCGCCGCGCTTGGGCCCAATCCGAAACAGTCGTCGCTCGATGAACTCGGCCTGAAATATCGCCTTGTCAGCCATTGCGGCATGATCGACAGCGTCTCCCAGGCGGAGACAAGCAAATTGCTCCGAGACCTTGCGGACCAGCTTGCCGAAAGCCTCGCCGGCAAGAAGTCCTTTGTGCGGGCAACGGCGGCAGTTCTCGGTTCGATCGTCGACTCTCCCGACCAGAGCCTTTCCTCGCTGATGAGCGAGATGGAATATCTCTCGCGGACCTTGGAAGAGACGCTGGCGGCGGAAACCGCTCTCGAAGCGAAGCTCGAGACCGATATGGAACGGCTCGATGCGCTCGCCCGGGGCGTGGCCGCGGCCCATGCCGCCGCAACGACCGACAAGCTCACGGGACTGCCGAACCGCATCGCGCTCAACAAGACGATGGCCGATCTCTACGAGCGAGAGGAAGGGGCTGCCGGCAGCGCCCTCATCATGGTCGACATCGACGAGTTCAAGGCCTTCAACAGCCGCTACGGCCAGCAGATCAGCAGCCGTCTCCTGAAAAAGCTCGCGGATATCTTCCGCAAGTCGATCAAGAAGCACGACTTCGTTTCGCGGACGGATGGCGACGAGTTTGCGTTTCTGTTCGCCAATGTGGGAATGCAGGAGGCCGTCGCCATTGCCGAACGACTGCGGACCGCTGCCGAAGACAACCTGATCTTCGCGGCGACCGACACCGCCTCCGCAAGGTTGACTGTGTCTCTCGGCATTGCGCTTAGCGGCGACGCCGCCACCGCCTCCCAGCTACAGGCCAATGCGCGTGTGGCCCTGCATGCCGCACAGTCGAACCGGCGCCAACCGGTACAGGCCTTCGGACGCTGACAGGCAGGCTCTTGCGCTGGCTGCGGCTTTCAGCCAAAACGCCGGCATGATTACGATCACCGATATTTCCGCGCGTATTGCCGGCCGCCTGCTTCTAGATCATGCCAGCGTTTCCCTGCCTGCCGGCACCAAGGCCGGCCTGGTCGGGCGAAACGGCGCCGGCAAGTCGACCCTTTTCCGGATCATCACCGGCGACCTCGGGGCGGAGACCGGATCGGTCTCTCTTCCTAAGAACGCCCGCATCGGTCAGGTCGCGCAGGAAGCGCCGGGCACGGAAGAATCCCTGCTGAGTATCGTTCTGTCCGCAGACAAGGAACGCAGCGCGCTGCTGAAGGAAGCGGAGACCGCAGGCGATCCCCACCGGATCGCCGAAATCCAGATGCGGCTCGTCGATATCGACGCACACTCCGCCGAAGCGCGGGCTGCGAGCATTCTCGCAGGCCTCGGCTTCAGCCAGGAAGCACAGTTGCGTCCGGCGTCCTCATTCTCGGGCGGCTGGCGCATGCGCGTTGCCTTGGCATCGGTGCTCTTTGCCGAACCCGATCTCCTGTTGCTCGACGAACCGACAAACTACCTCGACCTCGAAGGAACCCTCTGGCTTGAAGACTACGTGCGGCGCTATCCGCACACGGTCATCGTCATCAGCCACGACCGCGACCTGCTCAACAACGCGGTCAACTCGATCGTCCACCTCGATCAGAAAAAACTCACCTTCTATCGCGGCGGCTATGACCAGTTCGAGCGCCAGAAGGCAGAAGCCGACGAACTGCAGACCAAGGCCAAGGCCAAGAACGACGCCGCGCGAAAGCATCTCCAGAGCTTCATCGACCGCTTCAAGGCGAAAGCTTCCAAGGCTCGCCAGGCACAGAGCCGCGTGAAGGCGCTGGAGCGGATGGGAACGGTCGCGGCGGTCATCGAAGATCACGTCCAGCCGATCACCTTTCCCGAGCCGGAAAAGCAGCCCGCCTCGCCCATCGTCGCCATCAGCGGCGGCGCAGTCGGATACGAGCCCGGGAAGCCGATCCTGAAGGGCCTCAACCTGCGGATCGACAATGACGACCGCATCGCCCTGCTCGGCTCGAACGGCAACGGTAAATCGACCTTTGCGAAGTTCATCTCCGGCCGGCTTGCTCCGCAGGCCGGTGAACTTAAGCAGGCACCCAACCTCAAGATCGGCTTCTTCGCCCAGCATCAGCTCGACGATCTCGTTCCCGGCGATTCACCGGTCGAACACGTCCGCCGACTGATGCCTGATGCGCCGGAAGCAAAGGTGCGTGCACGCGTCGCGCAGATGGGCTTGGCCACCGAAAAGATGTCGACCGCCGCCAAGGATCTTTCGGGCGGCGAGAAGGCGCGTCTGCTGATGGGGCTTGCCGCCTTCCACGCGCCGAATCTCCTGATCCTCGACGAGCCGACCAACCACCTCGACATCGACAGCCGCCGCGCCCTGATCGAGGCGCTGAACGACTACGACGGCGCGGTCATCCTGATCTCGCACGATCGTCACCTGATCGAGGCAACCGTCGATCGGCTCTGGCTCGTCAACAATGGCACCGTCACGACCTTCGATGGCGACATGGAAGAGTATCGCGACCTCGTCGTGTCGTCGGGGAAGAAGAAGGACGAAAAGGTTCAGGTCGAGGAATCGGCGTCCAAGGCCGACCAGCGAAAGCTCAATGCCGACAAGCGCGCTTCGCTGGCGCCGCTGAAGAAAAAGATCAATGAAGTCGAATCGTTGACCGGCAAACTGGAGAAACTGATTCAGGCGCTTGATGTGGAACTTGCAGATCCGCAGCTCTACGAGAAGGCGCCAGCGAAGGCAGCCGAAAAAGCCAAGCAACGGGGCGAGGCCGCGGCCAAGCTTGCCGCCGCTGAGGAACAATGGCTCGAGCTTTCCTCCGAGTACGAAGAGGCTATGGCAGGATAGCCACACTTGCTGCTGAAACCGTTGCTGGCCAGGATTTCTTGACGGCAACGATACTGCGGAAACCGATCGTTAACCATAATTCGAAAGGTTGTCTCAACATTCATTACTGATTTGTTGAGCCCCTTTCATGCATCGCTTCACGCTATATTCCGGCCTCGTCCTGTGCGCGGCACTCGCTGGCTGTCAGACTGCAAAACAACCTGCGCCAGACAGGACGATCAAGACGTCGTCGATCGTCGCCCCCGAAGGCCAAGCCGATACCGGCGGACAAACGAGCCGGCAGACAGCGATGCCCGGCGCGCGGCACAACCTCGCCGGCCGGACGTTGACCGTTTCCTCGATCCACGAGCTGCGCCTTGAAGACAAGGAAGTGATCCTGAGCTTCGACGACGGCCCGATCCCCGGCCGTACGGACCGCGTGCTGGCAACGCTGGACCAGTTCGGCGTCAAGGGCGCGTTCATGATGGTCGGCGAAATGGCCGAGCTTCACCCGGCGCTGGCGAAAAAAGTCGCCATGGAAGGCAACGCCATCGGCAGCCATACCTACAAGCACCAGGATCTGGCGACCATCAGCTTCGATGCAGCCATGGCCGAGGTCACGCGCGGTGAAGCCGCAGTCACCAAGGCGACAGGCGTGGACGTCAACTTCTTCCGCTTCCCCTATCTCGCCGATACGCACAAGCTGCGCGCCGCCGTCGCGATGCGCGAGATGGTGGTCATGGATGTCGACGTCGACAGCAAGGACTATTTCAACACCTCCCCTGCCGCCGTCACGAAGCGCACCATGGACCTCCTGCACAAAAGAGGCCGTGGCATCATCCTCATGCATGATATCCACACCCGCACGGCCAACATGCTGCCGACGCTTCTCATGCGCCTGGAAGCCGAGGGCTACAAGGTCGTGACGCTCAAGTTCAAGAAGCAGGACGCTCCGGCCCAGGTGATGGCGTCACTCTGACAGTCACGCCGGCGCTTGCTCGCCGGCTTCTTTCTGATAGAACAGTGACAAAATAAATCATACTTTTGAGCGAAACACCGAACGCGAGTAGCAGCATGTCACCCATCAACCTCGCCATCGTTGGCGTCGGCAAGATTGTCCGCGACCAGCATCTTCCGTCCATCGCGAAGAATCCCGATTTCAACCTCATCGCGACGGCGAGCCGCCATGGCACCGTCGATGGCGTGCAGAGCTTCACGACCATCGATGCGATGCTGGAGGCTGTTCCCGAGATCAATGCGGTATCGCTGTGCATGCCGCCGCAGTACCGCTATGAGGCCGCGCACAAGGCTTTGTCGGCTGGAAAGCATGTATTCCTGGAGAAGCCTCCCGGTGCGACGCTGAGCGAAGTCGCTGATCTCGAGGCGCTGGCCGCTTCCAAGGGCGTATCGCTGTTCGCCAGCTGGCACTCGCGCTATGCGGCAGCCGTCGAGGCGACCAAGTCCTTCCTCGCGTCCACCACTATCGAAAGCGTTCACGTCATCTGGAAGGAAGACGTCCGCCACTGGCATCCAAATCAGGACTGGATCTGGCAGGCCGGCGGCCTCGGCGTTTTCGATCCCGGCATCAACGCCCTTTCGATCGTGACGCACATCCTGCCAAAGGCGATCTTCCTCACCAGCGCGACGCTGGAATTCCCGGAAAACCGCGACGCACCGATCGCTGCCGACCTGTACTTCAAGAACGCCGACGGCGTGCCGGCGCGCGCCGAATTCGATTGGCGCCAGACGGGCAAGCAAAGCTGGGACATCATCGCCGAGACGGCTGACGGCCAGATGGTTCTCGCGGAAGGCGGATCGAAGCTGTCGGTGAATGGCGAACTGAAGTTCTCCGCACCGGAGGAAGAATATCCAGCACTCTACCGCCGTTTCGCGGAAATCGTCAAAGCCGGCACCTCGGATGTCGACCTTGCACCGCTTCGCCACGTCGCGGATGCGTTCATGCTCGGCAGACGGAAGTTCGTCGAAGCCTTCCACGATTGATACAAAGAAGCCCGCGAAATGCGGGCTTCACTGTTTCTAGGCCTTCTTTTCCCAACGGCCTTCCGGGGTCTGCTGCCAATAGGTCAGCGTATGCCCCTCACCTTTCAGCTTCTTCCATTGCCCACGGGCGCCTTCCAGCTGCTCCTGGTCATAGCCGTCGAACATGAAGACGACGCGCTGATAGGCATCGAGCGACGGAGGTTCGGCGCCGTCGACGATGAAGCGGACAGTCGCCAAGTTTGGATTCGCGTCCGATACGGTCAGCAACACCGGTTGGCTTTCAGCCATCTCCCCATCATCAGTGCCGTGCGGCAGGAAGCTGTCCTCCCGAAAAGTCCAGAGATGCTGATCGAGGAGATCGCGGCGCGCGGCTTCCTTCATCTGGACGCAGACGCGCCAGCCGCGCTCGACACTTTTGTCGAGCAGCGGCGGAAGCGCGTCCTCCAGCTTGGATTCGGTCAGGTGATAGAACAGGACTTCCGTCATGATTCGTAGTTGGCGCGCACGAGCTCGTCGAGCAGCCGCACGCCGAAACCGGAACCCCAGGACTGGTTGATCTCATCGAGAGGAGACCCCATCGCGGTCCCGGCGATGTCGAGATGCGCCCAGGGCGTGTCCTGCACGAAGCGCTTGAGGAAGTGTGCGGCAGTGATCGAGCCCGCGTGACGGCCGCCGGTGTTCTTCATGTCGGCGAACTTGCTGTCGATCATCTTGTCGTATTCCTTGCCCATAGGCATGCGCCACAGCTTCTCGCGCGTGACGAGCCCGGCAGCGGTCAGCTGCTCGGAGAGCTCGTCGTCGTTCGAGAACAGGCCTGCGTGCACATTGCCAAGCGCAACGAGAATCGCACCGGTCAACGTTGCCAGGTTGATCATGAACTTGGGCTTGAAGCGGTCGTTGCAATACCAGAGGGCATCGCAAAGCACGAGGCGGCCTTCGGCATCGGTGTTGATCACCTCGATCGTCTGGCCGGACATCGACGTCACGATATCGCCTGGACGCTGGGCGTTGCCGTCAGGCATGTTTTCCACAAGCCCGATGATGCCGACGACGTTGGCCGCGGCCTTGCGCGCTGCAAGCACGTGCATAAGTCCGGTGACGGCGGCGGCTCCGCCCATGTCGCCCTTCATGTCTTCCATGCCGGCGGCGGGCTTGATGGAGATGCCACCCGTGTCGAAGACGACGCCCTTGCCGATGAAGGCAACAGGCTTCTCTCCGCTCTTGCCGCCTTTCCACTGCATGATGGCGAGCCTCGGCGGGCGTACGGAGCCCTGAGCGACGCCGAGAAGCGCGCCCATGCCGAGCTTCTGCATTTCCTGCTCCGTCAGCACCTCAACCTCGACGCCGAGCGCCTCGAGTTCCTTCGCCTTGGCAGCAAATTCCACTGGTCCCAAAACATTCGGCGGCTCGTTGACCAGATCGCGCGCCAGGTTCACACCACCGGCAACCGCCTGCGACACCTTAAATATTTCAGCCGCCTCGCGGGCAGCTGCCGTTACGATGACCACCTTGGTCGGTTCGTTTCGCGACTTGCCGGCAGTTTCTTCGTCCGCCTTCTTTGTCTTGTATGTGTCGAAGCTGTAGGCGCGCAGCAGCATGCCGAGCGCGAAGTCCGCCGCCTGTTGTGGACCAACTTCGACGTCAGGGGCGTCGAGGAAGATCGTGACCGAGCTGGCGTTCTTGATCTTCGACGCGGAGGCTCCGCCCACTTTCAGCCAGTCATGAGTCGCCAGGCTGCCTGGCTTCCCAAGCCCGATCACAAAGATTCGTTCCGCTGCCGAGCCTTCTGGCGCAACGATGTCGAGCGCGGTCGCAAGCTTTGCGCTGAAACCGGCGACTTTGGAGGCTCTGGCGATCACCGACGCCGGGTCGACCACCTTGGCGCCGGCAGCGGTTTCGGCCTCGCTGGCCTTCAGAAGGATTGCGTATCCGCCTGATGGTTCCGCGGTCTTTTCAAACGATATCTCGAACTTAGCTGACATGTCTTCTCCAGTGGGATTCTTTGGGAAATCCTCTCTGCCCGCATCATTTCGGGTTTCAGCGTCGAAAACAAGACGATGCGACGACCTATGCCGCTCTTGTCACCCCGCCGACATTCAAACGCGTGTCATTTTGGTTGCCCATGATCCAGGGCAACCATGAACCCTGTGTCTTCGGCGATGATATCTGACGCTAAAAGCCTGTTGGCGACGTTTGGCGAGCCTGGCCCGAACAGGGCAACTCACGCTTTTTTCCTTCTGTTTTCCGCGTGGTTTGCGCTGCTGATCTTCTTCAACCTGTTCCCCTCGCTGGATCTCTACGTTGCGGAACAGTTCTTCAGGGCGAAGACCTGTCTCGACGGATCGCTGAAAGAACATTGCGGAAGCTTTCCCTATCGAAGCGAGTCGGCGCTGCGTGCCGTTCGATCGTTTCTCTTCCGCCTGCCCTATCTGATTGCGATCGCCATGCTCTGGAAGCTGTTTGCCTGCTACGAGGAGTATGGCGCGACATTCAACGCCGTCCGAGCCCGCGCTTTGAGGATCGCGCTTTCGTCGCTCGTCCTCGGGCCGATTCTCCTCGTGAACGTCGTACTAAAGAGTTACTGGGGGCGTCCGCGACCCTCGCAGACCATCGATTTCGGCGGACCATTCGACTTCGTCCAGGCGGGCTCCATGGCCGGGAAATGCCTCACGAACTGTTCGTTCGTCTCCGGAGAGGCGGCAGCGGCAGGCTGGCTGTTCTGCCTTGCGTTTCTTGTACCGCGCCATTTGCGGGCCGCAGCCATCGTGCCGATGGGCGCCATTTCCCTGCTGGTGGCGCTTCTGCGGCTTTCATTCGGCGCCCACTACCTTTCCGACGTCATGCTTGGATGGCTGTCATCGCTCGTCGTCTTCGCTGCGACGATGATGCTAACCGATTCGCCACACACTGAAAAAAAACTGAAATTTGAATGAATTTTCGAATGTGCCTTGTCGCAAAAGCGAACCAAAGAGCGTAGATGGGGTTCCGCTGCGAAGCGGGACAAGTTCGCAAAGAGCGTTCAAGGGCATGCATGAAACTGCTTGAAACATACATATTGCGGCGCGTAGGCCAGATGTTTCTCGTGGCCCTTTTGCCCGTACTTGCGATCATCTGGACGACGCAGGTGCTGCAGCGCATCAATCTGGTGACCGATAGCGGCCAGTCGATGGGCTCGTTCGCAAAGCTCGCGACACTGATTCTGCCGTCGATCATTCCGGTCGTCCTTCCGTTCGCGCTCGTCATCGGCATCACCCAGACGCTGACGACGATGAACAACGATTCCGAACTCGCGGTCATCGATGCAGCAGGCGCTCGCCGCAGCACCATCCTGCGGCCGATTCTCGTTCTTGCCGCCATCATCAGCGCCTTTTCCTTCCTGGTCGACAATGTCATCGAGCCGAAGGCGAAGTCCGGCGCACGCCAGATGATCGCAGCTGCCTACGCCGACTTGCTTTCGACCGTCATCGAAGAGAAGAACTTCCGCCGCATCGACAACGGTCTCTACGTGCAGATTTCCGAGCGACTTTCGGGACGCATTCTCAAGGGGCTTTTCGTCGTCGACGAGCGTGACCCGGCTTTCGAGTTGATCTATTACGCTCGCGAAGGTGCTGTGGATGCGAAGGGTACCTCGCTGATCATGCATGACGGCGAAGTGCACCGTAAGACAACGACCGGCGATGTCTCGGTTATCCGTTTCGATTCGTATTCCTTCGATCTCTCGGACCTTACCCAGAACCGCGGCCAGGCAACGCTTCGGGCATCTGACCGCGAGCTTTCGTTCCTGCTGGATCCCGACAAGAACGACAAGGATTACATTTCGCGTCCAGGCAGTTATCGTGCCGAGCTCCATCGACGCCTGAGCGACTGGCTGCTTCCCATGGTGTTTGCGCTCGTGTCGCTGGCGATAGCAGGCGATGCCCGGTCTCATCGAGAGGCGCGATTGCATCCGATGGTCTCCGCGCTGGTGCTCGCCTTCACTATTCGCTGGGCGACGTTCTATGCCGCCAACCAGATCGATACGAAGCCGATGTTCATCGGTGTTCTCTACGCGATCCCCTTTGCCGCGAGTGCGCTTGCGATCGCATCGATCGTTTTCCACAAACGGCTGTCTCTGGCATCTTTCGTAAGCGATCGCATCGCGATGCTCTGGCGCAAATTGGTGCAGAACCGACGTGGCACCGCAGGGCCGTCTGCTGGAGGTCGCGCATGATCTTCGGAACGCTCGGGCGCTATTTCTTCCGCCGTTACGTATCGACCACCATCTGGTTTTTCCTCGGCGTCACAGGGATCGTCTTCCTCGTCGATTTCAGTGAAACGGCAAGCCGCATGGCCAGCCTTCCCGGATACACAGTCGCCGGTGGCCTCCTGATGACCGCGGTCCGCCTCCCCCTTATTCTGCAGCAGACCGTGCCGTTCATTGCCCTGTTTGTCGGCATGACGGTTCTGATCGGCCTGAACCGCAAGTACGAACTCGTCGTGACGCGCGCTGCCGGCATTTCGGTTTGGCAATTCATGTCTCCGTTCGTGGCTGGCGCGTTTTTTCTCGGGCTCGGAGTGATCGCAGCGCTCAATCCGCTGGCTGCCTGGGGACAGCGACAGGCTGCTCAGTTTGAAAGCAACTGGCGTGGCGATAACGGTGCTTCGACCAGCGCTCCGCAGGTGCCGTGGATCCGTCAAATCAGCAAGGACGACGACGTCGTCATCGGCGCGCACAGCGTCGTCGACGACGGAACGCGGCTTGTGGATGCCGTATTCGTACACTTCGATTCGAGCGCTCACATCATTCTGAGACAGGACGCCGCGACCGCAAAATTGGAAGATGGTTACTGGCTTCTTAAGAACGTTGTAGAGCGTCGGCCAGGTGAAATAGCAACTCGCAAGGATGAGGTGCGGGTTCGCACCAATTTGAAACAGGACTTCATCCAACAGCGGCTTACCAACCCTGAAACCATTGGCTTTTTTGATCTCTCCCATCGAATCGAAATCGCGAAATCCTTCGGGATTCCGACCAAGGCTCTGGAGACTCAATTCCACTCTCTGTTGTCGCAGCCATTGCTGCTCGTGGCGATGACTCTCATTGCTGCAACAGTGTCCCTAAAATTTAGCCGGTTCAACCAATCGAGGTCAGTGATTCTAGGTGGAATCCTGTCGGGCTTCGTGCTTTATGTGGTCACCGTGCTTGTAAAAGCATTCGGAAGCAGTGGGGTTGTCCCGCCTTTCGTGGCGACGTGGATTCCGGTCATCGTCGCCTTGGCTCTGGGTGCAACAATTCTGCTTCATCAGGAGGATGGCTAGTGGCGGCAGGCAACCGCAAGATTGTTCGTAAGCAGTTGGTTGCCCTGTTAGCAGGCGTAGCACTGAGTACCTATACTTGCAGCGTTCCCGTGGCATTCGCGCAGGACGCTTTACAGAACATAAAGCCAAACGTCCCGGCAGAAGCGAAGATGCTTCTTTCGGCAAATGAGCTTGTCTACAACAAGGACGCGGAAATCGTTTCCGCCATCGGCGGCGTACAGATCAACTACGCCGGCTATAAGATGGTGTCGCAGCGCGTCGAATATAATCAGAAGACCGGCCGGTTGATGGCGCTCGGAAATGTCGAGCTCGTCAGCCCCGACGGAAACCGCATGTATGCGGACAAGCTCGACGTGACGGACGATTTCGCCAACGGGTTCATCAACTCGCTGCGCATCGAGACGGCCGACAATACGCGCCTCGTGGCGGAGAGCGGCGAGCGCGTCAGCGGCACGCAGATGATCCTGAACAAGGGTGTCTACACCGCCTGTCTGCCTTGCGCGGAAAACCCGCAGAAGCCGCCATTCTGGCAGGTGAAGGCAGAGCGCGTCATCCAGAATGGCGAGAAGCACACGATTCGCCTTGAGAGAGCCCGCCTGGAGCTTCTCGGCCATCCGATCGCTTATGTCCCGTGGCTGGAAGTGCCCGACAACACCGTCAAGAGAAAGTCAGGCTTCCTCTTCCCGAGCTACACTTCCGCGCAGAACCTCGGATTCGGCGTCTCCGTCCCATACTACTACGTCATATCGCCGAGCATGGATGCGACGGTCACGGGAACTGGATACACGAGCCAGGGCTTCCTGCTCGATACCGAATTCCGCCAGCGTTTCGAGAACGGCACGCACACGTTGCGTATCGCCGGTATCGATCAGATGAGCCCCGACAAGTTCACGGCCGGTACCAGCGATGCAGAGAAGGATTTCCGCGGCGTCGTTGCTTCCAAGGCCGAGTTCAAGGTTAATCCGCGCTGGACGTTCGGCTGGGACGTCATGGTGCAGAGCGACAACAACTTCGCCCGTACCTACGAGTTGAAGGGACTTAACCAAACGACGCACACCAACCAAGTCTACCTGACTGGTCTTGGGTCGCGTAACTACTTCGATCTGCGTTCGTTCTACTTCGACGTACAGGATGCGGACTCGGCCAACGTCGCCGAAAAGCAGCAGGCGATCGTCTATCCTGTGATGGACTATCACTTCGTTGCGCCGCAACCGCTCGCAGGCGGCGAACTCTCGGGGAATATCAATTTCACCAACATCTCCCGTACGCACAACGATGCGTACGATGTCGCCGGCTTCGACCGCTTCCGCGGTCTGCAGGGGCAGACATCGCGCCTGACCGGCGAGCTTGAGTGGAAGCGGACTTTCGTGACGCCAGCCGGCGTTCTCATAACGCCGTTGCTTGCGGCCCGTGGTGACGCGCTCGCGCTCAACATGGACAGCCCAAATTCCATTTCCGGATTCTCGTACGGTGGCGATTACGACACAAGCGATGCCGCCACCCGTGGCATGATCACCGCCGGCCTCGAGATGCGTTATCCGATCCTTGCGACGACGGAGAACAGCACGCACCTGTTCGAGCCCATCGTCCAGGTCTATGCACGTCCGAACGAGTCGCTTGCCGGCGCTCTGCCTAACGAAGATGCGCAGAGCTTCGTTTTCGACGCGACCAACCTCTTCGAACGCGACAAGTTCTCCGGCTATGACCGTATCGAAGGCGGCACCCGCGCGAACGTCGGCATCCAGTACACCGGCACGTTCGACAATGGCTACAAGCTGCACGGCATCTTCGGGCAGTCCTACCAGCTTGGCGGCCAGAATTCGTTCGACACCTACGATCTCGTCAACGTCGGCGCCGATTCCGGCCTTGAGCACACGCGCTCAGACTATGTCGGACTTGGCGGCATCGAGACCCCGCAGGGCTTTGCCTTCGCGGCATCGTATCGGCTTGACGAAAAGAGCTTCGACCTGCGTCGCGGCGATCTGACGGCCGGCTTCCAGACGGACGTGTTCCAGAGCCAGTTGCTCTACACCCACGTTTCGGCGCAGCCTGAGTACGGCTTCACCACTGACAACGATGAAGTCCAGGCGCGAGCCACCGTCAAGTTCAAGGACTACTGGTCCATCTTCGGTGGCGTCGCCTACGACTTGCACAACAATGTCGTAAGCCGCCAGATGGTCGGTCTCTCCTACGAGGACGAGTGCACGATCTTTACCATTGCCTATACCGACAAGCGCGACCTCAGCGACGAGTCGGCGAGCGACTGGACGATCGGCGCGAAGCTGACGTTCCGTACCCTCGGCGACCTGAACCTCGGCTCTGGCGACGTCAGCAACTCCAGCATCTACTGACGAATTGACATACGGCGAAAGAAAGGGGCCTTTCTTTTGCCGTATCGCTATGCAGGACATTGTCGCTAGCCGACTTATGGGGCATATGCTGAACCGATCGTGTGCAGCAATGCCGCTTCGTCTTGAAAAAGGTATGAGCGTGGCTCTCGAAAGCCGCGTCAATGGGAAGGGTCGATAATAGATGATTGACGCTGGAAAGTCCGCCAAGACGGCATTCGCAGCCATGGCATTCACGATGCTGGCGGCTTTGGTTGCACCACAGGCAGGCAAGGCTTTCGCGGCAAGCGAAGTCAAGGTCGTCGTCAACGGCACTGCGATTACCAGCGGAGACGTCGCCAAGCGCCAGGCCTTCCTTCGCCTTCAGCACCAGAAGGCGGATGGCAAGGCTGCCGAAGAACAGCTCGTCGATCAGACATTGAAGCAGCAGGAAATTGCCCGCGTTCGCATGTCCGTTTCGAAGGCTGATGTCGACGCCTCCTTTGAGCGCTTCTCGACGGGCAACAAGCTGACGCCTGCGCAGATGACCCAGATCCTGAATCAGGCCGGCGTTGGCGTCGAGCACTTCAAGGCGTTCATCGCCGTGCAGATGAGCTGGCCGCGTCTCGTAAACGCCCGTTACGGCGCGTCCGGCAAGATGTCGAACGCAGACCTTGTTGCGCGCATGATGCAGAACAACAAGCAGAAGCCCGAGACGACCGAATATATTCTCCAGCAGATGATTTTTGTCGTGCCTGCGAACAAGAAGGGCATCGTCGGAAAGCGCAAGAGCGAAGCCGAGGCGTCGCGCTCGAAGTACCCGGGCTGCGAACAGGCGAAGGTCTTCGCCGCAACGATGCGCGATGTTTCCGTACGTGAACTCGGTCGTATCCTTGCTCCCGAGCTTCCGCCTGAATGGAAGCCTCTTGTCGAGCAGGCCAAGGGCAATACCACGGGGACCCGCGTGACGGAAAAGGGCGTCGAGTATCTTGGCATCTGCAGCCAGCGTCAGGTTTCCGACGACCAGGCCGCTGAAATGGTCTTCCGTCAGGAAGATCTGAACAATGCCAAGGGCAAGGACGCGGCGCCGGAAAATGAAAACTCGACCAAGTATCTGGCTGAACTGCGCAAGAAGGCGCAGATCCTGCGTCCCTGATACTCCATGACCGTTCCCTTTTCGCGGCCACTGGCCCTTACGCAAGGCGATCCGGCCGGTATCGGCCCTGACGTAACATTGATGGCCTGGGCTCGCCGACGTGAGCTCGGCCTGCCGACGTTCATCTTCATCGGCGATCCCGATGTTCTCGCGGCGCGCGCCAGACAGCTCGATATTTCAGTTTCTATCCGCGAATCGAATTGTGAGGAGGCCGGTGCGTTGTTTCCTGACGCGCTGCCGGTTTTGCCGATCGCCGCTGGCGTCGATGTCGCTGCTGGCGAGGCCCACGTCGCGACTGCAAAGGGAACGATTGCCGCCATCGAGAAGGCTGTTTCGCTGACGATCGCGGGCGACGCACTGGGTGTGGTTACGAACCCGATCGCCAAATCAGTGCTCTATGAAAGCGGCTTCCGCTTCCCAGGGCATACGGAGTTCCTGGCTGAACTCGCGACCCGCGCGACCGGCACGCCGGTCACGCCAGTCATGATGCTTGCCGGGCCAAAGCTGCGGACAATTCCGGTGACGATCCACATTCCGATCAAGGACGTCCCGCAGGCGCTGACGGCGGAAAGCATCATCGAAACCTGCCGGATCGCGCATACCGACCTCAAGGAACGCTTTGGCATCGCCAATCCGCGCCTCGCCGTCGCGGGCCTCAATCCGCATGCCGGCGAAGACGGCACGATCGGCCGGGAGGATGAAACGATCGTCAGGCCCGCGGTGCAGTTTCTGC
This sequence comes from Rhizobium grahamii, assembly GCF_009498215.1. Taxonomy (NCBI): domain Bacteria; kingdom Pseudomonadati; phylum Pseudomonadota; class Alphaproteobacteria; order Hyphomicrobiales; family Rhizobiaceae; genus Rhizobium; species Rhizobium grahamii. Next base: position 756,503 of record NZ_CP043498.1, on the reverse strand, counting down.
GTTCCGAGGGCATAGACGCCATCGGTCCCCTGCCCGCAGATACGATGTTCCACGATTCGGCTCGCGAGCGTTACGACGTCGCGGTGTGCATGTATCACGATCAGGCTCTCATTCCCGCCAAGGCGCTGGGTTTCGATGACGCCGTCAACGTCACACTCGGGCTCCCGTTCATTCGGACATCGCCCGATCACGGCACGGCCTTCGGCATTGCCGGCAAGGGCCTCGCGAAAGACAGCAGCCTCGTTGCGGCGCTGAAGCTTGCTGCGCATCTCGGACGGGTCGTAGAGGGCCGCCACTGATGGCGGCTCTGGACGGGCTTCCGCCACTTCGCGACGTCATTCAGCGGCATGGCCTCGACGCCCGCAAGGCTCTCGGCCAGAACTTTTTGCTCGACCTCAATCTTACCCAGAAGGTCGCGCGCACGGCGGGCTCCCTGGAAGGCGCAACCGTGTTCGAGGTAGGTCCCGGCCCGGGCGGACTGACGCGGGCAATCCTGGCGCTCGGCGCCAAGAAGGTCATTGCCGTCGAGCGCGACACGCGCTGCCTTCCGGCTCTGGCGGAAATCTCCGATCATTATCCCGGACGCCTTGAGGTGATCGAGGGTGACGCGCTGAAGACCGATTTCGAGGCGATGGCACCGGAGGGTCCGGTCAAGATCATTGCCAATCTCCCCTACAATGTCGGGACTCAACTTCTCGTCAACTGGATATTGCCGAAGCAGTGGCCGCCGTTCTGGGACTCGCTGACGCTGATGTTCCAGAAGGAAGTCGGCGAGCGCATCGTCGCGACCGAAGATGACGATCATTACGGGCGCCTCGGCGTTCTCTGCGGATGGCGCACGAGCGCTCGTATGGCGTTCGATATCCCGCCGCAAGCCTTCACGCCGCCGCCGAAAGTCACCTCGACTGTCGTCCATCTGACGCCGAACGAGAACCCAGCGCCGTGCGCCGTCGGCAACCTCGAAAAGGTGACGCACGCGGCGTTCGGTCAACGCCGCAAGATGCTGCGGCAGAGCTTGAAGCCGCTCGGCGGAGAAGCATTGCTGAACAAGGCTGAGATCGATCCATCGCGCAGGGCAGAAACTCTCTCGGTGGAAGAATTCGTGCGGCTCGCCAACTGCCTCTAGAGGCAGCAGCTATCAGGCGTTATCAGCAGCAGCGATGCCGGATTAAAGGTTCGGCTCTTCGGTCAACAGGCCTTTGACGAAGTCGAACAGGCCATGGCGCCGGTCGCGACGGACACGCTCGGCATTGACGATACAGCTTACATTGCGGAAGGCTTCGTCCAGATCGTCGTTGACGATGACGTAGTCGTACTCGCGCCAACGCTCGATCTCGGCTCGAGAGTTCAGCAACCGAGTCCGGATGACGTCTTCCGAATCCTCGGCGCGACGATGCAGCCGTGACTGGAGCTCCGTCATCGTTGGCGGCAGTACGAAGATCGAGACGATATCGGCCTTCATCTTCTCCTGCAGCTGCAGCGCTCCCTGCCAGTCGATATCGAACAGCATGTCGCGGCCCTCGGCCATGGCGGCTTCGACCGGCTCACGGGGCGTACCGTAGAAGTTGCCGTGTACCTCAGCCCATTCCAGCAGGTCGCCGGCATCGCGCATTCTCTCGAACTGCGGGACGGTGATGAAATGATAGTGCTTGCCGGCGATCTCGCTCGGGCGCTTCGCTCTCGTCGTTACGCTGACGGAGATTTCCAGGCTGTGGTCATCGCGCAGGAGATTGCCGGCAATGGTCGACTTGCCGGCGCCTGACGGCGAGGAAAGAACAAGCATCAGCCCGCGTCGGGCGATCTTGGTGGGCATAGTCGACGAAGCCGGGCTCATGTCTCACTCCAAATTCTGGACTTGCTCGCGAAACTGGTCGATGACCACCTTCAACTCGATGCCGGCAGCGGTTACGGCAGCGGCATTCGATTTCGAGCAAACGGTATTCGATTCGCGGTTAAATTCTTGCGCAAGGAAATCCAGCTTGCGCCCGACCGGACCGCCCTTGGCGAGCAGATCGCGCGCTGCGGCGACATGTGCCTTCAGGCGGTCGACTTCCTCGCGCAAATCGGCCTTCGTCGCCAGCAGCGCTGCCTCGGCATGCAGCCGGTCGCGATCGAACGGGCCTGCGCCGTCCATCAACATCGCGACCTGCGCCGAGAGCTTCGCGACGATCTCTGCGGTCGAGCGCGACGGATCCCGTTCGACAGTCTGGGTCAAACTCTCGATCATCGCGACATGATCGAGAAGCACCCGCGCCAGCGCACTGCCTTCGCTTTCGCGCATGAGGCAAAGGTCTGACAGCGCAGCCTTCAAGCCATCCATGATCTCAGCGTCGCGCAGTACGATCGCGTCTTCGCTATCCTCGGGTTCGCGGAAGTCAATGATCCCGCGGATTGACAGCAGCGTATCGAGCTGCAGCGGCGCCGGATCGATGATGCCGCCCAACTGGTCGCGGAGCGACAGCACGGCGGCCAGCGCTTCCTGGTTCAGGACGGTTTCCAGCCGGTTCTCGCTGGTGGAAACGGAAAGCGAAACCTGCATGTTGCCACGGCCGAACTGCTCGCCGACGAACCGGCGCACATCGGCTTCCAGTCTTTCGAGGCCCGGCGGCAGCCGCAACCGTACGTCCAGCCCCTTGCCATTGACCGAGCGCAGCTCCCAGGCCCAGCGCCAGCGCCCCGTCGTGCCCTCACGACGCGCGAAACCGGTCATAGACTGAAGAGCCATTCGATCCTCCGAAATCAGTTGGTTTTCTTTTTCTTCGGAGCTGGTGCAGCCGGCGTGTCGGCAGGCGCCGCTCCGTCTGGCTGGCCGTCCACGGCAATATTCGGGTCCGCGCCCTTGTCCGCCTCGAGCTTCCGCCAGCGCTTGACGTTGGCGTTGTGCTCCTCAAGCGTCGCCGCGAAAACGTGGCCACCCGTGCCATCGGCAACGAAGTAGAGGTCTTGCGTCTTCCAGGGATTGGCAACGGCCTCCAGCGCATCACGTCCGGGATTGGCGATCGGCGTCGGCGGCAGTCCCTTGATGACGTAGGTGTTGAAGGGCGTCTCTTTCTTCAGGTCGGACTGGTAGATCGGCCGGTCGGCCGGCTTTCCGTCTCCACCGAAGAGACCATAGATAATCGTCGGATCAGACTGCAGACGCATGCCCTTGGACAAGCGGTTCAGGAAGACGGAAGCAACGTGGGCACGTTCGTCCGCGACACCTGTTTCCTTCTCGACGATCGAGGCAAGTACCACCAGCTCCTCTTTCGATTTCAGCGGCAATGACGGATCACGCTTGTCCCAAACCTGGTCGACGAGCTTCTGCTGTGCTGCAGCCATCTGTTCGACGATCTCGGAGCGCTTCGTTCCGCGCGAGAACTTGTAAGTGTCGGGACGCAGCGCCCCTTCCGTCGGAAGGACTGCCGGCAGATCGCCTTCGAGGACCGTATCCTCGTTCATACGGTTGAACATCTGCCGAACGGTAAGGCCCTCAGGGAACGCGACCGAATAGAGGATCGACTTGCCCGATTTCAGCAGCTCCATGATGTCGTTCATGGATGCGTGCGCCTTGATCTCGTACTCGCCGGCCTTCAGGCTTTCGCCCTTTTCAAGATGCGTCGCCGTCAGATAGCGGAAGACTCGGCTGTCCGAGATGATGTTGTTGCGCTCCAGGTTGGAAGCGATCTCGGCGACGCCTGCGCCGCCGCGAACGATGAAGTTCGTATTCGTCTCGAGAGGGCCAGGCTCCTGATAGGCGGAGATCGCGTAATAGAAGATCAGAACCGCGCCGGCACAGCCGAGCACAACCAGCGTCATCAGGAAGTTGAGGAAGATAACGACCTGGCTGCGCGCCTTCTTGGAGCGCTTCGGCGGCTCCGGCACGCGCTCGGGACGCAGCGCTTCAGCAGGCGATTTCGGAATAAACGGCCCGTTCTGCGACTGCTGGCCCGGCTGGCCAATCGTGTCGTTGCTCTGGTTCGTATCGTTCACCGGCAATCCTCTAAGCTTGGCCTACATCCCGCTTCTCGCGAAGCAATGCGGCAAAATACAGGTGGGCAACCCGCCTTGCGCGTTGCCCGAGGGCCGTCAGGACGCCGAGTCTATCAGCCGACGTAGCGGCGAAGCACCAGCGATGCATTCGTGCCACCGAATCCGAACGAATTCGACAGCGCAACATTGATCTCGCGCTGGCGTGCCTTGTGTGGGACAAGGTCGATTGCCGTTTCGCGCTCGGGATTGTCGAGATTGAGCGTCGGAGGCGCGATGTTGTCGCGGATCGCAAGCGTCGCGAAGATCGCTTCGATCGCACCAGCCGCACCGAGCAGGTGGCCGGTCGCGGACTTCGTCGACGACATGGAGATCTTCGACGCCGCATCGCCGACCAGGCGCTCGACGGCGCCGAGTTCAATCGTATCGGCCATGGTCGATGTGCCATGAGCGTTGATGTAGTCGACATCAGCAGGCGTCAGACCGGCACGCTTCAGGGCAGCGGCCATGCAGCGGCCGGCGCCCTCGCCATCTTCCGACGGAGCGGTGATGTGGTAGGCGTCGCCCGAGAGACCGTAGCCGACGACTTCGGCATAGATCCTCGCGCCGCGAGCCTTGGCGTGCTCCAGTTCCTCGAGAACGACAATCCCGGCGCCCTCGCCCATGACGAAGCCGTCACGGTCCTTGTCGTACGGACGCGATGCCTTGGTGGGATCGTCGTTGTGCTGGGTGGAGAGTGCCTTGCAGGCTGCAAAGCCCGCCAGAGAAATGCGGCTGACCGGCGATTCCGTGCCGCCTGCGACCATGACGTCGGCGTCGCCGAATGCGATCAGACGAGCAGCGTCGCCGATCGCGTGAGCGCCCGTCGAGCATGCGGTAACCACGGAGTGGTTGGGGCCGCGCAGCTTGTGGCGAATGGACACCTGGCCGGATACGAGATTGATCAGACGACCGGGAATGAAGAAGGGAGAAATACGGCGTGGCCCCTTGTCGCGGAGCGTATAACCCGCTTCGACAATGCCCTCGATGCCACCGATGCCGGAACCGATCAGCACGCCGGTCGAGATCTGTTCCTCGTCCGTCTGCGGATGCCAGTTCGCATCGTTCAGCGCCATATCCGCAGCGGCCATGCCGTAGATGATGAAAGGATCAACCTTGCGCTGTTCCTTCGGCTCCATCCAGTCATCGGCGTTGAAGGTACCGTTGGTACCGTCACCAACAGGAATACGGCAGGCGATTTTTGCGGGAAGGTCTTCGACTTCGAACTCAGTGACCAGCCGGGCGCCGTTTTGGCCCGCAAGCAATCGGGACCACGTCACTTCCGTTCCGCATCCCAGGGGCGATACCATGCCCGTACCTGTTATAACCACCCGTCTCATCGACCGCATTCCCCCGCCTTTTATGTTCTTGGAGAACCATGCCAGAAATAAAAAGGGCGGACTCCGGGTCCGCCCTTTCTCAAACGCTCAGGATTAAGCCTGAGCCTTTTCGATAAACTTTACAGCATCGCCGACCGTCAGGATCGAGTCTGCAGCGTCATCAGGAATTTCAACGCCGAATTCTTCTTCGAACGCCATGACCAGTTCGACGGTGTCGAGCGAGTCAGCGCCCAGATCGTCGATGAAGCTTGCGCCTTCGACAACCTTGTCGGCGTCGACGCCAAGATGATCAATAACAATTTTCTTTACGCGTTCTGCGATATCGCTCATGTCGGTTTCCTCGACCTTATATCCTGATCAGAATGCCTTTATGGCACTCTACCCTGTTTCAGCCTGCGGCGCCCTAAGGCCACCTTCGGCAAACTCTTTCAACCCGGCTACCAGAAATGTCCCAGGCTTGCACAAAAGCCCGCCGGTCCGTCTTCTTTCTCGGGAGACTGTTCACAGTCAATGGCCCGCTTAACACGGTTTAAGTCTGCCGCAAAGCCAGAAAATCAACCCCATCGGGTTGGTCAACATGCTATTGCGGGGAAAACCGCCCCAAGAGGCAGTTTCCCGTTTCAGATCATGGCCATGCCGCCGTTTACGTGCAGTGTCTGGCCCGTCATATAAGAGGCTTCCGACGAAGCGAGATAGGCGACCGCGGAGGCGACTTCAGCGCCCGTGCCCATGCGCTTCATCGGGATCGCTCCCATGATCGCTTCCTTCTGCTTGTCGTTCAGCTTGCCGGTCATGGCGCTTTCGATGAAGCCAGGTGCCACGCAGTTGACAGTGACGTTGCGGGTCGCGATCTCCTGGGCCAGCGACTTGGTGAAGCCGATCATGCCTGCCTTGGAGGCGCAGTAGTTCGCCTGGCCGGGATTTCCGGTAACGCCGACGACCGAGGTGATATTGATGATGCGGCCATAACGGCGGCGCATCATCGGGTGCGTCAGTTCGCGCGTCAGGCGGAACATCGCCGTCAGGTTCACTTCGATGACGTTATCCCAGTCCTCGTCGCTCATGCGAACAAAGAGGCCGTCCTTGGTGATGCCGGCGTTGTTGACGAGGATGTCGACGCCTTCGAGGTCGGCTTCGGCCTTGACGCCGAGCGCCTTGACTTCGTCGCGGTCGGCAAGGTTTGCCGGGAAGATCTTGACGCGATCGCCGAGGTCATTTGCCAGCGCCTCGAGCTTCTCGACGCGGGTGCCGTGCAGGCCGACGATGGCGCCCTGCTTGTGCAGGAGGCGGGCGATTTCTTCACCAATGCCGCCAGAAGCGCCGGTGACCAGAGCCTTGCGGCCGGAAAGATCGAGCATGGAGGTGTTCCTTGTAATCGTTAAATCTATCAGGCCATCAGGGCGGCGACGGCCGCATCGATGTCGGCAGGCGTGTTGACGGCAATACCGTTCACAGTCTTGTCGATACGGCGCGCGAGACCGGTCAGGACCTTGCCGGAGCCGATCTCGTAGAGCGTCGTTGCACCGTTGGCGGCAAACCACTCTACCGTTTCGCGCCAGCGAACCTGGCCCGTCACCTGTTCCACGAGCAGCTTTGCGATCTCGTCGGCGTCGGTCACGGGTGCCGCACGCACGTTGGCGATGACAGGCACGACCGGGTTGGACTTCTTCACAGCCGCCAGCGCTTCGCGCATCGCTTCCGCGGCGGGAGCCATCAGGGACGAGTGGAAGGGAGCGGAGACCGGTAGAAGGATCGCGCGCTTGGCACCCTTTTCGGTCGCGATCGCGGCGCCCTTTTCGACGGCTGCCTTCTCGCCTGATATGACGATCTGGCCACCACCGTTGTCGTTGGCGATCTGGCAGGATCCGACGGCAGAGGCTTCCTCGCAGACAGCGACGACATCTGCGTGCTCGAGGCCGATGATCGCAGCCATGGCGCCAACGCCAACCGGCACGGCAGCCTGCATGGCATTGCCGCGAATGCGCAGCAGTCGCGCGGTGTCGGCGAGCGAGAAGGTACCGGCGGCGCAGAGTGCGGAATATTCGCCGAGCGAATGGCCAGCGACATAGGAGACCTTCGCCTTGAGGTCGACGCCCTTGGCTTCGAGGACGCGGATGACCGCCATCGAGACCGCCATCAGGGCCGGCTGCGCGTTGGCCGTCAGGGTCAGCTTGTCTTCCGGACCATTGAACATGGTCTCAGAAAGCTTTTCGCCCAGAGCGTCGTCGACTTCTTGGAAGACAGCGCGCGCCTCGGCGTAGTTCTCGGCAAGATCCTTGCCCATGCCGACAGCCTGGCTGCCCTGTCCCGGAAATGTAAAAGCGATGCTCATTCCTATGTCCTTTTTTAAATGGACCTCTGGTTATTTCGCCTCCAATTGACATTCTTTCCTGCAGAGTCAAGTGGCGGAGCCCCGCGTTCCAAGGCTTTTGCGGCTGCGAGAAAGGCTGGTTTTGCCTCTTGCGCTCGCTCGATTCCGGTCTAGATTTGCTCCGTCTTTTCAGACCAATCCTTTTCCAGATCACCTTCAAGGCTTTCAGATGAAATACAAGAAACTTGGCCGCACGGATATTTCCGTGTCCGAAATCTGCCTGGGCACCATGACCTGGGGCACGCAGAACACCGAGGCTGACGCGCATGAGCAGATGGATTATTCCGTCGAGAAAGGCGTCAACTTCTTCGATACGGCCGAGCTCTATCCGACCACGCCGGTTTCGGCGGAGACGCAGGGGTTGACGGAAGACTATATCGGCAGCTGGTTCCAGAAGACCGGCAAGCGCAAGGACATCGTGCTCGCCACGAAAGTCGCAGGCCCCGGTCGCTCCTATCTCCGCGGTGGTGACGGCGCCGATGCCAAGAACATCCGCCTCGCGATTGAAACAAGCCTGAAGCGGCTGAAGACCGACTATGTCGACCTCTACCAGATCCACTGGCCAAGCCGCGGCCATTTCCACTTCCGCCAGAACTGGCACTACGATCCCTTCAAGCAGGACCGTGCCAAGGCCGTCGCCAACATCACCGAGATCCTCGAAACCATGGGAGAACTGGTGAAGGAGGGCAAGGTGCGGGCGATCGGCCTCTCCAACGAGACGACCTGGGGCACGCAGAAGTATCTCACGCTTTCCGAGACGCTCGGGCTGCCACGCGTCGCGACCATCCAGAACGAGTACAATCTGCTCTACAGGCACTATGATCTCGATCTTGCGGAGCTGTCGCATCACGAGGATGTCGGCCTGCTCGCCTACTCGCCGCTCGCCGGCGGCATCCTCAGCGGCAAATATGTCGGAGGCGCCAAACCGGAGGGCTCGCGCGGCTCGATCAACAGTGATCTTGGCGGACGCCTGCAGCCTCTGCAGGAGGCTCCGACCAAGGCCTATCTCGAGATCGCGGCACGCCACGGCCTCGACCCGTCGGCGATGGCGCTCGCCTTCTGCCTGACACGCCGCTTCATGGCATCGGTTATCATCGGCGCAACGACGATGAAGCAGCTTGAAACGGACATCGGCGCGATCAGCCTGAAGCTCTCGCATGAGGTGATGACGGAGATCGAGGCCGTTCACCGCCAGTATCCGATGTCGATCTAACGCTATCGACCCGGCCGACGTACGGCCGGGTCCTTCCTCCGCTCGCTTGCCCGGATGACCGCCGGCAAAGCGATTTTGCTTCTCGGCTCGGGGCATTTCAGCTAGGTTTACGGAGCTCTGGCAGCGCCGCAGGAGCATTGTCCCGTGGAACGAAAGCTCGCAGTCATCCTTGCCGGCGACGTTGCCGGCTACAGCCGCCTTGTTGCAGCCAACGAGGAAGATGCGCTTGCGACATTGAGCGTCTACGGCGCCACGATCAGCGATCTTGTCAACGAACATGGCGGCCGGATTTTCGGCAGTGCCGGGGATAGCGTCGTTGCCGAATTTCCAAGCGCCGTGCAGGGCGTTCGCGCCGCAGTCGCCATCCAGCGTGCGCTCAACCGGCGCAATGCGGACCTGCCGCCCGACCGGCGCATGGAGTTTCGCCTCGGTCTCAATCTCGGCGATGTCGTCGTATCGGGAGACAACCTGCTCGGCGATGGCGTCAATGTCGCGGCGCGGCTGCAGGAAGTGGCGCTACCCTCCGGTATCTGCATCTCCGGCGCGCTGCGCGAGCATATCGAAGGGAAGCTGGATTTCCCCCTGATCCCGATGGGCGACCGCACCCTGAAAAACATTCCGCGGCCGGTATCCGTTCATCGCGTGCATTGGGGTGGAGAGGACCCGCTGGAGACCGGCGTGCTCGCCGGCCCGCTCCGGCTGCCGGACAAGCCCTCGATTGCGGTTCTGCCTTTCGTCAACATGTCGGACGACCCGGAGCAGGAATTCTTCGCCGACGGACTGACCGAGGACATCATCACCGCCCTGTCGCTTTATCGATGGTTCTTCGTTATCGCCCAGAATTCGTCCTTTGCCTACAAGGGCCGAGCTGTCGATGTGAAGCAGATCGGGCGCGATCTCGGCGTCCGCTATCTCGTCGAAGGCAGCGTGCGCCGTGCCGGGTCGCGGGTCCGCGTTACCGGCCAGCTCATCGAGGCGGAGAGCGGCGTCCACCTCTGGGCGCAACGCTACGACCGCGAGATCGCCGATATCTTCGCGATCCAGGACGAGCTTACCCAGAACGTCGTCGGTGCCATCGAACCGGAAATCCTCATCGGCGAGAGCCGCCGCGCGCTGCTGCGGACCACCGACAATCTCGACGCCTACGAGAGCCACATGCGCGGGACGTGGCTGCACAACGCTCAGGACACGGCCGAGCATTTCATCGAAGCCATTGCCTGGCATCGCCGCGCAATCGAACTCGCCCCGGATCTCGCCCGTGCGCATATGATGCTGGCCCGCTCCCTTTACGCGCGTTGCTTCCACGGCTTCAGCGACGACGTCGACAGGGACAGCACCGAGCTTCGGGCCGCCGCCGAGCGCTCGGTGGCGCTCGACCCACGCGACCCCTACTCTCACTACGCGATGTGCCTTGGCCATTTCGTCGGGCAAAATGCGCCGGCGGCCGTCGAGGAAGCGCAACAGGCGATCGACACCAATCCGAACTTCGCCCTTGCCCACATGGCATTGGGATGGGCGCGCATCTTCACCGGCCATTTCGCGGAAGCCTATGACCCGCTTCACATGGCCCTGCGGCTCAGCCCGCACGATCCGCTGACCTATCTGATCCTCGACCGGCTGGCGCTATCCCACTATCACCTCGGCAACTACGAGGAAGCGATCCACTATTCCGAACGCGGCCTGCCCCTGCGCCGCGCCTACTTCAACCGCGTCGTGCTGCTTGCAAGCCTCGGGCAGCTCGATCGGCATGACGAAGCACGGCGCCTGATACCGGAGATACTGGCGAACGTTCCGGCCGATCTCGAGCATTACTGGAAGATCCTGACGCCCTACGTCGCGCCTGCGCATTACGACCATTTCGTCGACGGCCTGCGCAAGGCGGGGCTGCCTTCGTTGAACTCGCAGCGAGAACATTGCTGACTGTCCCTTGCGTTTCCGCCAAAAATCCGTATAAGCCGCCCTGTTCGCAAAACCCGGTCTTCTGGCTGGTGGCTGAACGGAGGGCCGGTTTCCCACGGGAAATCGTTCGGAACGGAAGCGTTCCAGCCTCCCGTGTCTCCGCTCTCGACCGTCTCGGAACGCTTTTCTTGCCTGGGTTTACCCAATCAGGAGCAGTCGTTGAGGCTTAGCCGCCGAATATCGGGTTGAATAAACGCAAGAAAGGCAAAGCTGTCATGGCTCTTTATGAACATGTATTCCTTGCCCGACAGGATATTTCCGCTCAGCAGGTCGATGCCCTCGTAGAACAGTACAAGGGTGTTATCGAAGCTAACGGCGGCAAGGTCGGGCGCGTAGAGAACTGGGGCCTCAAGTCCCTGACCTACCGCATCAAGAAGAACCGCAAGGCTCACTACGTTCTCGTCGACATCGACGCTCCGGCTGCTGCCGTGCAGGAAATGGAACGTCAGATGCGCATCAGCGAAGACGTCCTGCGCTACATGACGATCGCTGTTGAAGCTCACGAAGAAGGCCCGTCTGCCATGATGCAGAAGCGCGACCGCGACGACCGCGGCCCGCGTGAAGGCGGCGACCGTGGCCCGCGCCGCGAGTTCGGCGACCGTCCGCCGCGCCGTGACGGCGACTTCCAGCGTGGCCCGCGCCCTGATCGCGCTCCGCGCGAAGACCGTGCATAAGGAGAACTGAGAATGTCTGAATCTTCCTCCGCACCGGTACGTCGCCCGTTCCACCGTCGTCGCAAGACTTGCCCGTTCTCCGGCGCAAACGCTCCGCGTATCGACTACAAGGACGTTCGTCTCCTGCAGCGCTACATTTCCGAGCGCGGCAAGATCGTTCCTTCCCGTATCACGGCTGTTTCGCAGAAGAAGCAGCGCGAACTCGCTCAGGCGATCAAGCGCGCTCGTTTCCTCGGCCTGCTGCCGTACGTCGTCGCTTAATCAGCTGACGAGACCAAATCGAGGGAAGGCAGCAATGCCTTCCCTTCTCCCTTTCGCGATGGGCGCGGATCGGAACTCTTAAAACCCATGTTGAGGTCTTTCTGAAACCGATTCGGAAAAACCCTCTAACTGCTTGATGAAGCAGGACAGCGACCGTGAACAAACTGGACAAAAAAACGCTGGGCATCGGCGCACTCGCCGGATTGACCGCCGCACTTCTGGTGCTCGGCGCAAGCCTGCAGCCGTCGTTCAGTGCGGTTCTCTACGCCGCTTCGGCCCTTCCCATTCTTCTCGTCGGCCTCGGCTGGGGCAACATGGCGGCAATCGCTGCCGTCGTTACCGCCGCTGCACTCGGCGCGATCGCCATCTCGCCGACCTTCGCGCTGATGATGACGCTGGTCACGCTGCTGCCGGCAGGTTGGCTCAGCCACCTTGCAAATCTTGCCCGTCCCGCCTCCGAACTCGGCGGTCCCGACCATCTGATGGCGTGGTATCCGCTTTCGGATATCCTGCTGCACCTCTGCGGCCTCGTCACGATCGCCGTCATCGTCGTCGGCGTGATGATCGGCTACGGCCCTGAGCTTATCGACCGACTGGTCGACGTGCTGTTCGGCTCGCTTTCACAGCAGCAGCCCGAATTCAAGCCCGATCCGGCGGTGACGGCGCAGACCAAGGCGCTGGTGCTGCTCATGCTGCCCGCCATCCAGGGCGGCATGTGGGTGATCATGCTGTTTGCCGCCTATTACATCGCCACCCGGATCGTCACCGCATCCGGCCGCGGTCTGCGCCCGCGCGAGGATATCCCCTCGGCGCTGCGCATGAACCGCAATTCGATCTTCGTCTTCCTCATCGGTCTCGCCGCCACCTTCTTCGGCGGCATGCCGGCGACGATCGGAGCAACTGTCGTCGGCACCTTCGGCGCCGGCTTCCTGCTTTCCGGATTCGCCGCGCTGCACTTCCGCACGCGCGGCAAGGATTGGCGTCTGCCGGCGCTCATCCTCTGCTACCTGGCATCGCTACTCCTGATGGTGCCAGCCTTTTTCATCCTCGTGTTGGGCTTGAGCGATACCCGCAAGGCGATCGCGCTGACCCCGAACAAGGATGCTGATGCCCCCAAACAGACAGACACGAAAATCTAGAGACACGAAAGGAACACGAACATGGAAGTCATTCTTCTTGAACGCATCTCCAAGCTCGGCCAGATGGGCGAAACCGTAAAGGTTCGCGACGGCTTTGCTCGTAACTACCTCCTGCCGCTCGGCAAGGCTCTTCGTTCCAACGAAGCCAACAAGAAGCGTTTCGAATCCGAGCGCGCAACGCTCGAAGCTCGTAACCTCGAGCGCAAGTCCGAAGCACAGACCGTTGCTGACGCTCTCGAAGGCAAGTCCTTCATCGTCGTTCGCTCGGCTGGCGAAACCGGCCAGATGTACGGCTCGGTCGCTGCTCGCGACGTCGTTGAAATCCTGGCTGCAGAAGGCTTCAACATCGGCCGCAACCAGGTTCACCTGAACACCCCGATCAAGGCGATCGGCATCCACAAGGTTGAACTGCAGCTCCACGCTGAAGTCGAAATCAACATCGAGCTCAACGTTGCTCGTTCGGCTGAAGAAGCTGAGCGTCAGTCCAAGGGCGAAACCCTTACGTCGGTTGACGCGATCTACGGCGTTGACGAAGACGCCCTGCGTCCGGAAGACTTCTTCGATCCGGAAGCTGACGGCAACGCAGAAGACGACGACGCATAATTGTCCACGAGATCTTCTCGGGAATAAGCGAAAGCCCGACTCACGCCGGGCTTTCTGCTATTTGGAGGCCGTGTTCTGCTGTGGAGGCGCGCTCTTGTCGACATCGACGACGACAGAAAGCCCCGGCCCCAGATCCTTGACCGACGGCTGATCGGCTTCGAAGCGGATGCGCACGCCGACACGTTGCGCGATCTTCACGAAATTGCCGGTGGCGTTATCCGCCTTGATGACCGCGAATTCGGAGCCTGCTGCCGGTGAGAAGCGCTCGATGTGGCCCTTAAGCCGCAGCTTGCCGAGGGCATCGACGGTGATGGTCACGGGTTGCCCGATCTGCATGCCGTAGAGCTGCGTTTCCTTGAAGTTCGCGACGACCCAGACATCCTCGGGCACGACCGCCATGAGCTGGGTGCCCGCCGTCACATATTGGCCGATGCGCACGCCGACTTCGCCGAGATGGCCGTCGCGTGGTGCGACGATTTTGGTGTTCTGCAGGTCGATTTCGGCCAGACGGACGACGGCTTCGGCGCTCGCGACGTTGGCCTCCAGCAGCGACCGGTTGACGATGATGGTTGCAAGGCTCTGCTTGGAAACCTCGAGTGCTGCCTCGGCTTGGCTTACCGCGGCCTTCGCCTGGTCGAGCGTTGCCTGCGCGGCCTCGGTTTCGCTCTGCGATGCGACGCCGCGGTTGCTGAGATTACTGACACGGTCCCAGGCCAGTTGCGCCCGCTTCAGCGAGGCATTGGCGCTGTCGATCTGTGCCTGGCTCGAGGCGATGCTGGCCTTTGCGGAAAGCTCCGACTGGCGAGAATTGTCCAGCGACGCTTTCTGTCCCTCCAGAGCGGCACGCGCCTGGGCAAGTTTCTGGGCGTAGATCCGATCGTCGATCCGGGCAAGTTCATCCCCCTCCTTGACCTGCTGATAGTCCTTCACGGGCACATCGACCACATAGCCGCTGACCTGAGGGCTCATGATCGTGACATAGCCCTTGATATAGGCATTGTCAGTGGTTTCAACCGACGTCACGAAGGGTGGCAGGCGCCAGGCATAGAGAACAAGCAGAACGCCGGCGATACCGGCAAGGAGGGCGATGATGGTCGGTGGAGACCGGAAGAGCTTCAACATGCGGAAACCTTGAAATCAAAATTACGATGCGGCGACTGCGGTACGATCCGTCCAGGGCCATGGCAGCCGCCGCCATGCCTGGTGAAGAAGAATGACGATCAGGCCCAGGACGGCGGAATAGCCGATCACGAGGAATGTATCGTTGTAGGCGAGGATATATGCCTCGCGCGTCACCTGCTGCCCGAGCAGGGCAAGCCCCTCGGCGTTCAGCAGCATCTTGTCGTTCAATACCTTCCCATATGCCGCGCTGAGCTGTGAAACGCGCTGCGCCACGATCGGATCCTGCAGGAGGATGTGTTCGACCAGAACGTTGGAATGGAACTTCTCGCGAATGGTCACGAAGGTTCCGAGCATTGCCGAGGCGAAGAGCGAACCGATGCTCTGTGTGAAAACGAAGATGACCAGGAAATTGACGATGTACTGCATGCCGCGAGCCATTGCCGTCTTGAACCCGTTCGCCATCACCGGCGGCAGGAACATCGCCGCACCGGCCGCGACCATCGCTTGGCTGAGATACATCTGCGGCGGCCGCGTCAAGCTGGTGGACTGGCTATCGAGGAAGGCGCCGCCGGCGATCAGCGCGAGAGCCAGCACATGCGCGGTCTCGACATAGCGGGTCGTCATCAGGAATGCACAAAATAGACCGCCGATCAGCGAGGCGAGCAGGATGATCCCGTAAAGCGTTGTCGTCTGATCGTTCAGAAGTCCGAGCTGCTGGTAGAAGTTCGCGGCGGTGGACGACTGCTCCGAGGACACAAAGCGGAAGAGGAGAAGAACGCCGGCCATGCGCAGATTGGCTGCAGAGAACAACCAGCGAAAATCGATCAACGGGTTGGCCCGTGGCAGCTCCATCACCAGCATCGCCCCGACCGATCCCACCGATATGGCGAGCAGGACACCGATCCACGGCGCCTCGAACCACCAGTAGAGCCGCCCGAGCGTCAGCACCACGGCCAGACAGCCGAAGCCGACGGCAAGCAGCAGGTAGCTCAAGATATCCAGCCGCTGGATGACTTTCGCCCGGGGCGGCGCAGTGAGCGGCAGCAGATAAATGATCGGCAGAACGATCAGCGCCAACCCCATTTCGAACATGTAGAGCGCCTGGTAGCCGCCGAAGTGCAGGAGCGACGGCGAGACGATGCGGGCGACCGGCGACGCAAAAAGCGTGCACATCAGGGCAAGGCTGATGCCGAGCGAAAGCTTTCGTTCAGGCGGAAACGGTTCCAGCATGTAGAGAAAGCCGAGCGTCGACAGAGGAGCCGCCGCCATGCCGCTCAGGGTGCGGACGACGAGAGCCGAATGCAGATCGGTCACGAACAGGTTCAGCACGGCGGCGATGACGAAACAGATGATGCCGAGTTCGGCGAAGCGCCGCAATCCATACTGGCTGCGGATCTTGAACAGCGCGATCGACATGCTGGCATAAGGCGCCATGTAGGCTGCCGAAAGCCAGGAGACCTCCGTGGTAGTCGCGGAGAAGGAACCCTGAAGCTGATAGATGTTGGCCGTCAGCAGGTTCATGCCGAGGCCCTGCGTCAGGAATAACAGGACCGACGCCACCATATAAAGCGGCATCTTCCAGGCAGGCATCGGCACCGCCGCGGCTGGTGGCGGTGTCGTCTGCTGAGCGCTCGCCATCGCCTCGTCCGCCGGTTGGGGCGTCGCATTGTCGTTGGCGGTCTGGGCGAGGCTCATCGGCAGGACCTCAAATTCCGCGAATGCCCTGCAGGTTGGCTTGCATGGCCCGTATCACTTCCAAAGTAGTTCTCAGATCGTCTTCGGGAATACCGGCGATGACCTGGGCGCGCACTTTCACGGCGATGTCATCGATCTCGCCGGCCACGACCTTGCCTGTCTCGGTAATGTAGATTTCCTTGGCGCGGCGATCCGAGCCGGCGACCCGCCGCTGCACGAACCCCTGCCCTTCCATCGCGTCGAGAATCCTGACCAGTGTCGGCGTCTCCAGCTCCAGCCGTTCGGCGAGCTCGCGTTGGTTGATTCCGTCCTTCTTGTTGAGCGTGAAGAAGACGCGTGCGCGGGGCAGCGTCATGTTGCGTTCCCGTACTATTTTGTCGAAGACGGCCCTCAGCTTGCGATTGAAAGCAGCAACGTCTTCGATCAACTCACGTCCAAGAACGGGATTTCCCATTAAATTCAGCCCTATTTTGTTAGTGCACTAATTATATCTTTACTACCTACCCTGTTTTCCGGTGTATTTCAAGAGGCGACCGCACGCGGCTGGATGCAAGTCTTCTCCGACACGCCTAAACTGTCAAACAAGGCACGAAGCAGGTGAGTCGTTTTCTGGCCGTGCTCTGAAAGAGACAGTTTCGGTATTTTTGCATTTACTGCAAGAGCCACTGTGGAGAAGTCGAACAATGGGCACAGGCCCGAAGTATCGACGACGGAACGGAAAGCCTCTGGCTTGCACACTTGATTTTCTAGTGAGCGCGCGCCAAACCCGAAGCCGAAGAAGACAGAACGGATAAAGATGAACGACGCCGCTCGAAAGATTGCCGCCGTTGCTCCTACGGAGCAGCACTATCGCGAAGCCCCGAACAACATCGAGGCAGAACAGGCGCTTCTCGGCGCGATCCTGATGAACAACGACGCCTATTACCGGGTGTCGGACTTCCTCAAGCCGATCCATCTGTACGAACCGCTGCATCGCAAGATCTTCGAGGTCGCCGGCGATATCATCCGCATGGGCAAGATTGCCAATCCTGTGACGATCAAGACCTTCCTGAAGGCCGACGAGAAGGTCGGCGACATGACGGTCTCCGAATACCTTGCCCGGCTCGCCCGCGAAGCCGTGACCATCATCAATGCCGAAGACTACGGCCGCGCGATCTACGATCTGGCACTGCGCCGCGCGCTGATCACCATCGGCGAGGACGTCGTCAACATCGCCTATGACGCGCCGCTCGACATGCCGCCGCAGGCGCAGATCGAAGACACCGAGCGCCGGCTGTTCGAACTTGCGGAAAACGGCCGCTACGACGGCGGCTTCCAGGCGTTCAACGACGCCGTGGCGCTGGCGATCGACATGGCTGCCGTCGCCAAGGAACGTGATGGTGGCCTTTCCGGCATCTCGACCGGCATCCACTCGCTTGACGGCAAGATGGGCGGCCTGCAGCGCTCGGACTTGATCGTGCTCGCCGGACGTCCGGGCATGGGCAAGACCTCGCTTGCCACCAACATCGCCTACAACATCGCCGCCGCCTACGAGGGCGAAGTGCAGGCGGATGGCAGCATGAAGGCAAAGCAGGGCGGCGTCGTCGGCTTTTACTCGCTCGAAATGTCGTCCGAGCAGCTCGCCACCCGTATCATCTCCGAGCAGACGGAAGTCTCTTCCTCGAAGATACGCCGCGGCGACATCAACGATGCCGACTTCGAAAAGCTGGTCGCCTGCTCGATGATGATGCAGAAGGTGCCGCTCTTCATCGACCAGACCGGTGGTATCTCCATCGCCCAGCTTTCGGCCCGCGCCCGCCGCCTGAAGCGTCAGCGTGGCCTCGATTGCCTCGTGGTGGACTACATCCAGCTCATGACCGGCGCCGGCAAGGGCGACAACCGCGTGCAGGAAATCACGCAGATCACGACCGGCCTGAAGGCGCTCGGCAAGGAACTCAACGTTCCGATCATCGCCCTTTCGCAGCTCTCGCGTCAGGTCGAAAGCCGCGACGACAAGCGCCCGCAGCTCTCCGACCTCCGTGAATCGGGCTCGATCGAGCAGGACGCCGACGTCGTGCTCTTCGTGTTCCGCGAGGAATATTACGTCAAGAACTCCGAACCGCGTGACATCCACGATCCGAAATATCCGGAGTGGGAAGCGCATTTCGACAAGGTCAAGGGCACCGCCGACGTCATCATCGCCAAGCAGCGTCACGGACCGACGGGCACCGTCAAGCTCGCCTTCCAGTCGGAATTCACGCGCTTTGCTGACCTCGCCGACCCCTCCTTCATCCAGTACGAAGAGCACTGACGCGACCGTCGCATCAGTAGCGAGGCTGAACTAGAGCTCTGCAGCTCGTAGAATGGCAACCGTCGCGACACCGACGGCAACGCTTGCGAGCATGGGCAGACGCCTTGCGGCAAGCGCGGTGACGATGCAAGCAATCGTCTCCGCCCAGCCGGTCGCAAACGCGGTCGGCGCGATCACGGCCATCAGCACGGCCGGCGGTATCGCTTCGATTGCCGTTCGGCCCTGCTCCGAAACCTCGACATGACGGATAAGCACGAGGCCGCCCATGCGGGTCGCGATCGTTGCCGCCGCCATTGCGAGGATCGCGAGAAGCGTGTGAACATCCAAGCTCATGCCGTGACCTCGCGGGTCTTGCCCGACCAAAGAGCGGCAGCAAGCCCTGCCAGAGCGCCGGCGGCGATGTACCAGACACCTGGAACGAAGTGGTGAACCAGGACGGCAGCAAATGCGCTGGCAGCTAGGACCGAACCTGTTTCACGGCCCTTCCAGAAACCCATGGCCAGCACCACGAAAACCGCCGGGAAAGCAAAGTCCAGCCCGATCGCGGCAGGATTGCCAAGCAGAGCGCCTAGCGAGGCGCCTGCAAGCGTCGAGCCAACCCAGGTGGCGTAGAACGGCGCTGCGACGCCCGCGAACCACCAAGGCGTCAACCGCGCGACACCGGCTCGAAACTCGGAGATCGCCCAGATCTCGTCCGACAGGAACAGCATCGCCGCATATTTACGCATACCCGGGAAGGCCTGCATCTTCGTGCCGATCGACGCGCTCATCAGCACATGCCTGATATTGACGAGCAGAGCGGCAAAGCCGACCCCCGCCCAGCTTGCGGGATGGGTCCAGATGTCCATGGCGACAAACTGCGAACCGCCGGCGAAGACAAACGCACTCATCAAGGTCGCCTCCAGCGCCGACAGGCCTTTCGTCGCCGACACCGCGCCGAAGACGAGGCCGATCGGGATCACGGCGACGACGAGCGGCAGGATAGCCCGTGCTCCGGCGAGAAAATCGCCGATGGGTCGCCTTTGAGTGAGCATTGAAGCCTCCAGAATTGCCAAAGTCCGGAGGTGTTAAGCCGGGGTACGGCGACCGTCTTGAACGAAAGTGATCAGCGGGCGCGATATTGGCCGGGGGTGACGCCGGTGCGTGCCTTGAAGTGGCGGGTGAAGTGCGCCTGGTCGGCGAAACCGCACTGGAGCGCCACATCGGCGGGCGCATTGCCGGCCCTGAGCAGCTTGCGTGCTTCACGTACCCGCTTGTCGGTCAGGAACGCGTGCGGCGTGATGTGATATTCGCGACGAAACGCCCGGATGAGATGCGCCCGGCTGAGGCCGGCAACGTCAGCCACTTCGTCGAGCCCGATGTCGCAGTCGAAATTGTCGGTCAGATAGTCGCGTGCCCGACCGACCGCCGTGCGCTCCTTCGTATCGACGGGAACGACGGCTGTGCTGCCGTAGCGTTCGAAGATGGCGGCAAGCACGCGAAACATGCCTTCCTCGGATTCGAGCGCGCCCGCGCCACTTTCCAGCACACGGTGGGCCGCGTGGAAAGACGCCGCCATCCTGGGGTCGCTCAACAGTTCCTTCGGGAACGACGGGGTGGCGTTGAACGCCTTGCCGGTGACATCCTCCAGGATGTCGACGAACAGCTTTTCATCCGGATAGATCATCCGGTAGCGGTACCCCTCGCCGCCCGGGACACCGTCATGCACGACGCCCGGATCGATCAGATAGAGGTCGCCGGCACCGGTCTCCTCCCGAACGCCCTTCATCGTCGCGATCTGCGTGCCGCTTTCGATAGCGCCGATCGAGAAGGTGTCATGGGCGTGGGGTGCATATTCATGGGTCAGGAAGCTCGCGCTCAGGCACTCCATGTTGCGGAACCGGCGATCGCGCCAGAAGCGCGCCCGTTCCGTGCCTGCGAGCGGCATCGCATCCGCCGCCTCTTTCTGCGAGACATTTTCCATCGAACCAAACTACGGCCACCGCCGCCCGACGTCTTGAACAAAAGTGATCGCGGCACGGATATCTGCGTGGCGCGCTTTCACTTTGCCTTATTGATCTCTACACTGCGGTGTCGCAAGCCTCCTCCGCCTTTTGTGAAGAACGATGACTGATTTTGTTGATATTTTAGAAGACGAAGACCCGTTTGAGACCGCTGGGTTGCGGCTGACCGTCGACCTGACGGCCTTGACCGATAACTGGAAGGACATGGCCCGACGCTCCGGCAAGGCGCGCACAGCCGCCGTGGTGAAGGCCGACGCCTACGGTACCGGCATCGAGGATGCCGGTCAGGCGCTTTACATGGCCGGTGCCCGCGATTTCTTCGTCGCGACAGTCGCCGAAGGCGTGACGCTGCGGTCCTATGCGCCGGAAGCGCGCATCTTCGTGCTGAGTGGAATCTGGCCCGGAACGGAGCGCCGCTTCTTCGAAAACGACCTTGTGCCCGTCATCTCGTCGGAAGAACAGCTCGCCTTCTGGATGGCCGTCCTTGCCGAGTACGGCGATTACCCCTGCGCCCTGCATGTCGATACCGGCTTCAACCGTCTCGGCCTTTCGATGGACGAAGCGATCGCGCTCGCCGACGACGTGTCGCGGCCGGCGAGTTTCGCGCCGGTGCTGGTCATGAGCCATCTTGCTTGCGGCGACGACCATTCGTCCGCAATGAACAAGCAACAGCTTGAGTCTTTCCGGCAGGTTAGCGCTGCCTATGAAGGTATCGATTCAAGCCTTTCGGCATCCGCCGGTATCTTCCTTGGCAGCGACTACCATTTCGATCTCACCCGTCCGGGCATCGCGATTTACGGTGGCGAGGCTGTCAACGGCATGAAGAACCCGATGCGACCGGTGGTAACCGCAGAGGCCCGCATCATCCAGGTTCGCACCGTCAAGGCAGGAGAATCGGTCAGCTATGGCCGCGCCCTCAGGTTGACGCGCGACAGCCGGCTGGCGATCGTATCGGCGGGCTATGCCGACGGATATATGCGAAGCCAGTCGAGCGGCGGTGTCCCATTGCGCCAGACGATACCGCAGGGTGGCCAGGGCTTCGTGGCCGGACGCAAGGTGCCGGTTGCGGGCCGTATCACCATGGATCTGACGATCTTCGACGTCACCGATCTTCCTGATAACGCTGTGCGTGCAGGGGATTACGTCGAGTTGTTCGGAAAGAACATCCTGGTCGACGACGTCGCTCGTTCGGCAGGTACGATCGGCTACGAAATGCTGACCGGAATCGGCCTGCGGCACGAGCGGCGCTACCTCCTCGAGGAGGAGTGAAGCGCTCAGCGCGTTGTCAGGGCCAATCGCATGCCAAGAGCCACCAGCAACGCGCCGAGGCCGCGATCCAGCCAAAGGCCGACACTCTTCCGGCGCTTGACGAAATCCGCGAGCCGCCCTCCCGCAAGGATTAGCGGCGGCTCGATGAAAGCTGCGACGACGATAATCAAGATGCCGTGGACGGCCAGTTGAAGCCAGGTCGGCCCGGCACCGTCGACAACGAACTGCGGCAGGAAGGCGAGGAAGAAGATCGCGACCTTGGGGTTCAGCAGCGACACGAGAATGCCCTGCCGGTAGATACGACTCCATGGCATGACATCCTTCACGGCGCTAATCAGGCCACCGTCTCCCTTCGAGCGAAGCGCCTGAATACCGAGCCAGACGAGATAGACCGCGCCGACCCACTTCACGATCGAAAAGGCCAGGGCCGAGGCGGCGAGGATGGCGGAGAGACCGAGCGCTGCCATGGCGACATGCAGGCAGGCGCCGGTCCAGATGCCGAAGAGCGCGGCAAAGCCGGTTTTCGTGCCGCTCTTGATGGTGTGGCCAAGAATGAAAGCCATGTCGGGACCCGGCGACAGGTTGAGCAAAACCGCCGCGGTCAAGAACGCAATCCAGTGCGCGAGCGAATAATCCAGCATCGTCGTGGCCTCCAAGACAGTGGAGAACAGGTGCCACCGCAGCCGGTGATAGGGAAATCATTAGTTTTGATCGGTGCCCGGAATGATTATCTGAACAATCAAACTGATTCGATGCGGCGCGCTGGCGACCATCCAACCGAAAGCATGACCTGATGGCGAAGGCCAGAACAAACTTCATCTGCCAGAGCTGCGGCGCGGTCCATAACCGCTGGGCGGGCAAGTGCGACAATTGCGGCGAGTGGAACACCATCGTCGAAGAAGACCTGATGGGCGGCATCGGCGGCGGTCCTGCAAAGACGCCTAAGAAGGGCCGGCCCGTGACGCTCACCGCTCTGTCGGGCGAAATCGAGGAAGCGCCCCGAATCCACACCGGTATCTCGGAACTCGACCGGGCGCTCGGCGGCGGCTTCGTGCGGGGCTCGGCTGTGCTGATCGGCGGCGACCCCGGCATCGGCAAATCGACGCTGCTGATGCAGGGGGCAGCAGCGCTTTCGCGTCGCGGCCATCGGATCATCTATGTCTCGGGCGAAGAAGCGGTCGCGCAGGTGCGGCTGCGGGCGCAACGCCTGCAGGCTGCCGATACCGACGTGCTGCTCGCTGCGGAAACAAACGTCGAGGACATTCTGGCGACGGTGGCCGAGGGAAAACGGCCGGATCTCGTGATCATCGATTCCATCCAGACGCTCTGGAGCGAACTGGCCGACTCCGCTCCAGGCACCGTCACGCAGGTCCGTACCGGCGTGCAGTCGATGATCCGCTTCGCCAAGCAGACGGGGGCGGCCATGGTTCTCGTCGGACACGTCACCAAGGACGGGCAGATCGCGGGACCGCGCGTGGTCGAGCACATGGTCGATGCCGTGCTCTATTTCGAAGGCGATCGCGGCCATCACTACCGCATCCTGCGCACCGTCAAGAACCGCTTCGGGCCGACGGACGAGATCGGTGTTTTCGAGATGTCCGACAAGGGATTGCGCGAAGTCGCCAATCCCTCGGAGCTTTTCCTTGGCGAGCGCAACGAGAAATCGCCGGGAGCTGCCGTCTTTGCCGGCATGGAGGGCACGCGTCCGATCCTCGTCGAAGTACAGGCGCTCGTTGCCCCGACATCGCTCGGCACCCCTCGCCGTGCCGTCGTCGGCTGGGATTCAGCGCGCCTGTCGATGATCCTTGCCGTCCTCGAAGCCCATTGCGGCGTGCGGCTCGGCCAGCACGACGTCTATCTGAACATTGCTGGCGGCTATCGCATTACCGAGCCTGCGGCCGATCTTGCGGTCGCTTCGGCGCTGGTTTCGTCGCTCGCCGGTATTGCCCTTCCCGCCGATTGTGTCTATTTCGGCGAAGTCAGCCTGTCGGGCGCCGTCCGGCCGGTTTCACATACATCCCAGCGCCTCAAAGAAGCCGAGAAGCTGGGCTTTTCTGCCGCGCTGCTTCCCTCGGCGTCAGCCGATCTGCCAAAGGGTTCCGGCGGCCGCTGGAGCGAGATCGAGAGCCTTCCGGACCTGGTTGCACGTATTGCCGGGTCGAAAGGCGCACTGCGACGTGTGGAAGAAGAGGTTTGATCCTTTCATCGCCAGCACCGGTGATGTTATAGGAAGCACGCAATGAGGCGCGACCAAGCCGTAGATAAGCGGCGGTCCTGGAGTTGAATTTATATGCCCATTACGATTTTCGACGGTATTGTCATCGGCGTCGTTCTTTTCTCCGCCGTACTTGCAATGGTGCGCGGCTTCTCCCGCGAAGTTCTTTCAATCGCCAGCTGGGGCGGCTCCGCAGCCGCCGCATACTATCTGTACCCATACGTCCTGCCTTATGCCGAGAAGTACACGGACGACAATCGCATCGCGACGGTGGGCTCAGCAGCGGTCGTTTTCCTCGTCGCGCTGATCGTCATATCCTTCATCACCATGAAGATCGCGGACTTCATCATCGACAGCCGGATCGGTGCGCTGGACCGTACTTTGGGCTTTCTCTTCGGCGCCGCTAGGGGCATACTTCTTCTCGTCGTCGCCGTCGCCTTCTGGAACTGGCTCGTGGCGGATCACGGCCCGGCCTGGGTCAACAACGCCAAGTCGAAGCCGTTCCTGGACTCGATGGTGGTGAAGTTGCAATCCGTGCTACCGGCAGAGCTTGCGCAGGTGGTGCGGGCTACGGTCGAAAAGAAAATGCGGCCGCAGGGAGACAATGCGGAAACTGGCAACGCGCCCGCTTCAGATCAGGCGCCAGCCGAAGATGCAGCGCCCGCCCCTGCGAATGGTACACAGCAGCCGTCTAATTGACGCAGTGTTCAACAGCTTGACCCGGCACCTGGCAATTGCCATTTGACGGGAACGGGAATAAAGGTCCGGCCGGGCATCCGCTCCGCCGGGCCTCAGCCGTTTAAAGCGCATGATCACGGCGTCATGCTATGGAAGCCGATCCATTCTTGTGAGAGCAAAGGCCCGCATCGATGAACCAGTCTCATTCCTTGACGCTCAATGACGAATTCGATGGAGACACGCTCCACGAAGAGTGCGGCGTCTTCGGTATCCTTGGCCACGACGATGCGTCGACCCTGACGGCGCTCGGGCTGCACGCCCTGCAGCATCGCGGACAGGAAGCGGCCGGTATCGTCTCCTTCGACGGACTGCGCTTCCACTCCGAGCGGCATATGGGCCTGGTCGGCGACCACTACACCAATCCGACGACCCTCGCCCGCCTGCCGGGCAATATCTCGATCGGCCACAATCGCTATTCCACAACAGGCGAAGTCGCGCTCCGCAACGTGCAGCCGCTCTTCGCCGAGCTTGAAGTCGGCGGCATCGCCATTGCCCACAACGGCAACTTCACCAATGGCCTAACCCTTCGTCGCCAGCTGATCGCCGGCGGCGCCATCTGTCAGTCGACCTCCGACACGGAAGTCGTTCTCCACCTCATCGCCCGCTCGCGCTACACCTCGACCGCTGACCGCTTCATCGATGCGATCCGCCAGATGGAAGGCGGCTACTCGATGCTCGCCATGACGCGCACGAAGCTGATTGCGGCACGCGACCCCACCGGCATCCGCCCCCTCGTCATGGGCGAACTCGACGGCAAGCCGATCTTCGCTTCGGAAACCTGTGCACTCGACATCATCGGCGCGAAATTCATCCGCGACGTCGAGAACGGCGAAGTCATCATCTGCGAGATCCAGCCTGACGGTTCGATCTCGATCGACGCCCGCAAGGCCGGCAATGGCCAGCCGGAGCGCCTCTGCCTCTTCGAATACGTCTATTTCGCCCGTCCGGATTCGGTCGTCGGCGGCCGCAGCGTCTATGTTGCTCGCAAGAACATGGGCATCAACCTTGCCAAGGAAGCGCCCGTCGACGCCGACGTCGTTGTTCCTGTTCCGGATGGCGGCACGCCGGCAGCCCTCGGCTACGCGCAGGAAAGCGGCATTCCGTTCGAATACGGCATCATCCGCAACCACTATGTCGGCCGCACCTTCATCGAGCCGACGCAGCAGATCCGTGCATTCGGCGTCAAGCTCAAGCACTCCGCCAACAGGGCGATGATCGAAGGCAAGCGCGTCGTGCTCGTCGACGATTCGGTCGTGCGCGGCACCACCTCGCTGAAGATCGTACAGATGATCCGCGATGCCGGCGCCAAGGAAGTGCACCTGCGCGTCGCAAGCCCGATGATCTACTACCCTGATTTCTACGGCATCGACACGCCCGATCGCGAGAAGCTGCTGGCCAACCAGTACGACAGCCTCGAAGCCATGTGCAAATATATCGGCGCGGACTCGCTGGAATTCCTGTCGATCAACGGCCTTTATCGCGCCGTCGGCGGCGAGGATCGCAACGACGCCCGCCCGCAGTTTACCGATCACTACTTCACCGGCGACTACCCGACCCGCCTCCTCGACAAGGAAGGCGAGACGATGGGCCGCAAGGTTTCCCTGCTGGCGACCAACGGCTGACAGCCATTGGCTTTGACATTTGACCAAGGGGCGCTTATTGCGCCCCTTGCTTTTTCAGCTACGGGGGAACCGGGGGACCATGACTATAAACCTTGAAGGCAAGATCGCGCTCGTCACCGGCGCGTCCCGTGGCATCGGTTATTTCACCGCTCTGGAACTCGCAAAGGCCGGGGCACATGTCATTGCCTGCGCCCGCACCGTCGGCGGTCTTGAGGATCTCGATGATGCGATCAAGGCGGTCGGCGGCTCCTCGACACTCGTTCCTTTCGACCTTGCCGACATGGACGCGATCGATGCGCTGGGCGCCTCGATCTTCGAGCGCTGGGCCAAGCTCGACATTCTCGTCGCCAATGCCGGCGTGCTCGGCGTGATCTCGCCGATCGGTCACATCGAGGCAAAGACCTTCGAGAAGGTGATGAACATCAACGTGACCGCGACGTGGCGGCTGATCCGCTCGGTCGATCCGCTGCTGTCGCGCTCGGATGCCGGTCGCGCCGTGATCCTTTCCTCCGCTGCGGCCCACAAGTGTCGTCCGTTCTGGGGTCCCTACTCCGCGTCCAAGGCTGCGGTCGAGGCGCTCGCCCGCACCTGGGCCGGAGAAAGCCAGAGCACTCCTCTGCGCATCACCAGCGTCGACCCGGGCGCGACCCGCACCGCCATGCGTGCTCAGGCTGTTCCGGGCGAAAACCCGGAGACGCTGCCGCATCCTTCGGAAGTCGCCAAGGCGATCCTGCCGCTGGTTGGCCCTGATGTGACCGAGACCGGCAAGCTGTTCGTCGTGCGCGAGAACAAGCTAGTCG
Source organism: Rhizobium grahamii (assembly GCF_009498215.1). Classification (NCBI taxonomy): domain Bacteria; kingdom Pseudomonadati; phylum Pseudomonadota; class Alphaproteobacteria; order Hyphomicrobiales; family Rhizobiaceae; genus Rhizobium; species Rhizobium grahamii. The sequence goes on along the minus strand of NZ_CP043498.1, from coordinate 729,181 downwards.
GCTACCGCCTGCCGGAGTAAGCACGCGTCAGTTGGCCGTCAGAACCGGGAACAGATGTGCCAAGCCTGTTTCCGATGGGCATAGCGCGTTCAGATCGACCGGGCCGTGAATGCCATCCAGAGTGCCATTGTCGGCGAACTGCCAGATCGACCAATCGCGGCAATCGTTCTGGTGGGGCTCCTGCGCGATACTGCGCAGCCAGAGATGGTGATCCGGGAAGCGCGCTTCATTTCCCTTGAAATACTGCTCGAAGAACTGCTGGTTCAGATAGAAGATCGGCTTGCCGGGATAGGCGCCGTTCAATTCCGCAAAGAAAGCACCGATCTCGGCACTCAGTTCATCTGATGTCGGCACCTTGCCGCAGTTGCCGGTAAACTCGAGATCTATGGCGATCGGCAGTGCGTCGGTTTCCACCGGCACCGTCTTGATCAGATTGCGCGCCTGCTCGCGGCCGGGGCGGCAGAAGGTGAAGAAGTGATAGGCGCCACGCACGATGCCTGCATCCTTCGCGGCCTTCCAGTTTTCCGCAAAGCGCTTGTCTCGGTGGTCGCCGCCCTCCGTCGCCTTCATGATCGCGAAACGGACCTTCGGCTGGCGGGCCAGAGCCTGCCAGTCTATCGCGCCCTGATGATGGCTGACATCGATGCCCTGTATCGGATAGTCCGCAAGCGTCGGAGGAGTGAACGGAGCCATGGCGCGATCGTATGCCAGATAGGATGCGACCGCGACAGCCGGAATCACCACTCCGAGGATTGTTCGATAGAAGGTTTTCACGCTTGGGGTCTTCCGCACTTCCGGCGCGTTATAGCAGAATATTGTGGGGGCCGTACGATTGGCACCGCCCCGGCCCTTCGCTTTCGCTTCGGGCGTTCGGCGCTGCAATCGATTCACTGGATCGATTGCTCCGGCTGGCGCCGGACCGCTTCTCACCCCCTTGACCAATCCCCGTTCCCGCGCCATAAAACCCGCCATGAAAACGGTTATCTGCATTATCTGCCGGAAGATTATTCGCTAGCGCGCTCGCTGGCCTGGCCGTTTTCGTCTCCTGAAAAGTCCAAGATGAGAAACGCCCCGGCCCGCCGGTGGCAGAGTTTTTTTCGGATCATTGCATTTGGGAGAGTAGACATGGCCGGCACGCCAGACACCAACAAGCCGGAACTGAAGCTTTACAACACGCTGACGCGCGAGAAGACGGCCTTTGCGCCGATCGATCCGCAGAATGTCCGCATGTATGTTTGCGGCCCGACCGTCTATGATTTCGCCCACATCGGCAACGCGCGCCCGGTCATCGTCTTCGACGTGCTCTTTCGGTTGCTGAACCATGTCTATGGGGCTGAGCACGTCACCTATGCGCGCAACATCACTGACGTCGACGACAAGATCAATGCGCGCGCCCTGCGCGACTATCCCGGCCTAGCGCTCAATGACGCCATCCGCGCGGTGACGCAGAAGACGGAGAAGCAGTTCCTCGATGACGCCAAGGCACTCGGCTGCCTTGAGCCGTCGGTTCAGCCCCGCGCGACCGACAATATTGGCAAGATGATCGAGATCATTGAAAAGCTGATCGCCAACGGCCATGCCTACCAGGCATCGGGCGAAGTGCTCTTCGACACGAAATCGATGGTCGATTACGGCCAGTTGTCGAAGCGCAATCTCGACGAGCAACAGGCCGGCGCCCGCATCGCCGTCGACGCGCATAAGAAGAATCCCGGCGATTTCGTGCTGTGGAAGCTCTCCAGCGACAGTGAACCCGGCTGGGAGAGCCCATGGGGCCGTGGTCGTCCGGGCTGGCACATCGAGTGCTCGGCCATGAGCGAACGTTACCTTGGCGAGGTCTTCGACATTCACGGCGGCGGTCTCGACCTGATCTTCCCGCACCACGAGAACGAGATCGCCCAGTCGCGTTGCGCCCATGGCACGAAGGTCATGGCCAATGTCTGGATGCACAACGGCTTCCTGCAGGTCGAAGGCCGCAAGATGTCGAAGTCCGAAGGCAATTTCGTCACTATTTACGAACTGTTGCACACCGAGAAATTCGGTGGTCGGCGGTGGCCGGGCGATGTGCTGCGCCTTGCGATGCTGATGACCCATTACCGCGAGCCGATCGATTTCTCGATCAAGCGGCTGGAGGAAGCCGAACGCCTGCTCGCCAAGTGGCCGGCGGCGGACGCTGGAAGCGCGCAGCCTGACGCCGCCGTGATCAATGCCCTGGCCGACGACCTCAACACGGTGGCGGCAATCCAGGCATTGCATGCGCTTGCCCAGTCCGGCGATCACGCGACCTTCGCGGCGAGTGCTGCCCTGCTCGGCGTCCTGCCCGAAATGGCGGAGATCGACGAAGCGGTTGCCATCGAGATAGACCGCCGCGTCAAGGCGCGGCTGGAACTGCTGAAGGCGAAGAACTTCGCCGAGGCCGACAAGATCCGCGGCACGCTTCTGGCCGAGGGCATCCAGCTCAAGGACGGCAAGGATGCGGCGACAGGCGAACGCGTGACCAAGTGGGAGGTGAAGCGGTAGCAATGATGAGCGCTGCGGCTTGCCATACCCCCTCTGCCCTGCCGGGCATCTCCCCCTCAAGGGGGAGATCGGCCTGACGCGCCGTTGGTCGCAAACCGGAAAAGCCCCAGCATTCTAAGAGTTGGCTATCAGGCAAAACATCACCACAATCCGATCTCCCCCCTTGAGGGGGAGATGCCCGGCAGGGCAGAGGGGGGTAGTGCGCCAGAGGCAGAAACGAAGGAGCATGCAATGCCACATGCACCCGTCCCGCCACCACGTCGCGCGAATGCCAAACGCATGCGCAAGGCCCTCACCGATGCTGAACTCAAGCTCTGGAACGAATTGCGTGCACACCGCCTGATGGGATTGGGGTTCCGCCGACAACTGCCGATCGCCGGTTACATCGTCGACTTCGCCTGCCCTTCACATCGGTTGATTGTCGAACTCGACGGATCGCAACACGCCAATGAGCTAGCGGCGGATTATGACTCGGTCCGAACGCGCCGTTTGCAAACCGCAGGCTGGACCGTCATCCGCTTCTGGAACGACGACGTGCTCCGCGATATCGACAACGTCTGCCTGCATATCCTCGCAACGATCGGGAGGCGCAAGCCATGACCTCAACCTACACCGGCGGATGCCAGTGCGGCGCGATCCGCTTTCGGGTTCGCGGGACGCTCAAGGATTCGTCCATCTGTCATTGTCGCATGTGCCAGAAGGCTTTCGGCGCCTATTACGCGCCGCTGGTTTCCGTACGGGGCGCAGAGTTCGAATGGACGCGCGGCGAGCGCAAGCTTTTTCGTTCCTCCAACTTTGTCCAGCGCGGTTTCTGCGCGGATTGCGGCACGCCTTTGACTTACGAGGCGCCGGATGGAGTGGCAGTGGCGGCGGGCGCTTTCGACGATCCTTCCGCGCTTCCGCCCGTCATCCAGTTCGGCACCGAGCGCAAGATCGATTTCGTCGATCGGCTTCGCGACTTGCCTGCCCGGGAGACTTATGAGGACATCGAGGCTGCGCCCTTCCTGCACGACATCGTCTCCTACCAGCACCCGGATCACGACACGACCACCTGGCCCGAGGAGCGGAATCCGTGACAACGACGACGGCCCTGAGCGGAGGTTGCCAATGCGGCGCGGTTCGCTACCGGGCCGTGGGCGAACTCGGCTATCCGCACCTTTGCCACTGCCGCATGTGCCAGAAGGCGGCCGGAAACTATTTCATGCCGCTGGCATCGGCCAGGCGCGAGGATTTCACCGTAACGCGCGGCGAGCCGAAGTGGTTTTACTCGTCCGATATCGTTCGCCGCGGCTTTTGCGCCGACTGCGGGACGCCGCTTTTCTTCGACACGCCGGATGCGGACAGCATCAACATCGTGCTCGGCTCCCTGGATAACCCTGATAGGGTCAAGCCGGTGATGCAGTCGAACACCGGACGCAGGATGAGCTGGTTCCACGAGCTCGCTGCCCTGCCCGTCGAGCCGGAACCGGAAACGCCCGATCGCGAGAATGCGGTTGCGGCCAGCAATCACCAGCACCCCGACCACGACACAGCCGATTGGCCAACCGGAGCGTCAGCATGAGCGAACCCATTCGAACCGGCGGCTGCCAGTGTGGCGCCGTCAGATTCCGCATCAGCGGGAAGCTTGGCCGTCCTTCGATCTGCCATTGCCGCATGTGCCAGAAGCAGTTCGGCGGCTTCTTCTCAGCGCTCGTCACCGCGCCCGACGAAGGCATGGAATGGACGCGCGGCGAACCGAGCTATTTCCAATCCTCCGTCAACATCGAGCGCGGCTTCTGCAAGAACTGCGGCACGCCGATGACCTACCGCCATCCGGGAGGCCTGGAACTGGCGATCGGCACGTTCGACGATCGCAGCGATCTCGCGCCGCGGATCCAGGTCAACTTCGACGCACGCATCCCATGGGTCGAGACGATCTTCGACCAGCCCGTTCACACGGACCCCGATTTCTACTCGCGGCAGGAGGCGATCATCTCCTTCCAGCATCCCGATCACGACACTGCAATCTGGCCAGCCGAAGGCGTCAAGATATGACCGAAGTGCTCCGCACCCTCTACCCTGAAATCGAAGCTTACGCCTCCGGCCACCTCGACGTCGGCGACGGCCATACGATCTATTGGGAGCGCTCGGGCACGCCGGGAGCAAAGCCTGCAGTCTTCCTGCATGGCGGCCCAGGTGGCGGCTTTTCGCCGACCCATCGCCGCCTTTTCGACCCGGCGCTTTACGACGTGCTGCTGTTCGACCAGCGCGGCTGCGGCAAGTCCACGCCGCACGCCAATCTCGATGCCAACACCACCTGGCATCTCGTCGCTGACATCGAGCGGCTGCGGGAGATGGCAGGCGTCGAGAAGTGGCAGGTATTCGGCGGTTCCTGGGGGTCGACGCTGGCGCTCGCCTATGCGGAGACACATCCGGAGCGGGTCTCGGAACTCGTCGTGCGCGGCGTCTATACGCTCACGAGGGCGGAGCTCGACTGGTACTATCAGTTCGGCGTGTCGGAAATGTTCCCCGACAAGTGGGAGCGCTTCATCGCGCCGATCCCGCCGGACGAGCGCCATGAGATGATGCTGGCCTACAATCGCCGGTTGACCGGTGCGGACCGTGCCGTTGCCCTTAAGGCCGCGCAGGCGTGGAGCATCTGGGAAGGCGAGACCATCACGCTGCTGCCGGAGAAATCGACCAGCGGCAAGTTCGAAGATGCTGATTTCGCCTATGCCTTCGCGCGGATCGAAAACCACTTCTTCGTCAATGCCGGCTGGATGGACGAAGGCCAGCTGCTGCGCGATGCCCACAAGCTGAAGGACATTCCCGGCGTGATCGTGCATGGCCGCTACGACATGCCCTGCCCGGCGAAATACGCATGGCTGCTGCACAAGGCATGGCCGACGGCGGAGTTTCATCTGATCGAAGGTGCCGGGCATGCCTATTCGGAACCCGGCATCCTCGACAAGCTGATCCGCGCCACGGACAATTTCGCCGGAAAGCAATAACGAGCCCCACAAGGCCGACAGGACGACCATCATGACACGCGAAAAGATCTACCTCTTCGACACGACGCTCCGCGACGGGCAGCAGACGCCCGGCATCGACTTCTCCGTCGAGGACAAGATTGCGATCGCGAGCATGCTCGACGAGTTTGGCCTTGATTACGTCGAAGGCGGTTATCCCGGCGCCAATCCTACCGATACGGCGTTTTTCAGCGAGAAGCGCACCGCGCAGGCCAAGTTCGTTGCCTTCGGCATGACAAAGCGAGCCGGCGTTTCGGCTTCGAACGACCCTGGCCTCGCGAGCCTGCTGCAGGCGGAGAGCGACGCGATCTGTTTCGTCGCGAAGAGCTGGGACTATCATGTCAAGGTCGCGCTCGGCTGCACCAACGAGGAAAATCTTGAGAGCATTGCGGAAAGCGTCAAGGCCGCAGTCGCCGCCGGCAAGGAAGCCATGGTCGATTGCGAGCATTTCTTCGACGGCTACAAGGCAAATCCCGCTTATGCGATTGCCTGTGCCAAGACTGCCTATGACTCCGGCGCCCGCTGGGTCGTGCTCTGTGATACCAACGGCGGCACGCAGCCGCCGGAAATCCGGGCAACCATCGAGGCGCTGATCGCTGCAGGCGTTCCCGGCCACTGTCTTGGCATCCACGCGCACAACGACACCGGCCAGGCGGTTGCCAACTCGCTGGCGGCCGTGGAAGCCGGCGTGCGCCAGATCCAGGGCACATTGAACGGCATCGGCGAACGTTGCGGCAATGCGAACCTCGTGACGCTGATCCCGACGCTGGCGCTCAAGGAAACCTATTCGTCGCGGTTTGAAACCTCGATCGATACTGACCGCCTGCTGAACCTCACGCGGCTCTCGCATGCGTTCGACGAGCTTCTCAACCGCTCGCCGGATCACCAGATGCCCTATGTCGGCGCGTCTGCATTCGCGACCAAGGCCGGCATCCATGCTTCGGCGCTTTTGAAGGATCCGCGTACCTACGAGCATGTGACGCCCGAAAGCGTCGGCAATTTCCGCAAGGTCATGGTGTCGGATCAGGGCGGCAAGGCGAACTTCATCAACGCGCTGAAACGGCGCGGCATCGAGGTTGGCAAGGATGACCCGAAGCTCGACCGGCTGATCTCGCTGGTGAAGGAGCGGGAGGCGTCCGGTTATGCCTATGAGGGCGCTGATGCCAGCTTCGAGCTGCTTGCACGGAGAACGCTCGGCACGATCCCGGAATTCTTCTCCGTCGAAGGCTTCCGCGTCATGGTCGAGCGACGCTTCGACTCCCACGGCCGGGTGAAAATCGTCTCAGAAGCCGTCGTGAAGATCGTCATCGACGGGCTGACGATCATGTCGGTCGCGGAAGGCGACGGTCCTGTCAACGCGCTCGACCTGGCACTGCGCAAGGACTTCGGCAAATACCAGCACGAGATCGACGATCTTGTGCTGGCAGACTTCAAGGTGCGTATCCTCAACGGCGGCACCGAGGCCATCACCCGGGTTCTCATCGAATCCACCGATAGCGACGGCGTTCGCTGGTGGACGGTCGGCGTTTCCGAGAACATCATCGACGCCTCGTTCCAGGCGCTGATGGATTCTGTCATCTACAAGCTGATGAAAAACCGCCAGCTCGCGGGCAAGATCGCAGCAGAGTAGGCTTCAGGCGTCGAAGACTAGGCCCCAGTCAGCCTCGGAATACCACTCCCTGCCCTTTCGCTCGGTTTTCCAGCGCAGGGCACGGACCTTGTCCACTCCTCCCGCCTGGAAAGCCGCCTCAAGCCGCCGGTAAAGATCAAAGCCGCCCTTGATCGCCTCGCCCCAGACGAACGCAACAGGCCCGAGATATTCGGCCGCATAGCCATGCTCCTCGCGGCGGAACAGGAAGAAGCCGGCGTAGGACGCAAGACCGGTCGGCCCTGCTGCATCGACATCGGGAACGCCAAGCGGCAGGATCAGGCGACCGCCGATCTTCAACCGCTCCACCCAGGCATCGGCCGGACGGTGGACGGCAAAGTTCACGTAGACCGCATCAGCAGGTTCGTGTGGCCATTCGAACCCATCACCATTGACGATGCGAATGTTGGGGTAATCGCGGAGGTTTTCTTCCGCACGCGCCGCCAGTTCGCCGTCGAATTCAATGGCGATGACATGCCCCGTCTCACCGACCAGCATGGACATGATTGCCGTGTAGTAGCCGCTGCCGGCGCCGACATGACAGACCGTTTTCCCACGACAGAGTGCCAACTTGTGGATCCCTCGGGCATGGAGGCTCGGGCTGCCGTTGTTGATGTGCCTTTCATGCTGGAGCGCAAACAAGGCGTCCTGATAGACCACGGAGGGGTCTTCGGACGTATCGACATAGCCGCCCCATCCCGCCATCTTCCAGGGCGGCGGCCCCAGAAACCGCTCTCTCGGCACCGTCGCATAGGCTTGCAGCAGCGCTTCGTCGCCTTGGACCCCCTCCTTTGAGAGCATGCGGTAGGCAAATTCCCTGCGGCAGTTGGCAAGTGCCTCCTGGTTCATGATGGTCACCGTCGCGATCAGGCATCCATTCACCGAAATGAATTGGCCTATTCACGTCCGTTAGGTTAAGCGGATCCATAACAAGAACAAATATGGAAACACTCGATGTCCGCCAATGCAAGCGCTCCTGTTATCAAGAACGAAGACAGTCCGCGTGGCTTTGCCTTTGCGCTGACGGCGTACCTTCTGTGGGGTTTCCTGCCGATCTACATGAAGGCCGTCGCGCATATCTCGCCGGCTGAGGTCATTGCCCACCGCATCGTCTGGTCCCTGCCGTTGGCGGGGCTGGTACTGGTGGTCCTCGGCCGCACGAATGATATCCGCACTGCCTTGCGCTCGCCGCGAATGCTCGCCATGGCAGCACTGACGGCAACCCTGATTACCATCAACTGGGGCACCTATGTCTGGGCGATCGGTGCCGGCCACGCGCTCGATGCAGCGCTTGGCTACTTCATCAATCCGCTGTTCAGCATTTTTCTCGGCGCCGTGGTCCTGAAGGAAAAGCTGCTGCCGGCCCAGATCGCGGCAATCGCGCTGGCGGGCCTCGCCGTGGTCGTACTCGCCGCCGACAGTGGCGGCATTCCGTGGGTGTCGCTGACGCTGACGATTTCCTGGGGCCTCTACGCGCTGTTTCGCAAGACACTGCCGCTCGGGCCGAACCAGGGCTTCTTTCTCGAGGTGCTGATCCTCAGCATCCCCGCCTTCTTCTACATTCTCTATCTGGAGTTCGGCAGCGGCCAAGGACACTTCTACCGCACCGGCTGGTCCGACACGGCCCTCTTGCTCGGCTGCGGCCTCATCACCGCCGTTCCGCTGATGATCTATGCCAACGGCGCCAAGCTGCTGCGGCTGTCGACGATCGGCATCATGCAGTACATCGCGCCGACGATGATCTTCCTGATCGCGATCTTCCTGTTCCACGAGCCTCTCGGCACGGCACGCATGATCGCCTTCCCGCTGATCTGGGCAGGTCTTGTCCTCTACACCTGGGGAATGCTCAGGGGGAACCGGGGACGCTAGAGCCTTTCCGGGTTATATTGAACCATTCTGTTGGCTCAAACGGAGTCGGATGGTCGACCGGCTGGCGCGCGTCGTAGCCAACGCATACGGCCAAGCCAGCCGGTCGATCAGGCGGCCCGTTTCAGCCAACCCGAAGGGCCAGGCATCTTTCCGCCAGGATCAAAGGCGATAGGCTCGGACGTACCAAGGGGTATGCCCTTCGCCAATCGCCTTTGCCCTGACGAAAACCTGCTCCGGCAGAATGGTTCAATATAACCCGGAAAGGCTCTCGTCCCCGCCCTTACATCTTCGAGATGACGGCATCCTCGCCGTCGCGATCGGTCGAGGCTATCTCAGCCGCCTGCGCCATGATCCCGGGGATGATTTCCGAGATGTCGTCGATGACGAGCGGCTGGACGCGGTGAGCCGTGTGGACGAAGCCCTCGTCCGTCATGTGCCGCATCAGCTCCATCATCGGGTCCCAGAAACCACCAATGTTGGCAAACACCATCGGCTTTTCGTGACGGCCGAGCTGTGCCCAGGTCATGATCTCGACGATCTCCTCGAGAGTGCCGATCCCGCCCGGCAGCGCCACGAACGCATCGGAACGCTCGAACATGGCGTGTTTGCGCGCATGCATGTCCGGCGTTACAATCAGCTCGTTGAGCTGGCCGAGGGAATGGCGCGTTGCCTCCATGTCGATCAGGAACTCGGGGATGATACCGGTTACCTGACCACCGTTCGAAAGCACGCCACTCGCCACCGCCCCCATGATGCCTTTGGTGCCTCCACCATAGATGAGGCGAAGGCCATATTCGGCGATTTCCTTACCCAGCGCACGGCCCGCCGCCATGTGGCGAGGATCGCTGCCCGGTCGCGAGCCGCAGTAGACACAAATGGAGCGAATGGGATGAGATTGATCTGTCATAGGGGCAAACAACTATTCTCTCTGCCTCCAGTCAAGAAAAATGACGGAAAAACGACGTCCTACATTTGCCTGGCTACTTTGACTGCTTGTGCAAAGCAGCGGGAATCGCTAGCAATTTTAGGAAGTCCGGCAAGATTGCCGCCTGGGGAGACGTGATGATGAGAAACCGTGCCGGCTTGCTGGCCCTCGCAGTGCTTGTAATCGCAATTCTATTGATGGTCTTTGTCGTCATGCCCCGCATCGGCGGAGACGCGGCAAAGGTTGGCGATGCAATCAATCAGGCAACCTCCGAAGTGAAGAACACGGTTGCCGACGCCGCAAAGACGTCTCGTCCCGCGGCCGACGATGCTGCCACCACCAAAGCGCTCAGCGGTTTGACATCAGGAGCCGCCCAGGCACTGACAGAACTTAAGGCACTCTTCGCAGACGGCAAGGGGCCGACACAGGAGGTTTTTGCCAGCGCCAAGGCAAAGGCCGTCACCACCCTGCAGACGCTTGCCGATTTCGGCATCCCGGAGGGCACGAACCCGGTGACATCAGCTGCTGTTCAGAAAGCCAAGGATGGCGCCGGCAAGGCCCTCGCCATCATACAGGCACTGCCTGAAAACATTCCCGATGCCCTTGCCGCCATCGCCAAGGCTGAAGCCGCACTCACCGGCGCTCCGGAACCGGCCGCCCAGGCGAATGGCCAGGCTGCGGCACCGGCAACGCCTGCAGCGCCGGATGCCACGGCAAATGCCGGCCCCAAGGCGCCCACGTTCGACGTCCTGCGCGTCGAGCCCGATGGCTCGACCGTGATCGCCGGATCGGCCGAACCGAACAGCAAGCTCGAAGTCCTCGATGGCGACAAGGTCGTCACCACGACCGACGTCGGCCCGAGCGGCGACTTCGCGGCCGTGCTCGACAATCCGCTGTCGGCGGGTGACCATCAGCTGCTGCTCAAGGCGACCGGCAAGGACGGCAAGAGTACGGTGTCGGAAGAAGTTGCGACGGTATCCGTTCCCAAGGATGGCAACGGCGCCGACCTACTCGCCATGGTTTCCAAGCCCGGAACGGCCAGCCGCATCATCACGGCCCCAACCGCTTCGGCTGCCGCAGGTGCGGCAACTCCTCCTGCTAGCGGCAATGCAGCAGCCAATGACAACGGCCAGACGCAGCAGGCCTCCGCCTCGCCGGCGACACAGCCTGCAACCACACCGGATGCCGGCAAGCCGGCGGCAAGCGGACCGGCGGCTGACGTGATGGTCAACGCGGTCGAGATCGAAGGCGACAAGATTTTCGTTGCCGGCACCGCAAAGCCCTCTTCCACCGTCGTTGCCTATGCCGACGACAAGCTGATTGGCAAATCCCTGGCAGGCCAGGACGGACACTTCGTCATTGACGGCGTGATGCCGCTGGCGGTTGGAGACCACAAGATCCGCGTCGATGTTCTGGACGCAAGCGGCAAGGTCGCCGTGCGCGCCTCGGTCAACTTCAACCGGCCTGCGGGCAACCAGGTGACTGTTGCCGCCCAGAGCGGCGGCTCGGCTTCCTCCGCACCAACAATGGTTCCCCTTGACGAAGGCGCGCTTGGAAAGCTGAGGAACGACGTTGCCAAGGCATTCGGTCTGCTGAGCAACCTGTTTGCCGACGGCAAGCTGCCGGGTGCCGAACAGCTTGCAGCAGCGCGCTCCGCGAATGAAATCGCCTTGCGCTCGATCATCGACTTCAGGGCTGCGGCCGATGCGACGGCGGACTTCAAGGAACGCGCGACCAATGCGTCTGTCGATGCTGCCGGTGCGCTCAAGTTCCTGCAGTCGCTGCCGATCGACGCGAAGTCCGTCGGCGCATCGCTGTCGAAGCTCGGCGAGATGGTCGCCAAGCTCTCCCCGCCGGCCGAGACGCCTGCGGCGCCGGCTGCAACGAACGAAGTCGCCAGCAGCGAAAACCAGCCGGCAACGATCGAGCAGGCTCCGCTTCAGCAGAGCAAGGACACAGTCATCATTCGCCGTGGCGATACGCTGTGGCAGATCTCCCGCCGCGTCTACGGTCTCGGCGTACGCTACACCACGATCTACGTGGCCAACGAGGACAAGATCAACAATCCGGACAGGATCCTGCCGGGCCAGATCTTCGGCCTGCCGAAAGACGTGCTTCCGAATGCGGAAGAACTGCACCGCAAGCGCCTCTCCGGCGAGCACCTCTAGGAACAAATATGGCGGCCGGGCAATATGATGCCCGGCCGCTCTTTCCTTGCTACATCGCCATGTTGTATTGGTCCCCGCGGAACCCTACTTGGCGGTGACGGCGATTATGTTCGGCAGGCGCTTGCAAGCGCGCTGTCTCCGCAATTTCCCGTATCGCGACACGGTCAGCGCCCCCTGCGGGCCGGAGACATGCATGGCAAACGGCAAGACAGTTTCAGATTCCAATCTGCTGCAGACCCTGTTCAATCTATGGCCCTACATGTGGCCTTCAGGTCGCCCCGATCTCAAGATGCGAGTGGTGTGGGCAACGGTCTATCTGCTTATCTCCAAGTTCGTTTTGCTGCTCGTCCCCTATTTCTTCAAGTGGTCGACCGACGCCCTGAACGGCAAGATCGATCTTGCCGGCAAGGTGCCTGCCCTGCTGACCGGCGCCGTCGCGCTTGTTATCGCCTATAATCTGACGCGCCTGATCCAGCTCGCGCTGAACCAGCTCCGCGACGCGCTGTTTGCGAGCGTCGGGCAACATGCCGTTCGCCAGCTCGCCTACAAGACGTTCGTGCATATGCACGAGTTGTCGCTGCGCTTTCATCTTGAGCGCAAGACGGGTGGCCTTTCGCGCATCATCGAACGCGGCACGAAAGGCATCGAGACGATCGTGCGCTTCACGATCCTCAATTCCGTTCCGACGCTGATCGAATTCCTGCTGACGGCCGTGATCTTCTGGTGGGGCTACGGCTTCTCATACCTGGCCGTTACCGCATTCACGGTGTGGGCATATATCTGGTTCACGATCCGCGCGAGCGACTGGCGCATCGCGATCCGCAAGACGATGAACGACAGCGACACCGACGCCAACACCAAGGCGATCGATTCGCTGCTGAACTTCGAAACGGTGAAGTACTTCGGCAACGAGGAGATGGAGGCCAAGCGTTTCGACCGTTCAATGGAACGCTACGAGAAGGCAGCCACAGATGTCTGGACGTCGCTCGGATGGCTGAACTTTGGCCAGGGCGTGATCTTCGGCCTCGGCACGACCGTCATGCTTATCCTGTCGGCGCTTGCCGTTCAGCGCGGCGAACAGACCGTCGGCGACTTCGTTTTCGTCAACTCCATGCTGCTGCAGCTTTCGGTGCCGCTGAACTTTATCGGCTTCGTCTATCGCGAAATTCGCCAGGGGCTGACCGATATCGAGCAGATGTTCGATCTCCTTCAGGTCAAGGCGGAGGTGACGGATGCGCCTGATGCGGTCGCTCTCGATATCGGTCGCGGCGCAATCTCTTTCAAGGACGTGCACTTCGCCTACGACCCGGCCCGTCCCATTCTGAACGGAATCTCCTTCGACGTGCCGGCTGGAAAGACGGTAGCCGTTGTCGGCCCTTCCGGCGCCGGCAAATCGACCTTGTCGCGCCTGCTCTACCGCTTCTACGACATACAGAGCGGCTCGATCAGCGTCGACGGTCAGGACATCCGCAACGTGACGCAGAAGAGCCTTCGCGCCGTCATCGGCATGGTTCCGCAGGACACCGTGCTCTTCAACGATACCGTTGCCTACAACATCCGCTACGGGAAGCCGGCTGCGAACGATACCGAGGTCAAGACGGCCGCCGAGATTGCGCAGATCGCGCATTTCATCGACATGCTGCCCGAAGGTTTCGACACCAAGGTCGGCGAACGCGGCTTGAAGCTATCAGGTGGCGAAAAGCAGCGTGTCGCGATCGCACGAACCGTGCTGAAGGCACCGCCGATCCTTATCCTCGATGAGGCGACGTCGGCGCTCGACACGACGACCGAGCGAGAGATCCAGGCAGCTCTCGATGTCGTCTCGCAGGACCGCACGACGCTTGTCATCGCGCACCGTCTTTCAACCGTGATCGGCGCCGACGAGATCATCGTCCTGAAGTCGGGCGAGATCGCCGAGCGCGGCACGCATTCCGATCTTCTTCAGAAGAACGGTCTCTACGCCTCGATGTGGAACCGGCAGCGCGAAGCAACGCAGGCAGAGGAGCATCTGAAGCAGGTGCGGGAAAACGACGACCTCGGCATCGTCAACAGACTTGCCCCCGCCAGCTGAGGCGGGGACGAGCGACCTCTTTGCTGTTCAGAACCTCCCGCCGAGGCAGCCAGCGGTTGCCCACAGCATTGCCCCCGCAATGGTTTCCCTGTAACCAGCGATGATCGAAACGCTAGGAGAGCGGCATACATGAGCTTGTTCAATACGGTTCGCAACACGATCGTTCCGGTGCACAAGGAAGGCTACCCCTTCATCGCTGCCTTCTTCGTTGCCTCGCTGATCCTCGGCTGGATTTTCAAGCCGCTGTTCTGGATTGGCCTAATCCTGACGCTGTGGTGCGCCTATTTCTTCCGTGACCCGGAGAGAATGACGCCGCAGGACGACGATCTCGTGATCTCGCCTGCCGACGGCAAGGTATCCTCAGTGCAGATCGTGGTTCCGCCCGCGGAACTCAATCTCAGCACCGAACCGATGCTGCGTATTTCCGTTTTCATGAACGTCTTCAATTGCCACGTAAACCGCGCCCCGATGCGCGGCCGCGTCCTCAGCGTCAACTATCGCTCCGGCAGCTTCGTCAATGCCGAACTCGACAAGGCGAGCGAAGACAACGAGCGTAACGGTCTCGTCATCGCGACGGCACACGGCAACATCGGCGTCGTACAGATTGCCGGCCTCGTTGCACGCCGCATCCTTTGCTGGACGAACGCAAACGAACCTTTGGACGCCGGCGAGCGTTTTGGCTTGATCCGCTTCGGTTCGCGCCTCGACGTGTTCCTGCCAGCCGGCGCGGCGCCGCGGGTCACGGTTGGCCAGACCGCGATTGCAGGCGAGACGGTGCTTGCGGAGTTCGGCACGACCAAGGGTCCGGTCGTCAGCCGTCGCAGCTAGAGAACATCGGAGTGCGACATGGAAACGCCGTTCCCGCCATTCGAACCCAACGGTCCGCCTGACGATTCCGCACGCGGCCCGCGGCTTCGTGAGATACCGCTGCGGCTGGTCGTTCCCAACCTGATCACGATCCTGGCGATTTGCGCCGGGCTCACCGGCATTCGGCTTGCCTTCGAAAACCGTTACGAGCTTGCCGTCGGCATGGTTCTGTTGGCGGCATTTCTCGACGGCATCGATGGACGCGTCGCCCGGCTGATGAAGGCGACGTCGAAGTTCGGCGCGCAGATGGATTCGCTCGCCGACATCGTCAACTTCGGCGTGGCACCGGCTCTCGTCGTCTACGTCTTCGCGCTCGACCAGGCCCGGTCGATCGGGTGGATTGCGGCGCTGATCTATGCGATCGCGGCCGGACTTCGCCTTGCTCGGTTCAATGTCATGTCCGAGCGGGAAAACAAGGCGACGTGGCAATCGGAGTATTTCGTCGGTGTCCCGGCGCCTGCTGGTGCGATGCTTGTCCTGTTGCCTGTCTATCTCGGCTTCCTCGGGATCACCATCGACAAGACCTTCGGCTTCATCTCCGCGGCCTATACGGTGCTGATCGCCTTCCTGCTCATCAGCCGCCTGCCGGTGTGGTCCGGCAAGTCTGAGGGAAGCAAGCTGCGGCGCGATCTCGTGCTGCCGATGATGCTCGGCGTCGTCTTCTATGTCGCCCTGCTTTCCAGCTTCACCTGGGAGATCATGGTCGTCACGGCCGTCGTCTACCTCTTGACCCTGCCCTTCGGCGCCCGCAAGTGGAAGCGCAAATACGGCACGCTCACCATCGAGGAACCCGGTGTCGGCGAGGATGATATCGGCCGTCACATCTGACTGCTTTCAACGTGCAGGAACGCCTGGCTCAAGGCTCGCGAATTATGGTTTACGGATATAAATCCTGATAAGCCTCGCCTCTATTTTGTCGTTATTACAGGCAAAAGAGCAATAAATATAAGAGTCTAGGGACAGCACGTAAGGAGAGTATTGTGACCCCGAAGAAGACAAGCGTGGAACAGCCGGCAAAGACCGATCTCAGCGCGAATTACCGCCCGCTCGGCCTCAAGGCTGTTCTGGCAGCAGCCCTAATGCTGAAGAGCAAGCCGGCTCTCGTCAAGAAAATCGCCTGATCAGGCCGGGCTGACAAGGCGAGCGCCAAGGCTCAGAGCCAGCAGCCCCATCACAACGCCGATCACGACGTCAAGAACCCGCCAGGCGGCGGGTTTGGCAAAGACAGGCTGCAGCAGCCGCGCCCCGTACCCCAATCCAAAAAACCAGACGAACGATGCGGTCGCCGCACCGATTCCGTACGCCAGCCGATCGGCTCCCTCATAGGCGGCAGACAGACTGCCGAGCAGCACGACCGTATCGAGATAGACGTGCGGGTTCAGGAAGGTGAAGGCGAGACATGCGGCAACAGCCGCCTTCAATCCGAGCGCCTGTGGCGCTCCCGTCTGCATCGCTCCGGGATGGAGCGCTCGCCGGAAGGCCATCACCGCATAAGTTCCCAGAAACAACATGCCGCCGAGGCTGACCGCCATGATCAGCCCGGGCGAGCGGGAGACGAGCGTGCCCAGCCCGCCGACCCCTGCCGCGATCAGGATAGCGTCCGACGATGCGCAGATCAGGCAGAGGATGAAGACGTTGGAGCGGAGCAGGCCCTGACGCAGAATGAATGCATTCTGTGCACCGATCGCAATGATAAGCGAAGCGCCGAGAAAGAAACCGGAGAGCGCGGCCGAAATCGAGAACATGTAAACTTCCGAATAAAATGGAGGCTGGGAATAGCGGACTAGAAGAGGCTGAGCTGGCCGTCATCCGGCTTCGGCTTGTCCGCCAGCGGCGGCGGCCTCTCGATGGTAGCACGATCCTGCAGGTCGGCGCCCATGTTGGCGACCTTATTGACCTTGTCGGACACCGGTATCGCTTCGAAGAAGTCGTCCTCAACCGGCTGCATCAGGTCCGCAACGTCGCGCGGTTCCTGCGTCTTGCAATCGAGCCAGCGGGAAAAGTCTTCTGGCCGGATGACAACAGGCATGCGGTCATGAATGGGCGATATCGCAGCGTTTGCCGCGGTTGTCAGGATAGCACCCGTATCGACTTCCGAACCATCGGCTGACGACCATGTCTCCATCAGGCCGGCGAAGGCGACGACGCCACCATGCCGCGGCCGTATCCAATAGGGCTGCGCCTTTTCCTGGCTGTTTTTCGTTGGCCGATGCCACTCGTAGAAGCCGGAGGCAGGCACGAGCACGCGCCGGTGGCGCATCGCCGCACGAAACGACGCCTTGCCGATCGCCGTTTCGGAGCGCGCATTGATCAGCAGCGGAAACGACTTCGGATCCTTGACCCAGCCCGGTGTGAAGCCCCAGCGCACCAGCAGCGCCCGGCGATCGGGAAGGTTGCTTCCCTTTTCGCCAGGACCATCGGACACCACGACAAGGATCGGCTGCGTCGGAGCGATGTTGTAGCGCGCCGGGAAGTCGTCCAGACCCATGATCCCCAGGATTTCCTCGAGTTCTTCCGGGGATATCGTCAACGCGTATCGTCCACACATGCCGTTGTCTTTGCACCCTGCTCCAGGCGGGTCAAGACCGGGCTATCCGCGTGGCGCGAACAAAATCAGCGCAGTTCCGAACAGGCACGCCAGGGCGCCACCGATGTCCCAACGATCAGGCACCCGCTGCTCGACCAGCCAGAGCCACAGCAGCGATGCGATGATGTAGATGCCGCCATATGCCGCAAAGGTCCGCCCGGCCGCCTCGCTCGGCACCAGAGTCAGCAGCCAGGCAAACACTGCCAGCGATGCCAGACCGGGCGCCGTCCACCACAGGGGCTTTTCCATGCGCAGCCACGCCCAGAAGGCGAAGCATCCGGCGATCTCGAAAAAGGCGGCGGCTGCGTAGATAATATAGGTCAAACAAGCGTCCCCGAATCGTTGTCCCGACTATCCAACGGGACGGCCGCTTATCCAAGCGCCGGCAAGCAACAAGGCAGCATATCCATATGGCATCCTCCTCCCCCACAGCGGCCTCGTCCGCCATTCTGCAGCGAGGCGACCGCTTTCTGCTGGTGCTCAGGCGCAATCCTCCTTCGGCTGACATGTATGCCTTTCCCGGAGGCCGGGCCGAAGCCGGCGAGACGCCGGATCAAACGGCATTGCGGGAATTCGAAGAGGAAACCAGCATCCGCGCCTCGAACCCGCGCCTATTTGCAACCTATGACCTGAAGACACATGCCGTGGACGGAAGCGTCGCCAGCCACTTCCTGCTTTCGGTGTTCCGCGTCGAGGCCGACAGCAACGCGGTGGCAATCGCCGCCGACGATGCGGCAGACATCGGCTGGTACACACTGGAAGAGATTCGCCGGCTGCCGACGCCGCAAAGCGTTCTCGAATGCGCCGAGCGCCTGGCTGTGGACAACGAATAAGCAGGTGGAAATCTTGGGCAACGCCTTGTTCCGGCCATCACGAGGGTATCAACTAAACTCCATGATTCCCGTTCGACGCGTCTTGTTGTCTGCTGTGTTATGCGCCGGCGTGGCGATCCCTGTATTTGCGGCAGCGCAAGGCCAGACGACGCCAGCGCCGCCCGTAGTAGAGGCGAAACCTGTCACGGCGCCATACGACGACAAGCTTGCGAGACTGGCCGAGGTGCTTGGATCGGTGCATTACCTGAGAACGCTGTGCAAGGCCGATAACGGCGACGAGTGGCGAGCGGGAATGCAGCAACTGCTTGATTCCGAAGCGAAAGACGAGCCGCCTCGGAGAGAGAAATTGACGGCTGCCTTCAATCGCGGCTATCGCGCATTTGCCTCTGTTTATACCGATTGCACCCCCGCAGCGATCATGGCAGAAGAGCGCTACCGTAACGAAGGTGCAACACTTGCCACAGAAATTACTTCGCGGTTTGGAAATTAGCGTTTAATTAACCTCTTTTCATTCGCGCACGTGTCGTTTTGGGAAAAGGCTGATAAAGTTATTAACTAGGCAGTAAGGCATGCAGTCTGAGGAAAAAAGAATGGAACCGAGCCTCAATGACATCGACGACATGATCGTCCACGAAAAGATGCAGGCGGCCCTGGAATACCATAACGAAGCCTGGGCCGATGGCATGGCTGATGGAATCGAGCCTGAGATCATCGCCGACACGGCAATTATCCACGCACTTCGCGAAACGATCCGTCTCCACGGGGAAAACAGCGCGGAGGCCTTGCTTGAATCGCTGCGTGAACGCATGCTGGCGGGTGAGTTCTCTCCGAACCGCACCCTGCAATAACAGCACAGAGAGTTTCATGCGTACCGATAAGGATCCTGCCTCGCGGCCCGTTTTCGTGCCGCTTCTCGTTGCAATCGGCGTCGGTGCCGCCAGTCTGATGTCCGCTTCAGCAGCATCAGCCCTCTCGGAACTTCAAAAGACTCCCGGCCTGACGGACAATGCCTCTCCGGGCAGTGACAAGCCCACAGCACCTCCTGCCGCTTCAGGCGTGCCGGCGCCGGGCCCGATCATCAGCAAGCCCGCCGGACAGAGCTCGGACACCACGCCAGGCGCGCAGGACAGCTCGAAGCCGGTCGATGTGCTCTACGATATCAGCAAGGTTCCCGAGCCGGTACGGCATATGCGTGAGCAGATCGTCGAAGCGGCTGCCTCCGGTGATCTTGAACGCCTGCGTCCGCTGCTTGGAACCGGTGCGGGCCAGACCCAGGTTACGGTGGGCGAGCCGACGGATGATCCGATTGCCGCGCTCAAGGACCTGTCGGGCGACCCCGATGGCGACGAGATCCTGGCAATCATCCTCGACATCGTTTCCACGGGCTTCGTCCATGTCGGGCAAGGAACGTCTGACGACCTGTATGTCTGGCCCTACTTTGCCGAGAAAGACCTGAAGACCCTGACCCCGCCAGAACGCGTCGAACTGCTGCGCATCGTGACGGCGGGCGATCTTGCGGACATGCAGGAGTTCGGGGGCTATAACTTCTATCGCATCGGCATCACCGCTGACGGAAAGTGGAAGTTCTTTACCGCCGGCGACTGACGCTTGCGGTCAATCCTCCGAAGACATATTTCTGGGCGATAGCAACGCTACAGGTGCCTTTATGCCAGCCGTTTTCCTGAAAGACCGCGCGTTGATCCGCGTCAGCGGTGCCGACGCCGAGTCGTTCCTGCAGAACCTCATCACGACCGACGTCGTTTCGCTTGCCGCTGACGAAGCGCGCCCGGGAGCGCTGCTGACGCCGCAAGGCAAGATCCTTTTCGACTTCATGATCATGCGCGAAGACGCGGGTTTCCTGATCGAGACGGACGAAAGCCAGCGCGACGCTCTGCAGAAGCGGCTGAGCATGTACAAGCTCCGGGCTGCTGTCGATATCGCGCCCGCTGGCGAAGGGGTTTCCATTATCTGGGATCAGCCGGTCGACGGAGGCTGGAAGGACAGCCGTTTCTTGAAGGCCGGCATTGCCCTGACGCGCAAGCCTGGCAACGAAGGCAGCGACGATCCGATCCTCTATGACAGCTTGCGGGCAGCAAATGGCGTTGTGGTCGCGGGACAAGACTATCCTCTGCAGGATGCGTTTCCGCACGACGTGCTGATGGACCTCAACGGCGGACTTTCGTTCAAGAAGGGCTGCTATGTCGGCCAGGAAGTTGTCTCGCGCATGCAGCATCGCGGCACCGCTCGCCGTCGTGTCGTGACCGTTACAGCCGATGGCACCCTCCCCGCGCCCGGCAGCGAACTCACCGCCGCCGGCAAACCTGTCGGGACGCTCGGTTCCGTCTCCGGCCGAGTTGGGCTGGCCATTGTCCGCATCGACCGTGCTGGAGAAGCCATGGCCGCCGGCACGCCGATCCTCGCCGGCGAAACGCCTGTTACCCTCGCACTGCCTGCCTGGTCCGGCCTCACCTTCCCCGCCAGCGCCGATGAGGCAAGCGCTTGACCCCCAAGGTGCCGCGCGCATGGCAGCGCATGCTCTCGGGCCGCCGGCTCGATCTTCTGGATCCGTCACCATTGGACGTGGAGCTTAGCGACATCGCGCATGGCCTCGCGCGTGTGGCCCGCTGGAACGGTCAAACATCGGGCGATCATGCCTTCTCGGTCGCCCAGCACAGCCTGATCGTGGAAGACATCTTCCGTCACCAGAACGAGGCGACAGCGGACGAGTGCCTGATGGCGCTGCTTCACGACGCGCCAGAATACGTCATCGGCGACATGATCTCTCCATTCAAGTCGGTGGTCGGCGGGGGCTACAAGAGCGTGGAAAAACGCCTGGAAGCGGCCATCCACCTTCGCTTCGGCCTTCCGCCCCACCCTTCGCGCGAGCTGAAGGACAGGATCAAGAAGGCGGATACGGTGGCGGCCTATTTCGAGGCGTCGCAGCTCGCGGGCTTTACCGTGGTCGAGGCCCAGAAGTTCTTCGGCCAGCCGCGCGGCATCACCAAGGAAATGCTGCAGTTGGCACCTCTTCCGGCCGTCGAAGCGCAGGTCCGTTTCTGCGAACGGTTCGCCGCCCTCGACGCCGGGCGGAGTGCATCATGACAAGGATCGTGGTTGCCCCGCTCTCGCGCATTGCCGAAATGGCTGTCCGCCATGGCGCCCGTGAGATGATCAGCCTGATGGCGAAGGAGCAGCTGTTTCACCGGCCTGCCGTCATCAAGGCAGAGCGACACCTGCTGCTGACCATGAACGACATCGCCTTCAAGGGTACCGGCGGGCTTGTCGCGCCTGACGAGACGCATGTGCGTGAGATCATCGACTTCGCGACCGGTTGGGACCAATCGGCCCCTCTGCTCATCCATTGCTGGATGGGCGTTTCGCGTTCTCCGGCGGCAGCGCTCGTGGCGGCTCTTGCTCTCGAACCCGATCAAAGCGAGGAAGACCTCGCACGACGACTGCGCCAGGCGTCGCCCTTTGCCAGCCCGAACCTGCGGATCGTGGAAATCGGCGACCGGCTGCTAGACCGAAAAGGTCGGCTGATCGAGGCCGTGCGCGCGATGGGCCGCGGTGCGGATGCCGATGGCAATGCGCCATTCGTCCTGCCTCTGCAGGTTGCCGCGTCCTCTTGATCGGTTGACGCCATCGGCGGGCTGCCCCATGTAGCCGGGTCTATCGACAATGACGACCGGCGAGATCATGGAACAACAGGCAACCGACGTAATTCTGGCAACACGTACCGCTCTCAATCAGGCAAGTGCGCTTGCGGTTGAGTATTCATTCTCCATCCTCGGCGCGATCATCCTGCTCGTACTCGGATGGTTGATGGCAAACTTCATCAGCCGCTGGGCGTTCGAGGGGATCTCCCGCGTCCGCGGGATCGACGAGACGCTGGCGCGATTCTTTGCCAACGTGCTGCACTACGGCCTGCTCATTCTGGTGTTCATCACGGTGCTCGGTCAGTTCGGTGTTCAGACGGCATCGATCATCGCGGCACTCGGCGCCGCCGGTCTGGCGATCGGCCTTGCGCTGCAGGGAACGCTGCAGAATATCGCAGCCGGCATCATGCTGCTTATCCTGCGACCCTTCCGGGTAGGCGAGTACATCTCGACGAGCAACGTTGCAGGCACTGTGCGCGAAATCGGGCTTTTTGCGACCGAGCTGCGGACCTCCGACGGGCTTTACCTTCTGGCACCGAACTCCACGCTGTGGAACACGCCGATCACCAACTACAGCCGCGAAGCCACCCGCAAGGGCGAGTTGACAGTGAACGTCGGAAGCGGCGAGCAGGTTGCTCTCGCGATGGATGCCCTGACCGATCTTGCCAAATCCGACAAGCGCGTACAATCCAACCCACAGCCGGCCGTGTTCATCGAAACGATCGCCGCCGACAAGACGACCATCACCATGCGCTACTGGACAAAGACCATCGAATGGGACGACACGCGCCGCGACATGCTCGGCCGGATGAAATCGACCTTCGACCAGAAAGGGCTGCCAATCCTCTAGGATGCGCTGTCTCTACTTGATGACGCCGCAAGCGAGCCGTTCGCCCGCATCGCCGGAGGGCTGGCTGCGGTAGTCGTCGGAATTGGCGTGGATCATGAGTGCCCTGCCGCGAATACCGGTCTTCTTGTCGTCAAGCGTGACCATGCCGTCGAAAACCTGAGCCCGCAGGATGCCGTCAGAACCGACGTACTGGTTCGGCATATCCCCGGCATGCGGCCCCTTGGCGGCAAGCAGACCGTGCTCCGCATCGGTTGGGTTGAAGTGTTTTCCGGCCGATTCGTGATGTGTCGCGGCATCGCACTTGCCGGTTTCGTGGACATGGAAGGCGACCCACTTGTTGGCTGGAAGGCCGGTCACTTCGACTTCCATCAACACGCCGCCGCCGGCCGCAGCAGTGAGCGTCGCACGGCCATCCTCCTTGCCGTCCTTGCCGACGAAATCCGCTGTTGCTGTCTGTTTATCCTGCGCCATCGCAAGGGTCGCGACTGTCGCAAAGCCAATCAGCACAACCGATCGCACGATATTGCCCATGATATTCCCTCCTCGTTGCTTATCGAAGACGAACGCACGTCGCCAAGGGCGGTTCCGCCTGCGCGGAAAACAAAAAGCCGACCAAAGGCCGGCTCATTGTACGCATTCTGCGGCAATACCCTAGGACGCGATGTCCAGGTCGTACTGACCATAGGTATTTTTGTAGAGATCGCCCGTATCTTCGGACATATCCTGCGAGAAGAAATTCATACCGCCGCTTTCACGCGCGCGCATCATGAATGCGAGTACGCCGTCGGAAAGCTTCGGCGAGGCATCCTGCCCGTCTTCACCGCCGCTCAATTGGGTAAGAATACCGGGCTTATCATCAGCCGCCAGTTCGCCACGGCTCAGAACGCCATCGCCATTTGTGTCAAGTCTCGATAGCGTCGCCAGGTAGGCATAGGACGTATCCGAAACGGATGAAACACCGTTCATACAAACCTCCGTTCACCGCTTTCGCCGGTGATTGTTTGTACGCAATACGAATAGGGAAAATCACAACTAGAAGGGTCGATAAACTGATTTGCCCCACCCGTCAATAAGCTGTTAATGGTCCATTAACGATGATTGACAAAGTGTGACTTTATTCGCACCGCAAAATCGCCGCAGCTCTTTTCCGGACGGAAACGTAGCGCTTTCCATCGCATGTCGGCGCACAAGATATAGCCGGCGCTATATATTTTCTCGCACTGCAACCGAATATTAATTCGACCGGAGGATTGTAAGTACGCAGCTATTCGCGTGTATTCAATTTTGAATTGTGAAATCAATTGCCTTGGAAACAGCATCCATTTCTTTGCGCGTCAATTTCGCCGCACCCGGCTTACCTGCTCCGATGCAACAAGGCTTCATCAATCGGCGATGCGTCGGTGACGCGAAGGTGAATGGGTATGGAAGCTGAAGCGCTCTTCCGTGAGCAGTGTGCCGAAGCCCTGGGAAATAATCCGTCCACCGAGGGGCAGCGCCTCGTCGACCTCGTCGTCGACACGTGCAAACAGTACGCCACCCGGCGACGAGACGTGGAAAAGCGCGCAAACGCTACGCAGAAAGACAATGAGCTGCTGCAAGCCGCCCTCTCCTCAGCGACAGACGCGCTCTCCGCGCAAAAGCGACTGCTTGAGATCGTCCTGAACCACCTTCCGCTCGGGCTCAGCGTTTTCGATACCGATCAGAAACTCATCCTCTGCAACATCCGGTTCCAACAGCTATTCGGCTTCGGTGAGAAGGACGTTGCGCCAGGTGCGACGATGCGCTCACTAATCGCCAGGATCGCTGGAACGGAAATGCCGGAGACACGGCAGACGACCGGAGAACGAGACGTCTCCGATGGCGGACGCATCCGCCGGCGCGAATGGAGCATGCACGACGGCCGGCTGATCCAGAGCGTCGTGACCGTACTGCCCGACGGCAGCAATATTTCCATCCATGCAGACGTTACCGCCGATCGAAAAGCCGCGGAACGGATCGCCTTCCTCGCCCATCACGATCCGCTGACCGGTCTTCCGAACCGGCTGAGTTTTCGAGGACGGGTCGAAGCAGCCCTCAGCGCCCGCAAGGCGGACGAAGAGATCGCTCTCGTCCACCTTAACCTCGACCGCTTCAAATCCGTCAACAACACACTCGGTGTGGCGGCAGGCGACAAGATCCTGCGGCAGGTGGCCGAACGCCTTCGCCTTACAGCGGGTGAAGGCAACATTCTGGCGCGTCTCGGCTCCGACGAATTCGCGATCCTCCAGTGCGGGCGGCAACAGCCCTGGAACGTCACCGCGCTGGCCGAGCAAATACGGCGCGAACTTGCCGAACCCTTCTTTCGGGGCGAGAAAGCTGTCGAGCTCAGCGTCTCCATGGGCATTGCCATCAGCCCGCAGGATGGCGTCGATACCGATGTGCTCCTGAAGCATGCCGGCGTCGCTCTATCCCACGCCAAGACGGCTGGCCGACGCGGCGAGCGCTTCTTTACAAACGAGATGGAAGCACAGCTGGAAGCGCGCCACACGCTCGAGGCCGACCTGCGCAAGGCGGTCGCGAACCACGAGTTCGAGCTTAACTATCAGCCGCTTTTCGACATTGGCGCACAGCGCATCTGCGGCTTCGAGGCTTTGCTGCGCTGGAATCATCCGACCCGCGGCCGGGTCTCGCCGGTCGAATTCATCCCGCTTGCCGAAGAACTGGGGCTGATCGTCGATATCGGGCGATGGGTGCTCCTGCAGGCCTGCACGGATGCGGCGGGCTGGCCGGAGGATGTCAAGGTTGCGGTCAACGTGTCGGCGATCCAGTTCACTCACGGCAACCTTCCCGAGGACGTATCGACGGCGCTGACGACCTCAGGTCTTGCCCCGGCACGGCTCGAGATCGAAATTACCGAAAGCGTGTTGATGGAAAACCGCGAGGAGGCTCTGCCGATTCTCCACGCTTTGAAGCAGCGTGGGCTTCGGGTCGCCATGGACGACTTCGGTACCGGATATTCGTCACTCAGCTATCTGAGCAGCTTCCCCTTCGACAAGATCAAGATCGACAAGTCGTTCGTGACCGACATCGTCGAGAATCGCGAGGCCTTCGCGATCATCCGCGCCATCATCCTGCTTGGCGACGCGCTCGGCATGCGCGTCACGGTCGAGGGCGTCGAAACCGGCGAACAGCTGGCCTTGCTCGAGCAGGAAGCCTGCGACGAGATCCAGGGCTACCACATCAGCCCGCCGCGCCCGTTGGCCGACGTGCCGAAGCTGCTTTCCGGCAGCTGGGAGACACACGGCGCTAAGGCGGGTTGAGCGGAGGTCGTTGCAAGCAGGGACCGCCGCCGCTATGAGGATACAACATCATCCTCACGGTTTTATTCATGTTCGCGGCCAAGGCCTTCTCCCCTTTCGAAAATTTAGCCTCGCAGCTCATTCCTCACGCCTACGAGGGCGACGACGGTTCGCACGACCTCGCGCATATCCTGCGGGTCTTCAAGAATGCGATGCGCATCCAGGCCAAGGAAGGTGGAGACGCGAGGATCCTTGCGGCGGCCGTACTTCTGCACGATTGCGTCGCCGTGGAGAAGAATTCACCGCTGCGCTCGAAGGCCTCCGCACTTGCCGCTGAAAAGGCGGCCGGTGTTCTTACTGAACTCGGCTGGTCGCCGGCCGACATCGGCGTCGTCGAGCATGCGATCACCGCTCACAGCTTCTCGGCCAACATTGCGCCGGAGACGTTGGAGGCACGCATCCTGCAGGATGCCGATCGGCTCGATGCGATCGGCATGGTAGGTGCTGGCCGGTGCTTCTATATCGGAGGGCGCATGTCCTCCCTGCTCTACGACCCACTCGACCCCTCCGGCGAAAACCGTCCACTCGACGACCGGCGTTACGTGATCGATCATTTCCAGACGAAGCTCTTCAAGCTCGCTGACGGCTTCAAGACAGAGAGCGGCAGAGCGCTTGCCGCCGAACGAGACAAACGACTGCGCGATTTTCTCGCTGCCTTCATGGACGAAATCTAGGAGTTCCCGATGCGCATCAGCGATCTCTTCGTATATCCGCTCAAAAGTGGCCGGGCGATCGCCTTGCAGACCACCGAGATCACTGCATTCGGCCTGCCTGGCGACCGGCGCGCGATGATTGCCGATCCGGCGGGCCACTTCATCACGCAGCGCGAACTGCCGACGCTTGCGCGTATCGAAGCGGTTCTCGATGGGACAATCTCCAGCTCGCCCTATCGGGCAACGCCCCCATCCGGCCGAGCTTTTCCTCCGAGCGCCGCCTCAACGTCGACATCTGGAAAACGGACGTCAACGCGGCAGTCGCCGACGACAATACCAACCAGACGCTTTCGGAGTGGCTCGGTCGCGACGTTCGACTGGTGTTCTTCGATGGCAATGCCAAGCGGACCGCAAGCGCGGAGTGGGCCGGAGACGGAACACCCGTCACCTTCGCCGACGGCTACCAGATCCTCGTCACCACGACGGCATCGCTGCGGGCCTTGAATGCCGACCTCGCCGCTCATGGCGGAGGCAGCGTCGGCATGGAGCGCTTCCGGCCAAACATCGTCATCGACAGCGACGAAGCATGGGCCGAGGACAGGTGGACCGCAATCGAGATCGGCGGAATGCGGTTCGATCTCGTCAAGCCTTGCGCGCGTTGCATCATGACGACGCAGGACCAGCAGACCGGCTCCCGCGAGGTGCCCAACCCGATGCCCGCGATGGGCCGCATTCGCATGTCCGGCGACCGGCGCGTACCCGGCCCGCTGTTCGGCTGGAACGTCACGCCGCGCGGTACGGGTACGATTTCTGTCGGAGATGCTGTCTCAGTTCTCGAAGAGCGACCGGAAGCGTGGCCCATGAAGGTACGAGGCGAGAAGGTGCGCTAACCGCGTCCGAGTGCCACGTCGATCTCGCGCATCGTTTCGTCCGATAGCGGGCCCTTGCTCAACGCGCCGACGTTTTCCTCGACCTGCGCAACCGTGCGGAAGCCCGGGATCGGCAATGTGCGGGAAGAGCGTGCCCAAAGCCAGGCCAATGCGCCCTGCGTCGGCGTCCGTCCGTCTGACATCAGCAGGTCGCGCACCGCGTCGAGTTTCGCTGCGAACTCCGGTGCAATGCGTCCGTCCTTGAAATACACCATCCAGTCGAGCGCGGCGGCGCGAACATCCTTTGCGTCAACGGTCTTCTGTGCGGTGAACTTGCCACTCAGCAGTCCCATCGCCAGCGGACCGCGATTGATCGATACCAGGCCATGCCGTTCAGCCGTCGACACCAGCTCATCCGCCGGTTCGAAGACGTTCATTGTGTGCTGCACCGATACGAAACCGGGCCGCGTTGCCTGGCGCTCGGCCCGGTCAGCGAAATCCGTGCTCCAGCCGAAGGCGTCGATTTTTCCTTCCGCGCGGAGGGCTTCCAAGGTCTCGAAGACATCATCGGACTGCTGGAGCGGAAAATCGTTCAGGTGAAACTGCAAGAGATCCAGCCGTTCACGCCGCAGCCGGCGCAACGAGGTCTCCACCGAACCGCGAATGAAGGCGGGATCGGCGAATGCACCGGTTGCCTGCTTCGTCGCCGGATCCGTGGCAAAGCCGAATTTCGTGGCGACGACGATATCGTCGCGATTGCCGATCGCCTGTCCCAGGACCTCTTCCGAATGCCCTGCCCCGTAGTTGGATGCCGTATCGAAGAAGCGGACACCGAGCTCGATGGCGCGATGGACGGCCGCGATCGACTCGGCATCATCCACCTCTCCCCAGCCAAGCGGTGTATCGCCGGCGTAGAAAGGCCCACCGATCGCCCAGCACCCCATGCCAAGCCGTGGAATCGCTCTTCCATCCCAAAGCTGCAGGTGCGTCTCGTTGCTTGGCTTCGTCAGCATGTTGTCCTCCTCGACTGCTATGCAGGTCAGCAAGTAGGAGCGCTGCCGGTCGCGGTAAAGCGCCGGTGTTGCATGATGGTTTTCAGCGGTGAAAAACAGTCAGGCCGAGAGCTGGCTATCCCTCGAGACTTGTTGTTTCAGCGCCTTCAGCGCCGCCTGAACAAAACCTTCGCGCGCGGCCGGCATCTCCAGTCCACGCGGTTCGTAGACGTGCCTGTGCAGGAAGAACCCCGTCAGCCGGAAAGCAGCGGACAGATTTTCCGCATCCGCGGCCTCGCGCTGTTCGCCGCTCAAGAATGACGGCAAAAGGAACATCTTGTCCGCCCAGGGAGCGCCCGCGCTTCGGCTGACGGCGCGGCCGGATTTCGGAGAGACATAAGCCAGATCCGCACGCGCACCCGTGGCGGCACACTCCGTCAGATCGAGGCCGAAGCCGAGATCGTTGAGAACGGCCAGTTCGAAACGGACGAACAGTTCGCCCGCATCGGCGGGACTGTGCAGATTCTCGAGGATCACATCCAGCGTTTCAAAAAGATGCGGATGCGGGTCCCGCTCGGGCAGGAGCCGAAGCAGAGCGCCCATTGCCTGGACGCCATATACCGCCGTCGCCGTCTCCATCAGGCGCGCGGCCCTCAGCGTCACAGGCTCGATCCGAAACTCGCCGATATGCTCATCGAGCCGGGCCCGCCAGGTGGCTTCCACTTCATTGCCCGGCTGGAGAACGGGCTGCATTGCACGGGACCGTCCAGAACGCACCATGCCAAGATGGCGACCGCGCTCGCTCGTCATCACCTCGGCGATGACACTCGTCTCGCCGTGACGCTTTATGCCGAGAATGATCGCGCGGTCCTGCCACTGCATGAGATACGAAGCCTTAATTCGTTTGCAGCAGCCTAGAGCCTTTCGGGGTTAAACTGAAGCGTTCTGTCACGAAGACCGGTCAAACCTCGGCCGGAAAAAGCCTCTGGAGAAATTCCAGCATGGCCGTTTCGTCGAACGGCTTTACGAGCAGCGGCCTGTTCTGAAGCTCTTCAGGAAAATCCAATGTGTCGGAGTAACCACTCACGAAGCCGAAGGGAATATTCTCCGCAACAAGACGTCGAGCGAAGTCGAAGCTCATCACCTCTCCGAGGTTGACGTCAAGCAAGGCGAAATCGAACCGCTCGGCTTCCACCGCCTCGGTCGCCTGCGCGATGCTGCTGCAAATTCGGATCGTCTCGACGCCGATGGCGCGAAGAATATCCTCGGCCTCCATCGCGATGATCAAGCTATCCTCAAGAACCAGAACCCGGTTCGCACTCATGTTCGACAAGCCCTTTCGAAGGCGCCAAGCCCGGCTCGTCCCCTCGCCTTCAACTGCATTTCCACCTCTGATACGCAGCTGAACCTCAGCCGCAAAGCTCACACGACTGTCACTTGCATAGCCGCTTTTTCCGTGATGGTCGATAAGCACCATCAAGCACGACGACAAATCATGTCGTCGAGAACCTTACGTTCCCGCGCGGTTGTTCGCATTTAAAAAAGACATAGACCAGGCAATCTAGAGAAACGGTCGCAGCCGTTCGCCGAGGCCATCCCAGCTGGCGATTTCGGCGAGCTGTTCGCCATCAAGAACCTCACAGGTCCGCTCCTGCCAGCGAATAAGCCCGCGAACGGCGAGCTTTTTCAATGTCTTGTTGGTGTGGACGATCGAGAGACCAAGGGTGTCGGCAATATGCTGCTGGGTGATCGGGATCGCCTTGTGGCCGTTGAAGAGCTTAAGCTGCATGCCGCGTTGATAGAGGAAGGCGATCAGATAGGCCGCGCGTTCGAGCGCCGTGCGGCGGCCGATGCTGAGAAGGTGTTCGTCGAGCATCCGCTCCTCCTGCGCCGCCATCCAGGTGATGTCGAAGGCAAGCGAGGGATGTTTGTTGTAAAGCCCCATCAGCTTGTCGCGTTCGAAGACACAGAGCGAAACGGGCGACAGTGCCTCGACCGAGTGCTGCATCTCTCCCATGATCGAGCCCTGCAGCCCGATCAGGTCGCCTGGCATGATGTAGTTCAGTATCTGCCGCCTGCCGTCCTCCAGCGTCTTGTAGCGGAAGCCCCAGCCCGACAGGACAGTATAGAGATGCGCGCTATGGGCGCCTTCGACGAGAATCGTTGTGCCCGCATCCGCGGCAAGCTCTCCTTTCTTGAATTTCGAGACGAACTCGATCTCCTCCTCGTTGAACTCCCTGAAATGCGGCAAAGGCCGCAATGGACACCGCTCGCAGGGTGTCTTGAAAGAATGCGTGGGGCGCGTCGGAGCCATAAACCCTCTTGTTCAAAAAAACGGCGCCCTAACGGGCACCGCTATAATTAAACTCGCGACAAGCGAGTTCGTTCCATCAGCCGAGGGGTACACCGTCTCGGAAAACGATCAGGTGCTGTCGGAACTGGACGTTCTGCACCGTCCTTGAGCAAGGACTGCGAAAGAGGAGACAGCCGTGAGGGACCTGATCTTGAAGATGACCATGTCCGTCGACGGCTTCGTGAGTGACATGGACGGCAAGAACAGATGGATGTTCGGCTCAGATCAGGAGGCGAAGGCGTGGTCCGTAGAGACGCTGTGGACCGCCGGCCTGCACATCATGGGAAGCCGCAGCTTCAAGGACATGACGGCCTATTGGCCAACCTCCACCGACATGTTCGCACCGCCGATGAATGACATCCCGAAGGCTGTCTTCTCACGAAAAGGGCCGTCACTCCTCGAAGGCGAAGAGCCCCGGCAGACGGCGGAACGGCAGCCCGGCTGGGAGAGCTGGGCGACAGCTTATGTGGCAAGCGGGCGTCTTGCGGATGAGATCGCGATGCTGAAAGCTCAAGAGGGCAAGCCGATCATCGCCCACGGCGGCGTCGGCTTCGCGCGCAGTCTTGTCGCCGAGGGCCTGGTCGACCAATTCGTGCTGCTGGTTGCGCCGGTCGTGCTCGGCAAGGGCAAGGCGCTGTTCTCGGAACTTGCCGCGCCAAGGTCGCTTAAGCTGACAAGCTCAAGAGCCTTCCCGGGCGGCGCGGTCGCGCAAGTCTATCGGGCGGCGTAAACCGCCCGAAGTCTTCAAGCTGAAGCTTAGTGCGGGAAGTCCAGGCCCATTTCGCGGAAACGTTCGGGATCATCGCCCCAGTTTTCACGAACCTTTACGAACAGGAAGAGGTGCACCTGCTGCTCGAGAATTTCCGAAAGCTCGCGACGGGAAGCCGATGAAATCGCCTTGATGGTCTCGCCGCCTTTTCCAAGAGCGATCTTCTTCTGGCTGTCGCGCTGGACGTAGATGACCTGCTCGATGCGCACAGATCCATCCTTGCGCTCTTCCCACTTCTCCGTCTCGACGTGAGACGAATAGGGAAGTTCCTGGTGCAATCTCAGGAAAAGCTTCTCGCGGGTGATCTCGGCTGCGAGCTGGCGCATCGGAAGATCCGAAATCTGATCCTCCGGGTAGTACCACGGACCTTCCGGCAATGTCGAGGCGAGGAAATCCATAACGTCGGTGCAGCCCGATCCGTTTTCCGCCGAGATCATGAAGGTATGATCGAAGGCAATCTTCTCGTTGGCCGCGGCGGCAAGCGCAAGAAGGTCCTCGCGCTTGACGCGGTCGATCTTGTTCAGCACCAGAATTTTCGGCTGCTTCACTTCTTTGAGGCCCTCAAGGATTGCCTCGGCATCGCCACGAAGACCGCGCTCGCTGTCGATCAGGAGCATGATCAGGTCCGCATCCTTGGCGCCGCCCCAGGCCGACGTCACCATCGCCCGGTCAAGGCGACGGCGCGGCTTGAATATGCCGGGCGTATCCATGAAGACGATCTGCGCGTTGTTGTGGATCGCGATGCCGCGCACGATCGCTCGCGTCGTCTGCACCTTGTGGCTGACGATCGAGACCTTGGCGCCGACCAATCGGTTGACGAGCGTGGACTTGCCGGCATTGGTCGGCCCGATCAGCGCGACAAATCCGGAATGCGTCACATCAGCGGCCTCGTTGGCGCCGCCTGCCATGTCTTGTTCTTCGCTCATCTTCCCGTCAATTTCCGGCAGACGTCTTCTGCCAAATTCCTTCGCGTTCCAGCATCTTCGTTGCAGCCACCTGTTCGGCTGCGCGCTTGGAACGCTCGACACCTGTCTCCGGCTGAACGCCTGCGACTTCGACCGTCACCGTAAATCGCGGATCATGGTCCGGTCCAGTGCGTTCTTCAACCCGATAGTTCGGCGTCACGCCGAACTTCGCATGCGACCATTCCTGCAGCTCTGTCTTGGCGTCACGCCGGGCGCCATCGGCCCGGGTAGCGCGTTTCTGCCAATACTTCAGAATGAAACGCCGCGCGACCTCAAGACCACCATCCAGATAGATGGCCGCGATCAGGCTTTCGACAACATCGGCGCGAACATTCATCATGCGCTTGCCGGTCAGCTTCTTCACATCGGCGCCTGTCCGGATGAAGAGATGCAGTCCGAGTTCATCGGCAACCTCCGCGCAGGTATCGGCGCTGACGAGCTGGTTCAGGCGAACGGAAAGCTCGCCCTCGGCCGCCGTCCCGAACGTGCGGAAAAGCAGTTCGGCGACACAGAGGCCAAGCACTCTGTCGCCGAGGAATTCCAGACGTTCGTAATTGCCGCTCTTCTGGGTGCGAGCGCTGGCGTGGGTGAGCGCCCGGTCCAGGCGCTCCTTCTCGGCAAACTCGTGACCGATGAGGGCTTCCAGCCGCGCACGGTCGCTAGCCGAGAGTGTCTGCGCCTTGCTCATTCAACGCTCTTGAAAAGGCGATCCCAACGCATGTTGGTCGGCCACTTCCAGATTTCACGGAAGGAGGTGTCGTTGCCGAGCGAGAAGAAGATCACGCTGGCGCGGCCCACGAGGTTCTCAGCGGGAACGAAACCGACATCGAAACGGCTATCCAGCGAGTTGTCGCGGTTGTCGCCCATCATGAAATAATGGCCTTCGGGAACGATGAACTCGCGCGTGTTGTCGCCGCGGGAAACCGGGGACTGGTCGAGCGTATCGTAGCTGACGCCGTCATCAAGCGTTTCGCGAAAAACTGGAACATCCTGGCCCGGATCCTGCGCATAGTCGGAATTGAAGGTACCATCGGGGACCTTCGGCACGGGCTTGCCGTTGATGTAGAGAACGCCTTCGGTGACCTGAATATGATCGCCGGGCAGACCGACGAGGCGCTTGATGTAGTCGACCTCAGGGTTCGGCGGGAAACGGAAGACGACGATATCGCCGCGCTTCGGCTCGCTCGAGAAAATGCGGCCGCTGAAAAGGTTCGGCGAGAACGGCAGCGAGTATTTCGAATAGCCGTAAGCGAACTTGTTGACGAAGATGTAGTCGCCGACAAGCAGCGTCGGCATCATTGAGCCTGAAGGGATGGTAAAGGGCTGGAAGAATACGGTGCGGATCACCATCGCCAGGATCAGCGCCTGAGCGATGACCTTGATGTTTTCCCAAAGTGCGTTTGGCTTCGATTCAACTTTTTCGGACACGCAGTTTCATTCCTTCAGGGCATCATCTTGGATGCACGATTTTTCTTGTTCTCTGTAGCGGCTTAGCTCGACTCCGGCAATGCCGCCAACATTAAAAGCGACGACACGCCG
The DNA here is from genome assembly GCF_009498215.1 of Rhizobium grahamii. NCBI lineage: Bacteria > Pseudomonadati > Pseudomonadota > Alphaproteobacteria > Hyphomicrobiales > Rhizobiaceae > Rhizobium > Rhizobium grahamii. The sequence goes on along the minus strand of NZ_CP043498.1, from coordinate 694,704 downwards.
CTGCTCAGGGGCTTTCCGGGAGCGCCTCGATTATCACGAATGCTTGAGCCAGCGGAAAATCATCCGTTATTGTCAAATGGATGGCGGCGCGATGCCCCGCCGGCAGCATCGACTGAAGGATCTCGGCAGCACCGCCGGTCAGCTTCATCGTCGGCTTGCCGCTCGGCAGGTTGACGACGCCCATGTCCTTCCAGAAGACGCCCTGCGCGATGCCCGTTCCGAGCGCCTTCGAGCAAGCCTCCTTGGCGGCAAAACGCTTGGCGTAGGAAGCGGCGCGGTTTGCGCGACGGTCGGACTTGTTGCGCTCGACCTCGGTGAAGCAGCGCGACGTGAAACGCTCGCCAAAGCGCTCCAGCGACTTCTCCACCCTTCTGATATCGATGAGATCGCTACCAATTCCGATGATCATACGGTCTCCTGCATCGGGTTCGACAGGCGGGCACGGGCTCGTTCGAGCAGACGAGCACGCCGGCGGCCCTGGAAGGCCCGGACGGTGTAGAATGTCGCGAAATAAAGGATGACGGACGTCACCAGAGCTGGCGGTATCGAGCCGATCAGCATCGGCTCCAAGACAGGGCGCCACAGCTCTGTAATGTGCAACTGATGGAACAGGGCGGCCAAATCGACACTTTGCCCCGGCATGGTGTCCTGGCGGCTCAGCAGCAAATGGCCGATCTCCCACGTCGTTCCCCAAATGAAGGGATAGGTCAGCGGATTACCGAAGGCTGCGCAGCCGAGCGCGGCGGCGACCATGTTGCCGGAGAAAAGATAGCTCAGGATGAAAGCCATCACGAAGTGGATGCCGATGAACGGGGTCCACGATACGAAGATGCCGGCCGCAACACCGACGGCCACCGCATGCGGTGTCGCCCTCAGGCGCAGGACACGCATCACGAGATAGCGCGGCGGACGCGTCAGCCCCTTGCGGGGCCACAGCAACTCGCGAAGCTTCTCACGAAATCCAGCAGGTTTTCGACGTCTAAACAACATGGCGCGTATGTAGTGCAAGGCGCACGGGCATGACAAGAGCGTCAAACCACCTCAGTCATCATTTGATCAGCGCCGACTGAGCACTCTCGATGGGCATGACATTCGAATGCCCCTTCCCTTTCTCAAGTATAAACCCGATATTAACGGGTGCGGAACATGCCGCGATCGACCTGACGCTGGCGATATTCCAGATCAATACGGTCGAACGAACCGTTCAGATATGCCATTTCACGTTCTTCCGCAGTCGGAGCACGCAGCGCACGGGCGATATTCTTAATCGGCTTGAACATTTGCTTGCCTCATCTTTCTCTTCATTCTCTGATGATGAGAAGATAGGCGCTGCGGGCACGGATTACCAACGCTGTAACCTGACGACAGCCATGCGATGGGCGCATGGCTTACCCTTCATGTGCGCTAATTAGGTCATAAAACGATCACAAAATGTGCAATTGCATGCCAACTTGGAGCCGATCACTCGTAGAGACGTCTTACCGTCGCCACGCATTCCAGCTCGGCCAATTGCGTAAGCAATTGATTCAGCTGGCGTAAATCCCACACTTCGACGTCAAGCGTCATTTCCGTGAAGTCGGTGGCAACGCGAACGGTGTTGAGCACGCGGATATTTACATCGACGCCGGCAACCGTCTGCGCAAGCTTTGCAAGCGTGCCGGGCTCGTTCAGCCCGTTGACCATGATCCGCGCCATGAAGCGAGATTTATTCGCCTCGTCCAGATCCCAGCGCACGTCGATCCAGCGATCAGGCTGCTCGTCGAACCGCTGCAGGACCGGGGACTGGATCGGATAGATGGTAATTCCCCTGCCGTTTTCAGTGCTGTCCATGATGCCGACAATGCGATCTCCGGGGACCGCGCCCGTCGGAGCGAACTGTACGTCGACATTGCTGGAAATGCCGCGGATCGGCACGGCATCGGCGTCGATGGCCGCGTCGTGATCGGCAGGCAGGCCCTCGCCCGTCTTCGACCGGCCCGGAATCTTGAAGATCATGCCTGAAGCGCTGCGGACATTGAACCAGCCATCGTCGCCGCTCGGCTTGGCCGTGACACGCTCTTCCTGATGGTCGGGATAGACCGCGCGCAGCACATCGAGCGAGGACATCTCGCCACGACCGACGGCCGCGATCGCGTCCTCGACATCCTTCTGGCCGAGGCGGTGCAGCGCAGGCTTCATCGACTCCCGTGAAAAAATCTTGCCGGCACGGTCGAAGGTACGCTCCAGAATGCGATGGCCGAGCCCGGCATACTGCTTGCGAATCGCCATGCGCGTCGCGCGCCGGATAGCAGCCCGCGCCTTGCCCGTTACGACGATTTCTTCCCAGGCAGCCGGTGGAACCTGAACGCCGGAGCGGATGATCTCCACTTCGTCGCCGTTTGCAAGGCGGGTCACCAACGGCATGATGCGACCGTTGATCTTGGCGCCAACGGTCGTGTCGCCAATGTTGGTATGCACCGCGTAGGCAAAGTCGATCGGCGTTGCCCCGCGTGGCAGCGCGATAAGCTTGCCCTTGGGCGTAAAGCAGAACACCTGATCCTGGAAAAGCTCGAGCTTGGTATGCTCGAGGAATTCTTCGGGGCTGTCGCCTTCCGCAAGCGCCTCGATCGTATGGCGCAGCCAGGAATAGGCATTGGACTCGCGCGAGAGGATGTCGCCATCGGCATTGGTGGCGCCGTCCTTGTAAAGCGTGTGGGCAGCAATACCGAACTCGGCGATCTCGTGCATGCGCTTCGTGCGGATCTGCAGCTCGATGCGCTGGCTCGACGGACCGACGATCGTCGTGTGAAGCGAGCGATAGTCGTTCTGCTTCGGCGTCGAGATGTAGTCCTTGAAACGGCCTGGAACGACGCGCCAGCGCGTATGGACGATACCGAGGGCGCGATAGCAAGCCGGAATGTCATCGACGATGATACGGAAACCGTAGACGTCGGACAGCTGCTCGAAAGACAGCGACTTCGACTGCATCTTGCGGAAGACCGAGTATGGCTTCTTCTGGCGGCCCTTCACATAGGCATTGGTGAGACCGCTGGCGACGAGCAGATCGCGCAACTCGGTCTCGATCTTCTTGACCAGGCCTTCATTGCGGCGAGAGAGCTCTTCCAGGCGCTTGGTGACGGTCTCGTAGGCTTCCGGATTGATATGGCGGAAGGACAGGTCCTCGAGCTCTTCACGCATGTCCTGCATACCCATGCGGCCGGCGAGCGGCGCATAGATATCCATCGTCTCCTCGGAGATGCGGGCGCGCTTCTCCGGCGACATATGGTCGAGCGTGCGCATGTTGTGCAGGCGGTCGGCCAGCTTCACCAGCAGCACGCGCACATCATCGGAGATCGCCAGCAGCAGCTTGCGGAGATTTTCGGCCTGCTTGGCCTTCTTGGTAACGAGATCGAGCTTCTTGATCTTCGTCAGCCCCTCGACGAGGCGACCGATATCTTCTCCGAAGAGTTCGTCGATCTCGGCGCGGGTGGCCGTGGTGTCCTCGATCGTATCATGAAGCAGGGCGACCGCGATCGTCGATTCATCGAGATGCATATCCGTGAGGATGGCGGCGACTTCGAGGGGATGGGAGATGTAGGGATCGCCGCTCGCACGCTTCTGCTGCCCATGCTTCTGCATGGCGTAAACGTAGGCTTTATTCAGCAGCGCTTCGTTGGCATCGGGCTTGTATTTCTGAACCCGCTCCACGAGCTCGTACTGCCGCATCATCCCGAAGCCACTCCATTACAAAAGAAAAGCGCGCCAATCACAGATTGGCGCACGTGATACTCAATCATATGCCGAAGCAATAATGGCGCAAGGTTGACGATTAGTAATCGTCGCTCTTTTCTGGCGGAACCAGACCTTCGATACCGGCCAGAAGCTCTTCTTCCGACATCTGGTCGAACGTGACGGTCTCCGGCAGGTCTTCCTGCTCTTCGCCTTCGCTGACAGCAGCGGCGGCGATGAGGCTTGCCGGATCGGGCTCGGGCTCGTCGACTTCGACATGCTTCTGCAGCGAGTGGATCAGGTCTTCCTTCAGATCGTCGGGAGACAGTGTCTCATCAGCGATCTCGCGCAGGGCGACGACAGGGTTCTTGTCGTTGTCGCGGTCGATGGTGATCGACGCACCCTGGGAAATCAGCCGCGCGCGGTGGCTGGCAAGCAGAACCAGCTCAAAGCGGTTCTCAACTTTGTCAATGCAATCTTCAACTGTGACACGGGCCATTGCCTGTCCTTTACGGGTCGTGATCTCGGGATTAGCACGGCGATACAATTAAAAGCGGACAAATTCAAGTTTTTCGTGAAAGCTGATTTGCCACCGCCAGCTATGATCCAATTCAGAGGAGAATGCGGGAATTCCACCGAAAGTTGCTTGGAATATCCCGAATCGTGCCCTAAATCATTCTTATATGAATAGTTCATAAAGTAAGAATTGTTCTGGTCTTTGGTTTAACTCGTTGATGTGATGGGTTTTTTAACAGAGACTTTTCGATTGCTCAAAGTGGATTGGTACGCGATGTTTGACCCGCGCGAAAAAATTGCTCTTTTCATTGATGGCGCCAATCTCTACGCCGCATCCAAGAGTTTGGGCTTCGATATCGACTACAGAAAGCTTCTAAAGGCCTTTCAGAAACGCGGTTATCTCCTGCGCGCCTATTACTACACCGCACTGATCGAGGATCAGGAGTACTCCTCCATCCGACCGCTGATCGATTGGCTTGACTACAACGGCTACAAGGTCGTGACCAAGCCAGCCAAAGAATTCACCGATTCCATGGGACGCCGGAAGATCAAGGGCAACATGGACATCGAGCTTGCGATCGATGCCATGGAACAGTCCGAGACGGTCGACCATCTCGTCATCTTCTCCGGCGACGGCGATTTCACGACGCTTGTGGAGGCTCTGCAGAGACGCGGCCGCAAGGTCTCGGTTATCTCGACGATGGCAACTCAACCGCCGATGATCGCCGACGATCTGCGCCGGCAGGCCGACCACTTCATCGATTTGCTGTCCTTGAAGAGCGAGATCGGTCGCGATGCCTCGGAGCGTCCCCCGCGTCCGGCGGAGCCGGCTTCCAGTGACGCCGAAACCTGACGCGTTTGAGCGGCGATGGTTCGTCCAACGCCGCTCAAAGCTCAGCTGTTTTCTCGCAGCAACCGGCCCTTCTGACGATTCCAGTCGCGTTCCTTCTCGGTCTCGCGCTTGTCGTGCAGCTTCTTGCCCTTGGCCAGCGCCAGTTCCATCTTGGCGCGGCCACGGTCGTTGAAGTAGATCTTCAATGGAATGAGGGTCATCCCCTCGCGGTTGATGCCCACCCGAAGCCGATGGATCTCCCTGCCCGAGAGCAGCAATTTGCGACGGCGGCGCGGCTCGTGGTTGAAGCGGTTGGCCTGGAGATATTCCGGCAGGTAGGAATTGATCAGCCAGATCTCGCCATCCTCGTCGGAGGCATAGGACTCGGCGATATTGGCCTTGCCCTCGCGCAGCGACTTCACCTCGGTGCCCATCAACACGAGCCCGGCTTCGTAGGTGTCGATAATCTCGTAGTTGAAGCGCGCCTTGCGGTTCTCGGCGACGACTTTCTTCACTACACGCTGACTGCCTTTGGGGGCCATGAAAGGAATTCCAGTCCTTGAACGGCGCGACGATCGCGCCGTTTATTCTGATGGTTTATCTAGAGATCCGCAAAGCCGTTGTGAAGGGCGGCGGCTCGCTCAGTTCAGCAGGCCGGCGTGGCGCATGGCTGCATCGATTGCCGCTTCGGTGCCAGGCTCCAGCGTGGAAATCAGCGGCGAGCGAACGTTGCGGCTCATCCGGCCGAGCTTGGAAAGGCCGTACTTCGATCCACAGAGACCCGGCTCCAGGAAAATCGCCTTGTGGAGCGGCATCAGGCGGTCCTGATACTCAAGCGCCTTTGCGTAGTCGCCGGCGAGCGTCGCAGCCTGGAACTCGGCACAGAGCCGCGGCGCCACGTTGGCGGTCACCGAAATACAGCCGACGCCGCCATGAGCGTTGAAGCCGAGCGCGGTCGCGTCCTCACCGGAGAGCTGCCGGAAATCCTTGCCGCATGTCAGGCGCTGTTCGGAAACGCGCTCGATCTTGCCCGTAGCGTCCTTGACGCCGACGATGTTTGCATGCGCCTTGGCAAGCGCGCCCATCGTCTCGGGGGTCATGTCGACCACCGAACGGCCAGGAATGTTGTAGATATAGATCGGCAGCTTCACAGCCTCGGCGATCGCCGAGAAATGCGCGAACAAGCCCTTCTGCGTGGGCTTGTTGTAGTAGGGCGTCACGACCAGGATACCATCGGCGCCAGCCTTTTCGGCATGCTGTGCAAGCTCGATCGCTTCGCGCGTGTTGTTGGAGCCTGCACCCGCCATGACAGGAACGCGCTTAGCTGCAGCCTCGATGCAGAGTTCCACGACCCGTTTGTGCTCGGCATGCGACAGCGTAGGCGACTCGCCGGTCGTGCCGACCGGAACGAGACCGTTGCTGCCTTCCTTGATTTGCCAGTCGACATGAGCGACAAAGGAGGCCTCATCGACCTGACCGGCATCAGTGAAGGGTGTGACGAGTGCGGGAATGGATCCCTGGAACATGCAGAACTCCTTACGGCCACAATCCATGGTTCGGCCGCATTCCTTGAATATGAGGAGCGCACCATAGTGCGGTGAAAACGCCGCGACAAGCGCGCAGAGGTCGGATTGGCGGAAATTCCGATAGCAAATGTGAATGAAATTTAACCGCTTCGGTAAGCTTTCATTAATATGCGTCCGAGCAAATGTAGGACGTGTTTCCATTGTGAGTGTCCAGCATGAAGCGAGCCGTCCTGATCCTCTCCGCCCTCGGCCTTACAGCCGCTGCGTGGAGCAGCGTTGCGTCGCCGCTGCCGGGTGAGGACATTCCCGTTCCCGATGTAAAGCCGATCGGATTCGTGCCGCAGACGAGCGTACCCGAGTCCCTCATAACAGGCGCGATCCCAAGGGGCCCGACCGTCGCGCCGGTGGCAAGCGACCTGAAAACCGGACTGGATGCGCTCAGCGCCCGCAATCCGCTGCAGGCGATCGCGGTACGCAACAGCATGAAAAGCGGGACGCTCGACCGGCATATCCTGACATGGGCGATCGCCGTGTCGGCACAAAAAGGCGTTCCTTCAGTCGAGATCGCGACTGCGGCGCAGGAACTGCAAGGTTGGCCGGGCCTCGCCAAACTGCGCGCCTATTCGGAGCGCGCTCTTTACGATGAAAACCCGGCGCCGAGCGCGGTGTTGGCAGCATTCGGAGAAACCGCGCCTGAGACGAATTCGGGCGCGATGATCCTCGCGCGTGCGCTCGTCGCAACGGGCAAACAGGCCCAGGCGGCAAAGCATATCCGCAAACTCTGGCGCGGCCAGACACTGGACACCGCGACGGAAGACAAGATTCTCAACGAATTTTCAGGGCTTCTGACGGCTGCCGATCACAAGGCGCGGATGGAATATCTGATGTATCGAAACCGCGCCGCGCAGGCGAAGCGGTTCGGCGATCTCGGCCAGGCACAGTCGCTGTACAATGCCTGGAATGCCGTCATCGGTAAGGCGGCAAACGCCGAGGCGCTTCTCGCCTCGGTCGACGGCAAGTGGCGCAATGACCCCGGCTACCTTTTCGCCCGTATCGAATATCTGCGGAAGCAGGAGCGTTATGGCGACGCTGCAAAGCTGCTGAGGCAAATGCCGCGCGACCGCGACGAGTTGGTGAACGCCGGTGAATGGTGGAACGAGCAGCGCATCATTAGCCGGGGGCTGGTGGATCAGGGGGATTTCAAGGCCGCCTACGGTATTGTTTCCAGCTACGCCGCCACGGCTCCGACCGATATTGTCGAAGCTGAGTTCCATGCCGGCTGGTATGCGCTTCGCGGAATGCAGGATGCAGACACCGCACAGGGTCATTTCAGAAAGATCCTGAATTTCTCGAACGGTCCGCTTTCCGTCTCGCGTGCGTGGTACTGGATGGGCCGCTCAGCGGAGGCTGGCGGACCTGGGAAGGCCAGCGATTTCTACGCGAAGGCCGCCAGCTACCCGACGACTTTCTACGGCCAGCTCGCCGGCGAAAAACTCGGCCGCAAGACGCTGAACGTCAGCTATCCCTCCCCCTCGTCCGCAGATCGAGAGCGCTATCAGGGTCGCGAAGCAGTGCAGGCTATTGCCAGGCTCGACGCCGCCGGCCATGGCTGGCGCGCGAAGGATCTCTATCTGGCACTGGCCGATCAGTTGCAGAGCCCAGGCGAACTTGCGATTCTCAGCGCACAGGCCGAACGCTCCGGCGATCACCATCTGTCGCTACAAATCGGCAAAACCGCGTATTCCCGTGGTATCGACGTTGCCGCTCTGGCGTTTCCCCTCGGCGTCATTCCGGCCGGGGCCAATATCTCCGGGTCCGGTAAGGCGCTGGCTTATGCTATCGCCCGGCAGGAGAGCGCCTTCAACCCGGCGGCGGTTTCGGTTGCCGATGCCCGCGGCCTGCTGCAGATTTTGCCCGGAACGGCGAAGGCCGTCGCCAAGCGACACAACATCACCTATTCGAAAGACAAGCTGACGACGGATGCAGGCTACAACGCCACGCTCGGCGCGCACTATCTGGGTGAGCAGATCGATACGTTCGGCGGTTCGTACATCATGACCTTCATCGCCTATAATGCCGGGCCTAAGCGCGTGCCGGAATGGATCGGCCGTTACGGAGATCCACGCGGCAAGTCGATCGATGCGGTCGTCGATTGGATCGAGCGCATCCCTTTCCCTGAAACGCGCAACTACGTTCAGCGGGTGATGGAGAACTATGAGGTTTACAAAGCCCGCCTCGGTCAGCCCGCCGACCTGCAGGGCGACCTGATCAACGGCCGCTCCTGAGCCAATTTCAATTGCCAGCGCTGTCCGGCCGCCGTTAGTCTCCACTGAAACAGGGAGACGACGCGATGGAAGATGTTGCGAATGCCGGTTTCGTGCAACTGCAGGTGAGCGCAGAGGATGGGCTCGCACTATCGCTGCGTGACTATCCCGCGCGACCGGATGGCAATCCGCAATCAGTGCCGATCGTCTGCCTCCCCGGCCTGACGCGCAATGCGCGCGACTTTCATCAGCTTGCTCTTGCGTTGTCGCAGGACCGGTTAGCGGCGCATCGCGTCATCGCCGTCGATTATCGTGGGCGCGGGCTCTCCGCCTGGGATGCCAACAAGGCAAACTATTCGATCGCCGTTGAGGCTCGCGATGTCCTTACCGTTTGCGATCATCTTGGCATTGAGCGCGCGATATTCATCGGTACGTCGCGCGGCGGGCTGATTCTTCACATTTTTGCCGCCATGAGACCGGCATTGCTGGCTGGCGTAGTCCTCAACGACATCGGACCGGTCATTGAAGCCACAGGGCTCATGCGGATTCGCGATTACTTGAACCGTGGCGGCTCTCCTGCAGATTGGAACGAGGCTGTCGCGGCACTGCAGGCCAACCACGGCCGATACTTTCCCGCTCTTAACCCGGAAGACTGGCGCGAGATGGCCGATGCCATCTACCGCGTGATCGACGATCGCATCGTCCCTGACGTCGATCCGGCCATTGCGGAGGCCTTGCTTACCATCGATTTCAACAAGCCCCTGCCCGATCTCTGGCAACAGTTCGATGCGTTCCAGCAGATTCCCCTGCTGGTGATTCGAGGAGAGCATTCCGATCTTCTGTCGGAGAAGACGGTCGAAGAGATGCGTGCGCGGAATCCGGGGATAACCACACGCGTCGCCGAAGGTCAGGGCCATGCGCCGCTGCTGCATCTGGCGCCTGCTTACAGCGAACTTAGCCGCTTCCTCGCCAGTCGCTAGCCCCTTGGCGATCGTCTTAATTCCACCAAACATGACAAACGAAAAAAGCCCGGCTCGAAAGCCGGGCTCTCCTGATTGACCGAAGTCAGATCAGATTAGAATGCACGCTGCAGGCGGAAGTAACCGGATACCGTGTCGGAGTCTTCCGTGAAGGTGCGATCCTGCCACTGTACCGAAGCCTTAGCGTAGAAGTTTTCTACGATCTGGTAGTCAACCGTTACGCCAGCCTTCCAGACGTCGACATCCGAGAAGTCGGTCGTGGAGACGAAGTTGCCGTCACGGGTGCCGTTCTTGACGTTGTCGAAGTACTGAACGCCAGGAGTGATCTTCAGCTTGTCAGTTGCCTGGATTGCGTATTCAGCAGCAATCGTCCACTCAGACTCTTCGAAGTAAGCGTTCGGGCCAGAAGCCCAAGCTGCTGCGAGGCCGAGCGTGCCGGGGCCGATGGCAACAGTTGCCATACCGCGGATTGCGCCTTCTTCAGTGTCGGTGTCGTAGCCGCCGATCAACTGGTAGGAGAAGGCGCCAGCCTTGCCGCCGAGGCCAGCAGCGATACCGAGATCGTTGCCGTCTTCGCCGAGACCGGTGTGGATCGCGTCTTCGAGTTCGTCAACCGACAGACCAGCGTAGAAGTCGCCAGACTCGTACTGATAACGGAAGGAGTTATGCAGCGTGGAGTACGAAGCAAGGTTGTCCGTTTCGCCGCTCAGGCCGTCGTCCCACCAGCTGTAGAACAGACCAGCGCGGAAGCCAGCGATGTCGATGTAAGCGGAGTCGAGGTACGTGCCACCGTTATCCGTAGCATTGTCAGCGTCCGTCTGAAGAACGATAACGCCGGTGAGCGGGCCGTACTCGGTGTCGCTCTTTGCCGTGAACTGAACGTTACCACGGGTCCAGAACGACCAGTCAGAAACGCCGTTTGCCGACTGATCACGACCGAAGCGAACTTCCGTACGGATGTAGCCTTCGATCTTGAGGCAGGTTTCGGTGCCCGGGATGTAGAAGTAGCCGGTGCCGTAAGCGTCGCAGACGCGGACGTATTCAACCGGTTCCGGCTCAGCAGCAACGACAGCGTCGGCAGCCTGAGCACCGGAAACTACTGCGAGAGCAGCAGCGGAGCCGAGAAGAAGGCTCTTGATGTTCATATTGACCTCCAATTCAAAGTTTCGATCGGGTCTGGGTTTTTCGCCGTTAGAGCAGCGTTCCCTGCCCCATCCCCATGTTTCAAGAAGTCGGACGATCAACCGCCCTCGCTTCCGAGGTTGAAAATACAAGACCGGGACTGTCACGCAATCACCAACTTGCCCGTTGGGGCATTTGCGACAGCCTTCCGTATGCGCTGTTGCTGAAAGGTCACAAATGCGGCATCCGCCCGGCGCGTTTCTTTATACTTCATTAAGAAAGCGCTGGTTTTCCGGGGGGTTATAGCAGCCTTGGGAGGGCCTGCATCCGGCCAATGTGCCGTATCGAGGCCCATTTCGCGCCAGATTCGGCCGCGGAGCGCACCTTTCATTCGATCACGAACCCGCGGCTTTGAACGAGGACGGATGCTACCCGCAGCGATTCCACAGCCGAGCGAAGGCGATTCCTCACTTCGATTCGATTCGATGCTCACCACCATCCCCGTCCCCAGCCGGGAACCAAAAACCGTCTCAGGGCATTCAGCTTACATTCAATGTGGGAACTTCATCGTTTCCCGCAGATTGGAGAAAGACATGAAGCTCACTCTTTTGGCCGCAGTGATGGCCATCCCTCTGCTCACGGCGACGACAAGCTTCGCTGGCGGACACAACAAGAACAATGACAGCATCTTCGGACCGGCAGACAAATCGATCTGCTTCAATGAGCCGTGGCGGTGTGGGAAGAAGTTCCATAGCCCCGAGAAGGATCGGTACTACCGGAGCCGATATTATCGCGACTCCGACCGGGACTACCAACCTAGGCATCGCCCTCGCTACTATTACAACGGCTGGGCAGATTGATATAGACTGAGCCCCGCTTCGGCGGGGTTTTTCATATGGGCTTCCGGTTGCCGGGGAGCGCTTGCGACGCAACGCGAAGCGATATGCCAACCGACGACGAATGCCGCGTTCTGGATTTATTTTTTGAAAATTATCTGAAGCAATGGCGGAGAAGATGGGATTCGAACCCACGATACCCTCTCGGGTATACTCCCTTAGCAGGGGAGCGCCTTCGACCACTCGGCCACCTCTCCGGTGGGAGCCTGATAGAGTCATTCGCCGGGTGAAGCAAGCGCTTTTTCGGCTCTATCAGACAAGAAAAGCCATTCCGGCTCTATGCAAGCAATTGCTTCAGATCGGCGGATGCGTCGGCAATGATCGCCTTGTCGGGCGTAACGCCTGATTCCAGCATCTTCTTGCCGCTCACATAGGCCTTGGCATCGTTGATGGCGTCAACCGCGATGAACTTGCCTGCCTTGAAATACCAGATCGAATGCGCGCCCTCGCGTGCGCCGGGGCGAAGAACGGTCTCGTCATACCCGAGATTGAAGCCTGCGATCTGGAGCTTCACGTCATACTGATCCGACCAGAACCAGGGCTTTGGCTCGTAGGGTGCATCGCCGCCGGCGATGACGGCAGCGATGGCCTCAGCCTGATCGACGGCGTTCTGTACCGATTCGAGACGGATCCGGCCGCCCTGCCACGGCAGCACCGCGCAATCGCCCGCGGCATAGATCGAAGCATCGGATGTACGCGCGAATTCATCGACGATGATGCCGTTGGCGACTTCGAGGCCAGCTTCTTTCGCCAGTTGATCGTTGGGCACGACGCCGATTCCGACGATTGCGAAGTCGATATCGACCGTGCTGCCGTCCGAGAGTTCGGCGCCGACGAGCTTGCCGTCGCGGCCGATCAAATGCTTGAGACCGGTCTTTTCCCGAATCGACACATCATGCGTTTCGTGGATCACGCGCATGATGTCTGCCGTCTCTTTTGCCGCGACACGCTGCAGGATACGATCGGCCATCTCGATGACCGTGACCTCAAGGCCGCGATGGCGGGCAACGGCAGCCGCTTCGAGGCCGATATAGCCGCCCCCTATAATAAGGACGCGGCGGCCGGGGCGCATCTCTTCGGCCAAAAGGTCTGCATCCCGCTTGTCGCGGGCGACATAGACGCCGGCAAGATCGCCGCCGATTGCCGCCGGGAGCGCGCGAGGGGTCGAACCAGTCGTCAGCGCAAGAGTGCCGTAATCGAGAACGGAGCCGTCCTGAAGGATCACCTGCTTCTGGTCGCGCTTGATCTGCTCAGCCCAGGTGGCGAGCCTGATCTCGACGTCGTTGTCGGTATACCAGTGCTCGGGTCGGAACAGCAGGCGATCAAAGCTCATTTCGCCGAGCAGATACTTCTTCGTGAGCGGCGGTCGCTGATAGGGCAGAACGTCTTCGGCGCCGATAATCGTAATCGGACGCATATCCTTCAGCGCGCGAAGCTTTGCTGCCAATGCGAAACCAGCCTGACCTGCGCCAATGATCACCAGTCTGTCCGTCACGTTCTCACTCCCGTCGTATAGCCGCGCGTTGGGCATTCGCGCGCTGGGGCAAAGGCCTATCCCTTGCCCCTTTCGCCGTCAACCGGATGAGTGCCGGTCTCAGGCGATCTCGATCCAGCGTCGCTCGTGGAATGACTGTGCCATGGCGTGGACAGACTTCTCTATCCTAAGACCGTCTTCAAATGTGACGATGGACGACGGCGCACCGGAAATCGCGCGGATCAGCTCATGGCATTCGATAATCTTCAGATCGTTGAAGCCGAGACCGTGGCCGGGAGCGGGAATGAAGCGGTCGTAGGGCTGATGGGCCGGGGCTGCCAGTATCTTGCGGAAGCCCTGTTCCGAACCGCGTCCTTCGGCCTGATAGAGGTCGAATTCGTTCATGCGCTCCTGATCGTAGGCGATCGAGCCTTTGGAGCCGAAGATCTGCAGCGCGATCCTTCCCTTGCGACCCCATGCCGAGCGGTTTGCCATCAGCACGGCGGAGATGCCGCCGCCGAGCCGCATCAGCACATTGGCTCCGTCGTGATTCTCGACGTTGCGACGGCCGCCCTCCTTCAGGGGGCGATCGACATAGGGCTTGACCATATCGGTGATAACGGCTTCCACATGCCCGAAGAGATACCAGAGCAGCGACAGCGGGTGCACGGCGAAGTCATCCAGCGCTCCGTACCCTGAGGCCAGCTCACTCTTCCAATAGAAGAAGGCTTCCGGATCGGCCATGAAGTCCTCGTCCATCTCGACGCGAATGTGGTTGACCGTTCCAATGGCGCCCTCGCCGATCAGCGCCTTGATCTGCCGCATCATCGGGTTCTGTATATAGTTGTAGCCGAGGACGGCGACCTTGCCCGATGCCCGCGCCGCCGCCAGCATCTTCTCGGCGTCTGCGTAGGCTGGCGCCATCGGTTTTTCGCACCAGACATGCTTGCCCGCTTCGAGCGCAGCAATCGCCATCTCGGGGTGGAACTGATTCGGGGTCGTGACGGAGACCACATCGACAGCAGGATCGGCAATCAGATCCCGCCAATCGGCCGTTGCCCTTTCGAAGCCGAACTCCGAGGCGCGTTTGGCCGCGAGTTCCGCATTCGCTTCGGCCAAGTGGACCAGACGCGGACGCTCCACGTCACCGAATACCGTCTTTACTGCATTCCATGCCAACGCATGGCACTTGCCCATATAACCTGTGCCGATCAGGCCGATTCCGAGTGGCTTCATGTTGTTTCCTCCAGGGTCCTCTCCATTTTTTTGGAATATTTAGACCGTTTTGACAAGCGTCCTCAACGGTCACTTTTAGCCGCACATCCGATAAAGCCGCCGAAAATCGTTGATTATCAGCGTAATAAAAACAATTAGGCAGCCGGATCGAAATCAATTAAAGTCGAGATTATGGAATATTTATTTCATTCACTGGATGATGCCCATGGATAGCGACACCAAAAGCCCGGCACGCGTTCCCCGCGATTTCGAGAGCCTGCGCAGCACGATCATCGAGCGGAAGGCCAGCATGCCCAAGCGGTTGGCGCAGGTTGCCGCCTTCGCGCTCGGCAATCCCGACGAGATCGCCTTCGGCACGACGGCCAGTATCGCTGCCGCTTCGGATGTGCAGCCGTCGACGCTCGTACGGCTCGCGCATCATCTGGGCTACGACGGCTTCTCCGATCTGCAGAGCATCTTTCGCGAGAGGCTGCGCGACCGCACGCTGACCTATGAAGAGCGCCTGGTAACGCTGGAGCAGGCCAGCGGCGAGGACGAAGACGCCAACCTGCTTTCGGGCTTCATCTCGGCTGCGAGCCAGTCGGTCAACCGGCTGGCCGCCACCGTGCAGAGCGATACCTTCACCAAGGCAGTCGATATCCTGGCGGCTGCCGAGACGATCTACCTGATCGCCAAACGGCGTTCCTATCCGCTGACTGCACACATGACCTACGCCTTCTCGAAGCTCAACATCCGGCACCAGATTGTCGCATCGCCAAACGGCGTCGATCCGGAAATGGTGCAGTTCGCGACAAAGAACGATGCGGCGATTGCCGCAAGCTTCTCTCCCTACGCCGCAGACAGCCTGAGCCAGGCAGAAGCGTTAGCGGATCGCGGCGTGCCTGTGGTCGCCATCACCGATTCAGCCTTCTCGCCGCTTGCCGCCCGCGCCACCTGCTGGTTCGAAGTGGCAGAGGCGGACTTTGCCGGTTTCCGCTCGCTCTCCGCCTCGATGGCGCTGACCATGGCGCTCCCGGTTGCGATCGCCGAGCGGCGGCGGAAGCGAACTTCGACAAAATCGACAAAATCAAAAATGGAATAAACATTCCGAATTGACAACAATACGGAACCGATGTTTCATTACTCGCAATCAGCAGGCGCCAAGCCGTAGCTAAAATCTAGCGGGAGGACATCATGGCACAACCGAACCCGGGCTCGCAGCCGGAACCGTCGCTTGACGTGATCACCATCGGCCGCTCCTCGGTCGATCTCTACGGCCAGCAGATCGGTTCGCGGCTCGAGGACATCGGCTCCTTTGCCAAGTCCGTCGGCGGCTGCCCTGCCAACATCGCCATCGGGACGGCGCGTCTTGGCCTCAAGTCGGGCCTGATCACGCGGGTCGGCGACGAGCAGATGGGCCGCTTCATCATCGAGCAGTCTGCGCGCGAAGGCGTCGAGACGAAGGGCATCAAGACCGACAAGGAACGCCTTACTGCGCTGGTGCTGCTCGCCGTCGAGGCCGAAGGCGTCTCGCCGATGATCTTCTATCGCTCTGACTGTGCCGACATGGCGCTCGACGAGAGCGACATCGATGAGGCCTTCATCAAGTCGTCGCGCGCGGTGCTGGTGTCGGGCACGCATTTCTCCCGGCTGAATACGGAAGCCGCCCAGCGCAAGGCCATCCGCATCGCCAAGGCCAACGGTCGCAAGGTTATCTTCGACATCGACTATCGACCGAACCTCTGGGGTCTTGCCGGCCACGCCGAAGGTTTCGAACGCTATGTGAAGTCCGATCGCGTCTCCTCCAAGATGAAGGAAACGCTGCCCGACTGCGACCTGATCGTCGGAACGGAAGAGGAAATCCTGATCGCATCGGGTGCCGATGACGTCCTCGGCGCGCTCAAGGAAATCCGTCGCCTGTCGCCGGCAACGATCGTTCTCAAGCGCGGTGCCATGGGCTGCATCGTCTACGATGGTCCGATCAGCGACAATCTGGAAGACGGCATCGTCGGGGAAGGCTTCCCGATCGAGGTGTTCAACGTGCTCGGCGCCGGCGATGCCTTCATGTCCGGCCTGCTGCGCGGCTGGCTGAAGAACGAGCCGCTGAAGACGTGTGCCACCTGGGCGAATGCCTGCGGCGCCTTCGCCGTCTCCCGCCTTCTCTGCTCGCCTGAATATCCGACCTGGGCCGAGCTCGATTTCTTCCTCAAGCACGGAAGCCAGCATCGTGCGCTGCGCAAGGACGCGGCGATCAACCACATCCACTGGGCCTCGACGCGCAAGGGCGATATTCCGCTGCTTATGGCCCTTGCCATTGACCACCGTTCGCAGCTGACCAGCATCTGCGACGAACTGAACCTGGACTACGCGAAGATCGTCGCCTTCAAGCGCCTTGCAGTGGAAGCGGCTGCCCGCGTCGCCGATGGTCGCAGCGGTTACGGCATGCTGATCGATGAGCGCTTCGGCCGCGACGCCTTCTTCGATGCGGCAACCAAGAACTTCGCCTGGATCGGGCGCCCGGTAGAATTGCCGGGGTCCAAGCCACTGCGCTTCGAGTTCAGCCAGGATATCGGCTCGCAGCTCGTCGAATGGCCGCTCGATCATTGCATCAAGTGCCTCTGCTTCTACCATCCGGATGATCCGGCAGCGCTGAAGACCGAACAGCAGGAGAAACTGCGCACGCTCTTCGAAGCCGCGCGCAAGGTCGGCCGCGAACTGCTGATCGAAATCATTTCGAGCAAGAACGGGCCACTGACCGACGACACGGTCTCGACGGCGATGGAAGAGCTCTATGCACTCGGCATCAAGCCCGACTGGTGGAAGCTCGAACCGCAGGCCTCGACGGCCGCCTGGAAAAAGATCGAGGCCGTCATTGCCAAGAACGACCCATGGTGCCGTGGTATCGTGTTGCTCGGACTTGAGGCTCCAGCCGACGAGCTGCTCAAGGGCTTCGAGGCGACGCTGGCTGCACCTTCCGTCAAGGGCTTTGCGGTCGGTCGCACGATCTTTGCTGAAGCGGCACGCGGCTGGCTTTCCGGCAAGCTTGATGATGAAGAAGCGATCACAGACATGGCCGGACGCTTCCGCCAATTGACAGACGCCTGGTTGAAAACCCGCGGCCTGAATTAATTAAAGCATTTGGGAGGTGCCCCATGGGCAAGACTGTACGTTTGACGATGGCTCAGGCCGTCACGCATTTCCTCAAGAAGCAGATGACCGTCGTCGACGGCAAGAAGGTGCCGATCTTCGGCGGCGTCTGGGCGATCTTCGGGCACGGCAACGTCGCCGGCATCGGCGAGGCGCTGTATCAGGTCCGTGGCGAACTGCCGACCTATCGCGCCCACAACGAGCAAGGCATGGCGCATGCGGCGATTGCCTATGCCAAGGCGAATTTCCGCCAGCGTTTCATGGCCTGCACGACTTCGATCGGCCCCGGCGCGCTCAACATGGTGACCGCTGCCGGCGTCGCCCATGTCAACCGCATCCCTGTTCTCTTCCTGCCCGGCGACGTTTTCGCCAATCGGGCGCCGGATCCGGTGCTGCAGCAGATCGAGGATTTCGGCGACGGCACGGTTTCGGCCAATGATGCCTTCCGCTCGGTCTCGCGCTATTTCGACCGCATCACGCGGCCGGAGCAGATCATTTCGGCGCTGAAGCGCGCCATGCAGGTGCTGACCGATCCCTATGATTGCGGCCCGGTGACGCTGTCACTGTGCCAGGACGTGCAGGCCGAAGCCTTCGATTATCCGGAAAGCTTCTTCGAGGAGCGGGTCTGGACCACGCGCCGCCCTCGCCCGGATGCCGACGAGCTTGCAAACGCCATCGCGCTCATCAAGAAATCCGAAAAGCCGGTCATCATTGCCGGCGGCGGCGTGCTTTATTCGCAGGCCACCAAGGAACTGACTGCATTTGCCGAGGAACACCGGATCCCCGTCGTCGTCACGCAGGCTGGCAAATCGGCGATCGACGAACGGCATCCGCTGGCGCTCGGCTCCGTTGGTGTCACAGGCACGTCGGCGGCCAATGCCATTGCAACGGATACAGACCTGATCATCGCCGTCGGCACGCGCTGCCAGGACTTCACGACGGGCTCCTGGGCGCTTTTCCAGAACGACAAGCTGAAGATCCTCGGCCTCAACATTACCGCCTACGACGCAGCAAAGCATGACGGTGAGACGCTGGTGGCCGACGCCCGCGAGGGACTGAAGGCCATTTCGAGTGGTCTCGCCGGCTGGAAGGCTCCGGCAGCGCTCGTGGAGAGGGCCGAACGGGAAAAGAAGGTCTGGATGGACGCCGCCGCCAAGGCGATGGCGAGTACCAATGCCGCCCTGCCCTCCGACGCCCAGGTGATCGGCGCTGTCACCCGTTCGATCGACCTCGAAAAGGCAATCGGCCTTTGCGCCGCTGGCGGACTTCCCGGCGAAATGCACAAGCTCTGGCCGGCGACCGCGCCGGGCAGCTACCATATGGAATATGGCTTCTCCTGCATGGGCTACGAGATTGCCGGCGGCCTTGGTGCCAAGATGGCGCATCCGGAGAAGGAAGTCTTCGTTCTCGTCGGCGACGGATCCTACATGATGCTGAACTCCGAGCTCGCCACGTCGGTCATGCTCGGGCTGAAGCTCAACATCGTTCTGCTCGACAACCGGGGCTACGGCTGCATCAACCGTCTGCAGATGGCGACCGGTGGCGCGAACTTCAACAACCTGCTGAAGGACGCGCATTACGAGGTCATGCCGGAGATCGACTTCCGGGCACATGCCGAGAGCATGGGCGCGATTGCAGTCAAGGTTGCCTCGATTGCCGAGCTCGAGAAGGCGATCGCCGACTCGAAGAAGAATGATCGCACCTCGGTCTTCGTGATCGACACCGATCCGCTGATCACCACGGATGCCGGCGGATACTGGTGGGACGTTGCCGTTCCCGAAGTCAGCCCGCGTGAACAGGTCAACAAGGCGCACGCGGCTTATGTCAAGGCGCGCGCCGCTCAGCGCATCGGCTGATCGACTGATTTCATCTTCTGGAAGAGCGCGCCCGCTCTTCCAACAATGCTTTTGAGGAGACTATTGATGAAGGCCAAACTTGGCATGTCGCCGATCGCCTGGTGGAACGACGATCTTCCCGAGCTCAGCGACGACGTATCGCTGGAGGAATGCTTGCGCCAGTCGCGCGGCGCAGGCTTCACTGGCATGGAACAGGGCCGCCGCTTCCCGAACAATCCGGCCGAAATGCTGCCGATACTGAAGGCTGCCGATGTGACGCTTTGCGGCGGCTGGTTCTCCGGCACGCTCGTCGATGAGGATCTTTCCGCCAACAAGGATCGCATCGCGCCGATGATCGAGCTGTTCAAAGCCGTCAACGCGCCTTGCATCGTCTATGGCGAAGTTGGCCGCTCCATCCAGGGCGACCGCTCCAAGCCTCTCGCGACCAAGCCGCGTCTCTCGGATGACGAGATGAAGGCCTATGCGCGCAAGGTCACGCAGTTCGGGGAATGGTGCGCCGAACAGGGCATACCGCTCTCCTACCATCATCATATGGCGGCCGTCGTCGAGACCGAGCCGGAGCTCGACGCCTTCATGCGCAATTCAGGCGAAGGTATTCCGCTGCTGCTCGACGCCGGGCACCTGGCCTTTGCCGGGGGCGACGTTCTCCGCGCCATCGATAACCACCACGCCCGCATCAACCACGTTCACGTCAAGGACATCCGCAAGGCCGTCGTCGACGGGCTCGATCGTAGCAAGCAGTCCTTCCTCGATGCGGTGGCGCTCGGCGCCTTCACCGTGCCGGGCGATGGCTCGCTCGATTTCGGCGCCATTGTGAAGCGGTTCGCTGGTTATGGCTATGAAGGATGGTTCGTCGTCGAGGCCGAGCAGGATCCGCGCAAGGCGCCGCCTCAGAAGATGGCGGAAATCGGCCACGCCGAGCTGATGCGCGTCATGACGGCCGCTGGCTATACCGTCGAAACCGAGGGTTTTCCCAAGGGGTAACGAGAGGCGTTTCGTCTGACGGCGGGACGTCCAACTTCTCCCCCATGGGGAAATTTGCAGGCAATGGAGAGTACCGATGCCAAACCTGAAGGTGAAACCATCCAGCACGCATGGCCGCGTCACCCATGTGACGCCCGAAAGCGCCGGCTGGACGTATGTCGGCTTCGAAATGCATCGACTGAAGCTGGGTGAGACCGTCTCCGGCGATGCAAGCGGCCGCGAAGTCTGCCTCGTCTGGGTATCAGGCAAAGGTAAGGCAAAGGCGGCAGGCGAGGATTTCGGCTCCGTCGGCGGGCGCATGAGCCCGTTCGAAGGGGCGCCGCATTCGCTCTATGTGCCGGCCGGCTCCGGCTGGTCGGTGACGGCCGAGACCGATCTGGAGCTCGCCGTCTGCTCGGCGCCCGGCGGTGGCGACTACAAGGCAAAGCTCATCCCGCCCGGCGTGCATCCGCAGTTCCAGCGCGGCAAGGGCTCGAATGTGCGTCTCGTGACCAACATCATGCCCGAAGACGACAATTCCGCCCATTCGTTGCTGGTGGTCGAGGTCATCACGCCGAGCGGAAACACCTCGTCCTACCCGTCGCACAAGCACGATCAGGACAATCTTCCGAATGAGAGCCTGCTGGAAGAGACCTATTACCACCGCGTGAACCCGCCGCAGGGCTTCGCGTTCCAGCGCGTCTACACCGACGATCGCTCGCTCGACGAGGCGATGGCGGTGGAAAATGGCGATGTGACGCTGGTGCCGAAGGGATATCACCCCTGCGCCACCATTCACGGCTATGATCTCTATTATCTCAACGTCATGGCCGGGCCGAAGCGGGTGTGGAAGTTCCACAATGCGCCGGAGCACGAATGGCTGTTGAAATAAGACGACGCAGAATCGCTAAATAATCTGACAGCGGGCGAGCCGTGCAGATGGTCCACTGCCTCCATCGAAATCAAACCGATGGAGGACTACCATGCACGGCTCAACCACCATTCTTGCGACCGAGAGCCGCCGTTCGGCCAAGCCATCGCGGTTGTTGACCGCGCTTCTCTCTTTTTATCGCTGGACAGCGCGCAAACTGAGAGAGCGGCACAACCTGAACGCCGTCATGGAGCTTTCCGACGAGCAGCTGAAAGATATCGGCCTGTCGCGCTACCAGACCGAGAGCGATGTGCACCTCTATTGCCGGGACTGAACTGTGCTAGGATACCGATAGCAGGCTTTCCCGCATGCAACTTCCGGAAACCGTCATGGCGCAATTCTCGACCGAGCTGCTGTTGAAGACGAAGACCGTCACAATCCGTGACGTCGTCTGCAATGGCGACTGCCGGCATAAGAGCGACGAGGAATGCGCCCACAAGACGAGCCTCGTCTATCCTTACCGCGGTGTTTTCATGCGCCACGTCGGGCGCAACGACACCGTGGCTGAGGCGAACCAGATGCTGTTCTTCAATGCGGCACAAGGCTACCGGATCAGCCATCCCATCGACGGTGGCGATGCCTGTATCGACCTGTCCATCGACGACGCATTGCTTGCCGAGCTTGCACCGAAAGATCAGATCCAGCCGGGAGAGATCTTCGGTTTTCGCCGACAGCGACGGCGGATCGATCCGCGAGCGCAGGCGCTCGTGGCGCTGTTGCGTCACGGCCTGCATCGCAAGGCTGCCGAGACACTCGAAGCAGAAACGCTGGCGCTTGCTCTTGTCCGCCGGTCGCTCGGTGAACGAACATCACATGCCGCAGGCGCCAGCGTCGGGCGACAGAAGCTTGTCGACCGGGCAAAGCTCGCCCTTTCCTCGGATATCGCCCGCCGGTGGACGCTGGCCGAAATCGCCGCGGAAGTGGGCGTTTCGCCTGTTTATCTCACACAGGTCTTTCAGCAGGTCGAAGCGACCCCGCTTTACCGCTACCAGCTGCGGCTGCGCCTTGCCAGGGCGCTCGACCTGCTCGGACAGTACGACGACCTGACGGCGCTGGGCCTGGAGCTGGGCTTTTCCAGCCACAGCCATTTCACCTCCTCCTTCCGACAGACCTACGGCCAGACACCCGCGGAATTCCAGCGCGCGGCGCGGCTTCGGCGCTGAGAAGTTGCTAAAGAATTCGACAGCGGCGCCGGCGGCATAAGTGGTCTTATGATCCTGTCCCAAAGGGATACCAAACAGAGGATCATTGCCATGAAGAAAACCACCTGTGCCGCCTGCGACTGTGAACTCGGGCCGGATGTCATCAGTGTCAAGCTCGGCGGGAAGACCGTCGAGGTCTGCTGCCAGGAATGCGCCGAGGCGCTCAAGGAAGCCGACGCTGCAGCGACCACGGCCAGAGCGAGCAACAATGAGTGAACGGGAGAGCCGCGCCCATGAGGCGCGGCTTTTGTGCTTCAGGCGGGCAGCAGACCGTAGCGCCAGCCCTTGCTTTTCGCCAGGCGGACAAGCACCCAGGCGGCGAGCAGCAGCATGCATAACTCCGCAAAGACCGGCACCATCCAGATCCCCATCTCACCGAAGACATGCGGTAGCAGGAACGTCAGAGGCAGCGTGAAGAGATAGGGCCGCGACAGGCCGAAGATCGCCGCACGCCGGGCATCGCCGATCGACTGGAAATAGCCCGAGAGCACGATCATCTGGCCGAAGAGGAAATAGCAGCCGACCGTCCAGGGCAGGATGCGTGCCACCTCGGCCACCACGATGGGATCACTGACAAAGATCGCCCCGAACCGTCCGGCCAGCAATTCAACGACCAGCTCGATGGATGCGCAATAGACGAGCGCCGACACCATCGCAATCCGCAGGCTGCGGCCGACTCGATCGGAGAGCCCTGCCCCGAAATTGTTGCCTGAGATGGTCTGGAAGGCGATGTTGAGGCCGAGCAGCGGCAGATAGGCGAAGGTCATGATTCGCGTGATGATGCCGTAGGCGCCGATGGTTGCCACGTAGTCGGACGTGCCCCAGAGCGAAAGATTGAAGATCACCGCTGCTGAGCTGAGTGAAATCCCGATGAAACCGAGACTCATCGGCATGCCCAAGGCGAGGATGGCCTTCCATTCGCCCACCGTGCCACGTCCTGCCGGTCGCAATGCGTCAGCCTTCCGCCAGCGATAGGCGAGGATTGCGGCAAGGCAGATCGCCTGCGCCGAGACGGTGCCGATCGCCGAACCGGCGACACCCCACTGCATCACTGCCATGAAAAACCAGTTGGCCGCGATGTTGAGGAGCGATGCTGCGAGTGTCACGGCGGTCATGAAACCGATCCGACCTTCGCAGCGCAGGGCATCGATGTTCAGCGACAGGAAGAAAGCGATGGCGGCTGAGCCGATCATGATTCCCATGAAGAGCGTGGCGTTTGCCGCCACCGTCGCGTTACCTTCCGCCGCAGCCTCGACGACCCGCCAGCCGACGCTCCAATAGGCGAGATTGAGCAGGACCACGACCGCGACCGCCAGGAGATGCGCCGTGGCGAACGTCCGGCGGGCGGCTTGCCTGTCTCCCGCACCGAACTGCCGGGCGAGGATGCTTGCCATGCCGTTCGACACAAGGGACTGCAGGGCGATGATCATCATCAGCCCCGGAAAGATCAGCGTGACGGCCGAAAGCGCTGCCGGGCCGACATAGGCACCGAGAAAGTAGGCGTCGACCACCGCGAAGAGACCATTGATCGTCGTGATCATGATGATCGGCGCCGCCGTCCGCGCGAAGACGGCGGCAAGCGGGGCGGTCAGAAACATGTTCTTTTCAGCATTGTTTTTCATAGGGATACCGAAGAGCGACGGCGCGCGGCTGCGGCCGTCTGGGATGAAGAAAGCGGGAGCGGCTCAGATGTCGAGAACGAGGTGGGGAACGCCGTTCGACGTCTTGCGCGGCGACACGCCATTGCCATCGACCTGCGCATTGATGCGCTGCCGGAACGCCGAGAAGCTCTCGAAGGTCACGACATCGACGGGCTCGTCGAAGTGGATCGTGATCTTGTGGAGGCCGCCGCCATGTGCCGAGAGCGCCAGGATCTTGCCGCTGAACGTCTGGTTCAGATACCGGCCACGGACCTTCGCGCCGACGGAAAGGGCAGCGATCGGCTCGTCGTTTGGCCGTGTCGCGAGCGCGGAAAGCGTGTTCCAGTCACGCACGCCGTGCTGCTGGGCGACAAGCTCGAGGGCGGCGCTGTGTGAGATCGCGGTGCCGCGTGTTTCCATCGCCTGACGGAGACGCTTCGCCTGCGACTTCAATTCATCGATTGAGGGATATGCAGTGGTCACGGATTCAGCCTTTCGGAAGGCATGCCATTTCGACCGTCACAAGGGAGCTCGCATTGCCTGCAGTCAGCATGCACCAAATGGCTGTGACTGAATCTTCGAGGACTTCACCATGGACTTGTCGTCCGCGAGCGGCTGGCGCCTCGAGCCATGTCCGATATGATTGAAGGGCGGCGGCCTGTCAAGCAGGAGCGGCTTGCCTGCTTTGCCCAACAATGAGCCATTCTGCTCTCCAGACAGGCATAAGCTTCAGATTGTAGGGAGATTGTTCAGAAGTTGTCAGCAATCTTGCGCTAATCTAGAAGCGTACAACAAGCGGAGGCTAACATGGCCTTTCAGATGCACCTCGACACAGAGCACCCCCAGCCGGAACAGGCTTATCGGGAGTTTTCGCTCGATCGCCCCGGCAAGATCATCTTCGTCGGACACCACCTCAGCACGGGAACGCAAGTCCGCTGCCTGATCCGCACGATCACGCTCGCCGGCGCCGTGCTGGAGGTCAATCCGAACCTGGAAGTGCCGAACCACTTCTTCCTCGAGATTCTCGGCATTCACGACGAGATCGGTTCGACGGTCGTCAAGCGCGAGGGCGATCTCGTGACGATCAGCTTCAACATGCTGATCAATCCGGAGTTCCTCCACCACGTCCTGCGATTGAATTTCGAAAGCTGATCGGTCGGACACCAAGGCGGATGAATGCGGACCCGAAGGTCCGCTTTCGCCTCAGGCAGCGAGGTGCTGCTCGATCTGGTCGATCGGAAGGTTGATGTAGTCCTTGGCCAGTTCACCAGCGATGGCCGCGCGCGTGTCTGCGGTAAAGTTGCTCCGGAGCGTTCCCAACGCCTGCGGAGGCGCCACGACAACGATATGGCGCGCATCTTTCTTTCGCACCAGGGCGTCCATTTTCGTCGCCACTTGCTTCAGGAATTCGACTTCGGCGCGCTCGTGCCAATCGGTTTCTTCCATTGCGCTACCGCTTAGTCCGTCGGCGGCATGAGTTCGTCCGGGCTTATCAGTTCCAAGCTTCCGGTCCGGGTCATTCGGCTGCGACAGCGTCTCCTTCACTTTCAGATTGAGTTCGAAGGCATTTCCGGCGTTTTGCATGATCAACGCTTTGCCTCCATCGCAAACAACGATCCATGCTTCGCGTGGAAAGCTGATGTCAGCCATTTTTCTTCTCCTTTTTCGGTCAGTCGTTATGCGGACAACGCAATGAGAACGTGTGCTTATCGAAAGAGTTCACGAGAATTTTTCAGTACGGGGCTGCGATCCAAAGGCGTTTATGCACGTAAAGAGATCATCATTCGGAGAGCAAGCATGAAAACGACGCTTATTGCCTATGCCGGTTCGCTCGCCACGCTGCTCTGCCTGGATGCGGCATGGCTCGGCTTGATCGCCCGGACGTTCTACCGCGATCAGCTCGGCGATCTGATGCTGCCTTCCCCGAACCTCGGGATAGCAGCACTTTTCTACCTGTTTTTTGCCGCGGCCATCGTCATTCTAGCGGCACAGCCGGCAGTTCAAACCAATTCGGTCAAGGTTGCCATGGCGTATGGACTTGTTCTCGGGCTGGCGGCCTACGGAACCTATGATATCACCAATCTTGCGACATTGAAAAACTGGCCTGTCGCGATGACAATCGTCGATCTCGTTTGGGGCGGGGTGCTGACGGCGATGTCGGCGGCCGGTGGTTTTCTGGCGGCGCGCACGCTCGGATAAGCCAAAGCGACAAAGGCAAAATTCCGTTTGCCTAAAATTCTAGGGAGTTCCTTGATAAATGCGCAAATCATTCGTGTGAGGCTCAGATTGCAACACCAGGATGACCTTGGTTTCAGGAGCTGCTGTCATGTCGATGCTTCGCGGCACACACCTCGCTACCGTTAAATCGGAAGTCTACGAGGCACGTTGGGAACAGTTCAATGTGAAGCGCCCCGCCCGCATCGTGGCCGTGCGCCCATGCCTTTCCGGCATTTCGATGCGCAGTGCCGAGATCATCGACATCTCGCGCGGCGGTGCGACATTCGTCGTCTCCTCCACTGCCGGATTGCCGAAACACTACTACCTCAACATCCTTGGCCTGGCCTACCGCCTCGGCTGCGCTGAGGTCTTCCGGCACAACGAGCGTATCAGCGTTCGCTTCATCAACACGATGGAACCGGAAGTGCTGCGCCGTGTCGTCCGCGCCGACTTCATGATCGGCAACATGGAAGCCGCCGACGCGCGTCGCACGATCTCGATGTAGGCCGTTTCGGCGAATAATCTTCCTTGCCTTGGAATCGGCAACGCCTATTGTTGGCGCGATTTTCATAGCCTTGGGAATGCTTCGCAATGTCCGCCTTTTCGCGCTTCACCCCGCTCGTCAGCGCCCTGCCCTCCACCGTGCCTTTTGTCGGCCCCGAAGCGATCGAACGGCAGCGAAACCTTCAGGTGAAAGCACGCATCGGTGCCAACGAAAACGGGTTCGGTCCGGCGCCATCGGTGCTTGCCGCGATGCGCGAGCAGGCCGGGGATATCTGGAAATACAACGATCCGGAAAATTATGCCCTGAAGCAGGCATTGGCTGCGCATCTCGGCACGAGCGCCTCAAACATTGCGATCGGCGGCGGCATTGATGAACTGCTCGGCCAGATCGTCAGGCTCGTCATCGATCCAGGCCTGCCCGTGGTCACATCGCTTGGCGGCTATCCGACATTCAATTTCCACGTGGCCGGCTTCGGCGGGCGGCTTGTCACCGTGCCCTACAGGCAAGATCGCGAAGATCTCGGCGGTCTGCTCGATGCCGTGAAGCGTGAAAACGCGCCGCTCGTCTATTTTGCCAATCCCGACAATCCGATGGGTAGCTGGTGGGACGCGGATGAGGTGGTCGCGTTTGCCAAGGCAATTCCCGAGACCACGCTTCTGGTTCTCGACGAAGCCTATAGCGAAACCGGGCCGGCAAGCTCGCTGCCGTCGATCGCATCGCTCATCGACCGCCCGAACATCATCAGAACCCGCACTTTCTCTAAGGCCTACGGCCTGGCAGGTGCGCGAGTCGGCTACGCCATCTCGACGCCAGACACCGCGACGGCCTTCGACAAGATCCGCAATCACTTCGGGATGAACCGGCTTGCGACGGTCGCCGCGCTCGCCGCACTGGAGGATCAGGCCTATCTCAACGAGGTTGTCGGCAACATTCACGCAGCGCGCGATCGGATCGCCGGCATCGCGACCGCAAACGGCCTGCAGCCGCTGGCGTCTGCGACGAATTTCGTGGCGATCGACGCCGGCCGGGACGGGATATATGCCAAGGCTATCGTCGATGGTCTGATGCAGCACGGCGTCTTCATTCGAATGCCCGGCGTGGCGCCGCTCAATCGCTGCATTCGCGTCAGCGTCGGTCCGGAAGCGGACATGGCGCTCTTCGAAGAAGCACTGCCGCTCGTTCTCAAATCGCTTGGATAAAACGAAATGAACCGCGCCGGCCTTGTCTCTGCCGGTCGCGGTTCTGTTTGTCCGGTGGCTGTGCCGTCGGCGCGCCCCGCCCCCTCTTAAGAGGTTGTTCTTATGGTTTCGTCGCTCCCGCGGACGATCAGTGGATCGTCATCCATTCGCGGGCTGCACGAAGAGCTTCGACAAGCTGCATCTTGTCCATATTCGCGGCAACATCGGCGCGCAGCGAAGCTGCCCGGTCGTTGCCCTTGATCGCGGCGATGTTCAGCCACTTGTGAGCCGCCACCAGATCGACGGCGCAGCCGCGTCCGGTTGCATACATCAGACCCATTTCGCAGAAGACATCGGCGTTATTCTCGCCACCCATGGTGGCCATTTCAGCGCTATGCATTTCAAAGCGTGCCATCGGTTTTATCCCTGTTTAGCCTGTTATCGACTTGCCCTGTTTTTACCTTCCGGCCCCGCCGTCTATCGCGGCTTCGGTACCTTCCGGCTCGGCGGGTTTGTCCCGCTCGTTTGATGGCTCCACTATGCCAAGGCGCTTTCAAAAAACGCCTAAAATGCATGATTAATTTGAGACAAACAAAGTGCAAACGCTTGGTAAAATTGGATTTTCGTTAAACATCGAATGACCTGTGAATTAAGGATTCCGGCGACGGATTTACGCAAAATTCACATTTGGAAATCAACCTTTCATTCACCAAGAAATCAGCACCGGATCGCGCGGCACCCGCTTTCGTCGCTTTAAAAAGCCTCGGGATCGGCGATATTTACCTTTACGTTCGCGTAAGATACTGTCCGGCCGGGACATCAGGGGAGGCAATGACGATGATCCGCAAACTCATTCTGGCAGGTGTCTTTGCACTCGCAGGGACACTTGCTCATGCCGACGAGCCGATCGTGGGCAACTGGAAGACGGCATCCGGCGATACCGCGATCATCGCATCGTGCGGCGGGAGCAGCTACTGCATCACGCTGAAAACCGGCAAATACGCCGGACGAAAGATCGGCACGCTGGCCGGCAGCGGCGAGGACTATACCGGCGAGATCACCGATCCAAGCAACGACAAGACTTACAGCGGCTCCGGCACGATCTCGGGCAGCTCTCTGAAAATGAAGGGTTGCGTGCTGAAGATACTTTGCAAGTCACAGACCTGGACGCGTCTCTAAGCTGGCCACGCGAAGCGTCCTCTGTCGCGGGCGCTTCATTTGTCTTCGACGCGCTGTAGCTCGCGAGAACAGCGAGATCCACTCCTTCCGCGCCCGTCCCTTTTCCTGAACGCCTGATGAACCGACATCTCAGCAGCGGTTCAGCCGGCCTGTGGCAAAACCATGTCACGCTAAAGCATGGCGATGACGAGATGTCCGCCGCAACGCTTTGGATAACAACCTAGCATTTCGGGCAAGGACATGGACGTGCTCATCTTGGCAAGACGGTTCACAATCATCACGCTGTTTGCGGCGATTTTTGCCTTTACCTTCTCGGCGGCGGTTACCCATAACGCCGGCGGAGGCGCGCAATCTCACTTCGGCGCCAATTATACTGCGTGCACCGACCGAACCGGCCCCTTCTGCAGTTCGGTGAACTAAAGCTCGTAACGGCCCGAGACCAAACTGTCCTGGGCCGTTGCGAACATGTGTATTCGGATAGACGTCGTTTGCTTGTCAAAGACTCCGCTCTATAATGTCTCATGAGCAAACGAATCTCTCCTCTCGACGTCTCGTCCCCTTCACCCTATGCGCCGAAGACATTCGATGACCCCATCAAGGCGGTCGATGCGCTGACGGAACTTTACGAGCGCAATACGGCCTTCCTGATCGAGAACTTCACAGCGCTGGCAAAGGGCGCTCCGATCACATCGCGGTACCGTGCGTTCTATCCCCAGGTGAGCATCGAGACGACGAGCTTCGGACATATCGACACGCGCCTTTCCTACGGCCATGTGACGGCACCCGGGATTTATACGACAACAGTCACCCGGCCGAAGCTCTTCAGGCACTATCTGAAGCAGCAGCTTGGATTGTTGATGCGCAACCACGGTGTGCCGGTGACAGTCTCGGAATCCTCCACGCCGATACCGCTGCATTTTGCCTTCGGCGAAGGCGCGCATGTGGAAGCTTCCGCCGCCGCTTTCATGGACATCCCGATGCGGGACCTCTTCGATACGCCGGACCTGAACACCACGGACGACGAGATCGCGAACGGCGAGTATATCCCACCGCCGGGCGAGCCCTCCCCACTCGCGCCCTTCACGGCGCAACGCATCGACTATTCGCTGGCTCGCCTCTCCCACTACACGGCGACCGGCGCGCAGCACTTCCAGAACTTCGTGCTGTTCACGAACTATCAGTTCTACATCGATGAGTTCTGCGCCTGGGCGCGCAAGCTGATGGCCGATGGCGGCGACGGCTACACCTCGTTCGTGGAGCCCGGCAACATCATCACGCATGCAGGCAGCAGCCAGCCCGAAACGGATGTGACGCTCGCCCGGCTTCCCCAGATGCCGGCCTATCACCTCAAGATGAAGGGGCATGCCGGGATCACGATGATCAACATCGGCGTCGGCCCCTCCAATGCCAAGACGATCACCGACCACGTCGCTGTGCTGCGGCCGCATGCATGGCTGATGCTTGGCCATTGCGCCGGCCTGCGCAACAGCCAGCGGCTCGGTGATTACGTGCTTGCCCACGCCTACATGCGTGAAGACCATGTCCTCGACGACGACCTGCCGGTCTGGGTTCCCATTCCGGCCCTTGCCGAAGTGCAGGTGGCGCTCGAGGCAGCCGTTGCCGAGATCACCGGTTACGAAGGCTTTGAACTGAAACGCATCATGCGAACAGGCACTGTCGGCACCATCGACAACCGCAACTGGGAACTGCGCGATCAGCGGGGACCGGTAAAGCGCCTCTCGCAGGCGCGCGCCATCGCACTGGACATGGAATCGGCGACCATTGCCGCCAACGGATTCCGCTTCCGCGTGCCTTACGGAACGCTGCTCTGTGTTTCGGACAAGCCGCTGCATGGCGAGTTGAAGCTGCCGGGGATGGCGACGGCCTTTTACCGAACGCAGGTCAACCAACATCTGCAGATCGGAATTCGCGCTGTGCAGAAGCTCGCAGCGATGCCGCCGGAAGCCCTGCACTCACGCAAGCTGCGCAGTTTCTTCGAAACCGCGTTTCAATAGTCTACTGGCGCGACGCAGCGACACTGCTGCGCGCCATATCCATCTGACGGCCGCCGTCCGCGGCAAAATCGAGGGCGGCGACCGTTACTGCAAGTATGGCAAACGCCGCCATGGCGCGCACAACAAGCGCGCGACCGCCGACAAAATCGTCGCCCATGCCTAAAACACCATCGGCGCGATGCCGGTGTGCCCATATCTGGCGCGCAAGTAGTGTTTCGAGAATGCTCATGACCATCACTCCATGTTGTTGATGGTCCTTAGTCGCGCGCAGTCGCTCCAATTCGACCGGGCGACCGCTAAAAGATTTTCTTTTTCACTGTCGAAATCCACCTACTCTGTTCGTCCAAGGGGCATAAGACGACACGGAGGAGGCAATCGGAATGAAGTATCTTTGTCAGGTGTTCTTTGAACCGTCGGCACTGGAAGCCATGTCGGCGGAGGAGAAGAGGCAGCTCGATCGCGATTCGCTGGCCTACGACCGGCAGCTCATCGAGAGCGGCCACATGATTGCGGCGCAGGCGCTGCAACATCCCAAGACGGCTGTCACGGTCCGCGTCAGAAACGGCGAGACCGCGATGACGGACGGTCCATTTGCCGAAACCAAGGAGCAGCTTGGCGGCTTCATCCTGATCGATGCAAAAGACCTCAACGATGCCGTCCGCGTGGCCGCGGGAATTCCGCTTGCAAGGATGGGAGCGATCGAGGTCCGACCGATCTACGCGATACCGGTTGAGATGTGAGGAGAAGACGATGAAGTATCTTTGCCAGATCTGGTTCGATACCGAGGCGAGCAAGCTCGTACCGCAGGAAGAATGGGATGTCCTGACAGAGGAATGCATCGTCAGTGACGACCACTGGCGCGATCGTGGCGTGCTGGTAACGGCACTCGCGCTCCGGGCGCCCGATAGCGCGACGACGCTACGCCTCAAGAGCGGGAAAGTTACTGCGACGGACGGCCCGTTTGCCGAAATCAAGGAGCACCTCGGCGGGTTCGTCGTCATCGAGGCCGCCGACATGGAACAGGCACGGGAGGTCGTGGCGACGTTCCCGATCCTGAAATACGCCTCGGTGGAAATACGGCCGGGATACTCGATCAAGGATGGGAGATGATGTCATGCGCTACATTTGCCTGATCTACAATTCGGTCGGCTCCGACGGAACACTGAATACGGACGAGACTGAGCAGCTTGTCCGCGACCATTTTCGCTGTGACAGCGAACTGCGCGAGGAAGGCATACTCATTCATGCCGACGCCCTCGATAGCCCGGAGACGGCGACGGTGCTGCGTGTCCGCAACGGTACGCTGAGCGCAACCGACGGCCCTTACGTGGAGACGAAGGAACACCTCGCCGGCCTCTATGTGATCGAAGCCAGGGATTTGACGCAGGCGAAGGAGATCGTTGCGCGTATTCCCTGCAGCCGCTACGGCGCGATCGAGGTGCGCCCCGTCAAGATGCTGACGCTGGCGGACTGACGTGGAACGGGTGATCGAGGAGATATATCGCGCTCAGTCGCGGCGTGTCCTGGCGACGCTGATCCGCCTGCTCGGCGACTTCGACCGAGCCGAGGAGGCGCTTCATGACGCCTTCGCCGCCGCGGCGCGAACGTGGCCGCGCGACGGCGTGCCCGCCAACACTTTCGCATGGCTCGTTTCGGCGGGGCGCTTCCGCGCGATCGATCATATCCGTAAGCGCACGCGCTTCGATGCATCGCTTAGGGACATCGAGGAAAGCCTCTATCCACAGACAGATGAGATGGAGATCGGCGACATGGATACGATTCACGACGACATGCTGCGTCTCATATTCATTTGCTGCCATCCTGTCCTCACCGGCGAGGCACAGATCGCCATGGCGCTTCGCGAAGTCTGCGGCCTCACCACCGAGGAGATCGCTCACGCCTTTCTCGTTCCGGCACCGACGGTCGCGCAACGGATCGTGCGCGCCAAAAGCAAGATAAGGGCAGCCGGCATTCCCTACGAGGTTCCCTCCCGCGGAGAATTGCCGGATCGGCTCGATCGAGTCCTGCACGTCATCTATCTCGTTTTCAACGAGGGATATTCCGCATCATCCGGCGAGCAGATCGTCCGCACAGATCTCGTCATGGAAGCAATCCGCCTCGCGCGCCTCGTGGCAGACCTGCTGCCGCATCCTGACATCTCCGGGCTGCTCGCCTTGATGCTGCTCCAAGACTCGCGCCGTCTGGCGCGGCGAGGTATCGACGGCGAACTGGTGCTGCTTGCCGATCAGGATCGCGGCAAATGGGATCTGCAGAAGATCGCCGAGGGGCAGCAGCTGCTCGGCACGGCCATGACCCACGAGGAAATCAGCGTCTATACGCTTCAGGCGGCCATTGCCGCCGAGCATGCTCGCGCGCGAACGCCCGAGGAGACCGATTGGCGGCGCATCGCCAGCTATTACGAACTGCTGGTTTCGGCGCAGCCATCGCCGATCGCCGAGCTCAACAGGGCGGTCGCCGTTGCGATGATCGATGGCCCCGCAGAAGGCTTACGGCTGATCGATGCGATCCTGGAGGGCGGTGAACTCGGCAGCTATCACCTGGCGCATTCGGCAAGAGCGGATCTGCTGCGCCGGCTCGGCAAGGACGACGAAGCAATCGCCGCTTATCAGACAGCGCTATCCTTCTGTCGTCAGGTTCCGGAGCAGGCGTTCCTGCGCAAGCGCCTGTCAGAGCTGTCGACGACCAAAGGGTAGAGAGATCGCTGTCCCGGTCAGGGCCGAAACGATAATCAGAAGATGCGCGTTGATGCTTGCCTGGGCCAATGTCGCAAGTGCTGAAGCCTCTCCAGAAGCACCGAACGCAACGGCACCGGCGGTGATCCCGGCCGGATATGTGCCGACGCCGCCCGGTGCATGCACCGGCAGGACCGACGACAACTCCCCTCCCAGCGCGCCACCGAAGCTCGCCGAGATCGGGAAGACGCCCATCAGGCGAAGCGACCAGGCGAGCACGAGTACCTTCACAAGCCAATTGATCACGGTCATTGCCCAAGCGCGAGCGAATGCAGGCGCATTGGATGGAAGCCCGTTTTCGATCTCCGCAACGATTTCCTGGGCTTTTGCAGGAAGAAGTCTGGTCGCGATCCGCAACAGGCTCTTGCGGGTTGCAAAGGCTGCGACCGGCAGCAACAGAAAGACCGTCCAGATAGCCCAGGCCAACACTCTATTTTGCGAGGCAGCGGCAAAGCCTATCCCGGCCGCAGCGAGAAGCGCGTGCAGATCGAGAAGCCGCATGACGAACAATGCGGATGTGCCGCGGGCGATTGGTATCCCGAATTCGGTGCGCATCAGGACCGGAAAGCTGGTCTCCCCTGTTCGGAACGGCAGCATGATATTCAACAGGTTATGGACCTGCGTCACGCGGAATAGCGCTCGGAAGCGGCCGGAGGTCTCACGCGGGAAATAATCGTAGATGCGCCATGTGCGCAGGAAGTAAGTGCTGGTCAGCAGCAACAACGCAGCGACGATCGGCAGGACCCCGACATGGGCCCACTCTTCAAGGATCGACGACCATCCCCAGAACCACTGGATGAAAAACGCGTAGGCGCCAACGATCGCGACTGTTAACAGCATCATGCGATTGCGGGCGCACCAGGATTGCCGGCTGGCAACGACCGGAGACTTCATGTACTAGCTTCCTGACTTCAGCCGCCAACCGAGCGTCACGGCTGCGCGGCGTTTTAGGAGAAATACGAGTTGCAGACAACGACAGAGTCACCGTCAACCACGATCGATGGCAGCGCTCCGCTCGAACTTTCGCTGGTCGTGCCGATTTTCAACGAAGAAGAAAGCGTCGGACCGCTCGTCGATCGCATCTGCTCGGCCATGACGAACTACCCGCAGCGTTGGGAACTCATCCTCGTCGACGACGGAAGCACGGACGCAACTCTCGTGAACGCGCGCAAGCATATCGGTCGCGCCGGCCTCGCGCTGAAGATCGTCGAACTGCAGCGCAATTTCGGACAGACCGCCGCGATGCAGGCCGGTATCGATACCGCCAGCGGGCGTCTGATCGCAACGATGGACGGCGATCTGCAGAACGACCCGAACGACATCCCCTCGATGGTCGCGGAGCTCGAGCGCCGAGAACTCGACCTGCTGGTCGGCTGGCGAAAGAACCGCCAGGACGGCCTCCTGCTCCGCAAGATTCCCTCCTGGTGCGCCAACTATCTGATCGGCCGCATCACCGGCGTCAAACTGCATGACTACGGCTGCAGCCTGAAGATCTATCGCTCGTCGATCATCAAGCAGGTCAAGCTGATGGGCGAGATGCACCGCTTCATTCCGGCATGGGTGGCGGGCGTCGTACCGAGCTCGCGCATCGGCGAAATGGTCGTAACGCACCATGCTCGTGCGCACGGCCAGTCGAAGTACGGCATTTCGCGCACCTTCCGCGTCATCCTCGACCTGCTCTCGGTCATGTTCTTCATGCGCTACAAGGCGCGTCCCGGACATTTCTTCGGTTCGCTGGGTCTCGGACTGGGCGCGATCGCGACGCTCGTGCTCATCTATCTGTTCTTCGACAAGTTCATAATGGGGAACGACATCGGTACCCGACCACTGCTCATGGTCGGAATCGTCCTGCTACTGTCTTCGGTGCAGATGATTACGACCGGTATCCTGGCGGAAATGATCGCGCGCACCTACTACCGCGACGACGCTTCGCCCAACTACATCGTCCGGCAGATATTCGACCGCTCCGAGAATGCGTAACCTTCTGACGCGCAGACCCGATGCGGTCGTCATGCTGCTGGCTGCGTATTTCTTTATTGGCTTTGTGGTTCGTCTGCTCCTGCCGCATGGCATGCGGGTGGACGAATCCCAGCAGGCTTTCTTTTCCCAGTGGCTCGTGACCGGCTACGACACGCAGCCGCCGCTCTATAACTGGTTCCAGGCCGTGATCGTGTCCGTGTTCGGACTGTCAATCGCCACGATCGCCGCGGCCAAGAACCTCGTCCTGTTTCTCCTCTTCTTCACCTACTACAGGCTTGCGCGGCTGGTTCTTGAAGACCGTCTCTACGCCGCGATTGCGACCCTGTCGCTGTTCACGATCCCGCAGGTCTTCTGGGGCGCTCAGCGGGATCTGACCCATACGGTCGCGCAGATGCTGATGATCAATCTGCTGATCCTCAGCGTCGTGAAGACCCTGAAGGCGCCGTCGCTGGGGTCCTATGCGATGATCGGCGTTTCGCTCGGTCTCGGCATGCTGTCGAAGTACAACTTCACCCTTGTGGTCATTGCCGCCTTCGTCGCGGTATTGATGCATCCGGACGGCAAAGCGCGCCTTCTGGACCGGCGCTTCCTGCTGTCGATCGCCATTGCGATCCTTCTGTTTCTCCCG
This sequence comes from Rhizobium grahamii, assembly GCF_009498215.1. NCBI lineage: Bacteria > Pseudomonadati > Pseudomonadota > Alphaproteobacteria > Hyphomicrobiales > Rhizobiaceae > Rhizobium > Rhizobium grahamii. The sequence continues at coordinate 657,977 of NZ_CP043498.1, read as the reverse complement.
CACGGACTCTGGCTGCTCGATAATGTCGGACTGGCTGCGACGCGGACCCTGAACACGATGGGTGAAGAGGCGCCTGACGGCGCTTTCGAGAAGTTCATCAAGGGGCCGATCGAGTTCTTCGAACTCATCGTCATCATCCTTGCACCTATCGTTGCGGTCTACGCGATCGTTTTCGGGAAGTCGTTCCTGCGCAATCTTCGCCCGACCACGGTCTGGGCGCGCTTTCTCGACACCGTCTTCCTGACGATCGGTCTCCAGGTGCTGGTGCTGGTCTTCGCGATCGGCATTACCTCAATGCGCGACAGATGGGTCCTGCCCTTCCTGTTCCTGATGCCAATCGCCTTCTGCCTGAAAATGCAGGCGCGTGGCATCCGCGCGGAAGACTTCGCCAAGCGTTTCTTCCTCGTGCCGCTGACCGTCATGGCTCTGACGCCGCCGCTGTTCTTTGTTCGGGCCAATATGCCGATGCTCTTCGGCCGCTACGAAGCCTATAACATCCCCTACGGGACATTCATCAGCGAAATCATGTCGGAAGAAGGAAAGCGGCCCGGCCTCGTCGTCACCGATACATGGCTGCCGTCGGGTAACCTGCATATGCAGTTGCCGGATGTGCCGACGCTGTGCACGTTTTTCGGCAACCTTACGGTCGACTACAAATGGAGCGCCGATCGGCCCATCCTGTTGGCATGGCTGCCTAGAGAGGGAGATACGAACCTCCCCCCCGACCTCAGCCGATGGCTGACCGATAATCTTGGTCCGCAATACGCAAACCCCGCCGTCAAGAACATAAGCATTCGTTATGAGCGCGGACGCCCCGACGACAAGCGGTACTTCGGCTACGCCTGGGTCTACCCGCAGCCCTGACAGCTGCTAAGACTTGAGCTCCCGCCAGGCGGAATCCAGCGCGATCCTTGTGATGCGGATCATTTCGTCGACCTCTTCGTGGGTGATGACGAGTGGCGGCGATGCGAGCATCCTGTCGCCGGTTGCGCGCAGAACCAGACCGTTGGCGAGCGCATGATTGCGGACGAGTGCCCCGACCGCGTCCGGCTTTTCGAAGCGCATACGCGTCTTCTTGTCAGCCGCCAATTGAAGCGCGCCCATCAGGCCGATGCTGACGGCCTCACCGACGAGGTCATGGTCGCCAAGCGCACCCCAGGCCCTGGCAAAATAAGGACCGATGTTGTCGCGCACCCGCTCCACCAGGCGCTCATCCTCGAGAATCCGCAGGTTTTCCAGTGCCGCGGTCGCGCAGACCGGATGGCCCGAATAGGTGAAGCCGTGGTTGAAATCGCCGACATCGTTTATCAACACGTCGGCGACGCGATCACTGACCAGCACGCCACCGACCGGCAGGTAGCCCGATGACAGGCCCTTCGCGACAGGCGCCAGATCCGGCTCGACACCGAAATGCTGGTGTCCAAACCATTCGCCGAGGCGTCCGAAGCCGCAGATCACTTCATCGGCCACCAACAGGATATTGCGGGCTTTGCAAATTCTCTGAATTTCCGGCCAGTAGGTATTCGGCGGAATGATCACGCCGCCGGCGCCCTGAACCGGTTCGGCAACGAAGGCGGCGACGTTTTCCTCGCCGAGTTCATCGATCTTTTCTTCCAGCTGCCGCGCGACCTTCAGGCCGAACTCGTCCGGCGACAGATCGCCTCCTTCGCCGTACCAATACGGCTGGTCTATGTGAACGATGCCGGGTATCGGCAGGTCGCCCTGCTCATGCATGTATTTCATGCCACCGAGGCTGGCGCCCGCGACAGTCGAGCCGTGGTAACCATTCTTGCGGGCGATCACGATCTTCTTCGACGGCTTGCCGACAGCGGCCCAATAGACACGGGCCATGCGAAACCAAGTATCATTTGCCTCCGAGCCCGAAGCGGTGAAGAAGACATGATTGAGATGCGGGCCGGCGTGCGAGACGACCTTTTCGGAAAGCAAGGTTGCCGGCGTGGTCGTCGTTCCGAAGAACGTATTGTAATAGGGAAGCTCCTTCATCTGCCGGGCAACGGCATCGGCGATCTCATGCCGTCCGTAGCCGATGTTGACGCACCAGAGCCCCGCGAAACCGTCGAGATACTTCTTGCCCTTGGCATCCCATATATAGACACCCTCGCCGCGCTGGATGATGCGGGCTCCGTCGGCATTCAGCTTCTTCATGTCCGAGAACGGATGGAGATGATGAGCGGCATCGATGGCTGCCAGATTGGAACGCGCGTAAGTATCGGACATAATTTGCAAAACACCTTCGGAGATTGAAAGCCTCTTTCCAATGGGATACGACCTTGAGCGTGTCCGAGGGGATTTTCAAGATCATGGCAAGCGACAAAAGCAACGATAGAGCTGCGGCCAGCGATGCGCGCGTGGAAATCCTGCTGGTGGGAATGAACGGCGACCTGCGCGGCAAGCAGATTCCTCTCGGAATGCAGAAGAAGATCTGGGCCGGCGAGGTGCGCCTGCCCTCCTCCACTCAGTCGCTTGATATCTGGGGAGACGACAACGACGACATTACAGGTCTGTCGCTCTCTGTCGGCGATCCCGATGGGAATTGCATTCCCGACGAGCGAAGCGTTGCCGCGATGCCGTGGGCTCCTGAAGGGTCGCTGCAGGTGCTGGCGACGATGCACGAATTCGACGGGACGCCGAGTTTCATGGATCCCCGCGCAATTCTCGCCTCCGTGCTCAAGCGATACGAACGGCTCGGCTTGACGCCGGTGGTGGCAACAGAGCTCGAATTCTATGTCATGGAACAGAGTTGGCGGGAGACCGGCAGGCCATCACCTCCTGTCGACCTGACCTATCAGGGCGATCCGAACGGTTTCCAGCTCTACGACATGAGCGCTGTCGACGCGCTTGGAGACTATCTGAACACGGTCCGCGCATATGCCGCGGCGCAGGGGCTGCCTGCCGATGCAACGACGGCCGAGTTCGGGCCCGGCCAATTCGAGATCAACCTGCTGCATCGCCCCGACGCGCTCGCGGCGGCGGATGACTGCATCTACCTGAAGCGCATCATCGAGCAGGCGGCGCGAAAGCACGGCTTGAAGTCCACGTGCATGGCAAAGCCGTATTCGGATCACGCAGGCTCCGGCCTGCATGTGCATGCGAGCGTTCTCGACGCTGCAGGCCGTAACATATTCGATGCAAAGGGTGGCGAGCCGACGAAGCTCAAATCGGTCTGCGCGGGCATGCTACAGAGCATGCGCGACGCACAACTGGTCTTTGCGCCGTTCGCCAACTCCTATCGCCGCTTCCAGCCGGGCTCTTTCGCACCCGTCGATCTCACCTGGGGCTACGGTCACCGGGGCACGGCGGTTCGGATCCCCGATATCAACGGACCGGCCGCCCGGATCGAGCATCGCGTCGCGGGCGCCGATGCCAATCCATACCTCCTGCTTGCCGCGATCCTCGGCGGGATGCTGCTCGGGCTCGAGAACGAACTGGATCCGGGCGAGGAAACGACGCCATCGCATGTTCCCGACAACGTGCCGAAGCTGACCCACGACTTCCTGACGGCGGTCGAGGCGTTTCGCCATTCGCCCTTCATCGCCGACATTTTTGGCGAGCGTTATCAGCAGCTTTACGGCGATACAAAGCGCAAGGAGGCGATCACCTATTTGCGCACGGTCTCTGACTTCGACTACCGAACCTATCTGCCGCGTCTCTAGCTACGACGCCGGCTCGCGCCGTTCGGCCTCATCGACCTGAGCGGCCAAGCCCTGCTGAACCAATACCTTCAGCTCACCGGGGTGGAGTTTCAACGAGACGTCGCGCTCGAGGGGGAGCAGCTCGCCATCCATCACGCAATTTGCCTTCGAATGAAGCTTTGGAAAATGCAGGTGCACCTCGGCCGGGTGCATGATCATGACATCCGCGTTTTCTCGCACCTTTCCCCTCAGGAGGTCGATCGCCAGGCGGGCGACACCAAGCGGCTTCAGCGGCTTTGCGGTGTAGAAGCCGAGCTCGCCGCTGGTCAGGCTATCGGCGTACAATAAGGCATTCTCGCCGAAAGGATTGTTCGAGACGGAAACGGCTGAAACTCGCCGCCGTTCGCGCACGCCACCCGCCTCGAAATCCACCTCGAACTCCGGCGGATTCAGCACCACGCCGAAGGCAGCACGCGTGCTCGCCCGCATTTTTCCCAAACGCGATCGGTACGTATAGGAATTGCGGTACCGCACCATGCGCGCATGCAGACCCGCGGAAAACTGGTGAATGAACGGCCGGCCGTTCGCGCTGGCAATATCGACGTTATCAACCTCACCGAAAGCCAGCACCTCAAGCGCGCTCCAGATATCGAGGGGCACGCGAAGCGATCGCGCAAAAAGGTTCATCGTTCCAGCCGGAATGACACCGAGCGCAACCCCGTTCTTCCAGGCGATCGATGCGGCGGCCGATATCGTTCCATCGCCCCCCCCAGCGACGATGCCGTCGATATCGTCGCGTCGCGCGGCGCGCTGCATTGCGGGAACGATCTCGCTGCCTGAAAAGACCAGCGCTTCGAAATCGTGACCCGCCTCGCCGAAAACCTCCTCGGCCCGCCGTTCATAGGCCTGCATGTCGGTGGTTCTGAAGGTGCCGCCATCGCGATTGAAAAAACCTACAAGCTTCATGCGCTTCCCGTTATTCCGGCGCTGGGCGTCTCCCAGCCGCGTGCCGCTTAGAGATGGTTCTTGCGCTCGTGATTTCAACAACCAGCACGAGTCGCGCCTGCCGCGCATGGCACGTATGCACTGTTGGCGGTGCTGCAGTGCAAAGAACGCAGAAGACGTTCGACACCAAATCATCGATAAGTGTCTGGTGGGGCAGAGTTCCCTTTTCCTTTCATATCCGCATTTCCGGCTGGCGTTTGCCGACGCTTTCATGTTGCCGGACACCTGACATTGCATGCCGAGGAGCTCGCGTGAGCCAGATTGCCGTAAACGATTCCATTGATGCCGATTCCGCAGTTGAGGCGCCCTCGCCCATGGCTGTTGCTCTGGTCCAGCTGGCACTTGCCTGCGGCGGCTTCGGCATTGGCACCGGCGAATTCGCGATCATGGGCCTGCTGCCCAATGTGGCCGGGACATTCTCGGTTACGACGCCCGAGGCGGGATACGTGATCAGCGCCTATGCCCTCGGCGTCGTCATTGGTGCCCCCGTTATCGCCGTTCTCGCCGCGAAAATGGCGCGGCGTTCGCTGCTTCTGTTGCTGATGGCTATCTTTGCCGTAGGCAATATTGCCAGCGCGATGGCGCCTACCTTCGAGAGCTTCGCCCTCATCCGTTTCATCACCGGACTGCCGCACGGCGCCTATTTCGGTGTCGCCGCCATCGTTGCAGCATCCATGGTGCCTGCGCACAAGCGTGCACGCGCAGTCGGCAGGGTCATGCTCGGCCTGACCATCGCAACCCTGCTCGGCACGCCATTGGCGACCTTCTTCGGACAATCGCTCGACTGGCGGGTGGCGTTTACGTCTGTTGGTGTGATCGGCCTCGTTACCATGGCCTTGATCTGGTACTATGTGCCGCGCGACCAGGTTGCCGAAGGCGCGAGCTTCCGCCGCGAGCTCGGCGCCTTCAAGCGCCCCCAGGTTCTTTTGACGCTCGCGATCGCCGCCGTCGGATACGGCGGCATGTTCGCGATGTTCAGCTACATCGCCGACACGACAACAAAGGTCGCGATGCTGCCCGAGAGCATGGTTGCCGTGATGATGATCCTGTTCGGCGTCGGAATGAACGCCGGCAACGTCATCGGATCATGGCTTGCCGACAAGTCGCTCATGGGCACAATTGCCGGCTCTCTGATCTTCAACGTCGTCGTGCTGTCGCTTTTCTCACTGACGGCCACGATCCCGGTCATGCTCGCGCTCTGCGTCTTCCTGATCGGCTGCGGTTTTGCGGCGGGCCCTGCCCTGCAAACCAGACTGATGGATGTCGCCGCGGATGCCCAGACCCTTGCCGCAGCGTCGAACCACTCGGCCTTCAACATCGCCAACGCGCTCGGCGCCTGGCTGGGCGGGCTCGTGATCGCCTGGGGATACGGCTTTGCAGCGACGGGCTATGTCGGCGCAGCCCTGTCGTTCCTCGGCATGTTCGTCTTTGCGGCTTCGCTACGCCTCGACCGTCGCGCCCGCAGCTAGATCTTGCTCGGCTGCGACGTCCCGCAGCCGGCGTCCATCCGGATAGCAGAAGACATTCTGCTCGCCCCAGACAGCAAGCGCCTCGATAACGGGGCGCAACGTGTCTCCAAGCGCCGTCAGCGCATATTCCACGCGCGGCGGCACGACGGCAAAGACCGTTCGCGACACCAGCCCGGATTCTTCAAGTTCCCGCAGTTGTTTGGTCAGCATGCGCTGCGTAATCGCAGGCAGCTTGCGGCGCAGCTCGTTGAAGCGCAGCGTTTCATCCATCAGATGAAAAAGGATGACGCCCTTCCATTTCCCATCGAGGAAACTGAGCGTTGCTTCGACAGGACAACCGGGAAAGTTCTTGGTGAGCTTGGCTCGGGGAAGCGACATCCTACGGTATCCTTTTTGGTACTACGTACAGAATTTGTGCATTCTTGCGCCTTCGACAGATAGGTCGCATCTAGCATGCGTGCAACGCAACAAGGAATTCATCATGCGCGCCGTCGGCTACAAAACCCCGCAACCCATTTCGGCTGAGACATCGCTGATCGACATCGAGCTGCCCGTGCCGGATGCAACCGGCCACGACATTCTGGTGGAGGTGAAAGCTGTTTCGGTCAATCCTGTCGACGTCAAGGTACGCGCCGGCGTGACACCGCCTGACGGCCAGGCGAAGATCCTTGGCTGGGATGCTGCGGGCGTCGTCAAAGCCGTCGGGCCGGATGTCTCGCTCTTCAAGGTCGGCGACGAGGTCTTCTATGCGGGATCGATCGCCCGCCAAGGCTCCAATGCCGAGTTCCAGCTGGTCGACGAGCGCATTGTCGGCCACAAGCCAAAGACCCTCGACTTTGCCGCCGCGGCTGCACTGCCGCTGACGTCGATCACGGCATACGAGACGCTTTTCGATCGACTGAAGGTGCGCGATGTGGTTCCCGGAGCAGCGAAAGCGATCCTGATCATCGGGGGAGCCGGCGGCGTGGGCTCGATCGCCATCCAGATCGCCCGCGCGCTGACAGATCTCACGGTTATCGCAACCGCGTCCCGACCGGAAACACAAGACTGGGTGAAGCAACTCGGAGCGCACCACGTCATCGATCATTCAAAGCCGATCGCCAAGCAGGTCGCGGCGCTCGGCATCGGCGCACCGGGCTTCATCTTCTCGACGACCAACACAAGCGATCATCTGGCGGATATCGTGGATGCCATCGCGCCGCAGGGGCGTTTTGCGCTGATCGACGACCCCAAGGCGCTCGACGTGATGCCCTTCAAGCGCAAGGCGGTCTCGATTCACTGGGAACTGATGTTCACACGGCCGCTCTTCGACACGCCCGACATGATCGAGCAGCATCGGCTTTTGAACACCATCGCCAACTTGGTCGATGCCGGGCAGATCAAGACCACGCTCAACGAAACCGCCGGAACGATCAATGCCGCAAACCTCAAGGTTGCCCATGCGATGGTGGAAAGCGGCAAGATGAAGGGAAAGGTCGTTCTGGAAGGCTTCTGAGTTCGCCTCAATGCCGGGTCATCGGCATCGCCCGAAAACCAATACCGGAATGGCGCATCCAGCGGGTGCGGCATTCTGGCGTTAAGCATCTAGGGTGCTTGACTTTTCCGACGTTTGAGACCACCTACAGCCTTACGTGGAAGGCGCTAGCTTTCCGCGGATATCAACGGAGCCATCATCACGATGCCAAGCGACAGTAGCAGTCGATTGCCTTTGCCGTACGCGGCCCTCGTGCGCTGACCTGACTCTGTCGGGCTCGCCCGTTGGACGCTACGGCGGATCGACGGAAAGGCGAGCTTATGAACATCAATCGCTTCCCTCTGCGGGCGGGCCATGCCGCTCGTTTCTTCAGCAGCGATCACCTCGGACCGATCACAACGGCCGAGCGCGTCGAGCAGTTGAACACACTTGAAGTATCCGAAGCAGCAGCAATCCTGGTTACGCTGCCGCAGCAGAAGGCCGTGCGTATTCTCGGCCGACCCGAGTTGCATCACGCAGCAGCAATCCTTGCCGACATGCCAGCGGAAGACGCTGCCCGGCTGCTGAATGCACTGGCGAACGACCGTGTTGCCGACCTCTTTCAGGAAATGAACGAGGACGCTCGCGCCCACCTGTTTTCGCGGCTTGATCGCACGACCTGCCTCGCCGTCCAGCACCTGATGGGCTACCCGCCCCGTACGGCCGGCAGCATCATGACCACGGAGTTCGTCAGCGTGCCCGACACGTGGACGGTCGAGCAGACGCTGGAGCATGTCCGCAAGGTCGAGCGCTCACGCGAGACGGTCTATGCCATCTATGTGCTCGATGCGGTCAGCCGCGTGCTGACCAGCGTCGTCACGCTCCGCCGCCTCATCACCGGTGAGCCCGGTGAATCCGTCCTGACTGTTGCGCAGAAGGAAGGGGTTGTGCGTGCCGATCCGCTGATGACGCAGGAAGATGTCGCCCGGCTGATCCGCAAGCATAATCTACTGGCCCTTCCCGTCGTCAACGAAGATGGCCACATGCTTGGCATCGTCACGGTCGATGACGTGATCGACACGATGATCGCCGACCAGACCGAAGACGCCCAGAAGTTCGGCGGCATGGAAGCGCTTGGCAAGCCGTACATGAAGATCGGCTTCGTCGGCATGATCCGCAAGCGCGCGGGCTGGCTCAGTGCTCTATTCCTCGGCGAGATGCTGACAGCAAGCGCCATGCAGCACTTCGAAGGCGAACTGGAGAAGGCAATCGTGCTGACGCTGTTCGTACCGCTGATCATGAGCTCGGGCGGCAATAGCGGGTCGCAGGCCACGTCGCTGATCATCCGGGCGCTGGCGCTCGGGGAACTCAAGCTCTCCGACTGGTGGCGCGTCCTGCTGCGCGAACTGCCGACCGGCATCGTGCTCGGCGCGATCCTCGGTCTCGTCGGCTTCGCCCGCATCGTGCTCTGGCAGAGCATCGGGCTCTACGACTACGGCGAGCACTGGGTCCTCGTCGGCGTGACGATCTTCGCGGCGTTGATCGGCATCGTCACCTTCGGGTCGCTGGCCGGCTCCATGCTGCCTTTCGTGCTGCAGAGACTGAAGCTCGATCCGGCCAGTGCCTCGGCCCCGTTCGTCGCGACCCTCGTCGATGTGAGCGGGCTGGTGATCTACTTCTCCGTCGCGCTGATGATCCTCAGCGGGACGCTACTCTAAGCATGAAACGGGGCCAGTTCGGCCCCGTTTTCATTTCGACTGGGGCAGCTTCAGCGCGCCGTGGGTCTTCATGCTGCGGATGGCGAAGTTCGAGCGGATGTCGCTGACGTTCGGCAAGGTCAGCAGCGTGTCAGTCAGCAACCGCTCGTAAGCCGCCAGATCCTCGACCACGACTTCCGCCAGAAAGTCGGCGGTTCCCGAAATCAGAAAGCACGAGACGACTTCGGGGATGGCGAGCAGCGCCGCCTCCTGCGCCTGCGCGTTCTCGCGGGTGTGATGGGCGACCTTCAGCTCGACGAAAACCGTCAAGCCGAGACCGACTTCCTTGCGGTCGATATCGGCACGGTAGCCGCGGATGACGCCGGTCTTTTCGAGATTGCGGATTCGACGCAGGCAGGGCGATGGCGACAGGTTCACCTTTTCGGCGATCTCCACGTTGGTGGCGCGCGCATCCTCCTGAAGACACCTGAGGATCGCCAGATCGAATTTATCCAGATTTGGCATGTTCGATAAAATCCTTATGGCATCTTAGCAGATAGTTGCTCACACTAGACTTCTGGTGGCAGAGATAGCAAGGACATGCCGCGCCATTTCCGCCTAATCTTCTTTCAACCGGACAGCTCCGGACGATCTTGAGAGGAGACACCGATGAGTGCCGTAACCTTCACCAACAACGAGAAATCCACCTCGACGACAGTCGGATATGCCGGTGCGGTCGTAACGGTCCTCATCTGGGCCGCATGGATCCTCGCGACGCGCCACAGCGCAGCGACGCAACTTACGACTGTTGATATCGGCCTGATCCGCTACGGCGTTCCAGCCCTCGTGCTGGCGCCTGTCTGGCTGAAGATCGGCCTGATGCCGAAGGGCGTTCCGCTCGGCCGGCTTGCCACGATGGTTGCGGGCGCGGGTGCAGTGTTCTTCCAGCTGACCACGTCGGCCATTCACTCCACGCCGGCGTCCGCCGCCGGCATTCTGCTCGGCGGCTCAATGCCGCTCGCGACCGCCCTGATCGGCGTCGTGGTCTTCCGGGAACGCCCCGATTTCATGCGGGTCCTCGGCCTCGCCGGGATTGTAGCGGGCGTTGCCATCCTGCTGGCGCGCAGCCTTGCGGGCACCACCCTGCCGTGGAGCAGCTTCGTCCTGCTGCCGATGGGAGCAATTCTGTGGGCGAGCTACACGCATGCCTTCCGCCGATCCGGCCTGACTGCCGTCCAGGCGAGCGCACTCATCGCGATCTGGTCCTTCCTGATCCATGTCGGCCTGGCCATCGTCTTCGGCACCTCGATCGCCAGTGCGCCGCTTGGTGAAATCGGACTGCAGGTGTTGAGCCAGGGCGTTCTTTCCGGCCTTGCCGCGGCTGTCGCCTACGGCCTCGCCGTCCACGCGCTCGGCGGCACACAGGCAGCGGCCTTCACGGCGATCACGCCGGTGCTGGCAACGATCGGCGGCGGCATGCTGCTTGGGGAAGAGATCGGCGTCACGGAGATTGCCGCAGCCGTCATCACCGGGCTCGGCGTGGCGCTCTCGACCGGTATCGCCTCGCGCAAACAATAATGCTCGATCGCTTGAGCTGGGGCCAATCCGCCGGCTCAAGCCTTTATCAGGTCAGGCAGTCAGAGAGTGAGAACCATCGCGGCGCGTCGCTCCGCATCCATCCCGACAGAAACTTCGTGCTCCAGCTTCTTCCGAAGGAACTGGGGCATTGCCTCGGAACCCGGTAGCACGAAGCCGAGCGAGGCATAGAACGGTGCGTTGAACGGAACGTGGCGATCGGTGGTGAGCGTCAGGGACGATAGCTGGCGTGTTCGGGCCAACGCAATCGCAGCAGATATGAGCTGCCGTCCGACACCCTTGCGCTGCCATTCCCGACAGACGTCCAGTTCAATAATGTAGAGCGCGTCGTCGACTTCTTCCGCCGCGAGAAAGCCAACCGGCTGGTCGCCTTCGTCAGCGGCGACCAGGAGAAGGCCCGCATTCAGCGATCCCCGCAGCACTTCCCGCGCCAGGGCATGCGCCTCGTGGGCGACGCCGAGTGCCGCCGCAAGCGTTGCAAAGGCGTCGATTTCGATCTCGGTCAGGCGCGGCAGTTCATCGAGGCGCGCCCGTCGTATAGTGCAGGCGCTGCTCATCTCTGCATCCTACATATTCGGATAGACCGGGCCTTCGCCGCCCTGCGGCGGGACCCAGTTGATGTTCTGGTTAGGGTCCTTGATGTCGCAGGTCTTGCAGTGGACGCAGTTCTGGGCGTTGATGACGTAGGTCTCTTGGCCATCCTTCTCCACCCATTCGTAGACGCCTGCCGGACAGTAGCGGGTCGAGGGGCCGGCATAGATGTCGTGCTCCGACGACACCTGCAGCGCCATGTCCTTAACCTTGAGATGCACCGGCTGGTCTTCCTCATGGTTGGTGTTCGACAGGAACACCGAGGAGAGACGGTCGAAGGTCAGTACGCCGTCCGGCTTCGGATAGTCGATCTTCTTGTGTTTCGAGGCCGGTTCCAGCGAGGCGGCATCGGTCTTGCCGTGCTTCAAGGTGCCGAAGAGCGACAGGCCGAAAAGCTGGTTTGTCCACATGTCGAGACCGCCGAGCGCCACGCCAACAGCCGTGCCGAACTTCGACCACAGCGGCTTGACGTTGCGCACCCTCTTCAGGTCCTTGCCGATGTCGCTCGAGCGCCAGTCAGTCTCGATCTCGACCACTTCGTCATTGGCGCGGCCATCGGCGATCGCAGCGGCAATGCGGTCCGCCGCCATCATGCCTGATAGCACCGCATTGTGGCTGCCCTTGATGCGCGGCACGTTGACGAAGCCGGCCGAACAGCCGATCAGCGCGCCACCGGGGAAGGACAGCTTCGGCACCGACTGCCAGCCACCTTCTGTAATCGCACGCGCGCCATAGGACAGGCGTTTGCCCCCTTCGAAGGTGGTGCGGATCGACGGATGCGTCTTGAACCGCTGGAACTCCTCGAAGGGATAGAGGTAGGGATTCTTGTAGTTCAGGTGGACGACGAAGCCGACGGCCACAAGGTTGTCTTCCAGGTGATAGAGGAAGGAACCGCCGCCGGTCTTCATGCCGAGCGGCCAGCCGAAGGAGTGCTGCACCAAACCCTGCTTGTGGTTCTCCGGCTTGACCTGCCAGAGTTCCTTGATGCCGATGCCGAACTTCTGGGGCTCGCGATCCCTCGAGAGATCGAATTTGGCGATGAGCTGCTTGGCGAGCGAGCCGCGCACGCCTTCACCGATCAGGACGTACTTTCCATGCAATTCCATGCCGCGGGTGTAGTTCGGGCCGGGCTCGCCGTTCTTCTCGATGCCCATGTCGCCGGTGGCGACGCCGATGACCGCGCCCTCGTCATTGTAGAGCACTTCGGTCGCGGCAAAGCCCGGATAGATCTCGACGCCGAGCGCCTCCGCGTGGCCCGCCAGCCAGCGACAGACATTGCCAAGCGAGACGATGTAATTGCCGTGATTGTTCATCAAAGGCGGCATCAGCAGGTTCGGCAAGCGCACCGAGCCGGCAGGGCCGAGCAGCAGGAAGTGATCGTCCTTGACCTCGGTCTTGAACGGATGATCCGCCTCATCACGCCAGTCCGGCAGCAGCCGGTCGATGCCTATCGGATCGACGACGGCACCCGACAGGATATGGGCGCCGACCTCGGCCCCCTTCTCCAGCACGACCACCGACAGCTCCGGATTGAGCTGCTTCAGCCGGATCGCCGCCGACAGACCCGCAGGACCGCCGCCAACGATCACGACGTCGAATTCCATGCTTTCGCGCTCGGGCAGTTCAGTCGTGTCGGTCATGCATCCATCTCCGCTTGGCCGACATTGCGGCCATATTCCCCGTCAAGTGGTTATCTCTTGTCAAAACGCAGAAGCATTGTCGAGCCGGGAAGCGACAGCCAATCTCCCATTTCGCGCAATGATATTCCTCCGCACAAACAAATAGAACGCACCTTACGTTAACGTCAATATTTTATCGGACGATTGCCGACTTCGTCTTTCCCTCCCGCAGCCGAACGTCCTATAGATCGATGATAGTATGGAGGCTGAAAATGGATCTCGGAATCAAGGGGAAGCGGGCGCTGGTCCTGGCATCGTCGCGCGGCCTCGGTCGCGGAATTGCCGTCGCATTGGCGCGCGAGGGCGTCAACGTGCTTCTCTGCGGCCGAAGCGGCGAAACGCTTGAAGCAAACTGCGCTGCCATCAACGCCGAGGGCAAAGGCAAGGCAGACTGGGTTTGGGCCGATCTCTTCGACGAGAACTTCGTCGAGACTGTCGGCGCAGCCGCCAACGCAAAGCTTGGCGGCATCGACATCCTGGTCAACAATACGGGAGGTCCAACGCCCGGAACCACAGAAGAGATGACCCCGGAGAAACTGGAGACTTACTTCTTCTCCATGGTTCTTCGCGTAATCTCGCTGACCAACACCCTGCTTCCCGCGATGAAGTCGCAGCAATGGGGTCGGATTCTCACGGTTGCTTCATCGGGTGTCATCGAGCCGATCCAGCAGCTTGCGCTATCCAACACGCTGCGCCCTGCCCTTGCCGGTTGGAGCAAGACGTTGGCCACCGAGGTCGGCAAGCATGGAATCACGTCGAACCTGCTGCTTCCCGGCAGCATACTGACGGACCGCCTTGATGACCTTGATGGCGCAGCGGCAAAGCGCACAGGTGAAAGCCTCGATGCGATCCGCAGCCGGAAGGAAGCAGCCATTCCGGTTGGGCGCTACGGGACGGTTGATGAGTTCGCGGCGACGGCAGCGTTCCTTTGCAGCCGGCAGGCGAGCTACATAACGGGCAGCCTTGTGCGCTGCGATGGCGGCGCCGCGCGATCCGTCTGATTAGAAAAGAGAATTGCGCTCGCTGCTCGAGAGTGGCGAGCGCGGTTGCCGAAGATGCTCAAAGCATCTATTGTATTAGAGATTCCTTTCATTACGAAAATTTAAGCTATTATAACCACTTAGTGATGGTCAGCGGCGAATTGTGTCGTTTTTGCGCCGTAATAAACGTGGTTCAATAAGGGCTGGATATTTGCGCAACCTGCCTACGACCGGTCTTAACCATGAAGAAGCTTTGGATAACCATCTGTATCATTGCCGCTGCCGGCGCTGGCGCCTGGCAATATAGAGACCGCATTCCCTACCTTTCAAGATTCACTCCCAAAGCAACGCAGCAAGCCGACGCTACCAACGGGCACGCGAGCGGCAGCGACGGCGCTCAGCAGGCCGGAGATCAGAAGAGCGGAAAGGGACACAATCGCGGCAGCGGCGGCCCGACGCTGGTGAAGACCGTTGCGGCGACGAAAACCATCCTGCCGCGTGATGTCACGGCCTCCGGCTGGGCCGATGCCGACGACAACACCACGATCGCGGCACAGGAACAGGGCCTCGTCACGGAGATTGTCGCGACCGATGGCGCGACCGTCAAGGCTGGTGACCTGATCGTCAAGCTGGACAACCGGACAGCCCAAGCAACGGTCGACAAGGATGATGCAATGACCGTCCGCGATCAGGCGACATTGCAGGAAGCCGAAACGGCCCTTACCCGTGCTGCCGACCTGCTGAGCTCAAAGGCGGGGACCCAGCAGACCTACGATCAGGCAAAGGCCGCGCGCGATACCGCTGCGGCCACCGTGCAGGCCGACAAGGCTTCCGTCGCATCGGACAAGATCCTTCTCGAGCACACAGAAATCCGGGCGCCGTTCGATGGCCGGTTGGGAGACATTGCCGTCAGCCCGGGCGCTTTCGTCAACGCGGGATCACAGATCGTTACCATCGCGAAGTACGATCCGATCTACGTCAAGTTCCATCTGCAGGAAAGCGATCTCCGCCAGCTCAAGCAGGCAATGGCGGCAGGTCCCGTGGACGTGACGACGGTTCCGCGGTCTGACAAGGGCAAGCCGCGCAAGGGACACATCAGCTTCTACGACAATACCGTCGATTCCGCGTCCGGCACGATCCTGGCAAAGGCGAAGTTCGAGAACGCTTCGGGCGCCCTCTGGCCCGGCCAGTCCGTCAACATCGTCGTCCACTTCGAGGACAACCAGCAGCAGGTCGTAGTACCGACAGTGGCAGTCAGCCCCGGTGCGAACGGTTTCTATTCGTTTGTCGTGAGGGACGGAAAGGTGCAACTGACGCCTGTGACGGTCGCGCGCGCGAATGGTGGCTTCAGCGCCATTTCCAGCGGCCTTGCCGAGGGCGATCATGTCGTTGTCGAAGGTCAGGCGCAGCTTGTCGATAAGCAGGCCGTTAAGGAACAGTTCGACGACAAGGCTCTGAACGTTGCCGGGGCGAACGAGACTGCCAAGACAGAAACCATCGTGGCGGGTACCGAGGAATGATACCGAACTTCTGTATCCAACGGCCTGTTGCAACCACATTGCTAGCCATCGGGGCCGTGCTTGCCGGCCTTGCCGGCTATCAGCTTGTGCCGGTCGCGGCACTTCCGCAGGTCGACTTTCCGACGATCAACGTGTCAGCCGCCCTGACCGGCGCATCGCCGAAAACGATGGCAACATCAGTCGCGACGCCGCTCATCAAGCAGTTCGAGACCATCCCCGGCATCAGCGAGATCAGCGCCACGAACTCGCTCGGCAATACCAGCATCGTGTTGCAGTTCGACCTGAACCGCAACATCGACGCGGCAGCCGCAGACGTGCAGGCGGCGATCTCGCATGCAACGCGTCAATTGCCCGACAACATGACGACGCCGCCGAGCTACCGCAAGACCAATCCCGCTGACGCCCCGGTCATGCTGCTTGCCGTGCAAAGCGATACGATGCCGCGCAGCAAGCTCGATGACATTGCCGAAAATATCATCTCGCCGTCGCTGGCGACGCTTCCGGGCGTGGCGGAGGTCAGCGTTTTCGGCGCCCAGACATACGCCGTGCGCGTCGAGGTCGATCCCAACAAGCTTCTCAATCGCGGCATCGGTATCGACGCGGTCAACAAGGCGCTGGTTGCGGCGAACAGTCAGGTGCCCGTCGGCACGCTGCAGAACGACAGCCAGAGCATGACGATCAATGCCGATACGCAACGGACAAATGCTGAAGAGTTCCGCTCCCTCGTCATCGCCAATCCCGGCGGAGCTCCGATCCATCTCGGCGACGTTGCCGACGTGCAGGACAGCGTCGAGAACCTGAACACCGGTAGCTGGTATGACGGCAAGCGCAGCATCCTGCTTGCAATCCAGCGTCAGCCAGACGCCAATACCGTCGAAGTGGTCGACGCCATCAGTGCGAAGCTGCCGGCCCTGCACGCGGAAATCCCCGCGTCCGTCACCACCACTGTCATGAACGACTCGGCAAAGCCGATCCGCGATGCAATCGCCGACGTGAAATTCACGCTGCTGCTGACGATCGGCCTTGTAGTGCTGGTTATCTACCTCTTCACCGGCCATCTGACGGCGACCATCATTCCCGGCCTTGCCGTGCCTCTCTCGCTGATCACGACGTTCGGCATGATGTACGTGCTCGGCTACAGTATCGACAATATCTCGCTGCTAGGGCTGACACTGGCGGTCGGCCTCGTCGTCGACGACGCGATCGTCATGCTCGAAAACATCCTTCGGCACGTGGAAGACGGCATGCCCGTGCTTCAGGCGGCGATCAAGGGTTCCGGGGAAGTCAGCTACACGATCGTTTCGATGTCCGTGTCGCTGATTGCGGTCTTCATTCCGATCCTTCTCATGGGCGGTGTCGTCGGCCGCATCTTCAACGAGTTCGGCATGGTCGTGGCGATCGCCATCGTTGCCTCCGCGATCGTGTCACTGACGGTCACGCCGATGCTGGCATCCCGGCTCGGCAGCGGTCACGAGCAGCCACCGATTTTCATTCGATGGTTCGACGCCGGTTTCGACTGGACACTGCGAGGGTACGAAAGATCCGTGGGCTGGTGCCTTGCGCATCGTCCCGCGATCCTCGGGCTGTTCCTCGCTTCGGTCGGACTGACCATCTATCTGTTCATGACCCTGCCCGCGAGCTTCTTCCCGACCGAGGATATCGGACGTCTATCAATATCCACGCGTGCCCGTCAGGATATTTCCTATCCTGCCATGCAGGAGCTTCAGAACCAGGCAGCAGCACTGGTGAAGCAGAACCCTGCCGTCAATCACGTCATGTCGATCGTCGGCGGAAATGCGCGCAGCCCGCTGAACAACGGCACGATGTATGTCGAGCTGAAGGACAAGGACCAGCGGCCGCCGCTTGACCAGACGTTGAGGGAATTGCGCGCAAGCATCGGGAAGATCGCGGGCCTTCAGGCGTTCATCACGCCACAGCAGAGCCTGCGGTTCGGTGGCCGACAGACAGCCAGCCAGTATCAGCTGGTCATTCAGGCGCTGAGTGCCGACCAGACGAACCTGTGGGCGGACAAGATTCAACAGGCCATGCGCGCCGATCCGCGATTCACGGACGTAACTTCTGATGCACAGAACAACGCTCTGCAGGCCGATATCGTCGTCGATACGGAGAAGGCCGCGGCATTCGGCATCACCGACGACCAGCTTCGGACCACGCTGCAGGAATCGTTTGGCGGTTACGCGGCGGCCCAGATCCAATCCACCGGCGAGAGCTATGACGTCCTCGTCGAGTACGACACAAGCAAGCCCTGGGACGACCAGAAGCTTCAAGACATCCGTGTTGCCTCCAGTAGCGGTGCTCTGGTGCCGTTGTCCAATTTCGCAACGGTTCGGCGCACGACCGGGCCTGTGACGATCAACCAGACGGGCCAGCTGGTTTCGACGACCGTATCCTTCAACGTGCCGGCCGGCGAATCGCTCGGCGATGCAACGGCTGCGATTGACCAGATCAAGAAGGATATCGATATGCCGACGGACATCTTCACGTCCTACGGCGGCACGGCGCAGATCTTCGAACAATCGCAGAGCAACACGCCGCTCCTGATCCTGGCAGCGGTGCTGACGATCTATGTCGTGCTCGGCGTGCTGTATGAGAGCTTCATCCATCCGCTGACGATCCTGTCCGGCCTGCCGGCGGCAGCTCTCGGTGCATTGTTGGCGCTCAAGGTCATGGGCTTCGATCTGTCGATCATTGCCCTCATCGGCCTGCTGATGCTGATCGGCATCGTCAAGAAGAACGCCATCATGATGATTGACGTGGCGCTGGAGAACCTGCGTTCCGGTACCGGAATGTCTACCTCGGAGGCAATTCACGAAGCCTGCGTCCGGCGTTTCCGGCCGATCATGATGACGACCTTCTGCGCACTGCTCGGCGCGCTGCCTATCGCTCTCGGCACGGGCGCGAGTTCGGAACTTCGCCAGCCGCTCGGTATTGCCGTCGTCGGCGGCCTCATCGTGTCGCAAGCGCTTACCCTGTTCATCACGCCCGTCATCTTCGTCGAGATGGGCAGGTTGAACGATTGGCTGCTTGGCCTCGGCCGACGGAAGAAGCATGAGGAGCAGGAAGAGCCCCGTCGGGCAATCGCCGCCGAATAAATGACGAACGGGCGCTCAGGCGCCCGTTTCATTTTTCAATCCGTCTCTTGAACAAGACAGAGCGCTGTGGCATCACGCGCGCTCTTCAAACGGGCGTGCCCTTGCCGCCCCTGGCGGAGCAATCGCTCCTGTCTCAAACAACACGATCGGCTTATGGAGGTGCGAGCATGGCTCAGGCGCTTGGTTTGGACTTCGGCACGACGAACACCGTCATCGCCATGGCCGATGGACGCGAAACACATTCGATGCGCTTTCAGAGCGCAGCTGGCGTCAGCGACAGCATGCGCACCGCCCTCTCCTTCATGAAGGATGCGCACCTTGGTGCGTCGGCGCTGAAGGTCGAGGCCGGACATGCGGCAATCCGCCAGTTCATAGACAATCCGGGTGATTGCCGATTCCTGCAGTCGATCAAGACATTCGCTGCCAGCGCCCTTTTCCAGGGAACTTTGATCCACGCCAAGCGCCATAGTTTCCAGGATCTCATGGAGGTCTTCATTCGGCGGCTGAAGCACTATGCCGGTGAGCAATGGCCGTCTGACGTGTCCCGCATCGTTACTGGCAGGCCTGTTCATTTCGCCGGCGCCAATCCCGATCCGGCACTTGCCACCGAGCGCTACAACGAGGCGCTTTCTCGATTCGGCTTCCCTGAGATCCATTACGTGTACGAGCCCGTCGCGGCAGCGTTCTATTTCGCACAGCACCTGACATCCGATGCAACAGTTCTCGTTGCCGACTTCGGTGGCGGTACGACCGACTACTCGCTGATCCGCTTCGAAACGAACGGCGGCAAGCTCTCGGCAACGCCGATCGGTCATTCGGGCGTGGGCGTCGCCGGCGATCATTTCGACTATCGGATGATCGACAACATCGTCGCCCCGCAGATCGGCAAGGGCAGCCACTTCAAGAGCTTCGACAAGATACTAGAAGTGCCCACCAACTATTATTCGAGCTTCGGCCGGTGGAACCAGCTGTCGATCTTCAAGACCTCCCGCGAGTTCGAGGATCTGAAGAAGCTTGTCCGCACGGCGCTCGAGCCCGACAAGCTCGAGATGTTCATTGATCTCGTCGATCACGACGAGGGTTATCCGCTCTATCAAGCCGTGTCCGCGACCAAGATGGCGCTCTCGTCATCCGACGAGGCAGGCTTCGATTTCGGCCCGCTCGGCCGTGGCGGTCATCGCACCGTCACCCGCTCCGATTTCGAGACATGGATTGCAGACGATCTCGCCAAGATCGAGGGCGCCCTGGACGATGTCCTGCAGAAGACCAACACGCCGGCCTCGGCGATCGACAAGGTCTTCCTCACGGGAGGGACATCGTTCGTGCCTGCGGTGCGCCAGATCTTCACCAGACGTTTCGAAACGGACAAGATCGAGACCGGCGGTGAGCTTCTTTCCGTCGCGCACGGCCTGGCGCTGATCGGCGAACGCGACGATATCGATCAATGGACGGTGCAATAGCGGATTGAAGGCCCGCGTCGGGCTTTCCTTGCCGCGAGCGCTTCGATAAGCTTTGCATATGATCTCCTCCGCCAACGATCTTTCAGCAGGACAACTTTCCGCCCTTCTGCATTTTTACGCAGAAGCCGGTGTGGAATGGATGTTGGAAGAAGAGGCCGTCGACCGCTTTGCCGAGTTCGACGCGTTGAAGAGCGCCCGCAGGACGGCCTCAGCCGCTGCACCGCAGAGCGATAATCAGCAGGCGGCATCCCGCACGTCCCCTTCCCCACGACAGACACCACAGCCCGACCGCGCGGCCGGCATGCCGCAGCCGGCAATTCCGGATGGCGAAGCCGTCCAGCAGGCGCGTTTCGCGGCGGAGACGGCGCGCTCGCTGACGGAACTCAAAACGGCAATCGAGGCGTTCGACGGCTGTAACCTGAAGCGTAGCGCGCGGTCGACGATCTTCGCCAGCGGCGACGCCGCGAGCGGCATCATGCTGATCGGCTCCGGACCCGGTGCCGATGATGACAGGGAGGGGGCGCCATTTGCGGGACGCCCCGGCCAGTTGCTCGACAAGATGCTGGCAGCAATCGGTCTCGACCGCGCTCAGATACTGCTCACACAGGTCATTCCCTGGCGTCCGCCGGGAAACCGTGTCGCTTCCTCCGCGGAAATGGAGATCTGCCGGCCGTTCATCGAGCGTCAGATCGCGCTTGCAGAACCCAAAGTGATTCTCTTGCTTGGAAATTTCGCCGCACGCGTGTTCCTTGGCGAGAACGACACGATCCATGGCCTCCGCGGTCAATGGCGGGAAATCGCTGCCGGCGGACATATTGTTCCCGCAATCGCCACCCTGCATCCGCAGGATCTCCTCACCGCGCCGATCAATAAACGCTTGGCTTGGAACGACTTACTGGAACTCAAGCGGAAAATCGCAGATCTCTGATCTGCATTAAAAATAGACAATTCTAAATCTTTTATGAAATAAGTTATGCAAATAACGCATATCTGTTTCGTATTCTTATGCGTTGCAAAATTCATTGTGCAACGCAATATTAGCGGTGTGTCTTGGGAGGAATCAGAACAGGAACCAAGGCAATGACAGCACCTTTTCGTACAATGCATTGCAGGTTTGAAACCCTGCGCACTGCGAGCAATCGCGCCCGCACCACACAGAGCTACAGCCATTCCGGCTTTGCCGCGAACGAGCAGATGACCGCTCGCGGCACCGGAACGAGCAGCCGCATCGCCCGCCCCGCGGCGATCTTTGCTGATTTCCAGCAATACTGAGGCAGACGTGACTTGCCGGCGACGCGCCGGCAATACGGTCTATTTCACCGTCGCTTTCGCCCATTCAAAGGCTTCTGCCACATAGGCGAACTTTATCGCCTGCCAGCGGCAGTATTCATCGACAAACTCGCGCGAGATCAGCAGCAGCGGTTTCCGCGACGCTGACGGCTGCTGCCATTCGAGGCATCCCTGCTGCGCAGCCTTCGCAATCAGCCTCTGCATATGCGTACGCGACATCATGAAGTCGGCGGCGAGCGCCCGGCTGTCGATCGGCCCCACCATGAAGTTGTCAGGATCATCACCGTCGAGATCGATTTGCGACATGAAGTGATCGACGATAAGGCCCCCGCGTCGTTCCAGAGGAACAGGGCGACCTTATCGGGAGGCTCCCGCCAGGCAGAATCCCGAAGGCAGTTTCTGGCGATCCGTGGCTGCATGAGGCGTATCCAGTGCGGATGCGCTTCGAATTGTGGCGCACGATCACCCCCATCGAGAATGTCGAGAGCGCATAGATTGGACCATACCCAACTCATCATCGCCTGATGGCTCACCTCGGCCGGCTCGTAATGACGTGGCCGTTTGCGCTGCTCTCCAGGCTCGTAGGCAATGAAGCGATACGTCAGCAATTCATCGATGAAACTCAAAACGGTGTTGCGGCTTGCTACCTTGAACGGGGTAATCTCGCTGGCGAGCCCCACGGCTGTAAAGCCCGAGGCGGGATCGGCCATATCGCGCTCCATGGACAGAGCGTAGGCCATCTGCGTCAGCAGCCAACGCTGCTGGGAAGCGAGCAATCTTGCCAGACGCGGGCCCGCCTCGAACATGCCGCGCATTCTGCCTGCATGAAAACGAATACCAAGAATGAATTTTGGATTGGCAGCAAGCTCATCGGCACTAAACGACATGGTTTTCCCGGCATCCCCACGCGCTGAACTCCGTAATCCGAAGCCGCTACCGTCGTCCCTACCGAACATGCAGCCGCGCACATAAATGAAGTTTATTCATCTTCAGTAAGCACGGCTTGTGCCCGGACGCCAGCCATCATTTTCACGGAATTGCTTTGCGCACACGTAAAAGTCGCAGAAGCGATACATGTGCGAGATCAATATTTTAGCGGAGGCGTTTTAAGCGCTCAGATCGCGCGCGCTACGTCGCTGGAGCTGAAGTCGGTGTTCCCGGTATATGATGAATATACCGGCTGCGACGATAACCAGCGTGCCGAGCAGCATGCTTGAAGTCGGCACTTCCTCGAACAGGACGTAGCCGATGACGCCGCCGAGCACGATCGAGGTATATTCGAACGGCGCAACCGTGGAGACGTCGGCGTGGCGGTAGCTCTCCGTCAACAGGATCTGCGCGACACCCCCGCAGAAGCCCGCAGCGATCAGGAACATTTGCGGTTCGAGTTCGAGAATGTCCCAGCCAAACGGCACCGTCACCAACGACATGACCGAAGCGGTGATCGAGAAATACAGGACGATTGTCGACGTCTTCTCTTCCTCAACCAGCTTACGCACCTGGATCATCGCCATGCCGCCGAGGACAGATGCCAGAAGAACGGTTACGGCGCCGACGGCCTGTTCGGCCTGAACGCCGCCCTCGCGAAACAGCGTCAGCTTCGGCCAGGAGACGATCGAAACTCCGACCAAGCCGATAACGACGGCCGTCCATCGGTAGATTCGAACGGTCTCGCCAAGAAACAGCGCGGCAAACACCACGGCCACGAGAGGTGTCGCATATCCGAGCGCAATGGCTTCCGGAAGCGGCAGGTGTATCAGCCCGTAGAAGCCCAGGCCCATCGAAATGATCCCCAGCGTCCCACGCTTTAGGTGACCGACGGGGTTCGATGTATAGAAGGAACTGCGCAATTGCCCGCGATAGGCAAGATAGGCCATGATCGGAAACAGCGCAAAGAACGACCGGCAGAAAGTCACCTGCCCCGGCTGGATCCCCGTTCCGGCAAGCTTGATGAAGGTCTGCATCGCAACGAAAGTGACCACCGACGCCACCTTGAACGCGATGCCTCTCATTGGATTTTCGAAAACCGACCCCATCGGAAGCTCGCATTCTTGCAGGCGGGAGAGCGCGTCAGACTCGACGCATGAAGAGTGTGGCAGCGCTTGCCGGCAAATAACAGACCCATTGCCAAATAATTGTCGATACGTGCTTTTTGTCCGCGGGGCGAGCAGATTGGCGTGAGATACGGGACGCCGCTCGGCCGGTTTGGCCAAGTATCTCTCTTGCGCCGACGCAATCAAAACTTGGCGGCAGCGCGTTTCGCTTTAGCTTTGGTTCAGATTTTAATGTAATTATCCGCATCCAAGTCTGCGGGAGAGCTCCCAACTCCGCCTGCGACAGCATCGTATAAAGGCCTTCAGGGAACACCATGCGCACAGACAGCGGCCAGGTCATCAATCTGGCAGATTACCGCCCCACCGACTTCGTTCTGGAGCGTGTGGACCTGACCTTCGAGCTGGACCCGACAGAGACAAAAGTCGAATCCCGATTGATCTTCCATCGGCGCGAGGGCGCCGATACGTCGGCACCGCTGGTGCTTGACGGTGACGAGCTGGCCTTGGCCGGCTTGCTCTTCGACCAGATCGAAATGGCTCCCGACCAATATACGGCAACGCCGGAGAGCCTGACTGTTCGCGACCTCCCGGAATCGGACCCCTTCGAGCTGACGATCACCACGATCATCAACCCCGAAGCCAACACAAAACTTATGGGGCTCTATCGTACAGGCGGCATCTACAGCACGCAGTGCGAAGCCGAAGGTTTCCGCAGGATCACCTATTTCCCGGATCGTCCGGATGTCCTGGCGCCCTACACGGTGAACATCATCGCGGAAAAGGCTACCAACCCACTGCTTCTTTCGAACGGAAACTTCCTCGGTGGCGCCGGCTACGGCGAAGGCAAGCACTTCGCCGCCTGGTTCGATCCACACCCGAAGCCGAGCTACCTGTTTGCGCTGGTCGCGGGCGACCTCGGCGTGATCGAAGACACCTTCACAACCATGTCCGGCCGTGAAGTCGCTCTGAAGATCTATGTCGAGCATGGCAAGGAACCCCGCGCCGGATACGCGATGGATGCGCTGAAGCGCTCCATGAAGTGGGACGAAGACGTCTTCGGACGCGAGTACGATCTCGATATTTTCATGATCGTCGCCGTTTCCGACTTCAATATGGGCGCGATGGAAAACAAGGGGCTGAATGTCTTCAACGACAAGTACGTCCTCGCCGATCCAGAAACCGCGACCGATGCCGATTATGCGAATATCGAAGCGATCATCGCGCACGAGTATTTCCACAACTGGACGGGCAACCGCATTACCTGCCGCGACTGGTTCCAGCTGTGCCTGAAGGAAGGCCTGACGGTCTATCGCGATCACGAATTCTCGTCCGATCAGCGTTCGCGTCCCGTCAAACGCATCGCGGAAGTTCGGCACCTGAAGTCAGAACAGTTCCCGGAAGACGGCGGGCCGCTCGCTCATCCGGTGCGGCCGACGCAGTACCGCGAGATCAACAACTTCTACACCACGACAGTCTACGAGAAGGGCAGTGAAGTTACCCGGATGATCGCGACCTTGCTCGGCAAGGAGACGTTCAAGAAGGGAATGGATCTCTACTTCGAACGACACGACGGCCAGGCCGTCACTATCGAAGACTTCGTCAAGTGCTTCGAGGATGTCAGCGGCCGCGATCTGGCGCAGTTTTCTCTTTGGTACCAGCAGGCAGGTACGCCGCTTGTTACTGCCTCTGGCAGCTACGACGCGACAGCAAAGACCTTCGCCCTGTCGCTTGAACAGATGATCCCGGCGACACCCGGCCAGACCGACAAGAAGCCGATGCATATCCCGCTCAGCCTCGCGCTGTTTGCCGAAGATGGGGCCCAGTTGCAGCCGTCGTCGGTCACTGGCGCCGAATATGCTGGGGAAATCCTGCACCTCACGGACCGAGCGCAAACAGCAGTCTTCCACTGCATCGCATCCCGTCCAGTGGTGTCGATCAATCGCAGCTTCTCCGCACCGATCAAGCTGCACTTCGATCAGACGGCTGCCGATCTTGCACTGCTGGCGCGCAACGAAACCGATCATTTCGCCCGCTGGCAGGCGCTGACCGACCTGGCCTTGCCGACCCTTTTAAAGGCAGCGCGCGACGGGCATTCCGCGTCCGCCGATCGTACATTCGTCGAGCCCCTTCTGGCGGCTGCGGCCGACGACAGCCTTGAACCCGCGTTCCGCGCTCAGGCTCTCGCTCTGCCGAGTGAATCGGACATTGCCCGTGAACTCGGCGGCAACAACGATCCGGACGCCATCCATGCCGGCCGTCAGGCGATCATGAAGCAGGTGGCCGATGCCGGCCGCGATGTTTTCCTGAAGCTGCACGAGACGATGCTGACCGCGGGCGACTTTACGCCGGATGCGAAGAGCGCCGGACGGCGTGCGCTTCGCAATACCGCGCTGGTCTATCTTTCGTATGCCGAAGCGTCTCCATCGAGAGCAAAAGCGGCATTCGATGCGGCCAACAACATGACGGACCTGATGCAGGCGCTGACCATTCTGGCGCACCGCTTCCCTGACAGCGCGGAAGCCGCCGACGCGCTCGAGACCTTCCGCGATCGGTTCGCGGACAATGCGCTCGTGATCGACAAGTGGTTCTCCGTCCAGGCGACCATTCCCGGCGCAAAGACGCTCGACCGCGTGGTCGAACTCATGGAAAACCCTCTTTTTATCCGGACGAACCCGAACCGGGTTCGATCGCTGATCGGGACCTTCGCCTTCACCAACCCCACGGGGATCGGACGGGCCGATGGAGAGGGCTATCGTTTCCTCGCTCGCGAGATCCTTGATATCGACGCTCGCAACCCACAGTTGGCCGCGCGCCTACTGACATCCATGCGTTCCTGGCGCTCACTGGAGCCCGTTCGGGCCGAGCATGCACGCAAGGCACTGACCGAAATTCAGCAGTCCGACAAGCTCTCTACAGACGTTCGCGACATCGTCGAACGGACGCTGCAAGGGTGATTTGCAGCAGGGCGCGGCGAAACGACAGTTAGCCGCGCAAGCTGTTTGAAAGAAAAATCAGCACTTAGAATCAGTTACCAGATTTTTACCTTTTCCTCTGGACAAGGCGAATCACCGATGATTCACTGTGTCAGGTTCAAGCGAGCGGCGCTTCGAATCACACGAGGGATCAGGGCAAAACATGATGAACGTGCGGCGGGCAACCGTGGCCGAGGGACGGCTGCGTGTCGATTTCGAAGGGCTGCGCGCGTTGCGTGACAGCTTTGCCGAAAGCAGCGCCGCGCCTGCAGATGTCCCTTCCCGCAATTTCACCTATGCCGAGAATGTGCTGAAGCGCACCATCCCCCTCCTTATCGTCGCATTCCTGACGGTTGTCGCCGCCTCCCACTTCTTTGGCATGATGTCCGAATACAGCCGGATGGAAGCTGCCGCCCGCCATTCGACGGCTCTGGCAGCCGCTACCGCCGCCGCAGCATTCGCGGACGCCGACGACCTGTTCGAAGCCGGCACCGTCGCAGCCGCTCAAGAACGTCTTGCCCGCTTCCTGCCCCAGGATCGTCTCGACGACGATGCGTTCGTGTTGCTCGTGCAGCCGACAGGCAAGGTCTTCGCGGCCTCCGCAGCCGGCGCTGCCTACATCGGCACAAGTGTCGGCGATTTCTTTTCCGACATCTCGTCGGCCCGGCGTTTCGCCGATCGCGCCGGCGTTATCGAAACGATGATCAGCGGCCGTTCGCACTATGCCGAAATCACGTTGATCGGCAGCTCTGGCGGCTATGTCGTCGCCGCGACGTCGCTCGATCGGATCAGCAAGCTCTGGCGCGAGGAAGTGACCCTCAACGTCACGCTCTTTGCCGGCATCTCCTCGATCCTGCTCGTTGTCCTCTACGCCTATTACATGCAGGTCAGACGCGCGCGGGACGCCGACGATATCTTCCTGGAATCCAACCTGCGCGTCGAGACCGCGCTTTCCCGCGGCCGCTGCGGTCTGTGGGATTTCGATTTCGACCGGCGGGAATTCTTCTGGTCGCGCTCCATGTACGAGATGCTGGGGCTTCCGGCATCCGACAAGAACATGTGCTTCGGCGATGCCGCCCGCCTCATGCATCCTGACGACAGCGGGATTTACGAGATCGCCCGCTCCGTCGCCGGCGGCGACTTCGAGCAGATCGACCAGATTTTCCGGATGCGTCATGCGGCCGGCCACTATGTCTGGATGCGCGCTCGTGCACAGGTGATCCGCACCACCGGCGGCCGCGTTCATATGATTGGCATCGCAATGGACGTGACGGAACAGCACCGCCTTGCACAGCGCTATGCCGAAGCCGACCAGCGGCTCGCCGACGCCATCGAATGCACGTCCGAGGCGTTCGTGCTTTGGGATAAGAACGACCGGCTGGTGATGTGCAATGCCCACTTCCAGCAAGCCTACGGCCTGCCGGACAGCGTGCTGGTTCCCGGCACCGAGCGCGTGATCGTCAATGCAGCGGCGGCACGCCCGGTCATTGAACGCCGCATCGCTGACGCCGACGGCAATGGTTACAGCCGCACCAGCGAGGTGCAGCTTGCCGACGAGCGCTGGCTGCAGATCAACGAACGGCGCACGCGCGACGGCGGCATGGTTTCCGTCGGTACCGACATCACCCTGCTGAAACGGAACCAGGAGCGCCTGCGCGACTCCGAGCGCCGCCTGATGGCAACGATCGGCGACCTCTCCGCCTCGCGCCAGAGCCTCGAAAGTCAGAAGTCAGCACTCTCTGTCGCGAACACGAACTACCTTGCCGAAAAGGAACGCGCGGAAGCAGCCAACAAGGCGAAATCCGAGTTCCTCGCCAATATGTCTCATGAGCTGCGCACGCCGCTCAACGCCATTCTCGGCTTTTCGGAAATCCTGCAGGATCAGATGTTCGGTCCGCTTGGCTCAACCAAGTATGACGAATATGCGCGCGACATTCACCACAGCGGCAAGCATCTCCTGAACGTCATCAACGACATTCTCGACATGTCGAAGATCGAAGCAGGCCATATGAAGCTTCAGTGCGAGCAGATCGATTTGCTGCCGCTGATCGAGGAAAGCCTCCGCTTCACGGCCATCCCTGCCAACGAGAAGAACATCCAGATCGAACAGTGCATTCGCGATGGCATGACGCTGACCGCCGATCGTCGGGCTGTGAAGCAAATCCTGCTGAACCTTCTTTCGAATGCCGTGAAATTCACCAATGAGGGCGGCCGTATCGCGGTTCGCACGCGCCGCGCCAATGGCAGCGTCATCCTGACCATCGCCGATACCGGTATCGGTATTCCCAAAGCCGCGATCAATAAGATCGGCCAGCCCTTCGAACAGGTCCAGAGCCAGTATGCAAAGAGCAAAGGCGGCTCCGGCCTGGGGCTTGCGATCTCCCGCTCCCTGACCATGCTTCACGGTGGATCGATGAAGATCCGGTCACGAGAGGCAGTCGGCACCGTCATCTCACTGCGTATTCCGGACGCTGCGCACTAAAGCACGTCGCGATCTTTCAGATTCGCTCATGCGCTTTAGCTCCTTGTTTTCTCACATGTCTTTTTCCCGAAACCGACGACCACTTTCGGGAGACATGCTTTAAGGCACCACCACCGACTGCAAGATACGCCGAACGGATTTTCCGAGCCGCTTCAACTCACCTTCGAGCGTCTTGATGTCGGGGCAATCGCCTGCGCGGCAGACAAGATCGATCAGACCGGCAGGCGCCTCCTTGGGATCGAACAGCCCATCGATGCAGAGACGGATCAGCTGCGACAGCTCGGTATAAAGCTGAAAAGCCTCCAGGCAGGTGTCGACATCACCGGCGGAAATCAGTCGCCCGCCCAAGAGCTTCAGAGCCTCGCCGGTATTCAGCCCGTTGACCTTGGCCTCGACACCCCTGGCAGGCGCGGCCAGCGCGAGATACTGCGCGATGAATTCGATATCGATCACCCCGCCCGGAATGAGCTTCAAATCCCAGGCGCTGGCAGGTGGTTTCTCACTTTCGATCAGCTGGCGCATCTCGGTGACGTCGCGAGCGAGCTTGGCCGGCTCGCGACGCCGCGAGAGAACATCCGTTACGATGCTCTCGGCTTCCGCGATCAGCTCGGCGTCGCCACAGATCAGGCGGGCGCGGCTGAGTGCCATATGCTCCCACGTCCAGGCTTCTTCCCGCTGGTACTTTCCGAACGCATTGATCCGTGTTGCGACGGGGCCCTTGTTGCCGGAGGGACGCAGGCGCATGTCGACTTCGTAGAGAACGCCTTCGGCGGTCGGCGCGGAAAGGGCAGCGATCAGCCGCTGCGTCATCCGCGTGAAATAGCGAACGGCGTCCAGAGGCTTTTCGCCCACCGATTCCGGCGCTGAATCGTCGTAGTCGTAGAGCAGGATGAGATCGATGTCGGAACCGGCCGTCAGCTCGAAGCTGCCGAGCTTGCCCATGCCCGCAACGGCAACGCGGCCGCCGGGGAATGCGCCATAGGATGCCTCCATTTCCTGACGCACGGCGTTCAGCGCCGCTTCGATGATCAGGTCTGCAAGGTGCGTGAAGGCGCGCGCCGCCATTGCGCCATTGATCGTGCCGGTCAGCAGACGGATGCCGATGAGGAACCGCTGCTCGGCTGCGAAAATGCGCAACCGGTCCAGCACTTCCTCATAATACCGCGCCTGCAGCAGAGACCCCTTCAGCCGCTCGGCCAGATACTCGCGCGTCGGCAATTCGGCCATCAGGCCGGGATCGAGCATGCCATCGAAAACGTGGGGCTTCGCGGCAATCACCTCCGCAAGCTTCGGCGCCGCCGACATGATGTTGACGATCAGCGATAGCAGCGCCGGATTGCTGCCGAGCAGCGAGAATAGCTGAATGCCCGCCGGCAGCCCCGAGATGAAGCTGTCGAACCGCAGAATCGCTTCGTCCGCGCGCTTGCTCTCGCCAAAGACGCGTAGCAGTTCGGGGGCAAGCTCGGTCAGGCGTTCCCGAGCTTCAACGGATTGGGTCGCCTTGTAGCGTCCGTAGTGCCAGGTGCGAATGACGCGCGATATGTCCGATGGCCGTTCGAACCCCAGCTTGCGCAACGTGATCAGGGTGTCCGGATCATCATTCTGCCCGGTGAAGACCAAATTTCCCGTTTCCGTCGAAAGGCGGTTTTCCTGTTCGAAGAGGCGGGCATAGCGCCGCTCCACGGTCCGGAAGGTCTCCACCAGTTTTTCCGCGAAGCTCGGCGTGTCGCCGAAGCCCATCATGAACGCGATGCGCTTCAGCTCCGCCTCGGTCTCGGGCAGCAGATGCGTCTGCTCGTCACGAACCATCTGGATGCGATGTTCGACATCGCGAAGATACCAGTATGCGTCGATGAGCTCGTCGCGTGTTTCCTCGTCGATCCATTTCGCCTTTGTCAGCTCGACGAGCGTCTCCTCGGTGCCGCGCGAGCGCAGAACGGGCATGCGCCCGCCGGCAATCAGCTGCTGCGTCTGAACGAAGAACTCTATCTCGCGGATGCCGCCGCGGCCGAGCTTGACGTTGTGGCCTTTGACGGCAATCGCTCCGTGGCCCTTATGAGCATGGATCTGTCGCTTGATCGAATGGATGTCGGCGATCGCGGCGTAATCGAGATACTTGCGAAAGACGAAGGGAACGAGGCCGCGCAGGAATTGCTCGCCCGCCCGCAGGTCACCTGCCACAGCGCGTGCCTTGATAAAGGCGGCGCGTTCCCAGTTCTGCCCTCGCCCTTCATAATAGATCATCGCAGCATCGACAGAGATCGCGAGCGGTGTGGAGCCCGGATCGGGGCGCAATCGAAGGTCGGTCCGGAAGACGTAGCCATCCGCGGTACGCTCCTGCATGATCCGCACCAGCCGCCGCATCAGGCGCGGGAAGACCTCGATCGCGTCGTCAGGATCCTCCAGAATTCCAGCCTGCTCGTCGAAAAAGACGACCAGATCGATATCGGACGAATAGTTCAGCTCGGAGGCGCCTAGCTTTCCCATGCCGAGAACGATCAGCCCCGATCCTTCGCTGGGGCGCTCAACATCCTTCAGGCGCAGCTTGCGGCTCTCATGGGCGCTCAGCAACAGGTGATCGATGGCAGCGCTGACGGTTGCCTCGGCGAGCCGGCTCAGCCATGCGGTGGTCACCCTGCCATCAAAGATCCGGCCGAGATCGGCTAGGGCAAGCAAGAACGCAACCCGACGCTTCGCGATCCGCAGACGGCTCATAACGTCCGCTTCGCTCGGAGCGCCTGCGCCAGTCGGTCTCCATGCATTCCTGGCCTCGTCGACCAGGGCCTCGATCTGAGGTTCCAGAGGCTCGGCAATAGCCCCAACCAGGGCGGGCGGATCGATGTTTGCGATCTCCCGCAGGTAGGGCGACAAGGTCAGCGCAGCGGTGACGAATTCCTTCAGGGCGCTCTCTTCGTTGAGCAGGCTCGCGACGACAGGCTCGCTCTTGCCGATCTTCTGCAGGTCGGCAAGCGTCAGCTTCAACTCGGTCTTGTTCAATGGCCTGAGAAGGCCTTCCGTCACGTCCCTGAGGCTGTGCATCGATGTCGTCAGCATGCGCCCTCCCTGGCTACAGCAAACGGCCGGTAGGGAATCACACGTCCCTCCGGCTGTTGCCGAATAAACTAGGGTTCAAGACGCACGCGGCCAACCGCAAATTGACCCGTTGCGACATCAGGCGCACGTCGCCGCAGTGCTTCTACTTTGTCGGGAATACCATCGTAACCGTCAGCCCACGTCCGGCCGACTTATCCGTTTCCGTATCCGAAAGCTCAAGGCTGCCGCCATGAAGTTCCATGACCGCTTCCACGAGCGAAAGCCCGAGCCCGGTGCCGGGCTTCGACCGGCTCTCGTCCAGGCGAACGAAGCGCTTGAGAACTTCGTCTCGCTTGTCGGCAGGAATGCCGGGGCCATGATCGGCTACCTGCAGGCAGATACCGTCGCTTCTCCGCTTGAGACGCAGCGCAATTTCCCCACCATCGCTGCTGGAGGCGTACTTGATCGCGTTGTCGATAAGATTGAAGATCGCCTGTCCGATGAGCTCGCGATTTCCCTGGACTTGTACACCCTGCTCGATGGCCGACGTCAGCGCGAGACCCGCTTCATCGGCGACCGGCTCATAGAGCTCGGCACTATCGGCGACGATCGCGGAGAGATCTACCATCGACATCTCGGCCGCGACCGATCCAGCCTCGACGCGCGAGATCATCAGCAACGCATTAAAAGTGCGGATCAGCTGGTCGGATTCTGAGATGATCCCTTCGAGAGCAGCACGTCTCACATCGGTTTCAGGCGTATCCAGCGCATCCGCGGCCTTGTTTCGCAGGCGCGTAAGCGGCGTCTTCAGATCGTGCGCGATGTTGTCTGAGACCTGCCGCAGGCCCTCGTTCAGCTTTTCAATTCGCCCGAGCATGGCATTCAGCGACGCCGACAGACGATCGAATTCGTCTCCGGAACCACCAACTGGAAGGCGCTGCGAAAGGTCGCCCGCCATGATCTTCTTGCTGGCGGCCGACATGCGATCGATCCGCTTCAGTGCGTTTCTGCCGATGCCGAACCAGATAATGATCGCGCCCAGCCCCATGATCGCCAAAGCGATCATCAGCGCCTGGCGAACGAGGCCGCGGAAGGCCTCCGGCTCTCCCAGATCGCGCCCGATCAAGATCTTCAAGCCGTTGTCGAGAACTTCGATGTTGGCGACCGCCATATGACGCTTCGTCTGCCCGCCTTCAGCGTAGCGCTGGTAGAAGAACGGCAACGACGTCCACCCCTCCTCCTGCATCACACCCGGCTGAACCGAGGCAACGTTGCCGGCAAGGATATCGCCCGAAGGGCCGGCAATGATGTAAAGGTTGGCGCCCGGCTGGCGCGCACGACGCTCCATCGTCCGCAGGAGCAGATTCATGCCCCCGGAATCATAGGCCCGCTGTACCTGATCGACTTCCTGCTGCACGGCCTCGCGGATCTGGCTCGTCAGCAGCCGCTCCGACATCGCGGTCACATAGAAGACGAGCGTTGCGGCGCAGATCGCGAAGAGCAGGATGTAAAGGGCAGAAAGACGGACTGCGGTGGACTTGAAGAGAACCCGAAAACGGCTCATCCCTCATCCTTGATCATGTAACCGGCACCGCGAATGGTCTTCAGCAGCGGCTGGCTGAAGTCCTTCTCGATCTTCGAGCGAAGGCGCGAGACATGCACGTCGATCACATTGGTCTGCGGGTCGAAATGGTAATCCCAGACGTTCTCCAGGAGCATGGTGCGCGTCACCACCTGTCCGGCATTCTTCATGAGATATTCGAGAAGACGGAATTCCCGCGGCTGCAGCGGGATTTCCTTGCCGCCGCGCCGAACCTCGTGGGACAGGCGGTCGAGTTCGAGATCGCCGACGCGATAGACGACGTCCTGGTCGGGCGTGCCCTTGCGGCGACCCAGCACTTCGACACGGGCGAGAAGTTCGCTGAAGGCGTAGGGCTTCGGCAGATAATCATCCCCACCCGCCCGAAGTCCGGTTACGCGGTCGTCCACCTGGCCAAGCGCCGAAAGGATCAGGACCGGCGTATGAATTGCCTTGCGGCGAAGTTCGCTGATGACGGACAGGCCGTCGCGGCGCGGCAACATGCGATCGATGACGATCACGTCGTAGGTATTTTCCGTGCCCATGAACAGGCCGCTCTCGCCGTCGCTTGCGTGATCGGCGACAATGCCCGCCTCGCGAAAGGCTTTCGTGAGGTAAACCGCGGCTTCCAGGTCGTCTTCGATAATCAGAATCTTCATGCGCCCGACATTACCCGTCGGCGTTGTTTCGGCAAGACTTGAAGCTGTATCCTGTAGAAGAGACGTCATCGCGGCACCCATGATGCATTGACGGAAAGGAGCCGCGCCCTTTTGCGCGGCTCCTGCTTGCGGGCGGGGAGGTTAGCCCTGGCCGTCGAGCGGAAGGGCAACGAAGCGGCTGCCATCCTTCGACAGGATCTGGAAGAGCGCACGGGTGCGTCCGTCCTTCTTTGCCTGGTTCAGCAGCTTGACGACGTCATCGGCGGTGGAGACTTCCTGGTTGTTGACCGAGGTGATCTTCTCGCCTTCCTTGATGCCCTTGTCGGCTGCGTCCGAGTTCGGATCGATACCGGTGATCTGCAGACCCTTGCCGTCATCCGACGGACCGACGGTCAGACCGAGATCGGCAAGCGCCTTCTCGGAAGCCGGGGCCTGCGTTTCCGGTGCCTGATCGCCGGTGTCGTTGGAAGCGTCCTTCTGATCGGCCGGCAGCGTGCCGAGTTCGACCTGCAGGGACTGTGCCTTGCCAGCACGCCAGATCGAGAGCTCGACCTTCTTGCCAGGCTGCATCGCGCCAATACGACGGCTGAGATCGCGGGCATCCTTGACCGGCTCACCATTGAGCGCGGTCACGACGTCACCGGCCTTCATGCCGGCCTTCTGGCCAGGCGAACCATCCTGCGGAGCGACGACGAGCGCGCCGTTGGCTTCGGAAAGACCAAGCGAGTCGGCGATATCCTTCGTCACCGGCTGGATCTGGACACCGAGCCAACCACGCGAGACCGTGCCATCCTTCATCAGGTCAGCAACCACATCCTTTGCGGTCGAGGCCGGAATTGCGAAGGCAATGCCGACGCTGCCGCCCGACGGAGAGAAGATGGCGGTGTTGATACCGACGACTTCGCCGTTGAGATTGAAGGTCGGACCACCCGAGTTGCCCCGGTTCACAGCTGCGTCGACCTGCAGATAATCGTCATAGGGGCCGGAGCCGATATCACGACCGCGAGCCGAGACGATGCCTGCTGTCACCGTGCCACCGAGACCGAACGGGTTACCAACGGCAACGACCCAGTCGCCGACGCGGACGTTGTGATCGTCCGCCCAGTTGACGTAGGTGAACTTGCGTCCCTTGGCATCTACCTTGAGGACCGCGAGGTCGGTGCGCGGATCCTTGCCGATCAACTTGGCATCGAGCTCGGTGCCGTCGTTCATGACCGCAACAAAGGCGCTGCCGTCGGAAACGACGTGGTTGTTGGTGACGATATAGCCGTCTTCAGAGATGAAGAAACCGGAACCCTGAGCGACCGGGCGCAGACGACCCTTGCTGTCAGGCTGGCCGAAGTGCTTGCCGGGAGGACCACCGCGATGACCCTGCGGGCCCTGCTCGCCGAACTGGCGGAAGAAGGGCTTCAGAGCATCAGGCAGGTCGTCGAAACCACGGCCGTTGAAATCGAACGAGAAGCCATTGCCTTCATCGTCAGCCACCGGGTTGACGCGGCTTTCGACGCGAACGGACACGACAGCCGGGGAAACGGCATCGACGACATTTGCGAAACTCGGAACGGACGGTGCCTGGACCTTCACTGCTTCGGCATGGGAGGGCGTGATCTGGAGGGGAATACCGGTTGCAAGCACCGCAGCGGCAAGACCCGCGACGGTCGAGGCCTTCAGCGCGGTACTGAGCGACGGAGCTTTGATATTCTTAAGCATAAGTGGCACCTTCTTCGTTTTACATCGACAGGACCGGCAGTCACCGGATCGGCTGATGAACGAAGATATAGGACGGCACACCTTACTGCGAACTGTCCGAGCGATGAAAAATTCGTAATGTACGACGCTTTCGATATCGCTTGCCGCCCGAACCGGCCGAGGTTCGGTGTCGACGCGTTGCGCGCAAACCGCTATGGATGCGCCGACCCCACGGACACCGACGCAAATGACCCACGCAATTTCGACTGCAGATTTCGCGCCCGACACCGCGGCCATAGCCGCTGTTATCATCGGCGTGACCGCTTTTGCCGTTGCGCAGGGCCTGACCTACCCGCTGATTTCCCTGGTTCTTGAGCACCGCAGCGTCCCGCAGAGCCTGATCGGCTTCAACGCCGGCTGCTTTGCAGCGGGACTGGGCACGGCGACATTCGCGGTCGGGGCGCTGACGCGGCTCGTGCGTGGTGACCGGCTGATCGTCGGCGGCCTCGTCGGCTGTGCACTCAGCCTTTCGGTCTTCGCAAGTTCCGACAACTTTTGGGTATGGTGTGTCGCGCGTTTCTCGTTGGGCGTCTGCGTCAGTCTCATCTTCATGCTCAGCGAAGCCTGGCTGAATACCGCCTGCCCGGATCGCCTGCGCGGCCGCATTTCGGGGCTCTATGGTGCCGGCATGTGCGGAGGCTTTGCCGCCGGTCCTCTGGCGATCCCGCTCTTCGGCACCAAGAACGGTTTCGCCTTCGCGCTTCTCGCCGTTTACGTCGCCTGTGTCGCTTTCCTGACGGTGATACTGACCCGAAAGGCTCGTACCCAGCCCGAACAGGCCGCCTCAGGCGCTCTCTTCAGCTTTGTTCGCCGTGCACCGTTGCTTGTTGGAATGGTGGCCGCTTTCGCGATTGCCGACATCGCGGCCATTTCCGCGATGCCTGTGTATTTCGTGCGGCTTGGCTATTCCGAGTCGTTTGCCGCCATCAGCGTCACGATCCTCGCGCTCCCGACTGCGTTGGCCCAACCGCTTGTCGGCTGGTTTCTGGACAAGACGTCGCGCTCGGGAGTCGCCCTCGCCTCGGCGCTCATTGCCGGTCTCAGCTTTATCGCCATTCCTTTTCTGGAATCGCAGGCGGCGATCCTGATTGCGTTCGGCATCATGGGCACCGCGAGTTTTTCGCTCTATACCTGCGCCCTGACGATCCTCGGGGAACGCTTCGCGGGCGAGGCGCTCGTGGCGGGAAGTGCGGCATTCGCGCTTGCCTATGCCATCGGCAGTGCTGCCGGCTCCTCGACGGTCGGAGCCGTCATGGACATCTACTCGCCGGCCGCCGGCCCGATGACCGCGGGAAGCGTCGTCCTCGCTTTTGCAGTGTTCTACGGCCTGTCGCTGCTGCGGAGCCGAGCTCGATCTAGCTCTTGAGCAGGTCGTCGAGCTTTGCCTGTTCTTCTGCGGTCAGCGTCGAGCCGGTCGGCTTGCCTGTCCGGCGGCGAGCGAAAACCAACAGCGAAATCCCGCCGACCACGAACAGGACCAGCGGAGCACCCCACAGCATGAGCGTCTTCGCTTCGAAGCGTGGGCGGAGAAGAACGAACTCGCCATAGCGGGAAACGATATAGCTCATCACCTGCTCGTCGCTGTCGCCATCCGTGATACGCTGACGAACGAGCAACCGAAGATCCTTCGCCAGTTCGGCGTTGGAGTCGTCGATCGATTGGTTCTGGCAGACCATGCAGCGCAGCTCGGCCGAGATCGTCCGCGCGCGCGCCTCAAGAGCGGGATCCGCAAGCACCTCATCGGGATTAACAGCGAATGCAGGCCCAGCCCCGAGCACCAAGGCGGCAACGAGGAGCAGGCGGCGTATCATTCTGCAGGCTCCATAACCGGCGATGCAGGCCGCGCCTTTCGGCGAGGCGCGCCAACGCGGAGGCGGCGATCACTCAAAGATACGAAGCCGCCAAATGCCATGACAAGCGCCCCACCCCAGATGAACAGGATATATGGCTTCCACCACACACGCACTACGACGCCGCCATCGTTGGTCGCATCGCCCAGCGATACGTAGAGCTGGCTGGACCCGAAAGTGAGGATACCGGCTTCAGTCGTCGGCATCTGCCGCGCCGTATAGATCCGTTTGGACGACCAGACGTCAGCGACCTCGACGCCGCCACGCCCGATGGTGAAGTGCCCACGCTCCTCGGTGTAGTTCGGTCCGCGCGCCGGTTTCATCCCGTCAAACCGCAGGCTATATCCTCCGGCCTCGATGACTTCGCCCGGCTTCATCTGCGTGACGTGTTCCGTCTCGAAGGTCGTGACGGCCACGATGCCGAGAACGCTCAACCCAAGGCCGGCATGGGCCAGGGCAGTCCCGAATGCTGAACGCGGCAGGCCAGTCAGGCGGCGAAACGCAATGCTGGCCGCCACCTTGCCGACGCCGGCGCGATACCAGAGATCCGCGATCGCGCCGAAGACAAGAAACAGACCGGCGGCAAAGCCAAGCGCGGCGAGAACCGGGCCACCGTGCTTGACGTAAAAGAAAACCAGGGCGGCAACCAGCGAAAGGGCGGCGGCAACATAGAGCCGTTGCAAGGCGCCGAGCAGATCGCCGCGTTTCCATGCCAGCAGCGGCCCAAAGGGCACCGCGACGAGCAAGGGCGCCATCAGGAAGCCGAACGTCATGTTGAAGAAGGGAGGACCGACGGAAATCTTGTCTCCCGTCAGGGTTTCAAGCAGCAGCGGATAGAGCGTGCCTGTCAACACCGTGCCGCAGGCGACGGTGAGAATGAGATTGTTGACGACCAACGCGCCTTCACGCGAGATCGGCGCAAACAGGCCGCCCGCGGACAGCAAGGGTGCGCGGAAAGCGAAGAGTGAGAGCGCCCCGCCAATAAACAGAAGCAGAATGCAGAGAATGAATACACCGCGCGTCGGATCGCTGGCGAAGGCGTGAACAGATGTCAGCACGCCGGAGCGGACGAGGAAGGTTCCCATCAGCGACAGGGAGAAGGTCAGGATCGCCAGCAGGACCGTCCAGATCTTCAGCGCCTCGCGCTTTTCCATGACAAGCGCGGAATGAAGGAGCGCTGTTCCGGCAAGCCAGGGCATAAAGGAGGCGTTTTCGACCGGATCCCAAAACCACCAGCCGCCCCAGCCGAGCTCGTAATAGGCCCAGTAGGAGCCCATCGCGATGCCAAGCGTCAGGAATGTCCAGGCTGCCAGCGTCCAGGGACGGACCCAGCGTGCCCAGGCGGCATCGATGCGGCCTTCGAGAAGAGCGGCCACGGCAAAGGAAAAACAGACCGAAAAGCCGACATAACCGAGATAGAGCAGTGGCGGATGGATCGCGAGCCCGATGTCCTGCAGCACCGGGTTGAGATCTTTGCCCTCGGCGGGCGCGGGATCGAGGCGCGTGAAGGGATTCGACGTCAGCAGGATAAACAGAATGAAGGCAACCGATATCCAGGCCTGAACGGAGAGCACATTCGCCTTCAGCGTATCCGGCAGATTGCGACCGAAGACGGCAACCAGCGCGCTGAACAATGCCAGGATCAGCAGCCAGAGCATCATCGAGCCTTCGTGATTGCCCCAGACGCCGGAGTATTTGTAGATCAGCGGCACGAGGGAGTGCGAGTTCTCCCATACATTCGCGACCGAGAAATCCGACACGACATGCGCGTAAGTCAAAACGCCAAAGGAAAGCGTGACCAGCCCAAACAGAAGGACTGACCCGACAGGCGCAACGTCCATCATCGCCTGATCAAGACGGCGCGCACCGATCGCCGGAACAAACGAGAGGACGATAGCGGTGGCCAGCGCCAGGATGAGTGCGTAATGCCCGATCTCGATAATCATTGCGCTGTCTGCCCTTCCTGCCAGAGGCCCTGCGCCTTCAGCCTGTCGGCGACCTCCTTGGGCATGTATTTTTCGTCGTGCTTGGCAAGCACCGTGTCCGCGGTAAAGACGTCGCTGCCCGTCTCAAAACGTCCCTCGGTCACGACACCCTGCCCTTCCCGAAAGAGGTCGGGTAGAATTCCGGTATAGCGAACCCGCACCAGATCACCGCTGGCGTCGGTCACGGCGAACTGAACCGTCGACCCGACACCGCGAATGATGCTGCCGGACCCGACCAGACCACCAAGGCGGATCCGCGTTCCCGGCGGCACAGGATTCTTTGCAAGGTCGGCAGGCATATAGAAATAGGCCACCGATTGGCTGAAGGCGAACATGACAAGCAGCACAGCGGCGATGATGAAGCTCATGCCGCCGCCGATAACCGCAAGGCGTTTCTGCTTGCGCGTCATTCCGTCAATCCTTCCGTGGCTATACCGAGCTCATTTGCGAGCGCGAGGAGCTGCTTGCCTTTCTCGCCGTTGGCCGGAAAAGTCGCAAGCCCGCGCTTCAGCGCATCAACCGCATGTTCCCTGTCGTTCAGCACCGCATAAGAGCGGATCAGGCGCAGCCAGCCTTCGAGATTGTCAGGGTTTTCGGTGAGCTTGGCATTCAGGCTTTCCACCATGCCCTTGACCATCTGCTGTCGGTCACCCGTGCTCATCTGTTCGGCTGCGGCGACATCGGCCTGCGTCGGATTGCCGAGCGGCTGCGCTTGCGTCGGCGTGCCGCCGTTCGTGGTGATATGCTCGTTGACAAGCGGCAGCCAGGGGGCATCCGGGGCAGACGCTTTCGCCAGAGCCTGAAACCCCGCCAGAGCCTGCTGCTTCTGGCCTGCCTGCTCGAGGCCCAGAGCCATATAAAAGCGCGCCCGCGGATTATCCGGCTCCAGTTGCAGCAGCTGCTTCAGGACGGCGGTGATCTCCTCGGTCACGGTTCCGTCGGACCGTTTCATCAGAGTTTCCGTCAAGCCATCCAGACGCGCCGCTGTCGGCCCGAGCAGCCGGATCGCATTGCGATAGGCAAGCTCGGCATCGTCGATGCGCATGGTGCTGTAGTAGATCGGCGCAAGAACGTCCCATCCCTTGCCGTCGTCAGGATTCTCCGCAAGGTGGCGCTCCGCCTTGGAGACAAGGATCGCCAGGTCGTTGCCAGGGTGTTCCAGGCGGGCCTGAAGCGGCTGGGACGGCAAGTCGGGCCGCCCCATCGTTGTGTAAAGACAGAGCCCGACAAGCGGCAGCAGCAGCAAGACGAAGGTTTCAGTGAACAGATGCCTGCCAACTCTCGGCCTGGACGGCTCCGATGCGGCGCCGGAGACTGCGATGAGGCGGCGACCGATTTCGGCGCGCGCATAATCAGCCTCCTCAGCGGAAATCAGCCCGCCGGCCAGGTCCCGATCCAGTTCCCGAAGCTGGTCACGATAGACTGCCGCTTCGCCGGCGCGATCATCGGCGGCCGCTTTCGCTCCACGCAAAAGCGGATAAAGGAGAACGGCGGCAACAGCGGCCGTCATGGCGGCCACGAGAATCCAGAAAATCATAGCCGCCAATTACTTGAAGCGCGGCTTTATTCCAACCTTCAAAGGCGTGATGACGCAGATTTGAGGCGTTTCGCCGCAATTATTCCCGCTGTGCGGTTGCCCGGGATTTCAACCGAGCGGCGACCAGCTGCCGTCATCGTTGCGGCAGGCGGAACCGCGAGCCACGGTTTCCTTGCCTTCGACGGTCAGCGTGTGGGTGTACTGGCGGCAATTCTGAGAGCCGACCTGATAGGGCGCGGCTGCGATGACCTTGCCGCTGACATTTCTGCCGCTCCAGACAACCGGCTGCCCGACGCCAGCGCCTTCGAGCGCACGATACTCGGCCTCAAGCGCGCGCTGCTTGTCGCTGTCGCTCAGCTCTACCCCGGTACGACCTACTATGCCGCCCTGCAGCGCAGAGATGAACGTGGCCGAGGCAGACGGCTTGCCGCTTCCGAAAAATCCGCTGGAAGGACCGCCCTTCGTCGTTTGGCAGCCGGACAGCGCAACGACGGCACAGAGAGAAGAAACGATCATGCCTTTTGAACGAAGCATCATTTACTCGAACCCAGATCAGGTAATCATTACGCTGGTACAGACATAGCCTGCCATGACGCAATCATGGCAAAGCATGCTATGCAAATTGGATATCTTTCTGGCATCAAGCAGTTGCTCACGCAACATCCTTTGTAATGCCGGGAAGAATAAGGCGCGCTTTCAAGCCGCCCTGATCGCTGCGGGACAGTTCCAGCCGCCCCTGGTATTCGTTGGCGATCTCGGTGACGATCGACAGCCCGAGCCCGGTGCCAGGCTTGCTCTCGTCGAGCCGGCGCCCCCGTTTCAGGGCTTCCCGGATCTGGTCCGGCTCAAGTCCACGGCCATCGTCCTCGACAATGATCTCGACCCAGTGACGGCGAGCGCTCTCGCCGGCCTTTGGCTCTTCATGCGTATCCGCAGCCACGACGCGAACCTTGTGCGTCGCAAAGCGTGCAGCGTTCTCCAGAAGATTGCCGACGATTTCTTCCAGATCCTGCTGCTCCATGGCCACGGCAATATGCGGCGGCGCCACCTGCAGCTCGAATTCCTTGTCCACGTTCAGCCTGCGCATCACACGCACCAGACGCTCGAGCGCCGGCTCGGCATCGGTGCGCGCCAGCACGGATTCACGCTGGGCGGCAATGCGGGCGCGGTTGAGATAG
Source organism: Rhizobium grahamii (assembly GCF_009498215.1). Classification (NCBI taxonomy): domain Bacteria; kingdom Pseudomonadati; phylum Pseudomonadota; class Alphaproteobacteria; order Hyphomicrobiales; family Rhizobiaceae; genus Rhizobium; species Rhizobium grahamii. The sequence continues at coordinate 615,393 of NZ_CP043498.1, read as the reverse complement.
GACTGGACCTGCCCCTGCATCGCTTCGGCCTGGCTGCGAACCAGCTCGCCATGCGACCGTTCGAGCACCCTCGCCTCGTTGAGCAGAACAGCGATCGGGGTCTTCAGCGAATGGGCCAGATTGCCGACCTGCATGCGAGCGCGCTCGACGATGCGGCGATTGCTGTCGATCAGCGCGTTGACCTCATTGGCAAGCGGCAGGATCTCGCGCGGGAATTCGCCCTTCAGCTGTTCGCTTTCGCCGGCACGGATGCGTTCCAGCGCGGCACGCGCCTTGTCGAGCGGCTTCAGGCCATAGAGAATCGCAAGCGCGTTGACGATCAGACTGCCGACGCCGAAGCCAGCAAGTGCAAGATAAAGACTGTGGGAGAAGTTTCTGACGTCGTCCTCGACGACATCAACGTTGCCGGTCACGCGAAAGCGCGCCGCTCGTCCGTCCGTGTCGAGCACCACTTCGGTTTCGGCGACCTGGATCCGGTTACCGGACGCGTCCGTCACCTGATAGTAGCGCTCATAATTCTTGTCGAAAGGCGCTTCCAGCACCGACGGTACCGGAATGGTCGTGGATCCAAGAGAGGGCGAAACCAGCGGCGGCGCCGTATAGGTACCGAGCGGCTCCACAACCCAATACCAGCCGGTTTTCGGCTGCGCGAACCGGAGATCGCCGAGCTGAGGGCTGCCGTTGAGCGCGCCCTGATCGCCGATCGCCACGGAATTGATGACGTTGTAGAGCTGCGCACGCAGCAGATCCTGAAAGCCGCGTTCGGCGCTCTTGCGGTAAAGCGTCGAGATCAGCAAACCAATGACGACAAGCGCCACTCCCGACCAGATCGTGGTCAGCAGCAGAACGCGCGCTGTGAGCGACTTAATTCGCATTGCTCGGCGCTTGGATGCGGTAACCGAGCCCGCGCACCGTCTCAATCAGATCAACGCCCATCTTCTTGCGAAGACGGCCGACGAAAACCTCGATCGTGTTGGAATCGCGATCGAAATCCTGATCGTACATATGCTCCACCAGCTCGGTGCGCGAGACGACCTCGCCCATATGATGCATCAGGTAGGCGAGCAGACGATATTCGTGCGACGTCAGCTTCAAAGCGACGCCGTTGACCATCGCCTTCGATGTCTTGGTATCGAGCCGAACCGGTCCGCAGACGATCTCGGAGGAGGAATGGCCAGCGGCACGGCGGATCAGGGCACGAATACGGGCAAGCACTTCCTCGACGTGGAACGGCTTGGTGACATAGTCATCGGCGCCAGCGTCGATGCCGGCAACCTTGTCGCTCCAGCGGTCACGGGCGGTAAGGATCAGGACAGGCATGCCGCGACCCGCGCCGCGCCATTTCTCGAGAACCGTCACGCCATCAAGTTCGGGAAGTCCGATATCGAGGATGATGGCGTCGTAGGGTTCGGTCTCGCCGAGGAAGTGCCCCTCCTCTCCGTCGAACGCCTGATCGACGACGTAGCCGGCTTCCTTGAGGGTATCCGCCAGCTGACGGTTCAGATTGACATCGTCTTCGACTACGAGAATGCGCATCGGTCAGCTTTATCCTGCTTTATCCGTTCGGTGTTTCTTAGGCCGATTCTGCCTACATCGGAACCTTGACAGTGACCTTGCGCGGCCGCTGACCGTTTCCCTGCACCAGCACGGTAATGATGCAACTGTCGCCGGAGGGCTGGACGGACAACAATTGCCCGCCGGTTTTCTCGACAACCTGCTGTGCGGCTTCGCTGCAATCGCCTGCCACGCGCACGACAAAGTTGCGCGAATTTTCCGGTGAGGGCGACGACAACGCCAGCCCGGCGGCCAACGCTGCGACACTCAAGGGAGAGGCCATGTGCTACGCTTTCAATGGATACCAACTTGGCCCGACTATGTACCCAAGCGACCTGAATGGCAAATGAATGCCTTGTAACGCCGCTGTTTGGAACGATTTCAAACTGCTTTCGGGCAACACGCTAAGGCATTGAAACGACCCGCAATCATGCGGGTCGCCAGGTCGGCCAGATCGCCTCAGGAGGAGGACCGGATCGCCGTTTTCGCCGTCACGCGACCGTAAACGGCAATCAGCCCTCCGAGCGCGCCGGCGATGTTGACGATCGAATCAACGATCTGCCCGCGATCGACCGTAGAGATATCCACACCCGTAAAGTGCATGACCGATGCGAGGATCGCGACCAGCGCTCCCCATATGGTTTTGGAGCTGTACCAGTTCTTCAAATCGTTCATAGCGCTTCGTCCTTTCGTTGGGAGCTAAAGGGAAAATGTCGCGGTGGCGGCGATGCCGAGCGGAATGCTCGTACCCATCTGCCTGATACGAACGGTGAGTGCCGACTGTGATGCACCAAAGTCGGCGATCTCGTCGGCGAGCGGATAGGTCCAGGATGGCTCCTGCGTCTCGACTGATCTCACGACGTCGCTGCCGGCGAGAATCTCGACGCGATAGCGCTCGAATGGCTCATCGAGAGGAATGTCGGTGCCAATCCAGCTGTCGGCGTCGTTCCTCCCACATCGCACCCAGGATAGGCGGATATCACCGGTATCGCTGCGCAGGCCGCGCAGATGCACCGGGGCGAGCGGGGTTCGCGCCCGCAGACCACCTTCGAACGCATAGGGGCCGGCCATCTCGGTCGAGCCGGCAGCTTCCGCAATCCAATTGAGACGCAGACTGGCCTCCCCGCTGCCGAGACCGAGTGACTTGACGGCCTCGTCCAACACAACGACGGGCGAACCCGCCGGAATGCCTGATCGCATGGCGTCGTCAGTGCCGGCGAGTGCGCGAAGAAGGCCGGTCAGGCGCCAGCGGCGACTTTCGATTTCCTCGGCACGCTGGAAGGACAGGACCTCCCAGACGCCACTCCCCGAGCGCGCCGCAATCAGATTGCCGCCGTTCAGAACCGAAACCGCCGACGCCGAGGCGAGTTCGCCGAATGGGAGGTCGACGATCAGTTCCTGCGACCAGTCGAAACGGCCGCGGACGCCGGGATCGAGGGCTGCGACCGTCGTCCCGATCCTTGCAGGCCTGTCGAGCAGCACTCGGCCTCGGTAGCCTTCTGTTGTTGCCGATGACGACAAAGCGATGGTCTTCCACGGCGCGGCAAAGGCAGCACCCCGCGCGAAGGAACCGACGTCGCCATCTTCGAAGCAAGGGAGGTCGAGCAGATGAACGACAGGAGCAAAGAGGCTCGAAGCGCCATTGCCGCCGTTCTGCTCGCTCGTTCGCTGCGGCCATGCGGCACCGCCCGAGACGGCAAACTCACGGGCCTCAATGCGGCGCTGGCCCTCGTCCTCGATGCTGGAAACGATGAACCGTCCAGCCGGGCCTTCCGCAATCGTGACGGCATCTCCCGGCTGTAGCTCAAGCGCTCCCGGCGAGAGGCTGAAACGAACGGTCCGGCGCGACACACGATTGTCTCTCAGCAAGGCTTCAGCTGCAGCCAGCGCAGTCTCTTCGGGCATGGCGGCTGAGAGATCCTGCTTGATGACCCGGCTGGTCGCCGCCGCTGCCCGGTGCGACCTGGCGCTCGCCTGTTCGTAATCCAATGCGGGATCGTAGAAGGTTAGAACGGCTTCCGCGGCGAAGTCGCTGTCGTGGCCGCGCGTCTCACGCCAAAGCGGTTCGTCTTCGACATCGACGAATGTCTCGACGGCGACAGGCGGCAGGCTTGCCCTTCCCCGCGACCGAAAATGCAGCGTGCCCGCATCCTCGAACACGTCGATTGCGAAAGCCTGCAGCAACGGCTCGATGAGACTGCGCGCGGACACCACATCGCCATGCACGTAGCCCGTCAGATCACCGGCGACGTCGGCAACGTCGAAGTCGGCAAAGCCCTGGTCACGCAGGATCGCCGCGATGACGTCTGCAAGCGTTCCTGCTCCCAGTCTGCCGTTCAGCCAATGTCCGGTCGTCCAGTTGGCGCCATCGCTCCAAGTGGATGTCTCCTGCGGAAAGGCCGGATAGGGCCGAGCATCCCAACACCAGACGAACAGATGCGCCGGATCCACCATGCCTGAAGGAGCGGTGTCGGCGTTCCATCTGGTGTGATGGGCTTCCAGGAACCGGCGCTGCATGCTGTCGGCGCGCATGCCGCTGGAGAAATAGGGCAGCCCGCTTTCCCGCGATTTGGGATCGATGAAGACGTTAGGCTGATTGGCGCCCTTGTCGACGGCCGCGCATCCAAGCTCGGTGAACCACACGGGCTTGCTGGCAGGCTGCCACGCCGAGGGGACGGCACGCTCGGCGCCGCCGACCCGATCGTAGTGAAGATTGCTCCACCAGCCGCCGATGTCCTTGTAGCGGAACGTCCACGGCTTGGCCACCAGGCCATCCGTTATCGGCGTCCGGATACGAGCAAGCCTGTGAGCTTCGCTGGCGTAGTACCAGTCGAACCCCTCGCCCGCGGAGATCGCCGCCGCCATTGCCGCGCCATCCTCGGAGGAGCCGAAGCCATCGGGATTGATCTCCGACAGGTCCTCATCCCGCCAGTCGGCGAGCGGCATGTAATTGTCGATGCCAACGGCGTCGATTGCCGGCGATGCCCAGAGCGGATCGAGGTTGAAATAGACATCGCCGCTGCCGTCCTGCGGATGATAACCGAAATATTCCGACCAGTCGGCGCCATAGGTCAGCCGGGCTGTCGGCAACAACGCCTTGACGTCGGCGGCCAGCGCAACGAGAGCGTCGACGAAGGGAAACCGATCGGCATCATCACGCACGCTGGTCAGGCCGCGCAACTCCGAACCGATCAGAAAGCCATCGACGCCGCCGGCTGCTCTTGCCAGCTGTGCATAGTGCAGGATGAAGCGTCGGTATCCTTCTCCGCTTCCATGGTAGGCCACCCGCTGCCCAGACACGAGGAAATCATCGGCGGTCGCAGTACCGACAAGCGCATTGACCTGGCCGCGCGCCGCCGCCGTCCGATCCACGTTTCCCGGCCGGCCGGTGGCCGGAAAGCAGGTGATGCGCCCCCGCCACGGGTAGGTCGGCTGAACGCCTGACGCGGCAGGGTCTGGCAAGGCGTTGTCCGAGGGAATATCCATCATCAGGAACGGGTAGAGATAGACTTCCAGACCACGCGCCTTCAAATCGGCAATCGCTGCGAGAACAGCGGCATCGTCGGGCGTCCCACCATAGGCAGGCGCTCCGCTGCTGCCGCTGACGACATGGGCATTGGCGCGCGCGATCCCCGAAACGGACCAGGCCTTGCTCTCGCCGTTCCGTGCTGCAGTCTCGACACCGGGCACGATCCGGCATTCGCCTGCCCGCAGATCCGTCCCGAACCAGGAGACCACCAGAGCGACACGCTCGAGGTTCGGGCAAAGCGCCATCAGTTCGTCGATCGACACCTGCCAGTCGGTGGTGCCCTGCAGCGTGTTGCGATTAAGGAGGCGCGCACTCCCCACCCCGCTCTGCTCCGAAACGGCGGCCGGCTGGTAGCCGTGCTCCGTCGCGCCGGGAATGATGCAAACCGCCTTCAGCTGGCTTTCCAGCACGCCGACGGGACGGACGACCTCGAACTGCAGCAATGGAATGCGGTTACCATAGGAGTCCAGCGGCAAGCGTTCGAAGACGACATAGGCCAGGCCACGATAGGCGGGCGCATTGCCGGCTCCCTGCTTTGCCTCGATCAGCGGATCAGGCTGCTGCGCGTCGGAGCCGCGATAGACGCGGATCTCGATTGTCGTCTGGTCGACCTCCTTCCCATCCGCCCAGATGCGGCGAATGCAGGCGATCTCGCCTTCGCATATCCCGAAGGCGACATTTGCGAAGTAGCGAAACGTCTCGACGCGGGTGCCGCCGGAGGCCTTGCCGCCCTTTCGTTCGGTGGTGACCTGCTCCTCGAAGCGTGTCGCCCAGATCATCGTGCCGCCGATGCGCGTACTGCCGTAGACACGGTTGATCGGCGTTCCTTCGTCGGCGCCGGGGATGCGGGCCGTCGCCAGATGCGTTGCGCGCACGGTCGAGCTGCCGGCAAGCAGCGCATGATCGACCACACTGCCGGCAAGTGCACCCGCGGCCCGACCGACGATCGCCCCGACAGGACCGAAGACACTGCCAAGAGCCGCGCCCGCGGCCTGCAAGAGAAGGGTTGCCATCTATTTCTCCGGGAAGCGAAACACGGCCGCGATACGTCGGCGCCAGCTGGGCACGAGCGGCGAGCGGATCACGCAGGCCTGTTCGTAGGCGTGAATGAATTGTTGATCGCCGGCGAATATGCCCGCGTGCTTGGCGGCAAGTTCGGGCCTCCAACGAAACAGCAGGAGGTCTCCCCGCTGCATGTCTGCCGTTGGCAGGGGGCCACCAAAATGCCTGGACGCAGCAGCGAGCAGCCGATCCTCGCCGCTGCGTTCGGCCCAATCTGGGGCGTAGGGTGGCACGAACTCGGGCTCACTGCCGTAGAGCTCGCGCCAGATCCCTCGGATCAGCCCCAGGCAATCGCATCCAACGCCCTTGCAGGACGCCTGATGGCGATAGGGCGTGCCTGTCCAAGCCTCGGCAATCTCGAGAACTTGCTCTGCGATCGACATCATTTGAACAGCGCGCTCCCGTCGTGAACGCTTTCGCCATCGGCGTAGGTGTAGGCGAAGTCCGCGCCCGGCATATGCGGAAAGCCCCGGAAATTCAGATGGTTGGAAAACCTGCCGCGACAGGTCGAAAACGACTTGTCGCATCCGACCGTGAGAAGAACACGGTCTCCCGCTGCGGGCGGGCGATGCAGCGGAAGCCAGAGGACGATTTCCACCAGCCCTCCCTTCGCGGCGTTGGTCTCGATATCCGCACGCAGTCCGGCATTCGCGCCATCGACGAATGTGAGAAGACCCAGGCGAAGCAGCCCATCGGCGATCTCTTCGGGGCAGGACAGGAAAAGCCTGCCGGAATCGGGAATGGAAACGACCGTTGCCTCGAACCGATAACCGGGGTCATTCAGCTTCAGGCCGCAGCGCTGATCGCCGAGCGTGGCATCACACCGCCGGCCGTAGATCCGTCCCTGCGGCTCGGCCAGCCGGCTTGCGAAGCTTCGCAATTCAGCCTGAAAGCTGGTTGCATCGCGGGTGACGTCGCCAATTTCCTGAACCTTGAGCAGGATGTGCTGTTCGGGCTTCGCCCAGTTGACAAGCAGGACCTCCACGCGGGCGCCGTCATAGCGTCCCGCCTCCAGATCCTCTTCGGTGATCACATCGCTGGAAAAGCCGCCGGCGACCTGGCTCGTTGCCGCCGGCATGCCCGCCGCCTCTTCCGTCGCGGTTGCGGAAAAGCCCGTGGCCGCGAGGTAGGTCGTGCCGTCAATCGTCAGATCATGGTCATGCTCGGTGAAGCCGAGGACCGTGCCGTCGCGACGCACCACCCGCCACGCGTGGCAGACCGTCGTGGCATCGCCGTTCAGATGTTCTTTCAGGGCGGGCGGAATGGTCCTCATGGCACGATCTCCGTCAGCGGTATGGTCGGGATCCGTCCGGCGTTGAAGGCGGACAGGTTGATGTCGATCCGGCCGGTCGCAAACCTCACCGGGACATCGAATTCATAGCCCGCGGAAATCACCGCACCCGGCGGCGGTATCCGGTCCGGAGCGAACGCAACGATGCCGGTCGCCGGATCGCAGGCAAAGGCGCCCTCAGGCTGCGGAACCCCGCTGACCGCGACGACGACCGAGCCCGCAACCGGCTTAAAGATCCTGCGAAGGCTGGCGGCCGCGGAATCCCCGTAGGTTTTCGTCAGGCTGAAATTCGCGGCAACCCCATCGCCTGTTCCGATCAGCTGATCCGTCGCAGACACCGGCATTCCAGGCCGCCCCGATGTCCAGTCGACCGGATCGCGAAAGCGGAAACCGTAGAGCTCGCCGCTGCGCGCCTCGAAGAACTCCAAGACCTCGTAGAGATCGGCGACAGAGCGCAGACCGGAACCGGCATCGTAGCTGCGCCGCGCATCGCGCCAGCGGCTGTTGCGGCTCTCGCGACCATTCGAAAGATTGACGATGTCCGTGCGCCGGACGGGGCCGCCGCTCGTCGAGAGCGACAGGCGGAGCGGAAAGCGCACCTCGTGGAAGCCGTTTGCCATGATTGCCTCAGAGATTGCGCTGGCCGCGCATCGCCGTGCGCGCCAGCATGGCGGAGATCTGCGCCTCGCTTTTCTGAAAACTCTGCGCATCAGTTGCAGTGACGTTGAAGACGATCTGCGGGCCGGCCGATCCGCCTGACGCCGCAACGCCGAGCGCCCCGTCGGCGCCGCGTTTCAGCGGCAGGATCGCCTCGCTGCCGGCTTCGCCCATCAGGCCCATGTCGCCGCCCATCGGGAAGTAGGTGGGCTGCGAAACCACGCCGCCATCGGCGAAGGGCAGGAGCTTGCCGAAACCGCCGAGCAGGTTTGACGCTGCGCCCGAGATCATCGTCTCCAGCGGCTTCAATCCGGCCGATAGTGCAATATCCGTCAGGCGGTTGCCGAGGCTGCGCAGCACATCGTCGAGGCCCTTGCCCCCATCGGCAGCACTGCGCAGCGCGCTAGACAGGGCCGAGCCGAACGAGCGTGAGCTGGTTTGTAGGCCATCGAGCGTACGCTGCAGGGTTTCAGCCTGCACGGCCATGGCGGAGAGGTCGGTGTCGTCATTCTCCATGATCGCTCCTTCGTTTCGAGGGTGTCGGGCCGTCCGGAAATTGCGCCATCAGCGCGCCGAGATCGGCCCGGGCGACCGTGCTGCGCGGCGCCGATCCGCCGGCAACGACATGAAACTCAACCGGCGTCATCGCCCAGAACACAGTTGGAGGCAGCCGCAGCAGACAGAGGCCGACGTGGAGGACGCGCGCCCAGGGGAAAGGCATCGCGCGGTCGGTCTCGATATCTGCTGCGGCTAGAGGGGGCGGGCGGTGATCTCCGCGCTTTCCCCAATAAATGTCGCGGCGAGCAGATTGCCGACGATATCAGCGCAGCCGCCAATGCCGCCATCGATACTGGCCTCCGCCACCTCCTGATCCGAATAGAGATTGCCGCCGCCGCGAAGGCCGGCACCGATGATGCGGATCATGTCGGCCGACTTCAGCTGACCGCGCGAGAAGCGCTCCGCCAGGCCGGCGAGATTGTCCGCTGAGAACGCCGTCTCCAGTTCTGCCAGCGCGCCGAGCGTCAGGCAGAGAATGCGCTGTTCGCCGTCGATGACAGCCTCGATCTCGCCGCGCCGCCGGTTCGCCCTTGCCCCCGCCGCCCGCATCAGAGTGCCTCGAAGCTGATGGCGCCGGCCGATTCCAGCGCCAGCTCGAACATCACCTCGCCGTTATACTGGCCGGAATATTCGAGCGCGCTCGCCTGGAACGGTCCCGTCACCATGCCGAAGTCGGGGACGATGATCTGCCAGCTGAGGATCGAAGCGTTGAAGAAAGCGCTCCGCACCAGACCATCGGAGGCGGCATCCTTGAAGATGCCGGCGCCCGACACCGACGCACGCTGCACGCCTGCGCCACCCAGCAGCTCACGCCATCGCCCGGCGCTCTCGGCGTCGGTGACGTCGACCGTTTCGGCATTGAAGGCCAGCCGTTTCGACCGCAGCCCCGCCACCGTTTCGTAAGCCGTTCCGTTGAATATCTTCAGGAGCAGGTCCTTGCCCTTTTGCGCCACCATCGTCCGATCCCTTCAAGAAGCGGGCGCATTCGGCGCCCATCGGTGTCATCCACATGTCACTTTCAACCAGCCGGCGAAGCTGCTACGACCTTGCCCGCCCCTACCCCATTCGCGTCAAAGCCCGCCTCATGTCTCGATCCATCCCCCTGCGCTCGGTGCAGACGATTGCCGTGCTTGCCGTCACGCAGCTGATTGGCTGGGGCACCACCTTCGACATGCTTGGCGTCATGGGCCGCGTTATCGCCCCGGATCTCGGTTTGCCGAACGAAGTGGTCTTCGGCGGGCTGAGCATCATGATGGTCGTCAGCGCCCTGGTCAGCCCGACGACCGGGCGCCTGCTCGCCAGACACGGAGCAGCCCGCGTGCTTGCCGCCTCCTCGATTACCTTCACGATCGGCCTGCTGCTTTTGTCAGCTGCGCACGGCCTCGTCGTCTACGCACTTGCCTGGATCGCCATCGGAGCGGGCGGCGCCTTTGGTCTTTCCGCTCCCGCCTATACCGCCGTCGTCGAGCGCGCCGGACCCGACAGCAAACGGGTGATCGCGATCCTGATGCTGTTCACCGGCCTTTCGAGCGCGATCTTCTGGCCGATCCTCAGTCAGCTCAACGCGACCGTCGGCTGGCGCATGACGTTTCTCATCTGCGCGGCGCTGCAGTTTTTCGTCTGCCTGCCGCTGCATCTTTTCGCCCTGCCGAAGCCGATCACCTTTACTGCGGATGGCAGCACCGAGCAGGAAACGCCGGTGCCGCTCTCGCCTACCGGACAGCGCAAGGCCTTCCTGCTGATTGCCGCGGCAACGACGATCTCGACCTTCGTCACCTTCGGGGTGTCGCCCTCGCTGCTCGAGATATTTCGCCAGTCCGGCGCTTCGCACGCGTTGGCGCTGCAGCTCGGCTCAGCGCGCGGCGTGATTGGCATTTCCGCCCGCTTCCTGGACATGCTCCTCGGCCGCCGCGGCAATCCGATCCTCAGCGCCGCGATGGGCGTGAGCCTGATGGTATCGAGCTTCCTGATGATGCTGGTGATACCGCCCTCGACGCCACTGCTGATTACCTTCATCCTGCTCTATGGCTTCGGCTCCGGTGTCATGACCGTTGCCCGCGCATTGCTGCCGCTTGCGCTGTTCTCACCGCGCGAATTCGGGCTGCAATCGGCCCGCCTGTCGCTGCCGCAGAACCTCGCCAATGCCATCGCGCCCGTCGTTTTCACGGCGATCCTCGATCGCGCCGGTGCCGGCACCGCAATCGCGACCTGCGCCGCGCTGGCCGTCATCTCGCTCGGCTTCGTGCTGATGCTGGCTGCACAGGTCAAGGCGGCGGCCAGGGTGTACGAACCGGCCTGAGAAATGCAGGCAGCTGCGGCGATGGGCGGGACATTTGAGGTCGTCGTCCCATCTTCACACCAAGCAGCCCATCGCTTGATCTTGGAGGAGAAGCAACATGGACCGGTTCACTGGCGGTTGCCGCTGCGGCAACGTCCGCCTCGTGGCGACTGGACGCCCCTATCGGGTCGGCATTTGTCATTGTCTCGACTGCCGCAAGCATCACGGCGCGCTTTTCCATGCATCGGCAATCTTTCCTCAGGATGCGGTGACGGTCGAGGGCGAGACAGCCGCGTACGACGGGCGGTTCTTCTGCCCCCGCTGCGGCTCCCCGGTTTTCGGGCGCTCCGGAGATGAAGTCGAGGTGAACCTCGGATCGCTCGATGCTCCCGACCAGTTGCAGCCAACTTACGAGCTCTGGACCATCCGCCGCGAGTCGTGGCTGCCGTCGTTTCCACTGGCGAGACGCTACGAACGGGATCGCGACGCCACGAGCCGCTACGAGGAGTAGCCTGCTACGCCGTGACGCCGGCAATCGGCTCCGTCACAGCCCGAAAGCGCAGTTCGGCAACATACAGCTTCGTCTTCGGCTCCCGCCGGCTCTGTGTCCTGACATGCAGTATACTGACGAGGGAGTACGGCCCAAGATCGAGCGCCGCGTCGTGCAGCAGGGCGTGAAGCCGCCAGGCTACCAGTTGCGCCTGCCTTCGCCCGCCGGCGTCAATCCAGACTTCGAGCGAAAACAGGTGCTCCTCGCCTCCCTCCGTCGAGGTCGAATAGTCGTTGCTGACGACGTCGCCGATCAGCACGGATGGAAGCTTTCGCCCGGTGACCAGCCGATCGCGGATACCGTCCTCGCCGATCATGCCGAGAAGGTCGGTGTCGCCGGTCAGGCGCGCATGGATCGCCATCAGCAGTTCATTGGCTGCGCTCATGGCTTTCGCCTCCCTTTGCCGCCGATTTACCCCTAGCATCTTGCGCCACCCGCGCCAGGATCTCCGCCAGATCGCGGAGTGTGATCGCCATGGCGGTGCTCATCGTCCTTCCTCCTCGCAGAGGCAGCAGAGATAGCGGCCGGTTTCGTCTGGGTCGCGGCAGGTGCCGATGGCGAACAGCCGGTCGCCCTTGCGCAGCCGCATCCCGGCCTTGATGTCGGTGCGGAACCGTAGCCAGATGCGATGCGTCAGCGTGAAGACGTCCGCACCTGCCCGCTCTTCCCGTATTTCGGCCAGCGGCTCGATCCGCGCCCACACCGAGGCAACAGCAGCAAAGGTGACGGTGGCGCCGCCCTGTCCGTCCGGCGCGTCTTCCGGTGCCTCCAGTTCAAGCCGCGCTGTCATCTGGCCGGGATCGAAGAAGACGGATCGCATCAGAGCCTCCGCATCAGGAACGGTGCGACCAGCCGGTCATAACCGACAGGGATGTCCGCCGGCTGGTCCTCGACGGCGACGGCGCCCCTGAAGGCGAACATCTGGGCTATATGCATCAGCATCGCCCGTTTCAGCATATCGGGCACGTCGGCGCCGCTCTCGCCAAAGCCGCCGGAAAAATCGATTTCGATGCCGTTTGCGGCAATGGCAGGGTTCACGTTTCGATCAAGCACCAGACGCGCCGGTCGGGCATTGCCATCGAGCACATGGCCGGTCGCGGGCAAGACCACCTCCTCGCCTGCTTCATCGTAAACGTTCAGGCTTTCAATGGCTTGCACCGGGCCCTTGGCAATCTGAATCACGCGGTCTTCAGGTATCGATTCAAGATGAAGCCGCCAGACCTGGGTGATCAGGCAAAGGCCGGTCGTGCGCTCCAGATGCTCGCGAGCAACGCGGATCAGCGAGGCCAGCAGCGCGTCTTCGTTGCCGTCGTCGAGCCGCAGATGGGCCTTCGTCTCGGCAAGTGTCAGCGCTTCCGCGACAGGCGGAGTAATCAGTGCATAGGTCATGGACGATCCTGAATTGGTGTGGCGCAGGCATGTTCGGCAGGCGGATGCGGGCAGCCGCACCCGCCCTGCCTTGCTCAGCTCACGGCGAACTTGATGAGCTTGATCGCCTCGAAGTTCTGCACCCCGCCGCCGACACGCTTGGTCGTGTAGAAGAGCACGTAGGGCTTGGCGGAATAGGGATCGCGCAGCACACGCACGCCGGTGCGGTCGACGACGAGATAGCCGGCCCGGAAATCCCCGAAGGCAATCGACAGCGCATTGGCCGCGATATCGGGCATATCCTCGGCCTCGACAACCGGGAAGCCGACCAGCGAAGCCGCCTCACCCGCCGTTGCGGGCGGCTGCCAGAGATAGCGGCCGTCGCCATCCTTCAGCTTGCGAACCTCGGCCTGCGTCTTGCGGTTCATGACGAAGTTGGCGTTCTGGCGGTGTCCCGCCTTCAGCGAGTAGATCGTATCGATGAGGGTGTCTGAGGCACCCGTCGTCTTGAAGGCGCCGGCGGCGCCCGTCGCGATATAGCCGAGATTGCCCCAGTTCCAGGCGCTGTCGGCGACTGCGGCATAGGCGAGGAAACCCTTCGGCTTGTTGGTGCCGTCGCCGTTGACGAAGGCCGTGCCCTCCTGCTCGGCAAAGACGGTATCGACCTCGCTCGATATCCAGGCCTCGATATCGACGGCGGCATCGTCGAGCAGCGCCTGCGTTGCCGCCGGCATGGCGTAGAGCTCCATGGTCGGGAAGGAGAGTTCGGCAAGCTGAGCGCTCGATGTCTGCGGACGGGCCGCCGCTTCGGCCACCCAGCCGGCCGCCATGCCCGAGGTCGCGAACGGCTTCTTCAGCACCGAGCCGGAGACCTGGCGCACGGTCGCAAGCGAACGGATCGGCGAGACCACGGAGAGGCGACGGCCGATCTCGGTGTCCGTCTCGGGCGGCACGAGATAGCCACCATCGCTTCCTGAGCCCGCCGACATCGCCTTCGCCTCGAGCTCGCGCAAGCCGGCCTCGTCGCCACGGCGGATATACTGCTCGAACGCCGCCTTGTGCTCGTTCGCCTCGATGCCGTTTCCGCCACGCCCGAGCGGCGGCCGCGCCTTCTTCAGCGCCAGCTGGTCGATCACCTTCTTCTGCTCGTCCATCGCCCTCGTGATGCGGTCCATCTTGTCGCGAGTGACGACATCGGCCGTCAGCTTTTCCTCGATCTCACCGAGGCGGCGATCATTGGTGTCCTTGAAGGCCTCGAATGCCTCCATGAACTCGTCGAAGGCAGCCGTCATCTCGGGCGCCGCCTTGATCTCCGGCGCCATCCTCGAACCTGTCTCATGCATGTCGGTCATGTCCCGTTTTCCTATCTGAAGGTTTCTGTCAGCATCATCCGGGCGGCCCGGCGCATGGCGCGGACTAGCTCGGTCTCCTTGTCGCGGAACCACCGCGCATTCTTGATGTTCTGCACGCGCGCAGACGGCAGCATCGGGAAGGTCACGATCGAGATCTCCCAGAGATCGGCTTCGAGGATGCGGCGCACGCCCGACTTCGCATCGGTCTTGGCGCGCACGGTGCGGAAACCGATCGAAAGCCCGTCGAGCGCGCCGTTCTTCAGAAGCTGGTGCACCTCGCGTGCCCGGGAGACACCCTCGGCAAGCATGCCCTCGACATAGAGGCCGCGGCTGTCCTCGCGGATCGTCTTCCAGGCGCCGATCGGTTCGGCCGGGTCATGCTGGAAGAGCATACGCACCCCGCCCGCCCCGCGTTCGGCCAGCGACTTGCGGAAGGCGCCGCGCTCGATCGCATCCTTGCCGAGATCGACTTCGCCGAAGACGCTGGCATAGCCGGAGAAGCTGCCGTCGCGCTTCAGCCCTCTGAGCTCCAGATTGGCAAACTTGCGCGTATCCGCGCCCATGGGTGATCGCGCCAGCGCGCGGCTTGCGGTCATGATGCTCTCCTCGTTTTTTGGAATGGTCTTGCGGGCTAGCGCCCGCGCGCGCCGTATCGTCCGGCGATACGCGACAGGATGCCGAGGCCCCACCAGGCGCAGAGGCTTGCCGCCGCTGATCCCGACAGCACCACCTCCGAGGCCGAGAGGCGATCCGCCAGCGCCAGCCTTTCGGCAATCCAGATACCCGTCGGGCCGCCGAAGATCGTGCCGCAGGCAAGGCCGGTGAAGAAGCGGCTCGCGGCCTCCCGCCGGCTTTTCGGCAGGAGATAGACGAGCGACACCGCCGCCCCTGCCGACGCGCCGAGCGCCCTGGTCGCCCAGAGGCCGGCATCGTTGGAAAGGTCTGTCATCGCAGGGATCCTTGGTTGAAGACGGGCAATACCCAGCCGGCGATCGGCACGGTTATGCGAGTCTTTTGAATCGCTTCATGCGGTTTGCTCTAAGATCGAATCTGGCGGTTAAAGTCAGTTCGAGTTTGCGCCTGGTCGAACATCCGCAGGTTCAATGAGATAGAGCGTCCTCAGACGCATGGCGCTAAGTCGGGTTTTCGCCAAGCGTGACGTTGCGGAACGTCAGAGAGAGACGCCGCCCGCGCAAACGCCGTTCGCCATGGACAGTATCGGCCAACCGCGCCGGAATCTCATGCGTCCATTGATAGCGCGCCGGTCCCTCCATCTTCAGCAAGGCACCGGGCTGCAACATGACAAACCGGCGATCCCCGGTCTCGGGGTTCCGGAAGATCATCTCGCAGGGGGACAGCAGGCTCAGAGAAACAATGCTGCCGCCGAAGCATGGCACGCAATCCACGTGGGCGCTGATGCCCTGCCCCGGCCAGTATTCATTTGCGATCACCTGATCCGGCGCATGATGAAAATGCCCCTCACAAACGAGCCGTTGAGCGACGGTTGCGAGCCAATCCGGCAGTGGCCCGAGATAGGCATCCGTTTCCACAGATCGTGCGCGGTAGTCATAGCGGTAACCGAAATGCTGGACGCGCCGTTTGAGGGTCTGATCCCATTCATCTGCGTCCAACGCGTCAGCCAGCGCTTTCGACGCCGCCTCCGACAGAAATTCGGGCACGTAGGTCAATCCCTCGGGGAAACCCGCATCCATCCTCGATCCTTGTGGTCTGGGTTTGAACTGCACGTTCTGTGGATATCGCCCCCGCAAGACCATGCATGCGACAATAGGCAGGCTGTTCCTCGAAATGAAAGAGGAAAGAGCGATCGCTCCCGCCTCAATACCCCACCGCCTGCCGCTTCTCCTCGTCTGTGAGAAAGGCTGCACTTCCTACCCGCGTCCACAGCTGATCGCGCTCGGCGGCAAGCCCGGCGACCTTGTCGAGATCGGGCTCCAGCCGCAGGCGGTCCTCGTAATGTCCGGAAAGCCAGGCGGAGAGCGAGGCGGCGGTGCGCGTCAGCATCGGCAGCACGGTCAGCCGGTAGAAGGCGCGGTTCGCTTCCTGATAATTGGCGTAGGTGTTGTCGCCGGGAATGCCGAGCAGCATCGGCGGCACGCCGAAGGCGAGCGCGATGTCGCGGGCGGCGCCATTGCGCGCCTCGACGAAATCCATGTCCTTCGGAGACAGCCCCATCGACTTCCAGTCGAGCCCGCCTTCAAGAAGCAGCGGGCGCCCGGCGCGCATCGGGCCGGAATAGCCTTCGTCTAGCTCTTGCT
Organism: Rhizobium grahamii; assembly: GCF_009498215.1. Taxonomy (NCBI): domain Bacteria; kingdom Pseudomonadati; phylum Pseudomonadota; class Alphaproteobacteria; order Hyphomicrobiales; family Rhizobiaceae; genus Rhizobium; species Rhizobium grahamii. The sequence goes on along the minus strand of NZ_CP043498.1, from coordinate 598,918 downwards.
TGAGCCGCTCGTACTGGTCGGGTGAGAGGTTGCCGCCCTCCTTCGGCTGGTAGACGAGCGCACCTGACGGGCGCGCCGAATTGTCAAGCAGCGCCTTGTTCCAGGTCGCCGCCGCATTGGAGAGATCGAGCGCCACCTGGGCGGCTGCCAGTGGCGGGAAACCGAGATGATCGTCGAGCGGATGGAAGAGCTTCAGGTGCAGCAGCCCCAGCCCTTCCGTCTCCACAGGAAAGCGGCGCACGGAACCGCCGGCGCGATAGTCGTAGGCCTCGGGCCACCCATCCATCCCCTCGACGATGCCGATCCGGTCCGGCCGCAGCAGATGCAGCTCGCGCAGGTTTGCGCCGACCAGCAGCGGCTCTACATAGGCGTTGCCTGACAGAAGCAGGTGCCCATAGAGCGCCTCGAAGAAATCGGGGCCACCCATGCGCCCGTTCGGCTGGGCAAGCAGCGATAGAATGGCATGATCCGGCCGCTCGCGATCGCCCTCGTAGAGCAGCCACGGCACCGAGGCGGCGGCTTCCGCGACCAGCCGGACGCTGCGATGCGCGACCGGGTTCTTCATGAATCCCTCGCGCGACAGCGCCGCGTAGGAGCGGCCGGTCCAGCTCGCCCGTCCCTCGGCCGTCAGCGACATGAAGCCGCCTGTTGCCTTCGTCTCGGGCACTGTGCTCCGACCCGCCGTGGAGCCCCACGGCAGCAATGATCTCAATCTCATGGTTGGTTTCCTGGAGTTAGCGGGCTCTCAACAGGGCAGCGTGACGACGGGACCGCGTGTGACCACGCGAATCCAATCCAAAGACAGCCGATGCAGATGGAGCCGGATCAGGCGCTGAAGGCAACTTCTATGGTTTGCCGGTCCTGCGCCACGATCCGGCATTTGGTCTCGAAACCCTCGCCCTTGATCATCAGCACGAATTCCGGAGGTATGCCGGCGGAATTGGAGACGGAGAGCCCCGCGCTGTCGGTGCCGAGCGACTTTATGGTGCAGTCTATCGTCGAACGATGGTCGTTGAAGATGATCGACCCTGCCTTCAGGACGCGACGGCGGGAACCTGTAGGGCCGTCGCCACCGATCGCATTCCACGATACGCATCGGTTTCGGCCGTTGTGCTTGGCGTGGTACATCGCGGCATCGGCCTGGGCCAACATCGTCTCGATGTCCTTGGTGATGATCGAAAGCGCCGAAATGCCGAAACTTGCCGTCACGTTCAATTCGCCGAAGGCTCCGGAAATCGGCCGGGACGCAATCGCAAGCCTTACCTTCTCTGCGACCGCCGCTGCCCCGTCACGATTGATATGCGGAAGGAGGATCGCAAATTCCTCGCCGCCAAGCCGCCCGAACAGATCGCCGGCCCTGAGGTTCGCCTTGCAGGTTTCGGCGACCGCATGCAGCACCTGGTCGCCCGCAGCATGGCCGTGGGTGTCATTGACGCTCTTGAAACGGTCGATATCAAGAACGACGCAGGACACGTCGTGCTGGTGTCTCAGGGCGAGCGACAGAACTTGATCGGCCTCCTGGCGGAAGGCGCGGCGGGTAAGCGCGCCGGTCAGGCCATCGGTTGCTGCCGATTGCAACAGCTCGATCCGGTCCATCGCGACGCCCGCCAGTTCGTTGAGAACCGAGAGATCCTTCGCACCGAACGATCTGGTACGGCGGTCGATCGCACACACCGTTCCGACAACGTGTCCGGCTTTGGTTTTCAACGGCACCCCGGCATAGAAACGTATGTGGCTTTCGCCCGTCACGGCGGGATTGTGCGCGAAGCGCGGATCGCGCGTCGCATCCTGCACGACGATCGCTTCCTCACGATCGACCACATAACGGCAGAAGGTATCCTGAACAGGAACCTCGTCCACTCCCATCCCGGAACACGCCTTGTACCACTGCCGATGCGCGTCGATCAGAGACACCAGGCCGATATCGACGTCGAAGATCTGCTTGATCAAGCGGACGATGCGCTCGAAGCCTTCGTCCTTGGGGGTATCGAGGAGGTCAAGCTGTTCCAGCGCCGCGAGACGCTCCATTTCCCGCTTTTTCACGTCCGAGGACGACGTCCCGAAAGCCCTCACCACCACCATGCAGCGCGCTCCTACCCCAGTCTGAGACTCATGCGTCTCATATATTGGTGAATAAAGTCGATACTGACGTCTCCATCACATCACCGATGGCTTGTCAGGGTGGCTCGAGAGACGCGGGCCGATGGCAATTTACCGACCGGCCCACGCGGCAGAACTCAGCCCCGTCGCGCCGCCTCGATGGCGGCAACGTCGATCTTTCGCATGGTCATCATCGCGTCGAATGCGCGCTTGGCTTCGGCACCGCCGACCTTCAACGCATCGGTCAGCACGCGCGGGGTGATCTGCCAAGAGAGACCCCATCTGTCCTTGCACCAGCCGCACTCACTCTCCTGGCCGCCATTGGCGACGATTGCATTCCAGTAGCGGTCGGTCTCTTCCTGGTTCTCGGTTGCGATCTGAAACGAAAAGGCTTCGCTCTGCTTGAAAGTCGGCCCTCCGTTCAGACCCATGCAGGGAATGCCGACGACCGTGAATTCGACGACCAGCACATTTCCCTGCTTGCCATCGGGATAGTCTCCGGGCGCACGGATGACGGCGGTCACGGCGCTATCAGGAAAGACTTCGGAATAAAACCGGGCGGCAGCTTCGGCGTCCTTGTCGAACCATAGGCAAATCGTATTCTTCTGCATTGCGTGTTCCTCCTGCGCCGAACAATTCGGCCCCGTTTTTCTATCTCCACGGCAGGAAATAGGCGGAAAACGGCCGCTCGCCACCCAGGATCGCAAAATGCGCCGGTATCGCCGCGATTGCGCAAAGCCTCATAAAAATTGAAACGAAATCCATCCCGAGTGGTTGTTGATAGATCATCCCGTCAACAAAGGAGGCTCCAATGAGCAAGACAAACGAAAAGGAAATTCTGAAGCGAGCCGAGCGTCAGGTTGAAAACACCAGCGGCGGCGGCCACCTCGGCGGAACGTATTTCGGGCAGGAACCGGACGGCAAAACCGCATCGGCAGCCAACAAGGACGCCCGAAAAACACGGGCGAATGACGGCTGAGGCACGGTCAGTACCTGAAGCGGATCGCAGCAGTCAAATCATCGCAGCGGCTGCTTTACCGCAGCGTCGCTTTCGTAATCGGCTGCCATCCGCATTTCGCGGATGGGGCGAACGAGGTCGATCGAGCGCTGGTAATCGGGATGCGCCTTGTAGGCGGCAAGGGCCGCCTCATCGTCGAATTCACCGTAGACCACGAGGTCGACCTCGGTGCCGAGCTGGTCTGTCTTGATGTTGGTTCCGATCTCCAGCAGGCGGGCATGCGGAATTGCCGTCAGGATCGACAGGCCGGCGCGGACCTTTTCCAGTTGCTCCGCGGGCGCAGTGAAGAAGACGATATGGCGGATCACGCGGAACTCCCTGCGAAGGTCTAGCCGAAGACCCGCGCGATAGCACGCAGGAGCCAGGCCTTCAACCGCGCAAGCGGTCCTGCCGGCTCCTCGCGGCGGATCGCCGCAAGGAAGGTCTTGCCGTAGCCGGCGAGCTTTTCGGCCCGGTCGGTGCCGTTGACGATGCGGCGGGCATTGACCCAGTCGTCGGTCGCCTCGTTCAGGTGGTCGGCGAGCTTGTGATTGGCAAAGGAGCCCTGCACCATGCCTTCGATCAGGATCGAAACGGCGGCGTCCATCTCCATCGCCCGGTCCGGCTCGGCGACGAGATCGATGCCTGTCAGCTTGCTCATCGCCTCGTAGTTCCGCTTGTGGGTAAGCTGCACCAGACCGCGGCCGAGCCAGCTCTTGCCGTCTTCATCCGGCCGCCAGTAAGGGGTCTTCACCCAGGAGAGCTTGCCTGCAGCATAGGCATTCTCCAGGATTTCGATCGCCCTTGCATCCGTCGTTGCCAGCGTCTCGCGTACCGGCTGCATCGTATAGGCGGTCTCATGGTAGGCGGTCGCCAGAATGTAGGCGAGCCAGCGCGGATCGGCGTCCGCCATCCGCGTTTCCCAGAAATCGAGAATCGCCGTCATGCCCTCCACCTGCGGCTGATTAAGCGATCCCTTGAACAGGGCATCGCGCACCGTGTCGAAGAAAAAGGGCCTGTCGATGTGGATAACCATAGTGTCAGCCTCAAAAAGTGGTACGGCGTTCTGCGCCTCAATCGATTAAAATTAATTCAATCGGTTAAAGTGTTTAAGCGCCTGATTTACAGATAGTTTGAGCCGTGCCAGTGATTGACTCACCGTCACATCAAGCCCTTGGAGGAGAGCATGCAGCAGCCGGCCAACAGCAATCAGCCGACCATTCCCCAGCATGTCGTCGACCAGCTCGAAAACGAATGGCGCCAGGTTCGTCCCGAACAGCAGACGCCGCGCCCGACACAGCAGCAACCTCAACGCTAGTCTTTCAGACACCCCTCACCCGGGGTTCTCCATTTCCTTCCAGCATCAATGCCGTCAACGCCCAGACCAGCGCGTCCAGCCGGTCGGGCGAACGGCCGGATGAAAGCCCATCCGGACCGAAGTCGCACATCTGGTCCTCCAGCGCGACGAAGCGCCCGGCATGGGCAACCCGCCCCTGCTCGTAGAGTGCCGCGACCGGTTCGGCCCTCAGATACTTACCGCGCGTCGCCCGCACGGTCGAGACCGGCAGGCTCTCATCGATGCTCTTCAGCATCGATGCCACCATGTCGCCGCCCTGGTTGATTTCCGCCACCACCCGGTCCGCTGAAAAGCGCCTGTAGGCGCGCACCACCGCGCCTGCCCAGCCGGCCGGACTCGCACCCTCCACCGAACAATCGGCAAGCACGACAGCGCGCCCTGATGCCTCCAATCCGGCCACGACAATGCCGCAGCAGGATTTCGTACCGGCGGTCGCCGGCGGGTCGACAGCGACGACGATCCGCCTGATCTCGCCGGTGAAGCGGATCGTGGCAGCCTCGATCATCTCACGCCGCCAGAGCGCGTCTTCGCGATCCTCGATCAGTTCGCCGTCAAGCTCCTGACGCCCGAGCCGCGTGCCGCCGTAGCGTTGCGCCAGCGCATCGATGAACCCCGGCGCCAGATTGGCTGCGTTGGCAAGCGTGCTGATCCGCGTCAGCCGCGTTCCCGCGTCGGCAATCAATTGCTTCAGCAGCGGCACCGGCCGCGGCGTCGTCGTCACCAGCTGGCGCGGATGAGCGCCAAGGCGCAGACCGAACTGCAGCATGTCCCACGTCTCCTGGCCATGCTTCCACTTCGCCAGCTCATCGCACCACGCATAGTGAAACTGCGGACCACGCAGGCTTTCCGGATCCTCGGACGAGAAGATCTGAGCGACGGCACCATTGGGCCAGACGAGCCGGCGGCGCGAAACCTCAAATTCCGGGCATCTGCGGCGAGCGATGCGACAAATGCCGGAGATACCGTCGATCATCACCTCGCGGGCATCGCCAAGCGTTTCGGCGACCAAAGCGATGCGCAGATCGGATCGTTGGCCGGCGCTGGCGATGGCATGCACCCATTCCGCACCTGCCCGCGTCTTGCCGCAACCGCGCCCGCCAAGGATCAGCCAGATACGCCAGTCGTCCGGCGGCGGCAGTTGCTCGGCGCGGGCGTTGAATTCCCAGAGACCGGCCAGGGCTTTCCAGAGGTCGTGTCGCTCGGCCAACATCTCCGGCGAAACAACGGTATCGGGCAAGACGGCGCACTCTTCCTGCTGTCGCGGTGCGGACAGCGGTTGGGCAGTTCCCTTCAGAAGCGCGTCAGTGGTTGCGTTGATCGCCTCCATCGCCTGCCGCACCTTCGAATGTTGCGCCACGATATCAGCCATCCTTTTGCTCATGCCGCGCCAGCAACCGTGCCGCTTGCCGCTCGTCGGCAAGAGCGGCCAGGCGTTCAGCCCGGTTCGGCTTCGCGGCTTGCCCTGGCTGCCTCGTCTTCGTCGGTTGCGGGAGGGCCGTTGCGCTGCCAGTCTTCGAAGAGCTGCCGGGCGCGCGCTGTTGCTCGCTCTTCGATGCGCTTGAGAAACCTCGTCTTCGCATCGTCCAGCCCCATCGCCGTCTCGTTTTCCTCGATCGCCAGTTCCCGGTCGCGCGCGAACTGGCGTTGAAGCTGGTCGATCTTTTCCAGCGTGCGCACGATGAGCGACATCGCGTCGGTCGCGGCCTTCAGGTCGGCGCGGGCGAGTTTTGCCGCCGCCTCCTCGCCGCTTGCCGATGCCGAGGCCTCCGCCGATCTGCGCAGCTCGCGGAAGGCCGCGAACTGCTCGCGCATTTCCGCCGTCATTTCGTTCAGAAGCACCCGCAAATCTTCCGGCGCGGCGCTCGCACCGGATTTCGTTTCAAGAAAATATTCCTCGACGGCGGCCTGCACATCCGCCCGGTCCGCTAATACCGCGACCCCGGAACAGTAAGCGCGCGTCTGTGGCCACAAGCCATACAGCTCGGGCATGAAACTCTCGACATTCATCGTTGAAACCTCTGTGGCCGCGGGATCTATTCAGGGGCAACGCGCAGACAGGCCGATACTTCTGAGGTCCTGCCTTGAGTACCGCTATAGACTATCCTTGCCCGATCCCGCCTTAGATGTTCTATTTATACTCACATCAATACTTATGATCCACCACCAGGGCTCGCTGATGCTGTGGCATTTCCAAACACTGAGTACCTTGACAAAACACTGGGGGCCGCGAGCCGCTCTCTCCGTGTACGTCAATCGACAGACCACCCGGGACAGCACAGAGATCAAAAAGATCAGCATGCCGGGTGTAGAGGGCGATGTCTTCCTGAGGCCCAGATCGTCGGACTGGGACGTTCTCGGCCAAGTCTTCCTAGACGAGGAGTACAACATCAAGAGCGCCGTCCATGCCGAGGCGCTATATCGTTGCTATCAGAGTATTATCGCTGCGGGAGAAACGCCCGTCATCGTCGATTGCGGCGCAAATTGCGGATTGGCATCCATCTGGTATTCCCAAGTATTTCCGCGTACGATCATCATCGCAGTGGAACCAGAACCGGAGAACTACTCCGTGCTGTGCCGGAATGCCAAGAACCGGCCGATCCGACCGGTTATGGCCGCGATATCCGATCACCCCGGCCATATCACGCTTCACAATCCGGGGCACGGCTCCTGGGCCTGGCAGACCGTCGAGAGCGCATCCGGAGAGATCGAGGCGCAAACCATTCCCGCCCTGCTCGCCTCCGTTCCCAACGGAAGAACACTCATCGTGAAAATTGACATCGAAGGCAGCGAGGTCAGTCTTTTTCGAAGCAATACCGATTGGGTCGATCAAACCCCTCTCGTCGTCTTTGAAACACATGACCTCATGGCAACCTGGACCGGCACGGCCCACTCGGTCCTTTCCGTCCTGACGAAAGAGCCTCGGGACTATCTACAGGAGGGCGAGAATACATTTGCGTTCTCGCATTCGCTGCTCGGACCATCCGCTGCGCAGAGCGCCATATCGAGGCAATAGAGAACTCTTTGCCCGCGAGGCATCGTGGATGATTTGGTCTATCGTGCAAACACGGCCCGCGTCGAAGAACCCCGGTATTGCCGTTGCGCCCGCAACTTTCCGACTATGCCATAACCCTATCAAACGACCGTCACACCGTCAAGGATTATTTTCCTATATCCGGAAATTTTCCTCGATGCGCCGCGTTGCGTGAGTTTTTCTGATTGGCCCGAGCCTATCAGCATGTGCTAATTTTACAGCATGGATCAGGAAGAACTCGTTTCCTTTGCGCTGAGCCTGCCGGAGGCGGTCGAGAGCGCGCATCATGGCACACGTGATTTCCGCGTGCGCAGCAAGATATTCCTGACGATGCCCGACCAGGACTATTGCGTGGTGCGATTGACGCCCGACCAGCAGCACATGACGCTGGCCGTGGCGCCCGATGACACGGCTGCCGTACCGGGCGGATGGGGGCAGCGCGGTTCGACCCGGCTCTTCTACGGCAAGGCGAGCGACGAACTGGTGCAGGGTCTGGTGCGCAAGTCATGGCAGAACGCCGCGCCGAAAACCCTGCAAAAGCAGTTCGTTGTCATCCCGTCCGGCTAATCCGATTCAACGATAGCCGCTGGCATCGGCGGGTTTGCCTGCCTCCATCACCTCGTCCATGTAGCGCCAACAGTCCGGCCGAGAGCCGTCGATATCGTCAAAGCCGTAGACCTTGGCGAGCCCGCCGCTCGACAGCGACTGACCGCTCCAGCGGGCGCGATCGGGATCGGCGGCAAGCGCTGCGACTGCCCGGCCGGTGAAGCGCGGCGTCTCGGAGATGACGAAATGCGGCTGCGCCGCGGTCGCATCGCGCCAGGTCTCCTCGGTGACGCCGAAGATATCGAGCATGATTTCCGAGCGCATCCAGCCCGGTGTCAGCGCCACTGCGGTTGCGCCATGCGGCGCGAGATCCTTGGCGTGCGCCCAGGCCATGCGGATCACGCCCGTTTTCACGAGGTCATAATATGGGCAGAGGCGATAATGGGTGGCGTTGTACTCGGCGGTGCCGTCGGTCAGCTCTACCAGCAGCCCGCCCGGATGTTCGATCATCAGCGCCAAGGCGAAATGCGCGGTGATCAGATGCGTGTCGATCGCCAGCCGCAGCATGTGCAGGCCCTTGTCCAGCGAGTGCTCCCATACCGGCTTGTTCCATTCGGTGAGGTGTTCGCCGCCCCAGATATCGTTGACCAGGATATCGAGACGCCCCTGTTCGCGGCGGATGCGGGCGACCAACGCCTCGACTTCTTCGGGCACGGTATGATCGACGCGGACGGCAATCCCCTCGCCGCCGGCAGCGGTTACCATTTCTGCCGTCTCCTCGATCGTCTCGGGGCGGCCATATTCCGACTGCGCTGCCCGCGTCGTGCGACCGGTGACGTAAACCGTTGCGCCGGCGGCCCCGAGTTCCACGGCAATGCCGCGACCGGCGCCGCGCGTGCCGCCGGCAACGAGGGCGATCTTTCCTGAAAGCGCTGCTGTCACGTGTTTCTCCTTCACGCTCGAACCGATCCGATGGGTCTCGCCATTTCGCTTGAATATAAACGAACGTTCGTTCATATTCATCGCGAACGCAAGAGGAAACTTCATGCCCCGCCCCCGCACGCTTTCGGACGAACAGCTTCTCGACATGGTTCTCGGGCTTGTACATGCGGAAGGCCCGGATGCGGCAAGCTTCGGCGCGGTGGCGAAAATCAGCGGCCTTTCCGGCTCGACACTGGTGCAGCGCTTCGGCACCAAGGCAGCGATGCTCAGGGCCTGCCTGCTGCGCGCGTGGGACCGACTGGACATGGAAACGGCGCGGCTGATCCGGTCCGTTGCCGAAACGCCCGAGGGCGCCGTCGACCTGCTGACTGGACTTTCCAGGGACTACGGCGAGGATGCCGCGTCCTATGCGGAAGGCCTGCTGGTGCTAAGGGAGGATCTGCGCGACCCGGCCTTGCGGGCGCGCGGCGCGGCTTGGGGAAAGACGCTCGCGGCAGCGCTCGACCGATGCCTCGGCAAACCGCCGCTCGGGCGGCTGATGCTGTCGCAGTGGCAGGGGTGCCTGCTCTGGTGGGGCTTCGAGCCTCAGGGCTCCGTTGAAGACTATGTTCGCGGCGAGCTCGGCCAGTTCCTCCGGACGGTCGCCTAGGCTGATATCACTTGGCGGCCTCTGGCTCCTGCGCCCGCGCCTCGTCGCCGACGGTCAGCGGCCAGTCCACCACATAATCCTCGAAGTCGTCGACCTTGACCTCGGTCTCGTTGATCGTGCGACCGCGCGCCGAGATCCCGGCCACATGCACCGTCTCGGGGTCGCCCGAGACCAGCGGATGCCACCAGTAGAGATCGCGGCCCTCGTTGATCAGCCGATAACCGCAGGTCGGCGGCAGCCAGGCGATCTCGTCGACGTTTTCCTTGGTGAGCTGGACGCAATCCGGCACGAAATCCCAGCGGTTCTCGTAGCTCGAACAGCGACAGCTTTCGCCATCCATGAGCTTGCAGCGGATAGAGGTGAAATAGATGTCGCCGCTATCCCACTCCTCGAGCTTGTTGAGACAACAGAGGCCACAGCCGTCGCACAGGCTCTCCCATTCCGTCGTCGTCATCTCGGCGAGCGTCTTCGTCTTCCAGAAGGGTACGTCTTCCATCATTCCGTTCTTGCAACAGCTCTCCGCAAAATCACGTGAGAGCTTTCCATTTCTCTTGTTCTTGGCAGGCAAATCAACCAATGATTCACCCTGCGCCGGTTACTCCCGGATGCGGGCGGCAGATTTGCCATAGTTCGACATCAGGCTATCCGACGTCGAAGTGACTGATCGGGCGGGAATATAAGACGTGACGGATCCGGACAATCCAGAAAAACAGCCGCGCAAGAAACGACACTTGCTGCTGAAGATCGATTCCTGGATCGACTCCACCATCTGGAACGCCGGTTTCCGCTCCGCAGAGATCTGGGAAGACATCACCATCTTCTTTCGCCGCTTCCGCGTTCGCGGCTGGAAGCGCATCGTCTTTGAACTTGCCGGCGAAGGCCTGACCTGGGGGTCCGTCGGGGCCGTCCTGATGCTCACCCTTGCCCAGCCTGCCTTCGAGGCTACCAAGGAAGATTGGCGCAATCGCGGCGACTATGCCGTCACTTTCCTTGACCGCTATGGCAACGTGATCGGCCATCGCGGCGTCATCCACCAGAATTCGGTGCCGATCGACGAACTGCCCGACAGTCTGATCAAATCTGTACTGGCAACCGAAGACCGACGCTTTTTCAGCCACTTCGGCATCGACGTGATCGGCCTCTTCCGCGCGATCGTCACCAACGCGCAGGCCGGCGGTGTCGTCCAGGGTGGTTCGACGCTGACGCAGCAGCTCGCCAAGAACCTTTTCCTGTCGAACGAACGATCGATCGACCGCAAGATCACCGAAGCATTTCTGGCGCTGTGGCTCGAAGCCAACCTGTCGAAGAAGGAAATTCTCTCCACCTATCTCGACCGCGCCTACATGGGCGGCGGCACGTTCGGTGCGGCGGCTGCGGCGCAGTTCTATTTCGGCAAGAACATTACCGATGTGAACCTTGCCGAATCCGCCATGCTTGCCGGCCTCTTCAAGGCACCTGCGAAATACGCGCCGCACGTCAACCTGCCGGCCGCCCGCGGTCGCGCCAACGAGGTCCTCACCAATCTCGTGCAGAGCGGCCTGATGACCGAGGGCCAGGTGATTGCCGCCCGCCGCAGTCCCGCCACCGTCGTCGACCGCAACGAAGTGGAATCGCCTGACTTCTTCCTCGACTGGGCCTTCGACGAGGTGATGCGACTGTCGCCGCGCTTCCACCAGCACTCCCTGATCGTGCGCACGACGATCGACATGGGACTGCAGGGCGCTGCGGACGATTCCGTCGAAACCTCGCTGCGGGAATACGGCGAGAGCTATCACGCCAAGCAGGGCGCGATGGTGATGATCGAGAACGGCGGCGCGGTGCGCGCCATGGTCGGCGGTCGCGACTACGGCGAAAGCCAGTTCAACCGCGCGACGAAGGCGCTGCGCCAGCCGGGCTCGTCGTTCAAGGTCTACACCTATTCCGTCGCCATGGAAAACGGCATGACGCCCGACAGCGTGGTCGTCGATGCGCCGATCTACTGGGGCAACTGGAGCCCGCACAACTACGAGAACCGCTATGCCGGTCGCGTGACACTGGCAACAGCGATCGCCCAGTCGATCAACACGATCCCCGTGCGCCTCGCCAAGGAGAAGTTCGGCATCCAGCCGATCCGCGCCATGGCGAAGAACCTTGGCGTGGAATCGCCTGTGCGCGACGACGTGACGATCCCGATCGGCACGTCCGAAGTGACCGTCATGGATCAGGCAACGGCTTACGCCGTCTTTCCGGCCGGCGGCATGCAGTCTCGCCGGCACGGCATTACGCAGATCCTCGATTACGGCGGCGACGTACTCTACGACTTCGACCGGGACGAGCCTCCGGCAAAGCGCGTGCTGTCCGAGCAGGCCGATGCCTACATGAACCAGATGCTGTCGCGCGTGCCCTATGTCGGCACCGCCCGAAAGGCAGCGCTCGACAACGGCATTCTCACCGCCGGCAAGACGGGAACTACCCAGGCCTATCGCGACGCCTGGTTCATCGGCTTCACCGGCAACTACACCACCGCCGTCTGGTTCGGGAACGACGACTACACCTCGACCAACAAGATGACCGGCGGCTCGCTGCCGGCGATGACCTTCAAGCGCGCGATGGACTATGCCCACCAGGGCATCACGCTCAGGCAGATCCCGGGCGTGCCGACCCCTGCTCCGGAAAAGACGCCGAAGACCGTTGCCGCCAAACCGCCTGAAGGCAGCCCGCCGCCGCTCGTTCGTCCGCGCATGCTTTCCGTCGAATCGACGCGCATCCTCAAGGATCTCGGTGAAAAACTGAAAAACGCCCCGCCGCTGGTGACGCAAAAGGTCGCCAGCGCGGAGTGAAATCCAGGCGAAGGAAAAGTGCCGCCGCAAGGAGGCGGCTGAGCCATTCCGCCGAACCAGAATCAGTGGTAACCCTTTCAACTGATTTGTTGATCAAAGGCGCCTAGTGTTTCGATTTCCTCTTTTCATTGCGATGATCCTGACGATCGCCTTTGGCGGCGGAATTCTGGTATCCCTTTATGCGCTCGACGCCACCGCCGGCTTCGGAGCCATCAAGCTCGGCGCCTGGGAGGCCTTCCCGCAGCTGCAGACCGAGGAGGCGGATCCCTACGCAAAATCGCATCGCGCCCGCGCCGGCCGGCTGCTCTACGGGAGTGCCGAAGGGCTGATGTTTACCGCCAAGGTCGATGACGACGGAGAGCGGCTGAATGCCGACTGCAGCTACCGGATATCAGGACAAACGCCCGCAGCGCGCATCTGGACGCTGTTTACGGCTGATAATGGCGGCAGCCCCGCTTCGCTGCAGACCGGCCTGCCCGGCGCGCTCAATTCCTGGACGGTTCTTCGCAATCCCGACAGCACCTTCACGATCGATATTTCGTCGCGCGCACGACCGGGCAACTGGCTGGCCGTGCCAGCGGCAGGGACGTTTCAACTCGTGCTAACGCTTTTCGACACGCCGACAGCCGGCAGCTCCGGCGTTATCGATCTCGCCATGCCGAAGCTTCAGAAGACCGGGTGCGGCAATGCTTAGGATCCTGTTCGCACTACTGGCCGGCCTTTTTGGCGCGGCACTTCTGCACCTGGTCATCATCCTCTCCCTGCCGCACTTCACCGGCAAGGACGCAGCCACCCGGGTGGCTTCCGAGGGCGATATCGACACCTTCTACCTGCTTGGCGGCACCGACGACACCGCGGGCCTCTCGAACGACGATCCGTTCGTCCACACAGCCGTTTGTTCCTTCGATACGGAGGAGAATCCGGTACGGTTTACCGCGAAGGGTAACGTGCCCTTCTGGTCGATCGCCCTCTACGACGAGGCGTCCAACGAGATTTTCAGCATGAACGATCGGACTTCGGTGGGAGGCGCCGTCGATATCCTGATCGGGAGCCCGATCCAGCTGACGGAGCTGCGCAAGGCTTTGCCTGCAGAACTGCAGAAGACGATCCTCGTGGAGTCGGCGCGATCCGAGGGCTATGCCGTTCTGAGAACGGTGGCGCCGCAGTCAAGCTTCGACGCTGCTGCGAAGAGCTTCCTTTCCAACGCCGGTTGCGAGGAATTCGCGGCCGACGCCAATTGATCCCTACTTGACCTTCGAACGTACGGAGCGACGGGCGCTTGCACGCTTTGCGGTATCACCCAGGCGCTCGTAGCGAACGCCGGTGAAAAAGAGGATCTGCGCCTCGATCGGCGCTGTATGCTTGCGGCTCTGCGTCCGAGACAGACGGTCAGCCAATGCAACGACTTTTGCCATGCTCGTCTCCCTGCACTGCCCGAGACGGATGAACTCGTGAATCTCACCCTGTCCGCATCAACGGACCAGCGCGTCCTTTCGGGCTTCGGTTTGCCCTTGGGTCATTCGCGCCTTTCTCACGGCACGTCCTGAATACCGTGATGTGGATACCCGACGATCGCTAGCCGACCGCTTTGTTCCTTCCCGAATTGAGACATACGACAGTTAACAGATTGTTAAATTCTCGTGCTTCCATCGGCCGCCAAGGCGGTGAAGCTATAACGTCTGAACCGGCGTTTTGGTTTCAACGATTTGGAGAAAGAATCGCCCTTGAAGCCGGCGATTTATTTTAGCGCAAAATCATATACTTAGTGAGAGTTGTACCGCACGCGCAGGCGGGCGCGACGCTTGTTGCATAATTACATCACGAAAATACTAATTGCAGTCCGATTCAATTTCGATAAGGTCGGACTACCAGCCGAGGGCGAAGCTGGTGAAGTGGCATCGGGTCAATCAGTAGCCAAGGCGGGCAGGCAGATGTCTTTGTTGATCGGTTCGACATTTTCTCCTGAAGATCTCGATATTTTGCGGCACGCGCTCGATGCGTGGTGCGTCGAGCGGCGTATCGATATCAAGAGTTCGGAAGCGCAGGTTGCCGCCTCGGCAGCGCTTGATCTCTATCAGTCCGGCTTCGACGACAGCGACAAGCTTCTGCTCGCATTGCGCGACCTGAAAAGTCTCTGATCGGCCGCCTCCCCTTCTTATCCACGGGCACCCATCGCGGCTGCGCCTTTCCGGCACAAATGCTTCTGCTCTTTAGCAAGCATTAACCCTGCCCCTGTAGGATTTGTTCATAAAACCGTATGAGGTAGAGGGCGTCCCGATAACGCGTCCAGTCCTGCGGCATCCCTTTCGTTAGTTTCCAGGGTGTGTACTTGTGCGTGATCGGTTCCGAGACCTAGAGGCCCCCTCCGCCAGCCGGAAGAAGGACGTGGTTCTCATGGCGACCGTCAGCAGCTTCGAAGGATTGCAGCCTCCCACGCGGTCCGAGCTTCGCCAGTTTGCCGAACTCTTCACGCCTCTGTTCACTGCCTCGTCGCTCGAGGCACGGCGCCAGGCGGTTGCCGCGCTTTCGCAATGCCGGCAGATCCCTCAGGCCGTTGCCCTCTTCGTCGGCTCGCAGCCGATCGAGATCGCCGCACCATTTCTCACCTCTTCGCAAGCCATTGACGACGATACGCTGATCGCGATTGCCCGGATGCAGGGCAGCGCCCATTCGAAGGCGATCGTCAGCCGCGCCTCGCTGTCTCCGAAGGTAGTGGATGCGCTGGTCGGGCTTCGGCATGTCGAGCCGAAACAACCGCCCGCAGCCCCCTCCCCGTCGAACCGGCCGAGCCTGTCGTCAGCGCCCCTGTTGCCGCCGAGGCAGAGGCGACCGATCGTCGCGAGAGTGAAGAACAGATGCGCGAGCGGATTCGTCAGCTCGCCCGGCACCTCGGGGACAACGAGGGTGACCGCCTCGGCCTTAGAACCCTGTCGCCGATACAATCGGCCCTTCTCGTCCGTTTTGCGCGCAACCGCGAGGCCCTGCAATTCGCAACGGCGCTTGCCGACACGCTTTCGGCCAGCCGCTGGCTCTCCGAGCGCATCATGCTCGACATGTCCGGCCAGCAGCTCGGGACGACGCTGACCAGTGTCGGTATGGATTTTATGGATGCGGTCTTCGTGCTCGAAAAGCTCTATCCGCATCTGGCGGAAGCGCAGCACAGCGTCACGCGCGCCTGGATGCTGCTCGATGCGCTCGATCCGGAGGAATGCCACGCCCGCGTCGAAGCCTGGCGCCGCGCCGACAGCTACACCTATCTGCCGGAACAGGCAGAGCCGGCAGCCGCACAGTCGAACGCCAAACGCCCCGCCCGCCAGATCCCGGCAGCGCGCGATCTGAAGCTCGTCAGTCGCAGCAGGTAAAAGCTCTCACAAAGGGTTCTCGTTGCGGCGCGCGGTCGGCACGAGGTCACCGATCTCCTCGACTTCCAGCTCCACGATCCAGAGGTCGGAATCGAACTTACGTTCGCGGTCCAGCATGTCCCTGACATCGTCGGCAGGCCGGCGCTCAAGCCTTACCTCGAACAGCCGATCGGTACTGCCGCCATCGTCGAAGAGACTTTGGGGGGCAGGCCCGTAAAGCGTCTCCAGGCCATCACGGAAATGCTGGCGGATGAAGACGGCACCAGCCTCTTCGGTCCCCTTCTTCTCGACGGCGGCAAAGTCGCCCTTCGCGAAGACGCGGCGCAGCAGTGCGGAAACGAAAATGTCGGAGCGCAATCTCATTCGGGCGATATAGCTCGCCCTACCCGCGGCCGCAATGTGCCCGGCAAAGCCGCTCGCCTCAGAGCGCGCCGATTTCCTTGAGCTTCTTCAGGACGGTGTCGCTCGGTTCGCCGTTTTCTGGAAGGTTATAGTGCTTCTGGAAATGGCGGATCGCCACACGCGTCTGCTCGCCGGCAACGCCGTCGACGCCGACATTGGCATAGGCCATGTTGGCGAGCCCCTGCTGGATCTTCAGGACGAGGTCGACATTCGACAGGGCGGCGGACTGGGTCTGCTTGACCGGCGTCGGCGCTGTCTTCACCGTCTTTTCAGCACTGCGGATGGCAGCAGCTACCGGATCCTCGCCGGCGGCGCTGGAGGTGATGTCTCCCGACGGGCGCTCGACCGGTATCGGCGACGGACCGACTGAATTCGTCCGCAGCGCGGCAAGCACGTCAGGCGTGGCATCGCCCTTCTGCGGCATGCCTACCGTTTCCTCGAAGAAGAGGATCGCAGCGCTTGTGCGCGGGCCGATAACGCCGTCAGCGACACCGTTGTAGAGGCCCCGGCGCGAAAGCTCGGTCTGTATGTCCATCACCAGCTGACTTGCGTTCGGTGCCAAGGCGGCGACCGGCGGTGTCGAATTGGTCGTCGGGTCGCCGGCGTTTTCGTCCTGCCGCTCGATCTTGAACGTCGTGACCTCGCCGGAATGCTCTTCCGTCACAGGACGGCCGCCTAGCGCGTAAGGAAACAATGGATCGCGCGTGCGCAGGAACGGATGCGGGTGGGTGCCCGGCTGATACCATAGCGCGTTGGCGGCGACGAAGCTGAAGATGACAAGGAAGGCAGCCGAACCACCGGCAATCGACGGATTGCGGCCGATGACGCCGCCGAGCAGGCTCGCGCCTTGCAGCCCGAGGCTGCCGACGACCGTTGCGCCGGTGAGGAGCAGGCCGGGTTTCTGCCGGCCGCGCTTCCCCTTAGGCGATTTTCGCTTGCTCGCGGCCATCGAAAAGCCCCTCTTCCAAGAGACCGGCACTGGCCGGCGCAGTCTTCAATCGCGGCGGAAACTCAATGAGATCATGAGGCGCGGCTTCCGCCGCCTGTATGCCGGACCCATCCACCGCAATCGAAATCGTAATGATCGTGCCGGCACCCGGCGCGCTTGCGATCGCGAAATCGCCGCCGTGCAGCGCAACGAGGCCCTTCACCAGGGACAGGCCAAGGCCGGTGCCTTCGAAGCGGCGGGTATAGTCGTTCTGTATCTGGACGAAAGGCTGGCCAAGCATTTCGAGCTTGTCGGCCGGGATGCCGATGCCGGTATCGCTGACACAGAGGGTCAAAACGCCGTCGCGTGCGGAGGCATCGACCGAGATCGCGCCGCCCGCATCGGTGAACTTGATGGCATTGCCGACGAGATTGATCAAAACCTGCTGGATCGCGCGCTGATCGGCGACGACCTCGTCGAGACCGCGCTGGATGCGGCTGGTCAGGGACACGCCCTTGGCCTTGGCCTGCAGCCCGAGCATCGCCTCGCAGGAACGGACCGCGCCGCCGACGTCGAAGGCTTCAGGCATCAGCTCGTAGCGCCCAGCTTCGATCTTGCTCATATCCAGCATCGTGTTGACGACGGAGAGCAGATGCGCGCCGGAATCACGGACGAGCCCGACATATTCACGCTGGCGCTCGTTCTCCAGCTTGCCAAAATACTCGCCGAGCAGGATGTCGGAAAAGCCGAGGATGGCATTCAGCGGTGTGCGCAGCTCGTGGCTGACCGCGGCAAGGAAACGGGACTTCGCGTCGTTTGCCGATTGCGCATCTGCGGCGCGGTTCTGCGCTTCGACGCGCAGCTGCTGCTCGACCGAGACATCACGCAGCTGCGAGACGACGCTGAGGAGATTGCCGTCGGCATCGCGGCGCGCGGTCAGCTCCGTCCTCAGATAGGCGAACTGGCGGCTGTCACGCGAAACAGACGGACGCTCGAGGCGGAGATCGACAGTTGCCTGCTCCTCGCCCTGGCGCAGCTGATCGAGCGCCTGAAGGAAAAGGATGCGATCGGACACATGGATCTGCTCGAGGAAGCCGCGACCCTCGGGGCTGCGCATCCAGACGAGAAAATCGCGCTTGTCACGTCCACCAACGGTCGTGACGTTGCCCTGCGGATCGAAGATCAGCACGAGCCCGGCGCTGACATCCATGAAGAAGTCTTCAGCAGGCTGGCTTGCGAGACCGGAGCCGGCCAGACTCTGGCGCGACAGTGCTATGCTGCCGACGGCGGAAAACAAAAAGCCGGCGCAGACGGCCGCAACGCCGGCGGGCAGAGCCACGGCTGGCGTCGTGACGAGAGACAGGCCCGCAGGTGCGGCAACGAGGGCAGCGGAAGAGATGAGCGCAAGCCGGCGCAGGATCGAAAGCTCCCGCTGGCGCACCGATGCTGCCCCGCCTGTCCGGGAAAGCCAGCCATCGGCCGCCCGGTCCACGAGGGCCGCAGCCCGATCTCCGATGTCACTCATTACACGCACGCAATACCCGCCCAAAAGGCTCTTTAACGAGTGCCGACAATAGGCCCCGGGCGCTTAAAGAAAGGATAAGGGAAAGTCCCGCTCCACAGCCGGAAAGGGCTAAAAGTCCCATTTTGGGCCAGTCCAAAGGGGCTTTGTTTTTTACGGTTAACAGCGAGTAAGCGACGGATTTCGCTCACATTTCGGCTTTTCGTTAATATTTGTGGCGCCGCCGCCCGCCGGAAAGCTTGCAATTACAGGAGGCAGGCTCCGGCATGCTTAACGCCGATGGCTAGAATTCGACTGAAATGCGTCACAAATGTCATTCGCTACAATTTGAATTAAATTTGCCGCAAATGCCGACGAGTTTTGAAAACAGGCATTCGCAAGTTCTTTCTATGGTGAGGCCACACCGGAAGACCGGACCGATTCGGCGACAAGACCGAACGGGAAACAGGATGGGCAACGACTATGTGGTTTCTGATCAAAGGATCGTTCTGGTTCGGGCTTGTGCTCGTAGTGCTGTCTTTCTTCAGCGGCGAGAGCGCAGTGAAGAATGCCAACGAACCGACATTGCAGATTTCCGATGCCTTCGTGGCCGCAACCGGCGCCTATGACTATCTGAGCGGCCTGTGCGGCGAAAAGCCTGAGGTTTGCACCAAGGGTGCCGAAACCGTCTCGGCGCTCGGCCACCGTGCCCGTGAAGGCGCACGGGTTGCCTATGAGCTTCTCGACAATCAGTTCGGCAACGGCAAGAGCGCCGATGTCGCCTCCGCCTCCTCTTCCAAGCCGGCGGCCGCCCTTGCGCCGACGCAGGCTTCTCCCGTCGCCGCCCTGCAGGCGCATGAAGAGAAGACTGCCGCGCTGAACCAGCCGATGCCCTATCGCCCGCCTGTCGATGACGGTCAGGACGTGTCCTCGGACAACGTGACGACCGGCACCATTCCCCTGCCGACACCGCGCCCGGCCACCTGAGAATTCCCGCGGCCAGCCCGCGACCAAAGCTTGCACCGGCGACCCTCTGGGTACGCCCTGTGCCTGACGTGCCTGCCCTGTTTATTTTTCAGCTTAGTTGCTGCGCCGCGAGGATGCCCATCCTTCGCGGCGTTTCTTTTTAATGGTTCAAATCTGGCGGTCTTTCCCCTATATGAAGGTCCAATAAGGAAAGGCCCATTTGCCCATGACCACCCTCGAGCAGATTATCGACGATTTCTCCTTCCTGGATGACTGGGAAGACCGGTATCGCTACGTGATCGAACTCGGGAAGGCATTGCCTGATCTTGCCGAGGAGAAGAAGACCTCCGCGAACAAGGTGATGGGCTGCGCCAGCCAGGTCTGGCTGGTGACGCATACCGAGGGCAACCCCGACAATCCCGTCATGACCTTCGAAGGCGACTCCGACGCGCATATCGTGCGCGGCCTCGTGGCGATCGTGCTTGCCACGTACTCCGGCAAGACCGCATCCGAGATCGCGGCGCTCGACGCCTTCGAGGTATTTTCGAAAATCGGCTTGGTGGAAAATCTGTCGTCGCAGCGTTCGAACGGCCTGCGCTCGATGGTGAACAGGATCCGCGAGGAGGCACGGGTTCGGGCAGCCGCCTGAGCGCCTATCGCAAGGTCATCTCCGGCCGGTAATTCTCATCGCCCCAATGCTCGACGCGCTGCCGGCGACCGGCGGCTTTGGGCGCATAGTGTCGCGACAGGGCGAGAAGTGCTGTTCGCAGCATCAGCTTGGCGGAGCGCGCCGGCCATTGGCGTTCGCGCTCGACCGTCTCCAGCCCTTTCATGAAGCAGCAGACATCGAGGGCAACGCCCGCCAGTTCCGGACCGATCGCCTCGAGCGCTCGGTTGACGGACAGGCGAGCCGCGACGGCGCTGTCGCTGAGATCGGCCATGCCGCCTCGATCACCCTTTCCGCGTCCGGACAGGCGTGGCTCCCAGGAGGCCGTCATTCTCGGTTGCAGCTGGCCCCGCGTGAAATCCGCAAGCAGCTTCTCACCGGCGGCGAACGCCTCCTCCGGCAGGAACGGACCGCCGTTCTTGTCCTTCAGGCGGACAAGGCAAGCCAGGGGTGATTCTTCCTTGTTGATCCTGAGACGTGTCTTCGCGCCATCGACGGCGACCACCGCCTCCTCGACGAGGCGGTGCTGATCGAGGAACGCTTCCTCGCGTTCCGCCGCCGCACGCCGCAGAAAGGCGCGTCCCTCGGATGGTAGCGAGATGACGTTTTCCTGTCGGCTTAGCAGGCCACGGGCCTCGGCGGCAGCAAGTATTTCGGCGGGAACCGAATGGGACGTGCCGTCCCCGAAGGTCAGGATGACGACGCCGTCACGAACGCTCGTTTCCGCCTTGCCGCGTGCGAGCAACTTCAGCAGCCTGACGGTAGCCTTGCTCGTGGTTGCCTCACTCATGCCTCACCTCCCGATCGGAAGACGAAACCGACCGTGCGTTCGACCGTCGACACGAACTCGTCGAAGTCGGGATCGTCGCGACGGTCTTCAACGACGTGGCAGGCATGACCTACGGTCGTGCGATCCCGCCCGAACGCCCGGCCGATCTCGTGGAGCGGGATTTGCAGGGCGACATGGCAGACATACATGGCGATCTGGCGGATATGGCATGACGCACGGCGGCGGTCGCGCCGGCGCTGGATGCGCGTGCCAACCAGCGACGCCATCTCGCCTGTGATCTCCGCGCAGATCCGGCAGACGACATGACTATGCAGCGTGGCGGGCGCCGGGCTTCGACTGGATTCCAGTTGAATTGCGGTGGCAGAAACAGGGGGAGCCGCGCCCGCGGCGGGCGGAGAAACATTTCCGATCGGCATACGAATACTCCTATAAAATAGGAATTAATTCATACACCCTAGCGACCATTGGGGATGATGGAAAGAGCCCCACTGCAACTTTCCATTGTTATTCCTGATGAAATTCGCTTATGTGCGACTTTATTTGGGATTATTTTCCTCTATCACGAGTGCAGAGGCATGAAAAAAGCCGGGCATTGCCCGGCTTCTATATTCCCACTTCTGGATCGTTCAGCCGCGACCGCGCTTGCGGCGCTGGCCGAGACCCATTTCCTTGGCGAGACGCGAACGAGCTTCCGCATAGGCCGGAGCGACCATCGGGTAATCCACCGGAAGGTCCCACTTCTCGCGATATTCTTCAGGCGAAAGGCTATGGTGAGTCATCAAATGGCGCTTCAATGATTTGAAGTTGCCGCCACATTCAAGGCAGGTGATCTGCTCGTCCTGGACAGACTTGCGCACCGATACGGCCGGCTTCTGCTTTTCAACGACGGCCGCGGCTTGCTGCGGAGTCGATGTATTGCTGAGGGCCGAATGCACGTCGGAAATCAGATTGGCGAGATCGCCAACTGGCACGACATGATTGCTGACATAGGCGGCGACAATATCTGCGGTAAGCTCGACCAGCAATTCCGGCCCGCTACCGGCTGCAGTATCCGTCATGTTTCGTTTCTCCTGTTTTCATGCTCACACGGTCGAGCGCCTCACGGCATTCGACCACTCTCGTAGAGCGAACAGCAAAAAACTCAGTCTGCGGCTACCTGTTTCGAAAAACTGAAATCCACCCCTAGATTCCTGAGGCCGAAACCTGTTTTTATACTGCCTGATATCAAATCGTTACGAACTAACTAAAGCCACTTTCCCCAATTAAACACTGAAATTCAAAGTCAACGAGGAAAAAGCGCTGTCATTCTAATTCAATATCAGAACTCTACTTGCACAATCAAATATCACCGTTTTGCGAAAACGCCAATTATTATTTCATATATATCCAACGAAAATCGAATAATTTCCAAGAATTGTTATGGGGCAGCACAAACATTAAACATCAAAAACGCTGCTTAAAGCTGCAAAAAGCTGCTTAAAATACTGAACACGAACCCCACTCACCTTCCAAGAAGATCATCCTGCGTCGAATCCGGGCCCAGACGATATCCTGTCATATGTGCTGCTCTCGCAAGTAAATGTGCAGCAACAGGTGCTGTGAGGATGAAGAAAACGAATCCGGCCAAGGCGCGCGCGAAGACGGCAACCTCTCCCGAATGAAGACCGGCTGCAAGCAAAAGCAGACCTGAACCCACAGTTCCCGCCTTCGAGGCGGCGTGCATGCGCGTATAGAGATCCGGCAGACGCAGGATCCCGAGCGCCGCCACCAGGGCGAAAAGCGCGCCTGCTATCAAGAGCAGCGCGACGATGACTGCCAGAGCTTCCGCGATCACGACCTGTCTCCCTTGCCCTTGCGGCGGCCAGCGCGCTTGCCTGAGGGCTCGGGCTTGCGTTCATACCGTCCGGACTGATTCGATCCATATTCGCCCCCTTGCGACAGCACGAAGCGCGCGAAGGCCACGGTAGCCAGGAAGCCGACGAGGCCAAGCGCGATTGCGATATCGATATAGAGCGTGAAGCCCGTCTTCACGGCAACGACGGCTATAAAGCCGATTGCGATGCCGGACAACGTATCAAGCGCCAATACACGATCGGGCAGCGTCGGCCCTGCAATCACCCGCCAGCCGGCGAGCAGAAATGCGATCGCAAGGATGAACAAGGCGATGGTGGCAGCCGTGTAGACAATCGGTCCAAGGAACATCAGCGAAACACCTCCGCGATCTTGCGCTCGAAGCCATCCGCGATGCCGCGTCTTGTTCCCTCCGGATCGGAGCAATCGAGCGCGTGGACAAAGAGCGTCCTGCGATCATCCGAGACATCGACCGACAAAGTGCCTGGCGTCAGGGTGATGAGATTGGCGAGCAGCATGATTTCAACGTCGGTCTGCACCGTCAGCGGAAACGCGAATATCCCGGGCTTCAGGCGCATGTCCGGCCGCAGCACCGTCAGCGCCACCTTGCAGGCCGACAGTGCGAGTTCTTTGAGGAAGATCGCCGCAAGCGACAGGACAGCCACGAAGCGCCGCAGATATCCGCGACTGCCATAGGGTTCGCGCACCACGAAGAGCGCGAGTGCGCCAAGGGCGAAGCCGAGGATCATGTTATGAACAGACGGGCTGCCGGTGACGACGCACCACATGATCGCAAGCAGGAGATTGAAGAGCAGCGAGGTCACGGTGCGGCACTCCCCGGAAAGACCGATCGGAGATAGATCGTCGGGTCGGCAAGCTCCATCGATGCCCCCTGAACCAGCAGGAGCAGACGTTCGGGCAGCAGTCCGAAGCCGACGACCAGGGCTGAGAGCCCGAGCAGCGGCAGAAGTACACGCAGGTCGAGCGACTTTCGCGTTTCCGGCACCGCGGCTGCGGGCCGCCAGTATGCGAGCAGGAACAGGCGACCGAAGGCAATCGTGGTCAGCAGGCTGCCGATGAGTATCGGCGCGGCCAGCCACCAGGCACCGACATCCAGCGACGCCTTGACCAGCATCACCTTCGGCCAGAAACCGGCAAACGGCGGCAAGCCACATGCGGAGAGAAACAGGATCAGCGAGATCGCCGCAAAGGCGCCGTTTCGCCTGTAGAGGCCGCCCAGCTCCGTCAGCGAGAAACTCTTCCCAAGCGTCGCTGCCTGTCCGGCAACGAAGTAGAGCGCCGTCATCAGCACCATCGACTGAAGCGCGTAGAAGATCGCGCCGGACAGGCCGCCGGCGGTGCCAAGTGCTGCCCCGATCAGCATGTTGCCGATTCCCGAAATGACGACATAGCCGAGAAGCCGACGGATATCGTCCTGCGCGAGAACGCCGAGGGCCGCGACGATGATGGTCACGGCTCCGACGATGGCGATCAGCAGGCTCAGCTGTTCGCGCTCCACCGGCAGCAGCAGGAACATGACACGGAGAAGAGCATAGATGCCGACCTTGGTCAGCAAGCCGGCAAAGAGCGCCGAGACCACGATTCTCGGCGTATGGTAGGAGGCAGGCAGCCAGAAATTGACGGGAAAGGCGGCAGCCTTCATCGCGAAGGCCAGCAGGAACAGGGCCGCCAGCGTCATCATCGGCGCCCCTTCCCGCAACGTCTCGGCCTTGATCGCGATATCGGCCATGTTCAGCGTTCCGAAGACGCCGTAGAGGACGCCGACGGCGATCAGAAACAGCGTCGTGCCGATGAGGTTCAGCACCGCGTACTTCATCGCCCCATCGATCTGGCCGCGCTCGGAGCCGAGCACCAGCAGGCCGAAGGACGAGATTAGCAGGACCTCGAACCAGACATAGAGGTTGAAGACGTCGCCGGTCAGAAAGGCGCCGCTGACACCGGCCATCAGCATCATCAGCAGCGGATAGAAACCGTATCGCCGGGCAGTCTCGTCGATATCGGCGAGCCCGTATATGCCGGCCGCGAGCGCAACGACGGCAGCAGCCAGTGCCATCAGGGCGCCAAACAGATCGACGGTGAAGGCAATGCCGAACGGCGGAAGCCAACGCCCCATCACCATGGTGACCGGCCCCTCGGCAATCACCTTGGCGAGCAAAGCGGCGTCGATCAGCACAAGCAGACCGAGGCCGCAAAGCGCAATCCACGCCTGCAGCCGCAGCGAGCTGCGCGCCATCAACAGAATTGCGCCGAGCGTAACGCAAAGCGCGACCGGCGCGACTGCCAGCCACGCGCCAAGCGGCACGGGCGCGACCGTCATGGCGGCGGAGATATCGATCGTTGCTCCCGGGGATACTGCCATCCTCAGTATCCCATCGGCGGCAGCCGCGGCTTGTCGGGCTCGGCGATGCGCATGTCGTCGGTATTGTCGGTGCCGATGTCCTGGTAGGCGCGATAGGTCAGAACCAGCAGGAAGGCCAGAAACGAGAAGGAGATGACGATCGCCGTCAGGATCAGGGCCTGCGGCAACGGGTTTGCCGCGCCTGCCGGCAAGGCCTGGAGATCAGCGGGAACGATGGGCGGCACCTCGCGCGTGATCCTGCCAGCCGTGAAGAGCAGCAGATTGACGGCATTTCCGAGTACGGCGATCCCCAGCATGATACGGATCGAAAATTTCGACAGCATCAGATAGATCGCTGCCGCGAAGAACAGGCCAACGAGAACGGCAAACACCGGTTCCATCATTCCACCTCCCGTTCCTCGAGCGCCAGCGCGATCGACGTCAGCGATCCGACGACCACGAGATAGACGCCGATATCGAACAGCATGACACTCGATAGAGGGACTTCGACGCCAAAGAGCGACGGATAGATCCAGAGACCCGTCATGAACGGAACAGCAAGGAACAGCGACAGAAGCCCGGCGCAGCAGGCCATTAGCAATCCGGCACCGGCAATCGCCAGCGGATGGAAAACGATGGCGCGGCGCACAGATCCGACGCCGCGCGCGATTGCGAAGATCGCCAGCGCCGAGGCTGCGATCAGCCCGCCGATGAAACCGCCGCCCGGCTCATTGTGGCCGCGCAACAGCACGAAGACGGAAAAGAGCAGCATCAGGGCCGTCAATCCGGGTGCGACGGTCCTGAAGATCAGCGTATTCATGGGCGCTCAACTCCCAGATCCTCAGGCGCATTTGGATCGTTCTCGGCGAGCTTTCGCTCTGTGTGCGCCCGAACGCGGATCAGTGCCAGGATCGCAAGCCCGGTCATGGCGACGACGGCGATTTCACCCAGCGTGTCCGTGCCGCGGAAGTCGACGATGATGACGTTGACGACATTGGCGCCGTGCGCGATCGCCTTGGAATAGGTGTTGAAGAAATCGCTGAGCGCCATGTCCAGAGGCCGCTCGGTGGCTTTCATCAGGAGTAGCGCAAAGCCGCAGCCGCAGGCAATCGCAATGCTGCCGTCCAACAGCATCTGGCCGAACGATCGCCGATCCCGTGGCGACAGGCGCAGCCGCGTCATGACCATCGCGAGGATGACGACGGCGAGCGTTTCCACCATCAGCTGCGTGAAGGCGAGATCGGGGGCTCCGAAAAGCAGGAACAGGATGGCGACGGAGAAGCCCTGGATGCCGAGCGATACGATCGCGGTCAGCCGGTCACGCGCCACGACGACGGCGAGGATCCCGGCAAGCGCCAGCAAAAGTACTCCGGCCTCATGCAGCTGCAGATGCGACGGAAAGGCAGGCATGACGGGAAGCTCCCCGTAGATCCAGAGCGGCAGCAACAGTATCGCGGCGACGCAGAGGAAAGTGCAGGTGATGTAGATCTCCAGCCGCCCTGGCTGCAGAATGCGGGTGACGGCGGCAGATAGGCGGATCAGTCCTGTAATGGCATGGTCGAAGCCCCGATCGGGGCCGGTTCCGAGCCAGCGGAGGCAAAGGGCCATGCCGGCGCGGAGGCGATCAAGCTGCCAGTAGAAAGCGGCACCAAGCGCAATGGTCAGCAACGACAACAGCAGCGGCAGGCCGATATGAGGTGCAAGCGAGATGCCGACTTCGACGGTGCTGCCGCTGACGGCAGACGCCATCGGCGAAGACACCCATTGATGAACGTGCCCTGCGAAGAGCGCAGCCAGCACTCCGAGGGCAGCCAGAGCCGCGGGCCCCGCCAGCAGCGAGATCGGCGCCTCGTGAGGTTGTTTCGGTGTTCCCTTCGTCTTGCCCCAGAAGGGTTTCAAGCCAACGGCAAAGGCGATCGCGAACATCAGCGCATTGCCGAGCACCGCCATCGACGTGGCGACGACGGCCCATGGCGATGCCGTGGCGAGCGCGTCATAGATCTGTTCCTTGGCAAGGAACCCGAAGGCCGGCGGCAGGCCGCCCATCGAGATGGCGGCGACCAAGGCGGCGGCGAAGGTGGCCGGCAAGGCATGCCGCAGGCCGCCCAGGCGGGTGACGTCACGCGTGCCCGTTTCATGATCGATGATCCCGGCGACCATGAAGAGCGCGCCTTTGAAGAGCGAATGCGCGACCAGGTAGACAACGGCTGCCTCGATTGCATGGGACGTTCCGAACCCGACCATCATGACGAGCAGGCCAAGGGAGGCGACGGTCGTATAGGCAAGCTGAAGCTTCAGGTCGGTCTGCGCCACGGCAAGCAATGCGCCGACCACAAGCGTCACGCCGCCGAAAAGCGGCAGCAGCACTTCCCATGCAACGGTGCCGCCCATTGCCGGATTGAGCCGCATCAACAGATAGACGCCGGCCTTCACCATGGTCGCGGAATGCAGATAGGCCGACACCGGCGTCGGCGCCTCCATCGCATTCGGCAGCCAGACATGAAACGGGAATTGCGCCGACTTGGTGAAAGCGCCACCCAGAACAAGCAGCAGGACCGGCAGGTAATACGGGTTGTCGCGCAGGATGTCGCCCGATTGCAGCAATTGAGACAGCTCCGCCGCGCCTGTCGCGCTTGAGACCAGCAGCAGGCCCGCCAGCAGCGCAAGGCCGCCACCACCTGTCACCACAAGCGCCTGCAGCGCTGCTCGGCGTGCCGCCGCCCGGCGATGGTCGAAGCCGATCAGCAGGAAGGACGCAATCGAGGTCAGCTCCCAGAAGACGAACAGCATCAGGAAGTTGTCGGAGACAACAAGCCCGAGCATCGCGCCCATGAACAGGAAGATGAAGGAGAAGAACCGCCCCTGATCGGCGTGGCCCTCGAGGTAGCCGCCGGCATAGATGACGATCAGGGCGCCGATGCCCGTGATCAGCAGCGCGAAGGTGACGGAAAGACCATCCAGCAGCCAGGAAAACCGAAGCCCGAGGCTCGGCGCCCAATCATAGCCGCCCGTGATGGGACCGACCGCGACTGCCGGAAGCTGGCCGAGAAAATGAGCGAATGCCAGCAATGGCAGGAGCGCAAGCAGCCATGCCGCCCTGGCCCCGAGCATGCGGACAAGAAACGGCGCCACGACAGCGCCGAGGAACGGCAGGCATAAAGCCGCAAACGTCAGTGCCGTTGCATCGGCCATCCCTGTTCCTCTGCCTAAGGCCTTTTCTCGAAAGGCGGTCCCATGCCGAAGTGGTTGTAACCTTTAGGAGAAGAAGGGCTGGGCCTCAAGCAATCTTCGGCCGGCCGGCACGTTTCGCACAGGAAGTGAGCTCCGGCAGCTGCGAGGCGTTGCGAAACAGAAGGTCGTGGCCGACGAAGACGATTAAGGACAGAGGCCAGAAGACGCAGGCGACAAGACCGAGCAGCCGGCGCGGCGGCCAGCCGTCGTGGCTGGCCCAGCCTTCCAGAAGCGTCAGCAGGAGGCACATTGCCGCGATTGCCGCGTAGATGCTCGAAACAACAGGATAAAGCACGTCCGCCCCCCAGATCGCGACGCCTTGGAATTAACCAATTCTATACCAAGATGTTTTCTGCGGTGAATCCCCTCTTTGGAGTACAGCCGAGGTTCAACCGAAAGGCAGATGTCTTGATCGTTTTGATGGAGGGCCCCACATTCCCGGCAGGAGCGCAAATCCATCCATTTCATCCGGAAGGAGAAGATCCATGACAGACACGATCGCAACGTTCCGCAAAACCGACGCCGAATGGAAGGAACAGCTGACGCCCGAACAATACCGCATCACGCGCCAGCACGGCACGGAGCGCGCGTTCACCGGGCCCTACTGGGATTCGTTCGAAACCGGGCTCTACCGTTGTGTCTGTTGCAATTCGCCGCTCTTCCGATCCGACACGAAGTTCGACGCGGGATGCGGCTGGCCAAGCTATTTCGAACCGGTCGCGCCGGATGCGGTGACCGAACATCGCGACACTACTTACGGCATGGTTCGTACGGAAATCCGTTGCGGCACATGCGATGCGCATCTCGGGCACGTGTTTCCCGATGGCCCGCCCCCGACGGGACAGCGCTACTGCATCAACGGCCATTCCCTGGCCTTCGAACCCGGACGCTAAAGCGCCTAGGCTGTTTGTTTCGAGACCTGAAGCTCCATGAAGGTCAGGTCGAGCCAGCGACCGAACTTGATGCCGACCTCGTGGAACGTGCCGCCGTTGCGGAAGCCCAGTTTCTCGTGCAGGCCGATGGAGGCGACGTTGCCGGCTTCGATGCCGGCGATCATGACGTGAATGCCGTTTTCCGCCGCCCGGGCGATCAGGGCCTTCATCAGAAGCTTGCCGATGCCGGCGCCCTGATGGTCCTTTTCGACATAGACCGAGTGCTCGACCGTATGACGGAAACCCTCGAATGCACGCCAGTCGCCATAGGACGCATATCCGGCAATCCGGCCGTCCTTCTCCGCGACGAGAACCGGGAAGCCTCGGGCCTGACGCATCCGGAACCATTCGACGCGATTGTCGAGATCGACCACCGTTTCGTTCCAGATGGCTGTCGTGTGCTCGACGGCATGGTTGTAGATATCCCGGATCGCCGGAAGGTCGGCCTCGCCGGCGTCTCGAACGATGGCGTCTTGCGTCATGAGCGTTAGTCCACTATTGTTTCATTGTGTCCACTATATCAAACGATTTTGACCGCTGTCTAGGGGAACGCATCCGCGCCGAGCGAGAAATGCGTGGATGGTCGCTCAGCGATCTCTCTGAGGAATCCGGCGTGTCACGGGCGATGATCCACAAGATCGAACGTGGCGAGAGCAGCCCGACGGCTTCGCTGCTCGGCAAGCTCTGCGGCGCATTCCGCCTGACGGTCTCGTCGTTGATCGCAAGGGCGGAAGCCGGCGGCCAGAGGCTGGTCCGGCGTGCCGATCAGCAGGTCTGGACCGATCCGGAAACCGGATATTCCAGACGGCACGTTTCCCCCGCTGCCGGCAGTCCGATCGATATCGTCGAAGTGGATCTGCCAGCCGGCGCGATGGTTTCCTATCCGGCATCGTCTTTCGTGTTTCTCAGGCAATGCATATCGATGGTCGAGGGCGAACTGACCTTCATCGAAGGCGACCTTGTCCACGAACTGGCGACCGGCGACTGCCTGCTGCTTGGGCCGGCGGCGGATTGCACGTTTCACAACCGCGGCGACAAGGCTTGCCGCTATGTCGTCACCGTTCTGAAGGCAGCCTGAACGCTAAAGTGCGTCGCGATCTTTCAGATTCGCTCATGCGCTTTAGCTCCTTGTTTTCTCGCATGTCTTTGTCCCGAAACCGACGACCACTTTCGGGAGACATGCTTTTAGCCGGTCGTGGCCGCGCTGAGACAGGTCAGCACAGCCGAGTAGTGTACAGCGGCGGCGGCAACGACAAAGGCGTGCCAGATGGCATTCTGGAAGCGAAGCTTTTCCCATACATGGAAGACGACGCCGGCGGAATAGATGACGCCGCCGATAATGATGAGCAGCATCGAAACGAACGGAATGCGCTCCGCGACCGGCCCGGCAACGAGGACGCCGCTCCAGCCCATTGCGAGGTAAAGCAGGATGGCGAGCTTGTCGTAGCGCCCGGGAAACGCGCATTTCAGCACGACGCCCGCCGCCGCCACGACCCAGATCGCGATCAGCATGGCTGACAGCAGCGGATTGTCCGCCCCGCGCTGCAGGAAGGGCGTGTAGGTCGCCGCGATCAGGATGAAGATCGAGGAATGATCCAGCCGCCGGAGAAACCATTTCGTGCGGGAAACCGGCCAGGCGTTGTAGGAAAAAGAAATGCCGAGGGTCAGGACAAGGCCGAGGCTGTAGATCCACGCGGCCGCGAGCTCCCCATGCGAACTCCAGACGGTCGCGTAGAAGATCAGCGCGGTCGCTCCCACCAGCGCGAGCGCAAGCCCGACACCGTGGACGATCCCATCGGCAATTAGTTCATATTTGTCATAAGCCCAGCGGATCCCGTTGAACTCGCCCATGCGAAACGTCCTTGTCGTTGCGGAGGAATGGTGGCACCGAAAACCGACGCACGCAACTACTGGGGAGGCGAGATGACCGGCGATGACGTAAGCTCTTCGAAGAGCCTCCCGGCAATCCGGCCGTATATGGCCGATGATTGCGATGCCACCGTGGAGATTTTTCTGCGCGCCATCCGCGAGGTGGCATCGAAAGACTATGGCCCGGCTGAGATCGACGCCTGGGCCAAGGTCGAGGATCGCGAGGCATGGGCGGTTCGCCGCGCCAGCCGGCCTGCATGGATCGCGGAGGTCGACGGCAAGCCGGCGGGCTTTACCGACCTGGAGCCAGACGGACATCTCGACATGATGTTCGTCCACCCGGATTTTCAGGGAATGGGGATTGCCAGCCTGCTGTTGCAGTCGGTGGAGACGCAGGCCCGGCTATGG
This sequence comes from Rhizobium grahamii, assembly GCF_009498215.1. NCBI lineage: Bacteria > Pseudomonadati > Pseudomonadota > Alphaproteobacteria > Hyphomicrobiales > Rhizobiaceae > Rhizobium > Rhizobium grahamii. The sequence continues at coordinate 567,211 of NZ_CP043498.1, read as the reverse complement.
GCGCTGTCGCGTCTGTTCACGGAAGCGAGCCTGACGGCCAGACCATTCTTCGAAAGGCGCGGCTTTGTCCTCCTCGCGCAGCAGAGCGTCGAAAAGCGGGGCCAGAGGCTCACGAATTTCCGTATGGAGAAAAGGATCTAGCTACCGCGGGATTTCCGCTTATCGCCCCATGCAGTCCTCGCAGAGCGGCGCATAGGGAACGGCTTCCAGCCGCTTGCTTGAAATCGGCTGGCCACAATGCACGCAGAGGCCATACGTGCCCTTGTCGATCCGCTCGAGCGCGGCACCGATGGCACGCAGTTCTTCCTGTCCGGCCTGGCCGAGCCCTTCCAGGACCTCGTCGTTTTCGCTCTCGGTGGCACGATCGTCGCTGTCCTGCTCCTTGGTGCGGCCGAGATCGTCGTCGATGCGGCTGAGCCGCGACTGCAACTCGCGCTGCCGGTCTCGCAATATCTTTTCATAGGCCGTGATGTCGTTCATTTGGCCCTCCATCGGGTGATTATCTCTTGGTTGCTGCCTGACGTCTTCGATCGACCAGCACGGAGCATTTGGCGTGCCGCACGACCCGGTCCGCGGTGGCGCCGATGAAGTAGTTGCTGAAGTCCGGAAGATGCGACGCGAGGATGATGAGGTCGGCATTATGGGACTCGGCCGCCGCGATGATGCCGCTGGCCGGCCGGCCATGGCTGATCTCGATATTGGCAGGAATGCCGGTTGCCAGGATCAGCTCCTCCAGCCGCGAGCGCGCATCCTTGGCAGCGTTTTCGACAAGCTCCACCGGCAGGTCGACGGCCACGTAGGTCGGGATGTCCTCGACGACGTTGAGCAGGATGATTTCACCGCCCTCGTCGAGCAATGTCGCGGCCTTGCGGAAGCTCAGCGCCCCATCTTCCAGCGCACCGATCTCGATGGCGACAATGATCTTTTTGTACATTCCGGCGCTCCCTATATCGCGTGTCGCGGTGGCACAGATATCTCTCAGAAAATAGATAACGCGCTTTGATCAAGATCAAGATCGGCACATATTACCGTCAACGATCGTCGAACGCTGAATCGCCAAAAACTGGGCTTCTGTGAACAATCGAAATCCGCCATATAGCGGTCAAGTACAGCAACCCAGGGGACCTCTGAGGCACATGGACCGGCGCAAATTCCTTGGTATTGCTACGGGCGGCGCTTTCGCCGCCACCGCCGGTACGCCTCTTTCATCCACGGCAGGAGAACGACGCATGACCACTGAAACTTCCTACGCCCTGACGCGTCCTGCCTATGTCGACCAGTCGCACCTCGTCGTCACCGACCTGCCGCTGGTCTCGAGTTTCTATCAATCCATGCTTGGCCTGAAGGTGATCGAAAAGAGCGCCAGCGGCGAGGTTCTGGGTGTCGACGGCACGCCGCTTCTGGCGCTGACGACGGGCAAGGATGTCCGCGTCGCCCCGCGCAATGCCGCCGGTCTCTTCCATACCGCCTTCCTGATGCCTGACCGCACGGAGCTCGCCCGCTGGCTTCGCCATGCCGCACACAACAATGTCGTTCTGGAAGGCGCATCCGACCACCTCGTCAGCGAGGCGATCTATCTCTCGGATCCGGAAGGAAACGGTATCGAGATCTATGCCGACCGACCGCACGACCAATGGAAATTCCATCAGGACGGCCAAGTGGAAATGGCGACGCTGCGCCTCGACCTGCAGGCGCTTTACAACAGCGCACCTGACGACAGCTGGAACGGCATGGCCGACGGCACCGCGATCGGGCACATCCATCTGCAGGTCGGCAATATTCCGGAGGCAGATACCTTCTACCGCGACGTCCTCGGCCTGAAGCTGATGGCGCGTTATCCGGGCGCGAGCTTCTTTGCGACCGGCGATTACCATCACCATGTCGCCGCCAACATCTGGAACAGCCGAGGTGCGGGAACCCGCGCGGATGGCATGACCGGCTTGTCGGACTATACGCTGCGCTTCAACGACAAGGCCTCGCTCGACAAGGCGGTGGCCAAGCTCGACGAACTCGAGATCAAAAGCGAGAAGCGAAACGGCGGCGTCTTCCTGCACGACCCCTGGGGTATTGGCCTGACGCTGTCAGCCTGAGTGGCGGATCGGATTTAACAGCCAGGCCGGCTGAACCAGCCAGACAGGGCCGCAAACGACGCTTCGCTTCGAAACAGCCTGGAAGCGGCCCTGCCTCCCCGCCGAACTCATACCCAACATGCCGTGAAGATGCGGCGATATCGGGGCATGCCCGGAACTCTTGTGGATCATCTCGCGTTTAGGCGGCGAAGCATCTGGGCTTCCGGGGATCCAAATTTCATGGGTATTGCCAACGGCATTCGCAAACAGGCGAGTAAAGTCGCCATCGCCGAGCCTCACGTCAGTGCCTGGGCGCGAAATATGGCAGAGACGGCGGAGAACATGCCCCAGACTCCTCTGCGCCGGGTCGAGAAGGACGGGCTCGATGTGAGCATGGCCTGGGCGATCATCGGGATCTTCGCGATCCTTGCGCTGGCCGGCGTCTACCTGATGTCGCTCATCCTCATTCCGCTCACCCTCGCGATCGTCGTCGGCATGATCCTCGGCATGCTGGCAGAGAAGCTGACGAAGCTTGGCGTTCCCCGCATCACGAACGCCGTCATCCTCTCGAGCAGCGTGGCGCTCGTGATTTTTCTCGTCGCCACCTCACTGGCTGGCCCGCTGACGACGCTCGCGAACGAAGGCCCGGCCTTCGCCGAGAAAACCGTGAACCGGCTGATGCCCTATCTCGAGCGGATCAAGTGGCTGCATATCACGCCGGAAACCTTCCAGAGCGGCCCGATGTCGGCAGACAAGCTCCTCGAAAACACCGGCAACATACTGCATATCGTGACGGCCAACCTGACGCCGGCACTGATACAGGCGCTGATCTTCTTTGCAGCGCTGCTGCTGTTCCTGGCCGGACGGGTCAGCCTCAGGAAATCGATCATCATGATGTTTCGCACCCGCCCCGAGCGGCTTGCGGCCATCCGGGTGATCAACGGCGTCGAACAGGTGCTCGGCTTCTATTTCGCGACCGCCTCGCTGATCTATGCGTGCCTTGGCGTCGTGATGATGGTTATTGCCTATGCCGGAGGCCTTTCGGCGCCCATTCTCTGGGGCTTCTTCGCCTTCCTGTCGAGCTTCATTCCCTATCTCGGGATTACGATGATGACGCTTGCCATTGCGATCGCAGGCATCATCACCCATGACAGTCTGTTGTTCGGGCTAATGCCGGCTGCGGCATTCTTCACCGTGCACCTTGTGATGGAGAACCTGATCTTTCCAGCGGTCATGGGCCGCAGGCTGGAGATAAATCCCTTCGTCGTCTTCCTCGCCATCCTGTTCTGGACATGGATGTGGGGTGCTGTCGGCGCCATGCTTGCGCTGCCGCTTTCTCTGATCGTGATGACCATCGTCGATGAATTGCTGATCGAGGAGAAGGTGCAGCCACAATTGCCGAAGTGACAGGCTGATGGCAGAGATCGACCTCAAGCACTCCACGCAGGATCGCCTCGTCAGCGGCAGATCGCCCTGGTCTCATGCGAGCCAAGCCCCGAACAGCCAGCGCCTGACTGAAAGCCTGAAGGTCGATGCCCTCGTGGTCGGCAGCGGGATCACCGGCGCGTTGATGGGACAGCACCTCGCCGCCCGCGGTCTCAGGGTCGCGATCGTCGACCGCGAGACGCCCGGCCTCGGCAGTACCGTCGCCAGCACGGCCATGCTGCAATGGGAGACGGACAGGACGCTCAGCGAACTCGAACAGCTCTACGGCTTCGAGCGGGCCGTCGGGATATACCGGCGCAGCGCGGCATCCGTTGCCGGGCTCGCAAAGCTTATTGCCGAGCTGAATATTCCCTGCCAGCTTCGCCCGCGACAGTCGCTTTTTCTTGCCGGCAATCAGGAAGGGGCGCGCGATCTCGCCAATGAGGCAGCCCTGCGGCGGAGAGCCGGCCTGCCGAGCGTCTACCTCGAACATTGCGACCTGTTCACGCAATACGAGCTGGACCGCGATGCCGGCATCCGCTCGCGCGGGGCGGCCGAGGCCGATCCGCTGCTGCTTACCACCGGCCTGCTCCGCTCCGCCGCTGAGAAGGGCGCGATATTGCTGAACGTATCGGTGAAAACGCTGAACTGCGAAGGCGGCCGGGTCTTTGCCGGAACCGAAGACGGCCATGAGATCGAGGCGAAGACTGCGGTGCTTGCGACCGGCTATACACTGCCGGCGATAGAGATGCCGAAACTTCATCGCGCAAGCTCAAGCTGGGCGATCGCGACCGTTCCCCAGGAGCCGGCTTCGCTCTGGCGCGATCAGTGCCTCATCTGGGAGGACAGCCATCCCTATCTCTACGTCAGGACGACAGCGGACGGTCGCATCATCGCCGGTGGCGAAGACGATCCGACGACAGACCCTTCCGCAAGAGACGAGAAGCTGCCGCAGAAGGCCGGCATCATCAGGGAAAAGCTGAAACGGCTCTGGCCGAAAGCCGATACGCGCATCGCCTATGCATGGTGCGGCACGTTCGGCGAAACATCGGACGGATTGCCGCTGATCGGGCCTGTGCCTTCGATGCCTGATGTCTATGCCGCCTATGGCTATGGCGGCAACGGCATCACCTTTTCCTATCTCGCAACGCAGGTCATCGGCGCGATGATAGGCGGACACTATCGCGAGTGGTTCGACGATTTTGCTCTCGACCGGGACGCGCCGCGATTTGCGGATCCGGCCGATTGGCAGCCGGGTCGTCCGGCACCGTTCAACTGACGTGTGCTATTGGGTCGTCTGGTCGTCGCCCATATCTTCGACGTCCTGCAGGCGGACGAACTCGACGCCCTTCGCCTTCAGGTCGAGGATCGCCCTGGCAACGCCCTCACCGGCCGCATGGGTCGGCTGGTTGATATGGGAGATCACGACGTCGCCATCCCTGGCGGACGCAATCCGCTTTTCCGTGACCGCCGCGCCGAGCAGCGAGCCGCCGTCGCCATTCACGGAATAGCCGGCGATGCGGTATCCCATCTCACGGATCTGGGCGATCGAGGAGAGATCGTACTTTGCGGTCGAGCCGCGGAACCAGCGCGGCTGGGCAATGCCAGCCGCAAGCATGGCATCGGCACCGCCCTGGACCTCCTGGCGAACCGCCTCCGGCGAGCCCGCCGAGGCAATGCCATAGATCGAAACAGGCGTATCGACGGCCGGAATATGGTTCTGGCCGTGGTTCTCGAGTTCGAAAAGATCCTGATTCTGAAGGAAAACCTGCAGCGCCTGCGGATTATGCTTCAGCCAACGCGCGGTGACGAAGATCGTCGCGGGAATGCGCTCCCGGACCAGTACAGAAAGAATGCGGTCGTCGGCCTTGCCCATGCAGGCATCGAAGGTGAGCGCGACGCGCGCATGGCCCTTGATGCCCGAGCTTGCGATGCGCAGATGCGGCTCCACAAGTTTCGGGCCAGCGGTCTTTTTCGACGGCGGCGTGATCTTGGCGGGCGTGCTGACAACCGGCGCATCCGCAGACGGGAGAACGCCAGCAGACGCAGCGGAAACGGAGGCAACCAGCAGAGCCGGGATCAGGAAAATACGATTCATAACAGAGACAAGCCGTTCGATATTGAACTGCTGCATAACCCATGCAGCGCGTCGACGCCATGCGGTTCGATGCCGCTTGCCGGCCGGTTGCCGGCATCGCTTGGGTGGCTAATGCCGACGGACCAAGGCCTCAGGAAGGCGGTCTTCCGATCAATCGTAGAGGTAATATTTTTCCCACTTCTCGCGCGGCACCTTGTCGCCGATCTTGTATTGCAGATCGCGGACATTGATGTGTTGCGGGCCGGTGATGCAGGTATAGGAGAGATGATACCAGTCGCCCTTGCTGCGGAAGACGGCGCCTGGCGCTTCCAGCTTGTCGTCGCTCGGGACCGGATCCTTGAAGGTGTAGGCAATAACCTTATCGGGCTTGTAGCCGGTCGAGTCGCTGTTGATTCGGCTCATTGCCTCCGTGTCGCAGCTCTGTTCGAGGCGCGTCGCGGGGTCGAGTTTCTCCAGTTGCTTCTTGATTGCGGGATCGACTGCGAAGGCAGGGACGGCAAGGCTGAAAACGGACAGAAGCAACACGATGCGTTTTGGCATTACAGTGGAATTCCTTTGCATTCTTCATTCCGGAATAGCTTGTGGAAAACCGGGCTTTCCACGGTCGAACAGGGCGCAAATTCCGGGCGACGTAGCGGACTTTCTTAAACAATGTGGTGACATCAAGGCAACGTGAGCATTCCTTCGGTTTTCACAGAGAGGTGATTGCGGCACGCCTTCGACGCTTGATCGCAGGCATCCGCGCCTCTATCTCTTGCCCACCTGACATCACGTATCCGGAGCCTTCCTTGACCATTTTCAAGAATCTGCCGAACCCGCCCGTTGCCGCCAAGAAGCCGATCTCGGATACGCGCCACGGCATTACGCGCACCGACGACTACGCGTGGCTGCGCGCCGACAACTGGCAGGCGATGTTCAAGGATCCGTCGATCCTAGACCCTGACATCCGCCAGCATCTGGACGCCGAGAACGTCTACATGAACGCGGCGATGGAAGACACCAAGGCGCTGCAGAAGACGCTGTTTTCGGAGATGCGCGGCCGCATCAAGGAAGACGACAGCTCCGTGCCCACGAAGGACGGGGATTACGCCTACGGCACCTTTTTCGTCACCGGCGGCGAACAGCCGCGCTACTTCCGTATTCCGCGTAACGGCGACGTCAAGGACGAGACGATCCGCACCGTCCTGCTCGACGGCGACAAGGAAGCAGCCGGCAAGGCCTATTTTCGGCTCGCCGGTATCGATCATTCGACCGATCACAGCCGCGGCATCTGGGGCTATGACGACAAGGGCTCCGAGTTCTATACGCTGAAGGTCCGCGATCTCACGTCAGGCAAGGATCTCCCCGACGTGATCGAGAACACCGGCGGCGGCGGTGTCTGGGCGCCCGACGGCAAGAGCTTCTTCTACTCGGCGCTCGATGAGAACCACCGCCCGTCGAAGGTCTTCCACCACATCATCGGGACACCGCAGGCGCAAGACCGGCTGGTCTACGAGGAGAAGGATGCGGGCTTCTTCATGGGCGTCGGCGGCTCTCTGCTTGACGACTTCATCTACATCGACATCCACGACCATGAGACCTCGGAATACCGCCTGCTCTCCACGAAGGACCTGACAGCGGAGCCGAAGCTGGTGGCCGAGCGCGAGGAAGGCATCGAATACTCGATGACCGAAGGCGGCGACGTCTTCTACATCCTGACGAACGACGGCGACGCCAAGGATTTCAAGATCATGGAAGCGCCGGTTGAAAACCCGGGCAAGGCGAACTGGCGCGAGGTCGTGCCGCACAAGCCGGGAACCTTGATCATCAGCCATATGGCTTTTGCCCGCCATCTTCTGTGGCTGGAGCGCAAGGACGGCCTGCCGCAGATCATCATCCGCGACCGGCGCACCGGCGAGGAACATGCGATTGCCTTTGCCGAAGAGGCCTATTCGCTCGGGCTGCAGGGTGCGGCGGAATACGACAGCGACATCATTCGCTTCTCCTATTCCTCGATGACGACGCCGTCGCAGCTTTACGACTACAACATGGTGACGCGCGAGCGCACGCTGTTGAAGACCCAGGAAGTGCCCTCCGGCCACAACCCTGATGATTATGTCACCCGCCGCGTCTTCGCGCCGGCCTGGGATGGCGAACAAGTGCCGGTCACCCTGCTCTATCGCAAGGATACGCCGCTCGACGGGTCTGCGCCCTGTCTGCTCTACGGCTATGGCGCCTACGGCATCACCATTCCGGCCGGCTTCAACACCAACTGCCTGTCGCTTGCCGATCGCGGCTTCGTCTATGCCATCGCCCATATCCGCGGCGGCAAGGACAAGGGCTTTGCCTGGTACGAAGACGGCAAGATGGAAAAGAAGACCAACACCTTCAAGGACTTCATATCAGCCGCTGACTACCTGAATCAGGAGAAGTTCACCTCCTACGCCAACATCATCGCCGAGGGCGGCTCTGCCGGCGGCATGCTGATGGGCGCAGTCGCCAACATGGCGCCGGACAAGTTCGCCGGCCTGATCGCCGCCGTTCCCTTCGTGGATGTGCTGAACACCATGCTCGACGACACGCTGCCGCTGACCCCGCCGGAGTGGCCGGAATGGGGCAACCCGATCGACAGCAAGGAAGACTACGACCACATCGCCGCATACTCGCCCTACGACAATGTCGGCGCCAAGGCCTATCCGCCGATCCTGGCGCTTGGCGGCCTGACGGACCCGCGCGTCACCTACTGGGAGCCGGCGAAGTGGGTGGCAAGGCTGCGCGAGAAGACGACCGGCTCGGCGCCGATCCTGTTGAAGACCAACATGGATGCCGGCCACGGCGGCGCATCGGGACGCTTCCAGCGCCTCGAGGAAATCGCGTTCGAGTATGCCTTCGCGATCAAGGTCGCGGGCAAGATCTAGTCGGCTGGAGGAGCCCGTGACGGTCTATGTGGCGCTCCTGAGAGCAATCAACGTCGGCGGCACGGGCAAGCTGCCCATGACGGAGCTGAAGGCGGTCTGTGAAAAGCTCGGCTTCAGCGATGTGAAGACCTACATCCAGAGCGGCAATGTGCTGTTTCGCGCCGAAGAGGCGGAGGCCGAGGTCGAGCAGAGGCTTGATGATGCGCTCGGAACGCTGCTCGGCAAGAAACCCGGCGTGATGCTGCGTAGTCGCAAGGAACTTGAGGCGATTGTCGCCAATGCGCCCTTCCCCGACGCAAAGCCCAACTATCTGCTGGTGACCTTCCTGCCAAAGGCCGCGCCTGAGGACACCCTCGACGGAATGGTCGCGCCCGATGGCGAGGAAGCCATCGTTGCCGGGCGCGAGATCTACGTCAACTTCCCTATCGGTTCGGGCAAATCCAAGCTCAAGCTGCCGGCCTTGAAGCGGGGAACCGCGCGCAACATGAACACGGTGCGCAAGCTCGCCGAAATGGCGGCTGCCTTGGAAGCGGGCTGAGTGCGGTCGGCGCCTATATTAGAACACACTTAACAATCAGTGTCGCAGTGCAGCATTTCTTTGGTCTAGGCGGGAGGGATCCGATGGCGACCTACAGACATAGCTTGCCGCAACTCGATGGCGGTCTATTCGTGACTGACGGCGGGATGGAAACGACTTTCATCTTCCACGACGGCCTGCAGCTTCCCCACTTTGCATCTTTCGTCATGCTGGCTTCGGAAGAAGGGCGCGACCGGCTGAAAGCCTATTATCGTCGCTATCTCGACATCGCACGCAAGCACGGCGCGGGCTTCATCCTCGATACGCCGACATGGCGCGCCAATCCCGATTGGGGCGAGAAACTTCACTACACGCGCGAAGCGCTGCATGCGGCCAATATGGCAAGCATCGATTTGCTGGCCGAGCTGCGCGCAAAATACGAGCAGCCGGATAGGCCGATCGTGCTCAGCGGCGCGATCGGCCCGCGCGGCGACGGCTACAAGGCCGGCAACATGGATGCGGCCGAGAGCGAGGACTATCACAGCATCCAGATCGGCAGCTTCGCGGAAAGCGAAGCCGACATGGTTGCCGCGTTCACACTGACCAATATCGACGAGGCAATCGGCGTCGCGCGCGCCGCGGCAGCGCGAGGCATGCCCTGCGCGATCTCGTTTACGGTCGAGACGGATGGCCGGCTGGTGACCGGGCGCAGCATGCAGGATGCGATCGAGACGACGGACGCGGCAACCGGCGGTTCGGTCGCCTATTACATGATCAATTGCGCGCACCCGACGCATTTCACCGAGGCGCTGGATCATCACGCGGGATGGACCAAGCGGATCTACGGCCTGCGGGCGAACGCCTCGCGCATGAGCCATGCCGAACTTGACGAGAGCGAGACGCTGGATGCCGGCGATCCCAATGATCTCGGGAAGCGCTACAGGCAGCTGATGCAGAGAATGCCGCAGGTCAGGATCGTCGGCGGCTGTTGCGGCACAGACCACCGCCATGTCGCAGCGATCTGCGAGGCATGCCTACCGGCGGTGGCTGCCTGACAGTCAGTGCTCGGAGGCGTGCGCGGCCTTGCCGGCATCGTGGCCGCTGATGTCGGCGCCGGCGCTGCGCGAAAACCTCAGATTCCAGAACGTCGCGGTGATCGAGATCGCGGTGACGAAGAGGAAAGCGGCAGAGAAATCGTGCAGTTGCGGCGTCTGGCTGCCGTTCGCCACCATCGACGTGTGCAGCGCCAGCGCGCCGACGCAGATGCCGAGCGACAGCATCAGCTGCTGGAACGTCGTGTAAAAGCTGGTGGCCGAACTCATACGGTCGCGGTCGATCTCGTCGTAGGCCACGGTGTTGTAGGCCGTGAACTGGAACGACATGAAGAAGCCGCACATGACGAGGATCGCGAAGATCAGGCCGAGCGGCCAGTCGGGCCGGAAGGCGGCGCAGAGCGCATAGCCGAATGTGGCTATGACCCCGTTGGCGACCAGGGCGTTGCGGAAGCCGAAACGGCGCAGCACGCGCGGCGCAAACGCCTTCATCGCCATCGAGCCGATTGCCGCTGCGGTCACGAGCTGGCCGGCCTTGGCCGCCGACAGGCCGAAGCCTAGCTGAAAATAGAGCGGCAACAGGAAGGGTTGAGCACCCTGGGTGATACGGGTCAGCGATCCGGCGATGACCGAGGTGCCGAAGCTCGGCACCTTCATCAGCGAGAAGTCCATGATCGGCGACGGGTGGCGGCGGGCATGCTTGAGGTAAGCGATGCCGAAGAGCATGCCGACGGCGATCAGGAACAGCGAGAACGCGCCCTCGCCTGGGCGGCTCGAGCTTTCAAACCCGAACAGCAAGGAACCGAGCGCGATGCCGGAGAGGATGAAGCCGATCGTGTCGAACGGACGCTTCGCCTCGCCCTTGAAATCCTCGATGAAGATCGAGACCAGGGTAAAGCCGATGATGCCGATCGGCACGTTGATGTAGAAGATCCAGCGCCAGTCGAGGTAGGTGACGATCAGGCCGCCGACCGGGGGGCCGAGGATCGGGCCGATCAGCGCCGGCACCAGCAGCCACGACATGGCGTTGACCATGTCCTTGCGGTCGACGCTGCGCAACAGCACGAGGCGGCCGACCGGCAGCATCATAGCCCCGCCAAGCCCCTGCAGCAGTCGCGCCAGCACGAGACAGAGGAGGTTCGGCGACAGCGCGCAGAAGATGGACCCCGCCATGAAGACGGCAATTGCCGAACGGAAGACGGTGCGTGAACCGAAGCGGTCAGCAATCAGGCCTCTCGCCGGGATGAAGATCGCCAGACTGAGAAGATAGGAGGTTAGCGCGATGCTCATCGACGGGGCGCTGACACCGAAGTCACGCGCCATGGTCGGCAGCGCCGTCGCCAGGACGGTAGCGTCCAGCTGCTCCATAAACATGGCGCTCGCCACGATCATCGCAATCACGCGGAAGTTCGGCTTGGCGCGCCCGATGGCAGCCGCCTGGTAGATCTGATCCGACATCGTCTGGGATCACTCGCAATGGCGTGGCCGGCGCGGAAGCGATGGCCGCGGTATGGTATGGCGTAATGCCAAAATGGGATTAGAGATCTTTGTATACGCCCGCAAATGTGGCGTCGGTATGCTTATATGGAAAGGCTGCCGTGTCGTCGCGGAATGGCTGGGGGCCTTGGCTGTTCGGTGGTCGCGCAGCAGTGTCTCGTCGTCCTGTCCACCAGAGAAGATGTTGGTGATCCGCACCCGTTCACCCTGCACGAGGTAGAGGATAACGATACTTCTTTCGAAAACAGCCATGCGGATACCTTCGCCTAGCTCAGGTCGCGCGGCGCCGCCAAACGGCGCATCGCCAATTCGTTCGCAGCGGTCGCGTATCCGCTTAGCATATCGCAGCGCCGTTTAGCGGCTATTGCTACGCTCGAATACATAATGAAATATCGACTGCAAGTCGTGTCGCGCCGTCTGTCTGAAGGTCACCGCGTAGCGCTTCATCGTTGGCTGGATTCGTTGAAAAGTGTTTCGAGCCAATCATCCATTTCGGCCCCCGTCAGGTCGGGCCTTGGATCATCCAACGACGCCTGCACCTTGGCGCGGATTGCATCAATGCGTTCCTTGTGCTCTTCTTCGCGCCGCATCCAGACGCGCACGGCTTCACGCAACACTTCGCTTGTCGAGGCAAACGTGCCGGCTTCGACCTCGGCCTTGATCACATTGACCATCTCGGTCGGCAAGGTGATGCTCAACTTTTCCATCGGACCTGCTCCATAGGGAAGCAGGATAAAATCCTACCACCGCTTGCGGCTTGCGGCAATCGGTGCCGGACCCTACCTATGAGGCATGACACAGATCCTGCCAGACACCGACCGAATCGACGCGCCCTTCGCCTTCGACAACAGCTATGCGCGGCTGCCTGAGCAATTCTTCACGCGTCAGGCGCCCTCGCAGGCCGCCGAGCCCTGGCTGATCAAGCTGAACGAAGCGCTTGCGGAAGAACTCGGCCTCGACATCGAAGCGCGGAAGCGAGACGGCGCGGCGATCTTCTCGGGCAATCTCATTCCCGACGGTGCCGATCCGCTGGCGATGGCTTATGCCGGGCATCAGTTCGGCTCGTTCGTACCGCTGCTCGGTGACGGGCGGGCGATCCTGCTCGGCGAGGTGATCGATCGGAATGGTCAGCGCCGCGATATCCAGTTGAAGGGTGCCGGTCAGACGGCCTATTCGCGCCGTGGCGACGGCCGGGCGGCACTCGGCCCGGTGCTTCGCGAGTATATCGTCAGCGAGGCGATGTACGCGCTCGGCGTCCCGGCGACCCGGGCGCTTGCGGCGGTTTCGACGGGGCAGCCCGTCTATCGCGAGACCATCCTGCCGGGTGCCGTCTTTACCCGCGTCGCGGCAAGCCATATCCGCGTCGGCACCTTCCAGTTCTTCGCGGCGCGCGGCGATACCGACGGCGTGCGGGCGCTGGCCGATTATGTCATCGACCGGCACTATCCGGAGCTCAAGGACAGGGACCATCCCTATCTGGCGCTCTATGAGGCCGTCTGTGAGCGGCAGGCTGCCCTGATCGCCAGATGGCTGCAGGTCGGCTTCATCCATGGCGTCATGAATACCGACAACATGACGATCTCGGGCGAGACGATCGATTTCGGCCCCTGCGCCTTCATGGACGAGTATCATCCCGGCAAAGTCTTTTCCTCGATCGACCAGGGCGGGCGGTATGCCTACGCGAACCAACCCGGCATCGGCCAATGGAACCTGGCAAGGCTTGGCGAAACCCTGCTGCCGCTGTTCGATGCCGATGCTGAAAAGGGGCTCGAACTCGCCAATGCGGTGATCCAGCAGTATGGCGAACGCTTCCAGATCCACTGGCTGCGCGGCATGCGCGAGAAGATCGGCCTCGCCACCGTCGAGGATGGCGATCTGGAGCTCATCCAGTCGCTGCTTGCCGCGATGCAGGCGAGCCAGGCCGACTTCACCCTCGCCTTCCGTCGCCTCTCCGACGCTGCTGTTGCTGGTGATGGCGAGGCGCTGTTCCTCTCAACCTTCCGCGAGCCTGATGGCGCGCGCGAATGGCTTGGCCGCTGGCGCGATCGCCTAGCCCGCGACGACGGCCGGACGGAGGAGGTTCGCCGGGCGGCGATGCGCGCGGTCAACCCCGCCTTCATTCCGCGCAATCATCGCATCGAGCAGGCGATCAGCGCGGCCGTCGAGGATGCGGATTTCTCGCTGTTCGAAGCGCTGCTTGCGGTTCTCGCCAAGCCCTATGACGACCAACCCGACTTTGCATTCTACATGGAGCCGCCGAAGCCGGACGAGCGCGTTCTGCAGACCTTCTGCGGCACCTGACGGGCGAGGCCCTTCCCCTCGCCACTGCCACGCTTAGCACTCCTTTACGGATGCAAGCTCCGGGCAGGCCTTGCGCGCCATTCTCCCGCCCATTGTTTCAGGGGGAATTTTCATGAAGATCGGCAGCAGCGTTTCCAGCACCTATGGACTGACCAACCTTTTCAGCCAATCCGGCCAGCGCAACAAGCAACAGACTGGCGATACCGAAGTCAGCGTTTTCAAGAGCGGCGCGGCGCTGCAGCCAAGCACCACGCCGACATCGATCTCGAGCACCATGTGGGCGCTGCAAGCAAGCGGTACGGTGACCATGGATGGCACCGAGGACGCTTCGAAAGCCCGCCATGACGCCGTCGTCTCCGAGTTCACCGAGCTTGCCGACAAGACGCCGGCGGAGCGTATCCGCGACAGCGTTCTCAAGAGCCTCGGGATCACCGAAGACGAACTGGCGTCCATGCCCCCGGAAGAACGCGCGGCCATCGAGAAGAAGATCCAGGAGGAAGTGAAGCGGCAACTGACCGGCGCCGACAGCGAGGACAAGCCCGACGCGGACACGATCGTCGGCACGCCTGAAGTCCTCACAAACTGATTCACCTGAATGCGACGGAGATTCACGTTTCCGTCGCATCTCTTTGAAGAGAAAGCCTTATCCGACCATGTCGGTAACGATGCGGCCGACTTCGGCGAAAACAGGATTGATGTCGGCCACCGGCGCGCTTGCCTGTTTGACATAGACCGTCATCAGCAGAGGTCCGTGGCCTGGCGGCCAGGCGATGGCGATATCGGCGGCGCAGCCGTTGTTGCCGGTGCCGGTCTTGTCGCCGATCTTCCAGCCATCGGGAAGCCCCGAGCGCAAGCGCGCTCCGCCGGTCGTATTCGCCACCATCCATTCGACAAGAGTGTTCTGCGACGGCTCCGACAGCACCGATCCGAGCGTCAGGTTGCCCAGGGTGTCGAGCATCGCGTCCGGCGTCGTCGTGTCTCGCGGGTCGTCCTTCTTTCCCTCGTTTAGATCGGTTTCCCAGCGGTCGAGCCGGGTTGAAGCATCTCCGAAGGTGCGCAGCCAGTTGGTCAACTCCTTGGGGCCGCCGAAGCTTTCGAGCAGCAGGTTGGCGGCGGTGTTGTCGCTGAGCGTGATGGCCGCATGACACAGGTCTCCGACGCTCATGCCATCGCCGCCGACATGCTTGCCGGTCTCGGGGGAATAGGTCACCAGCTTGTCGGTGTCGTAAGTGATGCGGCGCTCGAGGTTTTCCTCGCCCTTGTCGACGCGTGCCAGCACGAAGCCGGCGGCAAGCACCTTGAAGGTGCTGCACAGCGGAAAGCTCTCGGTTTCGCGGTAGCCGAAGCTGATGTTCGTCTGCGTGTCGATGACCGAGACACCGATGCTGCCGCCGATCTGTTTCTCAAGCGCGGCAATGCGGCGATCGATCTCGTCATCGCTCTCCGCCGCGCAAGCCCAGGATGGCAGGAACAGCGCCGGAGACAACAGGGCAGAGCCGAGAAGCGCGCGGCGGCGGATCGAGAAGCGATGCATGAAACCCTCTGAACGAATCATTCCATACTATCGCTAGAAGGAGATTATGGCTCGCTCGCGTCGCGTCAGGCCGCCTGCGTCACTTCGACAGTGACGTGGGACAGTTCGGGGAAACGCTCGAGCTTCGCCTTGTAGAAGGCCGGCGAGCGGGCGACCGGCGCGGTCAGAGCAACGATGGCAGCGTGATGGCCGGGCCCGACCTGCCAGACATGCAGATCGGTAATGCGCTCCCCTTCGGTTTCGATCGCGGTGCGGATCTCCTTCGGCAGCTTCTGCCGATCCGGTATCGCGTCGAGGAGAACGGTCGCGGACGAGCGCATCAGGCCAACCGCCCACTGGGCGATAATCAGGCCACCGACGATGCCCATCAGCGGATCGAGCCACAGCCAGCCATAGTAGCTGCCTAGCAGCAGCGCGACGATAGCAAGAACCGAGGTCAGCGCGTCGGCGATAACGTGCACATAGGCGGCGCGCATGTTGTTGTCGGTCGCATGATGCGCATGCGCACCCGGGTGAGCGTGCGCACCGGAATGGGCGTGATCCCCGTGGTGCGCATGCGCCCCGTGATGAGCGTGGTCGCCGTGCCCGTGGTGGTGGCCATGCGCGTGATGATGGTTGTCCTTGAGGATCCAGGCGCTGACAAGATTGACCAGCAGACCGACCACCGCCACGCCGATCGCCTGGCTGAAGCTGATCGCAACGGGGTGAAGGATGCGCACGACACTCTCCCAGGCCATCAGAAGCGCGATCAGAGCGAGGATGATTGCGCTCGCGAAGCCGGCGAGATCGCCGAGCTTGCCGGTTCCGAAGGTGAAGCGTGGATTGTGCGCCTGCCGGCGCGCGTAGACATAGGCGATGGCCGCGATCAGCAGCGCGCTGGCATGCGTCGACATGTGCCAGCCATCGGCGACCAGCGCCATGGAACCATAATAGGTGCCGGCGGCGATCTCGATCACCATCATCACCGTCGTCAGGGCGATGACCAGCCAAACCCTGCGCGCGTTATTGTCATGGTCGTCGCCGAGAAAGACATGCTCGTGTTCGGAGCCTTCGGTATGCGCAGCCATGATGGCTTTCCTTCCAGTCGTCCTCAGCGGATGTAGGTCCGCAATACTTCCGATATTTCCTGCACCGCCTCGCCCCTCGCCTTGTCATCGGCAGCGTGCAGCACATGCTCGTGCAGATGATCGTCGAGAACCTCTCCGGTCAGGCCGTTCAGCGCGCCGCGAATGGAGGCGAGCAGCTGCAGGATCTCGCCGCAGGGCCGTTCACCTTCCAGGGCGCGCTCGACGGCTTCCATCTGACCCTTCAGCCGGCCGACCCTGGCGAGGAGTTTCTTCTTGTGATGCGTGGTGTGAGACATCGTCGTTCCAAAATAGAATAGGGGGGTACCCTATAATAGATGCGCTTGGGTGACAAGTTCGATCTCCGCGCACCCACGGGCTCCCGGCGTTTCGGGGGCGGCTTGACAACGACTGCGTTTCCGCCGATGTATCTGCGCATGATCAAGAACGCGCACATCACCAGCTCGTATTTTTGGCTGTACCTGTAAAGGGCGGCTGGACAAGATCATATTGTCAACAAGCCGCCGTCAGGCGGCTTTGTTGTATCGGCAGCGTCCTGACGGCAGAAAACCACAAAAGGACGCAGGACCATGATTGAAATCGAAGACAGCGAAATTTCATTGATCCGCCCGCCGGTGATCAACATCCGTGCTGCTAAGCCGCGTGATCTGCCGGAACTCAACGAGATGATCGCACTTCTCGCCACCCATCATGGCGACGCCGCAGCCTCTACCCCCGAGCAGCTCGAACGCGACCTCTTCGGCCCTGTGCCGTGGATCAATGCGCTGGTTGCCGAAACCGACAATCGCCTGATCGGCTACGCCATTCTTGTCCCGCTCTACAGGGCGCAGGACGGCGCGCGCGGCATGGACCTGCATCACCTCTTCGTTCGCGACGGCCACCGCGGCCACGGCATCGGCCAGCATCTCGTCAACCGCGCCCGCGATACCGCCCGCGCTGCAGGATGCGCCTACCTTTCCGTCAGCGCCGCGACCGGCAACGTGCAGGCGCACCGCTTCTACGAGAACATGGACTTCGTCCCTCGCCCCGTCACCGGCATGCGCTATATGCAAGCTCTGGCGTAGGCGGCAATGGCCGCTCGTTCCCCCTGAGGAGATGGCCCGGCAAGGAGAAGGCAATGACGCGACTTGCAATCCTGCTCACCGAAGGTTTCGCCGATTGGGAGGTTGCGCCGCTGACGGCTTCGGCGCGCACCTATTTCGGCTTCGACGTCGTGACGGCCTCGCCCGATGGCGCCGACGTCAGATCGATGGGCGGCATGCGCGTCACCCCTGACATCAGCACGAACAATCTTCATGCCCACGCATTCGACGCGCTCGTGCTGTGCGGCGGCACCATCTGGGAAACGGACAAGGCGCCCGACGTCGCTGATATCATCGAAGACTTCATGGCGCACGGCAAGGTCGTCGCGGGCATCTGCGGCGCGACACTGCCGCTCGCCAGCGCCGGGGTCCTTGACCGCGTCGCCCACACCAGCAATGCCCCGGATTTCATCGCCATGGCTCCCGGATATACCGGCAAGTCACGCTATCGCGACGAACCGCATGCGGTGCGCGACGGCAAGGTCATCACGGCGGCAGGCTCCGCGCCCGTGACATTCGCGGCGGAAATCTATCGCGCGCTCGGCCATAGCGGCGACGAGCTCGATCAATATGTGCTGATGTTCGGCGCCGAGCACCAGCCGAAGGCCGCCTGAGGCGAAATCGACGCCTTAATGACTCGGGACGGCCTTGAGATATGAAGCGATCGCTTCGAGATCCGATTTCGGCAGATGGGCGATGTTCTGCTGGACTTCCGTCATCGATCCACCGGCTGAATCGAAATCAGGCGTAAATCCGGTTTCGAGATAATTGGCGATATCGCCCTCGCTCCATGAGCCTATTGTTTTCGAGCCAGGGGTAATGTCAGGGATACGGCCCTCGCCCTCCGGATTGGGAGCGCCAGCCAACCACATGCCCGGCTTGAAGCCGCCGAGTGCGTCACGCGGCGTATGACACTCGCCGCAATGGCCGGGACCCTCCACGAGATACTGGCCTCGCTTGACCTTTTCGTCGGGGTTTTCAAGCGCGACGCGCGGCTGCTCGTTGAAATACAGGAACTTCCATCCACCGAGAGCGAGCCGGATATTGAACGGGAACGGCAGCTCGTGCGGTGGCGCAACGTTTGCGCTCTTCGGCAGCGTCTTGAGATAGCCGAACAGGTCGTTGACATCCTTGTCCGTCATCCGGGCATAGGAGCCATAAGGGAACGACGGGTAGAGATGCTCGCCGTTCGGCGCCACGCCACGCTTCATGGCGTTGCCGAACTGGGCGAGCGTCCAGCTGCCGATGCCGGCCTTTTCGTCGGGGGAGACATTCGGGATATGGAATGTTCCGAACGGGCTTTTCAGCGCCAGTCCGCCTGACAGCACCAGCTTGGCATCGCCTTGCGCGCCGGGGGCGGCATGACAGCTGACGCAGCCGCCGGCCCAGAAGACAGTTTCGCCGTTCTTCACATCGGGTTCGCCGAGCCCGGACCAGTGGCTGTCGCGCAGTGGGTTCGGCGCCGTTATCACGTAAAACACCGCGCCGCCGACAACCGCGATGCCGACGAGACAGAGTAGAAACCGGATAAACCTGCGAACCATATTCCGCCCCCTTGGCCACTACAGGCGCTCAAACATAAAGCGATCCGCCGGGCGGGCAAGGCCACGGCGGATCGCAACGATGGCGATCGGGTCGGCTAATCCTTCTTCACTCGGTAGTTCTGATGACAGCCACCACAGCTCGCGCCGAGGGTCTTCAGGCCAGCGCCAACGCCCGCGGCATCGGCGGGAAGCTGCGCAACCAGGGCATCGGCATCAGTCGAAAGCTTCTGCGCACGCGCCTTGAAGTCATCCATGTTTTCCCAGATCTTCGGGCTTGCCTCGGAATCCGCGGAGGCGTTTTCCGTGCCCGGCTTGAACTGATCCGGGAAGGCCTTGGCGGTTTCCGAAATCGTCGCCAGCGCCGTCTTCACCGCTTCGGCGTCATAGGGCTTCTCGCCCTTGGCGATGGAAGCGAGCGAACCCGTGGCGCCGCCGATCTTCTTCATCATTGCAACGCGCGCATCATGCGTTCCTTCGCCGGCCGCAAAGACCGTGCTCACCCCATGCCCGCGACCAGAACCGCCGCGGCAATTGCTTTTATGCGCATATCTTCACTCCTCTTCGATACCGAGATCCGAAGCCCGGCGCTTCGTTTCAACGGCGGCATGATGTCAAACTTATGCCCGGCACGAAGTAACAAGTGGGTGATAGCGCAATCATTTCAGTATTCTAATCGGTTCGCACAACACCGCTCATCCGGGCATCCGCCAACCCTGCCAGGCAGTCAGGATCGAGACGGCGACGAGAAGCGCGCCAGCCACCCTCCCGACCATCACGGTCGCCCCCGGATTGGAGACCAAAAGAGTGCGGCTGCGGGCCGCCGTCAGGGCCAAAGTTCCGTAGATTGCGGCCTGCGTCGCCATCGTCATCGCGCCCATGACGATGCCCTGAAGCCATATCGGCCCATAGATCGGCTTCAGGAACTGCGGATAGACGGCAATCATGAACAGATAGGCCTTCGGGTTCATCAGGCAGGTGGCCGCGCCGCGGCGGAAGGCCCGCCAGCTGGAACGCGACGCATCGGCCTCGACGCTATTCACGACGATCGAACTGCGGATCAGCGTGTATCCGATCCAGGCCATATAGGCGGCGCCTGCGAAAAGCAGCGGATTGAACAGGGATGGCAGCAGGCTCGCCAGTATCCCGACGCCGATTGCGCCATAGAGCGAATGCACGACGCCACCGGCCATGATGCCGGCCGTCGCCGCCATCCCGGTCCGTCGCCCGCCCGTCAGCGAATTCGCCAGCACGAACAGCATGTCCATGCCGGGCACGACGATGATGCCGAACAGGAGCGTGAAGTAGAGCCAGAGATTTTGTGTGTAGGTAATGTCAGTTGCAGGCTCCCTATTCGAACGACCTTCCTCGAAGGTTCGTTATTTTTCAGATCGATAGGGAAATCTATACGGGAGCCCAACTGACAGTGTATTGTCAGGAGCGTCGGCTTGTGGGGAGGCTAAATGCGCAAGGCTTCGCGCCTTTTCGAGATCATCCAGATGCTGCGGCTGGCGCGGCAGCCGTTGACGGCGGCTGCCATGGCCGAAGCGCTCGAGGTGACCGTCCGATCGATCTACCGGGACATCGCCGCCCTGCAGGCGATGCGCGTGCCGATCGAAGGCGGGCGCGGCATCGGCTACATCATGCGGCCGGGCTTCGATCTGCCGCCGCTGATGTTCTCGATCGAGGAAGTCGAGGCGATCGTGCTGTCTCTGGCGCTGCTAGAGCGAACCGGCGACGAGGAATTGAAACAGGCCGCGAAGCGCGTCAACCAGAAGATCGCCGGTGCTGTCCCCACGCCGCTGCGACAAGCAATGAACCGGCGGGCGCTCTATGCCTGGGGATCGGCCGCCGAGGCGCCTGTCAGCGTCGATCTCGGCACTATCAGGCGCGCGATCCGCGACGAACAGAAGCTCAGCCTTGACTACCGCGATGAACTCGGCCGCGCGACCGAGAGAACCGTCCGACCGATCGCGCTGATCTATTATTCGCAGACCACCAACATCGTCGGGTGGTGCGAATTGCGGTCGGCGATCCGCAACTTCCGCTCCGACCGCGTCGAGCATTGCGAGACCGTCGATGCCTACTTCAAGGGTGAAGGCGACCAGTTGCGGGGTCTGTGGACCGCGGGCTGGACGGAACGTCCGCCCGCGGCATCGAGCTTTTGAGCCTAGAGGTTCGCGCCGCCCGAAACCTCGATGCGCTGCCCGTTGACCCAGCGGTTGTCTTCCGACAGCAGCGACGCGATCATCGGACCGATATCGTCAGGCAGTCCGGCACGGCCAAGTGCGGTGGAATCCGCAACGAGCTTGTTGTAGGTCGGATTGTCGCGAACGAGGCCGCCGCTGAAATCCGTGGCGATCGCGCCCGGTGCGACCGTATTGACGGCAATACCGCGGCTGCCGAGTTCCTTGGCGAGATAGCGGGTCAGGACCTCGATGGCGCCCTTCATCGATGCATAGGCACCCAAGCCGGGAACGGTAAAGCGCGCCAGCCCCGTCGATACGTTGATGATCCGGCCGCCATCGGCAATCAGCGGCAGCAGCTTCTGCGTCAGGAAGAACACACCCTTGAAATGGACGTTGCAGAGGGCATCGAAATCCTCCTCCGTCACCTCGGCGATCGGGGCGTGATGGCTGATGCCGGCATTGTTGACGAGGTAGTCGAAATTCGTCCGGCCGAGCGATCGCAGGACCGATGTCACCTCCTCGACGAAAGCACCGAAGCTTGACACCTTGCCGGTATCGAGGGCGATCGCAAACGCTTTGGTTCCGAGCGCCGAAATCTCCGCCGCTGCGGCATCGGCTTCCGCCTTATTCGAGCGATATGTAATGATGACGTCTACGCCACGCCGCGCCAGACTGATTGCCGTATTGCGGCCGAGGCCGCGGCTGCCGCCGGTGATGATTGCGAGCTTAGATGTTGGATTTGCTCTATTTTCGTCCGACATTTCCGTCTCCTTCAGTGAAAGTCGATGGACGGAAAATACGCCTTGCATGGGCTTTGTTTGAATGCCGGAACTCTCGAATTTCTTGCCTATTCCTCCAATCGCCTTGCGGGACCGCGAGAGAAGCATAAGATCTGCTCATGCCGGATGCCTGCCGAATGAACGCGAGGAGCAACGCGGCCATGGATTTGAAGAGCGTGATCGCCAGCTACATCGACGCCATGGGCGGCGGGGACGGGATGATGCATACGGCGATCGACGGCCTAGTGCTGACGCGCGCGAGCCAGCCCGTAATGCCGCACCATCGCATTTACAAACCGACCATCTGCCTCGTCGCGCAGGGCGCCAAGAAGATCGCGGCAGGCGACCGGGTGCTCGACTACGGCGAGAACCAGCTTCTCATCGTCACGGTGGAGATACCCGCCGCTGGACAGATCGTGGCGGCGAGCCCCGACACGCCTTATCTCGGCCTCAACATCGACTTCGACCCGGCCATCATGCGCGAGGTCATGGACGAAATGGCGAGCCCGCCAAAGCCGGCGGGCGACGGCATCGCCACCGTCTTCGTTCAGGATCTCGATGCCACGCTGGAGGATTGTATCCGGCGCCTGCTGCAGCTTCTGGACCGCCTCGGCGCAATCCCGGTGCTGTCGCGCTCGATCATGCGGGAGATCTGCTACTGGCTGCTGACCGGGCCGAACGGCCGCGAGATCTGCAAGCTCGCCCTGCCCGGCAGCCATACGCGCCGGGTTGCCGACGCCATCTACAGGCTGCGGGACAACTTCTCCGAACCGGTCCGCATCGAAGAGCTTGCCGCCATCGCGCGGATGAGCCCCTCGTCGTTTCATCAGCACTTCAAGACGCTGACCTCGATGACGCCGCTGCAATATCAGAAGCACATGCGGCTATTGGAGGCGCGGCGGCTGATGGTTGCCGATGGTGCCAGCGTTGCGAGTGCCGCCTACCAGGTCGGCTATGAAAGCGCCTCGCAGTTCAGCCGCGAATACAGCCGCATGTTCGGCGTGCCGCCAAAGCGCGACGTGACCGACATCAAGGCGCTGCAGATCGAAACGGCGGCATAGGGGTCAGAGCAGCAACGTCCTGTCGTCCTCGCGGCCGAAGCCCCGGATTTCCAGGCGATCGCCCCAGACCTCGACGACTGCGAACGTGTTCTCAGTTTCGGTGTCGACCATGCCCTTGAAATTGACGAAGTAGCAGCCGCCGAGCTTGCCGAAATTGCCGGCGTGGTTATGGCCGTTGAAATAGGCCGAGACGCAGTCATTCGCGGTCAGCAATGCGATGATGCGCTCGCGGTCCCAGCAGTCATGCTCGTTCGGCGGATAGACGGGGTAGTGGTTCATGACGACCACTCGCTCGCCGGCTTTTGTCGCGGCCTTGATCTCGTTTTCCAGCCAGGCGAACTGCTCGTCGCTCAAGGCAGCATTCCACTCCTGCGCATTGATTGCTCCCTTTGCGCGGAGATCGGCAAGCATGGTTGCCGCAAGAGCGCGATGCGGATGCCCTGATGGCGGTGCAAAGGTGCTGACTTCGTTTCCGTTCAGGGCGATGAAGCGCCAGCCGCGCCTGATGAAGCTGTAGTATGGCGAGGCGAGGCCCACACGCTCGGCGACGGAGGCCAGATGCTCGGGCGCGACGGAAAAATCGTGATTGCCGAGGAGAAACAGTGCTTCGTGCCTTGAGCGCTCGTAAACCGGCAGGATGTCGTCGAAGCTCGCGAAGTCCCGGTCGATGATATCACCAAGCGTCATGACGAAGCTCAGATCCTCGCCGTTGAAGACCTCGATCGCATCGGCAAGCTTGCCGAGGCTTGATGCATAGTAGCGGTTCATCGCCATATGCGGCTCGATGTCGGCATATTGCGGGTCTGCGACGATGCCGAAGCGGAAAAGCGGAGTATCGGAAACATGTGTCATGGCGGTGCTTTAGGCATCCTGCGTGACAGGCCTGTGACGCCCCCCAAACGAAAAACGCCCGGTACGTTTGAGCACCGGGCGTCGGGTCCAGTCGGCTAGGCCGGCCTTACTTGGTAGCGGCTTCGTAGCGCTCCAGGACGTAGTCCCAGTTGATCAGGCTATCGACGAAGGCTTCGAGGTACTTCGGGCGGGCGTTGCGATAGTCGATGTAGTAGGAGTGCTCCCAGACGTCGACGCCGAGGATCGGGGTCGCGCCGTGAACCAGCGGGTTTTCGCCGTTCGGGGTCTTGGAGATTTCCAGCTTGCCGTTCTTGACGGAAACCCATGCCCAGCCGGAGCCGAACTGCGTCGTGCCGGCTGCAACGAAGTCAGCCTTGAACTTGTCGTAGCCGCCGAGGTCGGAGTTGACAGCTGCTTCGAGCTTGGAAGGCAGCTTGTTGCCGCCGCCGCCCTTCTTCATCCACTTCCAGAAATGGACGTGGTTGTAGTGCTGGGCAGCGTTGTTGAAGAGACCGGCGTTGGTGCCGAAAGACTTCTTGACGACTTCTTCGAGCGAAAGATCGGCGAGACCAGCTTCGGCCGCGAGCTTGTTGCCGTTGTCGACATAAGCCTTGTGATGCTTGTCGTGATGGAACTCCAGGGTCTCCTTCGACATGAAAGGCTGCAGCGCTTCGTAGTCGTAGGGAAGTTCAGGCAATTCGAAAGCCATTGTCGTCTCCTATTGGCAATAGTTTGCGTGATCGGCAGGTGAGCGGGAACATAGGAGCGCAAGCCCTGTGAGGCAACCTGCGAATTATCAAAAAAGGCGGGCGCGAAGGAAAATTTGTCTCCGCTAAGGGCTTGGCATCCAAGGCGCAAATCAACGATGATGCACCGGCGGCGCAGAAGAGAAGATGGGGTTGATCATGCCAGATTGGACGATCCGTTGCGGCATCCTTTTTGCTTCGCTCGCCGGCGCTTTTTCAGCGCACGCCTCTTCCGGGGACGTCTGGCAGGAATTCGCCACGGAAGTTCAGGGCAAGTGCGAAATCGCGGCGCGGGCCGCGATCGAATTTCCGCACGCGATCGTCGATCCTTTTGGCAGCGAGCACTTCGGCGTGGCGCTCGTTACCGGCAAGCCGAAGGGCGCCAACGGCTTCGTCAGCTACTTCTGCATCTTCGACAAGCGGACGAAAGACGTGGAGCTCGGCAGCGAGCTCAATACGGAACAAATCCGGTTCCTGCCGGAGGAGTGACCGGCCAGAAATGAGCTGTTGCACAAATCCCACAGAACCCGGCCCAAACGACCGCTACCCCAAGAAGCCTGTTGATTGTCATCTGCCGTATTTTGACAGGCATACATAGGCGTTTCTAGATGCAACCCGCAGTACGGGGTTAGGAATCGGCACAATTTTCGACAATTCGCTTATTTAGCTGAAGTCCATATTTCACTGGCGTTTTTTGACAGTACTTTTGGGGCACGAGTCATGGTCATGAGCTTTTTTCGTCGCGGAGAAGACGGTCGGCCGCAGCCGACAGCCGGTTACCGGCCAACATCGATAACCGAACAGCGAACAACGGGCGGCGAGCCGCTTCGCTATAGCGTTGCCGATGTCAACGAATTCTCCGCCTTCGGATCGGCGTTGGAAGAAAGCCAGCGGACGTCAGAGGATCTGATGTCCAGCATCGCCTCCCTGCAGCAGCGCGTGTCGAGCCTGCTCGGAACGCACAGCCAGTCGCTGACCGAGACCGGCGCGCTGCGCGCCGAATGCGCGCGGATCAGCTCGCTTCTCGAATATGAGAGCAATGCCCGCCAGAAGGCCGATCAGGACAATGCGCGGCTGAGCGGCGAGAACAAGGACTTCCGCAACGACAACAGCCAGTTGCGCTCCGAGACAGAGGCGCTGCGCGACGAGCTGACCAAGCTGCAGGGCGTTCACGGGGTCACCTGCGAAGAATTCACCATCGTCGAGACCCGGCTGCTCGACGCCGAACGCGAGCTCAGCGATCGCGCCATCCAGTTCGACGAGGCATCGGCGCTGTTGAAGCGGACGCAGCTGGAGCTGGATCAGCGCAGCCGCGAACTGGCGAACACACGGGAGAAGCTCGACGGTGAAACGACGGCCCACCAGCTGCTGATCGAAACCTCGCGCCGCGAGAACGGCGTCCAGGCCCGCGAGATGGCCCGTCTCAACGAAGAGCGCAGCCAGCTGAAAAGCGGCCTGATGGAGCAGGAAGCGCTCGTTCGCAATCTGCAGATGACGACGGCGAGCCTGAAGCAGGATCTCGCGCTGTTCGAAGAACGCCACAAGCGGCTCGAAATGGAATTCGAAACGCTGCAGGCATCCTCGGCGCTCGAGATCGCCCACCTGACAACCAAGCACGAGGCAATCGGCTCGAAGGCCGAGCTGGTGGAAAAGCTGCTGGTCACGGCCAACGGCCGCAACCGGATCACCGACGAGGAACTGCAGGCTGCGCGCGCCGAACTGAAGCGGGTTCGCTCCGAACTCTCGACATCGCTTTCGCGCACCGAGCGGCTGAACGAAGAGCTGCAGCGCGCGCGGACGTCAGGCGCCGAAAGCGAGGCGGCTCGTCGCGAACTTGCGAGCCAGTCCAACGAACTGACGCTCAAGCTGCGCGAGACCGACAGCCTGCGGCTGCAGCGCGACCGCGATGCCGACGCGCTCCGCCGCGACATGGACACGCGGATGGATTCGGACCGGCACGAAATCGGCCAGCTGCGCACGAGCCTCGAGATCGCCAAGTCCGAAATCCGTCAGCTGCGCGCCGAGCGCGCAATCCTGACGGGACAGCTCGAGGTCGCCCGCAGCGAACGCCCTGGCCCGCTGTCGTCAAGCGAACGGACCGAGGAGCCGCGCATGCCGGCCGCCACCTTCACGCCGATGATCGACATTTCGGAAAAGTCGCTCCGCCTCTCCGGCGATCTTGTCGATCCCCGGCTGACGCCGGCGGAATGATGCCGTCCGGCCTTCCGGCTGGATCGTGACCGACGCGGTGGCCGATCCGGCCATGACGCCGGCCTAAGAGACTACGACGATGCCGGGCGTGACCTGTCCGGCCCGGCATCACATCTCCGCGAGCCATCCGTCGCCTCGTTGACTCCCGACCAACTAGTCGGTAGACAAATCGTCATGGCAACCGATACCTACTCTCGCATCCTCGACAGCGCCCAATCCCTGATCGTCACGCGCGGCTACAACGCCTTCAGCTATGCTGACATCGCCGCCGAGGTGGGCGTCGGCAAGGCGACGATCCATCATCACTTTCCCGGTAAGGCGGATCTGGCCGTTGCCGTGATCGCCCGCTACCGGCAGGCGACGGCTGATGGAATGGGAGCGATGGCCGCGCAAGTCACGCAGGCCGACATGCGGCTTGCCGCCTATGTCGGTTTCTGGGAGCAATGCATCCGCGATAACAACGCGCCCTTCTGCATCGCCGCATTGCTCGCGGCCGAACTGCCGAGTCTTCCGCCTGAAGTCGCCGAGCAGGTAAAGGCGCATTTCGACGAACTGATCGACCGCCTCACAATCTTCATCGACGAGGGGTTACGAAGTGGCGACCTGAAGAGCCCCGACAACGCCGAGAAGAGTGCGCGGGTCTTGGTCGCCAGCGTACATGGCGCCATGCTCGCCGCCCGCGTCGCCGGCGGCGATGCGGATCTGTTTTCCAGCATTACCCAGGCGGCACTGCAGCGACTCGCCGGCTAGCCCACTAACCATAAGGCATTGCATTTTTTGACCCCGAAATCGACCAACTAGTCGGTCCAAACAGGAGCATTCGACATGGCCAATCCGCTTTCGCTTCTTGGAGAAATCCACACCGCCATCAGCATCATTCCCGCCGTTGCCGGGCTTTACAGCTTCGCGAAATATCGGGCAATCCGACCGGAGACATCAGTCGGCAAGGTCTATCTCGCCTCGCTGGCGCTTTCCGCGATCAGCGCCTTCGGCCTCTCGTCCAGCGGCGGCTTCAACGCGGGGCATGCGCTTGCCATCATCGTGCTCCTCGTTTCGGCTATCTGTCTTCTTCTGCCGAAGCTCAGCTTTCTCGGCCGGCTGATCCCCTATCTCAGGAACCTGGGCTTCTCCTTCACCTATTTCCTGCTCTGGGTTCCAGGCATCAACGAAACGCTGTCGCGGCTGCCGCCTGCGCATCCGATCGGCAACGGCCCGGACTCGCCGCCGGTGAAGGCGGCGCTGCTTGCATGGGTCGTGCTGTTTGCAGCAGGCAGCCTTGCGCAGGCGTTCATCGTTTCGCGCCGCCAGGCACGACGCGCGGTCGGCTGACACCTCAGGCTTCGCGCCCGAAATAGACTTCGACGGCCGCGACCTTATCTCCCTTGAAGCGAAGCGTTTCCATGTTGCGAAACGCTCCGCCGCCGCGCTTGATCGCACGATAGCGCACCACCGCCTGATCCTCCGCAAGCCCGAGATATTCGATCTCCATGCCCTCGAATGGCGGCGGCTTCGGCCAGCACCTGTCGAAATAGGCGTCGCGGTCGATATGGTCGTCGCGCGGGCTGGAAAAGGTGAAGTCCTCCGCCAGCATGGCCGCGACGATATCCTTGCGGCCATCGATATAGGCGGCGTAGAGGGCGCGCACAGTCTTCTCGCGCACGGTGTCGGTTTCATCGGTCATCCTGCTTCTCCTCCTGGCGGGTAAGGTGTGGTCGCAGATGCAAAAGACCAGCAGAATAGTCCTGCGCCGTGCCGGACGGCTTGGAATATCGACGGCGATCGTTAGGATCGCTGCCGAACCAACCGCGAGCCACCAATGTCCGACGTCGAACACATACTGGAGCGGCTGCTGAAACTGGCGGCCCGGGACAATCGTCCTTCCGCACTGCCGGATGGCGCCTTGCGTGCGTCGGCTCTGTTTTCCTTCGTCACCCGCGAACGCGAACGCATCGCCGGCTGTTCCTTTCCGCGCGCCTCGATCGTCGTGATCGTGGAAGGTTCGAAGTAGGTCGTGACGATGGGCCGGCAACTGCGGTTCGCGGCAGGCACCGTACTTGTCCTGCCCGGCGGCTGGCGCGGCGACGTGGTCAACGATCCGGACCCTGCAACGGGTGTCTACCGCGCGATCTTCATCGATTTCCCGGACGAACTGGTTGCGCGCGCCAGCCGCGCCTTTCCGCCACGGCGCAACAGCGGGCAACTCGATCTGCCGCTCGACGCGGCTCTTTCAAGCGCCATCCATCATGCGGGCGAAGGCATCGTTGCCGGCAACCTGCCTGCAGCGCTGATCGAACATCGGGTGATGGAAGTGCTGATGGTTCTCGGCATGCGTGGCGCCCTGCCCTTCAAGGCGCAGACGACGGGAGACGCCGTTCGCGGGCTCGTTCGTTGGCAACCGGACAGAGCCTGGACCGCCGACATGATCGCTGCCGAACTTGGGACCAGCAACGCTACATTGAGACGTCGGCTCGCGGGCGAAGAGACTTCACTGCGCACGCTGCTCACAGAGGTCCGGATCGAGCTTGCAACCGCCATGCTCGCAGACGATGGCGTCTCCCTTCGCGAGGCCGCTCTTGCAACAGGATATCGATCCCCACGCCGATTTGCCGAACGCATGCGGTCCGGCGCGCCGGAAAAGCAAGTCGCTGAGGTTTGAGCGCATACGGACGCTTTTTGAGCGTTTCAGTGCGTCAGCTTTGCATCGAGATTGCTAGAGCTCGTCCATCGAACGAGAGGACGAATTCATGCGTATCAGAACCATTGCAACAGCCGCCGCCATCCTGTCTTTCTCCACGCCTCTCCTGGCCGCCGACATGACGGTGACCTTCCGCGACAGCGGGCCCGGCGGCACGCTTCCTGCATCGCGGCTGGCGGCAAAGCTGCGGCGGGCAGCAACAAGAGCCCTGCTCTCTCCTGGACCAAAGGCCCAGTCGGAACCCGCTCCTACGCGCTTGCGATGACCGACCCCGACGTTCCGGCCGATCTTTCGTTGCTGAACAAGGAAGGGACAGAGATCGACACCGATATGCCGCGCATGGAATTCACGCATTGGATCCTTGCCGACATCCCTGCATCGCTCACGGAACTTGCCGAGGGCGCGGACAGCGACGGCATGCTGGCAGGTGGTCTTGCGCTCGAGACGACCAAGCACGGCCGGCGCGGGCAGAACGGTTTCGCCGCCTTCTTGAAGGATGGGCCGCATGGGGGCTATATGGGCGCGTGCCCGCCCTGGAGCGACCTGCGCATCCACCGCTACCGGGTAACGGTCTATGCGCTCGATAGCGACAGGTTCGCGCTTCCCGACGCCTTCACCCGCGCCGATTTCCTTGCTGCCGCGAAGGGACATGTCCTTGCCTCCGGCGCGGCTGAACTGACCTATACGATCAATGCAAAGGCCACGAAATGACCGATACCAAATGGGACGCCGCCGTCGCCGATAGCGGCTCGATCTACTGGAAGCGCAATCTGGTCATTTCGCTGCTCGGCTCCTTCACGACGATCGTCGCGATGACGTTGCTGCTCCCGTTTCTGCCGCTCTATGTCGAGGAACTCGGTGTCAGCGACCATGCGGCGATCGTCCAGTGGTCGGGCATCGCCTACGGGGCGACCTTCCTCGCCGCCGCCTTCGTGGCGCCGCTCTGGGGCAGGCTCGGCGATATCTACGGACGCAAGCTGATGTTGGTGCGCGCCAGCGCCGGCATGACGGTCGCGATCTCGCTGATGGGCATGGCCGACAATGTCTGGCAGCTGGTGGCGCTCCGCCTGTTCGTTGGGCTCGCCGGCGGCTATTCGTCCGGCTCGATGGTGCTGGTCGCCACCCAGACGCCGAAGGATCGGTCCGCCTGGGCGCTCGGCGTGCTCGCGTCGGGCATCATGGCCGGCAATCTGGTCGGCCCGCTGATTGGCGGCGCCCTGCCGCCGCTGATCGGCATCCGCAATACGTTCCTTGCGGCAGGCGCGATGATCTTCCTCGCGTTTCTGGCAACCACCTTCCTGATCAAGGAAGAGAAGTCGCCTACCCGCAAGCAGGCGGCGAAGGCGAGCGGCGGCTGGGCCTCGATCCCGGACAAGCGCCCCGTCATCGCGATGCTCGCAACCGGCATGCTGCTGATGCTCGCCAACATGTCGATCGAGCCGATCATCACCGTCTATGTCGCGCAGCTGGCGGAAGATCCCAGCAGGGTAACAATGATTGCAGGCGTCGTCATGTCGGCCGCAGCCCTCGGCAGCATCCTGTCGGCCTCACGCCTCGGCAAGCTTGCCGACCGGATCGGTCACTGGCCTGTCATAGCGGGCGCACTCGGCGTTGCCGGCGTGCTTTTGATCCCGCAGGCGTTCGTGACCAGCTCCTGGCAGCTGATCATCCTGCGTTTCCTGATGGGGATCGCGCTCGGCGGGCTCCTGCCCTGCATTTCCGCGGTCATCCGCCACAGCGTGCCCGATAGTGCTGCCGGCAGCATCCTCGGCCTGTCCGTCTCCTCGCAATATGTCGGCCAGGTCGCCGGCCCGGTGCTCGGCGGCTTCATCGGCGGCCATATCGGCATGCGGGCGGTGTTCCTCGGGACCTGCGTGCTGCTGATTGCGGGCGCCGCCTATGCCTGGCTGGTACGGCCGAAAGAGGCGTAGAGCCTACATCAGCAGATAATCCACCGGCGTCGGGAGCGGCGGCAGGTCCGTCTCTCCCAGCGCTTCGCGCAGATTGATCTCGATCGTGTCAGCAAGGGCGCCGATCGGCAGCGCATTCGGCTGGTTGCCAAAGGGGGCTTCCAGCTCGTCGCCCAGTGCATCGAGGCCGAAGAAGGTGTAGGCGACCAGCGCCGTCGCAAAGGGCATGAACCAGCCGAGAACGTCGTCGAAGCCGAATGGCAGGAGCAGGCAGAAGAGGTGCGCCGTGCGGTGGAGCAGCAGCGTGTAGCCGAACGGCACCGGCGTCCAGCGGATGCGCTCGCAGGAGGCCTGCGCCAGCGTCAGCTCCCCGAGCGTCTTGTCGAGGATCTGATAGGAGATGTCTGTGAGCATGCCCCTGGCGCGCAGATCGGCAAGCTCCCGCGCGATTTCCAGCGAGATCGCCTCCGGCGGCGTGCGGCTTGCGTGATAGCGGGCCTTCAGCTCCGGCGACAACAGATGCTCGACCTTCTCGCGGCCGCTGCCGGCGCGCAGGTGCGGTACCAGCGACTGGATGAAGGCGATGACGAGCGTGACGAGACGTCTGCGCGCTTCGGCCCCGGCCTCGCCACTTGCGGTTTCGAGCAGCAGCGTCTGCCGGGCGAAGTGGCGTGCGGAGAAGATCATCTGTCCCCATTGCTTGCGCGCCTCCCACCAGCGGTCATAGCAGGCGTTGTTGCGGAAACCGAGGAAGATGGAAATAGCGATGCCGAGAAGCGCGAACGGCGCGCCGCTGAAGACCGGCAGGGTGCCCGGCCAGACGCTGTGGACGAGCACGACCAACGAGGAGAGGAAGCCGGTCAACAGGATCTGCGGGAAGACCTGCTTGATGATCGAGCCGCGAAGAATGAAGAAGAGTTTGAGCAGGCTGGGACGGGGGCGCACGATCATGACGCGGGCTTCTCGGTCGTTCGAATAATGGGCTTCGGCTCTCCTCCTACAGCCGACCGAATGGCCGCGGCAAGCGCGACCACTCCACTCAGACAGATGCGACTGACTTAGCTGTCGCTTTCGCTGCGACCGAAGGCCCAGTCCATGTAGAGTTCGAACGCCTTGCGGGTGACCGGCCCCGGCTGGAAATCCCGACCGTCGAGACGGCTGACGCCGACGACCTTGGAATAGTTGCCCGATGTGAAGATCTCGTCGGCGCTCATGAAATCGTCGACCGACAGCGTCACTTCGCGGACCTCGAAGCCGGCCTTGCGCAGGAGGCCGATGACACGGGCTCGGGTGATGCCGGCAAGGAAGGTGCGGTTGGCGATCGGCGTCGAGATGATGCCGTCCTTGACCATGAAGACGTTGGAGGAGGCCGTCTCTGCGACATTGCCGCTCATGTCGCGCATCAGCGCGTTGTCGAAGCCGCGGCTCTTGGCTTCGGCGATGGCGCGGCCGCTGTTCGGATAAAGCGAACCGGTCTTCGCATCCGTCATCGCGGTTTCCGGCGACGGGCGGCGGTAGGGCGAAACGGTCAATGAATTTGGGGCGTTGTTGCCGAGCGGCGCTTCGAACAGGCACAGCGCGAACCGCGTGGATTCGCCGTCGACCGTGACGACGCTACCGGCCGAACCATGCTCGCCCCAATACATCGGCTTGATGTAGAGAGGCGTCTTGCCGTCGAACTTCTTGATGCCCTCCCAGGCCAGCGCCTCGATCTCCTCAGCGGTCTTGATCGGCTTCAGACCCATGTTGATCGCCGAGCGGTTGACGCGCTGGCAATGCAGGTCGAGATCCGGCGCGATGCCATCGAACCAGCGGGCGCCGTCGAACACTGTCGAGGCCAGCCACATGGCGTGCGAAGTCGGCCCGATCAGCGGTGGATTGCCGGTGAGCCACTCTCCCTCGACGTAGGTCCAGGTGGAGGAACGGGGCGATGTGTCGACGGCCATGGGCATTCTCCTTGAAAAGTCGAAAGAGCAAAATCCCCCTGCAGACAGCGGGTCAAGAAGAAATCCTTGCTGCAAAACCGGAAGCAAGAAAATGACGGACGCGTCGGTAGTGGAGTAATATTCGTTCGCACCTCATTGAACACCGTCGATGGGTGCATCACCGAAAATCATGGATGGTGCGATTGGAAGCGACGCAGGCGGCGTGTCATCATAAGGCGGAATCGCAATGACCGCTTCGGAGTACGATCGATGAAAGCCATGTTCTACGACGCCTTCGAGAAGGCTCCTGAAATCCGCACACTGGCCGATCCCACACCGACCGAGGACGGCGTGGTCATTGCCGTTGGCGCAACCGGCCTTTGCCGCAGCGACTGGCATGGGTGGATGGGCCACGATCCCGATATCAAGCTGCCGCATGTGCCGGGCCACGAGCTCGCCGGCAAGGTGGTCGCAACCGGCAAGGGCGTCGTGCGCTTCAAGGTCGGAGACCGGGTGACCGTGCCGTTCGTTTCCGGCTGCGGCCATTGCGGCGAGTGCCATTCCGGCAACCAGCAGGTCTGCCCCAACCAGTTCCAGCCGGGCTTCACGCATTGGGGCTCGTTCGCCGAATATGTCGCGATCGAGTACGCCGACACGAACCTCGTGCATCTGCCCGACAGCATTGACGACGCTACCGCGGCAAGCCTTGGCTGCCGCTTTGCGACCTCGTTTCGCGCCGTCGCCGACCAGGCGCGCACCGGCCCCGGAGAGTGGATCGCCGTGCACGGATGTGGCGGCGTCGGCCTCTCGGCGATCATGATCGCGACGGCGCTCGGCGCGAACGCTGTTGGCATCGATCTTTCCGACGAGAAGCTTGCCTTCGCGCGCGAATGCGGGGCGGCGGCGACGATCAATGCGAGCCGCGTGGCTGACGTGGCCGAGGCGGTGCGCGAGATCACCAAGGGCGGTGCGCATGTCTCGATCGACGCGCTCGGCCATCCCGTCACCTGCTTCAACTCGATCAAGAACCTGCGCCGGCGCGGGCGGCACGTGCAGATCGGCCTTATGCTCGGCGAACATGCAACGCCGCAGATCCCGATGGCGCAGGTGATCGGCCATGAACTGGAGATCTACGGCAGCCACGGCATGCAGGCCTGGCGCTATGATGCGATGCTATCGATGCTCGCGGCCGGCAAGATCGCACCGCAGAAGCTGATCGGCCGGCGCATCACACTCGAGGAGGCAATTCCCGGCCTGATGACCATGGATCGCGCCGAGGGCATCGGGATCAGCGTCATCACCCAGTTCTGATCCGGCCTGCAACCGATCTCAATCAAAAAGAGCGTTTCAGTTTGTAGTATTCTTTTGGTTGCAATTCATACTCTCTACGACCGGATGAACCGGCGTGGAGGGGCAAATGGCAACGCGTTTTATTCTTTCGATCGACGGCGGCGGCATTCGCGGCATTATTCCGGCCGCGATTCTGGTGGAACTGGCCAAGCGGCTGGACGGGCTGCCGCTCCACAGGGCGTTCGACCTGATCGCGGGTACGTCGACCGGCGGCATCATCGCGGCCGGCCTGACCTGCCCTCACCCGTCGAAGGCCGGCGAAGCAGCCTGCACGCCGTCCGATCTCCTTAAGCTCTACGCAAACGAGGGCGGCGAGATCTTTCGCAAACCGCCGCTCGGCGACATCATCAATCCATACGGGCTGAGCGGCCCGAGCTATGAAACCGTGGCGCTCGAGGCGAAGCTGAAGGAGCGGCTGGGAACCGCGACGCTGGACAAGGGCCTGTCGACAGTCCTCATCCCTGCCTACGACATTCGCAACCGGACGGCGCTCTTCATGTCGAACGCCGACAAGAAGAACAGCAATTTCCGCTACTGGGAGGCGGCAAGAGCAACTTCGGCGGCACCGACCTACTTTCCGCCGGCACTGATCGAGCGGATCGGCGCGAAGAAGGACGACCGCTTCGTGCCGCTGATCGATGGCGGCGTTTTCGCCAACGACCCGATCCTTGCGGCGTATGTCGAGGCCCGCAAAAAGCCTTGGCAAGATGATCGGCTGGTCTTCCTGTCGCTCGGAACGGGCCAGCAGAACCGACCGGTCGCCTATCAGGAGGCCAAAGGCTGGGGTGCCGTCGGCTGGATGCACCCGGCCCACGATACGCCGCTGATTTCCATCCTGATGCAGGGACAGGCAAGCACGGCTTCCTATCAGGCAAATTCGCTCCTCAACCCTGTCGGCACCGAGATCGACTACTCGACCGTCGTGACGGATGCCAACGTTCGGAGCCTCGATTACTTCCGCCTCGACCGCCAGCTGACGCAGAAGGAAAACGACGCTCTCGACGATGCCTCGCCTGACAATATCAAGGCGTTGATGGCAATCGCCACATCGCTTGCCAAGGACAATGCCAAGGCGTTGGACGAGGTTGCGCGGCGCATCCTGGAAGAGCAGGCCAGCGACCAGAAAAGCGATGCGGCTTGAAGCGGTGCCCGTGGCCTATACTCGATTTGCGGCCGCCAGATCGAGGGCCAGCGTCGCATCGTTGATGATGCCGAGGCGCGCCTCGATTACCGCGATTTTCTCGGGTGTGTCAGCATTCAGCGCCTCGATATCGATGAACAGCTGCTCGCAGCCCCCCGGCGTGACCGTCGCGAACATCTGGCCCGGCTCGTCGCTGATATTGCGCCAGCTGTGCGCGACATGCGGCGGCAGAACCACCACCGTTCCAGGAGGGGCGTCGAACTCATCGTTGCCGCATCGAACGCGGTAGAGCCCGCGGATAACGCGGAAAACTTCCGTTTCGCGCGTGTGCGTATGGGGCGCCGGCCCTTGGCCGGGCGGCGTGAAGGTTTCCCACATTCCGAATGCGCCGCCGGTCTCGGCGGCCGTGGCATGGATCACAATCCTGGCACCAAAGGGCGTCCGGGCGACGCGCTCGCGGCCCGGCAAAGAGACAACTGCCTTTCGGAAATCCGACATAGCCACTATCCCCCGTTGATCGCTTTGACGATAGCACACCGCCAAAATTGGTTGAAGCACGGCTCCCCCCGGAAGAGCGCGTCGGAAGGGGCGGTCCCGGCCGAAACCGAACAGCAACATGAAGCGCCGTCTTGATACCGGCGGGATCGCTACCCACATGGCGGCCGACGCTGCTAGCGCCACAGGCGATAAAACGGGCGGGTTGCCAAGGGCTCCGGAAAGGTCTAACGGGCTCGCCGCCAAGAAAAAGAAAAAGCGAGACATGATGTCCAACTCATTTGTGAAAGCGCCTGCCCAGGCGAGCGCGAAGGTATTCTTCGTCCTGGGCGACCGGATCGAGCGACGGGCTCGTCTGCAGGGAAGCTGGCTCAACATCTTCGACGTGACGGTGCCACCCGGCAGCCGGATGCCTCTGCATCGCCATGCAAGCCCCGAGGTCTTCCGGATCCTCGAAGGTCGGCTCACCGTTCGCCGGGCTACTGGAAACGGCATCGACGAGTTCGAGGCGACGGCGGGCGATATCGTTCGCATCGAAGCGAACCAGGCTCACGCCTATTCCAATCCCGGTACCGAGACCGCCACGTTCGCGGCGATCGTCGACAGCGACATGGCCGAATTCCTGGAAGCCACCGGCTCGCAGGAGCCGCCGAAGGCAACGCCGTCTTCGGAAACGATGGAACGCATGAAGGCTGCGCCCAACGCCCACGGCATCACGATCCTGGCGGCCTGACGGCAACGCCTTGGCTCTACTGCCAAGTATCTGAACAGCAAAGACGAGACCGGCGCCGATGATCGCGCCAGTCTCGGCCTGCCGATCGCATCTCCTCTTCACATTCTCGTTTCAAAACAAAGCTATCCCTTCCGGAAGCGCGTGCCTCGCAATACAAACTGAATGCGCGTAGGCGCAGCAAGCAATGTGTTAGCAAGGAGTGCATCCCATGGCATGGTCTGCCAGCCAGTATGTGAAGTTCGAAGACGAGCGCACCCGCCCGGCGCGGGATCTGCTTGCCCAGGTTCCGCTGGAGCGCATCAACAGGGCGATCGATCTTGGCTGTGGCCCGGGCAATTCGACCGAGCTCATCATAGACCGCTACGGGAGCGCCGGCGTCGTCGGGCTCGACAGCGACCTGAACATGCTGGAAGCGGCCCGCAGGCGGCTGCCCAACACGGCATTCGTGGAAGCGAACCTCGCGACATGGCAGCCGAGCGAACCTGTCGACCTGCTGTTTGCAAACGCCGTATTCCAGTGGCTGCCTGACCATATCGACCTGCTGGACAAGCTCATGGACGGGCTTGCACCGGGCGGCGCGCTTGCCGTGCAGATGCCCGACAACCTGAATGAGCCGACGCACCTGCTGATGGATGAAACCGGGCATGCCGGCCCCTGGAAGGCCGCATTCGCCGCCAGGAGCGTTCGCCGGAACCCTTTGCCTGACCCATCGACCTATTACAGCCGGCTGATCGCCAAATCGGCCAGGGTCGACATCTGGCATACGATCTACAATCACCCGATGGCCGATGCCGCCGCGATCGTCGAATGGGTGAAGGGGACCGGCCTCAGACCCTATCTCGACCATGCCGGCGAAGAGCACCGCGAGGCATTCCTGGCGGATTATCACGCCCGCGTCGAGAAGGCCTATCCGAAGATGTCCGACGGCCGCGTGCTGTTGCGTTTTCCGCGCCTCTTCATGGTCGCAGTAAAAGCCTGAGACGTCACGCGCCTGCACCGCCACTTGTGACGATGCAGGCGCGCTTTATATTGACCGCGGCCACAAGGAGCAGATCACCATGGACGTAGCCCCCACCCCGCCGGTCACCCTCGTCATCTTCGGCGCCACAGGCGACCTCACCCGACGCCTGCTGGTGCCGGCGATCATCAACCTGACGCAGAGCGGCATGGTCGGAGACGATCTGCATATTCTCGGCATCGGCATCGATGCCGGCGACGACGCGATGCTGGTCGATCATCTCGACAGCTTTCTCGCCGGCATGGACGATGGCGGCGCGCATCAGAAGAGCGATGGCTGGCAGCGTCTCAAGAAACGCATCGCCTATATCTCCGGCGACTTCACGAAGGACGATATATTCCTGCAGATCGCCGAGCGGCTGAAAGCATCGCAAAGCGGCAATGCTGCCTTTTACTTCGCGGTGCCGCCGCAATTCTTCGGCCCGCTCGTCGATAAGCTGGCTGAGCATGGGCTGACGAAGGAAAGCGACGGGTGTTTCCGGCGCATTGCCATCGAAAAGCCTTTCGGGACCGACCTCGCCTCGGCACGCGCGCTTAACGCCGAGATCCTCAGCCGCGTGGCGGAAAGCCAAGTCTACCGGCTGGATCACTTCCTCGGCAAGGAAACGGTGCAGAACATTCTGACGGCGCGCTTCGCCAACATGATGATCGAGTCGCTCTGGAACAACAACTACATCGACCACGTGCAGATCACCGCCGCCGAGACCGTCGATGTCGGCATGCGCGGCAAGTTCTACGATGCGACAGGCGCGCTCCGCGACATGGTACCGAACCACCTGTTCCAGCTGCTGGCGATGATCGCGATGGAAGCGCCGAACGACTTCGGCGCGGAGGCGATCCGCAGCGAGAAGAGCAAGGCGCTCAGCGCGCTGCGCATCTATACGCCCGAAGAGGCCGAGACGCATGCCGTGCGCGGCGCCTACACCGGGGGGACGCTGAACGGCAACCCCATCACCGCCTTCCGCGACAGCAAGGACGTGTCGCCCGACAGCGATACGGAAACCTTCGTCGCGTTGAAGCTCTATGTCGATACCTGGCGCTGGGCTGGCGTGCCCTTCTATCTCAGGACAGGCAAGGCGATGACGGCGCGTGACACCGAAATCGTCGTCACGTTCCGACAGGTGCCTTTCGCGCAGTTTCGCGAAACCGATATCAAGCGCAGCCTGCCGCCGAACCGCATGGTGATCCAGGTACAGCCCGATGAAGGCCTGAGCGTCGAACTCTCCATCAAGTCGCCGGGCCTCTCCGTCGATACGGTTCCGGTGTCGCTCGATTTCCGCTACGCCGACATGTTCGATATCGGCAAGATGACGGGCTATGAGTCCCTGCTCTACGATCTCTTCATCGGCGACCAGACGCTCTTCCAGCGAGCCGACGGGATCGAGGCTGGCTGGGCGGCCGTTCAGCCCTTCCTCGACGTGTGGGCATCAGGTGCGAAACGACCGGATCCGTATGCCCCCGGGAGCATGGGTCCCGCCTGCGCCGACGACCTCATCCAGCAGGACGGACGGCAGTGGCACGCGCTGGGCGTTTTGACGCACAACCATAAAAAACAAGCTGAATAAATGCACTTTTAAGTTAGTATATTTTCGGGGCCGATATAGAAAAGCACAGCTATTTCCGGCCCCGACCCAGCTTTATCCCGCAGGAATTACTGCGCCACTCCGGGATCCGATCCTCTGTCCATACAAAATAAGTAGGAGTTGACTGGGAGCATGCGCAAACGCAAGATTTTCGGGCTGACCGCGTTGCTTTTCCAGTGCGACAAAGAAGGCGGGGCTCGTCAAACCCCGGCGGGCCCTTCTTGGATTTCCAGTTGTTTACGGAAGAGGTGAGTCAAAAAATCGAATTATTAATGTTCGATTAACATATTTACTTGCGCTCTTCAGCCGCCTTGATAAATCTACCCTCTAAATCTGGGGTATTGAGATGACAGATATTCAATCTTCCAAGAATCGCTTGAACTCAGACCAGCGAATGGAGACCTGTAGGTCCGAATTCGAGCCTATGCTTTTCGAACTCATCAAGAATGGGGAGAAGAGAGGCTGGAAGGCTGCCGAAATTGCAATGGCCCTCGCCGATGCGGCCGACGATGTCATTTTGAAGCTCGCCCGGGAAACCAAGAGCAAGCATTGATCTCGCTTGTCGCCGGCAGTGAAGATTGCGGCTTCCGGCGCGCACTGACAACACGTAAAAGAGTAATCGAACTGGCGTGAAGTGATTCACGCACCAGGTTCGGGTCGTGCGACGACGAGGGTCGAAATTGCATTGGGTGGCCGCTCTTTTAGCCTGCGGATGCGTCAGTCTGGCGGAAGTTTCCGACTGGCCTGCGGCGCGGGATTACATCGCCGAGAAGAACTGCAGCATGAGTGCGGACCCCGCGCGTTGCCGCACTACGCGCGACACCTGGATAGACACCTACCGCAAGGCAACCCTCGGCAATTTTGAGAGCCAGCACACGGTTGCGATCTGCCTCAGCACAGGCTGCGACGGCGCCATCACGGAAAGCAGAATGTTCGGCTGCGCCTGGCAGCAGACGATCGCGGGTTCACGGCATCCGGAATATGCGGCTGCCGACAAGGATGACGTTGCGAAGTTCTGCGGACAGGAATGGATCGATAACGCCGATCGACAGACGGCGCGAGACCAGGCGAAAGTATTTCTGACGCTTCTCGGCATTTCGAAATAACCGGGCGCCGGAAGCAATGGGCAGCGCGACGCCGCCCATTGCGAATTCGCACTACAGGATCGGCCCGAAAACCGGAAACGATTTTCGGGCCGATCCTTTATATTCAATAAGATAGAGCGTCCTTTGTGCGTCCCTAAGGACGCACGGCGCTCTATCGTCAGACGAACTGGCTGAGGCCAGGCACCGAGGCAACGACCTCGTCGACAACTTCCTTGCCGGCGTGCTGTTCGGCAATGGCGATCGTTTCCTTGGCAAGCGTGGTGATCTCGCCCATGCCGAGGCCTTCGCTCATCAGCTGCTGGCCGAGCGCCATGACGCCGCCGGCTCCGCCGAACGCGCCCATGATGCTGCCAAGCAGGCCACCGCCACCGGTTTCGCCCTCGCCGTTATACTTGGCGACGAGATCCGACGCGCCGGGAATGGCCTCGATCATCTTGGCGACAGGGCCATCGGCGGCCTCACGCTGCAGAAAGCCGAGCATCATGCCAACGGCCTTTTCCGCTACTTCCGCAGGTATGCCTACGCGCGCGGCGATCTGGTCCACGATTTCATTCATCGTCAGCCTCCTATTTTTGACGTTAACGTCAACGTTAATCGAGTTCATGCGGCAACTCAAGCGGTCCGCCCGTCAGGCCGAGCTTATCCCACTTTTCCTTTTAATGCAGGCAGTTGTCCGCACGGAGCTGCCTGCTTATAACAGTCAGGCGATATTACAATGACCATGC
Organism: Rhizobium grahamii; assembly: GCF_009498215.1. Taxonomy (NCBI): domain Bacteria; kingdom Pseudomonadati; phylum Pseudomonadota; class Alphaproteobacteria; order Hyphomicrobiales; family Rhizobiaceae; genus Rhizobium; species Rhizobium grahamii. The sequence goes on along the minus strand of NZ_CP043498.1, from coordinate 525,595 downwards.
GGAAACTGCGCTCCGCATTTTGACGCAAGCGGCATCGAATGCCGGAGGGAGACGTTCCGAAATGCTCGAGGAAGGCAAGATTTTCGTCGGTGTCAGCCGTAATCCGGACGACAGCATCAACAAGCCCGAATATCTCGACCTGAAATTCGGAAACCGCCACGGTCTCGTCACGGGCGCCACCGGCACCGGCAAGACGGTAACGCTGCAGGTGCTTGCCGAGGGTTACTCGAAGGCCGGCGTGCCCGTCTTCTGCTCGGACATCAAGGGCGACCTGTCGGGCATCGCCGCGAAGGGCGAGCCGAAGGACTTCCTCACCAAGCGCGCCGAGCAGATCGGCTTCGACGACTACGAGTTCGACCGCTTCCCGGTCATCTTCTGGGACCTTTTCGGAGAAAAGGGCCACCGCGTCCGCACCACCATTGCCGAGATGGGGCCGCTGTTGCTGGCTCGCCTCATGGATGCCTCCGAGCCACAGGAAGGCGTCATCAACATTGCCTTCAAGATCGCCGACCAGGGCGGACTGCCGCTGCTCGACCTCAAGGACTTCTCCTCGCTCCTGAACTACATGGCGGAGAACGCCACGGAGCTCTCCAGCCAGTTCGGCCTGATCTCGAAGGCATCCGTCGCCTCGATCCAGCGCGCGATGCTGGTGCTGGAACAACAGGGCGCCGAACACTTCTTTGGGGAGCCGGCGCTGAAGATTTCCGACATCATGCGCACAGACAACCGCGGCTACGGCCAGATCTCGGTGCTCGCAGCCGACAAGCTGATGATGAACCCGCGGCTCTACGCGACCTTCCTGCTCTGGCTGCTGTCAGAGCTTTTCGAGGAATTGCCCGAAGTGGGCGATCCCGACAAGCCGAAGCTCGTCTTCTTCTTCGACGAAGCGCATCTACTCTTCAACGATGCGCCGAAGGTGCTGCTCGAGCGCGTCGAGCAGGTCGTGCGCCTCATCCGCTCGAAGGGCGTCGGCGTCTATTTCGTGACGCAGAACCCGCTCGACGTGCCGGAAACCGTCCTCGCCCAGCTCGGCAACCGCGTGCAGCATGCGCTGCGCGCCTATACGCCGCGCGAGCAGAAGGCGGTGAAGACGGCCGCGGACACCTTCCGCCCGAACCCGGCCTTCGACTGCGCCACCGTCATTACCACGCTCGGCACCGGCGAGGCGCTGGTGTCGACACTGGAAGCGAAGGGCTCGCCCTCGATCGTCGAACGGACACTGGTCCGGCCGCCATCCGGTCGCGTCGGCCCGCTGACAGATCCCGAGCGCCAGGAGGTCATGGACAAGAGCCCGGTGCTCGGCGTCTACGATGAGGATCTCGATCGGGAATCCGCCTTCGAAATCCTGGCGGCGCGCGCCAAGAAGGCGTCGGACGCCGATGCCGCCAGGCAGGCGCAGCCGACACAGCCGACCGAAGGCAGCGCCTCGGGCCGCTGGACGCTGCCGGGCTTCGGCGACGACAATGACGAGCAGCAGGGCAAGACCCAGGGCCGCGCCCGCTCGCCCGGCTACCAGCGCGAGACGGTGGTGGAAGCGGCGATGAAGAGCGTTGCCCGGACGGTTGCGACGCAGGTCGGCCGGGCACTGGTGCGCGGCATCCTCGGCAGCCTGAAGCGCTAGGCGGAGGGCGCTACCGCCCTTCGAACCGCTGACGAAGTGCTCTTTTCCGCGGAGCCATCACTTTCTCCGTCATGCCGGCCTTGAGCCGGCATCCAGCGGCACCGCGTCTGCGGTGCGAAAGACCTTCTACGCGCAAGGACTTGCGCGCGCTGGACCCCGGCTCATGGCCGGGGTGACGTCGGTGGGGCATCCATCCCAATATGCCGCGTGGCTTTGCCGACCGGCTGAGAGCGTTAAAGCCCTCTTCCCAGATGCATTCCGCTCAGCGCTTACGCACGAACTCCGTGCGCAGGACGAGGCCCTTGATGGCCTCGTGGCGGCAGTCGATCTCTTCGGGATTGTCCGTCAGCCGGATCGACCTGATAACCGTACCCTGCTTCAGCGTCTGATTGGCGCCCTTGACCTTCAGGTCCTTGATGAGGGTGACGGAGTCGCCGTCCTTGAGGACGTTTCCGGACGCGTCCCGAACTTCGGCGCTCCCCTGCCCTGCGGCAGCCAGCTCGGAAGCCGGACGCCATTCCCCGGTCACTTCGTCATAGACATAGTCGTCATCACCGCCGGCCATGGCGTTTCTCCTCGAGATCAAGAATTCGCTGTGAGGGCCGCTTACAACAAGCACGCGGCCTTGCGCAAGCTGGGCTGTCAGGCGGCGTGCGAGACGCGCGCTGCGACCGCCTCGATTGCAATTTTGCCCGCCCGATGGTATTTCGGCTGTGCACTCAAAGAGAAAGGAGGGTCGCGTGCATAATTTCTATTTCCGGTTCTACCGGCAACGTGGCCCCGTCAACGCCCTGCAGATGCGTTTGCAGGGCTGACCAGAGACCGTTCTCCAGACTCTCTTCCTGGTCTGCCCCTCGTGGCAGCAGTTCGGGCATTTCGCTCGTCTGCATCTATTCATTCCCGAGCTCGAGCACACGCACGCGATGAAGGCTGTACGCCCTCGCCCGTGTGCTCGCTCGGCAAGACCAGAGCAAGATCATGACCCTTATCAATATCCGCAATCTCGGCGTCACTCTCAGCGCGCCGCTTTTTGCCAAGCTGGACCTCGTTATCAACGCCGGCGACCGGCTCGGGCTCGTCGCCGCCAACGGGCGCGGCAAGTCCACGCTGTTGCGCTGCATTTCCGGTGCGCTCGAGGCTACCCAGGGCGACATCACGCGTTCGCGCGGGCTGACGATCGGCTATGTCGAGCAGGACGTGCCGGCGAGGCTGCTTGACCTGCCGTTCCACGACGCTGTTCTGCAGGCGCTGCCGGCCGACCAGCAGGCAAACGAGAGCTGGCGCGTCGATATCGTGCTGGACTCGTTGGAGGTGCCGGAAGCCTTGCGCAGTCGCCCGGTCGGGCAGCTCAGCGGCGGCTGGCAGCGGCTGGCGATGCTGGCGCGTACCTGGGTTATGGAGCCCGATGCACTGCTGCTCGACGAGCCGACCAACCACCTCGATCTCGGCAAGATCGCCGCACTCGAGAGCTGGCTGAACGCCCTGCCGCGCGATGTGCCCGTCATCATCTCGAGCCACGATCGCGCCTTCCTCGATGCCGTCACCAATCGGACCCTGTTCCTGAGACCGGAGCAATCGCAGGTCTTCTCCCTGCCCTACAGCCGCGCCCGGGCGGCACTGGATGAGGCGGATGCGGCCGACAGGAGACGCTACGAGCGCGACATGAAGACCGCAGAGCAACTGCGCAAGCAGGCGGCGAAGCTCAACAATATCGGCATCAACTCCGGAAGCGACCTGCTCGTCGTCAAGACCAAGCAATTGAAGCAACGCGCCGACAAGCTGGAGGATGCGGCAAAGCCCGCCCATCTGGAGCGATCTGCGGGGGCGATCAGGCTCGCCAATCGTGGCACCCATGCCAAGGTGCTGGTGACGCTCGACGATGCCGAGGTGCGGACGCCTGACGGCACGCCGCTGTTTCGGACCGGCAAGCAGTTCATCTGCCAGGGAGACCGGATCGTCCTGCTTGGGGAGAACGGCGCTGGCAAATCGCGGCTGATTGCCATGCTTCGAAAGGCGATCGGTAACGTGGAAACTGCGCAGGACGGCATCAAGGCCACGCCCTCGCTGGTGCTCGGCTATAGCGACCAGGCGCTTGCCGATCTGAAGGATGCCGATACGCCGATGGAAACGATCATTCGTCGTTTCGATGTCGGCGATCAGCGGGCGCGCTCGTTGCTGGCGGGCGCCGGCATGACGATCGAGATGCAGGCTCGTCCCGTCGGGCGATTGTCCGGCGGCCAGAAGGCGCGGCTCGGCATGCTGGTCCTGCGGCTGGCGGAGCCGAACTTCTACCTGCTCGACGAACCGACCAACCATCTCGATATCGATGGGCAGGAAGCGCTCGAAGGCGAACTCATGGCGCATCAGGCAAGCTGCCTCGTCGTGTCGCACGACCGCAGCTTCGTGCGCGCGGTCGGCAACCGGTTCTGGCAGATCGAGCGCCGGCGGCTCACCGAAGTGGAAAGTCCGGAGCCATTCTTCGCCGCGGCCTATAGCGCCACCTAGAACGAGGTCGGAGCGGCGGAGAGCAGGGTGAGCTTTCCGCCGCTGATCGTAAAGAGGCTGAGGCGGCGTTCGACCTGGCCTGAGGGCGTCAGCCGGAACAGCCCGGTCACGCCACGGAAGCCGGTCTTGCTCGTCAGATTCTCCGCGTTCAGGCCCGCCGGACCCTTCGTGCGAATAATGCCGGATGCGATCGCCACGGCATCGTAGCCATAGGCGGCATCGGTGGAGAGCGTGCGCTTGTAATGCCGCTTGTAGCGCTCGGCGATCAGCGAGGCGCCTTCCGGCTCGACCATGGCAATCACGGTGCCGTTCGCGGTCGGCTCCGCGTAGGTCTGCGGTGGCCAGGCGCTGGTGCCGACGAAGGTCAGGTTCGGTGGCCCGCCCGCCTTGATCGCACCCTCGATCGTGGTGGCGATAGCCGTCCGACCTAGGATCAGGACGGTATCGGCGCCCTGCAGCATCGGACGGCTCTTCTGCACGGCATCGGACGCGGACGCATCGGTCAGATTATAGCGCGTCATGCCGAGGAAGGTGCCGCCGGATGCGCGAACCGTGTCTCCGAGCTTGAATTCGCCTGCCTGCGGGAAATCCGTCTGTGCGAAGGCGACCACCTTCTTGTGGCCGCTCGCCGCCGCCGCACGCAGACCCTCCACGGCGCTGTCCATCTCATCCGACACCAGATTGTAGACGTTGCCTGCCATCGCAGGTACCGGTACGCCGAGATTGACCAGAGGCGGCCTCTGATCGGCGGGCATGGCAGCGATCGACGCGGTCACCTGTGGTGGAAGATAGCTGATGAGCAGCGCCACGTTTCTGGCCTTCGCCGCCGAAACCGCAGTCGCCACATTTGCCGCGCTGGACGCATCGACGACCTTGACGAAGGCCTGGTTGCCGCCGAGATCGCCAACACTCAAGCCCGCCGCATCCCTGATATCACGCGATGGCCCTTCGAAGAGACCGCTGCCGCCCTTCTGCAGCAGCAATGTGATCTCGGCGCCGCTCTCGCCAAAGGATTCTTCGACATCGCTTGCCGGCGCCTTGATGTCGTTTGTCTTCACATTCTTGGCGACACCATCGACATCGGATTGGCAGCTCGCCAGAGCGCCGCAAAGGACGAAAAGCAGCGGCGCCATGAAGCGAGCCGTGAGCCGCAGGCTCCCGAAAGTGCTCAGAGGCTGAGCCTGCCGCGCCCGCTGTAAACCATGCGAGCTTCGCGCATGCCCAATCCGTTGCACCGTCACCGTTTCCCCCACCGTGTCCGCAGCCCCACAAAACCGCGATTTTCTTGATCCCATATCTACACAGGCCGCAAGGGAAAGCAAACCATTCACCCAAAGTTGGTTTATGCGAACGCTAAAATTTTCTGCGTTTTCTAGCAGATAATTTCGTTCAACTTTATCCAAGCTTCCACACCCGATATTTATGGCTGCTGCGTACATTTCTCTCAAACAGAGAGATTTTACGCTTATGAAAAAAAGAACAAAAATAGCGACTTCGGCATTTATTACATTAGCATCCGCATTTTTTCCTTTTGTCGCCAACTCTACTCCAGCAACATTTCTTCCGTCATCTACAATTTCCGGCGGAATTTACTTGTCTTATTCTTCTGTCAGCACGGTAGCGAACCTTTCGAAGTTTGCCGGTGTTGGCGCTATCGGCGACCTGCTGAGCCTTGCCGGGCGCGGACTTACGCAGACGTTTACGACGGCGTTCAGCGAGCCGGCGCCGGCCGGATGGACGCGTGAAAGCGCCATTGCGCCGAAGCCCGCAGCGCGCCCGTCGATCGCAGCGCCAAGCGACAGCGGCGTGTTCGGTTCGGTCGCAATTCCCTTCAAACGGCTGGCAGCGCTGAAGCGTCTTGCGCCATCTCTCGCCGAGATGACCGACGGCACCGCGATCAACTGCGGTGCCGGCAAATGCACCAATGCCGCAGTGGCGATCAAGGCAGCCTTCACGAAGACCTCGCAGGCCTCGATCCGCGACAAGATGAATACCGTCAACAATACGGTCAATCACGCGATCCGCTACAAGCGCGATATCGAGACCTACAAGGTTGCCGACTACTGGGCGACGCCGACGGAGACGATCGCGCGCCAGCAGGGCGATTGTGAAGACTTCGCGATCCTGAAGATGGCAGCCCTGCATGCCGAGGGTGTTGATCTCAAGGACATGGCGATCGTCGTTCTGTTCGACCAGAAGCGCCACTTCTACCACGCGGTTCTCTCGGTCTCGGTCGAAGGCAACCGCTTCATCCTCGACAACATGCGCGACGAGGTGCTGCCGGATACGCGGCTGCCCGACTACATGCCGCTCTATTCGATCGCCGGCGGCAAGGGCTTCATCCACGGCTCGCGCGTCGGTGGCGGGCAGATGGCCTCGGCCATGCCGATCGAGAAGGTCGCGCCCGGTGAAGGCGTCACTTTCTGACGCACCACGACTCTTCCGGATCCCTCTGCAGGGTCCTGACATGACATCAACGGTCTCTTTTCTCTCTGCTATGCAGATCAGGTACAGCCTGATATCAACGGCTTAGCGCATGAATGGGGACGAACCGATGCCATCCGCCGAACTGCTGATCAGCTTCTTCATCACCACCACGCTGTTCGCCTACATGCCGGGGCCGGCCATGCTTTACGCGGCGGCCCAGACCATGGCGCGCGGTCGACGGGCGGGGTTCATGGCGGCGCTCGGCATTCATCTCGGCTGTTATGTACACGTCGCGGCCGCAGCCGCCGGTCTCTCCATCCTGTTTCACGCTGTGCCTGTTCTCTACATGGCGGTGAAGCTGGTCGGTGCGGCCTATCTGGTATGGCTCGGCATCTCGCTGTTTCGCGGCAAGCAGGAGGGCGAGACCGCCCTGCCCGGCACGGAGCCTAAATCGGGACGGCGGGCGCTGTTCGAGAGCTTCATGATCGACGTGCTCAACCCGAAGACGGCAATCTTCTTCTTCGCGTTCCTGCCGCAGTTCATCGATGCATCGGCCAGCTTCCCGGTCTGGCTGCAGTTCGTCATCCTCGGCACAATCGTCAACGTGATCTTTTCATCCGCCGATATCGTCTGCGTGTTCCTGGCCGGCGCCGTGATCGGCAGGCTGCGGCGCTCGACATCGGCGCAGCGGCTGGTGCGGCGGTTGGGCGGCGCGACGCTCGTCGGCCTCGGCGCCCATCTGGCGCTGCAGAGAAGCTGATCAGTAGCGGGAAATATAGCCGATCAGCATCGACTTCTCGTGCGTCGGCGCCAGGGCGAGATTGATCTGGCCCTTCATCGTCTGCGTGCCGACGGTGATGGTGAAGCCCGTGTTCAGGGTCTTGCCCTTGTTTCGCTCAAGCGTGGCGATCGCTTCCTCGATATGCGTGTCGATGGAGAAGCGCAGGCCCTTGGTCAATTGCGCCGTATCCGTCATCGGCAGGCGCTGGCGCAGCATCGACAGGAAGGGATCGTTGAACAGCTGAACCTTCTTGTCGTGCGTCAACAGGATGGTCGGAGACGGCGATGCCTGGATGATCGCGTTGGTGTTTGCCATCGACGAGATGTCTTCGACGGTATCGAGACGACGCAGCGCCCATTTCAGGCTGAGAACACGCAGCAGCGACGCCAGATTGCCCGATTCCGGCATCTGTGAGGCGGTGTAGTGCACGAGATCGGCCGTGCTCATCTTGCCTGATGTCGACATGCGACCAAGACCATCCCAGTAAATCCGCTCAAGGCGAATACCGCGGCGCTCGCCGCCGCGACCCACCACCGCACGGAAACGCGGCTCGATCTCTTCGGCATCAATCGAGGGCAAAGGCTCCTCGATCGGCTCGAGATCGGACAACGCATCTGTGCGGGGCTTCACAATCAGCATTATCGCTCCGTCAGCGCTTCGCTGCGCGCCTTGTTGATCGGCTTCATGAGATAGCTGAGAACGGTCTTATTGCCCGTCATGATTTCGACGGAAGCGACCATGCCAGGAATAATGGGATAGGCCTTGCCGTTGCGCTGCAGTTCCGAACGGTCGGTCTTTACCTGCACGAGGTAATAGGTTTCGCCCTTTTCCTTCTCGACCAGACTGTCGGCCGAGATGTTCTCCACGACGCCCTCGAGGCCGCCGAAGATCGAGAAGTCATAGGCCGTGATCTTGACGACCGCCGGCTGGCCGCGACGAACGAAAGCGACGTCGCGTGGCGAAATCTTCGCTTCAACAAGCAACGTGTCGGCGGTTGGAACGATGCCGGCGATCACCCTGCCCGGATCGACGTAAGCGCCGATCGTATTGACTTCCAGCGTGTTGACGATGCCATCAACCGGCGAGCGGATATCGGTGCGCTTGACGCGGTCGGATGCGCCGCGAATGGTTTCATCGACGACGGAAAGCTCGGCCAGAGCCTGGGCCTTGTCCGTCAGTGCCTGCTGGCGCAGCTCCAGCGCCAGATCGCCGAGCTGCAACTTGGCTTCCTGGACAGCGGCCTGCAGCCGATCGAGGCTTTCCTGATAGACCTTGAGCTGGCCCTTCTGGTCGGTGAGGTCGCGCTCGGTCTTCAGGACCTCGGTCTCGGCAACCAGCTTCTTCTTGGCCAGCGGGCTGATCAGATCGTACTGGCGCTGCGCGCCGTCGATGTTCTGCTCCAGCCGGTCGATATTCGCATGCGCTTCGGAAAGCTCGTTCTCGCGCTGACGCACGCGTTCCTGCAGCACGCCGAGCTTGTTCTTGTAGCTGGCGCGGTCTGCGGCGAAAAGCTGGGTCTCGTTGCTACAGACGTCCTTGGCGACCGCGAGGATCTCCTGCGGGCAGACATAAGGTGCATCGTACTGACCGGCTTCCTCAAGCTTCAACCGCGCGACCTTGGCGCCGAGCGCCCTCGCCTTGGCAACTGATTCACCGAGCGTTGACGTCGTCGTCGTGTTGTCGAGCTGAACCAGCAGCTGCCCCTTGCGGACGACCTGTCCGAGAACGACGGCAATCTGCTGTACCACGCCCGGTTCGGACGACTGGATGATCTGGGTTTTGGAGACCGGGATGACCTTGCCTTCGCCGCGCGCGATCTCGTTGACATCGGCGATCGCCGCCCAGGCCAGAAAGCTTGCAAAGACCAGCGATACGAGGGCGAGGATGCCGCGGGCCAGCAGTGGCGGATTGTCGTGCTGGTTGCTCATGGCTGCACTCCCGCCGGCTTGCGCTGCATCGCTTCGATGACGGCCTGCTTCGGACCGTCAGCGATGATGCGGCCCTTGTCGATGACGATCAGGCGATCGACCAGTTCCAGCATGCTGTAGCGGTGGGTCGCAATCAGCAGAGTCGTATCGCGGTTAATTGCCTTCGACAGACGCAGGATCAGGTTTCGCTCGGTCGCGAGGTCCATGGCGCCGGAGGGTTCGTCCAGGAAGACGATTTTCGGTCTGGTGAGGAGAAGACGGGCAATCGTCAGCGCCTGCTTCTGGCCGCTCGAAAGGTTGGTTCCCCGCTCGCCGACCGGCATATCGAAGCCGCGCGGATGATTGCCGACGAATTCGTCGACGCCGGTCATGCGGGCGACCTCAAGCAGTTCCTCGTCGGTGGCGTCGGCGCGACCGATGAGGAGATTTTCCTTCACGGTGCCCGAGAAGAGGTCGGAGGACTGGCCGGCCACGGCAACGGCGGAGCGGACTTCTGCCATGTGATACTGGCGGATATCGACGCCATCGATCAGCACGCGACCGCCCGACGGGGCGAACAGACCATCCAGTAGCCGTCCGAGCGTTGTCTTGCCGGAACCGATACGGCCAATGATGCCGATCCGCTCACCAGGCCGGACCGAGAAGGACAGCTTGTTGATGACGGGATAGTCAGAGCCCGGATACTGGAACGACACATCCTGGAAGCTGAAGGCGCCCCGAGAGATCTCGCGATTGACGAAGCCGACCGTCGACGGACGATCGTCCGGCTGTTCCATGATCTTGTCGAGAATGCGCAGCGACATGGTCGCCTGGCGGAAACGAGCCAGAGTCATGGCGATCTGGCCGAGCGGCGCTCCCGCACGGCTCGCCAGCATCACGGTCGCGACGATCGCGCCCATGGCGATATGGCCCTCGGAGAACTCATAGGTGCCGGCGATCACGATCAGCACGCTCACCATCTGCTGCACGAACATCGTCATGTTGATGGCATTGGTGGAGATATGCTTGATCTCTTCGCTGGTGCGGCTGGAATACTTGGTCAGTTCCTGCCAGCGGCGCAGCATGGTCGCCTCCGCGCGCAGGCTTTTCAGCGTCTCGATCGTCGAGATCGTCTCGACCAGCAGCGACTGGCGGCGGGAGGCTTCGTTGGCGGCCGTTGCCATGCGCTTGCCGATCGCCGCCTGAGCCCAAAGCCCGATCGCAACCGAGAGGACGAAAGCGACCGCCGGGATAGCGACGAGCCAGCCTGAGATCAGGTAGATGACGGCCAGGAAGATGAAGACGAAGAGACTGTCGATCAGCACGCCGATCGTGTTCGACGTGAAGAACTCGCGCACGAATTCATACTGCGTGATGCGATTGGCGTATTCGCCCGTCGACATCGGCCGCGATGCCAGCGTCGAATTCAGCACCTTGTCGAACAGCAGCTGCGAGAGACGCAGATCCGCCTTGCGGCCGGCATAGTCGATCAGCGACGACCGGGCCGTCTTCAAAAGGAAATCAAAGATGTAGGCAAGCGAAATACCGGCGGCGAGAACCCACAGGGTGGAGATCGCCTTGTTCGGCAGAACGCGATCGTAGACGTTCATCGTGAAGAGCGGCGAGCCGAGCGCGATGAGGTTGATGAACAGCGCCGCGACCATGACGCGAACGTAGGTGCGCCAGTAAGGCGTCAGCGTCGTCGCCAGCCAGTGGCGCTTCTCGATCTCGACGGCGTTGCCGACCAGCGCCTCTTCGGAGGCATTCTGATAGTACAGCGTGAAGGCGAATGCGAGCTGCGGCCGAAGCGCCGCGAACTCCTCGCGGCTGATCCTGATCGCGGCTCCCGCGACCGGAACGATATCCGTCACATAGGAGCCGTCTTCGGCGACCTCGAGAAGCGGCAGGACGCCGCCATCGGCGAAGGCGACGATTGCCGGGCAATCGAAATTGCCCAGGCGACATTCGCGGTCCCCATGCTTGATGACCTGCAGGCCGATGCGCTCCGCAATGCGCTCCACATCGTCGCCATCCAGCGATTCGGTCACCTCATCCGGAAGACCGGAGAAGAGGACCGTATCGGAGCTTGGTCGGCCATAGAACGCAGCCACAGATTTGAAAGCGGCTTTAAAGGTCTGGAGCGGTGTGCCGCTGGTCGTTTCAGGTGCTACGTTCAGCATGGTTCCATGGCCGTTTCGACTACTGCTGTCGAATTGGCGCTAGGAGATCCAGGGGCATGCCAGCCTTCTGATGAGAGTCGACTTCGGCATATCCGGGATTCGCCACGCCCGCGGGGACAACAAACTCTTCCCGCGCATAAGCCTTGCTCTGATCGACCGGCTTCAGCTTCATCGTCTGAAGCAGATTGCCGGAAGCGGCGAGGATCTTGTACTCGGCAAACAGCGAGGCAACGCGCGCCGTGTCTGCGAGGACCTTGGTATTGAACTTGGTGTTCTGTGCGTCCAGCACGTCGAGCAGCGAGCGCTGACCGACCTTGAACTGCTCACGGTAGGAACCGACGAGCTGGTCGTTGATCGACGCTTGCTTGCCGAGGATGCCGGAAAGGTCGCTGCGGCTTGCACGCTCGTTCCAGGCGGAGCGAACCGATTCCTGAACTTCGCGCTGAACCTGCGCCAGCGCGTAACGCTGTTCGCCGGCACGACGGATCTGTTCCTGCTCGCGGGCAACGTCGATGCCGCCGCGATAGAGGTTCCAGCGGGCAACGACGCGGACCTGATAGTCGTTGGTGTTGCCTGAATCGCCGTCGATGTCGTCGCCGACGCGGGCGGTACCTTCGAGGTTTACCTTCGGCATGTAGTTGGCGCGCGCGCCGCGGACGCCTGCATCCGCCGCATCGACGTCAGCATTGGCCGAATAGATACGCGGGCTGTTCTTGTTGGCAACGAAGAGCGCATCGTCGAGCGTCTTCGGCACATACTTCGCCACCGAAGGCGGAGACTGCGGATTGGTGATCGGCTCGCCGACGGCCTTGAGGAAGCGGATTTTCGTCGCTTCGAGTTCTTCGAGAGCCTCACGCATACGGGCCTTGGCGGCCTGCAGACGTTCGCTGCCCTGCAGACGATCCGCATCGGTCAGGGCACCGCCCTTGATGCTCTCGTTGATGTCGCCGACCATCGCGGTGTGGAAGGAAACGTTTTCCTTCGCGGCAGCCACGATCTGGTTCTGCAGCATGTATTCGAGATAATCCTGGGTTACTTCGAGCGCGAGCGCTTCGGAGCGTTCGAGGACCCGAAAGGAGGCCCCATCGACGCGCGATGCCTGCTGATCGACCTGCGCCTTGCGGCTGCCGCCGTCGAACAACGTCTGAGTAACCGTCACGCCGACATCGCCGGGCGACAAGTAATCATGGTCGGAGCGCAAAGCGCCCGAGCTGGCGTTGGAAAGTCTACGACGACCGATGCCTGCCTCTAGATCAACAGACGGCAAATAAAGACCACGCGCCTGGCGCAACTCAAATTCAACCGCCTCGCGATCTTTTGCAGCCTGCAAGATCTGCGGGTTGGTCTTCATGGTCTTTTCGATTGCCTGCTGCAACGACATCGCATTGGCATCGACGTAGAACGCAAAATTCAAAGCAACAGTGGCAGACAAAGCTGCAAATATTCTTTTGCCCTTAAACAAGACGGATGCCCCTCAACATCAAAATTCGACCGGTGTACCCGTATACCGAAGAATTAAATTCGGCAAAGAAGTAACACCATTTTTTCCACATTCCAATTGCGGCACAGGTCCTTCCTCCGGAGACAGTTAATTCCTCACCGTAAAGTCCCTAAAGCGAGAATTTTACAGGATTTTTTAATCCTGGGTTTTCCCGGCTGTGGTTATCTGGCCTTACTTCCAACGGGTTTAAAACCGCGATGAATTTTGGCCAGCGTTACTCTTCCGCCACAATTACTTCTGCTCTTCGGATCGCCGCACTTGGCAGTGCCTGCTGCGCAGCGATTTCCGTCGGGGTTTTACTTATCTTAAACCTTGCTGCGCCGGATCGACCATTTTTGGTAGGATTTGCAGGCGCGGCGCTAATTTCAGTTTTTGTTGCATTTCCGCTTCTAATTAAGCTGCAACTAAAAGGCGCGGAAACTCGCATCATTCAGGAAAAGCTGAATTTTGCCACGCGACACGATGCCGTGACCAAAACTTTGAACGGTACGGCCTTCGCCGCGGCCGTCGAACACTACATCGATAGGCGCCGGCGAATCGCCACGGATGCCGGTGGCGTGATGATCGCGGTCGTCATTGATTCGCTCGATGCAATCAGCCGCCGCTACGGTCCGCAGTGGGCCGACACGGTGATGCAGTCGCTCGCCGCCATCATACAGTCCTCGGTTCGCAGCGGCGATCTGGTGGCTCGCATTGCCTCGAACGAGCTCGGCGTCTTCCTGCCCGGCGCCAGCGTCGAGAACGCCCAGGACGTCGGCACACGTATCCGCAGACGTGTTTCGGACGCCGCCTTCACCGCCGGTGAAGCGCATCTGACGATCGACATTCGCCTCGGCGGCGCGATCTTCGAAGGACCGACCGACTTCAACCACATCCGTCAGCTCGCCGACGACATGGCCATGCAGCGCGGCGGCGCCGACAGCGACGAAGCTTTGCCGATCTCGAGGCTCCCGGCCGCCTAGCAGCCGATCCGGAGCCCGTCGGGGCGACGACATCCCACTAAACTCGTTGGAAACAGAAAGAGGCGCCGAAGCGCCTCTTTCGAGATTCTGGGACCTTCCGTTGCCTTCCGGCAATTAGCCGACGTGCGGAGCGGTGGTCGTGTCGTGCTTGTCGTCGAACAGGATCTTGACCGCTTCGGTGGTGTTCTGGAGAACCGCCACGTCGTGCCAGGCACCGTTGGCGTTGACGCTGACCACGGTGTCGGCACCCGATACCGTCGTCTTGACGCTGGCAAGCGCCTCGGCTTCGGTTGCCTGGTGACCGAGCAGGCTGTCGAGAAGCTTCGACACATCAAGCGTGTCACCTTCGCCGGCCTTGTAGTCGGTGATCACGTCGGCGAGCTTGACGTCGCCAAGCGCATCGGCGTCGAGAACGAAGGTATCAGCCCCTGCCCCGCCCGTGAGCGTGAACATACCGCCGCTGCCAGCCAGCGCGTCGTCACCGTCGGTGCCGATCAGCGCGTGGACGCTGTCGGTGTCCGTGCTGCCGCCAAGCGTCGTGTCGAAGGCAACCTCGACGAAGTGGCCGGTAGAGCCGTCCGTCAGGGTGTAGCTGCCGTCCGCCAGGACCGACTGGCCGTTGATCGAAGTATCGGTCGCATGCGCATCCAGCGAAATGCTGGCGATCGAATGATCCGCGAGGCTCGAAAGCTCGCCGGCGTCGGTGATGCCGTTGTGGTTCAGGTCCTGCCAGATGGTGAGCTTTGCAAAAGCCTCGTCATTGGCATCGATCTTGCCGTCGTGGTTGCTGTCGAGGGTCGCCAGCGCCGCCAGGCCATCGGCATAGGTGCCACCGGCAAAGTGCGGCGAGAAGATCTCGGTGCCGTTGTCGATCTTGCCGTTACCATCCACGTCGTAGGCCAGGATGCCATCCGTGCCTGCCGTCCATGCGATCTGGTCCTTGTGACCGTCGGCATTGATGTCGAACTGGACGCCGTGGTCGAGCGTGGTCAGTGCGATGCCGTTGTGGTCGAGGTCGAGGATGATCGGGTCGATGGCGGACGCGTAGGTGTTATTGGTCTTGACGGTATAATCCGACCCGCCGATATGCACCCGGACTGAATCCGTGCCCGAACCATTCGCGCCAGAGAGAGTGTAGGCCGTCGTGAACGGACCACCGGCAGTCTGGGCTACCTGGACCAGCAAATCAGAACCCAATTCGACGATCTTGACATAGTTCAGCACGTTCTTCCCGGCACCAAAGGATCCGACGAGGCTCTGCAGGTCGATCTTGTCACCGTTCGAATAGCTGTAGTCGGTGATCTTGTCCGCATTGCTGGAGTTCAGAGCTTCCGAACCCCATACGAACGTGTTCTTGCCAGAACCGCCGGTAAGCGTGTCGTTGCCAGCACCACCGCTCAGCGTATCGTCGCCGGCGCCGCCCAGGAGAGTGTTGGCGCCCGTATCACCGGTCAGCTTGTCGTTACCAGAGCCGCCAGTGACGTTCTCGATGCCGTTGATATACGAGAAGCCGGTTGCCGAGTTGGTTGCAAGATTGACGACGACGCCCTGAGTCGTTCCCGAATAGGAAAGCAGATCCGTGCCGCCCTGGAGGTTGGCAGTGATCGTCTCGACATTCGTCACCGTGCTGCCGTTGAACTGCGTCAGAACATCGCCGGAAACCACGACATTCAGGGTTTCCGGGCTGCTGGTGCCGATAATCGCCACCGTATCGCTGCCGGTACCGCCGTCAATAATGTCTGCGCCGTCGCCGATAGTATAGTTGAATGTGTCGTTGCCCGCACCGCCGAGCAAGACGTCGTTGCCGGTGCCGCCGACGATCGTGTCGTTTCCGTCACCGCCATCGATGAAATCGTTCCCGGATCCACCGAGCAGGATGTCGTTACCACCCATACCGTAGATGGCATCGTCGCCGGATCCGCCGTCGATCGTATTCGAACCACCGTTATCGATGACGACATCGTGTCCTGCTCCAGCGTACACCGTATCATTGATGTTGCTTGTGATCAGGATCAGGTCGCCGTCGCTGTTGTAGAAGTTGGCGTAGGCTAGCGAATTGTCGTTGTTGAGACCACCATTATTGGTGATCTCGAAGGTACGGCCGTAGTATTCGATTGCACTGAAAGCGACATAGGTCGACTGAACGGTGCCGAGGCTATCCGTTACGGTGACGCGGTAGATATAGAGGCCGGAATCACCGTCCGGATCCAGGAACCATCCTTCGTAGGGATTTCCCTTGGCCGTATTATTGCTGAACGTCAGCCAGTCATCGGAGTTGGTCGAGTAGACCTTCGATACCGCGTAGGATGCGCTGCCGGTGACATTGAACAGAGTAGAGAGATCGAAATTGATCTTGTACGGAGAGTCATCGTCGTCGGTGAACGCGTACCTGCCGGCAGAATTCGTGCTCTCGTTGACCGTCGCTGGCACCGCATCATTGGCACCGTTGATGGTGAAGCTGACGTCCTTCGTCGTGCCGTCCGCGGAGGTAATGCGGAAGGTTTCGACGCGCTGTTCACCAGAGTTCAGATATTGAACCGAAGCATTCGATACCGAGTAGGTGTAGGTACCGTCCGCGGCGAGCGTCAGCGTGCCGAGGTTCGTCGTGACGTTCGAGACCGTGGTCTTGAAGCTCGACTGATCGTGGTCGGCATCGCTGACCGAGATCGAACCGGTTGCCTTCAGGTAACCGCTTGCAGGGTTGACATCTTCCGTTACCGACGAGACCGACGGCGTGCCGATCACGGCCGCATCCGCAGCACCGTTGACCGTGAAGCTGACGTCCTTCGTCGTGCCATCCGCGGAAGTGATGCGGAAGGTCTCGACGCGCTGCTCGTTGGCATCGAGGTACTGAACAGCACTGTTCAAGACCTGGTAGGTATAGCTGCCGTCCGCGGCGAGCACCAGCGTGCCGAGGTTGCTCGTGACGTTCGAGACGGTCGTCTTGAAGCTCGACTGATCATGGTCGGCGTCGCTGACCGAGATCGAACCGGTTGCCTTCAGGTAACCGCTTGCAGGGTTGACATCTTCCGTTACCGACGAGACCGACGGCGTGCCGATCACGGCCGCATCCGCAGCACCGTTGACGGTGAAGCTGACGTCCTTCGTCGTGCCATCCGCGGAAGTGATGCGGAAGGTCTCGACGCGCTTTTCGCCGGCATCGAGGTACTGAACAGCACTGTTCAACACCTGGTAGGTGTAGCTGCCGTCCGAGGCCAGCACCAGCGTGCCGAGGTTGCTCGTGACGTTCGAGACAGCCGTCTTGAAGCTCGACTGATCATGGTCGGCGTCGCTGACCGAGATCGAACCGGTTGCCTTCAGGTAACCGCTTGCAGGGTTGACATCTTCCGTTACCGACGAGACCGACGGCGTGCCGATCACGGCCGCATCCGCAGCACCGTTGACCGTGAAGCTGACGTCCTTCGTCGTGCCATCCGCGGAAGTGATGCGGAAGGTCTCGACGCGCTTTTCGCCGGCATCGAGGTACTGAACAGCACTGTTCAACACCTGGTAGGTGTAGCTGCCGTCCGAGGCCAGCACCAGCGTGCCGAGGTTGCTCGTGACGTTCGAGACAGCCGTCTTGAAGCTCGACTGATCATGGTCGGCGTCGCTGACCGAGATCGAACCGGTTGCCTTCAGGTAACCGCTTGCAGGGTTGACATCTTCCGTTACCGACGAGACCGACGGCGTGCCGATCACGGCCGCATCCGCAGCACCGTTGACGGTGAAGCTGACGTCCTTCGTCGTGCCATCCGCGGAAGTGATGCGGAAGGTCTCGACGCGCTGCTCGCCGGCATCGAGGTACTGAACAGCACTGTTCAACACCTGGTAGGTGTAGCTGCCGTCCGAGGCCAGCACCAGCGTGCCGAGGTTGCTCGTGACGTTCGAGACAGCCGTCTTGAAGCTCGACTGATCATGGTCGGCGTCGCTGACCGAGATCGAACCGGTTGCCTTCAGGTAACCGCTTGCAGGGTTGACATCTTCCGTTACCGACGAGACCGACGGCGTGCCGATCACGGCCGCATCCGCAGCACCGTTGACGGTGAAGCTGACGTCCTTCGTCGTGCCATCCGCGGAAGTGATGCGGAAGGTCTCGACGCGCTGCTCGCCGGCATCGAGGTACTGAACAGCACTGTTCAACACCTGGTAGGTGTAGCTGCCGTCCGAGGCCAGCACCAGCGTGCCGAGGTTGCTCGTGACGTTCGAGACAGCCGTCTTGAAGCTCGACTGATCATGGTCGGCATCGCTGACCGAGATCGAACCGGTTGCCTTCAGGTAACCGCTTGCAGGGTTGACATCTTCCGTCACCGACGAAACCGACGGCGTGCCGATCACGGCCGCATCATTCGCGCCGACGATCGTGATCTTGACCGTCTGGTAGCCGGTGGCAACGCCGTTCTGGTCGACGATGGCGACCTGGTAGGTCTGCACGATGGTTTCGCCGGCGGCGAGGAAGTCGACGTCCTTGTCGGCGACGCTGAAGTTCAGCTGCGCCTGGCGGCCGCTGCCATCTGCATTGCCGACGGCGTCGAGGATCTGCGAGACGGCGGAGCCCAGGAACTTGCCGTTCGCTGCCGTCGTCGAGACTTCGGTGACCTCCAGCGTGTGCGTGTCATGGATATCGCCATCGCCGAAGACGATCGTCTGATCGGCGTGCAGCAGGGTCGACGAACCCGTCTGGCCAGCGATTTCCTTCACTGAGCCGGCCGCATCGACCGACTGGATGTAAGGCGTGTCGTTGGTGCCGATGATGGTGAAGCTGACTTCCTTCGTCGTACCATCATAGGACTTGATGATGAAGGTTTCGACCTTCGTCTCTTCATCGCCGAGATACTGAACCGCGCTCGCCGAGACCGAGTAGGTGTACTCACCGTTCGAGCTCAGGGTCAGCGTTCCAAGCGTGACGCCCTTGCTGGTCACTCCTGTCTGGAACGAAGACTGATCGTGATCGACGTCGGAGACGCTGATCGTGCCCGAGACACTCAGATGACCATCCTTGACCTTATAGTCTTCGATGACCTCGGTCTTCGTCGGCTCGCCGATAACGGCCGCGTCGTTGGTGCCGGAGATCGTGACCTGGATCACCTGCGTTGCCGTGCCGTCAGCGGACTTGACCGTGATCTCATCCTTCACCTGGTCGGTGCCGTTGAGGCTCTGGATCGCGTTGCTGGCGTTGTCGAGCTTGTAAGTCCAGGCGCCGGTCGCCGTATCCAGGGTGAACGTGCCGTACTTGCCGGCAAGGCTGGAGGGGGTCTGCAGGTGCGCATCATCGGCGTCGCGGTCATTGACCGTCAGGGTGCCGCCGGTGGAAAGCGTTGTGTCTTCCTTGACGCTGCCCTGGGCATTGCCGGAAATGCTCGCGGTGTCGTTTACACCGTTCAGCGTGACTTCGAACACCTTGCTGTCGGTTGCACCCGACTTGTCGGTGACGGTCAGCGTGAAGCTTTCCTTGTCGGCAGCCTTCAGGCCTTCGATGGCAGCGTCGTTCGGCACGTAGACGTAGGCGCCGGTGCTGCTGTTCAGGTAGAACGTACCGTAGGTGCCAGCCTTGGCGATGTTGTAACCGTTCACCGCATTCGAAGAAGCCCCGCCGGTGACACCGTAGGTGGCCGTCTCGCTGGCGTCCCGATCGGTCGAAGTCAGATTGCCTGTTACGGACTTGAACGTGTCGTCGTTCGACGTGTCGTTATAGACGGCGCTCGTCACGGTCGCCGAGAGTTCCGGCTTGTCGTTGGCGCCGTGGATCGCGACGGTGAAGCTCTGCGTGTCGGAGGCGTTGGAGCCGTCGGTGACCTTGATCTGGAAGCTTTCGCTCGTTTCGGTCTTGGTCTTCTCGATGGCGCTGTCGTCAGGCTGGTAGATGTAGGCGCCCGACTTGCTGTCGAGATACAGCGTACCGTACTTACCGTCGATCTTGACGTCGTACTTGATGCCGCCGGTCTGGTAGTTCGTCGAGGATCCGCCGATGATGCTGTACTTGGCGGTGTCGCCGGTATCACGATCGGTTGAAACGAGCGTGCCCTTGACCGACTGGAAGGTGTCGTTGGCCGCCGTATCGGTGAACGAGATGCCGACCGGCGTCAGTTCCGGCTTGTCGTTGGCCGCGTCGATCTTGACGGTGAAGTCCGTGCTGTCGGTTGCACCCGAACCGTCGGTTACGGTCAGCGTGAATTTTTCCTGCGTGTCCGTCTTGCGGCCTTCAATCGCCGCATCGTTCGGAACGTAGGTGTAAGCACCCGTCTTGCTGTTGATATAGAGCGTGCCATAGCTGCCGGTCTTGGCAACGTCGAAGCCTGCGCGGGCGTCGGAGGCAACGCCACCGTTGACGCCATAGGTGGCGGTATCGCCAGCGTCACGGTCGGTCGAGGTCAGCTTGCCACTTGCTGTCGAGAAGCTGTCATCGCCAGAGGTATCGTTGTACGTCACGCTCGACAGCGATGCCGAAATCTCTGGCCTGTCGTTGGTGCCTTCGACGCTGATCGTCAGCACTTCCTTGGCGGAGGCACCCGACTCGTCGGTGACCGTCAGGTCGAAGGTTTCCGAAGCCAGGGACTTCAGAGCCTCGATGGCACCGTCCTTCGGGACGTAAATATAGTCGCCGGTGAAGCTGTTCAGATAGAGGGTGCCGTAGGTGCCAGCCTTGGCAACGTCGTATCCCCAGACATTGGATGCCGTGCCACCGGTGACCCCGTAAGTCGGGTGATCGAAGGCGTCGCGATCGCTGGAGTAGAGCGTGCCGGCGCGTGCGAAGAAGATGTCGTCGCCTGCCGTGTCCGTGTAGGTGACCTTGGTAAGGGTCGCGTAGAGTTCCGGCGTATCGTTGGCGCCGTGAATATCGACGGTGAAGGTCGCAGTGTCGGTGGCGTTGGAGCCGTCGGTGACCCTGATCGTGAAGCTTTCCGACGTGTCGGTCTTGCGGCCTTCGATCGCGCTGTCGTCAGGCTGGTAGAGGTAGGCGCCCGACTTGCTGTCGAGATAGAGCGTGCCGTACTTGCCGTCGATCTTGACGTCGTATTTGATGCCGCCCGCCTGGTAGTTCGTCGACCATCCGCCGGCTATGCTGTACTTGGCGCTGTCGCCGGTGTCGCGGTCGGTCGAAACGAGGGTGCCCTTGACGGACTGGAAGCTGTCGTTGGCAGCCGTGTCGGTGAGGGACAGCTTGACCGGCGAAAGCTCCGGCTTGTCGTTGGCGGCATCGATGTTAACGACGAAGTTCGTGCTGGTGGTTGCGCCCGAACCATCGGTTACGGTCAGCGCGAAGCTTTCCTGCGTGTCCGACTTGCGGCCTTCGATCGCCGTATCGTTCGGAACATAGGTGTAGGCGCCCGTCGTGCTGTTGACGTAGAGCGTGCCGTAGCTGCCGGTCTTGGCAACGTCGAAGCCTTCGCGGGCGTTGGAGGCAACCCCACCATTGACGCCGTAGGTCGCGGTGTCGCCAGCGTCACGGTCGGTCGAGGAGAGTTTTCCGGTCGCGGCCGAGAAAGTGTCATCGGCAGAGGTGTCGTGATAGGTCACGCCTGGCAGCGATGCCGAGATCTCGGGCTTGTCGTTCGCACCGAGAAGGTTGACCGTCAGCGTTTCGCTGTCGGTGGCGCCCGTGCCGTCCTTGACTGTTACGTCGAAGGTTTCAGAAGTATGCGACTTCAGGCCCTCGATGGCGCCATCATTCGGAACGTAGCTGTAAGCACCGGTCGCGCTGTTCAGGTAGAGCGTGCCGTAGGTGCCGACCTTGGCGGTGTTGTAAGCGCCGTTGATGAAGCTGCCGGTGGTGACGCCGTCGCCGCTGATGCCGTAGGTGGCGGTGTCGCCCTTGTCTGCATCGACGGTCGTCAGCTGGCCGTTGACCGTCTGGAACTTGTCGTCTCCGGCGGTGTCGGTGTAGGTCCAGCTCGCGGTCGAAGCCGAGAGATGCGGCGCGTCGTTGACGCCGGTGACCGTGACCGTGATGGTCTGCGTCGCCGTGCCGTCAGCCGAGACGACCGTCAGCTTTTCATCAAAGGTCTGGCCCTGGCGGAGTTCCTGCGCCTTGGCATTGTCCAGCGCGTAGGTCCACTCGCCCGTCGCCGTGTTGAAGGCGAAGGTGCCATAGGTGCCGCTAAGCGATGCAGGCGTCTGGAAATGGGCTTCGCCGTGGTCGACGTCGACGACCTTGAGCGTGCTGCCGGTCGTGAGGTCGAGGGCGTCTTCCGTGACGGCGCCTGTGGCCGTTCCGGAGATCGTTGCGGCATCGTTCTCACCTGTGACGGTGACCTGGTAGACGCCGGTCTTGCTGTCGCCGTCCGAGTCGGTGACGGTGAAGGGGATGGTGATGGTGGCGATCTCGCCGGCGTTGAGCGACTGGACGTAGCTCGGGTCGATGACGATGTGGCCGTCCACGTAGGAGTAGGCCTTTTCCGGCAGCGCCAGCGCGATGCCGCCAGCCGAAGCCACGGTGGCCGCACCCAGCGTCACCGCCCCCTTGCCGTCGGCGCCGAAGGAGAACTGCTTGCCGTCGGCAAGCTCGAAGGAGAAGGCGTTGGAGTCTTCGCCGATCGCCGCCTTGAAGACCGGAACGTTTGCGCTTTCGGTCAGGCTGATGTTGGCAAGGTAGCTGCCGGTGTAGTCGGACGTTCCGACTTCCTTGAAGGTCAGCTGGTTGCTGCCGTTTGCGGATGCGACCAAGCCTTCAATCTTGACCAGCGTCATCGCGGAAGGCTGGTCGAACGTGCCGACGAGTTCGCCGTTCCAATAGACCAGCAGCTTGGAGGAAGCCGGGTCCGGAGAACCGACTTCGAAGCTCAATGTCAGCGTTTCGTTGGCCTTCAGGCCGACAATGTCCTGCGAGATCGTGGTATTGCCGGGCGAAGAGCCCATGTCGACCATCGGCGCACCGTTGGAAGTGTGCATGCCGAGATAGCCATCGCTGACGCGCTCGAGCTGCACGCTGCCCGTACCGTCGACCTTCCAGCCGATGCCACCGGTTGCCGAGCCGGCGTAGCCGCCGTTGTCCCAGCCCTGCGGCTGCCAGCCGTCATCCTTGAAATTGCCGTTGGCGAGCAGGTTCACCGCCTGCGCGACACCGTCGATCGTCGGCTTGTCGTCGATGATGTCGATCTGGAGCGTGCCATCGTTCCAAGCGGTCTTGTCGCCGTCGCCATCCGTTACGATGAAATCAAACACGAGGCGCAGCTTGTCGCTGTCGGAGGCGTGGTCGATGGACGAAAACTGCGTGTACTTGTAGTCACCCGATTGCTGATCGACCGTCAGCGTGAAGACGAGCGTATCACCCGCATGTGCTGTTACGGTGATCTCACCATTCACAATCGTGGTTTCGTAGGTCAGTGCGACGCCATGCGACTTCAGAGCCGGAAAATCCTCGCCGGGAGTGTCCTGATGCTCAATCGCTGTGCGGAACGTCAAGTCACTAACCTGACCGCCATCCGCGCCCGTTGTGAAGGTTAGCCGTCCAGTCGCAGACTGCTCAGCGAACGCGCCATCCGCACTATGCTCGGTAACGGTGCCCGTGCCGGAATAATCGGCGGTCGGAACGTCGTCCTTGACGGTGACGGTGAAGTCGACCGGTACGGTGTCGCCGTCGGCATCCTTGGCGGTCGCCGTGAAGTGGAGGCCGAGCTGTTCGTCCGTCGAGATGGTTTCGGCGAGCGGCTGGATTTCGCCTTCGCCGCCTTCAGACCCCTTGGTCTGCGGATGATCGATGCTCTGCAGCAGTTCGAAGGTGTAGGAACCGTTCGGGGCAGCCGGGTTGAGCGTTGCGACGAAGACGTCGACGCGATCTTCGCCGTTGGCCGAGCCGGTGTAGCCGGTCAGCGTGTGGCCGTCGACGGAAATCTCGTAGTGGATGGCGAGGCCGTGCGAGGTCAGACCCTCAGGTGCCGTCTGCTTGTCGAAGGTGAGGTCGCGGCCGGTGCCGTTGTCAGCGCCCCACTGGACGCCAAGCGATCCCTGGGTCGTGAGATGGCCTTCGCCCGACAGATTGCTCTCGCTGATGCTGCTGCTGGCATCGTTTTCGGTGTTGACGGTCGGAGCGTCGTCGCGAACGTCGATCGAGCCGATGCCGGTGACGCTATCGCCATTCTTGTCGGTGACGGTGTAGCTGAACTGCAGACGCAGCACGTCGTCGGCGCCCGCTTCGCCCTTGTCGGGATGATCGATCGGAGCGAACTGGCTGAACGTGTACGCACCGGTCTCAATATTGGTGACGGTCAGGGTGAAGACCGTGTGGCCATCGACGGTGCCGGTGATCGTCATGCCGTCGACCGTGATGACGACAGGCTTGCCGTCGGAGGTCAGGTCGGCGTGCGTGCCGTTCTGCGTGCCTTCCTGCATGTTCAGGGAGTCGGAGAAGCCGATGGAAGAGATAACGCCGGCATCGGTGCCCGGGTTGAAACCGAACTGGCCATTGACGACCTGCGGCTGGAAACCACCTTCGTTGCCGGCAATTTCGGTAACGGTCAGGAGGCCGCTGGTGGTGATGACGGGCACGCCGTTGCGTTCGTCAGGCGTGTTTTCCGGGCTGACATCAGGCTGCTGCGTATCGGCGAGCAGGCTTGCGAGCTGCGTCGGGTCGTTGGCGTCGGGCTGCAGCGAGTCCTGGAACTCGGCGCCGGAGCTCGAGGGCGAGGAGCTTGCGGAGTAGGACCCGTCCGGGCCTGCCGCGACGTTGATGTTGCTCTCTTCGAGAGCGGCGATCACGGCCTGCTGCGGGAGCTGAACTTCACCGATCAGGAAGGTCGGGACGTGGAGCGCGCCGTTGACGATGACGATCTCGGTGCCATCGGCCTGGACCAGCACCAGGTTGCTGCCCTCGACGCGGATGTCGTCGATCGAGGCGCCTGCCGGCAGATGCGCGATGTTGTTCTGATCCGGAACGACCTCGTTGGCGGCGGGAGCTGCGGACGCGCTCTCCTGAGCCGGCACCCGGTCGGTCTTTGCCTGATCTGCCGGCTGGCTACCCTCGGCCTGCGCCACCTCTACGCCCTGCGGGGCGGAGGCCTGAAACGCTGCGTCTGCATGAATATCGGAAATGAAGTCGTGCGAAGCCTGTTCGCCGTCAACTGCTGCAATGCGCGGATCTTCGATAGACATTACAAAAATACCCCAATGAGAAACTGGGGCCAATCAATTACGCCGGCCGCGCAAAAGCAATATGTCTGCAACTCCGCTGATATAGCCGGTTATGCATCCACCCAAAAATGTTTAGGGACGGTTAACCTTGATGGCAACCAAAGTGCCACTAAAAGCACTAAAATTCTAATAAAATTAGAGGAATACGGGTTTTTCCGGTTGACCGGACATGCCTTGAGAGCCAGCGATTCGGGGCGTTTCTCACACCGATTCCGGTGCCTGTTCACAGCGTTCTACAGCGATACAAAAAGGCTGCCGCAGTCGCCCGCGGCAGCCTTGTCGTTAACTTTCAAATCGGCCGGATCAGCCTATCTCGCGGGCGCCACCAGGCAGAAAAACGCGCCCTGCGGATCCATCGCCTGGACGATCCAGCTGCCGCCGGGACTTCCATCGGACCATTCAGCACCTGACCGCCGCCGGCCTTGACCCTGGCGATGGCGGAATCGATCCCCGCCACGTTGAAATAATAGGCCCAGGCCGGCATCGGCACGGTCGGCGGCTTGGTCATCATGCCGCCAACCGGCGTGCCGTGCTCGGCGAAGATGCGGTATGTCCCCATCTCGCCCATGTCGAAGTCATGATCCTTCGTCCAGCCGAAAAGCTTCGAATAGAATGCGAAAGCCTCCTCGCCGTTGCCGGCGTAGAGTTCATGCCAGCCGACGTGGCCGGGCGCGTTGGCGGGAGCTTCCGGAGGAGGATTGTCCATCGGAAACGGCGTCATGATGCAGATCACCGCCCCGTGCGGGTCGGCGACGACGGCAAAACGACCGACGCTCGGGATATCCTCCGGCGGCCTGCGGATGGAGCCGCCATTGGCCGCGAAATCCTTCGCGGACTGATCGACATCATCGACCGCGACATATCCCGTCCAGTTCGGCGGGATGCCCTTGCCTTCCAGCTCGGCGGGAAAGTCCATCAGCCCGGCGACACCCGCGCCGCTTGCTTCGAAGATCGTGTAAGGCGGCAAGCCCTCCACGTTCATGCTGCTCGTCGTCCAGCCGACAACGTCGCAGTAGAATTTCGTCGCCGCCTTCATGTCCGGCGTCATCAGTTCGCACCAGATAAACTTGCCATGCGTGGCAGACATTGCGCTTCTCCCTTTTTCGCGCTCAGGCATTGATGTTGACGAATGTGTTCACGCAGGTCGCGAGACCGCCGAATGGCGTCTCGTACGTTGCCGTAATTGGCCGCCAGTCGTGTTGCGACCGTCGCGCCGTCTCAGTGGCAGCAGGATTTTGCTGTCTCCGGCGCGTACTCGTCGTGACGTTTGACGAAGCTCATGGTCGAATCCTCGTTGCGGCCCTTCGGGGCACGGTCAAGGATCATCAGCGTTCCGACCATCTCTTCCAGTCCACGGGCGTAACTAGAGTAGGTGTGAAAAATGTCACCGGCGTCGTTCTTGTAGAAGGCGCTGACACCCGGGAGTTCGTCGTGGGCATTGGCCGGAGGAATGGCTTCGAAATTGTAGGTGACGGTCTCGCTCGCCAGATCCTCCGGCGTGAAGGAGACGTGATAGTCAAAGTTGAAATCGGAACCGAACGAGGAAGCCCATGGGAATTTCCAATCCATGCGCTTCTTGTAGGCTTCGATGCGGGGAAGCTCGGCCCGCGACACGGCAACCCAGGTGACGTCGTGATTGTTGAGATGCGCGAGCGTGCCGTCGACGTGATCGGACAGGAAGGAGCAGCCCGGGCAGCCCGCCTGCCATTCAGGTCCGAGCATGAAATGATAGACCAGAAGCTGACTGCGGCCATCGAAGAGATCGGAGAGGCTTTTCCTGCCATCCGGCGTGTCGAACATGTAGTCTTTATCGACCCTCACCCACGGCATGGCCATGCGCGCGGCATTGACCTTGTCGCGCAAATGCGTTGCCTCCTTCTCCTGAAGCAGCAGTGCGCGGCGGGCTTCCAACCATTCTTCACGGGAAACGACTTGGTTCTGCATCACGAGCGCCCTCCTCCGGCGCGACCGATAGCTTGAGGCCTATTCTCCTTGTTTCTTGACTATTTATATTGATATCAATACAAACTACTCATGTCAAACTCGCCCGAGATTCCCTACTCGACAACGTTGCTGGTGCGCGACACCTGCCTTTGCCTGCATGTCCAGCGCGCAGCCCGCGCACTCGCCCGGCTTTTCGATGACGCCCTTCGCCCGATCGGGCTGACCAACGGGCAGTTCTCCTTGATGATGTCGCTGAACCGACCCGAACCGCCGCCGATGGGACCGGTCGCAAATCTCTTAGCCATGGACCAGACGACGCTGACGGCTGCGCTGAAGCCGCTGGAGCGCAAAGGATGGGTGCTTGTCACCGCCAACCCCAGGGATCGCCGGCGCAAGCTGCTGACCCTGACGCCCGAGGGACGCGCGGTGCTTGCAGCCGCCCTGCCCATCTGGGTGAGCACGCATGCGCGCCTTGAGGCAAAGCTGCCCGAGGGCGATGCCGGGCGGCTGCGGCGGGATCTCGTCACCCTCGCCTGAGGCGACGATCGAAGCTTACCCGGTCGCAATGCGCGGATCGGCCGCGAAATCTTCACGGGCGAAACCGATCCGGGATCTTGGAAACTCGCAGAGCGCCTGAACGCCGCTTGCCGAAAGCCGGATGCGCCAGGTCTGACGCTCCACCGGTTCGCGGGCGGCAAAGCCCGTTGCCGTCAGCAGCGCGAGATTGCGGCCGTGGCGGGGATCGCGGACGGATTCATAGAGGATTGCCTGGCAACCCGCCTCGCGGGCCGCATCCGCAAGGGACTGACAGGCCTCATAGTGTTGCAGGTCCATCCAGGCGGCGCGGTCCCGATCGAGCGGCGACTTGGTGAGATCGATGACCGCAGGCGCGGAAATCTCGGCGGCGAAGGCGGTATATTCGGCTGCGTTGGCCGGAAGTGGCGTTGCCGGCGAATCCGCAAAGAACAGCAGCCGGTAAAACGCCATCTCGGCCAGCGCCGTCTCGACGGCTTCGGACGCATAGAAGACGCCTGGCGTGCGCCCTGCCCGGCGGAAGCGCGAGCCGTGCGGATAGATCGCACCATATCGGAACGGGGTGGCGAGCAGATAATCGAGGCCGACGCATTCAGGCGGCAGCGCCGGCTTGCTCTCCTCCAGCAATCCTTCGAGCAGCGCCTGCTCATCCAAGGTATCGACGATCTTCAGGGTGGATATCTGATGCTGCGCTTCGACCAGACGCCAGAAGCGACCGGATAGAGCGCCCGCCTCAGACGAGAGCGCGGCGGGCGTCCAGATAGGCAAGGACATCGGTCAATCCTGCAATGCTGACGATCTTTTCGACGGGTGCAGCGCCAAACGCGGCATTGGCGTTACGCAGCCATTGCCGCGCCACGGCTTCATCACCGCCGACGATGGCATCGAGCGAGCGGAAAATACGGACGAGCAGGATGGCGAGCTCAAAGGCCTTCGAGCCACGCTCAAGCAGATAATCCTGCCGCTTCATTCGCGAAATGCTGGCTTCCGAAATGCCGAGGACGGCCGAAAGCGTGCGCGAACTGATGCCGAGGCGATCGGCGGCGTTGATCACTGCCTTGGTGATAACGGCGGCTTCGACGGTTCGGGCGCCGGAAACCGGATTTACTGCAGTCATGGCCATATCCTTTCTCTGGAAAGAATATAGCAACTTTATTTCATATGAAAAGAGCGCCGCGGATGCGACGCTCTTTTGAAACTTCGGCTGGAATGCTCAGGCGACCGTGACCGGAACTTCGGTCGAGGTGCGCATGGCGTGGCTGTACGGGCAAACGATGTGCGCGGCGGCGGCAAGCTTTTCAGCCGTCGGCTTGTCGAGGCCGGGGATATGGACGGTCAATGCGACCTCGATGCCGAAGCCGGCACCATCTTCGCGCGGGCCGATGCCGACAGTGGCGCTGACCGTGGTGTCTTCCGGAATCTTGACCTTTTCCTTGCCGGCGACAAATTTCAAGGCACCCAGGAAGCAGGCGGAATAGCCGGCAGCAAAGAGCTGTTCAGGGTTGGTGCCCGTTGCGCCATCGCCTCCGAGCTCCTTCGGAACCGTCAGCGTAACGTCGAGAACACCGTTTTCAGAAACGGCGCGACCTGCGCGGCCGCCGGTGGCAGAAGCTTTCGTCGTGTAGAGGATAGGCATGTCAGTCTCCTTTGCGTTGGGGTTGGATTTTGTATAATGCGCAATTAAATTGTACGCAAGTGAATTTTGCAAATTGCATTTCGAATTCGAAAAGGGGACAATCGGACCCCAGGGAAAGGCGGCAATGAAAGCGCAGATGACAAAGACGATGGAAATTCCGGAAGAAGAAAAAAGGCTGGCAAACCAGCTCTGCTTCGCGGTCTATTCAACGGCGCACGCATTCACGCGCGCCTACAAGCCGATCCTCGACCGGGTCGGCCTCACCTACCCCCAGTACCTTGTGATGCTGGCGCTTTGGGAAAAGACGGAACAGCCGGTCAAGGCGATCGGTGAACAGCTCGATCTCGATTCCGGCACGCTATCGCCGCTTCTCAAGCGTCTGGAGCAGAACGGACTGATTACGCGCGCCCGGGATGCACGCGACGAACGCCAGGTGATCGTGTCCCTGACCCCGAAGGGGCAATCGATGCGAAACGAGGTCAACGCGATCATGACGGCGATCGGAGAGGCTTCCGGCTGCACGCTCGAGGAAATGAAAACGATCCGCGAACTGCTCAAAGGTTTGCGGTCCAACCTGACGAGCGCACTCTAGCGCCCTGGCATTTCAACCCGAAATCCGGGCCGAACCACATGAGGCCGGCCCGGAAGACGACCGGAGAGCCGGTCGTCTTGTTCTTACGTCACTGCAGGACGAGGATCGGCGCCTTGTTGGGCACGCGATCGTAGAGGTCGATGATATCCTGGTTGAGCAGGCGGACGCAGCCTGACGACACGGCCTTGCCGATCGAACGCCAATCCGGATTACCGTGGAGACGGTAAAGCGTGTCTTCTCCATTCGAGAAGATGTAGAGCGCGCGTGCACCGAGCGGGTTCTTCAGGCCCGGATCCATGCCGCCGTTATCGATCGAATACTTGGCAAGCTCGGGCTGGCGGGCAACCATCTCATTCGGTGGCTTCCAGCGCGGCCATCTCTGACGCCACTGGATGACGCCATTGCCCTGCCAGGCGAAGCCTTCGCGGCCGATGCCGACGCCATAACGCATCGCCGTGCCGCCGGGCTGCACGAGATAGAGGAAGCGCGACGGGGTATCGACGACGATCGTGCCGGCGGGCTGCCCCGTCGGATCGATCACCTGCTGCCGATAGAAGCGCGGGTCGATCTGCTGGTAGGGGACGGCCGGGATAAGGAAGCCGCCGTCCTCGATCGGTCCGTACATGACGGCCAGTTCGGCGTCTGTCGGCGCCGGCGTCGTCTGGAAGGCACGGATCGGGTTGGGAAAAGCGATCGGCTGGCCGACCGGGGGACCGCCGGCCGTGGATGCGCATCCCGTCAATGCCGAAGCCGCGGTCATCGCCGAAAGGGAGAGAAAGCTGCGGCGGGAGAAAGTTTTTTCGAAGCTCATAACGCGGGTCTGTTTTCCTTTAGCGCGAGAAAGGCGGGCGCCCGTCTCTGGAGGGTTATTCAACGCCGGTGACGCTTCAAGAAAACTATCCCGTTATGCTGAATAAACCATAGCCTCACGAACTCGTGTCCGCAGTCAGGCAGGCGTTATCGCCCGCCTGTTGCGCTGCTACATCACAACGATCTCCGCCTTTGCCGGCACACGATCGTAGAGGTCGACGACATCCTGGTTGAGCATGCGTACGCAACCGGACGAGGTCGCCTTGCCGACGGATTGCCAATCCGGCGTTCCGTGGATGCGGTAGAGCGTGTCCTGACCGTTCTTGAAGATATACATCGCGCGCGCACCGAGCGGATTTCCAAGGCCCGGGTTCATACCGCCATTCTCTGCCGAGAAGGCCCGCACATCCGGCTGGCGCGAGACCATTTCATCGGGCGGCGTCCAGCGCGGCCACTTCTGCTTCCATTGAATGACGCCACGGCCGGACCAGGCGTAGCCTTCGCGTCCGAGTCCGACGCCATAGCGCATGGCCTTGCCCCCCGGCTCGACGAAATAGAGATGCTTGGTCTTCGTATCGACGATGATCGTGCCCGGCTTCTCGTTGGTCGGATAATCGACCTCCTGCCGCAGATATTGCGGATCGACACGGCTGACCGGAATGGCGGGCAAGGTAAAGTCGTTGTCCCTGACCTGACCATAGAGCGCCGCGCTGACCGGATTGGCCATCGGCAGACCGTAGGTGCGGGTCTGCGTCGCGCCGGGGATGCCGTAAGACTGATTGTAGATCGTCGCCGGAACGCCGGGTCTCACTGGAACCGGCACATCGATCGGCCTGACGCGATCGGGATCGACGCCCGCCGGATGATAGAAAACGGGATAGGTTTCCTGGACGAAGCGGGCGGGATCGGTCGCGCCGGTATCCGGAACGAAAATATTGCAGCCGCTCAGCGACATCAGCGCGACCGCGAGGCCGGCAAAGCACGACACTCGGCTGACTACATTCATAAAACCACCCTCATCGATGAAGCGACACGTATAGCTGTCGCAATGATGGCAGGCGCGGCTGGCGCGAAGCTGGCGTTAAGCCGATACGCCTTGGAAGAAATGGATGCTCTGCGCAATCTCCGCCGGCAGCGCGGAGGTATGGTTGCCGGTCACCGTCGCCGTCTCGATGCGCACGCCGGCGGCGCGGGCGCGACTGGCGAGCAGGCCTGCCCTGTCGTTGAAGTGCGACTCATCCGTGCCATGAACGACGCGCACCGGGCATTTGAAGCTCTGCGCATAGCAAAGCGCCGTGCGCACCTCGAATTCGTGCGCGTTGCGATCATCGAACCGGATATCCTGCGGATAGCGATTGAAGAACCGGAAGGCGTCGGGGTTGCCGGAAATGGGCGCGGCGGCGCGAAACTTGTGGCTGCTCATCGAAGCCAGCATCGTTAGCGTGCCGCCGATGCTGTGGCCGGCGATGAACAGGCGGTTCTGATCGACGCCCGGAAGATGGGCGAGCCGGTCGGCGGCCGACAGCACATCGTCAACCTCGTCGTAAAAGCCCGAGAAATTGCCCATCTGGCCATTCTCGCCTCTCAGCGCCGGCATCATCACGACGAAGCCGGCATCGACGTAGGGATCCATCAGGTTCCAATGGCCGAGCCCCATCGCGTTGCCGCCGTGCAGGAAAAGGACCGCCGGCTTCGGCTTGCGGTCGCGCTTGTACTGGGAAACCCAGGCAACCAGTTCCAGCTCGCCGCCATAGCCCGAGCGATAGAATATCCTGTCGGCATTCGACGGTGCATCGAGCGACTCGTATCGGTCCGGCGCCGGGCCTTTTTTCAGGAGGTTGGTTTTGAAATGGCCGCGCACCCTTGCATAGTCCCGGCTGATCAGGCGCGGTTCGGCGGGAACGTCAAAGGCATGGCCGATGCCGGGGAGAACGAGTGCACCGGCGATACCTGCCAGCAGGGCACGGCGTTGGCGAAGAAAGCGATTGTCGTCGTTCGTTGTCATGTCAATGCGTCCATCGTTCCCCCGTCACGTCGAAAATTGCACTGCCTGATGTCATCGCCAACACACATTCTGTTGAGGATTGTTGGACTGCGTCATTTTGCGTCAGGCAAAAACCCTTATTCCGCCTTCGCGTCGATCATCGCCACGAGAGTCTGCAGGCGATCGGCCTCATAGGAGGGCTTTTCCGGACGCAATCTGGCGATCCGGGGAAAGCGCATGGCGACGCCCGACTTGTGGCGATTCGAGCGATTTATGCCCTCGAAGGCCACTTCCACGACGAAGCCGAAGTCCTTGTCGGCACGCACGGCACGCACCGGCCCGAAACGCTCGGTGGTGTTGTTGCGCACGAACTTGTCGAGGACCTCGAGTTCGGCGTCGGTGAAGCCGAAATAGGCCTTGCCGACGGGAACCAGTGTCTCGCCGTCAGGCGTCTCGGCCCATACGCCGAAGGTGAAATCGGAATAGTAGCTGGACCGCTTGCCATGGCCGCGCTGCGCGTACATCAGCACGGCGTCGACATTGTACGGGTCGCGCTTCCACTTGAACCACGGCCCCTTCATGCGGCCGGCTTGGTAGACGCTGTCGCGCCGCTTGATCATGACGCCCTCGATAACAGGATCGGGCGGCGATGACCGCAGCCGGTCCAGTTCATCCCAAGAGGAGAAGGCGACCAGCGACGACAGATCGAAGCGATCATGCGGCGCCAGCTCGACAATCTCGGAAAGCCGCTCGCGCCGGTCGATGTAGGTGCGGGCGCGGATGTCCTCCTCGCCGTCGAAGAGGAGATCGTAGGCGCGGATGAATGCCGGATATTCTTCCAGCATCTTCGCCGTCACCGTCTTCCGGTTCAGGCGCTGCTGCAGGTCGGAGAAGGTGCGTGTCGGATTGTTCGAACGCGCGGTGCCGCCGACGAGCAGTTCACCATCCATGACCCCATCGAAGCTGATGGAATCGACGATATCGGGGAAGGCCTGCGAGATATCATCTCCGGACCGGGAGTAGATCTTTCGGGTTTCACCCGAGCGTGACAACTGCACGCGGATGCCGTCCCATTTCCATTCCGCCGCGTAGTCGGCGGGGTCGAGCGTCTTCAGATCCCCCTCCTCGACCGGATTGGCAAGCATGACGGAGTGGAAGATGGCCGGCGTTGCAAGAACCGGCTTGCCCGCCCTGCCCTCCAGCCAGGCAAACAGACTCTCATAGGGTGGCTCGAGACCGTGCCACAGGGTTTCGATTTCGCCGACATCGGTTGTCCCGAGATCGGCGAGCGCCTGCTTCGCCAGCCGGGCGGAAACGCCGATGCGGAGCGCGCCGGTCGCGAGCTTGATGAAGGCGAACCGGCCGGAGGCGTCGAGGCGATCGAGCAGTTCGCGGACGAAGCCGCGCACTTCGGTACGCCCGAGCGAGTTCATCCGCACGACCACCTCGCCGAGCGGCGGCTGAGCCAGCGAGGAGCGCTCGATGTCCTTCTCGTTGTCCCACACAAGGGAGATGGTCTCGGCGAGATCGCCGACATAGTCGTAGGAGTAACGGAACAGCACCTCGTCCATCCGCTCCAGCACCAGTTCCCGCAACATCGCCGGCTTGACGTTGCGGACATCAAGCGTTCCGGCAATCGCGGCAAGGCCATATCCGCGGTCGGGATCGGGGGTGTTGCGAAAGTAGTCGGTAAGCAGTTTCAGCTTGCCATTTCGGCTTGGGGTGGTGACGAGGCGATCGAGAAGGTCGGAGAATGCTTTCATGAGCGACGGCCTTGTTGTTCCAAGAACCCCTCCCCAACCCCTCCCCACAAGGGGGAGGGGCTTGATCTGTTGCACCGTTCTCGCCCCATGCGAGTCGAACGTCGAGCCGGGGTTAGTCCTCCCCCTTGTGGGGAGGGGTTGGGGAGGGGTTTTCACGCGCCGCCATCACTCCGCCTCATCCTCATATCCCACCAGATGCAGCGGCTTGGCCTTTACTCCACGCAGTTCGCACCAGCGGACAAGCGCCTCCTCGCGACCGTGCGTGACCCAGACCTCGTCCGGCGCAAGGTCGGTGATCGTCTCCGTCAATTCGGGCCAGTCGCAATGGTCGGAAATGACAAGCGGCAGTTCGATGCCCTGCTGCTTGGCGCGCTGGCGGATCATCATCCAGCCCGAGGCGAAGGCCGGCAGCGGCTCGTTGAAACGTCGCGCCCAGCGATCGGCGAAGGCCGATGAGGGCCCGACGACGATCGCGCCCTTGAAATCCGCCTTTTCGCTGGTCTCGACGGTGGCGGGCCGCAGCTCCCCAAGGTCGATGCCCTGGCTGACATAGTATGCGCAGAGCCTTTCCATGGCGCCGTGAATGTAGATCGGCGCGTCATAGCCCGTGTCCCGCAGCAGCCGGATTACCCTTTGCGCCTTGCCGAGCGCATAGGCGCCGATGAGATGGGTGCGCTCCGGGAAACGGCGCAGAGACGCATAGAGTTTCGCCATTTCGCCCGCAGGATCGGGATGGTGGAAGACCGGCAGGCCAAAGGTCGCTTCGGTAATGAAGACATCGCAGGGGACCGGAACATAGGCCGCGCAGGTCGGGTCGGCACGCCGCTTGTAGTCGCCGGAGACGACGATCCGCGTGCCCGCCTTCTCGATGGCGATCTGCGCCGATCCGAGTACATGGCCGGCCGGGTGAAAACTCACCCTGACACCATCGACCATCACCTCTTCACCGAAACCGACCGCCTGCTCGCTTTCGCAGAAGCCTTCGCCGTAGCGTATGCGCATGATGTCGAGCGTCTGGCGCGTCGCCATCACCGCCCGATGGCCGGCACGTGCGTGGTCGGAATGACCGTGCGTGATGAGAGCACGGGCGACCGGCCGTACCGGATCGACATGAAACTGTCCCTCGGGGCAATAGAGTCCATCAGGCGTGGGATAAAGCAGGGCATCTGGTCGCATGACCAGAAAGATAGCGGCAAATATCGTTCGGGCCAGTCTCTATCGCACCGAGGCTTAAAGTCGCTCTTCTACTTCTGCAGGAAAGCCGGAATCTGATCGGCCGTCAGCGGCCTGGAGAAACGATAGCCTTGCGCCTCCTCGCATTTGGCGAAACGCAGGAAATCGAGCTGTGCGTCGGTTTCCACGCCTTCGGCAACGACCGTCAGCTTGAGGGTCTGCGCGAGCGATATGACGGCAAGGCCGATCGCCACGGCGGTCTTGTCTCCCGGCAGCGCCTCGATCAAGGAGCGGTCCATCTTGAGCCGGTCGAAGGGGAAGGTCTTCAGCGATGCGAGGCTCGAATAACCGCTGCCGAAATCATCGATGGAGAAGCGTATGCCGAGGGGACGCAGGGCGTTCATGGTCTCCAGCGCCCGCTCGGCGTCCTGCATGAGCACGCTTTCGGTCAATTCCAGCTCGATCCAGCGGGGTGCGAGATCGAAGCGCTCCGTCGCTTCGGCGACATGACGCGCGAAATCCGGATCGGTGAACTGTTTGGCGGAGACATTGACCGCTACCCGCAGCGGCTGAAGCCCCATGTCCTGCCATTTGCGCGCCTGCCGGCAGGCTTCGTTCAGCACCCATAGACCGAGGGGAATGATCAGGCCGCTGTCCTCGGCCATCGGAATGAACTCGTTCGGGGCACCAGACCGCGCGACGGATGGTTCCAGCGCACCAGCGCCTCCACGCCCGTCACCTGCTGCGTCATCACATCGACCTGCGGCTGATAATGCAGCACGAGCTGATCGGTGACGATCGCCTGCCGCAGCTCCTCCTGCTCGCTTATAGGCATCTTGATTTCAGCGTCGCAGACGCCGTGATGGTGCTGCAGCGTGTTGCGGCCAAGCTGCTTTGCCCGGTACATGGCCCGGTCGGCGTTTGCCAGCAGCTCTTCCGCGGTCGCACCATCGCTCGGGAAGGACGCGACGCCAATGCTGCAGGTAACGCTGACCTGCTGGTTCTGGATCTGGATCGGCTTCAGCAGGACCTTCTGCAAATCTCGAAGCCTGCGCATGATGCCGGCATCGTGGCTCGATTGATGGACGAGCACGACCAGAAACTCGTCGCCGCCAAGCCGCACGACCATATCGGAAGCGCGCACGCCGTTTGCCATGCGCGAGGCGACTTCCTTCAGGACGTCGTCACCGGCCGCGTGGCCGAGGCCGTCATTGATCTCCTTGAAATTGTCGAGGTCGAGATAGGCGACTGTGACCTTCCGACCGCTGCTGCGCGCATGGTAAAGGGTCTTGGCCATCCGTTCCTTGAAGAAGGCGCGATTGGGCAGGCCCGTCAGATCGTCGTGATGTGCCATGAAATGGATGCGTTCATCGCCGCGCTTGCGCTCGATGGCAATGCCGGCAATGTGGGTTGCCAGCGCAACCAGCTCGATCTCGCGCGGTGTCGGACGCCGCACCTGATTGGAATAAAGCGCGAATGTGCCAAGCACATTGTTCTGCGCCGTCAGGATCGGCGTCGACCAGCAGGAGCGAAAGCCGAACTGCGCCACCACGCCGCGAAAATCCGTCCACAAAGGATCGACAGTTACGTCCTCGACAATGACTGGCTCGCTCGTCCACGCCGCCGTGCCGCAGGAACCGACGCTCGGGCCGATGATCACGCCATCGATCATCCGGCTGTAGGCTCCCGGCAGGTTCGGCGCGGCGCCGTGGTAGAGACGCCGGCCTTCGCGGTCGAGCATCAGGATCGAGCCGGAGATGCCGTCGAGTTCGGCCTCGATCAACAGCACCAGGGCTTCCAGGACGCTCTCCAGCGGCTCGTTGCGAGCGATCATCTCCAGCAGGTGCGCCTGTCCGCGGCGGAGATCCTCCTGCCGCTTGCGCTCCGTCAGGTCGCGGGAGATACCAATCAAGCCGACCACTGCTCCGCGCTCGTTGCGTAATGGAAGCTTTGAAGTCAACCGCCAAATCGCGCGACCGCCGACCGGGGACGGGACATTTTCCTCGATGTCGAGACGGGCTTCGCCGCTCGCCATGATCTCTTGTTCCATTTCGAAGTAGCTGCGCGCAGTCTCGAAATCGAAAAAATCGAAGTCGAAGTCGCGCTTGCCGGCAAGATGGACGCCGTCCTCGAACCCGAAGCTGCGCGCGACCGTGGCATTCGCGAAAACGAAGCGGCTGTCCCTGTCCTTGACGTAGAAAAAATCCGGCAGCTCGTGGATGATCGCCTTCAGCTGGAGACTTTCGATACCATCAGGCGTGTTGCGCGCCGACGCCGCAAGCAGTGCTTCCGTCGCCGCAATGATCCGCCTGGTTTCGGCACCTCCGGCATCGATGTCGCGCCGGCTGGCAAATGCTTCATTCATGATGTCTCTCCGAAACGACCGCCGCCGCGGCCGTGTCAGCCTGGGGCACAGCTGAACTGCAGCAAAATATATGCCCGATTTCCTTCGCCGCGCTTAAATGGAAAGGTGAACGAGAAAACAATATTTCCGCGTCGATTCTAGTTTTGCGGCAGCTGCGAAGGTACAGGCCGCAGATGCCCCAAGATGAGACAGGAATTGCGGCACGTTTCCTGCATTGTTTACCTTATGAAAGAACCTTTGCCGTCGACCTCCCGCCGCGATTTTCTTCGTCTTGCCGCCGTTTCCGGCGTGGCCTTGGCGGCGCCATCGGCATTCGCGGCCGGGATGCAACAGGACCTTCGCGGGACGATCGACGCGGTCCAGTACAAGACCATGCCCAATGCTGCCGACCGCAAGAGCGTCAGCCTGCAGAAGATGATCGATCAGGCAGCGGCTGAGAACGTTCCCGTGTTCCTGCCGCCCGGCACCTACAGGGTTTCGAACCTCGTCCTGCCCGACAATACGCGGATCACCGGCGTGCCGGGTGCCTCGCGCATCGTCTATAACGGCGACGGCCACCTCTTCAGCGCCGAAAACATCAAGCGCGTCGAGTTGTCGAACATCGTCATCGACGGGCAGAACCGATGGCTTGGCGACTATGCCGGCGCGCTTTTGCAGTTCACCGGCGTCGACGAGGTGATGATCGACAATTGCGAGATCGGCGGCAGCCGCAAGCACGGCGTTCAGCTCGAACGATGCGGCGGACGGATCGAGCGCAGCCGCATCTCGGGTGCCGGCCAGTCCGGCATCTACGCCGTCGAATCCGACGGGCTCTCGCTTGCCGGCAACGAGGTCTTCGACTGCGGCAATGGGGGCATTCTCGTGCACCGCTGGAAGAAGGGCGCCGACAACAGCATCATCACCGGCAACCGCATCTACCGGATCAAGGCCAATGACGGCGGCACCGGCCAGAACGGCAACGGCATCAACATCTTCCGCGCCGACAACGTCATGGTGGCGAACAACCATATCTCCGACTGCGCCTTCACAGCGATCCGCGCCAACTCGGCGTCAGACATCCAGATCACCGGCAATCAGTGCCAGCGCTCGGGTGAAACCGCTATCTATGTCGAGTTCGAGTTCGAGGGCGCGGTCGTCTCCAACAACATCGTCGATGGTGCGGCCAACGGCATCTCGATCGCCAACTTCGACAAGGGCGGCAGGTTGGCGAGCGTGACGGGCAACGTCGTGCGCAACCTGACTACCAAGGGACCGTACAAGCCGGATGTCGGCTTCGGAATCGGCATTGCCGCCGAGGCCGATACGCTCATCTCCGGAAACATCATCGAAGGTGCACCAAGATGGGGCATGCAGCTCGGTTGGGGTCCCTATCTGCGCAACCTCGTCGTGACGGGCAACATCATCCGCAAGGCGCCGATCGGCTGTGCTGTGTCGGTAGCGCAAGGTGCCGGAACCGCCGTTATCACCGACAACGTGTTCCAGGAAACGCCTGACGGCGCCGTGCTCGGTTTCGAATGGGACAAGAAGGCATCGGGCGAACTGGCGACCGCCGGCTCCTCCTCCTATCCGCAGTTGACGATCGAGCGTAACCGCATCTCCTGAAACGCATCAAAAGCTTTCATCGGTTCATAAGACCCGACGGCTTCCGCCAGTGGCTTTCAGCTCCTAGGTTGCGGCAACCGAACAACAGGGGACATCGACATGCTGACGATCTACGGGGTTTACCGCTCGCGCGCTTCGCGCGTCTACTGGATGGCCGGGGAACTGGGGCTGGAATTCCAGTCCGTGCGGGTCATCCAGGCTCGACGCCTCGCCAATCCGCTTGCCGCCGATGCGCCCATCAATACGCTGTCGCCCGAATTTCTCGCGATCAATCCGATGGGGCTGATCCCCAGCATCAAGGACGGCGACCTCGTGATGAACGAGTCGCTTGCGATCCCGCTTTACCTCGCGCGCAAGCATGGCGGGCCTCTTTCCGGCCAAACAGTCGAGGAAGACGGTTTGATGACGATGTGGACGGTGTGGGCAGCAACCGAGGTCGAGCCGCATACGGTGAAGATCGTTCTGACCTACGACAACGAGAAGCAGGACACCGACGAAGGCAAGGCGACGATCAGCGTTGCCGTCCGGTCCCTGAAGAAGGCGTTCGCGACCCTGGAGAAGCATCTGGCTGAGAACGAATATGTCGTCGGCAACCGCTTTACGGCTGTCGACCTCAACATCGCCGAGGTGCTGCGCTACGCGCAGACGGAACAGGCTCTCTTCGACGCACATCCCAACATCAGTGCCTGGATCAAGCGTTGCCAGTCGCGACCGGCCTATATCGCCATGCAGGCAACACGGTCGCAGGAACCGACCTGATCAGGGAAAGAGCTTGAGGGTGCCGGCCATTTCCTCGCGGATCCAGGCCTTGAAATCCTTCACCTTCTTTGGTTCGCGCGAGCCTTCGGCCGTTACGAAATAGTGGCCGAAGCCGGTTTTGGCGCGAATGCCGAAAGGCGCGACCAGCTGCGCCTGCTGCAGGGCAAAACCAGCAAGCGTCTGCCAGGCGAGCATGACGCCCTGCCCTGCAATTGCCGCATCGAGGCACAGGGACGCGTCGTTGAAGACATGGCGCGTCTCGAGCGTTGCGCCTGACAGCCCGGCCTCGCGCATCCAGACCTCCCAGGTGAACATGGCGCGACCGTCGATCACGGCGGGAAGCTGCAGGATGTCGGCGGGTTCGCGCAATCGGGCGGCGACCGCTGGCGAGCAGACGGGAAAGACCTCCTGATGCAGCAGCAGTTCCGCTTTCACATCCGGCCATTGCCCGTTGCCGACACGGATACCGACATCGACATCGCAGAGCGCCGGATTGACGAGCCTGGTGGTTGCGTCCATCCGCAGGCTGATTTCGGGATGCCGCTCGGCAAAGCGATCGAGCCGATAGACCAGCCAGCGCGCGGCGAAGACCGGCGCTACGGAGACCGTCAGAATACTGTCGTCGTGGCGCTGAGTGGTCGCGACCGCCTGCGACAGCGCATTGAAGCCTTCGGTGAGGCCCGCCAGCAGGCGCGTCCCGGCCTCCGTCGCCACCATGCCTTTCGAGGTGCGCTCGAAGATCACGTGGTCGAGCTGCGCTTCGGCCTTGATGACCTGCTGGCTGACCGCGCCGATCGAGACGCCGAGTTCTTCGGCAGCCGCCTGCAGGGAACCGAGCCGGCCCACCGCTTCCAGCGCGCGCAATCCATTGAGATGAACCGAGTTCAGGTTTCGCATATAGCTTTTCTATACCGGACAACCGGTAATCTCAATTGAAACGCATGCCTTCTACCTCGATAATTCAGCCATTCCGGTCAGATGATCCATTTGTCGATCCGGAGGGAAGCGAGGTACGCCATGCAAATACTGAAGTTTTTCTTGAGCGTCGAAACGATAGAGCCGCCATACGGCGCCGATAGCGATCGGGACCCTCTCTACCACCCCGATCTGGCGCGGATGTCGCCGACTGCGCTGGCGGACCTGCCGCTCGGTGCGCAACAGCGGACCCCCGCGAGAAAACCGCTGCCGCTCGCAAAGTGCGCATGAGCGAGCGAAATCTGTTAGTCTGCCCAAATCTCATCGTCGGGCAGGGCCATGACTGACAGCGTCGATATGATTTTTGCGCGTCTCAAGCGCCTCGCGGCGGAAGCCGAACTCCCCGACGTCGAGGAAAGCACCTCCTACGGAAACCCGGCACTGAAGGTCGGAGGGAAATCCTTCGTCGCGGTCAAGAACAACGAGACCATCGTCATTTCGATCCCCATCGACGACAAGGAACGGCTGATCGAGATGGCGCCCGATATCTACTATCAGACCGATCATTACGTCGGCTGGCCGCACCTGCCGCTGCGGGCCGGCGCGATCAGCGACACGGAACTGAAGGAACGGTTGATTGGCGCCTGGCGGTTTCGCGCGAAAAAGATTGCGGCGCGCTTTCGCGGGTGAACATTCTACCGCCCTCGAACCCTCCACAGTTTGCGAAAGCGATGATGGGCGAGCGATGTCGTCAAGATTTGATGAACGCGAGCAGATCAGGATTGAGGACATCCGCATGTGTGGTCAGCATGCCATGGGGGTAGCCCGGATAGGTCTTCAGCGATCCGTTCTTGAGCAGCTTGACCGCACGCGGCACCGAACTTGCGAATGGGACCACTTGATCGGCCTCGCCATGCATAACCAACACCGGTACGGTGATCTTCTTCAGGTCTTCGGTATAATCCTCGAGCCAAGAGGCGACCGTCGCGTAGTGGGCGAGAGCACCGCCGGTCATGCCTTGGCGCCACCAGTTCGCGATGACCGCCTCGGAAGGCTTGGCGCCATCGAGGTTGTAGCCGTAGAACGGATTCTCGGGAACGAAACGGAAGAACTCCGACCGGTTACCCAGCACGCCTGCCCGGATAGCTTCGAACCATTCCGGCGGTTGGCCGGCCGGGTTTTCCTCGCTCCGGTACATGTTCGGGGTCAATGAAGCGACCAGCACCGCCTTCGCGACACGGTCCTGGTGACGAGCGACATAGCGAGCCACCTCACCGCCACCGGTCGAGTGCCCGATATGGATCGCGTCGCGCAGGTCGAGGTATTCCGTCAGGGCTGCGAGGTCAGCAACCCAGTGGTCCATGTCGTTGCCAGTGCCGGGCTGGTCGGAACGGCCATGGCCGCGGCGGTCGTGGGCGATCACCCGATATCCCTGATGGAGGAAGTACATCATCTGGGCATCCCAGTCGTCCGCTGTCAGCGGCCAACCGTGGCTGAAAACGATCGGCTGACCGGATCCCCAGTCCTTGTAGAAGATGTTCACGCCGTCTTTGGTTTTGATCGTAGACATTGTTCAGTACCTCTTCCCTTATTTTAGCCGCGACAGACGTCATAGCTCACTGGGGCGGCATTCCAGCGAGAACTCTTAGGCCTGCTCGCGCTCGAGCGCCCGCTGTACCGCCGGCCGCTCTATCATCTGCGCATAGTGCGCCGTCGACTTCTTGAAGTGGATCGGATCGACGCCGTCGGGGCGGAGCCAGCCGGTCATGACGAAGAGATAGGGATCGGCGACGGAGTAATATTCGCCCATCACCCACGGGCCTTCCAGCATCTTATGATCGATGACCTCGAAGGCCTCAGCCATGGTTTGCGGCACCTTAGCCTTCATCGCTTCCTGCGCAGCGGTGTCGTCAGCCCAGCGGCTGCCGCGACGGCCATGTGCGTGGTTTACATGCACGGTCGAGCACAGGTAATTGTTGAAAGCCTGCATGCGGGCGAACTCGAACGGATCGAGCGGCGCCAGTTGCGCGGCGGGCGCGATCTGCGCGATGTAGGCGAGGATTGCCGGCGTCTCGGTGATGACGCCGCGCTCCGTCACCAGCGCGGGAACCCTGCCCTTGGGATTGATCGCCAGATAATCGGGAGAGCGTTGCTCCCCCTCGGCAAAATTCAGTTTCTTCGTCGTGAACAGCAGCCCGGACTCTTCCAGTGCGATGAGGCTTGCGAGCGCGCAGGTCCGTGGTGCGAAATACAATGTCAGCATGATCGTCTCCCTTCGACGCCCACCTTATAGCGCGACAAACTTCAAACGAATATGTCCGACATCGAGGAGAGCGGGACCGCATGAGCGGCCCCGGGGGGATCGCGCAAACGGTCCCCGTCTTCCATCATGCAGCCCTGGCGCAGCCGGGCACATCCTCAAGCCTGTACCAGACCGGAATGCCGCGCTCGCGGGCTATACGGACGTCGTTGTCGGCGCCCTTGGAGACGCCCTCCAGCCGCAGCACACCTTCGCAGAGCTGCAACAGACGACCGGCGACCGGGTGGAAGATCTCCTCATAGAGATCATCGCCCACCGTCTTGCCGCCGGCGGCGTGCCAGATCGGCAAGGCGACCCATTCGCCAATCATCGGGACATGGCCGGCCTGGAAAAGGGCGTGCGACGGCTCCTCGAGACGCTTCAGGTTGGCCGCCATCTTGGCGGGGTCGTCGCCCGTACCCGAGCGATAAGGACCTGCGATCAAAATCAACATTTTCAAAACTCCTTTACTCCCGGCTTCATGCACGGGACCACACGAAAATGCACGATTTTCATTGATAGTCGAATCATTTCGTGCATTATC
Source organism: Rhizobium grahamii (assembly GCF_009498215.1). NCBI lineage: Bacteria > Pseudomonadati > Pseudomonadota > Alphaproteobacteria > Hyphomicrobiales > Rhizobiaceae > Rhizobium > Rhizobium grahamii. The sequence continues at coordinate 481,667 of NZ_CP043498.1, read as the reverse complement.
GTGATAATTCGTTCAATTTCGTGAGGCCATATGCTGACATCACAACGCAAGGCGCTGATCCTCGACATTCTCAGTCGAGAGGGACAGGTCGTCGCAAAGGCCGCCGCGGAGCGCTTTTCGCTGTCGGAAGACACCATCAGGCGCGATCTCAGGGAAATGGCGGCGGACGGGTTGCTGAAGCGGGTTCATGGCGGGGCGCTCCCGCTGACGCCCGACCTGCCTGACTTTTCGGTCCGCAAGGAGATCGCCCTCGATATCAAGCGTCGGCTTGGCGCCAAGGCGGCGTCGCTCGTCAAGGCGGGGCAAACGATCTTTCTTGACGGCGGGACGACGAACGCGGAGATCGTTCGCTGTCTGCCGCGCGATATTCCGTTCACGGTGGCGACGCACAGCCCGACGATCGCGGCTGAACTGGAGCATCATCCGACCGCCGAGGTCATCCTGATCGGCGGCCGGATCTACAAGCATTCCATGGTGGCAACGGGCGCGGTCGCCATGGCGGCGATCTCGCTGCTTCGGCCGGATATCTTCTTCCTCGGCGTGACGGCAGCGCATCCGACGCACGGGCTGAGCACCGGAGACTTCGAGGAAGCAGCCATCAAGCGGCATATCGCCTCGCGCTCGGCGGAAACCTACGTGCTCGTCACTGAGGAGAAACTGGACCGCGCTTCGCCCTTCCCGATCCTGCCTGTCGGCGAGGTCTCAGGGCTGATCGTTCCGGCCGAAACGGACAGCACACAGCTGCAACCCTATCGCCAGATCAACGTCGCGATCCTGGAAGCATGAAAGGGTGCGAAAGCCACGCCGGTATGCGGAGGATACCAACCGGCAGCAAGGTCGTTGCAAGCCCGACTGCGACGACGGCAAGTGCCACGTAACCCAGGGCATCGTTGCCGGCGCCGAAGGTAAGGGCATCATAGAGTTTGGGCTGCAGGGCGGCCACGGCAGCCGATAGCGACTGCATGCCGAGCAGGCGTGCGGGAAACGCGGCGAAGGCCGGCGTCTCGGCAAACACGATCAAGGCGCCATAGGCGGCTGCGAGCTTGATGACGAAGCTCCGGATGCGGTTGTTGCCGAGCGGCTTCACCGTGCTCTCCTCGAAGGACCAGCCGATATAGGTGCTGAGAACGACGAGGCAGAGGAAGGAGAGCGGCAGATTGCTCAATACCGTCTCGGGCTTGAGCTGGCCGGTCCAGGCATTGGCGAGCAGCAACGGGAACGGCGCCGAGGCGATGAAGAGGATCAGGACGAAGGCCGACCAGAGCCAACTCATGCCGATGTAGCGGATGCGGACGAAGGTGACGGCCAGCATGATACCGCCGGCAAGATAAACGCCCGCCGGCTTCATCGAGCCGGTCATGGTCAGAATGATCGGCCCGCAGGTGCCGGCGACACGCGCACAGCCCGAAGTCGCAACCGTTGCCCATGTGACGTAATCAAAGCACATCGCAAAGAACAGGAAGATCGCCATTGCGATCAGCATCCACCAAAGATAGCGGCCTGCAAACATATCCTGCCCTCATGGCGTTCGATGTACTTCGCCAAGAGTAGCCGAACCATGCCGAACCGCATCCGTTCTTGCAGGCTTTAGTTTCACATATATTAGTTATTTCTATTCCGGATCGCGTCCCTGTACCGTTCCGACACGGCTTACTGTGTGAGCGCAGCCACCGCGCGAACATCGCCGACGTGAATGCCGTTCCAATTGTGCATGGAAACGGTGGCCATGGCCGTCAGCGCGTTGCGAATCGCGCTGTCCTTATCGAAGAAGCGGCTGAGGGTGGCGGCAACCATGGCCTCGGCGGCGCGCGAGTGTCCGTCATCGCACTTGATCGCAATGGCGATCCCCTGCTCCGGCACCGCCGCGCAGAACACGCCCTCGGCACCGGTCTTGGCGAAGATGCGCCCGGGAGCTGCCTGCATCAACGCCGTGCAGGCGCGGTCGGTACCGGCGACGTAGAAGGGTTCGGCCATGCAGGCCTCGATCAGCCGGCGCGATGCCTTGGCGCGTACCGGATCGAGGCCGGTTCCGGTCGCCATCTTCGCGAAGCCATGGGCGAGGCCGCGCAGCGGCGCTGCGTAGGTCGGTATGGAGCAGCCATCCGTGCCGCAGTTGTCGTGGCCGAGCGTGGCGCCGGTCAGGCTTTCCATCGTACCGCGGATTTCCTTCTGCAGAGGATGATCGTAGCCGACATAGCCTGTCGGATCGATATCCTGATGGCAGCAGGCGCAGATGAAGCCGGCGTGCTTGCCCGAGCAGTTGTTGTGAAGGGCCGTCGGCTTTTCCATGGTTCGGGCCTGGTGGATCAGCACGCGCTGGCTTGAGGACCAGTGCGCGCCGCACTCAAGCGTCTCCACGCTGCGCCCGGCTTTCGTCAACATCGATGCGGCGAGCGCGACATGCTCGTCCTCGCCGTTGTGCGAGGAGCAGGCAAGCGCCAGCTCCTTGTTGCCGAAGCCGTAGGCATCCGCGGCGCCGCTTTCGACCAGCGGCAGCGCCTGCATGGCCTTGCAGGCGGAACGCGGAAAGACGCCCGCGTCGATATCGCCAACGGAAAAAACCACCTTTCCATCACCATCGACGGCAACGATCGCGCCGCGATGCCGGCTCTCGACGAGAGCGCCACGGGTGACTTCGACGGTAACGGGATTGGTCATGGGAAGAATCCGGATTGATTGGACGGAGCTCAGGCATAGCCAATCGCACCGACAATGCAAACCGCATTTCGATAATCGCCGCCACGCGCCACCGGCACGGGCTGGGGCGACCATTCATCACAGCATTTGACGTGCCCTATCAAAAACTCTGGTTGGGCAAGCTGGCCGCATCGGTCTAAAGCTTGGGCATCGGGAACCACGCCATGCCATCTGCCTTTTCTTCCATCGTCCGCGACGTCCGTATTCGCATTCCAACGCTGACGCTGATCGCGCTGGCCTTCACCTATGCCTCCACGATGCCGTATCAGTCGATCATCGGCATCAACGAACTCGCATGTCGGACCGCTCCTATTCTGGATTGATCTTTCTTGCGGCGCTGGTCAACGTCGCCACCAGCCTGACGCTCGGCATCTGGTCGGACAAGCTGAGCGATCGCCGGCCGCTGGTTCTGGCACTTTCCGTCAGCGGCATGCTCGGCTTCGGAATGATCTACGAGTTTCGCACGACAGCGGTGTTCATGATCGCCATGCTGGTGTTCATCCCGATCAGCAACTCGACATATTCGATCCTGTTTGCCAGCATCCGCGCAACCACGAACACGATGGACCGTGGAAGAGCCGCCGCTATCACCTCTACCGTGCGAGCCTTGTTTTCCGGCTCGTGGGCGCTGGCGCCGGGGCTGATCGGCCTTTATCTGATGCACTCGCAATCGATGATGCCGGCTTATGGCATTGCGGGCATAGCAAGCCTTACCTGCTTCTGCCTGTACCTGTTTCTTGCCAGGCCGGCTCCAAAGCGCGAGGCGCCAGCGACGCAGCATATCGGCTTCTTCTCGTCGCTCGGCAGGGTGTTTTCGCCCCATGTCGCGGTGCGGGTCGGCATGATGGCACTGCTGCTGGGGTTGCAGCGCGTGAACAGCGTGGTCTCGCCGCTCGTCATCACCCATGCAGCGGGCGGAACGGTGGTCGATGTCGGCTTCATGGCCGGGCTCGTCGCCTTTCTGGAAATGCCGTTCATGATGATGTGGGGCGGATTGCAACGGCGGTTTCGCAGCGTTCACGTGCTCGCCGCTGGGGCGGCGATCTATTGCCTGTATCTGACGCTGCTCGGCTTCGTCTGGGCGCCGTGGCAGATCTATTCGCTCGTGCTCATCAATGCCTGCGGCGCGGCGGCGATCCTGAGCGTTCCGATCACCTACATGCAGGATCTGATCGCCGATCGCCCCGGCCTCGGCAGTTCGCTGATCTCAGTCAACACCTTCATCGCCAATGGCGTGAGCGCGTCCATCTTCGCGGCAGGCACCGCGTTCACCGATTACTCCGGCACGGCACTGGTTTCGGCGGGGATCGGCATCGCCTCGGTCTGCCTGCTGCTCTTCATCGAGCGCGGCCGGCAGCCGGCCGGGCAACCCGCCTAGAGCGGGCTGATCCGATAGGCGCAACGGCGTGCGCCCGCCAGAATATGCTGTTCACGCTCGACCTTCGCGCCGAGAACGGCCCTGAAGGTTTCGAGTTCCGAGCGGCAAAAACCGGCGCAGGCGCTGGCCGCAGCACAGATCGGACAATGATTCTCGACCAGGATCAATGAGCCGTCGGCCTCTTCCCAGCTATCGGCCATGTAACCTTCGGATGTCCGGATCGAAACGAGCTGGCGCACCCTGCCCGCGAGATCGTGGCCCGCCATTTCGCTCTGATAGCGTTTCAACGTCTCGCTTTCACGGGCGGCGATCACGGCATCGAGCGCGGGTTGCCCAAGTTCGTTGACCAGCATCGACAGCAGGCTCGTCGTCAACTCCGCATGCCGGTCGGGAAAGGCCTGATGGCCTTGGGATGTCAGATGCCACAGCTGGCGGGGTCGCCCCCTGCCCGCGGAGGGCTCGGTCACGGGCTCGACAAGGCCGTCCTCCGCCATCTTCGTCAACTGCTGGCGTGCGGCCTCCGACGAGATGCCGAGGGCGTCGCCGACATCGACGGCCAGTTGCGGACCATCGGTCTTGAGCAGGAGGAGAATTCGGTTCACAGGCGACTGACGCATTTATTTTTCCAAGCCAACGCTTGCATTAATAGCCGAGCCATGTATTTTTTCCAAGCCATAACTTGCAAAAATAATAATCCCACGAGGAAATACCCAAAAGGCGCATGCAATGACCGGTCTCGACCAGATTTCCGCGGACAAACCCTCCGTATTTCATTTGTTTTCCAAGCCCCTGCTGCCTGCTACGCTGATGCTCGGCGGTGGCGTCACGCTCTACGCCGTCGAAACCTACATCACCGCCACCATCTCGCCCTCGATCGTGCGTGATATCGGCGGGTTGAACCTGCTGGCGTGGGTTACGACGCTCTATGTCGCCGCAGCCGTCCTCGGCTCGATCTTCGTGGCCATGCGGCCGCGTGGCACGGGGCTGCGTACCGTTTATGCCGCCGGCGCGCTGATCTTCGGTCTCGGCAGCCTGATCTGCGCGGTCGCCGGCTCGATGCCGATCGTCCTGATCGGACGCGCGGTACAGGGTTTCGGCGCAGGCACGCTCGCCGGGCTTGCCTATGCGTTCATCCGCTTCGCCTATCCCGAGCCGCTTTGGCGCAAGGCCTCCACGCTCTACGCAGCAATCTGGGGCGTTTCCACGCTCTTTGGCCCAACTCTCGGCGGCGTGTTTTCGTCTGGCAGTGCATGGCGGCATGCCTTCCTGCTGCTGGTGCCGCTCGGCGCGCTGATGGCAGCGCTTGCACCACGGCTGCTGCCGCGTGCCGACGATGACCGCGCCCACGGCAAGACACCGATCCTGCAGATCGTCATGCTGCTGGCGGGTGTGCTTCTCGTCAGCTTTGCCGGAACGATCGAAGCGACGGCAACAAAGGCCGTGCTGATCGCCGCCGCCGTCGTCGCCGTGGTCGGCATGCTTGTTATCGAGCGGCGAAGCGACAACCGTCTGCTGCCATCGGGCGCCGTGACGCTGGCAAAGCCCGTCGCGCGGGTCTACCTCACCATGTTCACGCTTCTCGTCGTGCTGACGAGCGACATCTACATTCCCTATTTCCTGCAGGCCCTGCATGGCGTGACGCCGCTAATGTCCGGGTACCTGACGGCGCTCGTGGCGCTGGGGTGGACTCTCGCGGCCTTCTTCAGCGGTACGCTTTCCGGCAGGGCTGCGGGCGTTGCGATCGTCGTCGGGTGCATCATCGAGGCCGTGACGACGGCGTCGCTTGCGATCTTCCTTGCTGCGGACAATCAGGCGAGCGCGCTTACCGTTCTCGTGCCTGCCGTCATCGGCATGTTCATGATGGGCTTCGGCGTCGGCCTCGGCTGGGCGCATCTCGTCGCCAAGGTCCTGAAACTCGTCGAGAACGCCGAGCAGGACAAGGCTTCCGCCGCGATCTCGACGGTCCAGTCGCTCGGCAGCGCCTTTGGCGCGGCCCTGTCAGGCGTGATCGTCAACAGCGCCGGCCTCGTTCAACCCGGCGGCATCGCCGGCACGGTTTCCGCCGCCCATTGGCTCTACGTGCTGATGGCGCTTCCAGGGCTCATCGCCGTCGCGGCTTCCCTGACACTCTCGTCGCCCCCGCCTCGGCAGGTTCGGTAAGCGACGTGCGAGCGGTCACAGACGCAGCATGATCTTGCCGATGTGGCCGCTCGTTTCCATCCGCCGATGCGCTTCGGCCACCTCTTCGAACGGGAAGACGGCATCGATAACGGGCGTGACCTTTCCCTCGTCGAGAAGCGGCCAGACGTTGGCGAGGAGATCGTCGCGGATGGCGCGCTTCTCCTCGACCGTCCGGGGCCGCAGCGTCGATCCGGTGACCGTCAGGCGCTTGACCATGATCGGCGCGAGATTGACCTTGTCGGCAACGGCTCCGCCCAGGAAGGCAATGATCGACAGGCATCCATCCCTGGCGAGCGACGCCAGGTTCTTTTCGAAATAGGCGGCACCGATCATGTCGAGGATGATGTCGACGCCCTGCCCGGTCTCGGCCTTGATGACATCAGCGAAATCCTCGGTCTTGTAGTTGATTGCCCTGATAGCGCCGAGCTTCACGCAGGCGTCGCACTTGTCCTGCGACCCGGCCGTTGCATAGACCTTGGCTCCGAAGGCACGGGCAAGCTGAATGGCCGTCGTGCCGATGCCGCTCGAACCGCCGTGCACGAGCACGGTCTCGCCTTCAGTCAGTCCCGCCATCTGGAACATGTTGGCCCAGACGGTGAAATAATTCTCCGGGAGAGCCGCTGCCTTGACGGCGTCATAGCCCTTCGGGAAGCGCAAGGCCTGGCCGACGGGGAGCAGGCAATACTCGGCATAGGCACCGCCGTTGGCGAGGCCGCAAACCTTGTCGCCAATGCTGAAATCGGAAACGCCCGGTCCGACGGCGACGACCTCGCCTGCGGCCTCAAGACCAAGGATAGGGCTCGCGTCACGCGGCGGCGGATAGGTGCCCTGGCGCTGGGCAACATCCGGGCGGTTGACGCCGATAGCCTCGGTGCGAACCAGGATCTGCCCCTCGCCGGGCACCGGGAGAGGCCCGACCGCGATCCGCATCACTTCGGGAGCACCGAAGCTCGGCAAATCGACAAAGCGCATCTGCGTGGGCAAGGACATGATCCGGTCTCCTCATTCCGACATTCCCGACATAGTTCACCCATCCGGAATTGAGAAGGAGGGAAACGGTGGAGGCGTCAATTCGCCTCGCCCAGAAGATGAAAGACCAGACCCTCGGCGCTTTCCTTGGCCTCCGCCTTGATATGGGCAATCGCCGCGCTGACGCGGTTAATGTCATCGATCACGAGGCCTTCGGGCAGTTCCAGCACGCCGATGGAGCAGCGCATCAACGGAAACAGCGCCTCGACGCCGGCTCGGTCATGGCCGCGGATGCGCCCCGCAACCCGATCCGCATCCGAGTAGAGGTCGAGCACGTCGTCGTGAAAATCGCTGATCAGCCGATCGAGAATCTCGGTGAGTTCTTCCTTGGTCCAGCCGCAGACGCCGATGAAGAAATCGTCGCCACCGACGTGCCCCAGGAAGTGCCGCTCGGCAAAGAAGTAGCGACGCATCAGCGCCGCAAACAGGGAGATCGCGTGGTCGCCCAGATGGAAGCCATAGGCATCGTTGAACGGCTTGAAATTGTCGAAGTCGCAATAGCAGAAGTGGCGCGTGCCATCCCCGTCGCGGCTCGCCTCCCGCATGAAATCGCGGATTGCGTGGTTGCCGGGAAGACCGGTCAGCGGGTTCTGGTCCTGCGCGGTCTTCAGCTTCTTCTCGTTCATGACCTTGATCAGCGACGCGGCCGAGACGACACCGGCGTAGCGCATGTTTTCGGTCAGCAGGAGGCAGTTGCTGCCTTCCATGTTGGCGAAGATCGCCATCAGCTGTTCGGCGTCGCAGTCCAGGCCGACGATCGGGGCCATTTCCACGAAGTGGGAAATCGTCCGCTCGTAGACCTTGTTCTTCAAGAGGTCGCGACCGAAGGGCTGGTAGATGTATTCCTTCAGGTGCCGCTCATGCAGGATGCCGCGCGGCTCGCCGTTGGCGTTGAGCACCGGAAAATAGGCCTGCTGCGGATTGCGGCGGAAAAGCTCGAAGACGCTGTCGATCGCGTCGTTCTCATAGACCGTCGGCAGGACTTCGATCTGCTTGCGGATGAGGATCTCGTCGAGCGACTGCGTGTTGCGCTTGGTCTTGCCGAGATCCTGCAGATAGGGAAACGACGGCTGCAACTCGGTCAGATGCGTGGTCGGACGGGATATGAACCATCCCTGCACCAGATCGACGCCATATTCGCGGCAGGCAATGAATTCGGCCTCGGTCTCGATCCCCTCCGCGATGACGCGCGTGCCGAGGACGTGGGCGATGTGGACGATGTTCTTCAGCAAATGGCGCTTGCGTGGATTGCTGTCGATATCGGCGACGAAGAAGCGATCGATCTTGAGATAGTCGACCGGGTGGTCGCACAGCAGCTTCATTTCGCCGTGGCCGACACCGAAGTCATCGATCGCGAGCTTGAAGCCGCGCTTGCGCAGCAGCGACACCAGCGCCGCGAATTCCGGAACGCTGGTGTTGTCGAAACGCTCGGAGAACTCGAAGCAGATCGACGACGGCGGGATATTGGCAAGTTTCAGGTGCTGCAGGAGACTTTCCGCAAGCCGCTCACCGTGCGGGATCAGGCGGACATCCAGATTGAGGAACAGCGTCGCATTGGCGAAATTCGGCAGGGTCGCGAACTTTGCCAATGCGCGGCTCGCAACCATCTGCTCGAGCTGCAACAGCTGGTCGGCCTTGAAGGCCTCGTCCAGTATCTCGATCGGCGACGAAAAACCGAGACGATCCTGGCCCCGCATCAGCGACTCGTAGCCGAACGCGATGCCGGTCCCGGCCTCCACGATCGGCTGGAACGCGTTTTCGATGACAAGTTTAGCCAGGGTAACTATCTGGTCGCTCGCAAAGCGACGAACGAGGGCCGGTTCCACGGCGGCAGCCAAAGACATGCCGATCTCCACTGTTACTTATTGTTTTTCGCAGGGACCATGGTGGAGAAGCGTCAACGAAGACTTTCCCCAATGTGAAACTTTTGTGAAAGCTCGGATACAGGACCCGAGGAAAGCCTGAAGGCGTTCAGGCAGAACGCCGCTCAGCCTCATGATCGGCAAACATGTCGGCGACACACCGGCCGTTTGCAACGGCACCATCGCAGCCTTCTATCGGGGCGCCCATCTTTCGGGCGGTGTCCCACAGGCGAAGCGCTTCACGGACCACTTCGCTGCTGGAAGCATAGCTGCCGTCGTCAACAGCCTGCCGGATGTCTGCCGCCTGGAGCGGGGAAATCGATACAGTGACCATAGGCATGACATTCCTCCCTTTCCTCGTGGGACAATCGTGTCCTTTCGGGGATGGACCGATTTTTGTCAGGCAAAGACCGCCGGATACCGCCTGACCGCAGCCGCCTTTGCATCTCTAATTTTAGACATTCCTCACATTCCTGTCAAAAAAGAAACAGTCCGTGATGAATGCCTTGTGAATTACGGGCATAACTCAGCGGCGGATCGAAAGGCCGAAAGCCAGCATCGACCAGCCCTGAATGAGCAGGTCACAGGCGAGGAAAAGGCCAAGGATCCAGAGGCTGTTCACCGGCCAACCGATGTAGATCACCACACCGGCGAGCGCCGTGATGATGCCGCTGAGAAGCACCCAGCCCCAGCCCTTGAGCGGCCGCATGCGCCAGCCGACCCAGGTGCGGAAGACACCGGCGATCAACAGCGCAATCGCCAGGAATAGCGTCAGCGCGGCCGAGGCCAACAGCGGATTCATGAAGGCGAAAACGCCGGCGAGCACGTAGAGCACGCCGCTCAGCGCCCAGAACAGCACCTGCTCCCAGGTTCGAACCTGAAACGCATGCACCAGATAGACAACGCCGCCGATCAGCATCAGCATTCCGACATAGTAGACCGATGCAACCGTCGCGAAGACGATGTTTCCTGCCGCGATGAAGCCGCAGACGATCAGCAGCACCCCCAGCGCAACGAACCAGCCCCATTTCGATTGCAGAGACGAAAAGCTCAGTCGATCAGAAATATCCGTCATGGCACACCTCCCGGTTGATAAGGATATGCTCCAAAAGCACGAAATTGGAAGAGGTTAGCCCTTTTGGTGGGCACTCAGATTTTTATTGATTGATCAGTCAATCAAAATTATGCTTGCGCCATCTTCATGGAGTGACGCGATGCCCAAGGTCGGAATGGAGCCGGTTCGCCGCAAGGCGCTCGTCGATGCCGCTCTGCGCGTGATCGGCGATCACGGCTCGCTGACCGTCACCATGTCCGAAATCGCCCGGCAGGCCGGCGTATCGCCGGCGCTGGCGCATCATTACTTCGGCAGCAAGGAACAGCTGCTGATCGAGACGATCCGCTCCCTTCTAAAGCAGCTGCGCGACGACGCCGTGACAGCGCTAAAGGCGGTGGATACGCCGCGTGCTAAGATCTCCGCCGTGATCCGTGTCAGCTTCCAGGCCGACCAGTTCGCTCCGGCAACGATTGCCGCCTGGCTCGCCTTCTACGCCGAGGCGCAGCGCTCGGAGGAAACCCGGCGCTTCCTCGTCATCTATGCCCGTCGTCTGCGGTCGAACCTCGTTGCCAACCTGAAGGCGCTCTGCGCGAGCGATGCCGCGGAACGCATTGCCGAGGGCGCGGCTGCGATGATCGACGGGCTTTATATCCGCCAAAGTCTGCGGTCAGCGCCTGTCAGCATCGAGGCATCGATCTCGCTGACCGAAGATTACATCCATTCACAGCTTGCCGCCCTTGCGAAAGGACAGATCCAGTGACCCTCAGAGCCCAGCCGAAAGCCTCCCATTTCATCGACGGCGAATACGTCGAGGATGACGCCGGCAGCGTCATCGAAAGCGTCTATCCGGCGACCGGCGAGGTCATCGCCCGTCTGCACGCGGCAACGCCCGCCATCGTCGAAAAGGCGATCGCATCGGCCAAGCGCGCCCAGCCGGAATGGGCAGCGATGAGCCCGACGGCGCGCGGCCGCATCCTGAAGCGGGCGGCCGACCTCATTCGTGAGCGCAATCGCGAACTCTCCGAACTCGAGACCCTAGATACCGGTAAGCCGATCCAGGAAACGATTGTTGCCGATCCGACTTCGGGTGCCGACAGCTTCGAGTTCTTCGGCGGTGTGATCGCTGCTGGCCTCAACGGTTCCTACATCCCGCTCGGCGGCGATTTCGCCTACACCAAGCGCGTGCCGCTCGGCGTCTGCGTCGGCATCGGCGCCTGGAACTATCCGCAGCAGATCGCCTGCTGGAAGGGTGCGCCGGCGCTTGCCGCGGGTAATGCAATGGTCTTCAAGCCATCGGAAAACACGCCGCTCGGCGCGCTTGCCATTGCCGAGATCCTTCATGAGGCGGGCCTGCCGAAGGGGCTTTACAACGTCATCCAGGGCGACCGCGAGACCGGGCCGCTGCTGGTCAATCACCCTGACGTCGCCAAGGTGTCGCTGACGGGCTCGGTTCCGACAGGCCGCAAGGTCGCGGCAGCGGCTGCCGGCAGCCTCAAGCACGTCACCATGGAGCTCGGCGGCAAGTCGCCGCTGATCGTTTTCGACGATGCCGATATCGACAGCGCCGTCGGCGGCGCCATGCTCGGCAATTTCTATTCGACCGGACAGGTCTGCTCGAACGGCACCCGCGTCTTCGTACAGCGGAAGATCAAGGCTGAGTTCCTGAAGCGGCTGAAGGTCCGCACCGAAGCCATCCTGATCGGCGATCCGATGGATGAGGCAACACAGCTCGGGCCGATGGTGTCCTTTGCGCAGCGCGACAAGGTTCTCTCCTACATCGCGAAGGGCAAGGCCGAGGGTGCGACACTCGTGACCGGCGGCGGCATCCCGAACAATGTCTCCGGCGAAGGCTATTACGTGCAGCCGACGGTTTTTGCCGACGTTACCGACGAGATGACGATTGCCCGCGAGGAGATCTTCGGGCCTGTTATGTGCGTGCTCGATTTCGACGACGAGGCCGAGGTCATTGCCCGCGGCAATGCAACGGAATTCGGCCTCTCCGCCGGCGTGTTTACCGCAGACCTGACGCGCGCCCATCGGGTCGTCGACCAGCTCGAGGCCGGGACGCTGTGGATCAACACCTACAATCTCTGCCCTGTCGAAATCCCGTTCGGCGGCTCCAAACAGTCAGGCTTCGGACGCGAGAATTCGCTGGCCGCACTGGAGCACTATTCGGAGCTGAAGACGGTTTATGTCGGCATGGGGCCGGTGCAGGCGCCTTATTGAGATGACCGATCTAGGCGATATCATCAAGATCGACACGGAGAGCGACCGCGATGCGTTTCAGCACATCGACCGAACCGCTCTTTTTGCCGTTCTCGATATCGGAGAGATAGGGTTGCGAGATACCCACTGCTTCAGCGAGTTCGGTCGCCGTCATCTTGCGATAAATTCGATAGGTCCGGATGCGACTGTCGGTTTCGAGCAATTCGTAAACCAGCTCGGCCGGAAAGGTCTCTTCGCCGGCCGCGACACGCGCCATGATACGGTTGGCATCGATGATGTCGAGCATGTCTTCGAACTCTTCCTCGGGAACGAGAACGAACGGCTTGCCGCCGATGACCGTCTTTTCGAAGGAACCCATGATTTACTCCTTGTAGATCCCGCCGCGTGGCCCGACCTTGATGACCAGGACAAGTCCGGTCTGCTCATCGATTATGACCCTGTCATCGTCCACCCGGATTCGAACAAGCGAGCTACCGGTCAATCGTTTGAGATCCACAGCTTCGCCACGCGCGAATGCGTCGACCTTGGCCCTGATTGCCGCCTGACGCTTCGGCTGCATCCGGCTAAGGCTCTTAGATGCAGCTTTGGTGTAGGAAACGGCCCTCATTCCACAAATATAGCCAATAGCTATATCAATATCAATCTGTTCGAAAGTTGCGCGTGATGCAGGCAGACTTCGTCATTATCGGCTCCGGCTCGGCCGGTTCGGCCCTTGCCTACCGGCTCTCGGAAGACGGCAGGAATACCGTCATGGTCATCGAGGCGGGCGGTTCGGATTTCGGGCCGTTCATCCAGATGCCGGCGGCCCTTGCCTGGCCGATGAGCATGAAGCGCTACAACTGGGCTACCTCTCGGAGCCCGAGCCAAGCCTCAACAACCGGCGCATCACCGCGCCGCGCGGCAAGGTGATCGGCGGCTCCTCCTCGATCAACGGCATGGTCTATGTGCGCGGCCACGCCGAGGACTATAACCGCTGGGAGGAACTCGGCGCGCAGGGCTGGGCCTATGCCGACGTTCTGCCCTACTTCAAGCGGATGGAGCACAGCCACGGCGGCGAGGAAGGCTGGCGCGGCAAGGATGGACCGCTGCATGTCCAGCGCGGCGTCTTCCGCAACCCGCTGTTTCACGCCTTCATCGAGGCCGGCAAGCAGGCGGGTTTCGAGGCGACCGAGGACTATAACGGTTCGAAGCAGGAAGGCTTCGGGCTGATGGAGCAGACGATTTTCGGCGGGCGCCGCTGGTCGGCGGCCTCAGCCTATCTGAAGCCGGCGCTGAAACGCCCGAACGTCGAGGTCGTCTACGGCCACGCGCAGAAAGTGGTGATCGAGAACGGCCGGGCTGTTGGCGTCGAGATCGAGCGCGGCGGCAAGATCGAGGTCGTCACGGCGAACCGCGAAGTGATCGTCTCGGCCTCGTCGTTCAATTCGCCTAAACTCCTGATGCTGTCGGGGATCGGCCCGGGCGCACATCTGCAGGACATGGGTATCGAGGTTAAGGCGAACCGGCCAGGGGTCGGCGCAAACCTGCAAGACCACATGGAATTCTACTTCCAGCAGGTCAGCACCAAGCCGGTTTCGCTTTATTCCTGGCTGCCGTGGTTCTGGCAGGGGGTCGCCGGCGCGCAGTGGATGTTCACCAAGTCGGGACTCGGTACATCCAACCAGTTCGAGGCTTGCGCCTTCCTGCGTTCGGCGCCGGGCGTCAAGCAGCCCGATATCCAGTATCACTTCCTGCCGGTCGCGATCAGCTATGACGGTAAGGCGGCTGCCAAGAGCCACGGCTTCCAGGTGCATGTTGGCTACAACCTGTCGAAGTCGCGCGGCAACGTCACGCTTGGCTCCTCCGACCCGAAGGCCGATCCCGTCATTCGCTTCAACTACATGAGCCATCCGGAGGACTGGGAGAAATTCCGTCACTGCGTGCGTCTCACCCGCGAAATCTTCGGCCAGCAGGCTTTCGACCAGTATCGCGGCCCGGAGATCCAGCCGGGCGAGCAGGTGCAGACCGACGAGCAGATCGATGCGTTCCTGCGCGAGCACCTCGAAAGCGCCTACCACCCCTGCGGCACCTGCAAGATGGGCGCGAAGACCGATCCGATGGCCGTGGTCGATCCCGAAACGCGCGTCATCGGCGTCGACGGGCTTCGCGTCGCCGATAGCTCGATCTTCCCGCATGTGACCTACGGCAACCTGAACGGCCCGTCGATCATGACGGGAGAGAAGGCGGCGGACCATATCCTCGGCAAGCAGCCGCTGCCGCGTTCCAACCAGGAGCCGTGGATCAACCCGCGTTGGGCTGTGAGCGATCGGTAAGCGCGATCGCGGGTGTCTCCTGTTAGCGGTGGGGACATAGCATCGGGTTATCAAAACGATGCCTCTGACCGTCAGCGTACCTCTACGGGCGTTGACGGCCTTGCAAGCTCGCGGCATGACGCAGATAAGGGACATGCCCCCGAAATCGCTCCCGCAGGATTGACATGCCCCAGCCCTATCGAAAATCGAAGCTTGTTCGTCGATCGCGGGTGTTCTGGGGATCATTCTCGCTCTGGAGGCCGCGGCTGGTGTTCTGGTGCGGTGCCCTGGCGATCGGTGTCATCAGCGTCGGTTTCGCGCGGCTTGCCGATATGGCGCAGAAGACGTTTGCCTCGATCACGACATCGAGCGAGTGGTCGTTCCTGCTGCCGTTGATCATCACGCCTCTCGGCTTCGTTCTCTCCGCCTATATCGCCGCAACGATGTTCCCCAACTCACAGGGCAGCGGCATTCCGCAGGCGATTGCCGCGCGGCACCTCCACGACGAGACGGATCGTTCGCGGCTGCTTTCGATGCGGATCGCATTCGGCAAGATTGTGCTGACGGTACTCGGCCTCTTCAGCGGCGCATCGATCGGGCGTGAGGGACCGACGGTGCAGGTGGGCGCCTCGATCATGCTGGCCGTTGCGCGCTTTGGCGGCATGGCGCAGGCGCGTGGGCTCATCCTGGCCGGATCGGCTGCCGGCATTGCCGCTGCCTTCAACACGCCGCTTGCCGGTATCGTCTTCGCGATCGAGGAAATGAGCCGCACCTACGAGTCGCGGTCGAACGGCTTGGTGCTGACGGCTGTCATCCTCTCGGGCCTGGCCGCACTCGGGCTTTCCGGCAGCTATAATTATTTCGGCTCGACTTCCGTCGCACCGATGCACCTCGCGGACTGGAGCCTCGTGCTCATCTGCGGCGTCGGCGGCGGAGGACTTGGCGCGGCCTTCAGCGGCTTCGCGCTTTATGTCAGCCAGCGCGTGCGGCGCTGGGCGCAACCACAACCATTGAAGCGCATGCTGCTTCTCGCCGGGGTCTGCGGCTTTGCCATCGCCGTTATCGGCATTGGCTCGGGTGGCACGACCTTCGGCACCGGCTATGACCAGGCAAGGGGCGCGGTCGAGGGCCAGGCGCTGCCACTGTTCTTCTTTCTGGAAAAGCTGCTTGCCAGCTTCCTGTCGATGATCTCCGGGATACCGGGCGGCATCTTCGCGCCGTCGCTTGCCGTCGGCGCCGGCTTTGGCAGCACGGTCGGCACACTGGTTGGCAGCAGCATCGCGCTCGCGGCAATTCTGGGCATGGCAGGCTATTTTGCGGGCGTGGTGCAAGCGCCGATGACGGCCTTCGTCATCATTCTCGAAATGACCGGAGACCATCAGGCGGTGATCCCGATCATGGCAGTGTCGATGATCGGCTACGTTACGTCGCGCCTGTTGTCCCGCGAGCCGCTGTATCACGGGCTGTCGAGGGTCTTCATCGCAGCCGCCATCCGTGCGCGGCGGGCAGCAGAGCACAAGGCGAGTGCGGAAGAAGCGGCCGGCTAAGCCGGGAGCACATAAGGGATGCGCACGCCCGGTGCGTCCGCCGGAAAATCCTTGCTGTTGCGGGTGACGAGCAGCATCGAGTTCGTATCAGCGGTTGCCCAGATGATGGCGTCAGGCAGATTGATCCTGTACTCCTGCCTGATCTCCACGGCCCTCTCCGCTACGGAAGCCTCCAGTGAGACGATCTGGAAGCCTGCCAGGAAACGACGCGTGGCATCCGCGACATCAGGCGCGGCACCTGCCAGCACTTCCATCCAGGTGATAATGCTGATTGCCGCCGTATCGTAGCGATCGAACTCCTCGGCGGCTTGTGGAACGGCATTCAGGTAATCGATGAGGATATTGGTATCGAACAGCGGCTTCACCATTCGCCCCTGATCTCCTCCTGATACGCCAGGCCATCGACCTTCCGATCGCCCCAAAGCCCGAATGCCTGGCTTCGGTGGTCTACCGAACTCTGTTCGAGGAAAGCGCTGACGGCCTTGCGAATGAGAGAAGCGCGCGACACATTTTTCGTCGCGGCGAGATCATCCAGCGCTTTCAGGTCGTTATCACCGATGTCGACAAGCGTTCTCGCCACGATGCACTCCGATATATGATATCATCAATGTATATCAGATATCGCCTGACTGCAATTCTGCAGCCGTAGGGAGAGAGCGATGAAGAGATCGCGATTTAAGCCAGCAGCCGCGTGACCTGCGCGCCCCTTGCCGGCGCGACCGCATCGGCGATCGTGGTGGAGAACAGCACCTTACGGGTGGCGTCGGCCACCTTGGCGAAGACGTGGCGAATCTCGCAGTTCTGCTCGCCGTCGCAGTCATCGCACTTGCGATAGGCGGTGATCGAGAGACACGGAAGCGGCGCGATCGGGCCGTCGATGATGCGCAGGACTTCGCCGAAGGTGATCATGTCGGCCGGCTTCAGCAGCAGATAGCCGCCCGTCTTGCCGCGACGGCTGGCGACGATGCCCTGATGCTTGAGGTCGAGCAGGATCTGTTCGAGGAACTTCTTGGGTATCTTCTGCTGCGCCGCGATGTCGGAGATCATCACAGGTTCGCCGTACTCGGCTTCTGCCAGTACCGTCAGCGCCCTCAGCGCATATTTTGCCTTCTGCGTAATCATTTTCGACCGTCGACACACACATGGCGGGCGGAATCAACAAGCCGCCGCAAGCTCGGTCCTGTCTCTATGGCACGCGCAGCATGAACGGAATTTGAACAGCAACGCGAAACCCTTGAGAGACAAGGTTTTTGGCCTTGTTTTTTCATCCTCGACCGATACCGGAAATCTACTTCAAAATGCACCTTTGATGTCATCAATTCAGATTTCCGATTGACAGGCGGCGTGTTACTCTACTAAATCAATAGACATTACTACAGCCGACGGTCGACAAAACGTCGCCGGTGCGGCTGCTTTTCCGCATTGCAGCGGCAGGGGAGAGATATTTGCTCCTATCGCGCCTGCTTTCGAAATCCGTTTTTCTGTCCGATCCAAGCCTGACCTGCGATACTCCGGCCGACATCAAGGACAGGATCCCCATGACTGTTGCTGCCAATCCAAACGCTGAAGCGGAAACGCTGAACGCGAAACTCGCAGGCCTTGACCTTGCCGGGCGCCTATCGTTCGTCGCCGGTCTCGGTGGCCGCGTGGTCTTTACTACCTCTCTCGGCATCGAGGACCAGGTCATCACTGCCGAAATCGGCAATCACCGTCTGCCGATCGATGTCGCAACGCTGCAGACCGGACGCTTGTTTCCGGAAACGCTTGCGCTGATCGACGAGACCGAGAAGCAATACGACATCCACATCAGCCGCTACGAGCCTGAACAGGCCGATATCGACGCCTATGCCGCGAAATATGGCCTCAACGGCTTCTACGAAAGCGTCGAAGCCAGACATGCCTGTTGTGGCGTGCGCAAGCTGAAGCCGCTTGCGCGCGCACTCGATGGGGCAACCATCTGGATAACCGGTCTGCGCCGCGGCCAATCGGCCAACCGCGCGGAGACGCCGTTTGCCGAGTATGACGCCGAGCGCCACCTGCTGAAGGTCAACCCGCTGGCCGATTGGGACATCGACGTCATCAAGGCCTACGTCGCCGACAACAGCGTGCCGGTCAATCCACTGCATGCCCGTGGCTACCCCTCGATCGGTTGCGAACCCTGCACGCGGGCGATCAAGCCCGGCGAGCCGGAACGTGCCGGCCGCTGGTGGTGGGAACAGGACGAAAAGCGCGAATGCGGCCTGCACGTGGCTGAAGAAGCCTCGGCGATTGCCGCGCAACAGTAACCCGTCGACTTCGGGATCGGAGCGCGGCTTCCCGCCTGCGCTCCCCGAAGTCTGAAATGCACCTCGTTCCGGAGGCCTCCCGTCCTGGAACGATCGAAGTCTGGAGTTAGAAATGCCCGATAGCCGTCCGGATACGGAACTCAGTAATCCCCAGAGCGCCAAGCCGCCGCTCGACCCGCATTTGAAGGCGCTTGAAAACGAAGCGATCCACATTTTCCGCGAAGTCGCCGCCGAATTCGAGAAGCCCGTCATGCTCTACTCGATCGGCAAGGACTCGTCAGTCCTGCTGCATCTTGCGCGCAAGGCGTTCTATCCCGGCCGCGTCCCCTTCCCGCTGCTGCACGTCAACACCGGCTGGAAGTTCGCGGAGATGATCACCTTCCGCGACGAGATCGTGAAGAAGTACGATCTCGACCTGATCGAGCACATCAATCCGCGCGGTGCCGCCGAAAACATCACGCCGTTCACCTACGGCTCGGCGCGCTACACCGACATCATGAAGACAGAAGCGCTGCGCAATGCGCTCGACGCCGGAAAGTTCGACGCTGCCTTCGGTGGTGCGCGCCGCGACGAGGAAGCCAGCCGCGCCAAGGAGCGCATCTACTCCTTCCGCACGCCCGACCATCGCTGGGATCCGCGCAACCAGCGCCCGGAACTCTGGAACGTCTACAACGGCCAGATCCGCAAGGGCGAAAGCGTTCGCGTCTTCCCGTTGTCGAACTGGACCGAAGTCGACATCTGGCGCTACATCCAGGCGGAAAACATTCCGATCGTGCCGCTCTATTTCGCGGCCAAGCGCCCCTTTGTCGAGCGCGACGGCATGATGATCTCGGCTTCCGACCCGCGGCTTGAACTTTTGCCCGGCGAAACGAAGCAGGAAGATTCCATCCGTTTCCGCACGCTCGGTTGCTTCCCGCTGACGGGCGCGATCCGCTCGACCGCCGCCACCCTTGAAGACATCATCGCGGAGCTGGAAATCGCCACGGTTTCCGAACGACAGGGCCGCGCCATCGACCGCGACCAATCCGGTTCCATGGAAAAGAAGAAGCGTGAAGGATATTTCTGAGATGACCGCAGCCGTAACCGCCGCACACGCCCTCGCCGTGCCCGCCGCAGAACCCGCGACGGCGACCCGCGACTCGCGACCGCTGCGCCTCATCACCTGCGGCAGCGTCGATGATGGCAAGTCCACCCTGATCGGCCGCCTGCTTTGGGACACCAAGGCAGTCAAGGAAGACCAGGCCGCCACGCTGCAGCGCGATTCCACCGGCAAGCAGAACGATCTCGGCCTGCCCGACTTCGCACTCCTGCTCGACGGCCTGCAGGCCGAGCGCGAACAGGGCATCACCATCGATGTCGCCTATCGCTATTTCTCGACCGACAAGCGCTCCTTCATCGTCGCCGACACGCCCGGCCACGAGCAGTACACCCGCAACATGGCGACCGGCGCCTCCACCGCCGATCTCGCGGTGTTGCTCGTCGACGCACGCGCCGGCATTCTGGAGCAGACGCGCCGCCATGCAACGATCGCCTCGCTGCTCGGCATCAAGCAGTTCGTGCTTGCGGTCAACAAGATCGACCTGACGAACTACGATCGCGCCGGCTTCGACAAGATCACGCACGAGTTCCGCGAATTCGCGCTGTCGCTCGGCGTCAAGCAGATCACCGCGATCCCGATGTCGGCCTTGAAGGGCGAGAACGTCGTCTACTCCGGCGAAGCAGCGATGCCGTGGTATGCCGGCCCGACGCTGGTCGAGACGCTCGAGCTTGCCACCGTCCGCTCGTCGCAGGCGACCGGCTTCCGCTTCTCCGTACAGCGTGTGTCGCGCCCTGGCGAAAGCTTCCGCGGCTATCAGGGCACGGTTGCCGGCGGCTCCGTCAAGCCGGGTGACAGCGTCATGATCCTGCCGTCGGGCATGGTTGCCAACGTCACCAAGATCGTAACCTTCGATCTCGTCCGCAACGCCGCCGTTGCCGGCGACGCGATCACGCTGGTTCTCGACCGACAGGTGGACGTTGCCCGTGGCGACATGATCGTCTCGATCGACAGCCAGCCGCAGGTTGGCCTGTCGTTCGACGCACAGATCGTGGCGTTGCAGCCTGAGGGCATCGAAGCCGGCAAGCGCTACTGGCTGAAGAGCGGTAGCCGTCGCCAGCGCGTGCAGGTACAGCCGGTGGCACAGCTTGAGCTGAAGACCGGCGCCTGGGCTCCTGTCGATACGCTCTACATGAACGCGATCGGCAAGGTTCGCCTCGCCTTCGACGAACAGGCGATCTTCGACCCTTACGAGCAGAACCGGGCATCCGGCTCCTTCATCCTGATCGATCCCGACACCAACAACACGGTGGCCGGCGGCATGATATCAGGCAAGCGGAGCGAACTCGGCGGCATCCATGGCGGTGACGCCCGGGTGATCCTGTCTCTGCCGGCCGATCTCGCCGACCAGATCATGGCAAGCGAACTCTTCGCCAACCGACGCCACGAGGCGGAAGTGCGGCGCATGACGGCCGCCGAGGCCGCCGACCTCTGGTCGAATGCGGCAAGCGATATCTAAGCCTTTGCAGGGGGCGGTGCTGAAAGGTGCCGCCCCTTCCGCTTTCAGTGACTTGACTTGAGACGAGCCGATGCGGCCGCGGCATCACGATGCCGGTCAATCCGGTCGAAGACCTCCGCATCCGTTTCCGTATCGAACTTCCGCGCGAAGAATTTGTCTGAATCGAATATGCGGTCCATGTCGGCGCATTTCAGCGTCGCGGGGTAAGGCGGCGTCGGCCGATCCCATATCGCAAGTCTCAGGTCATCGCCGGTGATGCGGTCCGCGAAGCGCGAATTGCTGAGTATGGTCTGGATCGCGAATTCGTCGGGAATGAAGACACCGTCGAGAAACCGGGCGAACTTCGGAGTTCGCCGCACGAACTGACTGATGTGCTGTAGCGCCGCGTAACTGAGGGTCCACCACTGGCTGCCGCCATAGGCCACCAACCCGTAGGGCAGCCGGCGCGAGAACGGCGTTCTCATAACCCGGCTGCGGATGCGGAGGTGATAGCGGAGCACCTTGTCCGGCGCCTTGTAATTTCCCCCATTGCACTCCAGCGGTTCGGCTTCTCCATCGCGAAGCTCTCGATAAACTCGCTTCCCTGATGGCGTTCCAGAAACCGCGCAATCTCCGCATTGGACTTGATCGGATAATCGGCGCCCGACAGCAGCGTCGCATAGTCGAAGGTGATCCCCTGCTCTATCGCCGAACCGATCAGGGAGAAGGTCGCTCGCATGATACCGGCGCTTCCCCATCGGCTGGCAAAGCGCGGCACGAAATGCACATTCGCCCTGCCATCAAGACGTCGGGCCAAATCTTCCTGGAAATCGTCCGGCGTTCGCCTGTCGACATGGATGAGCACCGGAGAATTGTCGGGCTGCGCCGAGACCAGCCGCTGCACTTGCCCCGGATTTTCATGCACAAGCAGCATGTAGCCGACAATCAAAAGTGTGCGCTCCCTAGAGGGGAGCGATTTTCGCGTGAACCGGCTCGAAGACAACGACCGAAAAAGCGGTACGTCTATCCGAGAAATGTCAGTCGCAAATCAATGCACTCAAGGCGTGCATATATAGCTCCTACCACAGAGGCATGTGACGGTTGACGTCCTTGTAGAGCAGATAGCGGAACCGGCCCGGGCCGCCGGCGTAGCAGGCCTGCGGGCAGAAGGCGCGCAGCCACATGAAGTCACCCGCTTCGACTTCGACCCAATCCTTGTTGAGCCGGTAGACGGCCTTGCCCTCAAGCACGTAGAGCCCATGCTCCATGACGTGCGTTTCCATGAACGGGATGATCCCACCCGGTTCGAGCGTGACGATGGTGACGTGCATGTCGTAGCGCAGGTCGGCAGGATCGATAAAACGCGTCGTTGCCCAGACGCCGTTGGTATCGGGCATCGCCTGAGGCGGATGCTCGTCCTCGTGCGTGAACATTGCGGGCGGCGGCTCCAGGCCGTCCACTTCCTGGAAGGCCTTGCGGATCCAGTGGAACTTCACCGGCGCCCCGCTGCTGTTCCAGAGCGTCCAGCTGGAACCGGCGGGCAGAAACGCGAAGGAACCGGCGCGCATGGCGTGCGCCGTTCCTTCGAACTCGACGGTCATCTCGCCCTCGACGACGAAGAGAACGCCCTCGGCGCGCTTTTCCGGCTCCGGCCGGTCGCTGCCGCCGCCCGGCTGCACTTCCATGATGTATTGCGAAAAGGTCTCCGAGAAACCCGTCATCGGGCGGGAAATCACCCAGGCGCGCGTCCCCTCCCAATGCGGGAGATAGCTGGTGACGATATCCGTCATCACGGTGCGGGGGATGACGGCATAGGCTGTCGTGAACACGGCCTTGCTCGACAGGAGTTCGGTCTGCGGCGGCAGGCCGCCCATGCTGGCATAGAAGTTCTGGCTGCTCATCGGATCACTTTTCACGGCGCTGTTGGTCGTAATGGTTTAAGCGCCGGATATGAGACTGGCAACCTCCGGATTGGCAGGACAGTTTTTCCAATCCGCAGCCAAGGCGAGCCCCTCGCCGGGGCTCGCGCTCTGTCTGGAGCCTATCTCAGCGATAGGGCGAGACGCATTGCGCGCGGACGCCGACTTGTGGCGCGTAGGTATTGTCGGATGCGCGGTAGGTCTTGTAGCGATCATAGCACCACTGCACATGTGCGCTGCTGTAGCGCGCCGGCTGGTTGGCGATGCTGCCGCCGATGATCAGGCCGGTGCCGAAAGCCGCCAGCGGATACCACCAGCCATCGCTTCCGCGGCGATAGCCCGGGTGATAATCCCGATAGCCGCGATGTCCGTTATACCAGCCATGCTGCGGCGGTGGCGGACGATGGGGTCTGTTGGCATGGTGCGGAGGTGCGGGCGGTCTGCCGGGGTGGGCACCGGGCGGGCGCCCTGGAGCGCCCGGACGGCAATAGGGCGGGCGGCACGGCGGCGGCCTCTGCTGCACCTGCAGTATGTCGGCATCTCCCCCCGTTGCGATCGTTGCCGCCGAAGGCACCGGAAACGCCGCCACGGGCAAGGAATCCGCCAGTGTCGTGAGGAGTGCGACGGCCACAACAGCCAATTTCTTCATTCGAACCTCTCCTGATGTTGCACATCGGGGATATGCGGCAGGAGATATCTAAAACCAGAGGTCGAAATAAACATTTGCGTGAGCGAGCAGGGGCGTCCCTAGAATTGTCTCGGCAGCGGAAACCAGCAAGGGCTGTACCGCTTTAGCATTAGTTTCAAATTTAAGAATTGCTAGTGCACGAACAAATATAATAAGAACTTACTAATTTAGTAAATCAATGAATAAGTCACGCGTTCGTGAACGGATTCAGAAGATGAACACCTACAATTCTGGCGAATTCTCAAGATCTACTTGCGAAATCATCACCAATCCCACGCAAATGGCAGAACTGGAAGCGGAATGGAACGATCTTTGGCTGAAAGCCAAGGGTTCATTCTATCAGAGCTTCTCCGTTGCTTATCATAGCTGGAAAGAGATTGCTGAACCTGCCGGCCGATCGCTTTTCTGCATCGTGATTCGCGATAAGGGGGCGATGGTCCTCGTCTTTCCAATGGTGCGATATCGCAAGGGGCCACTCCTGATGATCCGGCCACTCGGCCCAAACGCGGCCGAGACCACCGATATGCTTGTCGATCCGGATGTGGACTGGCAGGCGATGGTCACACAGGCATGGCAAACCATCGATCGCGCCTCCAAGGCTGATATCATCCACATGCCCTTCATCAAGGTCGGATCGACGCTGGATCAGCTGATCCAGCATTCGCGCAACATCGAGCGCGATGCGGACATCGCTCCCTTTGCCAATCTGCAGGACCAGACGGACTGGGCCACGTACGAGAAGATCATCGGCGCAAACTCCAGGCAGCAGTTGAACCGAAAGCGCAAGCGCCTCTCCGAACTCGGAGACTTCGAGTTCGTCGAGATCGATCCCGTTGCAGAACCGCAGCATGCCCTGCAGCTGATCGAATGGATGTTTGCGCACAAGCAGGTCTGGGCCGACCGGGTCGGGAAGCATGGGGACTGGATCACCTCGCAGGGCTACCGAAACTTCCTGTATCGCTGGATCACCGACCCCCGGAATATCCAGCGGATGCGGCTCTATACGATCCAGATCGACAAGATGCCAATCGCGATGAAAGTGGCTGCATATGGCGTCTCGCATCTGGACCTGATCATCGCGGGCTTCCACTCGGATCCGCAATACGCGAAGTATTCGCCGGGCTTTGTCCTCGACGAGTTCTGGATGAAGATCGTGTTCGAGAAACACCTGAACGTCGATTTCGGGGCGGGGAACGAGCCGTACAAGCTCTTCTGGTCGCGAAACTTCAAGAACGATCTGGCGAACTACCATATTCCGCATACGATCGCGGGAGCAACGGCGACCCATTTGTGGCGACTGAAACGACGGGTGACGACGCATCTGGCGGAGCGCAGGAAGCGGCACGCCGCGCCGATGCCGGCCTAGCCGTCCGCGACACCTCGCCTCAATTCTGAAGCGGTGCATCCGTCTGCACAGGGAGGCCAGCAGCCCGTAGGCCTGCAAAGAACCGCGCCTGATCCTGCTTCCTGGCCAGCCGCTTTTCAACCTCGGGGCCGATGTTCGGGATCACCGCCGGCGCTTTCGATTTGAGCCAATCGATCTGTTCCCGCGCCTCATCGCCTTTGCCGAGCGCGCCAAGGATGGACAGCAGGACGAGACGATGCATCGGATTGTAATCGAGATCCGACATCCGCGACCAGAGCTCCGCCGCCTGCGTATCGCCCCGCATGAAGGCACAAAGCGCCATGCCGACCTCGTAGTATCCACGCGGCCCGGCATTCCTGCTGACCGCCGTCGAGACGAGCTCACAACCCTTGCCCCATTCTCCCGACATGGACAGCCGCAATCCGTATTCGCCGGCCACTTCGGTATCATTCGGATTGCTGGCGTAGGCCGCAGCACCCGCCCGCAACGCCTCGGGCATATCGTTGCCGAAGAAACTCGCGAGCATCAGCGCCTGCAGAGCACGGGCATTGTTCGGATCGAGCTGCACAGCATGTTCGGCGAGCCCCTTGGCAGTCTTCAGCGTCGCGGCGGTCGGCTTCGTGTTCAGCTGGAACGCGAACCGGAATTCATCGAGATGCGTCAGCGACAGAAGTGCTGCGACATTGGAATCTCCAGGCATCTTCTCGACCGCCCGCTGCAGGCAGGATTGGGCGGCATCATGGGCTGCCGAGGTCATCTCGTTGCGGTAGCTGTAGTAGGACAACACACAGGCGTAAGTGTCGTCACTGCCGGCGATCGTCTCGGTATCCGTCCGGAACATGACGCCAAAGGGGCGCGCAACCGCCGTCGCGATGTCCTCGGCGACACTCGTCTGCGTCTTGAGGACGCCCTGCACCTGCATGTCGGCATCGTAATTGTTGGCCCAGATGACGGCGCCGTCAGCACGGCGCACAAGCCGCGCCGTCGAGCGCAGCGTGTTGCCCTCAAGCCTGACGCTTCCCTGCAGCGCATAGGATGGTTGAGCGGCCGCCGCCTGATCCTTGTTCGGCGGAACAGCAGTGACGACGCCGATCTCATTGAACGGCACGAGTTTTTCGATGATGTCGTCGGTAATCCCGCGGGAAATATCCGACGCAAGCCGTCCATCCGTTACGCTCTCGAAACGCTCGACGAGAATGGTCGGACGATCCCCGGCGCCGGCAGCAGGCGCGTTAGCCGCATCCGGCGTTCGCATATATTGCAGGACGGCGGTTGCCGAAACGAGCACGATCGCCGCACTTCCCGCGATCGCCCAATATCGATATCCGGGCCTGCCGCGGGCAGCGATCGGCCTGTCCTCCACCTGCTCCCTGGACGGCTGCAACGCGTCGTCCAGAGCCTCGGCGGTTCGCCTGACTTCGAAGGCCGGTGCGTAGCCGCCCTTCGGAATGGTAATTATGATTTCGTCGGCAGCCCCTGCAGTGAGGTAGTAATGCTCCAGCTCTCGTCGCAGACGGCCGGCCTCGATGCGGACGCACGGATCCTGCTGGGCGTCGAAATTCGCGTCCCGGCCGAAGACGGCCTGTGCGATCGTGAAAGCCTTCAGATATTCGCGACGGCCGCCGAGGGTCTCGTCAATCACGAATTCGAGGAATCGTCTGGCGCGCTCGGGAAGACGAAACTCCGAGCTGGACAGGATGCGGTCGAGCTGTTGTCGCACTTCTTCCGATGAAGGGATGCCCCTGTTGGCCCCTTCCACACCTGCACTGATCATCGCCGCCCCCGACTATGATTGAAAACAACCTGCAGTTCCCAAAGAATAGTCCTGAACGCGAATAACGGCAACGTCGTTCAACCAAACACCGTCATTAGGGTTAGGCAATCGATAGGCATCGTGACGTCGGCACGGCGCCGATAGCGTCGGCAACGTAGAATCCCGTATGCTACCCGGGCCGACATGTATTTTACTGCCTTCGTCGCTGCGACCGCTCTATCATCACCGCAGATCCTTGGAGGGAAGCGGCGATGACATCATCTGATACGTCCACATCCATGACGAGCGCAGAAGAACTGCGCAAGCGCGCGCTCGAGCTGCAACTGGCCGAGATGGAGCGCGATCAGCGGATAAAGGACCGCGAAGCGAAAAAGCACGCGGAATTCCTCGAAGACTTCTTCCAGAAGCACGTCGGCGAAACCGAGCGCGCGGTCATCAAGCGGCTGGTGATGAAGGCTGCCGCCGACGGAAAATATGAAGCACTAATCTTCAGCTTCCCATCGAGCCTGTGCTCCGACAGCGGCCGCGCCATCAACAACAACCTGCCTGGCTGGCAAAATACCCTGCAGGGCAAGGCAAAGGAACTGCAGTCGCTGTTCGAGGAAGTCGCCAAGCCGCAGGGCTATGGGCTCAAGGCCGCGATCATCAATTTCCCGGACGGCATGCCTGGTGATGTCGGGTTCTTCCTGACATGGGAGCCACCCGTCGACTGACCGGCTGGGGTGAAGGTCCATCGATTTGAAAGCGACCGAGATCGAACGCAAATTTCTGGTTCGTGACGACAGCTGGCGCAATTCCGCCAGCTGTCCGCATTTTCTGCAGCAGGCCTATCTCCACGGGCGGGATCAAGGCTCCGTGCGCGTTCGCCTGGTCGATGGATGCTCGGCGCGTCTCACCATCAAATTCCGCACCACGCCGCTTACCAAGGAAGAATACGAATACGAAATCCCGGTCGAGGAAGCGCGTGGGCTGCTGCTTCGCGCAACCGGCCATATCCTGGAAAAGACGCGATACAAGGTCGCCTTTGATGGCCGGAACTGGGACGTCGACGTCTTTGCCGGCGCTTACGAGGGATTGACGCTTGCCGAGATCGAGATGGCGAGCGAAGAGGAGGCGTTCAGCCTCCCGCCCTGGCTCGGTCGCGAGGTGACGGGCAGCAAGCGATATTCCAACCGCTCGATGGCGACCGCCCCGCGCCTTTCACCCGCAGCGCAGGGCGTGGCCGGATAGCGCTATTCGTCCACAACGGTCCAGTTGGAGTCCGGGTTGAATTCCTTGATCGCGGCGGCGCGCTCTTCGGTCTGCGGCCCGAGATCGCGCTGGTAGATCACGCTGACGCCGTTGACGATGAACGTCTGGACGCCGGTGACGCGATACTTGACCGGCCAGGCGATCAAGGCAAAGCCGCCCGTCATGTAGCCGTTGACGAGGTAGCTCTGCTTGCCGCCGGCGACATTGGCGCCCTGCCCGGTCAGGATGCGATAGCGGTATCCGAAATAGCCGTCTCCGCGCTTTGCCTTGCCGAAGGCCGCCGTTTCGACGAGAGAGCTGGCGGGGCTCGGTTCGGCATAGGTACCCGGCTCCCAATACAGGCCATCCGTCTTGCCCTGGCTGCTGATCAGCTTCTGCGCGAATTCATAGACACCATCGCCATCGCGGTCCTCGGCGGCGTATTGGTACTGCGCCGTGACATATTGGTGCATGGTATCGATGGTCGCCAGCTCATTCTCGCCGATGCGCCGGTTGATGATCTCCTGAAGACCGCGCTGCGTGTCGAAGGCCCACTTGCCATCCTTGGCCTGGGTCAGCGGGAATGGGAACGGCCACAGACGATCGCCGATCGCAACGACCTTGACACCTTCGGAGTCCTTCAGCACCAACTGCCGCGCCGCGCCCTCGCGGATGAGGCCGTAGGCGACCATCGCCTCGTTGCTCGCCCGCAGCTTTTCAGCGTTGAGCCCGAGCAGTCCGGCAAGATCATCGATACTGTTCGACGCCAGCACCGATTTCAGCCGGTCGAGCGCCAGTTCGGCACTGTCGAACTGCGGTGCCGGAGTGCCGGCACTGAAGTCCGACAGCTCGGTCTGCATCCTTGGAAATGCTGCGGTCGCTGACATCGTGGAGAAGGCTGCCGCGAACATGAGCGAAACTACGGTCGATCGACGTCTCATCATCTAACTCCGTAAGCTGGATCTGGGTCCGTAAGCTGGTCTGCCGGTATCAGGTGTCATCGGCGTCCGCCGCCGCGGCCACCGCCGCCGCCCCCGCGACCACCACCGCCGCCACGATGAGCGGATGGAGGTGGTCGGTGATGCGCCCGGGCCGCGGGGCGCTGTCCGCCCATGCTCTGCCCGCCCCGCTTCGAGGCAACGGCATCCCTACGGCCGGATTGCGGATTGCCGAGCGCGCTTGGCTGGCGCGCGCGGTTATCAGGCCTTGATGCCATTTGCGGCTTGTTCGGTCTGTTGGCCGCCTTCTGTGCCGGCTTGTTCGGGCGATTGCCCGCCGATGGCTTCGCGGGCCGTGTGTCGGGACGGGCACCCGCATTCGGGCGATTGGCGGCGGCGTTGCCCGGCGACTTGTTCTTCAGCCCCTGGGCGGTGTTCTTCCGGATGTCGTCGGCCCGGGCAGCGGTGCCACGGTTACCCGGTCGGTCGGTCCTGTTGATCTCGGATGCCTTGTTGCGCAGCTGATTGCGATTGTCGGCCTGCAGCCCCGACCTGATCTCGGACCGATCGAGCTTGTTCAATTGATCCTTGCCGATACTGAGCTTGCTGCGATCCACGTTCGCCCAGTCGACGTCGTTCCACTTCATCTTCCCGTTGAAGGAGCGGTCGTTCAAACAATTGTTGCAATCGATATCGATGTCTCCACCACGCCAGCCGCCGCCCCATACGCCCCAGTCGTCCCAGTTGACGATCGCGGCCCAGGCAAGCCCCGTTACCGCGCCGGCAAAGAAGGCTGCGCCCGGATAGTAATAATTGTCGTAGGACTCGGGATAATAAGAAATCGGAGCCGCCGCATAGGTCGGTTCATAAAGCATCTCCGGCGGATATTGCGGGATGTAGATCTTTTCCGGATTGGTCGGTTTGATGATGATGTTGTCGTTTTCGTTGACGATCGTCACCTTGTCGTCGGTCTTGATGATGTTCTTCGCAACCGCCTCATCGCGAAGCTGCTGGATGGCGATCAGCACATCCTTCTGCTGATTGGTCAGCGCATCGGCAAGCTGCTGGGTCCAATCGAGATCTTCGCTCATCATCTTGACGATGTCGGGGTAGTTCAGCAGCGAGATGACGCTGCCGTCCCAATCGGCTTTTGGCTTGAGGTCGGCGTTCTTCTTCTTCGCCTCAAGGAAACGGGACGCCTCTATGATCTGCACCGGAAAGAGCGAGGCGGCCGAGATCGCGGCCACCAGTTCGTCGGGATAGAGCGCGATGCGCGCCACCAGCACTTCCAGCTGGTCGTCAGAAAGGAGCGTCGCGGCTGGCTGGTCGTTGCCCGTCTGGATAGGCGGCGCGGCCGGCGCCGGGGCCTGGGCATGCAGGGGAAGCGTCGGCTGGAGCGCAATAATCGCCAAGGCTGACAATCCGGCAAGCAGTTTGCGGGAAATTGCTTTCATCGCGCATGGACCTCCGTTGGATCAAATCAGTCGAATGATGCGTACCCTCACGGCAGTTTCGGCGTGGCGCCGGGCGAGCGCCTCAGCGTCACGATCTTGGACTGGGCGATCGCCTCGCCCATCTCCGTCAACAAGGCATCGACCAGGCCCGCATACTCCTGCCGCCGCTCTTCCCGCACCGCCTCAGGCAAATGCTCGATGTGTGCCAGCGTCTGTGCGGCGTCCTTGAGATCCTCACACATGCTGCGAAAGGCTTCATTTGTGTAGAATAGCCGCTGCACCAGCGCTGTCTGGTCAGGGAAGTATTTCTCTGCCGTCCCGAGGGCGGACATGTATCTCGAACCACGTTCTCCCGACGCCATTTCCGCCCCCGCCAAACTGCGCCAGCAGACGTGAAAACTATATAACAGGCGAACTGGGCTGCAGACGTATAATACACGAACCTACTGTAGCCGGCTTTCGAAGCCCCGGATCCGCCTGCCGCGCAGGGCATGCGACGCCATTCGGGCAATCATTTGCCCTCCTCTTCACCACCTCCGCGGCACGGCCGCCGGAGCGCCGCCGCCGGTCTGCATCTCGATAGATGTTACGCGATGCTACGGGCGTTTGCGCGGAAGCGGGGCTACTATCCGGGGCATCGATCGCGATCAAAATGGCTCGGCTGGAGCAAGCCGGAAGGGAGGAGTCGTGTTTCTCGACTATTTTGCACTGGGCGTGCTGTTCTTCGTCGTGATCACGCTGTTCTACGCGGTGATCGCCATCCACGACATTCCCCACCTGATGGCGAAGGCCAGAAACCATCCGCACCAGGATGCCATTCATGTCGCCGGTTGGGTCAGTCTCTTCACGCTGCATGCCATTTGGCCGTTCCTCTTCATCTGGGCGACGATCTACCGCGAGGATCGCGGCTGGGGCATGCGCACCGATGGGAAGCTGTCGCCGGCTGCGGAAGCCAACGCTGAAATCGCCCGCCTGCATGGCCGCATCGCCGAGCTTGAGGCACAGGCCTCGGAGAAGGAAACCGCCTGATGGATCTGCTTCTCATCCTCACCTATGCCGCGCTCTGCTACGCGATCTTCAAGATCTTCCGCATTCCGGTGAACCAGTGGACGCTGGCCACATCGGTTCTCGGCGGCATCTTCCTGATCGGGACGCTGCTGCTGCTGATGAGCTACAATCATCCCTACACCAGCGACGCGCGCATCTACTTCACCTCCGCGCCCGTCATTCCGACGGTCGGTGGCCAGGTAATCGAGGTGCCAGTGACGCCCAATGCGCCGCTGAAGAAGGGCGACGTTCTCTTCCGCATCGATCCGCGCCCCTACCAGTTCACGGTCGACCAGAAAACGGCGGCGCTCGCCGAGGCCAAGCAGACGGTGCTGCAGTTGAAAGCGGCGCTCGACGCCGCCAACGCTGCCGTCGTTGGTGCGGAAGCATCGCGCGACCGTTCGCAGCAGGCTTTCGAGAAATTCCAGGCATCGAACGAGAATGCGAAGTCGAGCGGCAGGGGCGCCGTCTACTCAGAACTCGAAGTCGAAAACCGCAGGGGCATCTACCTGACGGCGGAGGCCGCGGTCGATACCGCCCGCGCCCAGGCAACGCAGGCAAAACTGGCCTATGAATCGGAAATCAACGGCACCAACCCCACCGTCGCCCGCCTCCAGGCCGAACTCGCCAACGCGCAATACGAGCTCGATCAAACGACGGTCCGCGCCCCCAGCGCCGGCTACGTCACCCAGGTCTTCCTGCGTCCCGGGATGATGGCGAACCCACTGCCGCTGCGCCCGGTCATGGTCTTCATCGACAGCCAGGATCAGATGCTCGGCGCAGCCTTCATCCAGAACTCGCTGCAACGCGTGAATGTTGGCGACGATGCCGAAGTGGCTTTCAAGGCGGTTCCCGGCAAGATCTTCAAGGCCCGCGTGCAAGGGATCATCGACGTGATGGCACAGGGCCAGTTGCAACCATCGGGCGCGCTAATCGACCCGCAATCGCCCGAGCGCGCGGCACCCGGCCAGACAATCGCCAGCATCGAGCTCCTCGAGAGTACCGAGGGCTACCAGCTGCCAGGCGGTGTCGTCGCCGAGGTCGCCGTCTACACCCACCACTGGCACCACGTCGCCGTTCTCCGCAAGGTCCTTTTGCGGATGAGCAGCTGGATGAACTATGTGTTCCTTGAACACTGACACGGGTGACTGGTCCCGCTCATCCGGGCGGGATCAGGATAATTACGAGGATATCGATGGCAGGTTGATAAGGAGCCCACGGTGATAGGCAGTCTTCCGATGTTGCGAGGCCTGAGCGGTTTCAGCAGGGATTGGCTGAAGAGCGATATTCCGGCCGGCCTGTCGATTGCAGCCGTGGGCCTGCCGAGCGCCATCGCCTATCCCGCCATCGCCGGCCTGCCGCCGGAAACCGGCATTTACGCCAGCATCGTCGCGCCGATCGCCTACGCGATCTTCGGCCCCTCACGGCTCCTCGTCGTCGGCCCGGATGCGGCCACGATGACCGTGCTTGCGGCGGCGATGGGAACCATCGTTGCGGCCTATCCTGCCGGCACGCCGGTTGACCGCGTTGCCATCGCAGCGGCGCTCGCGCTCGGCGTCGGCATCTGCTGCATCGCCGCCAAGCTGCTGCGGCTCGGCGTTCTCGCAAGCTTCCTGTCGCGACCCATCCTCGTCGGCTTTTTCGCCGGCGTGTCGCTGTCGATCCTCGTCGGCCAGATCAGCCGCTTTACCGGGGTGAAGATCGAATCCGACGGCTTGGTGCCACCGCTCGTCGAGATCGCCGGCAAGAGCGGCCTGATCCACTGGCCCTCGCTCGTTCTCGGCCTTGCGATGTTTGCATTGCTTTGGATCATCCGGACCTTCCGCCCCAAGATTCCAGGACCGGTCGTCGTCGTCGTCCTCTCGGTCATGCTCTCGGCCCTTTTCGACTTCCAAGGACGCGGCATCGCCGTCGTCGGCGACATCCCGAGCGGGCTGCCGAGCTTCTCCCTGCCGGCCCTGCATCAGATGCCGCTCGACAAGATCATACTCGGCTCTGCCGCGATCTTTCTCGTCAGCTTCGGCGCGGGCATCGTCGCGGCGCGCAGCTTCGGTTCGCGAACCGGCGAAGAGGTCGACGCCAATCAGGAGCTGATCGGGCTCGGCGCCGCAAACATCGCGCCAGGGCTCTTCGGCTCGTTCCCGATCAGCGTTTCGGACTCGCGCACGGCGATCAACCTTTCAACGGGAGGCGTCTCCCAGGCAGCCGGCCTCGTCTCCGCGGCGACGCTGATCGCGGCGCTCGTCTTCCTGCACAGCGCGCTGCGGATACTTCCCATTCCGGCCCTTGCCGCAATCCTCGCGATGGCGGCGATCAGCCTCATCGACGTCCACGAGCTCCGGAAGATCTGGCGCATCAGCCGCATGGAGTTCATCTTCGCGCTGATCGCCATGTGGGGTGCCATCAGCTTCGGCGTGCTCAACGGCGTCATTGTCGCGGTCGCCGCGACGCTCGTCTACCTGCTTCGCCAGACGATGTTCCCGCGCGACGGACTGCTTGGCAGGATCGAAGGCCGGCACGGCTTCTTCGACCTTGGCCGCCATCCGGAAGCGCGCCCCGTCGATCGCGCCGCCGTCTTCGCCATTCAGGGAAACATCCTGTTCTACAATGCCGACTACGTTCGCATGCGGCTGAGCTCGGTCATAAAAGACCTTCCCGCGGACACCCGGTGCTTTGTGCTCGATGCCAGCGCGATCACGCAGATCGACAGCACGGGTGCGGCCGCGCTCGATGCCGTGGCTGAGCTTCTTGGCAAACGCAGCATCACATTCGCGATCACGGACCTCAGCGAAGAGAGCCGCGGCCTTCTCACCCGCGCCGGAGTCATCAAGGCAATCGGCGCTCAAAACCTGTTCAACGGCAGAGAAGAGGCGCTGCGGGCACTGATCGGAGACTTCGACCAGCCCGGCAATGCATCGGCAGGCAGCGCAGTTTAGCAGCACGGAGGGAGAACCATGGACGAGAATTACGAGCCCAGGCAAATCAATGGCGAGGCAGGCCGCAGCGGCAAGGACAAAAAGAAGAAGAAGTCGTGGGATTACGACAAGGAGATCGCTCGATTGCAGGTGGAACTAGCGCATCTGCAGGCATGGATGAAGAAATCCGGCGCAAGGGTCGTGATCATTTTCGAGGGACGCGACGCCGCCGGCAAGGGTGGCATGATCAAGCGGATAACCGAAAAGGTTAGTCCGCGCGTTTTTCGCGTCGTGGCCTTACCGGCACCGACGGACCGCGAAAAATCGCAGATCTACATGCAGCGCTACATCGCCCATCTGCCCGCCGCCGGCGAAGTGGTGATATTCGATCGCAGCTGGTACAACCGCGCCGGCGTCGATCGCGTCATGGGCTTCTGCAGCGACAAGAAGGCCCAGCGCTTTCTGGAACTGGCACCACGGTTTGAAGCGGCGATCGTGGAAAGCGGCGTGATCCTGCTCAAATACTTCCTGACGGTCAGCGAGGAAGAACAGGAGCGGCGCTTCCGACGCAGGATCGATGATCCAGTGCGGCAGTGGAAGCTGAGCCCGATGGATGTCGAATCCTACCAGCGCTGGTGGGACTATACCCGGGTCTACGACGAGATGCTGCGGATGACGGATAGCAACCATGCCCCGTGGTGGATCGTGCCGTCGGACGACAAGAAGCGCGCGCGCGTCAACTGCATCTCGCACATCCTGCAATCCATCCCCTACGAGCGCGTGAAGTTTGACGCGCCCGATCTCGGGAAACGCCAGAAGCGACCGTCGAACTACATCGAAGACAGCAGCGTCCGTCACGTCGTTCCCGATACGACGTCATAGGACCGACCGGGGAGAAGCATGACGACGGTGGAGCAGACGAGCCACAAGGCGATGCCGGCAGGCGGAAGCGGACAGATCTCGATCGAGGCGAGAGTAAGCGATCTCGTCCGGTTGGGCATCATCGGCCTGTTCGCCTATTGGACTTTCGTCCTCATCGCTCCGTTTGCGCTGATCGTCATCTGGTCCGCCATTCTTGCGGTGGCGCTGTTTCCCTTGTTCGCGGGGATCTCGAGGCTGATCGGAAACCGACCTGTCATCGCCGCGATCGTCATCGTCGTCGGCTGCCTTGTTCTGATCATCGCGCCGCTTGCGCTGGTTGCCGTCAACTTCGCCGATGGGCTGCAGGGGCTGGTGGGCAAGCTTTGGACCGAGCATTTCACGCTCCCCTCGGCGCCGGAGTCCGTTTGCGACTGGCCTGTCGTCGGGCAAAAGATCTACGATACCTGGAACCAGATCGCCGGCGATCTGGCTTCCACCCTGGTCAAGTTCCAGGGGCCCATTCGTGAAGTCACCGGCGTCATCGTTGCAAAGCTTGCCTCGATCGGCGGTGGCGTGCTGAGCTTCGTTGCCTCGATCATCCTCTCGGGCATCTTTCTGACGCGATCAGCACGGCTTGCAAACGCCGTCGAGCATCTGGCGAGCCGGATCGGCGGCGACAAGGGCGTTGGATTTGCGAAGCTCGCCGGAGCGACGGTGCGCAACGTGTCGCGCGGCGTTATCGGCGTCGCCTTCCTTCAGACGCTGCTCTGCGGATTGTGCTTCGCCTTCTTCGACATTCCGGCGCGCGGGGTCCTGACCTTCGTGATATTCATCCTTTGCGTCATGCAACTCGGCCCCGGCCTTCTGCTGCTGCCGATCGTGATCTGGGTCTGGTTCTCGTGGCCACCAGGCATTGCGCTTGCCTTCACCATCGTCGCCGTGCCGATCACAGTCGTCGACAACATATTGAAGCCGATCCTGATGTCGAGGGGCCTGTCGACGCCGATGCCGGTGATCCTCATCGGGGTGATCGGGGGGACGCTTTCAAACGGCCTTCTCGGCCTGTTCCTGGGTCCTGTTGTCCTCAGCGTCTTCTACGAACTGTTGAAGGCCTGGGCCTGGCCGTCGCCGGCCGCGCTTGAAACCACTCCGTCGGCTGGCGCCGAACCGGGAAGCGTGCAACCGCTCTGAGCGGTTCAGAACCGCGGTTTCAGCGGCCCGTGCAATAGACGACCACTTCCTGCTCTATCTCCTCGCAGAGCTGCTCGTATTCCGTTATCAGCCGCAGTTCCTGGGGAGTCTGGACCCGGAAACGATCGAGCGCATCGACAGCCAGATCATAGGCTTCAAACATCTCACCCAGCGGTTCACTGGCGATGTTTCCCAGAATATGCCTGATGTCGGGAAGTCTCAGCATCAGTTTTCTGCGGCCGCGCTCTCGGCTCATTGATCAGCTCCGCATTAAACTCAACCCTCCGAGTTATACGAAATCGCTAAGGAACCGGATCGTTCCCGGCCGAGTAAAAATAGTCATCATCCCAGGAATTGGGCTTTCGGACCTTCAGCGTCGGCCGAGATCGGCATTTGCACGGATACCCGACGCAAAAAGAACGCGGCAGAGTGCCGCGCTCCCGAAGGCATCTCAGCCGCAGGCTATTCCGGCAAAGCCGTCTGCCGGAAGAACGTCACCGTCGCGTCGTCAGGCGGGCCGAACCAAGTGGTGAAGAAGGCCCGGAAATCCTGCGAGGCGTAGATCTGGCTGAGGGCGCGATCCACCGCGAGCCGGAAATCCTCGTCGCCACGCGCCAGTTCGAGCCCGAGCGGCTCGTAGGTAAAATGACGCTGCAGGACGATGAGGTTGCCGGAGTCGCTGCTGCGGGCGGCTGCGTCCATCAGCAGCGGCATATCGCCGAAAAGCACGGCGGAGCTGCCGTCGAGCACGCGCTCGATCCCCTGCTGGACGTTGCTGACTGGCGTTGCGGTGGCGGCTAGCTGGAAGGTCTTGATCCTGTCGGAAAGCCAACGTTCGCTCGTGGATCCGGCGATCGACGAGAACGTCTTGTGCTCGAGGATCGTGCGGGCCGGCGAACCGCGCCAGACTGGCCGGCTCGATGGCTGGCCGTATTGCAGGACCTCGCGCAGCGCCAGGGGCGAACTGGAGCTGAGCAGCGCGCCCGTGCCGCTCGGGAAGATCGGGATCGAGAACGAGACCTCCTGCCGGCGGCTGAGGGTGACCGGCTCGGCCCCGCAGAGGAGATCGACCGTGCCGTCCTTGACGGCATGTGTTCTGGCATCGCCAGCGAGGGAAACCCACTCGACGTTCAATTGCGGCAGGTTGAGCTGCTTCTTGACGCTCTCCGCGATCACGTTGCAGAGCGCGACGGCATAGCCCTCCGGCTTGCTCTGATCCGCACCGAACGAGAATGGCTTCGCATCCGGATCGTAGCCGAGCTTCAGCGCGCTGCTGGAGCGGATACGGTCCAGGGTCTGTGCTTGCGCCGGTGACATCCAGGCGACAGCTGCGATTGCCCCGACGAAGACGGTGGCCGCCATGGCGGCGAAGCGACCTTTGCTCCTTGACATGGTGAGTCCTCCCCTATTCCGCCGGCACGCGATTGGCGCCACCGCTGAAGCGCGGGGCGATCAGGCCGTAGATGATGAAACCGATGCCCGTGACCAGCATGCCGCCAAGCACGGCGTCCTTGCCCGACGCGTAGATTGCGAAGACGCTGTAGAGCATGCCGACGATGGCGACGAAGGCGTTGAGCCTGTATTTCGCCTGCGGCACGCCGGCGTTCTTCATCATCACGAAGAGCGCCGAGAGAGCAATGATGTAAGGCAGCACGTTCGTGACAACCGCGAGATTGACGAGTGCCGAGAACTGCTCGCTGAGTGTGGGCGAGATGGTCATGAGCGCAAGGCCCGTCTGCACGATGCCGAGGATGATCATGCCGGGCACCGGCGCACCCAGTTCGTTCACGCGCGAGAAGATCGCGGGAAACATTCTCTCCTGCGCGGCCGATCGTGCCGTCTGCGCGATGGTGAACTGCCAGCCAAGCAACGAGCCGAGGCAGGCAAGCACGGCAAGCGCCATGATGATCGAGCCGATCGTCGGATTGAACATGGTGGCATAGGCGAGCGCGAACGGTCCGGTGGATGCCGCCAGATCGGCATTCGGCACGATACCCTGGATCACCGTCGTCGACAGGATGTAGATAACGGCGGCGCCGAGCGTACCGAACATGCAGGCGAGCGGCACGTCGCGCTTCGGATTTTCGACGGCGTCGGAATTCTGCGCCGCCGACTCCATGCCGAGGAATGCCCAGAGCGTCAGGGAGATGCTGGATCCCATGCCCTGCACGAGCGACAGCCCCTTCGGATTCCAGGCGGCGGCGAACGTGGTGGAGCTGAACCAGAACCAGCCGATGATCGACAGCAGCCCGACGGGGATGATGACGCCCCACACCGTGATCGAGCCGATACGCCCGGTGATACGCGGGCCGCCGAAATTCGCGGCCGTCGTCAGCCACAGAAGAACGATCAGCGCCAGGCAGGTCATGACGGGCGTCGAAGTGAGGATCGGGAAGAAGCCGGCGAGATAGCCGACCGCCGAGATGCCGATGGCGACATTGCCGACGGCAAGCGACAGGAAGTACAGGAAGAAGACCAGGAAGTAGCCGTCCTTGCCATAGGCATCCTCGGCATAGGCGGACATGCCGCCGGGCCGCTGGTTGAAGAGGCCGGCTTGCGCGAAGCCGTAGGCGATCGCCATCGACCCCACGGCGGTCACGAGCCAGGACAGCAGCGAGATCGCGCCGACCTGCGCCATGTTGGCGGGCAGCATGATGATGCCCGATCCCATCATGTTGACGGCGACGATGAAGGTAAGCTGCACCAGGTTCATCTTCTTCTTGGCCGTTGTCTCGGCCGCGAGATGCATTGTGTTGTCTGTCATGATGGTTCCTCCCGCCCCCTACTCGCGCACGACATAGGTATGGAACTTGATCCGCCCTTCTATCCGCTCCTGGAACACGCCCTGGACCTCGTAGTTAAAGCCCGGGAAGCGGTTGAAGGATTCTTCGAAGGCCAGGAAATAGTCCCGCATCGGCCGCGCGCGATCGTCCCAGCGCTCGCCCGGCACGATGACGCCGATACCGGGCGGATAGATCAGCGCCAGCGTCGCGGAAATGCGGCCGGCCGCTTCCGTCAGAGGCAGGTAATCGACATTGTTGGCCACCAGCGCCTCATAGGCTTGCTTGGAGGGAATAGCCGGCTCCGGGAAACTCTCGGAACGGAAGCAGAGGCGCTGCAGTTCCTTCACGCCCGCCTCGCGGTAGAAGGAATGCATCTCCTGGCAGACCTGCCGGAGCGTGTAGCCCTGGTAGCGCTCGCGATTGGCGGCAAACACCGTCGGCAGCACTTCCTGAAGCGGCGCGTCGCGGTCCCACAGGTTCTTGAACTTCACCAGCTTGGCAACCAGCGTGTTGAGCTTGCTCTCGTCTTCGGCCGGTGTCAGCAGGAAGAGCAGGCTGTTCAGGTCGCACTTTTCCGGCACCACGCGCTGCTCGCGCAGATAGTTGGCGACGACGGTCGCGGGAATGCCGAAATCGCGATACTCGCCGGTCTTGCGGTCGATGCCGGGGGTCAGCAGTGCCAGCTTGTTCGGATCAACCATCGTATAGCCGGACGCATAGCCGGAATAACCGTGCCATTTCGCTTGCGGGTCGAAGCGCCAGCATTGCTGCTCGCGTTTAAGCACCTCGGTCGGGATATCTTCCCACCTGGCGTCGGTAATGTCGCTCGTATGCTTTGATCCCGTGACCGAAACCTTGTCCGGCACGAAGGGATCGAAGAACCATTGCTCCTCGGGCGCTGCCGCCTTCGTCTCGTAGTGCGCGACGAAGCCGCGCAGCTTCTTGCGCACCTCGATCCCGAGCTCGATGCAGCGATCCCACAGCATCTCGCCTGCCTTGCCCTCATGCACCTTGGCATTCACGTCGAGCGAGGCGAAGAGCGGATAGAAGGGCGATGTCGAGACGTGCATCAAAAGGGATTCGTTGAACCGCTTGTGCTCGATGAAGCGCCGCTGGCCATTGATATGTTCGTCGCGCTTGTGGATCTGCGAGGCCTGCGAAAATCCCGCACCCTGCTTGTGCACCGATTGCGTGGAAAACAGGCCGGGCATATCCGGAGGCAGGTCCTTCAGCCGCATCGGGCTGTGGCCCTCGAACAGCGGATGGAAGGCATTGTAGCCGATCCAGGCCTCGTCCCAGAGGACGTAGTCGCAGAGATGGCCGATCTTCTCCATGACCTGGCGAACGTTGTAGATGGTGCCGTCATAGGTGGCGAGCTGGATGCAGGCGAGCCGGAACGGGCGTTCGGCCTTGGCGCGGCTCTTGTCTGTTACCAGCGGGTGCGCCTCGATCTGCTTGCGCAGCCAGGTCTCGTCCCAGGCCGCCCAATCGACGGCGCCGATCATCCCGAAGGCGTTGCGCGCCGTCGGCAGGAAGATCGGAATGGCGCCGGCCTGCACCAACGCGCCCTGATGCAGGGACTTGTGGTTGTTGCGGTCGAAGAGCACCAGGTCGCCGGCCCGCAGCACCGCATTGGTGACCACCTTGTTGGAGGTGCTTGTGCCGTTCAGGATGAAATAGGTCCGGTCGGCGCCGAAGATCCGGGCCGCCTGCTTCTGCGCCTCGGCGGCCGGCCCCTCGTGGATCAGGAGATCGCCGAGATCGACATCTGCGTTGCAGAGGTCGTTGCGGAAGATGCTCTCGCCGAAATACTTGAAGAACAGCTGGCCGGCCGGCGACTTGCGATAGAACTGCCCGCCCTGGTGGCCGGGGCAATCGAAGGCGATGTTCGCCTCGCCGTCATAGGCCATCATGCCGCCGAAGAACGGCGGCAGCAGCGACTTGCCGTAGTTGATCAGGCTGGAGACGATCTGCTTGGCGTAAAAGACAGGCGTCTGCTGGCCGAGATAGACGAAGCCGTCCACCTCCCCCACGCCTTCGACGACATCGATATCAGCAACCCCGAGCGCATCCGCCAGAGCCCAGATCGGCGTACGGAAACCGATACCCCTGACGGAGCGGAGGAACGTGCGCGCATCCGGCAACCAGCCGCCCTCGACCGATCCGATATAGGCCCCGACCGAGGCGTCCTCGGACACGTCGGCCGAATAGTCGTCACGGATCTCCACCTCGAAGCCGTCGGCCGCAATCTGCGCCAGCAGCTCCTGCACCTGGCTGTTGCCGCGATCGACGATGGCGACGACCTTCAGCATCTTGTGGAAAGGAATGGCAACGGTCGGAGATTTCACGTCGCGCGGGATCATCGTTACGCTCCCTCTGCAATGCAATCGACGAGATAGCGGCGGCCATTCGGACCGGGCGTGAAGCGAAGGCCGTGGATGTCGGTCTCGAAGCCGGGGAACTTGCTGTCGAATTCGCGGGCGTAGAGCAGGTAATCCTGGATCGATTTGGTCGACTGCGTGATCCGCTCCCCCGGCATGATCAGCGGAATGCCCGGCGGATAGGGAACGATCATGACGGCGAGCACGCGATCCATGAGATTGTCGATCTCGACGCTCTCGATCTTGCCCTTGACCAGGAGGTCATAAGCATCGGCCGGCCGCAGAGCCATGTCCGGCAGCACGGTATACATTTCGCGCTGCGCCTTCGGCACGTCATCCTTGCGATAGACTGCGTGGATCTGCTCGCAGAGATCCTTCAGCCCCATGTTGCCATAGGCCTCCGGATGGGCGGCCGCCAATGCCGGCAGTGCCCGCGTCAGCGGCGCGTTGCTGTCGTAGAGATCCTTGAAATTGAGGAGTTCGGTGACCAGCGTGCTCCACTTGCCGCGCGTGATACCCATCGAGAACAGCACGAGGAAGGAATAGAGGCCGGTCTTCTCGATCTCGATGCGGCGCGACGACAGGAACTTTGTCACGACGGCGGCCGGGATGCCGTGCTCCTGCATGAAGCCGCTGGCGGACAGGCCAGGCGACAGGATCGTGACCTTGATCGGGTCAACCATCACGTGGTTTTCGGCCAGTCCGGTAAAGCCATGCCAGCCGTCGCCGGGTTTCAGCACCCAGTCCTCGTGCCGGTCGCTCGGCGTCTGCTCGGCGACCGTCGGTTCCCAGACGTCGAACCACCAGCCGCCCGCGGTCTGGCTGCGCACGCCGTTCATCGCGCGGCGGAAGCTGATCGCCTCGTCGATCGTCTCCTGCACCAACGAGCGCCCGGCCGGCTGCTCCATCATCGCGGCGGCGACGTCGCAGGAGGCGATGATGCCGTATTGCGGCGAGGTCGAGGTGTGCATCATGAAGGCTTCGTTGAAGCGGGTCACGTCCAGCCGCTTGTTCTCGGCGTGCTGGATATGGATCATCGATGCCTGCGACAGCGCCGCCAGAAGCTTGTGCGTCGAGTGCGTCGCGAAGGTGATCGCGCTCTTCGAGCGGGCTGGCTGCGTCGACGAGATGCCGTGGAAGCCGTCGTAGAACTCGTGGAAATTCGCATAGGCGTACCAGGCCTCGTCGAAGTGCAGTACCTCGACGGCATCGCCGAGCGATTCCTTGATCGCATCGACGTTGTAGCAGAGCCCGTCATAGGTCGAATTGGTGATGACCATGAGCCGCACCTTGCCGCTCGTCTGCCCGGCGAACGGGCTCGCGGCGATCTTCTGGGCGATCGCCTCCGGCGTGAACTGATCCTTGGAGATCGGGCCGATGATGCCGAGCCCGTTGCGCGACGGGATGAGATAGATCGGTGTCGCCCCCGTCATGATCAGCGAGTGCAGGATCGACTTGTGGCAATTGCGGTCGCAGAGCACGAGATCGCCGCGCCCGACCATGCCGTGCCAGACGATCTTGTTGGCGGTCGATGTGCCGCCGACGACGAACAGCGTCTCGTCGGTCCCGAAGATGCGGGACGCATTGCGCTCGCCCTCGGCGATCGGGCCGACGTGGTCGAGCAGCGAGCCGACGCTGCCGACAGACACCGAGATGTCCGAGCGCAGCGTGTTTTCGCCGAAGAAGCTGTAGAACATCTGTCCCACAGGGCTCTTGCGGAAGGCAACGCCCCCGCCGTGGCCCGGCGTATGCCAGGAATAGGCACCCTCGAGCGTATAATCCATCAGCGCCTTGAACATCGGCGGCGGAAGACGGTCGAGATAGTTGCGCGCGGCCTGGACGATAGCGCGCGCCATGAACTCGGCAGTGTCCTCGAACAGCCGCAGGAAGGCATTGGCGTGGCGCAGCACGCTGGCCGGCACGTCCTCGGCGGTCGTGTCGTCGCCGAACAGGAAGATCGGAATGCGGTCGTTCTTCTTGCGCTTGGCGCTCAGAATCTCTTCCAGCACCTGCCAGCGCGAGGCCCTGTCCTCGCTGCCGTCGACGGAAACCAGCCAGCAGGATTCCGTGTTGAAGATATGCACCAGCCGGCGCGCGTCCTCGTAGGTGACGCCTGAGACAATGCGGAAGCCATCGGCCTCTATCGCGGCGGCCAGATCGCGCATGCCGCGCCCGGCGGCGCTCTTGCCCTCGAAATCCTCATCGATGACGGCGACCGGAAATGCCTTCTGGAATTCCATGCATCCCTCCCGGATCCGATGGCCGCAGAAGCGGGTGCTCAGCGGCGCTTTCGTCTCAGCTTGGGGGATCGTACACGCCGGGCTTACAGGCGTCGTTGATTGCAATCAACGTTCGGGCAAAAGGCTCAGGATCGAAGAAGGCGGTGCCGGAGCGCGTCTATTCCGCCCATTCCACATCGGCGGTAAAGGCGATGGTGAGCCAGCGATTGACGCTCTCGTCGCCGATTGCCGCGCCGATTTCATCGCGCAGCGCGTCCCATTCCTCAAGCCGCTTCGGCGGCAATCCTTCGGGGACGATGAAGTAGAGCTCGATCTCGGTCGCACGTCCTACCCGGGCGACATAGGCGCGATAGGACAGGAAGCCCAGGCGGCGAACGGTGTCGGACGCGACGCGATCGACATGCTCCTGCAGATCGACGGGAGCGATCAGCAGGATCTCGCTCAGCGCCTTCCAGATCGTGGTGATCGGTATCGGGATCATCACCAGGCAGACGAGGCCGAGCACCACGGGGTCGACATATCGGGCGATCCAGACAAGGGACGTCGGCTGCACGGCAAGGCCGATGA
Organism: Rhizobium grahamii; assembly: GCF_009498215.1. Classification (NCBI taxonomy): domain Bacteria; kingdom Pseudomonadati; phylum Pseudomonadota; class Alphaproteobacteria; order Hyphomicrobiales; family Rhizobiaceae; genus Rhizobium; species Rhizobium grahamii. Next base: position 437,229 of record NZ_CP043498.1, on the reverse strand, counting down.
TGAAGGCGACGAGCAGCGCGAAGGCGATACCGCCGGACATGATCCACGCCTTGATGTCGAGCGCGATAAAATCCGACTTCAGCCGTCGGTTCACTGCCGCCCCGATCCCGGCCATGATGGCGCAGACGACGAGCGTCGCGCCGGAATAGACGATCGCCGCCCCGAAGTGCAGTTCATGCCCGCCATTGATGATGCTGATGATCGCGTTGATGAGTGCGTAGACGGCGACAGTCACCAGCAGGCAACCATTGAGGAGAAGCACGATCGGCTCGAGGTGCCAGAAACCCATGGTGAAGCGGTTGCGGATACGGCCCGACTTGGCGTCGTTGCGCGCCGATTGGACGATCAGGCTCGACACCCAGAGCGCAAGCCCGGTCATGGCGGCGTCGGCGAGCGAATAGACGCCGTCGAAGGCGATCGAAAACGAGCCGGAGAGAATGCCGAAGAAGATACCGAGCGCCGCGACCACGACGGTGGCTGCAATCGAGATTCGTAGAAATCCTTGCTCATTCGACATCGCAACCTCCCATGCATAATCGTTCGCAGTAATACACGCGTCGCTACGGGAATGTGAACGCAGGGAAAACACTCGGCAACTACGCATTGCCACGAATTGCGGCCTTTCGGTTTTGAAGGGAAAATCGATGCGGCAATGCGGCCCGACGGAGCCCAATTCCGGCGAGGCGGCCTCCTGGGAGGGACCTCATGACAACATCGCCTGATGGCAAAAGCCTCGGACTTGCAGCCTGCACCGCCATCGTTGTCGGAAACATGGTAGGCTCCGGCTTCTATCTCTCTCCGGCCGCCGTCGCACCTTACGGGAACCTCGCCATCCTCGTGTGGATCATCATGGGCGCCGGCGCGATCTGCCTCGGCCTCACCTTCGCGCGGCTCGCCAGCCTCGTGCCCGCCGTCGGCGGACCCTATGCCTATACCCGCCTCGCCTATGGCGATTTCGCCGGCTTCCTGATCGCCTGGGGCTACTGGATCTCGATCTGGACGTCGCTGCCCGTCATCGCCATCGCCTTTACGGGCGTACTCATCGATCTCGTTCCGGCGCTCGGCAATCGCCTGGCGGCGACGGTGCTGACGCTCGGGGTGATCTGGGCGATCGTGCTCGTCAACCTTCGCGGCGTCCACGCCGCCGGCCTCTTCGCGCAGGTCACCACCTACGCCAAGCTGCTGCCCTTCGGTGCGGTCGCGATCATCGGCCTGCTCTATATCGACACCTCGCATTTCGCCGAGTTCAACCCGAGCGACCAGCCGATCCTGCAGTCGATCGCGGCCCTGGCGCCGCTGACGATGTTTGCCTATCTCGGGCTGGAATCGGCCACTGTTCCGGCCGGCGACGTCCAGAACGCCGAACGCACCATTCCGCGCTCGACGGTGCTCGGCATATCGATCGCCGCGACGCTCTACGTGCTCGGCACGATCGTCGTGATGGGCGTGCTGCCGCGCGAACAGCTCGTTCATTCCGTCGCCCCCTTCTCGGAGGCCGCCGGCGTGATGTGGGGACGCGGCGGCGCGCTGGCGATCTCGATCGCGGTCGTGGTCTCCTCGATCGGCGCGCTGAACGGCTGGACGCTGCTGATGGGCCAGGTGCCGATGGCAGCCGCCCGCGACGGACTGTTTCCGCCGCTCTTTGCCCGCCTCTCCTCACGCGGCGTGCCGGCGATCGGCATGGTCGTCTCGGCATGCTTCGCAACCCTGCTGGTCCTCGTCCAGGCGATGGGCGGAGAAGGCTTTGCCGCCGTCTACCGGCTGATGGTCGGACTGAGCACGATGACGGCTGTCGTGCCCTATGCCTTCTGCTCGCTGGCCTCCGGCCTCGTCGCCGCCCGCGTCAGAGGCGGGCGCATGCCGCGCGTCAGCCCGATCGAACTCATCGCCTTTATCTTCGCGATGTTCACGCTCTATGGCTCCGGCGCCGAACCGGTGCTCTACGGTCTCGTGCTCTTGATGCTCGGTATTCCCGTCTATGTCTGGCAGCGGAGAAACGGCGCAGCGGCTTCAGCAGAACTGCCGGAAACGACACCGGGCGCCATCACGCGCCCGGCCGTCCCCTCATGATACTGTCTCTGAACTGCCAGTGCGTCAGGCGTGCCAGCTGAGGCCGGAGAAGCCGCTGCTGATGATCGTCCCGCGCTCGCCGCGCACCATGCCGGCGATATCGGCAAGCGATCCGATCGCGGCACTACGCCCCGGACCTTCCGCGAAATGGCAGGCAGCATCGACCTTCGGGCCCATGGAGCCCGCCGGGAAGGAGAATTGTTTCATATCCTCGGGCCGCGCCTTGTGGATCGACTTCTGCGACGGCTTGCCCCACTCGGTGCAGACGGCAGGCGCATCCGTCGCCATGACCAGCAGATCGGCATCGAGTTCGCGGGCGAGAAGTTCGGAGCAGAGGTCCTTGTCGATGACAGCCTCGACGCCGATCAGCTTCCTGTCCGCACCCTTCTCGTACATGGTCGGGATGCCGCCACCGCCTGCACAGATGACGATCGTGCGCTGCTCCAGCAGCCACCGGACAGGACGCACCTCGAAGATGCGCTTCGGCAACGGAGACGCGACCACACGCCGCCACTTGTCGCCATCCTGCTTGAACGTCCAGCCCTTGTCGGCCTTGATGCGGTCGGCATCCGCCTTGTCATAGACGGGACCGACGAACTTGGTCGGGTTCTTAAAACCCGGATCCTCGGCGTCGACCTCGACCATCGTCAGCAGCGTCGCCAGCGGCTGCTCGAAGGGCAGCATGTTTCCGAGCTCCTGTTCGAGCATATAGCCGATCATGCCCTCGGTTTCGGCGCCGAGCACGTCGAGCGGGTAGGCCTCATCGGGCTTGTAGGCGGCACCCTGAAGCGCCAGCAGGCCCACCTGCGGACCGTTGCCGTGAGTGATGATCAGTTGATGTTCGCCAGCAAGCGGCGCGATCGCTTCGGCGGCGATGCGGGCGTTGCGCCGCTGGACATCGGCGGTCATCGCTTCCCCACGCCGGAGAAGCGCATTGCCGCCAAGCGCGATAACGACACGCATGCTTAATCTCCCAGGGTCGCGACGAGCAGTGCCTTGATCGTGTGCAGCCGGTTTTCCGCCTGCTCGAAGGCGACGTTGGCCTCGGATTCGAAGACGTCGTTGGTGACCTCGAGGCCGTTGTCCATGCCGTAATCCTCGGCGATCTGCTTGCCCATCACCGTCTCGGTGTCATGGAAGGCCGGCAGGCAATGCATGAACTTCGTCTGCGAATTGCCGGAGGCCTTCATCAGGGCTGTATTGACCTGGTAGGGCGTCAGCAGCTTGATGCGCTCGCGCCAGACATCCTTCGGCTCGCCCATCGAGACCCAGACGTCGGTATGGATGAAATCGACATCCTTGACGGCTTCCTTGGGATCGTCGGTGACGAGCAGCCGCGCGCCGGAGCGTTCCTGCAAATCCCTGGCGATCTTCATGTATTCTTCCGAAGGCCACAGCGATTTCGGGCCGCAGATGCGCACGTCCATGCCCATCAGGCAGCCGACGATCAGCAGCGAGTGGCCCATGTTTGAGCGCGTGTCGCCGACATAGGCATACTTGATATCGGCGACCGGCTTGTCGCTGTGCTCGCGCATGGTCATCACGTCGGCCAGCATCTGCGTCGGGTGATATTCGTCGGTCAGGCCGTTATAGACGGGAACGCCGGCATAGCGGGCAAGCGTCTCCACGCCCGTCTGCGCCGAGCCGCGATATTCGATCGCATCATACATGCGCCCCAGCACCCGCGCCGTGTCCTTGAAGGATTCCTTGTGGCCGATCTGCGAGCCTGACGGATCGAGATAGGTGACGTTGGCGCCCTGGTCCGAGCAGGCGACCTCGAAGGCGCAGCGCGTGCGCGTCGAGGTCTTCTCGAAGATCAGGCAGATTTCCTTGCCCTTGAGGTGCTGCTGCTCGGTGCGGGCATATTTCGCCCGCTTCAGGTCGCGGGCGAGATCAAGCAAGTAGCGGAATTCGCGCGGCGTATAATCCTGTACGGTCAGAAGCGAACGATTGCGCAGATTGAAGCTCATTGTCTTGCTCCGTCGGGTCTGTTTCGGGTGAAGGCGTCAGTACGCCGGGTCGCGCCAGATCGGGCACGTCATGCAATGTCCGCCGCCGCGGCCGCGGCCGAGTTCCGAGCCGCGGATGGTGATGACCTCGATTCCCGCCTTGCGCAGCAGCGTATTGGTGTAGGTGTTGCGGTCGTAGGCAACGACGACGCCGGGCTCGAGCGCCACGACGTTGTTGCCGTCGTCCCACTGCTCGCGCTCCGCCTGATAGGAATTGCCGCCGGTCTCGACGACCCGCAAGCTGGGCAGCTCCAGCGCCTCGGCAACCACTTCGAGCATCGGCTTGTTCTCCGGATGGATCTCGAAGGTGCCGTCGTCATCCTTGGGGTGCATGCTGTAGCAGCGGATCTGGTCCACCACTTCGGCAAACAGGGTCACGACGTCGCGGTCGCAGAAGCTGAAGACGGTGTCGAGATGCATGGCCGCGCGGCTCTTCGGCATCAGGCAGCCGATCACGCGCTTCACCGCCTTGTTGCGGAACAGCGCCTGCGCCACCTGCCCCACGGCCTGGTAGGTCGTGCGCTCGCCCATGCCGATCAGCACGGTGCCGTTTCCGATCGGCATGACGTCGCCGCCTTCCATCGAGGCATTGGCGAACTGCTGGTCGCTGTCGCCCCACCAGATCTTGAAGTCGCCGTCGCGGAAGGTCGGATGGAACTTGTAGATGGCGCGCTGGATCAGGGTCTCGGCCCGCCGCGCCGGCCAGAACATCGGGTTGACGGTGACGCCGCCATAGATCCAGCAGGAGGGATCCCGCTGGAACAAGGTGTTCGGGATCGGCGGGATGACGAATTCGCTTTCCGGCAGCGCACTCAGCATCAGCGTCTTCGCGCGGACATCGGGCAGGTCCGAGATGGCGATGCCGCCGATCATGAAGGCCGCGAGTTGGGTGGGGTTCATCTCGTCGAGCCAGGGACGCATGGCCTCGGCGATCTGCGAGCCGAGCACATTCGGGGTGATGCGCCGGTCGAGCACGAAGTCGCGCGCCTCCTTGCCGGCGAGCGTCTGGCCGAGCAGATCGTGGAGTTCGAGAACCTCGACACCCCTCTCCTGCATCTTCAGGACGAAATCATAGTGATCCTTCTGCGCTTCATGGACCCACAGGACATCGTCGAAAAGCAGGTCATGGCAGTTGGCGGGCGTCAGGCGCTGATGCGCCAGGGATGGCCGGCAGACCATTACGGTCCTGAGCTTGCCGACCTCGGAATGAACACCGAAACCACGCATGCGGGTCTCCTTAAAGCAGCCTTGCGGGATGGCGGTGCGACGACCGCCCGTGAACCCCGCCAGACTATTTTGCGCCGCGCGGTCATGTCATTGATCGCAAACAATGTGCAGTGCAGCATGTTCTCTTGAGTACCCGATCAGTGAAGATCGGAAGCCTGACGGCGCTCGGCCTGCCAATAGCGCCAGTGGGTCGGGTGAACGTCGAGCATCTCGCCGGTGACCGCATTGGCCCATCCGCCGGCAGTGCGAAGACACGGGAAAACAAGGGCATGAACCCCTTCGTCATCGATGACGGCGAGTTCTATATCCTGCTCGAATGGAGCTTCGACGACCAACTGCCACATCACCGAACCCTCATGGCGAGGATAGACGAGCGCCAGTCGGACACGAGCCATCATCCCGGCATCTCTCCACCACTCCAGCAATACGGCGGTGGGCGAACGGCTGCTGCGAAAAAGCAGCCGTCTGCGATGCCGGCAGGCAACATCCCTTCTGGCGCGGTTGTCGCTCATTCTACGTAGAAGGTCAGATTGCCGTTGCGGGCACGCGTGACCCATTCGATATCATTGGGTGTCAACTTCTTGGCCTTCAGCTGACCCACGAGCCATTTGTTCGACCGGGCGGCGGAGCGGATCGCTTCGACCTCCTTGGCATTTCCAGGCGTCGGCACCGCGCCGACCTCATGGGCCGTGCGGTAGCTGACGACCGAGAACCGCTTGCCGTGATAGGCCTTGACGGCCTCGGGCAGGTTTTCGGCCCAGTTCATGCGTCGGTGTTCCTTGCGGCTTTCCTGCGCCCCGGCAGGAAGTGCCGAAACGGTGGCGGCCGTTATCGTCATGGCAATGGCAAGGGCAAGCTTCATGGCGCTCATGCTCCCTCAAACGATCATGCGTTCTGCCGGTAACAGTAACGAAACAGTTGCCCGAGGGCATTGAGCGGGATCAATGGCGCACGCAGGGAGATGAGACGGCCCCGCGTCGTTCAGCTTCATAAGATGAAGCCAATAGAGGTTACGCGATGCTACGGCGTTTCCCCCTCCAAAAGTGATAAACTCCAGTCATCATTGAAAATGAAAGGCGATCCGGAAGGTCAGAGAGTTCTGATGGGGCGGAGGAGCATGATGCCCATCGAGATAGAAGCGCCCGATATCGCGGAGCGCCCGCATGCCGCTGTCGTGGCGGGGCGGGCTTTATCACAGGCCGAGCCGGGCCATGTCTCCAACCGCGCTGCAAGAAAGCGCACGGGCTGGATCCGGCAACTCCACGACTGCATGCCGGACGCGGTTCTTCTCCTCAGCGACAACCATCGCATTTCCGCCTGCAACAAGACCGCGATCAGCTTGTTCGGCTACGAGGAAGACGAACTGATCGGCCGCACGGTCGATTTCCTCTGGCACGCGACATCCGGCATCCGGCTGAAGGGGCGCTGGAGCGACCACGGCGCGGTTCGCGCCGGTGAGATAACGGCCAAGGGCGGAGATCGATTTCCGGCCACGCTGACCGTCATCCGGCAGCGCCGCGGCAGGCAGGTATTCACCGCGGCGGTTTTCGAGGACCTGCGGGCAGAACGCGAAACCCTGCAGCAGGTGCGGATGCTTCAGAACGAGCTTGCGCGCATTGCCAGGATGAACGCGCTGGGGGAAATGGCATCGACCCTTGCGCATGAACTCTCGCAGCCGCTGTCATCGATCGCGGCCTATTCGCAAGGATGCAGCAAGCTCGTGACGGCCGACCATGGCCCCGAGGGCGAGACGGTTCGCGAAGTGCTGACGGAGATCACCGAGCATGCGCTGCGGGGCGGCAACATCGTCCAGCATATGCTGGAATTCTCGAGATCCAATGCCGGCAGCAGGGCGTCGGCAGCGCTGCATGACCTGATCCGCCAGGCGGCGCGGTTCGCATTCGCCGGGACCAGAACCCGTGGCATCCAACCCGATCTCGACCTCGCGGCGGAGCAGGATATCGCGCTCGTCGATCGGGTGCAGATCATGCAGGTGCTGACAAACCTCATCCGCAATGCCCTTGATGCCACGGACCGGACCGAACAGCCTGATATCGCGATCCGGACCAGAACCGAGGGCGGGCGGCGCATCGTGATCGACGTCTCCGACAATGGCTGCGGCATTCCCGGCGACATCGAGGAGACGCTGTTTCGCCCCTTCGTGACCAGCAAGCCGCATGGTCTTGGCCTGGGATTGGCCCTCTCCCGGCGTATCGTCGAAGCGCATGGCGGCCGCATGAGCGCTCGCGGAAGACCGGAAGGCGGCGCGATCTTCTCGTTCTCGCTTCCCCTCATGGAGACCATGTCGCATGGCGAATGACCTCACGATTCATCTCGTCGACGATGAGGAGTCGTTCAGACGATCCCTGACGTTCCTGCTCGTCTCGGCAGGCTTTGCCGTCCGCACGCACAGTTCCGCGAAGGCATTTCTGGATCTTCTCCCCGTTTCGGAGAAAAGCTGCCTGATCACCGACCTTCGCATGCCTGGCATCGACGGTATCGAGCTGCTGGAGCGTCTCCGGCATGTGGGTGTCGATATCCCAACCATCGTGATCAGTGGCCATGGCGACATTGCAGCCGCCGTGCAGGCGATGAAGGCGGGAGCCTCGGATTTTCTCGAGAAGCCGCTGAGGGAGGAGACGCTGATCTCGGCGATCAACCGCGTAACGACGCCAAAGCGGTCAAGCCGGGCCGCGGCCGGCTCTGAAACCGTGGCCGCGCGGCTGCGCCAGCTTACCGATCGCGAGCAGCAGGTCCTTGCCGGCGTGCTCGATGGCCTGCAGAACAAGATGATCGCCTATCACCTAGGCATCAGCTCACGCACGGTCGAGGTTCACCGCGCCAACGTGATGGCCAAGATGGGAGCACGCAACCTGGCTGAGCTCATGCGCATGGCGGCCACGATCGAGGCACTCGCACAGCCTGTTTCCGACGAAAATGCTAGGTCTGGGAGGGTCTGGCCAACCTATGCTCGATAACTAAAAATATGCTTGCAACCAGAAGCTTATGGTCTATCCTCATTTAGGGCGCGCTAAAATAATTGCGTGATCCTGTCAGGGGCGGTCATGAGAAACGCGGTCAATGTTTCAGACGGCCTTGGCCCGACAGCCGAGGAAATTGGCCGGCAACTCCAACGGATTCTCTCGAGTGAGGAGTTCCTAGCTCCGAAACGCGGGCGGAATTTCCTGGCGTTTGTCGTGAACGAGACGCTGGCCGGGCGATCCGAATTCCTCAAGGCATTCACCATCGCGAACGTGGTATTTGGCCGCGAGGCGTCGTTCGACCCGCAGAACGATCCGGTCGTGCGGATCGAGGCGGGCCGTATTCGAAGAGCCCTCGAGAGATATTATCTGGTCGCGGGGAAGGACGACGCGATCATCCTGACCGTGCCCAAGGGCGGATATGTCCCGCATTTCCAATACGCCCACGGCGGACCAGTCGAGCTCGCGCTTGCGCACGAGCCGCAGCACCCTCCCGTCGCCGAGCCGACACCGGGCGCTCCTCCATCGGCAGAAAGGCAGCGCGGCGGATCACTGGTCGCTCTCGGGCTGGCAGGTGGACTGGCGGTCGCCCTTGCTCTTCTCTTTATCCTCGCGGCCGCCTTTCCGGCGACTTGGGCACCGCCTGCCCGCTCACCTGCGCCCGATGCAGCTGAGCCAAGGGTGATCGTCGAATTCTTCGCGGAAAGCGGACCTGATGACGCAAGCTCCGATATCGCCCGCGGCCTTCGGGACGACATCATCGGCCAGCTCGTTCAGTTCCGTGACATCATAGTGGTCGCCGACCCGTTGAAGAACCGTCGCAGTGGTGGCGCCGAATATGCGCTGCAAGGCAATGTGCAGCTCGACGGCAGCAGATTGCGATCAGTTGCCCGGCTGGTGCGCCAATCCGACGGCGCGGTGATATGGGCCAACAATTACGATGCGGATCTTCACGCGCAGAACAAGCTCGTCATCCAGAGCGACATAGCCCGGCAGGTGGCCAGCGCCATAGCCCAGCCCTACGGCGCGCTCTTCCAGACCGAAACCAGCACGATCGCAAAGCCCCAGAACGGGGACCAGGACGCCTACGCCTGCACGCTGGCCTACTACAGCTATCGACAGACCATGAACACGCAAAGCCATGCGGCGGCCCGCGATTGCCTGCAGCAGGCGACGCAGCGCTTTCCTGACAACGCTACCTCCTGGGCGCTTCTGGCACTGGTCTATCTCGACGAGATGCGGTTTCGTTACAAGCTTGGCATGTCGCCGTTCTCGGCCCAACCGCTTGAGCTCGCAATCGGCGCTGTGAACCGTGCCGCATCGCTGGAGCCTGAAAATCCCCGCGTGCTGCAGGCCCTGATGCTGGTGAACTTCTTCCGGGGCAATATCGACAAGGCGCTCGAAGCCGGCACGGCCGCCTATGCGGCCAATCCCGATGATGTGGACGTTGCCGGTGAATACGGAATGCGGCTGGCGCTGTCCGGCAAATGGCAGTCTGGCTGCGAACTGCTGTCGGTCGCCCTGAACAAGAGCGGCCGCCCCCGCGGCTATTACGAAGCCGGCATGGCGCTCTGCGGCCTGATGCGCAACGATATGGCAACGGCGGAGGAATGGGCCAGGAGGTCCGACCTCGGCTCCAATCCCATGCATCACCTCGTCCTGCTTGCCGTGCTCGGAACCGCGGGCAAGACTGCCGATGCGAAGCTGGAGAAGGACTGGCTCGAGCGCGACGCGCCCGTGCTGATGGCCAATATTCGCCAGGAGATTTCGCTGCGCCTGCCCCGACAACAGGATCAGGAACGGTTTTTCAATGGACTGCGCGCGGCCGGCGTTAACGTCGCTTCGACGCAGCAATAGGGTCGAGACGGTTTGTCGCGTCCGGCGCTAGGGAGTTGCTGCCGGGCGAACAATCTCGAGGCTCTTCGAGACCTCCCTTGCGATCTGCGCGGCGATCTCGTCTTCGACATCGATGATGGTTTGCCCCTTCAAGTCGCGATCGTATCGCGTCGCCCAAGCGACGGCGCCATCGGTTCCATTGATCAGGCGGGCATGCACATGCAACACGGCGCCTTCGACGAGGACGCTTCCCTGCAGGTTCAGCACTGCGCCAGCCGCCTCACCACCTGAACGGCCCGGCGCAAGCACGACAACCCCATCCACCTTCATCAGTTTGGCAATCATCTGGTCGGCGAGGCCGTTGGCAAAATCGGCGCTGTCGCGCGTGCCGCCAAGTGCTGCAAACGGCTCGACAGCGATCACGGTCTTGCTGTTCAGGGCCGATGTCGCCGCCGCCGGCGAACTCTGCGGCCATAGATAGGATTCGAGCGGCCTAATGATTGCCAGGATTGCGATCGCGCCGAATATCGCGGGAACGCCGATCGGCAGGATCAAGTCGCGATAGCCGGTCGGCGCGCCGCGAACGGCGGGAGACGGCTTCTCCTCGCGTTTCGGTTCGACTGCGGGACCTGCGTCGGCGCCGATCACGAACTGTGGCGCATAGCCACCCTTGGGGATGGTGATCCTGACGAGATCGTTGTTTCCGGACACCAGATAATAGCGCTCCAGCGCACGCCGGATGCGCCCGGCGTCGATGCGGACAACCGGATCGTTCTGCGCATCGAAGGATGCGTCGCGACCGAAAACCGCCTGCGCGATCGTGTAGGCCTTCAACTGCTCCCGGCGCCCTTCCAGCGCTTCCTCGACGATATAGCGCAGAAAGCGACGCCCCCGCTCTGAGGCGAGAAACTCCGGGCTGGAAAGTATGATCGCCAACTGTTCGCGCACCCTTGCGGGGTCCGGATCTGCGTGGTCGTAGCCATCCTCTTTCGATGCCACCAAGACCTCCCGCGATACCGTCGCACCGCTCTCATCAAGGGCGACAGCTTTATACACCGACGGACGTCCGCCTGCTTCCGTAGCAGTACGTAAGGGGTATTTCGAATATCGGCCTTGGAAGTGATCTCCTATGCTGTAGTCCTGACGAGGGCGATGCACATGTTTCAAAGCTACGCGATCGCAAGGGATGCAGCAGCGCAGGGGCAGCGCTGTGGCGCCACCCCCGTGGCTCCGAAAGACGATACGATCAGGCTGAAGGCCGACGAGGCTGTTTACAGCGAAGGTGAATATGCCTTCGCGATCTACCAGGTCGAAGCCGGCGCGGTCAGGATCTATCGCCTGACCTCCAACGGACAGCGATACATCCTCTCGTTCTGCGGCAAGGGCGAATGGTTCGGGCTGGAAAAGGGAAATGTGCGCACCGATTTCGCCGAAGCCGTCTGCGAAACGCGCCTGCGGCTTTTCCGCTCCAACCGCGATGCGGTCGTGCCGATCGATCTGCTGCATATCGCGCTGACCAACCTTGCGAAGGCGCAGTGCAAGCAACTCGTCATCACCGAGCAGAGCGCGCTACGGCGCGTCGCCGCCTTCGTCCAGGAAATGGCGAACCTGCATCCGGGGGAACCGGAGTTCGACATCATGATGTCCCGCAGTGATATCGCCGACTATCTGGGGCTGACCGTCGAAACGGTCGCGCGTTCGTTCACCAAGCTTCGGGAGAAGCGCATTCTTTGCCTGACGGGCAAGCTGCAGAGGGTCGTTCGCCTGCTCGACAGAGAGGCGCTTATTGCCCTGACCATCTAGAGGAACCAGACCTACGAAGGCCATAACGGAGTGGATTGAACGATGCCCAGCAAATCGCGCCTCACCCCCGCAGCAGCCGAAATGCGCCTCGCCAAACTGGTCGGCGCCGTTGCGCTACTGTCGTTTACCCACGGTGCCGTCGCGGTCGCGGAAGACGACCTCTTCGCGCAGTTCCCGCTGGTCATCCACTGCCAATCCAACAAGACGCAGCATGCCTTCTACATCTCCCGCGTCTCCGAGGACGGGGTCGCAACCTATGTGGCATCCGACCGGATCGCCGGCACGATCTCGCTCGACGGACACGCCAAGGCGATCGGCAGCGAGGGTGGCGGCACCTGCGTCGGCAAGACGCTCGCGGAGCTTCGCGCATCCGGCCAGGCTTACGACCTGAAACATTGAGGCTTGCTGTTTTCGGTAGAGGCTGATCGAACCCGCGGGTGCGGGTCGCAAATTGCTTTGGGATGTCGGGGAAAATCAAGCTGGTCGGAGTGGCAAGATTCGAACTTGCGACCCCCACGTCCCGAACGTGGTGCGCTACCAGACTGCGCTACACTCCGTGACCAGCGGCGCTTCTAATAGACTGGCCTACCCTATTGCGCAAGCGGCAAAATTCAAAAGCCGGCGCATTTTTTTCGTCGATGCTCAGGACGACGGAAACTGGTAGCGACGGCGCGAAAAGCCACACTCGCAGCAAATTTTGCGAATGCGAATGAAGGCCGATTTTCTTTTGCCGAGTTCCGCGCTAAAGCGCTCGACGGGACATACGGAACCGCTGCGAGACAGCGATTCTCACCGTCGAATGCGCGACAACTTTCAGGGACGATACTATGAAACTCCGCACCTTCGCCGCGGCCGGACTTGCCATTGCGCTCGCCGGCTGCACGACCATTCCGACTGCAGCTGATCCGATCTCGAGCCGCTGGGTCGGCCAGTCGGCAGGCAAGTTCTTCGCCGCCTTCGGACCGCCGCTCAGCGACGCGGACAACGGCTCCGGAAATGTCTACACTTGGAAGGGCGGATACAAGACCGTCAAGGTTCCCGCGAAATACGCCGAAGCTGCCGATGGCAAGCGCGGCAAGCAGATCTCCGCTGCCCGCACGACCTACCTGCGCTGCCAGGCCGAAATCGTCACCAACTCGGACTACACGATCCGCAGCATCCGCGTTTCCGGCGACGTGCCCGGCGCCAACGGCCCGTCCTATTGCGCCGAGTTCCTGGCGCCGGCCCAGCCCGCGCAGTAACGGGCATCTGCCGATGCTGGAGACATAGGGGCGAGCCCAAGGGCCGCCCTGGATATTGAGAGGCCGGGACGTCGGGTGCGATGTTCCGGCCTCTCTTGTCTAAGGGCTGGTTGATGACATGCATTGTGACGATGCACGCCGGCGCGGTGGGTCGGCTACCGCCACGAAACGAGGGGCGTCGAAGGACGTAGAGGCGTCGCCTTATAGCCAGCTTCAAGCTGTGGTGCCGATAGAGCATGGTGAGCCTCACCCCAATAATCGAGGCTTTCTGTCCGTGAACGTCAGCATGTCCAACGAGACTTCAATCGAAGTGACTTCGTCGCGTGACAACGCCGGATCATCAGGCGCGTATGTCATCGCGGTGACGGCTCCCGCCTTTCGCCTGTCGGACACTGCATTCGCGATCGAAGATGCGTTTTCCTATCACCTCAGGGAGCTCAAACTGCAGCTCGAGGGACATGTCGGCAAGATCATACTGGTGGCGCCGGAACTAAGCCGGGAGGATTTCGACCGCAATCCATCGCTTGGCGTCATCACCGCCGACGAGGGCATCGAGATGGTGCCGACATATCCGGTCGATGCGTCCGCAAAGGAGTTCTGGATCCGGCACGTGCCGCGGCTGCTCAGCGTTTTCAACCGGACGATCCGTCAGGCAGACGTCGTCCACACCGGCATGTCGCATGACATATGGCGACCGATGCTCCTGTTGTTGAACATCATCGCGTGGGGTCACAGGAAGCATTCTCTCTTCTTCGTCGACATCGATTTTCGGCGCAATACGCAGCGGTTTCGCCAGCTCGGCATCTGGAGCCGCAAGAGCTATGTCGTCAATCGGCTTCTGCACGATCCCCTGCGTTGGCTGCAGGTCTGGCTCGCGGTCAGGCTATCTAGCCTGGTACTCCTGAAAAGCCCGGACCTGGTGCGCGATTTCGGCGGCGGCAGAGCCAGCGTCAAGAACTTCTGGGATACGGCCCACAGCGCCGAGCAGGTCCTGACCGATGGAGAACTGGCCAACCGCCTGACATGGCTCTCCGATGAAACCAAGCCGCTGCAGCTCGTCTATTTTGGCCGTCTGGTCGCCTACAAGGGTATCAATCTCGCCATCGACGCCATCCGCCTCGCCCGATCCAGAGGCAACGACATCAGGCTCACGATCATCGGCGACGGCCCGGAGCTGCCTGCGCTGCAGCGCCAGGTTGACGATGCAAAGCTATCCGAGGCTGTCACCTTTACCCCCGCGGTCAAATACGGCGAGCCGCTGTTTCGGCTGCTCTCCAATTTCCACGCCTCCATCGCCTGCCCGCTGGTGGAAGACACACCTCGCTCGGCGTTCGATGCCATGGCGAGAGGGCTGCCGATCGTCGCCTTCAATCTCGATTATTTCAACGGGCTTGCCGAGATGAGCGGCGCGGTCAACACCGCCGAATGGCCGTCGGCAGAGAAGCTTGCCGACGCCTTCGTCGCGCTCGACAAGGACCGAGCCAGACTGACTGACCAGGCGCGCAAGGCCGTCGCCTTCGCAAGCGCGAACACGCAACAGATCTGGATGGAACGGCGGCACGCCTGGCTGATGGAATACGTTCTGGACGCCACGCCGGCGACGGCGAGCAGCCGATAGCGGTCCGAGCACAGGCCGCTTTGTCGTAGCGGACTGACTCGCGGCTCAACCCTGCAATATCTGCACGTGAACTTTGAAGTGGCTGGGGCGCCAGGATTCGAACCTGGGAATGCCGGTACCAAAAACCGGTGCCTTACCGCTTGGCGACGCCCCACCATGGCAGAAGCGGAAACCGCTTCTGGAAATCGACGCCTGATTAGCAAAGGTCGTCTGTCGTCACAATCATTAAGTTTGAAGCCATCCGATATTTCTGTGTGCTTTTTCGGGCATGTGATACCTCTGGCGTGATGACGACAGCATTCCGGAGTGACGATGAGCCAGTACCGCGCCCGCCCGCCTGCCATTCCGACGCTTCTGCTCGATGACGCGGTGGTTCGCATTACCCGCTGGGATTTCGAACCGGGTGCGGATACCGGTGTTCACACGCATGGCCTCGGCTATGTCGTCGTGCCGATGACGGACTGTGATTTCCTGATCGAAGACAAAGACGGCGATCGCCGGATTTATCTGGCGGCCGGCGCAGCCTACAGACGCGATGCCGGCGTCGAGCACAACGTCGTCAATGGCGGAGCCAAGCCGATGTCGTTCATCGAGATCGAGTACAAGTAGTTCCGTCCCATATAGATCCGACATGGCCAATCCCGAATTCAATCTCGCCTTCGAACCCAGCTATGGTCAGGCGGTCACCGTTGCGCCTCACGTCCAGCGCATCACCGTCAACAACCCGAGCCCCTTCACCTTCCATGGGACCAACAGCTACATCGTCGGCAACCGCTCGGTCGCGGTGATCGATCCCGGGCCTGACGACGATGCGCATCTTGCTGCCCTGATGGCCGCGCTCGACGGCAGGGAGGTGACCCATATCGTGGTCAGCCATACGCATCGCGACCACTCGCCGCTGTCACGGCGGCTGCAGGAAAAGACGGGGGCGCGGATCGTCGCGGAAGGTCCGCATCGCGCCTCGCGGCCGCTGCATTCCGGCGAAATCAATCCGTTCGCCGAGAGCGCGGATATCGCGTTCGTACCGGACACGACGCTTGCCGATGGCGAGGCGATAGAGGGTGAGGGCTGGCGACTGAGCGCCGTGCATACGCCGGGACATACGGCCAACCACTGTGCCTTCGCGCTCGAAGGCACCGGCATCCTGTTTTCAGCCGATCATGTCATGGCGTGGGCGACCTCGATCGTGGCGCCCCCGGATGGCTCGATGGCCGACTACATGGCCTCGCTCGACAAGCTGATTGCGCGCAGAGACCGGCTGCTGCTGCCGGGGCACGGCGGGCCGGTCAGGAAGCCTGTGTCGTTCATGCGGGCGCTGAAGACGCATCGGCGGATGCGCGAACGGGCCGTGCTCGGAAGAATTCGCGCTGGCGACCGGACGATCCCCGAGATGGTGAAGGTGATCTATCGCGACACGGACGTTCGGCTGCATGGCGCGGCCGCCCTTTCGGTGCTGGCGCACATCGAGGATTTGCTGGAGCGTGGTGAGATCGAAACCGACGGCCCGCCCTCGCTCATGGGTACTTATCGGCCGGCCCGAGGGAAGTGACGCAGCCACTCCGCTGATGCTGGCGCGGGCACCGGTTTAGCCGCCGGCTATTCCGAGCAATTCAGAATCGAGCGCCTTCAGGTAGTCCTCAGCGATATCGGCGCTGAAGCCCAGATCGGCCGGGCCGTAGCGTGAGGCCACGCGCACGTCGACGAAGGTCGTCTCGGCCTCCTCACGCAAACGGATCACGACATCGAAGCGCAGGCCGAGCACAAGCGTTCTCGTTTCCCCCTGCAACGTCACGCCGTTGGCACGCCGGATCAATTTCGCGACGTCATCGTCATACGGGCGCGGAATGGGGACCGGCACGGCTTCCGGCGCGTCCGGCACGGCGCCGTCCTCGGGCTGCGGCTGGCCCGCCTTGGCATCCGGCTCGCGCACCGGTTCGCTATCGCCCTCGGCCCGGGTGATGCGTATGCCGCTCTGTTTGGCGACCTTCTTGACCGCCTCGAGCACGCGATCGATCGCGCCATCATAGCGACGACCGGTGAGCTCGGGATAGGCTTCCAGCTGTTTTTCGCGATCCGCCGCGGTGACCGGCTGGCGCGCCAGCCAGATCTGATCAGCCTTCGGCGCCTTCAACCAGTCCGGCGTGGTTTCCGTATCGGTCGTCACGTCGTAGATTGCCGGAAGGGTCAGATAGCGCTCGGCAGCCAATCCGCCGATCACGATCGGCAGGGCCGCGAAGATGAGTGCCGCCATCGCATCCTGGCCGCCTTCCGCGCCAGTCAGCCACAGGCTCCTCAGCCCGACGCAGGCCAAGGCGACTGCAAGCAGCGCAAAACCTGCAGCGACAAGAAGGAGGAGAACCAGATAGGGCGTCGCCAGGCCGGCAAAACGATGTCCAATCAAGGCCGCGAGGCAGAGGACGAGCGCAAACGCCGCGAAACGCCGCGAAAAGCGGGCGGCGCTGGAAACGGGGCGGTCGAAACGGATTGCCATCAAACTTACCGGTTACTCGCAAGCGGCGCGTCCCGCACGAACGCGCAAATCGCCCAAGACTTGTTTAGTGCAAGATTCGCCTAAATTGAAACTGTTGTGACGCACCGAAACACGCAATCCACGACGAAGACTGCGATAGCGTTCGTTAGCGGTTTCTGATATGGCATTGGAAACAGCCTAATTCCGCAACGTTCAGAGTAGGATGCTCAGGAGAGCTCAGATGATTTCACCCGATCTCGCAATAGAGAATCCGGCATTTGCGCTTGCCGGCTCGGATCCTGCGGATGCACTGCTGCCGATGGAGCTGCTCGAGCTCGAACTGTCGCTCGAGAGCTATAACGGCGATGCGGACTTCTGCGACGCGGTTCGCGTCGCGGCCACCCAGTCGGGCGGCGAATTCCTGTTCGATCTTCCCGCCGATGGCCTCCTGGACGATTGCAAGCGGATTGCCGTGTTGCGCATCCCCTCAGAGGAAGCCGAGATGCGCATCGTGCTTGCCGTGCTCGACCACAACGGCAGCGATATCAGGGTCGAGGCACCGGCCCCGGAAACGGCACACGTCGTCCGCTTTGCGGAAGCGTTCATCACGGTGCTCGAGCGGTTCTAGGCTCAATCGCGACCGGAAGCTGCCTCGGCGAGGCTTCTGAACGGAAACTTGCGCCCGCATTCGCATTTGACGACGAATGTTTCCTGATGGTTCGACGGTCGCTGCACGAAGAAGCCGCGGGGAAGATGATCGACCGTGAAGCCCGGATGCTTGCGCTTGGGATCGTCGGTCTCCGACGCTTCCGCAAAGCCGCTATTGCCGCATTGCGGGCAAGTCAGTTTCTTCGAAAATCGATCGCGTAGTGCCATACCATTGTCCAATCTCGCAGGCGCCCCTCTTACAGGCGATATCAGCTTTGCGAAAGGTGGAACCGTGGCCCGATGCCACCGTTTTCCATGGCCACGACATGCCTGACGGCGAAATCGATAGTTCGAGGCCCGCTGGAAACCGACACGCAATCGTGCGCTGCAGCGGCCATGGCATACCGTCTTTCCGGTTGACCGCGGGACCGGAATGGACTTTGCTCAAAGGTAATACCAACGACATGAAGACTTCAGAGATGCGCATCGCAAGAACCACACTCTTCCTTGCCTTGATCGTCGCGGGGCTATCCGCCTGCCAGACGATGACGCCTGAAGAGCGCCGCGCCGCGGACGAACGGCAGTGCATGAGCTATGGCTTCAAGCGCGGAACCGAAGGGTTCGCAACCTGCTTGCAGCGCATCGATCTCGATCGCCACGCGCAGGCGCGCTATAACAGCGACGTCGTGATGATGGACATGTCCTACGCGGTCGGCGGGCCTTATTATGGGCGTCCCTACTATTACCGGCGCTATCGCTGAGCAGCGCGAATGACGGCCTGCGCCGCAGCCAGGCGTGCGATTGGCACGCGAAACGGCGAGCAGGAAACATAGTCTAGACCAATATCCTCGCAGAAATGGATCGAGGCGGGATCGCCGCCATGTTCGCCGCAAATGCCGAGCTTCATGTCATTTCGCGTGCGCCTTCCCCTTTCGGCGGCGATACGGATAAGCTCGCCGACACCGTCGAAATCCAGCGAGATGAACGGGTCATGTTCGATGATGCCCTTACGCTGATAAGTCGGAATGAAGGCGGACGCATCGTCACGCGAAATGCCGAAGGTGGTTTGCGTCAGGTCGTTGGTACCGAATGAAAAGAACTCGGCAGCCTCGGCGATGATGTGGGCACGGAGGGCTGCACGCGGCAGCTCGATCATCGTTCCGACGAGATAGTCGATCCGCATCCCGGCCTCGTTCATCACGTCCCTGGCGATCGCATCGATCCGGTCCTTGACATAGTCTAGCTCGGAGCGAAGGCCGACGAGCGGCACCATGATTTCGGGCACGACGGCCGCGCCCGTTTCGTGAGCCGCAGCGACGGCGGCCTCGAAGATCGCGCGGGCCTGCATCTCGACGATTTCAGGATAGGAAATGGCGAGACGGCAGCCGCGATGGCCAAGCATCGGATTGAATTCGTGCAGGGCATCGACCCGCTGGCGGAGCGCGGTCGCCTCCATGCCCATCGCAGCCGCGACATCGGCGATCTCTTCCTCCGTCTTTGGCAGGAACTCGTGCAGCGGCGGATCGAGCAGGCGGATCGTCACCGGCAGGCCGTGCATGACGTTGAACAGGCCGGTGAAATCGAGCCGCTGGATCGGCAGCAGCTTGTCGAGCGCGGCGCGGCGACCGAGCTCGTCCTCGGCAAGGATCATCTCGCGCATCACATGGATGCGCTCGCCCTCGAAGAACATGTGCTCCGTTCGACAAAGACCGATGCCCTCGGCGCCGAAGGAGCGGGCCGCGCGGGCGTCGGCCGGCGTATCCGCATTGGTCCTGACGGTCATGCGGCGTACGCTGTCGGCCCATTTCATGATCCGGCCGAAATCGCCCGACAGTTCGGGCTGAACCATCTGGACCTCGCCCTTCAGCACCTGACCGGCGGACCCGTCGATGGTGATGATGTCGCCCTTCTCCAGGGTGACGCCGATGCCGATGAGGCGCTCGTTTCTGAGGTCGATACGCATGGTTCCGGCGCCGACGACACAGGGGATGCCCATGCCGCGGGCAACGACCGCCGCGTGGCTGGTCATGCCGCCGCGCGTCGTCAGGATGCCTTCGGCCGCATGCATGCCGTGGATATCCTCGGGGCTCGTCTCGACGCGGAGCAGGATGACCTTGCGGCCTTCTTCCTCGGCGACCACGGCCTCTTCGGCGGTGAACACGATCTCGCCTGTCGCAGCACCCGGCGACGCCGGCAAACCCGTTCCGATCACCTCCCGCGGGACGCGGGGGTCGATGGTCGGATGCAGAAGCTGGTCGAGCGAAGCAGGATCGATGCGAAGCACCGCTTCACGTTCGGTGATCACACCCTCGTCCACCATGTCGACGGCGATCTTCATTGCCGCCCGCGTGGAGCGCTTGCCGGAGCGTGTCTGCAGCATCCAGAGCTTGCCGCGCTCGATGGTGAACTCGATGTCCTGCATGTCGCGGTAGTGTTGCTCGAGCCGGTCGCAGATCTGCGAAAACTCCTTGAACGCCTCCGGCATCAGCTTTTCCATCGACGGGCGATCGGAGCCGGAACTGATGCGGCCGTCTTCGGTGATGCTCTGCGGCGTGCGTATGCCGGCAACGACATCCTCGCCCTGCGCGTTGACCAGGAACTCGCCGTAAAGCGATCGTTCGCCTGTCGAGGGGTTGCGGGTGAAGGCAACGCCGGTCGCCGATGCATTGCCGAGGTTGCCGAACACCATTGCCTGGACATTGACGGCGGTACCCCAGACATCGGGAATGTTATGGAGCTGGCGATAGGTGACGGCGCGCGCACTCTTCCAGCTTGAAAAGACCGAGCCGACGGCGCCCCACAACTGCACCTCGGGATCCTGCGGAAACTCCTGCCCCAGTTCCTCCTCGATCACGTCCTTGTAGAGCGTGACGACATGCTGCCATTCGCCTGCCGTCAGTTCCGTATCGTATTCGTAGCCGAGGCGCGCTTTCTCGTCCTCAAGGATCTCCTCGAACACGTCGTTGTCGAGCCCCATGACGACATCCGAATACATCTGGATGAAACGGCGGTAGCTGTCCCAGGCAAAGCGGGCGTCGCCGGCATCGTGGCCGAGCGCGTGCACCGTTTCGTCGTTGAGGCCGAGATTGAGGACGGTATCCATCATGCCGGGCATGGAAACCCGGGCGCCGGAGCGGACGGAGAGCAGCAGCGGACGGTGGCCGTCACCGAACTTCTTGCCGGTGATCGCCTCGATGCCTTCGATCCCAGCAAGCACCTGCCGCTTGAGCTCGTCGTCGATCGAGGATCCCTGCTTGAAATAGGCTGCGCACGCGTCGGCGATGATCGTCAGGCCAGGAGGCACCGGCAGTCCAAGGCTGGACATCTCCGCGAGATTCGCGCCCTTGCCGCCCAAAAGCTCGCGATCAACGGCACGTCCCTCGGCCTCGCCGTTGCCGAATTTATAGACCCACTTGGTCATGGTCCCCCAACTCCCCAATCAGGGCCAACTTAATCCCTTGGTGCTGAAATGAAAATCGACAAATGCGGCCAAAATTTTGCAGCGCACAATTTCCGCGAAATTGTCGTGAGCATTTGCCGATGGTGGGAAATGAAAAAGCTTTGCGGGACTGCAACAAAGTCCCGCAAAGCCTTTTTTCCGTCTGGCCAGGAAAACCAGACGGGGGGTTCAGACAGGCGAGTTGGAAACGGTCTTCTTCCTTCGCGCCCGCAAAAAGCGAGGCAGAACCGCGATAACGTCGCCATATATGAAGAAAGCTCTAATACAAGATTGGTACAAAAACATCACCTAAATGGGTGATATTGCGCTCGGCAGCGGACCTTTTTTGGGCGTTTTCGTAGAGCCTTTCCGGGTCATATTGAACCATTCTGTTGGCTCAAACGGAGTCGAATGGTCGACCGGCTGGCGCGCGTCGTAGCCAACGCATACGGCCAAGCCGGCCGGTCGATCAGGCGGCCCGTTTCAGCCAACCCCCGGTGGTTTGCTTGCAAACCAGCTAGGGCCGGACATCTTTCCGTCAGGATCAAAGGCGATCGGCTCGGACGTACCAAGGGGTATGCCCTTCGCCAATCGCCTTTGCCCTGACGAAAACCTGCTCCGGCAGAATGGTTCAATATAGCCCGGAAAGGTTCTAACGATCTCAAGCGATCTCGCGCAGCTTCTCGGCGGTCTGCAAATCGACCGAAACAAGCTGCGAGACGCCCTGCTCCGCCATGGTGACACCGAACAGCCTGTTCATGCGTGCCATGGTGATCGGATTGTGGGTGATGATCACGAAACGGGTTTCGGTCGACGCCGCCATTTCGTCCATGAGATTGCAGTAGCGCTCGACATTGTGGTCGTCGAGCGGCGCATCCACTTCGTCCAGCACGCAGATCGGCGCCGGATTGGTAAGGAAAACAGCGAAGATCAGCGCCATCGCCGTCAGCGCCTGCTCGCCACCTGACAGCAGCGTCATTGTCTGCGGCTTCTTGCCGGGCGGGCGCGCCAGGATCTCAAGGCCGGCCTCGAGCGGGTCGTCCGATTCGATCAGCTGCAGCTCCGCGGTGCCGCCTCCGAACAGGTGGGTGAAGAGCCGCTGGAACTGGGCGTTGACAACATCGAACGCCGCGATCAGGCGTTCGCGCCCTTCCCGGTTGAGGCTCTGAATGGCGCCGCGCAGCTTGCGGATCGCGTCGATCACGTCGTCGCGTTCCTTGATCAGGGCTTCGAGCTTGCCCGAAAGCTCCTTCTGCTCTTCTTCGGCGCGCAGGTTGACCGCGCCGAGCCGCTCCCGCTCCATTTTCAGACGCTCAAGCTCGCGCTCGACATCACGCGGATCGGGAACGGACTGCATGACCTCCAGCCCGGCAAGGCGCAGCGCCTCGTGCGGCGGCACGTTCAGCGCCTCGCGGATGCGCGCCTCGGTTTCCTGGCGCTTCTCGCGACCGGACACGAGGCGTTCTTCGGCACGTCCACGGCGCTCGCGGCTTTCGGCAAGTTCGGACAGCGCGGTTGCGGCCTTATGGTCGGCGTCGCGCTGGACGGTCTCGGCCTCGGCCAGAAGATCGGCGGCGTGGCGGCGGGCTTCCTCGGCCTTCTGCAATTCTGACATCAGCGCGCGGCGCTTGTCATCGAACTCGTCGGGCGCCAGTTCCAGCTCGGCCGCCTCTTCCCGCGCTTCCTCTTCACGGTCCCGAAGTGTCGAAATGTGATCCTCCGCGCTCGCTGCGCGCTGGCTCCACGTTCCGCGTTCCTGGCCGATCGCCACCAGACGACGCTGCCTTGCTTCATTTTCCCGATTGAGGCCTTCGTGACGGGCACGGGCTTCCGCAAGCGCGCCGCGATCGAGCGCCACATCGGCCTGCTGCAGCCGCAGCCGTTCGTCGAGCGCGGTCAGGTCAGGCGCGTCGTCAAGCTCGATGCGGGCGTTCTCTTCCTGTACGCCGAGATCCTCGATCTGCGAGCGCAACTGGCTGACAGCTTCGGCGACAACGTCCCTGCGGCGGATGAGATCACCGGACGCACGCTCGGCTATGGCAAGCGCCTCTCTGGCCTCGGCAAGCTGACGGGCCGAAAAGCGCGCCACTTCACGCGCCTGGGCAAGGCGGTTTTCTTCGTCACGAATGGCGTCGGCCGCCGTTTCCAGCCGCTCTTCCGCCTCGACGAGCACGTCCCGCGCCACCTCGGCTTCGCCTTCGAGCTCCGACAGGCGGTTCTTCTGCGAGAGGCGAAGCGCAGCCGCGCTCGGTGCATCGGCGCCGGTCACGTGGCCATCCCAACGATAGACGGCGCCCTCTTTCGTGACGAGCCGCTGCCCGGGCTTCAGCTCTTTCATCAGCCTTTGGGCTTCGGCATCCGAAACAAGCCCGATCTGCCGCAGACGCCTAACCAAGGCCGCCGGCGCCTGAACGCGATCGGAAAGCGGCGTGGCACCTTGGGGAAGAGCCGGGTCGGACGAACCATCGCCATTGACCGACCAGTGGGCCGGCGCGCGCGGATCGACGGGAGATTCCAGATCGTCGCCAAGGGCAGCACCAAGGGCTGTTTCGAAACCGCGATCGACGCGAAGGTCTTCCGCAACGGCCGGAAACTCGCCAGCCGCCGCGCCTGCCGCCAGCATGCGCGAAATGGTGCGCGCTTCCGTCTCGATCGCGTTCAGAGCCGAGCGGGCCTGCTCGACCGGGGCGCGCGACAAGGCCTCGGTTTCACGGGCGGATGCCAGCGCCTGTTCGACAGCCTGGATTGCGGCTTCCGCCTCCGCGGCCGCCATTTCTCCTGCCTCGACGACAGCACGCTTCTCATCCGGATCCGGCAAGGATGCGATCCGGTCGCCGATCGACGACAATTCGCTGCCGGCTTCGTCCATCTGGCGTTCAAGGCGCAGCCGGCGGTCGGAAAGGTCCCTGATCGCACGCTCAAGCTGATTGCGACCGGCGGCGGCTTCGGCACGCTCCGCCGTCAACGCCGCGAAAATGCGCTCGCTGTCGGCAAGCTTGATCGACGCCTCTTCGAAGGCTTCCCGCGTCTCGTCGGCGTATCGTCCGGAGTCAGCAAGGATCTCGTTGATCTCGGCTTCCTCGGCATCCAGTCGTGCCAGGATCGCGGCGTTGTCGGCGACCAGAAGCTCCTCGCGGCGGATATCCTCGCCAAGCTGCGCCAGGCGTCGGGTCAGTTCGTCGCGGCGACGCAGGATGCGGCCGACATCTTCTTCCAGCTGTGTTCTGGCAATCTGCAGGCGTTGCAGCGCGGCGGCCGCACGCGCCTCGCCTTCGCGAAGGTCCGGCAGCCTGAGACTTGCGATCCCCTGCGCCTTCGCGGCCTCCATCTGCATCTGCGCCTTTTCGGCGACAACAGAGGTGGCCTGGTTCAGCGCGCTGTCGGCCTCCGCCTCAGCCTCCTTGGCCTGTACCCAGCGGATATGCAGAAGCATCGCTTCGCGCGCCCTGATATCGGCTGAAAGCGCCTTGAAGCGATTTGCCTGGCGCGCCTGGCGCTTCAGGCTTTCGATCTGGCTTTCAAGCTGCGAGGTGACATCGTCCAGGCGCTCGAGATTGGTTTCGGCCGCACGCAGACGCAGTTCCGCTTCGTGGCGCCGCGAATGCAGGCCGGAGATGCCAGCCGCTTCTTCGAGAAGCTGGCGACGCGCCTGCGGCTTGGCAGCGATAAGTTCACCGATCCGGCCCTGCCCGACCATCGACGGCGAGCGAGCGCCCGTGGATGCATCGGCGAAAAGCAGCTGTACGTCCTTGGCGCGGCTTTCCTTGCCGTTGATGCGATAGATCGAGCCCTGCTCGCGCTCGATGCGGCGGGTGACCTGGATCTCGTCGCTATCGTTGAAGGCGGCGGGTGCTGTGCGTTCGGCATTGTCGAGATAAAGCGCAACCTCGGCGGTGTTGCGGGCGGGGCGATTGCCGGATCCGGAGAAGATGACGTCGTCCATGCCGGACGCGCGCATGTTCTTGTAGGAATTCTCGCCCATCACCCAGCGGAGCGCTTCGACTAGGTTCGACTTGCCGCAGCCATTCGGGCCAACGACGCCGGTCAATCCGCGCTCGATGATGAACTCGGTGGGCTCTACGAAAGACTTGAAGCCGACAACGCGAAGCTTGTTGAACTTCATGCAGCGGCCTCGCGCCGCGCAAAGCAAACGACGGGCGCACGGCTGCGGCCGTCGCCCGTCGATCGGATACGGATCAGTTTAGAGCAGGCTGTCGATAAGGGCCGACAGGGTGTCAACCGACATGTCTCCAGAATAGCGCTTCCCGTTGATGAGGAACGTCGGCGTGGCGTTGACGCCGAACTCCTTGGAACCCCGTTCCCGTGTTGCGTTCACTTCATCCAGCAGCTTCTGGTTCGTCAAGCACTTCGTGAAGCTATCCTCACTAAATCCAGCGAGTTTCGACATCTGGAGCAGCGCCGCACGGCCGTCATCGGCGGCAGCCCAGGTCTGCTGCTGCTTGAACAGCATGGCAACCATCGGGAAATACTGCTCGGCCGTGCTGAGATCCTCAGGCTTGGACGGGTTGCAGCGCGCAAGCATGAAGGCAGCGGCAGCGCGCGGATCGAACGGGAATTCGCGGATGACGAAGCGAACCTTGCCGGTGTCGACGTACTTCTTCTTGATCTCGTCGAAGGTCGTCGTGTGGAAGTGGGCGCAGTGAGGGCAGGTCATCGACATGTATTCGACGATCTTGACCGGGCATCTTCCTTGCCGAGCGCCATTTCCGGCAGCTCGCCCGGCTTCAGCACGGCAGCCATATCGACGTCGCCATCGGACTGCGGCATTTCCGCAGCCGCGTTCGCGGTGCTGAACACCGTAAGCGTCGCGGTCGCGGCAGCCACGCCGCCCAGAAGCTGGCGTTTCGTCAGTTGCATTTCGGAAATCGGCATGAAGTTCCCCATGAATGAGAGTAGTGGCTGTGAGTGCGATATAACGCCGCGAAGCCCTGAACAAGGCACGCTTCGCCAACTTTCTTCAAAGAATTGTGACCTTGGTGGGACGGCCAGATTAAATTGCGGAAAGGTTGGCCTGCAAGGGATCAGCGCCCGCGCTTTCCCAAGACCGCCGTTCCGAGACGCTTGACCGCCTCACGCAGCTTTTCGCCCTCGATCCCCTCCATCATGTCCTCAAGCTTCGCGGCCGCTGCCCCCTTCAGCGGCGGCGGTGTGCGCGAGCGCTTTGCCGCCTGATAGACGGGCTTCTGGACGATGCGGATCTGATGGACGGCGGCAAAGCCGAAGAAGCTGTTGACGCGCTGGATCAGTTCACCCTGCGCATGCGTCAGAAACAATGCGCGTGCGCCTTCGCAGGCAATGGTGAGGACACCCGGACGAAAGCCGCCATCATCATTGCCCCTCGCCCAGGCGATCTTTTCCGGACGGGTGCAATCGGCAAACTCCTCGCCGGCGATTTCATCCCACGAACCGAGCAACGCCGTATTGATGCCGGCGCGCTTTGCGAGCACCGGATCGATCAACCGATTGGTCAATTCGGAGATCTGCTTTTCACCTTTGCGTGGATAACTCATCGAAACCTTCATAACGCGCTGCCTTCAGGCACCACTGCCTTGATCGCGCGGCATTGCTTCGCCAAGTATAGGGCACTTCCCCTCAAGACGGCAAATGATGACATCGACGACACTGGACGCGCCCGCCGCCAAGCCCCTTCTTGACTGGTACGACCGGCACCATCGCGACCTGCCCTGGCGGGTTTCGCCGCCCATGGCTGCGCGCGGCATCAAGGCCGATCCCTACCGCGTCTGGCTCTCCGAGGTGATGCTGCAGCAGACGACGGTACCGGCGGTGAAACCCTATTTCGCCAATTTCCTGGCGCGCTGGCCGACCGTGCGGGATCTCGCCGATGCTCCGAGCGATGACGTCATGGCTGCCTGGGCCGGCCTTGGATATTACGCCCGTGCCCGCAACCTGAAGAAATGCGCCGAGGCGGTGGCGCGCGACCACGATGGCATCTTTCCGGATACCGAGGACGGGCTGAAGTCGCTTCCAGGCATCGGCGACTATACGGCGGCCGCGGTGGCCGCGATCGCCTTCAACCGGCAGGCGGCCGTGATGGATGGCAATGTCGAGCGGGTGATCTCGCGGCTCTACGCGATCGCGACACCCCTGCCCGCAGCCAAGCCATTGATGAAGCAGAAGGTTGCTCTTCTGACGCCGAAGGATCGGCCGGGCGACTTCGCGCAGGCTATGATGGATCTCGGCGCGACGATCTGCACGCCGAAGCGGCCCGCCTGCGCGCTCTGTCCGT
Source organism: Rhizobium grahamii (assembly GCF_009498215.1). NCBI lineage: Bacteria > Pseudomonadati > Pseudomonadota > Alphaproteobacteria > Hyphomicrobiales > Rhizobiaceae > Rhizobium > Rhizobium grahamii. The sequence continues at coordinate 409,619 of NZ_CP043498.1, read as the reverse complement.
TCAACGGATCCTGCGAGGCGCTGCGCCTGCACGATCCCGAGCATTTCCCGGTCAAGGCAGCCAAGAAGGAAAAGCCGATCCGCCAGGGCGCAGCCTTTATCGCTGTCACCGCTGATGGCGAGGTTCTGCTGCGGCGGCGCATCGAGAGCGGCCTGCTCGGCGGGATGACCGAGGTGCCGACGACCCACTGGACGGCGCGGCAGGATGGCGAGACATCAGCTGACGCGGCGCCGTTTCCGGCCGGTTGGGAGCCTTGCGGGACAATCACTCATGTCTTCACCCATTTCGAGCTCAGGCTTTCCATCCATCGCGTCGCGATCCCTTCGCAAATTCAAGTGGATAACGGTTGGTGGGAGCCGGTTACAAATCTTGACTCGCAGGCCTTGCCGACCGTCATGAAAAAAGCAATCACCGCGGCTATCCCGCTCGCGTTCAAACATTCCAAGGATTAATCGATGCCCATCGAGCATATTGTTTTCGATATCGGAAAAGTTCTCATCCATTACGATCCGAATATTCCGTTCGGCCGCCTGATCCCCGATGAGGCCGAACGCAAGTGGTTCTTCGACAATGTCTGCACCCACGACTGGAATCTCGAGCAGGACCGCGGCCGCAGCTGGGCCGATGCCGAAGCGCTTTTGCTCGAGGCACATCCGGACCGCGAAGAACACATCCGCGCCTTCCGCAAGCACTGGCACGAAATGGTCTCGCATTCCTACGACGACAGCGTCGCCATCATGGAGGGCCTGATCGCCGACGGCCAGGACGTGACGATGCTGACTAACTTCGCATCCGATACGTTCCGCGAGGCGCAGGCGCGCTTTCCGTTCCTGAGCAAGCCACGCGGCGTCACCGTTTCCGGCGATATCGGCCTGATCAAGCCTGATATCGCAATCTACGAAACCCATGCCAAGAGCTTCGATCTCGACCCGGCAGCGACGATCTTCATCGACGACGCGCCCGCAAACGTCGAGGGCGCGAAGGCAGCCGGCTGGGATGCGGTTCTCTTCACTGGCGCGGACAAGCTGCGCGCCGATCTTGTAGCACGCGGCGTGAGGCTCTGATCATGGCATTCGATCCGGTTGAGGAACTCAAGCGTTTCCACGGCGCGGTCAACGCGCTCGATTTCGAGACGATCGAGAACTATTTCGCGGAAGACGCGACTTATGTCTCGAAGGGCGTCGGAAGCCTTTCGGGGCGAGACGAGATCATGCTCGCCTTCCGCAAGTACTTCGACGACTATCCTGACCAGACGGCGATCGACACGCTGGTCGAGAAGGTCAGCCCGAACGCGGCCCGCGCCGTATGGTCGGTTCGCGCAACGCACAGCAAGACGGGCAAGCCCCTGGTGCGGGAAGGCGAAGAGACGCTCACCTTCAACGAAGACGGCCGTGTGACCCACGTCGAGGTGAAGGACTATCAGGCGTTCTGAAAGAACGTTGCGGAGAGATAGAACAGCAGCACCAGTGCGAGCCACAGGTCGGAGATCATTGCAATGTTCCGCGACCTGTTTCTCCCCGGCTCCAGCAGATGCTTGATACCGGCGAGCCCGTAAAACAGGCTGCCGGTGATCGCTGCCGGCACGATCCACCGCGGCTCGACGATGCTGAGCACGCCGAGCATCCCGAGCGACAGGTTTCCAAAACCGATCTCCTGCACCAGTGACTGGGCCTTGTGGTCGGTGATGCCGAAGATCGTCTCGGCGGTGAAGGCCGGATTGAAGATCTGCTTCAGGCTGGCGACAAGCAAGCGCAGCCCCATGCCCCAGAAGACGAACCACTTTCCGATCAGAAAGACGAGATCGGCGCCTGTACCCAATGCCATCTCGGCAACAATCGAGCCCAGTGGCAGAACAAGCATCAACAGCAGTATGATCGCAAGATACATGGCGTTTCAGTGCCTCTTCGGATCATCGATGCCGATTGATGGCATGTAACTGCGCTCATGCGCGAGCAAAATCGACAAAGATCGAAATCGCGTGCGCGGAACAATCAGCGCTCCCCGCTGTTTTTATCTCAACCGCGCGATCGCGGCCAAAATGAAACAAAAAGCCGGCAAAGCCGGCGGGAGGTTACGATGGGTAGAGGTATTCTACTGTGGCTGCTGGGTGTTCCGATCCCGCTGATCCTGATCATCCTGTTCTTCTGGCATTGAGCCATTCGCAACGCGCCGAACAAACATAAGCTAGAAATTATGATGCCCGGGGACGTTAATCCCCGGGCATCGTGCCTTCTTCCGCAACTGGAGGTACAAAAACCGGAAGAAGGCAGTCTCGATCAGGTCGAGGCGCGCGTCATTCCGCCTTTGCCAGATCACTGCGGATCACGGACCTGAGTTCGTCGATCGGGCGCAGGGATTGCCCGTCGTCGAAGTGCCAGAATGTCCATCCGTTGCATGCATCAAGACCCTGGACCTTTGCTCCAAGGCGATGAATCGAACCGGCCTCGCCGCCGGAGGCGACGGTGCCATCAGCGCGAACGATCGCGCTGTAGCGACGGCGCGCATCGGTCAGCACCTGGCCGGGCTTGATCAGACCGCTTTCGACCAGCACGTTGAAGGCCACGCGGACTTCCTGCTTCTTGCCGGTCATCACCGTCAGTTCAGCCTTGCCGAGCGGCTCGACCGCCTCGATACGGGCCGAGGCCGCATCGATATAATCCTGTTCGCGCTCGATGCCGACGAAGTGGCGGCCGAGACGCTTGGCGACGGCGCCCGTCGTGCCCGAGCCGAAGAACGGGTCGAGGATGATGTCGCCTGGCTTCGACGAGGCCATGATGACGCGGGCAAGCAAGGCTTCCGGCTTCTGCGTCGGATGCACCTTTTTGCCGTCGTCGCCCTTCAGGCGCTCGCCGCCGCTGCAGATCGGGAACAGCCAGTCGGAGCGCATCTGCACATCGTCGTTCGCCGCCTTCATGGCATCGTAATTGAAGGTGTAACCCTTTGCCTTGGCGTTCGGGCTCGCCCAGATCATCGTCTCATGCGCGTTCTGGAACCGACGGCCCTTGAAGTTCGGCATCGGGTTGGTCTTGCGCCAGACGATGTCGTTGAGGATCCAGAAGTTCAGGTCCTGCAACGTGGCGCCAACGCGGAAAATGTTGTGATAGGAGCCGATGACCCAGAGCGTGCCGGTTGGTTTCAGGACACGACGGCAGGCGAGCAGCCAGGCGCGGGTAAAGGCGTCGTAGGCCTCGAAGGAAGCGAACTGATCCCACTCGTCATCGACCGCGTCGACCAACGACTGATCGGGACGATGCAGGTTGCCGCCGAGCTGCAGGTTATAGGGCGGATCGGCGAAAATGACGTCTACGGAATGGGTCGGGAGGGCTTCAAGGGCAGCAACGCAATCGCCCTTGATGATCGTGTCGATCCAGGAGCCCGGCTTTGCGGAGGCCTTGAGATCGGCAAGCGGAAATACTGACGCCATCTGGAAACTCGCTCATACACAATTACGCTTTTTACTGTCTGTTATGGTTACCCATCTTGGTTACCAAAGCCTGAACCGCCGATCGATTTCGGGAAAAAAATCGAGCCCGCCTGAGTGCGCCGTAGTTTTACGAGACCTGTGCAGACGTAGACGGCAGCCACAGGGGCTGCCGTCGTGAAGTATCGATTCAGGAATTCAGGAGGTCGGTGCCGTAGGAATTATCGATGACGCAGAGCCATTTTCCCGAGGTGTCGCGCCTGAAAACATAGGTCGCGCGCCGCGTGATCGACGCGGGCATGTCGTCCTTGCCGCTCGTTTGCAGCACGGTTTCCATGACCACCAAGGCCGTATCCGCACCCTCGATAACCTGCATATCGCCCTGCGTGACGACGATACTGTGATCAAAGTATTCGGCAATGGCGACGAAGGCGCGGCGGATCTGCTCCTTGCCCGAGGCGATCAGGCCCGGCTTGACGACGAGCGTTGCATCCTCGGCATAAAACTCCATCAGCGCGTCGAAATCCTCGGCGCCGATGGCACGGTCGGCCGCTTCGATCAGCGCCTTGAGCGGATGTGATGACATGGGTGTCTCCTTTGTCGATAGCGATGCCCGGAGACAGACATAAAAAACCCGCCTCCATGGGCGGGTTGCAGTTCGGAAATCCCGGACGCGCGCTAACCCACCGTTGATTGGACGGCGATAATAATCAGCGAAGCGGATGCGGACAGGTTTTCCATGCGGAGATGTTATAAATCGCCGATAAGGCTTGTCTACCGGAAAGGCCGTCAATGTCCGACACCGGCGCGATCATGCACCTTGCGGCTATCCTCCGGCGCTTGCGCCCTCTCCTTCATGCCATAGTCGCGAACGATATGGCCGATCCGTAGCCGGTAGTCCGCGAAGATGCCATTGCGGCCGGCGGATTGGGCGGCGCGGTGAGCCTCGAGGTTGCGCCATTCCTTCACGGCGTCCTCATCACGCCAGAATGACAGCGACAGCAGCTTGCCCCTGACGGTGAGGCTCTCGAAGCGCTCGATGGAGATGAAGCCATCGATCTTCTCCAGATCCGCCCGTAGTTCGCCGGCAAGATCGAGATATGTGTGGCGTTCGCCGAGGTAAGGCAGGACCTCGAAGATGACGGCAATCATGGCAGCACCAGCTTTGCGTGAGGAAGGGATGCGTTCGTCAGGAAGATGCGGTCCTCCTTGAGGATGAAGCGCTCGCGTTTGGCAAATTCGTAGTTCTCGCGGCCGAGCGGATCGGCGGCAAGGCGCGTGCGGTAGGCCTCGTAGGCGGCGAGGCTTTCGATGTTGTAGACGCCGTAGGCAGTCGTCGCCGAACCCTCATGTGGGGCGAAATAGCCGATCAGGTCGGCACCGTTGCGCGGGATCGCCTGTCCCCAGTTGCGGGCGTATTCGATGAAGGCGTCCTTCCTGAACGGATCGATCTCGTAGCGGATGAAGCAGGTCAGCATTGTTGTCTCCTTGTTGTCTGGAGACTGTTTTCGCACGTTGCCTGACGACAATGCTTCGGTTACGATCGAAGTATGAAAGAAGGACCTGACATAGCCCAGATCGGGGCGCTGATCGGCGATCCGGCTCGCGCCAACATGCTGACCGCGCTGATGGGCGGCAAAGCGTTGACCGCGACCGAGCTTGCGGGAGCCGGCGGCGTCACGCTGCAGACGGCAAGCGCGCACCTCGCCAAACTCGAGGCGGGACAGCTTCTCGTTCAGCGCAAGCAGGGACGACACCGGTATTTCGCGCTCGCCGACGAGAGTGTCGGGAAGCTGCTCGAAAGCATCATGGGCTTTGCGGCCGGGCGTGGTCATCTGCGCCATCGGCCCGGCCCGAAGGAACCGGCGCTCCGCAAGGCGCGTATCTGTTACGACCATCTCGCCGGCGACTACGGTGTGCGGATGCTGGACAGCCTCGTCGCTCGAGGCGCGATCGATGCGGTCGGTGACGGGTTGGCACTTACACCGGCCGGCGAAAGCCAGCTTCAACCCATGGGGATCGACGTCAGCGATCTCAGATCATCGCGCCGGCCGCTCTGCCGCTCCTGTCTCGATTGGAGCGAGCGGCGCGCGCATCTCGCCGGCAGTCTCGGCAAGGCGCTCTTGTCGAGCTTCTTCGAAAAAGGATGGGCGCATCGCACCGCGGGAAGCCGCTCGGTGGTCTTTTCGCCAGAAGGCGAGCGGCAGTTCCTGGCGCTTTTCCCGGCCGTTTCCTGAGCGCGGCTCTTCCTTAGCCAACGATGGCGAAGGCTTCCCGGGTCGGACCGGAGCGCGGTGCGCGGCCGATCCATTGGACGTGCTTTTCCAGGATCGCGGCGGCGTCGTCCGTCCGGCCCTGCCGCAAAGCCATCAGGATTGCCCGGTGATCGTGATCGGTGCGCTTTTCCCAGCCGGAACGCCAGGCCGAAAAGAGAAAACGCGCGCTCGCCGCATGGAGATCGTCGATCGCCGTCAGCAGCCGCTGCATGTTGCATGGAGACAGAATGATGCGGTGGAAGCGGCGGTTTGCTTCCTCCCAGGCGTGAACATCGGCGGTCGCATCGCCCTCCCTTGCTGCCTGCTCGGCTGAATCGAGGATCGCCGGCGTCAGATGGGGCGCTGCATGGCGCAGGGCCAGAACCTCCAGAGCGGCGCGCATCTCGGCCACTTCGCGCACTTCCTTTAGATCGAACGAAGCCACCCGGACACCGCGGCGCGGTTCGCTGATCGCCAACCCCTGCGCTTCCAGGCGCCGGAAAGCCTCGCGCACCGGCACGTGGCTGGTGCCAAATTCCTCGGCGATATGATCCTGGCGCAGCCGCAGTCCGGCACCAAGTTCGCCGCGAACGATCCTGTCGGCCAGGACGCGGCTGATGCGGCTTGCGATCGTGTCTTCAGGTTCCTTGCCCATAACCATCCCTTAGAGACACACGATGAGGTTGTCGAGGCATCAGAGGCGCGGCGCAAAGCGCAAATTTTGGCAGGACGAAGGCCCAGCCTGCCCGGTGGTGCAATCCAGCCATGCGGGCATTCCGGTTGAGCTTCGCCGTGTCATCATGTAAAGCGGCATCATCCCAAACAAGGCGTGAGTATATGGACGGCTTCGACCTCATTATTTTCGACTGCGACGGCGTTCTCGTCGATTCAGAGATTATCGCCGCACAGGTTGAGTCGGCCCTGCTGACGGAAGCAGGCTATCCGATCAGCGTCGAGGAGATGGGCGAGCGCTTCGCCGGCATGACCTGGCAGAACATCCTCTTCCAGGTCGAACGCGAGGCCAACATCCCGCTTTCGGCTACGTTGCTCGACAAATCCGAGAAGCTCCTGGACATGCGTCTGGAAAGAGACGTCCAGGCGATCGCAGGCGTCCAGTCGGCGCTTTCGCGCATCAATCTGAAGCGCTGCATCTGCTCCAACTCAAGCAGCCAGCGCCTTGCGATGATGCTCGGCAAGGTGCGGCTGAAGTCGCTCTTCGATCCGCATATCTTCTCGGCAAAGGATCTGGGCGCCGATCGCGTCAAGCCGAAGCCCGATATCTTCCTGCACGGCGCCAAGCAGATGGGCGTTTCGCCATCGAGAAGCGTCGTCGTCGAAGACTCGGTTCATGGCGTACAAGCGGCTCGTGCGGCCGGCATGCGCGTCATCGGATTTACGGGCGCGTCCCACAGCTATCCCTCGCATGCCGACAAGCTGACGGATGCAGGGGCCGAGACCGTCATTTCCCGCATGACCGACCTGCCGGGCGTCGTGGCTGCGCTCGCCGAATGGGAAGGCGCTCTCTGATCAGAGCCTGAGAGATACCGCGCCCGGCAGCACCTCGAAGCTTGCCGGGAGCTGCCCCGGCGCTTCGCCATCGCTGTCGATCAGCGCCGGCGACTTGCCGATCGGCCATGCCTCGACCAAGCGCGCCCGATGCATGCTGACGAGCGGATTCCGGACATGGGCGCCGCTGTAGATGCTGTTCATCAGCGTCAGCACCTTCAAGCGTGATGCGGCCCTGATGATCACGACGTCGAAGACACCGTCAGCCACATCTGCCCGTGGCGCTACCTTCATGCCGCCACCAAACCAGGCACCATTCGCCACCACAACCGTCGTGATCGCTCCCTCGAAGACATCTTCGCCATCGAGCCGAAGGCGGATTTCGCACGGCTGGTAGCGAAGGACCTGTGTCACGCTGTGCCAGAAGAACACCAGGGAACCCGGCAGGCTCCGCCCCTTTCGAGCGGCGTTGACGGCACGCACGATGCGACCGGAAACGCCGAAGCTCGCGATATTGGCGAAATGCCGCCGGACCGTATCGCCGTCGCCATCGTCACATGTCAGCAGGCCGGCATCGATCCGGCGAATACCCGCCGATGTCAGCTGCTCCACAACATGTTCGGGATCGCGCAAGGCCTGAAAATTGCGGGCGAAATCGCATCCCGTTCCGGTGGCGATGAAGGAGAACGGCGTCTCGGGGCGAGCCGATTTCAACACGCCGCCAAGCGTTTCGCCGATCGTCCCGTCGCCGCCGACGGCAACCACAACATCGGCGCCCCCGGCGAGCGCCTTGCCGAGCCGCTCGGCATCTCCGGACCCCGTGGTTTCGCGAATATCGAGCTCGTCTCCTCGCGCAGCAAAAGCGCGTCGCACAGCGGGCCATAAGCCTGCCTTACCACGTCCCGATGCAGCGTTAAGAACGATTCCGATTTTCAAGCCGTTTAGAGCCTTTCCGGGTTATATTGAACCATTCTGTTGGCTCAAACGGAGTCGGTTGGTCGACCGGCTGGCGCGCGTCGTAGCCAACGCATACGGCCAAGCCGGCCGGTCGATCAGGCGGCCCGTTTCAGCCAACCCGAAGGGCCGGGCATCTTTCCGCCAAGGATCAAAGGCGATCGGCTCGGACGTACCAAGGGGTATGCCCTTCGCCAATCGCCTTTGCCCTGTCGAAAACCCGCTCCGGCAGAATGGTTCAATATAACCCGGAAAGGCTCTGCTCTCCGCGTCCGCAATTGAACACGCATGGCGCAGGATCAGAGGAAGAAGAAGGATTACTTCTTTTTCTTCATGCCCTTCGGAGCGCCCTGGTCAAAGCCGATATTGACGCGCACCAGCGCGCCCGAGCCGACCGGCAGCTTGATGCCGTCCTTGCGGAACAGGACCTGCGTCGCTGCGCTGGACGAGACTTCGGCCGGGAAGTTCGTGACCTCGGAATAGAGCGCGTCTTCGCCGTCGAGAACCGTGATTCGAACCGGCAGGTTGATCTTGCCGCCGGTGCCGGCAGGGCCAGCGAGAACGCGGAGCTGTGCAACGATGGTCATGGTGAGGTTGGTGTCGTTTAAGGTGCACTGGCGGGTATAGTCGCCAATCGAAGCCTGATAGGCGAGCTTCTGGGCATCACCCGTCTTCGCGCCACCGGCGTAGGTGCGGAAAACCGCATCGGCATCCTTCATGAAGATTTGCGGGCAAGCGCCCTGAACCACCGGAGCCGTGCTGCCGGAAGCGGTCGTTGCGGTGCCGATCGACGGATCGTTCGAGGAAGGATTGGCCGGCGCCATCGGCATGATCTGCCCGGTTCCGGACGAAGCGGCGGCCTTGTTGTCCCCGCCGCCCGTTCCGAGCGAATTGCACCCCGCCAGCACGGCGGCGACGGATACCGAAACGATGAGACGCGAGACCTTGCCAAGCACGATTATTCCACCCTCTTTAGAAAGTTTCTGGCAGGCCCATGACTTTGAAACCGGGCCTTTCGTGACAGTTTGCGATGGTCTATATCAGCGGCGCAAACAAAAATCGATTGGGTAAGAACCGTTTTGATGCACATTTCGGGATCGCGGGCGACAGCCGGCAAAACAAGCGAGATGCGGCGCGAGGCATACCTTCCCTCAAACCCGGACTTTCTCCGGCCGGCACATCAAGGATGACGACAGTGGATTATATCTCGACCCGCGGCGAAGCCCCTTCCCTCGGTTTCTGCGATGCATTGCTGACGGGTCTGGCGCGCGATGGCGGCCTGTATGTGCCACGCAAATGGCCGCATTTCTCGAAGAAAGAGATCCGCGCGCTTCGCGGCAAGAGCTACCAGGATATCGCCTTCGCGATCCTGTCGCCCTTCACCAACGGCGAGATTCCCGACGACACCTTCCGCACGATGATCGATGAGGCCTACGGCACCTTCCGTCACCCGGCGATCGCCCCGCTCGTGCAGACCGGTCCTAACAGCTTCGTCATGGAGCTCTTCCACGGCACGACGCTGGCGTTCAAGGATGTCGCGATGCAGCTGCTCGCCCGCCTTATGGACTACGCGCTGGAAAAGCGCGGCGAACGCGCAACGATCGTTGGCGCAACCTCCGGCGACACCGGCGGCGCGGCTATCGATGCCTTTGCCGGCCGCGAACGCACCGACATCTTCATTCTCTTCCCGCATGGCAAGGTCTCGCCGGTGCAGCAGCGCCAGATGACGACCTCGACCGCTTCCAACGTCCACGCGCTTGCCGTCGAAGGCAACTTCGACGACTGCCAGAACCTCGTCAAAGCGATGTTCAACGACGCGCCGTTCCGCGATCGCGTCCGCCTCTCCGGCGTCAACTCGATCAACTGGGCGCGCATCATGGCGCAGATCGTCTACTACTTCACGACCGCGATCGCGCTCGGCGGGCCGGATCGCAAGATTTCGTTTACCGTGCCGACGGGCAATTTCGGCGACATCTTCGCCGGCTACTGCGCAAAGCGCATGGGCCTGCCGATCGGCAAGCTCGTCGTTGCCACCAACGAGAACGACATTCTCGAACGCACGCTGAGAACCGGCCGCTACGAGATGAAGGCCGTCAAGGCCACGACCTCGCCGTCCATGGACATCCAGATCTCCTCGAACTTCGAACGACTGTTGTTCGAAGCCTATGATCGCGATGCCTCGAAGGTTCGCGCGGCGATGGACAGCCTGAAGCAGTCGAGCGGTTTCGAGATCTCGAAGGACGCTCTCGCCTTTATCAAGAAGGACTTCCGCGCAGGCCGCGCAAGCGAGAAGCAGGTCGCCCAGACCATCAAGAAGACCCTTGCCGAAACCGGCTACCTGCTCGATCCGCATTCGGCGATCGGCGTTTTCGTTGCGGCAAAGCACGAGAAGCCGAATACACCTATGGTGACGCTTGCGACGGCGCATCCCGCCAAGTTCCCCGCCGCCGTAAAATCGGCCTCCGGTATTGACCCCGCGCTTCCGACGTGGCTTGCTGATCTGATGCACAAGGAGGAGCGCTTTCAGATCGTTAAGCCGGAGCTCAAAGCCATTGAAACCTTCATCGGCGAGCATGCCCGGGCCTAAGTGACGCAGGCGCAGAAAGATAGCCAATGACAGTTGAGTGCACCCGGCTCAAATCCGGGCTGACAGTAGTCACACAGACCATGCAGCATCTTGAAAGTGTTGCGCTCGGAGTCTGGATCAAATCGGGGTCGCGCAACGAGACGGAAGACGAGCATGGCATCGCCCACCTGCTCGAACACATGGCTTTCAAGGGTACGGCACGCCGCACGGCACGGGAGATCGCCGAGGAAATCGAGGACGTCGGCGGCGAAGTGAACGCCGCGACGTCGACCGAGACGACGTCCTACTATGCCCGCGTTCTGAAGGATCACGTGCCGCTGGCCGTCGATATCCTGGCAGACATCCTGACGGAGTCAGCGTTCGAGGAGGAAGAACTCGAGCGCGAAAAGCAGGTCATCCTGCAGGAAATCAACGCCGCGAACGACACGCCCGACGATGTCGTCTTCGACAAGTTTTCCGAGACGGCCTATCGCGACCAGACGCTCGGGCGGCCTATCCTCGGCACGCCGGAAACCGTTCTTTCCTTCTCGCCGCAGCAGATTCGCGCCTATCTCAGCCGCAACTACACCACGGACCGGATGTTCGTTGTCGCGACCGGCGCCGTCCAGCACGACGAGTTCGTTCGCATGGTCGAAGATCGCTTCGCGAGCCTTCCGACCGCTCCATCGGCAACACCCGTCATGGAGCCGGCGAAGTACATCGGCGGCAACATCCGCGAAACGCGCGATCTGATGGACGCGCAGATCCTGCTCGGCTTCGAGGGCAAGGCCTATCACGCCCGCGACTTCTACTGTTCGCAGATTCTCGCGAACATCCTCGGCGGCGGCATGTCATCGCGGCTGTTCCAGGAAGTGCGCGAGATTCGCGGCCTCTGCTACTCGATCTATGCCTTTCACTGGGGCTTTTCCGACACCGGCATATTCGGCATTCATGCCGCCACCGGCGGCGAAAACCTGCCCGAGCTCGTTCCTGTTATCGTCGATGAACTGCACAAGTCGGCAGCGACGATCGAGCAGAAGGAAATCGAACGCGCCCGCGCCCAGATCCGCGCGCAGCTGCTGATGGGCCAGGAAAGCCCGGCTGCCCGCGCCGGCCAGATCGCACGCCAGATGATGCTCTACGGTCGCCCGATCTCCAATCCGGAGATGATGGAGCGCCTGGAAGGCATCACGGTCGAGCGGCTGACGGACCTTGCCGGACGGCTGTTCTTCGACACCGTGCCAACGCTGTCAGCCATCGGGCCACTGGAGCATCTTGCCCCTATGGAAGACATCGCCGCGTCGCTTTCCTCGCCCGCCCCGCACGGCAAGCAGGCTCTCGTCTGATCCAAATCCACCCTGCCGGGAGTGATCGATGCCAAAATCGGTTTTTCGGTTCCTGTCGCGGCAGCCGGATTCGGTGGAGCTCGAGAACGAGCACTATGTGCTTCGTTTGCCGCGCTACCAGGACTTCAACCAGTGGCACAAGCTGCGGTCGGCGAGCCGGCAGTTCCTTGAGCCCTGGGAGCCAACATGGCGTCGCGACGAACTGACGGAGGGCGCGTACCGCGCCCGCGTCATTCGCGGCAAGCAGGAATATGCCTCCGGGCAGGCCATCCCGCTCTTCCTGTTTCACAAGGAAAACATGACGCTGCTCGGCGGCATCACCATCGGCTATATCCGCCGAGGCGCCGCCCAAAGCTGCATGATCGGCTACTGGATGGGCGAGGCCCATGCCGGCCAGGGCCATATGTTCGCCGCACTTCGATTGGTTATACCCTATATCTTCGCAGGGCTTGAGTTGCACCGTATCGAAGCAGCCTGTATTCCAGACAATGCTCGGAGCATCCGCCTGCTTGAAAAAGCCGGGTTTCAGCGGGAAGGCTATCTGCGCGGATACTTGAAAATCAACGGTCAGTGGCATGATCATGTGATGTTCTCACTACTCGCCACCGACACGGATAAAGGCAGGATAACCGACAGCCGATGACTAACAACCGCATGCTGCTCTCATCACCGGCCGGACGCTTCATCGCGGTGATCGCAGCTCTCTTGCTGTCAGCCTTCATGCTGGCTGCGGGTCATGTCCAGGCAGCCGAACCGGTCAAGATCTCGCGAGACGACACCGCGCTCGACTTGACGGCGACGACTGAAATCTATGCGAACCAGGGAGAGGCCTTCCAGGTTTCGACCGCTGCCGGAGCCGACGGTATCCGTCGCCGTATTGAGGTACGTGCCAGCTCCGACAACCACCAGGGCGATTGGGCCGTTTTCGCGCTTGCCAACGTCTCCGACGAACAGCTTGAGCGCGTCATCGTCGCGCCGCACTTCCGCCTGGTGAACTCGAAGCTTTTCTGGCCGGATCTCGGTTCGCAGCGCATCATCGCGATCACGCCGAGCGAAGGCTTCGCGCTCGATCGGCAGCCGAGCGACGAGGCCGATGTGTTCCGCATCACCCTCAATCCGGGCGCCGTGATCACCTTCGTCGCGGAGCTTTCGACGCCTGAACTGCCGCAGATCTATCTCTGGGAACCCGACGCCTACAAGGACACGATCAACGCCTTCACGCTCTATCGCGGCATCGTGCTCGGTATCGCCGGCCTTCTGGCGGTGTTCCTGACGATCCTCTTCGTCGTCAAGGGAACCTCGATGCTGCCGGCGACCGCAGCACTCGCCTGGGCGGTGCTCGGCTACATCTGCGTCGATTTCGGCTTCCTCGGTAAGCTCGTCAGCATAGCCTCCGGCGACCAGCGAATATGGCGCGCATGCGCGGAAGTGGCGCTTGCCTCGAGCTTCGTCATCTTCCTCTTCACCTACCTCAACCTGAACCGATGGCACACGCATCTCGGCTATCTGACGCTCGCCTGGGTGCTCGGCCTGGCGCTGCTTTTCGGGGTTGCCATCTACGACCCGTCGATCGCAGCCGGTATCGCGCGACTTTCCTTCGCGCTGACGGCGACGATGGGGCTTCTGCTGATCGTCTATCTCGGCCTCAACCGCTACGACCGCGCCATCCTTTTGGTGCCGGCATGGGCACTGATCCTCGTCTGGATCTTCGGTGCATGGCTGACCATCACGGGTAGACTCGACAACGACATCATCCAGCCGGCGCTCGGCGGCGGCCTCGTCCTGATCGTGCTGCTGATCGGCTTCACCGTCATGCAGCATGCGTTTGCCGGTGGTGCCTTCCAGCAAGGTCTCTTCTCCGACCTCGAGCGCCAGTCGCTGGCCCTGACCGGTTCGGGCGACATGGTGTGGGACTGGGATGTGGCACGCGACCGCGTCGTCACGATCCCCGACGTCTCAATGAAACTCGGGCTTGCACCGGGAACGATGCACGGGGCTGCGCGCAACTGGCTGCCGCGCCTTCATCCCGACGACCGCGATCGCTTCCGCGCCACGCTCGACGTGCTTCTCGAACACCGCCGCGGCCGCCTCAATCACGAGTTCCGGATCCGCGCCGAGGACGGCCATTTCCACTGGCTGCTGATCCGCGCGCGGCCGGTGCTTGGGTCGAACGGCGAGGTCATTCGCTGCGTCGGCACCGTCGTCGACGTGACCGAGCAGAAGAACTCGATGGATCGGCTGCTGCAGGACGCCCTGCACGACAATCTGACAGGCCTGCCGAACCGGCAACTCTTCGTCGACCGATTGCAAGCGGTTCTGGCGCTGGCGCCCGGCGGCGAAACGCTGCGGCCGACCGTCATGGTCATCGACATCGACCGCTACAAGATGGTCAACGACGCTCTCGGCATTGCGGCGGGCGACAATATTCTGATCGCGCTGACACGGCGTCTTCGCCGACTGCTGAAGCCGCAGGATACGCTTGCGCGGCTGTCCGGCGATCAGTTCGGCCTTATCCTCGCCTCCGAGCGCGACCCGACGAAGATCGCGGACTTCGCGGATGCGATCAGCAAGGCGATCATGGTGCCGATCAATTTCGCCAACCGCGAAATCATCCTGACGGCCTCCATCGGCCTCGCCTCGTTCGTCGACCAGCAGGAGAATGCCGCAAGCATGCTCAGCGACGCGGAACTGGCGATGTATCGTGCCAAGCGCGCCGGCGGCAACCGCGTGGAGCCGTTCCAGCCAGCGTTCCGCGACTTCGGTGCCGACCGGCTGCAGCTGGAATCGGATCTCCGTCGCGCGTTGGAGCGCAAGGAGCTGTCGATGGTCTACCAGCCGATCGCCGGGCTGGAGGACGTCGAGATCGCCGGCTTCGAGGCGCTGATGCGCTGGGAACATCCGAAACGCGGCAGCATTCCGCCGTCCGAGTTCATCCCGATCGCCGAGGCCTCCGACATCATCAACATGCTCGGCCTCTTTGCGCTGGAGCAGGCGACCAATGACCTCATGTCATGGGAGAACCAGACCGGCGAACTGCCGATCTTCGTCTCGATCAACCTCTCAAGCGCGCAGCTTCTGAACAACGACCTCTACGAAGACGTAAGGTCGGTGCTTGCCAAGACGCACTGCGACCCATCGCGACTGAAGCTAGAGCTGACCGAAACGATGGTGATGGAAAACCCGGAACAGGCACGCCTCGTTCTGGAGAAACTGAAGGACGTCGGCCTCGGTCTGGCACTCGACGATTTCGGCACCGGCTATTCCTCGCTGTCCTATCTGACGCGTTTCCCGTTCGATACCGTCAAGCTTGACAAGGCCCTCGTCTGCGACACCAGCGACCGGAAGGCGACGATCCTGCGCTCCGTCATCGCCATGGCCCGCGAACTCGACATGAAGGTGGTCGCGGAAGGGATCGAGTCGAACGAGGATGCGATCGAACTTGCGAAGATGGGATGCACCTTCGGCCAGAGCTATCTCTTCGGCCCGCCGATGGCAGCCGAATCAGTGTTGCGCCTGCTGAAGGAACGGTTTCCGCTGACAAAGCGGGCGTAAGGCAAGATTAGGCCGCCTCGCGCTTGCGCTCGGCCACTCTGTTCTGGATCAGCCGGTGGAGATATTCGAGCTTCGTCACGACGGCGGATGACAGCACGAAGGGATAGGAATCGGGCTGCCCCATGCTGCGCTGGATGGCATTGATCGCCACCGACAGCGGTATCCAGGCACTGACAAGCTGCTCGGCGCTGGCGGCCCGGTAGGGATCGAAATCTACCTCCGCGGCCATCTCCTCGTGGCCGCGCGGATCGATCGCGATACCGAAGGCTCGCGCGGTTTCCAGCGTATCGACGATATGGAGATAGTGCGCGAAGCACTCCGCGAAATCTTCCCACGGATGCGCCGTGGCATAGGTGCTGATAAAGCTCTGCTGCCAGTCGGGTGGCGCACCGTTCTGGTAGTGATCCTCCAATGCGAGCCCGTAGTCGGCTCGCTCGTCGCCGAACACCGCGCGAAACCCCTCGAATTCATCGCGGTCGCGGACCAACTTGTTCCAGACGAAATGACCGATCTCGTGACGGAAATGACCGAGCATCGTCCGGTAGGGTTCGTTCATCAACGCGCGTGCCTGCTCACGGGTGAGATCGTCGGCTTCTGCGGCGCGGATAGCGATGACGCCTTCATCATGGCCGGTCATGGCGGGAATGACATTGCCATCGGGTTGCACCTCATCCTCCAGAAAGTCGAAGACGAGGCCGCCTTGTGGATCCTCCTGCCGATCGGGCGGCGAAAGCAGCCAACGCAGCATGGAGTAGAACAGGTGGCGCTGCGCCTGACTGATGCGGCGCCAGCGGTCGATGCCATCCTGCGTGTTGGTGTTCGGCACCAGCCTGTTGTAGCGACAGGCAATACAGAACTCATGGCCGTCCTCCTCCGGAACGAGCCAGTTGCATATGTCGAGACCGGCATTGGCGCAGAAGCGCACCCGACGCTGCCTGTCCGCCACGAGCTGCCATTCGTCGCCTGCCAGTTCCAGCGCATGCATCCTGATATCGTCAGGCAGGAAGCCCAGCCGGTGACCGCACCGCACGCATTGTCGATTGTCGAAGTGGATGACCTGATCGCAGCTGTCGCAGGCAAACAATCTCATTGGCTTCCGTCCCCGCACTCGCGCGTCGTAAAATGCCCGCCGCGCGGCAACGCGGCAGGCATATAAGATGAAGTGAAATGTTTCAGAGCCGGTCGACCGCGCCCTTCAGCTTGTCCTTGACCTTGCCCGTTGCCACCTGGGCCTTGCCCTTGGTTTCCTGAGCCGCGCCTTCGCCACGAAGAGCCGGATCATTGGTGGCCTTGCCGATGGCCTGTTTGGCCTTGCCGGCAATCTCGTTGGTCTTACCCGAAATCTTGTCGGTGGTGCTTCCCATCGCTGTTTCCTTTGTTGGTCGGACCATTGTGTCCAATTGCCCGAAGGAAACGCCGCGGGGCGTCGATGGTTCCGCGATCAGGCGTGACCGGCTTCAGCCGAGAGCATCGCAGCGCTGATCCCCATGCCGGCAAGCGCGCGCTCGTACTTGTCGTCGAGGCTTGCGTCGAAGATCAACTCTTCGTTGGCGGCGCAATTCAGCCAGCCATTGTTCCCTATTTCCGCTTCGAGCTGACCCGCGCCCCAGCCGGCGTATCCCAGCATCATGGTAGCGCGCTTCGGTCCGCTTCCATTCGAGATGGCGCGAATGATATCCAGCGTCGCGGTCATGCAGATGTCGTCGCTGACGGGAATGCTGGAATCACAGAGGTAATCGTCCGAATGAAGGACAAAGCCACGGCCGCTCTCGACAGGACCACCGGTCTGGATTTGAAGATCTCGGGCGTTCGGCGGCAGCACGATCGCATCATCATCCTTGATGATGTCGAGATGCAGGAGAACGTCGGTAAACGTCAGTTCCTGCGGCCTGTTGATGATGAACCCCATCGCGCCGGCATCGGAATGGGCGCAAATGTAGATCACGGAGCGGGAAAAATTACTGTCGGCTATGCCCGGCATGGCAATAAGGAACTGGCCGTCGAAGAAGCCACGTTCACGTCTGTTTTTCAGCGTGGATAAGGACATCTTTCCTCCTGCTGCCAGACCGATTTTGGGCCTCGACATAATCAACATGGGCCAATGTCCGGTATCAATCAACTGAAAATGAGAATTTAATTCAAACAGCGTTCTGGACCGATTGCCGCAATTTCCCATAGATATTTCTCCATGCTCATCTCGATCCGCGCTTCACACCTGATCCTTGCCGCCCTTGGCCTCTGTCTATCGTTCACCGCTGCTTCGGCGGAAATGAGCGCATGGGCGGACAACGAAGGCGGGCGCATGCGCCTTGTCGCCCTGCCGCCCGACGCAAAGGGCGAAATACGCGCAGGCCTGCAGGTCGAGCCGCGATCCGGCTGGATCACCTATTGGCGCGAACCCGGCAAAAACGGAATCCCTCCGCAGATTACGATCACACCCGGCAGCAGCGTCACGCTTCAGGAGATCCGCTATCCGGTTCCAAAGCATATCGTCGATGCAAAGGTCGACGAGATCGCCTACGACGCGTCCGTCACCTTCCCCTTGACGCTGAAGGCGACCGGGGCGGCAAGCGAGATCCATGCCATGGCCTTCATCGGCATCTGCAAGGAGATTTGCATTCCCTTCCAGGCTGATCTGACGCTGAAGCTTTCGCCTGCGGCACTGTCGCGGCCGGAAGAGGAAGCCATTCTCGCCGAGGCCGAAAAACGACTGCCGCAACCGCCCTCCTCCGACTTTGCGATTACCGGGCACACGCTTTCGGCCGACGGCAAGAGCCTGACGCTGGAGATGAAGCTGCCACAATCCGGCGAGACGCCGCCGCAGGTCGTTGTTGCCGGCCCGAGCGGCTACGCGTTCACAAGGCAGATCGCGGCGACGCGCACCGGCAACACGGCCAAAGCAACGCTTGCGATCGGCAAGCTGCCCCTCAATTACGACGTTCATGGAAAGGTGTGGAGCGTTCTCGTCATAGACGGGACGCGTGGGATGGAAAGCCCGCTTGCCTTTGAATAGCAGCGTCCTATAGTCCCCCGAACTGCGGCCGGAGCCGCTTTCCAACGAGCATGAGGAGAATTTCATGACGATCGCAATCGGCGACGCGTTGCCATCAGCCACTTTCAAGGAAAAGACCGCCGATGGTCCGGTCGAGACCACGACGGACGCGCTGTTCAAGGGCAAGCGCGTCGTGCTCTTTGCGGTGCCCGGCGCATTCACGCCGACCTGCTCGCTCAACCACCTGCCGGGCTATCTGGAAAACCGCGACACCATTCTCGGCAAGGGTGTCGACGATATCGCCGTCATCGCCGTCAACGACTGGCACGTCATGGGCGCCTGGGCGCAATCCTCGGGCGGGCTCGGCAAGATCCACTTCCTGGCGGACTGGAACGCCGCCTTCACCAAGGCGCTCGGCCTCGATGCCGACCTTTCCGGCGGCGGCCTCGGCATCCGCTCGAAGCGCTATTCGATGCTGGTGGAAGACGGCGTCGTGAAGTCGCTGAACGTTGAAGAGAACCCCGGCCAGGCGACCGTCTCCAGCGCTGCGACGATGATCGAGCAGCTCTGATCCTCTCGATGATTTAGGTTTCGAAAAGCGGCCTTCCCGGCCGCTTTTTTGTTTTCGATGCCTGCCTCGCACAACTGGCTTGACATTGCCTGATTTGTAATAACATTACACGTTACGTTATTACATAATAAGGATTTGCAATGAGGAACGCGACCAGGAAGACCCGCTCGGGAGTGCTCGCGCAATCGGCAGTGTTGCGACTGGCCGCCGCAAGCGTTGCATCTCTCTGCCTCTGGGGATTGATTGCCTGGGCCGTGCGGCTGCAATGATCGATACGATCCACCTCCACGACTTGACGGTCGCGTATAACCGGCATCCTGCCGTCCACCATATTTCCGGGACCTTCGCTCCTGGCAGCCTCACGGCCATTGCGGGGCCGAACGGTGCCGGCAAGTCGACATTGCTGAAGGCGATCATCGGCGAGATCAGGCCGGTGTCCGGCCGGGTCGAACACGGGCTGGCGCCGACGGACTTCGGCTATCTGCCGCAAGCAGCCGATATCAACCGGCGATTTCCGATTTCCGTTCTCGAAACCGTCCTGCTGGGCGCCTGGCGCGAGGCCGGCGCGTTCCGGCAGGTCGGTCGTGCGCAGCGAACGAAAGCCTTCGAGGCACTTGCCGCCGTCGGGCTGGAAGGCTTTGAAGGGCGATCCATCGGCTCGCTTTCGGCCGGGCAGGCACAGCGCGCGCTGTTTGCACGGCTGCTGCTGCAGGATGCGAAGGTCATTCTGCTCGACGAGCCGTTCACCGCGATCGATGCCCGCACGACACGCGACCTTCTGGATATCGTCGCGCGATGGGGCGCCGAGGGACGAACCGTGATCGCGGTGCTGCACGACTTCGAGCAGGTTCGATCGCATTTCCCGCAGACACTTCTTCTTGCACGCGAGATCGTCGACTGGGGAACGACAGCCGATGTCATGAGGCCGGACAACCTCTTGAGAGCCCGGGCCATGGCGGAACGCTGGGACGAGGACGCAGCCGTCTGCGCGCCCGCCGCATGAGCGCTTACGATCTCTTCATCGCGCCGTTTGCCGATTACGGCTTCATGCGGCGCGCGCTCGTCGCCTGCCTCTGCCTCGGCATGGGATCGGGGCCGATCGGCGTGCTGCTGGTTCTTCGCCGGATGAGCCTTGTCGGCGATGCCATGAGCCATGCGATCCTGCCGGGCGCGGCGATCGGCTATATGGTAGCCGGGTCGCTGTCGCTGACGGCAATGGGGCTCGGCGGACTTGTCGCGGGGCTTGCTGTCGCGCTGCTTTCAGGCGCCGTCAGCCGCGCTACCGTGTTGCAGGAAGACGCGAGCTTTGCCAGTTTCTACCTCGCGTCGCTGGCGCTCGGCGTGCTTATCGTCTCGCTTCGAGGATCCAGCATCGACCTGCTGCACGTGCTCTTCGGGACGATCCTTGCGATCGACGCGCCTGCCCTGCACCAGATCGGCGCGATCACCACCGTGACGCTGCTGACGCTCGCCGTCATCTATCGCCCCCTCGTCGTGGAATGCTTCGATCCCGGCTTCCTGCGGGCGGTCGGGGGCCGTGGACCGCTCTATCATTTCCTCTTCCTGCTGCTCGTCGTGCTGACCCTGGTTGCAAGCTTCCAGGCACTCGGCACGCTGATGGCGGTCGGCCTGATGATGCTGCCGGCTGCCATTGCACAGCTCTGGTGCCGAAGCCTGCCATCGATGATGGCGGTTGCCGGCGCAAGCGCTGTGGCGTCGGGTTATCTCGGGCTCGTTGCCTCCTACCATTTCGAGCTCGCCTCCGGACCGACGATCATCATGACCGCAGCCTTGATCTACGGCCTTTCCATCGTTTTCGCGCCCGCCGGACTTCTCCGGCGCTACTTCCCCCGCCCTCACCTTGAGGGCTGACCTCAAAGGAGACCCAGATGATCTCGAAACGACTGCTCCTATCCATCACGCTTTGCGCCTCGACAATGGCGGCCACGCTGCCCGCCTCCGCCGAGACGCTGAAGGTCGTTGCCTCCTTCACCGTCCTCGCGGATGTGGTCAAACAGGTGGGCGGCGACCATGTGCACGTCACCAGCCTCGTCGGCCCGAACGGCGATCCCCACGAGTTCGAACCATCGCCGGCCAATGCCAGAAACCTGAAGGAAGCGAACGTCGTCTTCGTCAGCGGCGAAGGCCTCGAAGGCTGGATGGACAGGCTGATCAGTGCATCCGGCTACCAGGGTAAGCCGGTGGTCGCCTCCGACGGCGTCACGCTTCGGACCATGGAAGAGGACGGCAAGACGATCACCGATCCGCATGTCTGGAACAGCCCCGTCAACGTCAAGGTCTGGGTCGCCAACATCGCGAAGGCGCTTGCCGCGGCGGATCCTGCTGACGCCGGTGCCTTCGACAATAATGCCAAGGCCTACACCGCGAAACTCGATGCGCTCGATGCCTATGCGCGCTCGGCCTTCGACAAGATACCTGAGGACCGCCGCAAGGTGCTGACGAGCCATGATGCTTTCGGCTACTTCGGCCGCGAATACGGGGTGAGCTTCCTAGCGCCGATCGGGATATCGACGGAAAGCGAAGCATCGGCTGCCGAGGTTGCAAAGCTGATCGAACAGATCAAGCAGGAGCGGGTCAAAACCTACTTCTTCGAAAACTCGAACGATCCGCGCCTCGTCCGCCAGGTCGCGAAGGCGACGGGCGCGGAGCCCGGCGGCGAACTCTACGTTGAATCGCTTTCGGACGCGAAGGGCCCCGCCCCCACCTATGAAAAGATGTTTCGCTTCAACGTCGACCAGATCGCCGCGGCGATGCGGAAATCGAGCTGAGTCCCTGATGTCCTAGACTAGACCTGCAGGTCGAAGACGATCAGACCGCCAAGTCCACCGTCCGTCGACGAGACGATGCGCTCGCCGACGGCGACATGATCAGGGTGCACGAGATAGGCGTCGCGTGCATCTGCGCTCTCGAAGGTCACGGCAAAACCGTCGACGTAGCCGGCGTGCAGCCCCTCCGGCGAGACATTCGGGCCGTGCTTGATATCGAGAATGCCTGGTATCAGCTGCTTCAATCCGACGATCGCGTCGAACAGGGACTGCTTTTCATCCCCCGTCATGGCTGCCTTCAGCCGCATCAGCACGCAGTGCAGGATCATATGGTGACCTCCCGGATCCGTTTTCCGCCGAGCATAAGGAGAAACATCGCAGGGGCAAGGGACAAGGCTGTGCCGTTTTGACTGCATCCCCATGTGAATGGCCTTGCGTGGACGGCCTCGGCGACAGCTGATGTGCAGGACGCGACCAATTCGACGCCGCAAACCGTCGTAAACGGAACGGCGCGTCCTACATTCTCGTCTAATCTGTCGATACCCAGCGCGCGGGGAAGAGGAGCCCTGCGTGCAATATGCATTTTCAACGGAGGAGATGGAAATGAGCAAGAACCGAGGCGTCGTCTACATGCGGCCTGGCAAGGTCGAAATCCACGATATCGACGATCCGAAGCTTGAGGCGCCCGATGGCCGCAGGATCGAGCACGGCGTGATCCTGAAAGTCATCTCCACCAACATCTGCGGATCGGACCAGCACATGGTGCGCGGCCGCACCACCGCCATGCCCGGCCTCGTCCTCGGCCATGAGATCACCGGCGAGGTCATCGAGAAGGGCATCGACGTCGAGATGCTTCAGATCGGCGACATCGTTTCCGTGCCGTTCAACGTCGCCTGCGGCCGCTGCCGCTGCTGCAAATCGCAGGACACCGGTGTCTGCCTCACCGTCAACCCGTCACGCGCCGGCGGCGCCTACGGCTATGTCGACATGGGCGGCTGGATCGGCGGACAGGCCCGCTACGTGACCATTCCCTACGCAGACTTCAACCTGCTGAAATTCCCGGACCGCGATCGCGCGATGGAGAAGATTCGCGATCTGACCATGCTTTCCGACATCCTGCCGACCGGCTTTCACGGGGCTGTGCGTGCCGGCGTCGGCGTCGGCTCGACGGTCTATGTAGCCGGCGCCGGTCCGGTCGGTCTTGCGGCGGCCGCTTCCGCCCGCATCCTCGGTGCCGCCGTCGTGATGATCGGCGATTTCAACAAGGATCGCCTTGCCCATGCCGCCAGGGTCGGCTTCGAGCCGATCGACCTGTCGAAGAGCGATCGCCTCGGCGACATGATCGCGCAGGTTACAGGGACGAACGAAGTGGACAGCGCCATCGACGCCGTCGGCTTCGAGGCGCGCGGCCATTCGGGCGGCGAGCAGCCGGCGATCGTTCTGAACCAGATGATGGAAATCACCCGCGCGGCTGGCTCGATCGGCATTCCCGGCCTCTACGTGACCGAGGATCCGGGCGCCGTCGACAACGCCGCCAAGAACGGCAACCTGTCGCTCCGCTTCGGCCTCGGCTGGGCGAAGGCGCAGTCGTTCCATACGGGCCAGACGCCTGTCCTGAAGTACAACCGCCAGCTCATGCAGGCGATCCTGCACGATCGGCTGCCGATAGCTGATATCGTCAACGCCAAGGTCATTCCGCTCGAAGAGGCGGTGCAGGGCTACGAAAGCTTCGACCATGGTGCGGCGACGAAGTTCGTGCTCGACCCGCATGGCGAGGTCGCGAAGGCGGCTTGATCTAGTTCGGGTTCTTTCCGGCCTGGAAAGCCATGAGACAATGAGGGGCGGCCGTCGTCGTACAGCCGCCCCTGCCATTTGCAAATTTCATGATCGTTTTGCCGGTCCTCGGAATGAGCGCATCCGGCGCGAAGTCTTGCCGATGCCCTTAGGTTACGAACGGCATGATATCCACGCCGTCACCGGGAAACACGGTGAAGTGCGGGTGGTCCGCGAACATCCGTGCGGCGGCATCGGCGTTTTCCGCCTCGACCACCAGGTAGCCGCAGAACGGGTTCACGGCCTTGGCGATGCCGTCCTTGGTTACACGGGTGGTTTTTCCGACCATGCCGCCACGATCGAGGATGAACGCGGCGTTTCTTTCTTCCCACGCTGCCCACTCCGCTATGCCGGCGGCGTCGATTGCATCCTGCTCGGCTTTCGGCAGTTCTCGAAAAGCCAAGACGGCTTCGGGCTTCATCGTGTAAACGGCAAGAAAGCGGGGCATTGGCGCGTTCTCCGAAGGCTTGGATGGTCATTCAGCTTACACGCCTGACACCAGAAATCACCCGCTGCCTCGCATCGGGATCGCTTTCGGCTTTAGGCGGAGGCCAGCCTTGTCGCGAATCGCTCAACTCGCTAGGCTTCGGCCACAGGCTCGACCCAAGCCTCCCCCCTCCTTTCGGGGAAGCATCGCACATGCAGGGTGACGCCAGATCATCGAACCATCTGTTCGAGCATCGCATGAGGAGGGGTTGCGTTTCGGCTCGCAATAGAGGTCTATGATGAAACTCTCTGCACCGATATTTCAGCTCAAGCGCCGCGCCAAGCTGATGGCACGGAACGACAAGGTTCCGCTCAACCAAGCATTGGACCAGATCGCCCGCGACGAGGGGTTTGCAAGATGGAGCCTACTTTCGTCCCGAATGTCTTCCGGGCCGCTTTCGCAAACGATCCTGTCTCGCCTTGGTGATGGCGACCTGCTCTTACTCGCCGGGCGTCCCGGCCACGGCAAGACCACCCTTGGGCTTCAGCTTCTGATCGATGCAGTCCGCGCTGGCCGCACGGCTTTCTTGTTCAGTCTGGAGTTCACCGAGCAACAGGCAAGCAAGCATCTTCGATCGCTGGAGGGCGATACTGACCGCATTGCCGACAGGGTGCGAATTGTCACGTCCGATGAGATCAGCGCGGACTACATCATAAGCCATCTGGCGGGGTCGAAGCCTGGAACGGTCGCGGTCATCGACTATCTGCAGGTGCTCGACCAGAACCGGAGCAAACCCGTTCTTTCCGAGCAGGTTCAGACGCTCGGCGATTTCGCGCAACGGACGGGCGTTGTGCTCGGCTTCATCTCGCAGATCGACCGGTCGTTTGATCCGGCAAGCAAACGGCTTCCCGATATCCGCGATATCCGCCTTCCGAACTTCGTCGATCTCGGCCTTTTCAACAAGGCCTGCTTCCTTCACGAAGGGGAAGCCCAGCTGCAAGACGTCGCCTGATTGCCTGCCGCGGCTCTTCAGGGTCGCGGCACGTATGCCTATATATTGCAGCCTCTGGCGCGAAGCGTCCGGCTCGATGTCGGCTATCGGCCCTTTGCGGACGTTGGCGGAAAGCCTCCCGTCACACAGCCTCGCCCCGAAGACGCACAATATCCTTCGAGGGTGGTAGCCCGAACTGCCTTGCGTATTCCCGGCTGAACTGGTTTGGGCTTTCATAGCCGACGCCGAAGGCGACCGACGTTGCCGTTCCTTCTCCAGCCATCAAAAGCGTGCGCGCATGCAGTAGCCGGACTTGCTTCTGATACTGGATCGGGCTCAGCGCCGTGATTGCCTTGAAGTGTCGATGGAACGCCGAGACGCTGAGAGCCGCCATTTCCGCAAGAGCCTCGACCCTCAGCGGCTTGGCGAAATTTTCTCGAATCCATTGGATCGAAACGCCGATCCGCGACAGTGCGGCATCTGGCGCGGCAATGTCCCGCAGCATCCAGCCGAGCGGTCCTTGCAGCACCCTGAAAAGGATCTCACGCTCGTAGGCAGGCGCAAGCACGGAGACTTCGTCCGGACGGTCCATCAGCCGGAGCATCCGCACCCAGGCGTCGAGGAACTCGTCGTTGACCGGCGCGACGGAGAAGCCGCAGCCGAACAGCTTGCTGCAGACCTGCACGGGCAGATCGCTGATGAGGGCGGCGACCGTTGGCGGATGGAGTGTCAGGCTGACCGCGAGGTAGGGTTCCCCCGCCACCGAAGGGTGAACCGACCCCACCGCCGGAAGATCGACCGACATGACGAAATACGTCGCCGGGTCGTAGGCGAATGTCCGCTCACCGACCGTCATCGTCTTCGAGCCAGTCAGGATTAGGTTGATCATCGGCTCGTAGACGGCTGAAAGCCGATGCTCCGGGATCTCGCCCTGGACCATCGCAACACGAGGAATTCCCGTTTCTGTTCGGCGGTTTTCCGCCGTCGATGCCAGAGCGCGCAGTTCCTGAAGTTGTTTTTGCATGGAGGTGACCGTGACAGTTCGGGAACGCCTCCGCAAGCGGAAAGCAGAAATAGGCAAGCTTCGGAGAGGAATAGGTGAGCGGGCGGGACGGCACAGGCCTAGCTTCAGGGCACAACAAACAGCCAAGGAAACGGCCATGAAGATTGTCATCGTCACCGGGGGAAGCCGGGGTCTCGGAGCCAGCACAGCCATCGAATGCGCCCGCAAAGGAATGGGCGTCGTCGTGACCTACAACAGCAACCCTGCAAAGGCGGACGATGTCGTGAAGACGATCGCTGAGGGCGGCGGCAAGGCCTTTGCCCTGAAGCTCGACGTCGCCGACGTCGGCGCATTCCCCGCGTTTCGTGATGCAGTCGCTTCGAAACTTCGGTCCGTCTTTGGTCGGGACGATTTCGATTATCTCGTCAACAATGCAGGATACGGCCTGTTCAATCCGATCGCGACAGTCACGGAAGAGCAATTCGATGGGCTGTTCAACGTCCATCTCAAGGGGCCGTTCTTTCTGACCCAGATCCTGTTGCCGCTGATGGCCGACGGTGGCCAGATCATCAACATCACCAGTGCTACCACGCGCGTGGCGACTGCAGGCGTCGCCCCCTACGCGGCCTTCAAGGGTGGCCTGGAAGTCCTGACCCGCTACATGGCCAAGGAGTTCGGCGAGCGGCGCATCCGGGCGAACTCGATCGCGCCCGGCGCAATCCGCACCGAACTCGGCGGCGGCCTGAACGACGAGTTCGAGGCGATGCTTGCAGGCCAGACCGCACTCGGCCGCGTTGGCGAGCCTGAAGATATCGGTGGCGTTGTCGCCAGTCTCCTTTCCGCCGAGAACCGCTGGATCAACGCCCAAAACATCGAGGTCGCGGGCGGCTACATCATCTGAACGAAGGAGAGCGATATGCTCGACCATGTCTTCATTTCAGTCAGCGACATCAATCGCTCCATCGCCTTCTACGAGGCGGCGCTGGCCCCACTCGGCATCGTTCACGCCCATGACTACGAGGGGAAGGACGGCCCTCCCGGTCATCCGGATCTTAAGGGTTCGGCGCGAACGGCCGGGTATTCTTCTGGCTCCGCGAAGGCGTGGTCGAAGGCCGCGCAGTCCATGTCGGCTTCATCGCCGATGGCACCTTCCAGGTCGATGCCGCCTTCGCCGCCGCCATGATGGCAGGCGCATCGGAAATCCATCCGCCGGGAGGACAGCTCCACTACGACCCCCGCTACTACGCCGCCCAAGTTCGCGACCCGGACGGCTACAGTCTCGAATTCGTCTACAAGGAATGGCAGCACTGACATGACAAAACTGATGATCTACGGCGCGACCGGCTATACCGGCCGCATTGCGGCAGAGCATGCGAAGGCGGCCGGCACGCCGCTTGTTCTCGCCGGCCGCAACGAAGCGACCCTTTCGACGCTTTCTGCAGAACTCGGCGTCGAATACCGCGTCTTCGGTCTCGACGATGCTGCAGCGATCGGTGCAGGTCTGGCCGGCATCTCCGTTCTCTTGAATTGCGCCGGCCCGTTTATGCGCACGGCCAACGCCCTGATGACCGCGTCGATCCGCAACGGTATCCACTATCTCGACACGGCTGCCGAACTCGACAGCTATCGTCTGGCCGAGACCTTGGACGACAGGGCGAAGGCCGCGGGCGTGATGCTCATGCCGGGTGGCGGTGGCAGTGTCGCCATGCTCGGTAGCCTCGCTGGACATGCGGTTCTGCGAGTGGAGAATCCTCGCAAGATCAGGATCGCGCTGCACGTGGCGGGTGGACTGTCACGCGGATCGGCGATCAGCGCCAGCGAGAACGTCACCGTCGAGACCCTGGCGCGGGTGGACGGCAAGCTTGTCGCCATTGCCGCCGACGGCATCCGCAAGTTCGATTTCGGCAAGGGGGCGGTGGACTGCTTCCCGGTGACGCTACCCGATCTCATAACGATCTGGAGGGCGACGGCCGTTCCCAACGTCGAGACCTTCGTGCATGTCACCGGTGATGGTTTCCCGCAAGGGGATCTATCGACCCTCCCGGACGGCCCAAGCGAAGAGGAACGGCTGGCGAACCGCTACCAGGCGTCCGTCGAAGTTGCCGGCGCAGATGGAACGATCACCCGCTCCACCCTCGATACGGTCAACGGCTACACGTTCACGGCAATGGCGGCAGCCGAGGCAGGTCGGCGTGTTCTGGGCGGCGAAGCCCGCCCCGGCTTCCAGACGCCTGCAGCTCTGTTCGGAAGCGGCTTCGCGCAGACCATCGCCAATACGACGATCACCGATGTCTGAGGAGCTCGGTACCATGCAGAAGCTCGTCGAATCCTTCATCGCGACCGCCAATGCCTTTGACGTCGAAGGGGCATTGTCCCTGTTTGCAACCGACGCTGTCATCGACGATGCTTCGGTTGGCAACGCCTTCGTTGGTCGTACTGGTGTCCGCCAATACCTCGAGCGGTTCTTTGTCGGCTACAGCACCAGCAGCAAGCTGCTATCCATGGAAGAATTGGACACCTTCCATTCGAGCGTCCGGCTGGATTTCACCGGCGATTTCGGACACGAGATCGGCACCCTGAAGATCGCGATCAATTCCGCCGGCCTGATCGAGCGCATCGACGCCGATCTCGAATAATAGACCCCACCAGTCCTATCGAACCACAGACACCCGCGCCAAGCGCACCGATGCCGGGGACGGTCTGCACTCCGCAGGCCTCCGGCACGACAGGGAGCACGTTCATGACCATACCGCCATCATTCGCACAGGACGCAGCAGACAGACTAGCCGTCGTTGAGGCTCTCTATCGCTTCGCCGCCGGTATCGATCTTCGCGACAACAATCTCCTCGCCTCGTCGCTGGCGGAGAATGCCGTCTCCGACTTCCGGCCGGCTGCTGCCAAGGCCGGCTTGGACTATCCGGTCATCGAGGGCCGGGATGTCATCGTCTCGGCGCTGACAGCATCGCTCGCCACCCTGGACACCACACATTCCGTCAGCAATCCGCGGGTGACGATCGATGGCGATAGTGCATGCATGGATGTTCTCGTCGAGGCGCAGCACGTTCCCCGCAGCGATCCCTCGCGTCACTTCCTGATGAAGAACCGTTACGACGTCGAGCTGAAGAGGAGCGGCGACATCTGGGTCATCACCCGCAACACGGTCGACAATATCTGGCGCTCCGGTGACATCGGAGTTCTTTCCGGGATCTAGCCTCTGTTATGTGTGCTCAAGGAGGGCGGCGGCGAGACATTGTCTCCGCCGCCTGCATATCCCTGCGTTCAGTGACGGAACAGACGCTGTGGCAATCTGTTGGCCGGGCGGCTCAGGAGCTTATGGTGGCTCGGGACAGCGCCATGCCCGCTCTTGGCGCGAAGCGGTCGGCCATGGCGCGGTGGCGGAGTTCGGGCGCGACCCGCATGGCGAGATTGCCAAGGCGGGATGATTCAACTCTTCAGCAGAGCGCGGCGGGGGATTGTATCCGTCGCGTTTTCTTTTTTGACGCTTGGATGGATCCATGTTCTCGCCTGCTGTCAGGCGAAGCCATAGGCCGCGCGGGCCTCAAGACAGGCGCCATCTCCGGGCATGCAGGCGCGGCAGACGTCCGGACGGATTTCATAGATCGAGCATGAAGTATTGACGCCGACGCGGCCGTGGAGGGCGACGCAGCGGTCGCCGTGGCAGCGCATGCCCTGCTGGTCATCCGAAACGAAGTGCGGCGGGATCGCATCCAGTTCCTCGTCGGTCTCGGTGGAGAACCTCGGCCAGCTCGACGAAAACGAGCAGCAGGCACCGCAGGCCTGACAGTCAAAATCGATCGAAGCGGTCATGGTATTCCTTGGTTTCCGGTGGTCGAGCCGCAAGCTTTGCCACACGACTTTGTCTGATTTCCGCCGGTGGTATTTTCGGAGAATGGCGCGGCATGCACGCAAGCGGTTGCCGGATTGATTCAGAAACCCGGCCTATCTGGCTGTTTTCACGTACCGAGATAGCAAATGCCGCCTAGTTTGGCAAAGCGCCTAAGGATGAATGGCCTCTTCCAGCGACTACGCACTATCGCGGAGCAACTTCGCGACCTCAAACAACGGCGGAACGGCGGGATTGCTCGAGGTGGCGGAGGCACAAAGGACGATGTCGAATTCCGGGGCGTTTGCGATCGGTCTGGACACCAGCCGATCGGCAAGATCCGAGCACAGTGATTGCGGGATCAGCGCGATGCCGAGGCCTTCGGCGACGAGCCGGATGATGGTGTGCTGCAGGCGCGGTTCGAGCGCGAAATGCGGGACGACGCCTGCGGCCACGCAGTAGTTCCTGATGGCGTCGCGCAGCGTCGGCGTGACGCTTGCGGGTGCGGCGATCAGTCGTTCGCCTTCCAGATGCTTAGGCTCGGCTTGCTCGACCCGCGCCAAGGGATGGTCGGCACGCACGATCAGGCGGAGGCGGTCGCGGGCGAGAAGTGCCGTGCGCAGGTGTGGCGCCGGGCTGCCGCCGAAGGTGACGGCGGCGTCGAGGCGGCCTTCCATCAGCATTTCCTCGATATCGGTCGGTATGCGTTCCTCGAGCACGAGGCGCACATCCGGGCGCGTCTCGGAGTACATTCGCACCAGGGACGGCACGACGCTGTAGGCGGCGTTCATCATGAAGCCGAGTTTCAGTTCGCCCTTTGCGCCGGATGCCACCAGCTGCACGTCGCGACAGGCGGCGTCGAAATGGGCGAGCACCGCGCGGCACTCTTCGAGGAAATGCTTGCCCGCAGCCGTCAGCGCGACGTTGCGGGAGTTGCGTTCGAACAGCCGGGCGCCGAGGGTTCGTTCGATCGCGGCGATCTGGCGGCTGAAGGGCGGCTGACTCATGTTCATGCGCGCAGCCGCGTGGCCGAAGTGCAAGGTCTCGGCAAGGGCCACGAAATAGCGCATGTGGCGCGTATCCATTTAATACCTCAGAAGCATCGATCAGCCATCAAACCGACATTGGATTATCTCGATGTCAGGCGCTAGACAATGGTCTTTGCAACCTGAGTGCCTCCCATGCTCACCAATCTCATGATCGTCCTGCCGATCTTCGCCCTGATACTGACCGGATGGATTGCGCGGAAATCCGGCGCGCTCGGTCCGAACGCGACGCGCGAAGTCAACCGGCTGGTGGTCTACCTGGCGCTGCCCGCCCTGCTCTTCGACATCATGGCCAATGCCAAGCCCTCGCAGATCTGGCAGCCCGGCTTCATCCTGGCGTTTACGTCGGGCTGCGCCATCATCTTCGGAGCGACGCTGTGGTGGCGGATGGCCAAGGGGCGGCAGCTTGCCGATGCGGCGATCGACAGCCTCAATGCGAGCTATGCCAACACGGGCTTCGTCGGTTTTCCGCTGGTGCTGTCGCTGGTCGGCGATTCCGGCATGGCGCCGACGCTGATCTCGACGATCCTGACGGTCTGTGTGCTCTTCGCGGTCGCCATCGTGCTGATCGAAGGCGGGCTGCAATCGGAGACGCGCCGGCGGGATATCGCGACGAAGACCTTCTTCTCGCTGGCCAAAAACCCGCTGCTGATCGCGCCTGTTATCGGCGCGCTGTTCATGCTCTCGGGCGTGCCGCTGCCGGCGCCCATGCATTCCTTCCTGAAGCTTCTCGGCGGCGCGGCGTCGCCCTGCGCGCTGATCGCGCTCGGCCTGTTCCTGGCAGGGTCGAAAGCGGGGGCCGCCACCGAGCGGGCGGCGACGACGGGCATTCTCGTCGGGCTCAAGCTGATCGCGCAGCCTGCCGTGACCTGGATTATCGCCGGTCCGCTGCTAAGGCTGCCGCCGGTTGCCGTGCACACCGCCGTTCTGCTTGCGGCGCTGCCGACCGGCACCGGGCCGTTCATGCTGGCGGAGTTCTATGGCCGGGAGGCAAGCCTGACGGGGCGGGTCGTGCTGGCCTCGACGGTGCTGTCGATCGCGACGATTTCGGCCTATCTCGCCATCGCCGGGCGGTGATGTCCTACCGGATTTCCAGCAGCAGCGCCCGATGGTCGGAGACCTCGGGATCGGCCACCGGATCGAATACCGCCACATCAACATCAGGCGTCACCAGCATGTAATCGGCGTAGCGGCCCTCCTTGGTGTAGTGCGAGGTCCGGGTATCGATATGGCCTCGGGAGGTGACCAGATCGGTGAGGCCGAGTTCGGCCAGCACCTCGAAGGTGGCGCTATCGGGCAGAAGATTGAGATCGCCGCAGACGACGAGCCGTTCGCCGGCACGCCTGATACGGCTGATCAGCGAAACAAGAGACTGCGCCTGGGCGTGGCGGGCCGGTGTATCGCCCTTGCCGGCGAGGTCGCGCAGGCCGTGCAACTGGGCGATGGTGATGGGCCTGTTACTGGCGTAGTCGAAGAGCCTGATGCAATCAGCATTGCGCGGCCGCGGGTGCTCGCCGTAGCCATCACCGGAAAAATCGCCATGCACGAAATCCACCGCGCGGCCGATAACCGGATAGCGGTTGCGCACGAAGGTCGCGAGGCCGAACTCGGACCACACCAGCGTCTCGCCATCGAAGAGCGTGCCGCGTGCCGTCGGCGCGAAGAAGGCGTCGTGATGGGGAAGGATCGCCTTGATCTCATCGAAGAGATTGGCGCGCTGCGGCAGGATGTGGCTGCCGTCGCGATACTCCAGCCAGTCGGAGTCGACGCCGACCGAACGGGTCACTTCCTGCAGGCAGAGGACGTCGGGATCGGCATCGCGCAGATAGCGGATCAGCGGCTCATGGAGCTTGCCGCCCCAGGCATTCAGCGAGATCACGCGCACCGCAGCCCTCCTCAGGCGTTGATTCAAGCGCTTGCCGGATTGATTCAGGCAAGCGCCTCATGTGGCTGTTTTTATGCGGGTTGAGCCGCCGCCTCTACCGCTTCTTGAACGGCTCCATGCCCTTGCGGGCAAGCTCGTCGGCGCGTTCGTTTTCGGGGTGACCGGCGTGGCCCTTGACCCAGTGCCATTTGACCTTGTGGCGCTGGTTGGCGGCATCGAGCGCCTGCCAGAGCTCGCCGTTCTTCACCGGCTTCTTGTCGGCGGTCTTCCAGCCGTTCTTCTTCCAGCCGAAGATCCACTTGGAGATGCCGTCCATGACGTATTTGCTGTCGGTGTGGAGATCGACTTCGCACGCGCTCTTCAGCGCCGTCAGTGCCGAGATGGCGGCCAGCAATTCCATGCGGTTGTTGGTCGTTTCCGCCTCGCCGCCGCAGAGTTCCTTCTCGACTTCGCCATAGCGCAGCACCGCGCCCCAGCCACCGGGGCCGGGATTTCCGGAGCAGGCGCCGTCGGTGTAGATTTCGACGTGCTTCATGCGGAAAGCCCGTATTCGGCAGCGTTTTCGATCTGGCGGTGGAAGCGCAGCTTGCGCAGGTATTCAAGCGGGTCCTTCTTGGTGACCATCGCGCCCTCGGGCGTCGTCAGCCAGTCGTAAAGCCGGGTCAGGAAGAACCGCAGCGCCGAGCCGCGCGCCAGGATCGGAAGTGCTGCCAGTTCCGCTTCGCTCAGCGGGCGTATGCTCTGGTAGCCCTCGAGCATCGCCATGCCCTTGGTGATGTTGTAGGCGCCATCCTTCTCGAAGCACCAGGCGTTCAGGATGATCGAGACGTCGTAGGCCAGCAGGTCGTTGCAGGCGAAATAGAAATCGATCAGGCCGGACAGATCGTCGCCGAGGAAGAAGACGTTGTCGGGGAAGAGATCGGCGTGGATGACACCAGACGGGAGATCCTTCGGCCAGTGAGCGGCGAGGAAATCGAGCTCGGTGCGGACCTCGTTCTGCAGGCCTTTTTCCACCTCGTCGGCGCGCGCTTCGGACTTGTCCCACAGTACCTGCCAGCCATCGACCGACAGCGCGTTCGGACGCTTGAGCTCGAAGCCTTCACCGGCGACATGCATCTGTGCCAGCGCCTTGCCGACCTCGCGGCAATGCCTGGCCTCCGGCTTGCGCAGCCACATGCCTTCGAGGAACGAGATCAGTGCAGCGGGGCGGCCTGACAGGGTGCCGAGCAATTCGCCGTCCTTGCGCGGCAGCGGTAGCGGGCAGGACAGGCCGCCGGCGGCAAGGTGCTGCATGAGGCCGAGGAAAAAGGGCAGGTCGTTCTTCTCGACGCGCTTCTCGTAAAGCGTGAGGATCAGCGGGTCCTTCGACGTGTGCAGCAGGAAATTCGAGTTCTCGACGCCCTCGGCAATGCCCTTGTACGAGAGCAGCGTGCCGGTGTCGTATTCCGTCAGGAACCACTTCAAATCGTCTTCTGAAATATCGGTGTAGACTGCCAAGGCGGGCTCTCGTTCTCGGGTTGGGTGGTCGTTCGGAGATGATACCCCCTCTGCCCTGCCGGCATCTCCCCCTCAAGGGGGAGATCGGCAGATGGTAAGGGTTTCCCCAAGCAATTGATGTCGAGCAAGCGGTTTCTCCGAGCCGATCTCCCCCCTTGAGGGGGAGATGTCCGGCAGGACAGAGGGGGGTGGCCCACCCTCTGACGGAACACTACCCGTTCACCCAGGCCATATCCTCATGCGTCAGCTCGATGTTGCGCAGTTCGCGGTTGACGAGGAAATGCTCGTTTTCCTGAACCGTCTCGGCAAGTTCGACCTTGGCGTCGAAGCGGGCGCGGAAGGCCTCGATGATCTCGTTGACGATGACTTCAGGCGCTGACGCGCCGGCAGAGAGCCCGAGCGTCGAGATCGGGCCGATGTCATCCCAATCGAGCTCCGAGGCACGTTGCACCAGGAGCGACTTCTTCGCCCCTGCCCTCAAAGCAACCTCGACGAGCCGCTTGGAGTTCGACGAATTCGGAGCGCCGACGATGATGAAGAGATCACAGCCGGGGGCTGCCTGCTTCACCACTTCCTGGCGGTTGGTCGTGGCGTAGCAGATCGAGTCGGCGGCGGGTGCCGTCAGATTGGGAAAGCGCTCGTGCAGGCGCGCGATCACGCCGGCCGTGTCGTCCACCGAGAGCGTCGTCTGCGTCACGAAGCCGAGGTTGTCGGGATCGGCGGGCTCATAGGCGTCAGCGTCCTCGATGGTCTCGATCAGGGAAACAGAGCCTTCCGGCAGCTGGCCCATGGTGCCGATCACTTCCGGGTGGCCGGCGTGGCCGATCAGGACGACATGGCGACCAAGCTTGTTGTGGCGCATCGCCTGCTTGTGCACCTTGGAGACCAGCGGGCACGTGGCATCGAGATAGAAGAGATTGCGGGCGCTCGCGTCTTCCGGGACAGACTTCGGCACGCCATGCGCCGAGAAGACGACCGGCTGGGCGCGGTGCTCTTCGGGGATCTCGTTCAGCTCCTCGACGAAGACGGCGCCCTTGGCTTCCAGACCTTCGACGACATAGCGGTTGTGGACGATCTCATGGCGGACATAGACAGGCGCACCGTAGGATTTCAGCGCCAGCACGACGATCTGGATGGCACGGTCGACGCCGGCGCAAAAGCCGCGCGGTCCGCAGAGCCTGATCATCAAGGGAGGTTTCGCCGCAATATTCATGTCTGTTCCGGTTCGTAGGGATAGCGCTGTCTAGCCCAATATAGGCAGGAATTGAAGCGATACTATTGCGCCGGGCCTCGCCTGCGGAAGCGAGCGGCCAGAACGATGACAAGAAGCGTTGCCGCAAGCCCGTACCATGTGAAGGCATATTGCAGGTGATTGTTCGGCAGATCGACATCCGTAACGCCGCCAATCGGCATCCCTTTCGGGTTGGGGGTATCGTCCGCATCGACGAAGAATGGAACAACCTGGTTCCTGTCGAGCTCGACGCTGGAGGCCATCACGTCGAGGTCCTTCCAGTAAAATATGTTCTTGGCGACATCATTATCTGGCACCACCCAGGACGGCTTGCCCGGCAGTTTCGCGCGGGCGAGACCGGTCACCGTCTGCTGATCGGTGAGCTGCCCCTGCATGCGCATTTCCGGTTCCTTGTTGTCGTAAGGAACGAACCCCCTGTTGACGAAGAGATAGCGGCCGTCGGCCAGTTGCAGCGGGGTGTAAACGTAAAAGCCCGTCTGGCCACGCCACGTGGCGAAAAAGTGCCGCTCCTTGCTGTTGACGTACTCGCCGCTGACGGTGATGTGGCGATAGTCGACATCCTCGCCACTGGCGGCCAGCGCCTCGATATCGGCAAGCGATGCCGGCGGCGCCTCCCGGCGTTCGGTGATATCGGCGAGCAGCTTCTCTTTCCACTGGAGGCGTTCGACCTGCCAAGTGCCGAGCGAAAGGAGGATGGCGAGCGCGACAAGCACCGCGATGCCTGTCAGCACCGACCGCTTTCGGCGTGGCGCCGAACCATGAAATTCAGTCACGGGAAAGTCGCCCCTCGCTGGCGTTATGGCGATATTGCATCGCGATCAGGATTCCCTTGCACCAGCGCAGTGCCAGTAAGGAAAGAACAATGGTCAACGGACCGAACAGCAGAATGTGCAGCCAGATCGGCGGCGCATAATTGACCTCGAGCCACAGCACCGAGCCGATGACGATGAAGCCGACGATCAGAATGACGAAGACCGCGGGGCCATCGCCGGCATCCGCAAAGTCGTAATCAAGGCCGCAGGCGGCGCAGCGCGGCTGCAGCGCCAGCAGGCCGTTGAACAGCGTTCCCTGGCCGCAGCGAGGGCAGCACCCGCGGATGCCTGTTTTCACCGGATCGACCGGCGGGAAATGCGCGCTGTCCTCGTTCATGCTATCCTTCGAAATGCCTGTGGCCAATCGGAGCCCGCCTTAACTCACCCATAAAGTATTCGCAGAACGAAGGGAAATCCCTGCGCTCTTTCGCCCCAGCGATTCGCGCCAAACAGAAGAAGAAAACTGATGCCATACGACAGCTCGGCCGGACAGATCGTGATCCTGAACGGTGCCCCGCGCAGTGGAAAATCGTCGATTGCGAAGGCGATCCAGGAGCATTTCGACGGCCCCTGGATGAACCTCGGCGTCGATGCCTATAACGGCATGACGCCGGAACGCTATCTGCCCGGCATCGGGCTGCGCCCGGGTGGGGAGCGCCCGGATCTCGAGGAGATGGTGCCATTCTTCTACGCCGCGCTCTATGAGTCGATCGCCATCCATGCCGGGCTCGGGCTCAATATCGTCGCCGATCTTGGTCATCATGACAGTTACTCTCAGCCGCTTGGCATTCTTGCCGATTGCGCGCGCCGCTTGGAGGGGCTTCCCGTACTTTTCGTCGGTGTCAGGTGTCCGATCGAGGTCATCATGAAGCGCCGCGAGATCGTCGAGCCCGGCCGCGAGACACTTTATGTCAGAGGCGGCGAGACGGATGCGATCCCCGAGCCGGTGCGGCTATGGCAGAAGGAGGTCCATATTCCCGGCATCTACGACATGGAACTCGATACGGCCGTCTTGACGCCGGCCGAATGCGCCGAGGCCATTTGCCACCAGCTCGACCTCGGCATTCCCCAACCATCCGCCTTCGAGCAGCTGGCCGGACTGCGCTGACGGAAACAAAAAGGCGGGTGCCGCAGCACCCGCCTTTTTCATTCCTATCCGACGTTCGCTCAGCCCGCGGCGAGCGGCGCACCCCAGCCGCCCCAGACGTAGATCGAAAAGAACAGGAACAGCCAGACAACGTCGACGAAGTGCCAGTACCAGGCAGCCGCCTCGAAGCCGAAGTGCTGCTTCGGCGTGAAATCGCCGCGCAGCGCACGAATGAGGCAGACGACCAGGAAGATCGTTCCGACCAGCACGTGGAAGCCGTGGAAGCCGGTCGCCATGAAGAAGGTCGCGCCGTAGATCGAGTTCTTGAACGCGAACGGGGCGTGGGCGTATTCGTAGGCCTGAACGCTCGAGAACAGGACACCGAGCAGAACCGTCAGCGTCAGGCCCTGAATGAGGCCCTTGCGATCGTTATGCAGCAGAGCGTGGTGCGCCCAGGTGACCGTCGTGCCCGAAAGAAGCAGGATGACGGTGTTGTAGATCGGCAGGTGCCAGGGGTCGAGAACCTCGATGCCCTTCGGCGGCCACTGACCACCGGTGAAGGCGAGACGCGACGCCTGGATCGCCTCATGCGGATAGAGGCTTGCATCGAAATAGGCCCAGAACCAGGCAACGAAGAACATCACTTCCGAAGCGATGAACATGATCATGCCGTAGCGCAGGTGCAGCGACACGACGCGGGTGTGAGCACCCTCGTGCGCTTCCTTTACGGTATCTGCCCACCAGCCGTACATTACATAGAGAACAAGTGCCAGGCCGATGAAGAACAGCCACGGATGCGCCCATTCGATGCCGAAAATGTGCAGCGAGCCGCCATTGATGTAGCGCATGAAGCCAACACCGCCGAACGCCATGATGAAGGCGCCGATCGAGGCCAGCAACGGCCACGGGCTTGGATCGATGATGTGGTAATCGTGATGTTTCTGATGAGCATCAGCCATGTAAGCTATCCCCGGATCTCTTCCTCTCCGCTCCGGCTTAGCCGGAAACGAACCCTCAATCAAAGTTTCTTTTCAAGCTTTCCCGCACCACCCTCGTTCAAGGCCACCGGCTTCGGGCCTTCCTTCGGGTAGAAGGTATAGGACAAGGTAACCGTATGAATGTCCTTCGATTCAACGGCCTTGGTAATATCTGGATCGATGTAGAAAACGACCGGCATCTCGAGCTTCTCGCCCGGCTTCAGCACGGTCTCGTTGAAGCAGAAGCACTGCACCTTGTTGAAGTAGGCGCCCGCCTCGCCCGGCGTCACGTTGAAGACGGCCTGTCCATAGGCTGGCTTGTCCGACTTGTTCACCGCGACGAAATTGACCTGGATGGTCTCGCCGATCCGTGGGTTGACCTCACGCTCGACCGGCTTGAACTCCCATTCGAGGCCGGGCGCGACATTGGCGTCGAAGGTGACGCGCATCTTGCGGTCAAGAATGACGGTCGATGCCTGCTCGACGCGCTGCGTCGTGCCGTTATAGCCGGTCAGCTGACAGAACATCCGGTAGAGCGGCACGGCAGCATAGCTCGCAGCACCCATGCCGACGACAAACGACAGGCACATGAAAACCACGGCGCCATTGTTGCGCGGCTTTTTCGGTGTGCTTGGCATCCCGCTCATCTTACATGTGCCCCGACGTGAACTTGACGATGGTGATTGCGTAGAAAAGGATCACCAGCCCGGCGAGAACCAGACCGAGAGCGACGTTTCGGTTGCGCCGCGATTTGCGCTGCGCGTCCGTGAGCTTGACCGTATCAATCACAGCAGACCTCCCGTATGCGATACCAGCACGGCAGCGAGCCGATCGAACATCAGGGCGGAGAAGACGGCGAACAGATAGAAGATCGAATAGGCAAAGAGCTTCTTGGCCGGAACCATCTTCTCATCGCCGTCCGGCATCCGCCAGACGGCGATGGAACAGTAGATGAAGATCGCGCCGAGGGCCGCGGCGACAAGACCGTAGCCAATGCTTGCAAAGCCGAGGACGGAAGGGAGCACGGCGCAGATCGCCGTCAGCACCGCATAGAGAACGATCTGATGCTTCGTGGTGCGCTCACCCGAT
This sequence comes from Rhizobium grahamii, assembly GCF_009498215.1. NCBI lineage: Bacteria > Pseudomonadati > Pseudomonadota > Alphaproteobacteria > Hyphomicrobiales > Rhizobiaceae > Rhizobium > Rhizobium grahamii. Next base: position 369,927 of record NZ_CP043498.1, on the reverse strand, counting down.
ACGTTCGGCAGCATGGGAACGCCGACCGCCTCGTAGTCGCCCATCTTGAAGAGCGCGAGCGCCCAGAAGTGTGCCGGCGTCCACAGGAAGATGATCATGAAGAGAACGACGCTCTCGATCGTCACCGTCCCGGTCACGCAGGCCCAGCCGATCATTGGGGGAAACGCGCCGGCGGCGCCGCCGATGACGATGTTCTGCGGCGTGGAGCGCTTCAGCCACATCGTATAGACGACGGCGTAGAAGAAGATGGTGAAGGCCAGGATCGAGGCTGCGAGCCAATTGACGGCGAGCCCGAGGATCGTGACCGAGAAACAGGAAAGAACCAGGCCGAAGGCCAGTGCCTCGTTCGGCATGATGTTGCCGGCCGGGATCGGACGCTTGGCGGTTCGCGTCATGATGGCGTCGATGTCGGCATCGTACCACATGTTGAGCGCGCCCGAGGCGCCTGCACCGACCGCGATGCAGAGAATGGCAATCAGGCCGATGACCGGGTTGATGTGGCCCGGCGCCACGACCAGACCCGCGAATGCCGTGAAGACCACAAGCGACATCACGCGTGGCTTCAGAAGCTCGAAATAATCGCGTGCGCTTGCTTCCGACAGGCGAAATTCGCCGTCATGAGCAAGAGTTTTGCGATTGCCGATTACTGTCATTATCTCGTCCTGCAAACTTGAAGGCGATCGCCGCACTCTAACATGCGGCGATCGCAATTGCTCGCACCTTACTTGATGCGCGGGAGCTGTTCCCACTGGTGGTATGGCGGCGGCGAAGACAGCTGCCATTCCAGCGTCGTTGCACCTTCACCCCACGGATTGTCGCCAGCGACGCGCTTCTTGGCGAAGGCTTCGAAGACGCCGAAGAGGAAGATCAGCACGCCGACGGCCGAGATGTAGGAGCCGATCGAGGAAACGTAGTTCCAGCCGGCAAATGCATCCGGGTAGTCGATATAGCGGCGCGGCATGCCGGCGAGACCGAGGAAGTGCTGCGGGAAGAACACCAGGTTGACGCCGATGAACATGACCCAGAAATGCAACTTGCCGAGGAACTCGTTGTACATGTAGCCGCTCATCTTCGGGAACCAGTAGTACCATGCAGCGAAGATGGCGAAGACGGCGCCGAGCGACAGAACGTAGTGGAAGTGAGCCACGACGTAGTAGGTGTCATGCAGCGAACGGTCGAGGCCGGCGTTTGCGAGCTGGACGCCCGTGACGCCACCGACGGTGAACAGGAAGATGAAGCCGATCGCCCAGACCATCGGCGTGCGGAAGGTGATCGAACCACCCCACATCGTCGCGATCCAGGAGAAGATCTTCACGCCCGTCGGAACGGCGATGACCATCGTTGCGAAGACGAAGTAGCGCTGTGCATCGAGCGACAGGCCGACCGTGTACATGTGGTGAGCCCAGACGACGAAGCCGACAGCACCGATCGCGACCATGGCGTAGGCCATGCCGAGGTAGCCGAAAACCGGCTTCTTCGAGAAGGTCGAGATGATGTGGCTGACGATGCCGAAGCCGGGCAGGATCAGGATGTACACTTCCGGGTGACCGAAGAACCAGAACAGGTGCTGGTAGAGGATCGGGTCGCCGCCGCCCTCAGGCACGAAGAAGGACGTGCCGAAGTTGCGGTCGGTCAGCATCATGGTGATGGCGCCGGCAAGAACCGGGAGCGACAGCAGAAGCAGGAAGGCGGTGATCAGAACCGACCAGGCAAACAGCGGCATCTTGTGCAGCGTCATGCCAGGAGCGCGCATGTTCAGGATCGTGGTGATGAAGTTGATCGCACCGAGGATCGAGGACGCACCGGCAATGTGGAGCGCGAAGATCGCAAGGTCGACAGCCGGTCCCGGCGTACCAGAGCTCGACAGCGGCGGATACATCGTCCAGCCGCCACCTGCGCCGTAAGCACCGGCAGGACCTTCGACGAACATCGACATGATGAGCAGAAGGAAGGCCGGAACGATCAGCCAGAAGGAAATGTTGTTCAGACGCGGAAACGCCATGTCAGGCGCGCCGATCATGATCGGCACCATCCAGTTGGCGAATCCACCGATCATCGCCGGCATGACCATGAAGAAGATCATGATCAGCGCGTGCGCTGTCGTAAACATGTTGAACATCTGCTTGGCGCCGTCGATGGCGGCGTCGCCTTCATAGCCGTAAACCATGGCTGCCAGACCGTGGAAGATCTGGATGCCCGGCTCCTGCAGCTCCATGCGCATGGCAACGGAGAGCGCGCCGCCGATGATGCCGGCGATGATCGCGAAGATCAGGTAGAGCGTGCCAATATCCTTGTGGTTCGTCGAGAAGAACCAGCGATTGATGAAGCTCGGCTTGTGCGAGTGGTCGTGGTGATGATCGTCATGATGGTCATGGGCGTGTGCGCCGTGATCGTGATCATGCGAATGATCGTGTGCGGAAGGTCCAGCCATAGTCCCGTTCCCTCTTCCCTTACTGTGCGACGTTTTCGGCAACATCAACGGTCTTTGCAGGACCATCGGTTGCGGCCATGAGTGCCTTGTAGGCTCCGGGCAGATCGGCTGCGGCTGCGGTCAGCCACTGCTTGTACTTGTCCTCGGAGACGACGCGGATGGCGATCGGCATGAACGCATGATCCTTGCCGCAAAGTTCGGAACACTGGCCGTAGAAGAGCCCCTCACGCTCAGCACGGAACCAGGTCTCGTTCAGACGACCCGGTACAGCGTCGATCTTCACGCCGAAGGACGGCATGGCGAATGCATGGATAACGTCGGTCGGAGCCGCGGTCACGAGGACGCGCACCGTCTTGTTGACGGGCAGAACCAGTTCGTTGTCGACAGTCAGGAGGCGCGGATAGATCGCCTTGTCTTCCTTGCCGGCGGCCGCGCGGTCGGCATCCTTCAGCAGGAAGGAATCGAACGCGAGCGGGTTTTCGCCAGTTCCTTCGTATTCGTAGTTCCACTGCCACTGCGTCGCGGTCGCCTTGATCGTGACATCAGGATTCTCGGGCAGCGTCAGCTGGGCAGTCAGAAGGTTGAACGACGGCACGGCGAGGAAGAGAAGCACCAGAACCGGTCCCACGGTCCAGGCGATCTCGATCAGCGTGTTGTGGCTCGTCTTGGAAGGCACCGGGTTCGCGCTAGCGCGAAACTTGAGACAGACGACGATCAGAAGAACCAGTACGAAGAGCGTGATCGGAACGATAAACCACAGGGTATATTGTTCGAACCAATGAATGTCCCGCATGATCGGCGTGGCTGCCGGCTGCAACGTCGCCTGCCACGGCTTCGGCTGGTCGGCATAACTGCCGGAAGCAAAAAGCAGACAGACCAGCGCGGTCAGAGCTGCATAAGCCTTCTTAATCACGTTAAAATCTCCCTCGAGCGCTGATCTGCGAAAAATGCGCGCAGAATCCTTGCCATCTCTGCGCTTCAAACCACAGTTTGGCATCCGCCGCAACAGGCCAAAGCATTTGTCTATGCGGCATTTTTGCTTGAAGATGCCTCCCTCAAGCGTCGCGAAACATTCATTGTTTTAATGCTGCACTGCGAAGAGCGAGAGCTTCGACTGGCAGAAGGAAACAACATTCCTAGGCAAACGTCCCATTTCCGCCGTAGTCCCCGGCTTTTCAGCCAGTAGGGCTTTTCATTTTGAGCGACGGGCCCCAACTTAACCGCACTGATTCGAACTGCAGAGGTTTTCATGGGTTTCCGTTCCCTCGCACGGCCATTCTTGCTGACGGCGTGCATTGCGGCCGCAACGACTGCTCCCGCATTTGCGCAGCAGCCCGCGCCGGCGCAGCCTGCGCCAACACCTCCGGCATCGCAGGCGACACCGGGACAGACACAGCCACAAGCTCCGGGCACCGTCAGATCGAACCATGGCGCCTGGTCCGTGGTGTGCGACAAGCCGGCGGGCGCATCGGCCGAGCAATGCGCGCTCATGCAGAACGTCATCGCCGAAGATCGTCCGGAAGTCGGCTTGTCGGTCGTTGTCCTCAAAACGGCTGACCGGAAATCCAAGATCCTTCGCGTTCTCGCCCCGCTCGGCGTTCTCCTGCCGAACGGACTCGGCCTCAATGTCGACGGCAAGGATATCGGCCGCGCTTACTTCGTGCGCTGCTTCGCTGACGGCTGCTACGCAGAGGTCGTGCTGGAAGACGAACTGCTGAAGACCTTCCGCAGCGGCGCGAGCGCGACGTTCATCGTCTTCCAGACCCCTGAGGAAGGTATCGGCATTCCTGTCGATCTGAAGGGCTTTGCCGAAGGCTACGACGCCCTCCCCTAATCATCGGGCCTGACCCTGGGCCTGATCTCCCGATTTTCGGGGCTTGCTCGAACCGTCCACCGGACCTACATCGGCTGGAAGCATTCCTGCTTCAGCGGAGCATAAAGACATGAATACCGATCTCCTCACGCTTTTCGATGCTGACGAAGCGAAGGTGCGCTCGCTCGTTGCCGAGGCTCTTTCGGGCGCCGACGACGGGGAGCTCTACATCGAACATGCCCAGGCGGAATCGCTGATGTTCGATAACGGCCGCCTCAAGGGCGGCAGCTTCAATACCGAACAGGGCTTCGGTCTGCGCGCCGTTGCCGGCGAGGCGGTTGGCTACGCACATGCGGGCGATCTCTCCGTCGCGGCCCTGAAGCGTGCCGCCGACGCCGTCGGCGCGGTGACCCGCGGCTATGCCGGCAGCTATGCCGCCGCCCCCAGGGCACCAACAAGAAGTTCTACGGCGACGAAAATCCGATCGGCACCCCGACCTTCGAGCACAAGGTGAAGGTGCTGCAGGACATCGACGCCTATCTGCGCGGCAAGGACGACAAGGTTCGCCAGGTTACCGCGTCGGTGGCCGCAAGCTGGCAGGTCGTGGATATCCTTCGCGCCGACGGGCACCGCGTTCGCGATATCCGTCCGATGACGCGCATCAACATCTCCGTGGTCGTTGGTGAAGGCGATCGGCAGGAATCGGGCTCCTATGGCAGCGGTGGCCGCATCGGCTTCGGCGATTTCATTACCGAAGGCAGCTGGCAGCATGGCGCTGATGAAGCTTTGCGACAGGCGCTGGTCAATCTCGAAGCGATCGACGCCCCGGCTGGCACGATGGACGTCGTTCTCGGCGCCGGCTGGCCCGGTGTCATGCTGCACGAGGCCGTTGGCCACGGCCTGGAAGGCGACTTCAACCGCAAGAAGACGTCGGCATTTGCGGGGCTTCTCGGCGAGATGGTGGCAGCACCCGGCGTTACCGTCGTGGACGACGGCACGATCGACAACCGCCGTGGCTCGATCACGATCGACGACGAAGGCACGCCCTCGGCATACAACGTGCTCATCGAGAAGGGTAAGCTGGTCGGCTACATGCAGGACCGGCAGAACGCGCGCCTCATGGGCATGGCACCGACAGGCAACGGACGCCGTCAGGGCTACGCGCATGTGCCGATGCCGCGTATGACCAACACCTACATGCTCGGTGGCGACAAGACGCCTGATGAGATCATCTCCTCCGTCAAGAAGGGCATCTACGCCGTCTCGTTCGGCGGCGGTCAGGTCGACATCACATCCGGCAAGTTCGTGTTCGGCTGCACCGAGGCCTATCTTATCGAGAACGGCAAGATCGGAGCGCCGATCAAGGGCGCCATGCTGATCGGCAACGGCCCTGAGGCCATGAAGCGCGTCTCGATGGTCGGCAACGACATGAAGCTCGACACCGGCATCGGCAACTGCGGCAAGGCAGGCCAGTGGGTTCCCGTCGGCGTCGGCCAGCCACACCTCAGAATGGACCAGGTGACAGTCGGCGGTACGAAAGCATAAAGCGACGATGACGCCAGTGAACGAGATCACCGTCCGAGCCTACCAACCGGCCGACAGGGATGGCGTGATCTCGGTGATCCTGCCGATCCAGCGGGAAGAATTCGGGATTGCCATCAGCGCGGCTGATCAGCCAGACCTTGCGGCGATCCCCGATTTCTATCAGTCCGGCAGGGGCCAGTTCTGGGTCGCGGTACGGGATGGTAAGATCGTCGGGACGCTCGGTCTGAAAGACATCGGCAACGATCAGGCGGCGCTGCGCAAGATGTTTGTCGCATCAGGCGTTCGCGGCCGGGAATATGGCGTTGCTGCCGCTCTCCTCTCTGCTCTTGTCGCGCATTCGACGGAGCAGGGACTTCGGGAAATCTATCTCGGAACGACCGACAAGTTTCTGGCCGCGCACCGCTTCTATGAAAAGAACGGGTTCTCCGAGGTCCGGAAGGATACCCTCCCCCGGCCTTTCCCGTGATGGCCGTCGATAGCAAGTTCTATCGCCGCGCGCTTTCGGCATCCTGATCGCCATCGGGCCAGAACAGCCACTTGCGTTTGACCGCGGCGGCAAGATCAAGCCCGTTCTGGTGTGCAAACAGCAGGATATGGCCGAGCACGTCGGCGGTTTCATCGGCAAGATCGCGTGAGAGTTCCTCGTCAGATCGCCCCTTGCGCCGCCCGCGGCCACGGACGCGGTTCCAGGCCTGAGTAAGCTCGCCCATTTCCTCCTGCAACTTCAGAAGAAACCAGTCGGGATCGCGCTCTATGCCGTTCGCCCGCGCATAGGCGCGGGACGCATCCTCGAATTTGTCGGAAAGTTCACGCAGCATTTCGTTCTCCTTTCGTACTCAGGAGAACGACGATTCCCGCGGGATGTCCAGCCCGATCAGCCGTGATCAGGCAGAAGCATGCAGTCGTAGGAACGCTTCCTCAGCGCGTCGCAGGCCGAGGTGGCGGCGTCGCGGCTTTCGAAGCCGACGAAGCGGGCACGGTAGACCTTGTTGGCGCCCTTGCCGACGGCTTCGGTATAGGGATTGGCCGACTTCAGCGCGGCGCCACCTTCGGACTTGGCCTGCGCGAGCAGCGCGCGTGCGGCCTCATCGCTTGGAGCGGCCGAAATCTGGATCTGCCAATCGCCGGTCGAGGCTACCGCACCGAGCGACTTCGGCGCGAGCTTGGCTGATGTGGTGAGCTTGGCTGCCGGTGTCACGGCATCCAGCGCCGACGGACGCTCCTGCGGAACGGTATCACCGAGATAGCCGAGCGCCTTGGGCGAAAGTTCGCTGCGGGCGATGTCGGGTGCGTTGGGAGCCACATCCGCGACGCGGGGCGCCGACGCCGGGATCGGCAGGTCGCTATCGTCAGCAGCGGAAGCGACTTCGACCGGCGGGCGGCTGTTGACGCTGGCGACGAGCTTTGCGCCGCCCGACGAGGACGCGCGACCGAGATACTTGTCGAGAAGCCCAGCCATCTTGTCGTCGCGGCTGCGGGCCGTGCGGCCACCGAGCACAACGCCGACGACGCGGCGGTTGCCATCCTTGACGGCGCTGACGAGATTGAAACCCGATGCATTGGTATAGCCGGTCTTGATGCCGTCCATGCCCTGGTAGCGGTACATCAGATTGTTGTGGCCTCGAATGGTGCGGCCGCGGAAATTGAAGCTCGCCGTCGAGAACATGCGGTATTCGGACGGATAGTTCTTCATGAGCGCGATCGCGAGCGTGGACATGTCGCGCGCCGTCGTCACCTGACGGGCATCCGGCAGGCCGGAGGCGTTGTAGAAGGTGGTGCGGCTCATGCCGAGCTGGCGTGCCCTCTGGGTCATCAGGCGGGCAAAATTGCTTTCAGAGCCGCCGAGCTTCTCGCCCATTGCAGCCGCGGCGTCGTTGGCCGATTTGGTGATCATGCCGAGAATGGCTTCACGAACCGTGATGGTCTCGCCGGCGCGAACGCCAAGCTTCGTCGGCGGACGGGAGGCCGCGTATTTCGACACCACGATCGGCGTGTTCCAGCTCATCTTGCCGCGATTGATCGCCTCGAAGGCCATGTAGATGGTCATCATCTTCGTCAGCGACGCCGGATGGTTCAGGACATCGGCATTCTCGGACGTCAGTACCTTGCCGGTTCTTGCATCGAGGATCAGGGAGGCGCTGCCCGCCATCGCCGTCAAAGGCACCGCAACGACGAGCGTCGCGGTCATAATCGCGGCCAACAGCTTTCTCATGCACTTCCCCTCAAAGAAGGAATGACCCAGTCATTCCGAATTGTCCCGTTCCGCTACAGAAGCCCCAAATGTGGCGCGACTTTGCGGCAACTGATACCATTTTTGTCAAGTTTTATCCTTCATGGTGAAAAAACCGTAAAGCGCCGATCCGAAATCTGGTTGTTCAGCAAGACTTAACCCCCGGTTGGCTAACGTCGGTGCCCAAACGAAACCGGGAGGCCGGGTGACAGGATGGCGAATGCCAGGGCGCTTGCGAAACGAATCGCCATAACCGGCGGCCTTGAGGCCGCTAACCTGCTGCGGGCGACAGGCGCCATGCGCAAGGCGCGCGGGCGCGGCGCGATCTTCACGCTGCATCACGTCCGGCCTTACGAAGAAAACGCCTTCGAGCCGAACGCGCATCTGGAGATCACGCCGCAGTTTCTCGATGCCGTTCTGACGCGACTAAAACGGGATGGCTACCGGTTCGTGCCGCTTGCCGATGTGCCCGCGCTGCTATCGGAGGACGCGCCGAAGGCCGCGCCTTTCGCCGCATTCACGCTCGACGACGGCTATCGCAACAACCTCGTCTACGCGCTGCCGATCTTCGAACGGCATGAAGCGCCGTTCACCGTTTTCGTCGCCAAGGGGCTTGCGGAGCGCACCCACACCATCTGGTGGGAAACGCTGACGAGGCTTCTGCGCAAGGAGGAGCGGCTAAGCTTCGACTTCGGTCGGGGCCATGAAACGATCGATCTCGAAAGCCCGCTTGCAAAGAGCATCGCCTTCGCGCGATTTGCCGCCTACATCCACGGGGCGGACGAGACAGCGGCCGTCGAGGCAATCGACGCAACCGCCCGCATGTACGAACTCGACCCCGCCGACATCGTCGACGATCTCGTCATGAGCCCCTCCGAATTCAATCTGCTGGAAGCGAGCCCGCTTGCCTCGCTCGGTGCGCACACCGTCAGCCATCGCGCCATGGCTCGCCTGTCGGACCGCGACGCCGGCGACGAGATGCTGATATCGGCCGATTACGTCGAGGCGATCATCGGGAAACGGCCGCAGACCTTCGCCTATCCCTATGGCACACGCGAGGCGGTCACCAGACGGCAGGCGGAGATCGCCCGCGACCTTGGCTTCTCCCTTGCCGTCACGACACAGCCGGGCGTGGTCACGCAGCGTTCGCTGGATGCCATAACCTACCTGCCGAGGCTTTCGGTGAACGGCCTCTACCAGAAGCCGCGCTATGTCTCCGGTCTGGCGTCCGGAATTCCGCTGATGCTGATGCGGAACTGATCTTAAGGGTACATCCGCACCTTGGTCCAATCGCCATCGGTCGAGGACCGGCGGAACTCGACGCGATCGTGCAGGCGGAATTTCTGGTCCTTCCAGAACTCGATGGAGACCGGGCGGATACGAAAGCCGGACCAGTGCGCTGGGCGGGGTATCTCGCCGACGGCGTAGCGTGCCGTGTATTCGGCCACGGCCTTTTCCAGAGCGAATCGGCTTTCCAGCGGCCGCGACTGCTTCGATGCCCAGGCGCCGATGCGGCTGCCGCGGGCGCGCGTCTTGTAATAGGCGTCGGCTTCCTCGTCGCTGACGATTTCCACAGGTCCGCGCAGCCGAACCTGCCTGCGCAGCGTCTTCCAGTGGAAACACATGGCAGCTTTTTTCTGCCCCAGGATTTCGTGACCTTTCTGGCTCTCGAAATTCGTGTAGAAGACAAAACCGTCTTGATCGAATCCCTTAAGGAGAACCATGCGGACATTGGGAAGGCCGTCCTCGTCGACCGTCGCAAGCGCTACCGCATTGGGATCGTTGACCTCGGAGGCCTCGGCTTCCTTCAGCCAGTCGGCGAAAAGATCGAACGGCTCGTTTCGCTCCGTGAAGTCACCGCTTATTAACTCATTTGCCGACATATTAACTCAAATTCCCCGGGTTTATTCGAAATTTGCCCAGCTCTACGCAACTGGACAGGACACAGGGTGGAAGTCATAGCAAAGTCAGATCGTCATACAAAGGGTCTGCTGCGTCAATGCGCGGCCTTCTGCATTGTCGGCTTGGCGATGCTCTCTCTGCCCGGCTGCATGGCCGGCGGACTGGACATGTTCAGCAGCTCAAAAGTCGATCGATCCGTTGCGACGGGAACTGTCCCGCAGCCCTCGCCGACGAGCGATTCACTGTCCGACGAAATGACCGTCGGCAACGCGGTTACCTCCGCAGACATCCAGCGGCTTGAAGGACGCCCGCTTCCGTGGGCGAACGCATCGACCGGCAGCGCCGGGGTGATCGACACGATCGTCGAGAACAGCGATTCCGGCCAAGTCTGCCGGCAATTCCGCACGACACGCCATTCCTACGTCGGAATTGCCAAGTTCTACGGCAAGACCTGCCTCGTCGGCGGCGGCAACTGGCAGCTGTTGAGCTTCCAGCCGGAGAGCTGATCGCCGCCTTTCCCTTTGGGCTCGCGGCAGACCGTTCAAGATTTAGCAAAAGGCTAACCATTCGGCGCGAAACCGCTGAACGAGCGGGCGTGAAATAAGGACTGATTAGCAACTTTACCGGACGATCCAACCATCAAATGCGCTCATCCCGACTAGGAAAACCGGGCCGGGCGCACCAGATGAGTTGTGGAACTTGCGAGCGTGCGGACAGAGGACAGCACGCCGCATCGGATACCGGCGGTTGAAACATGCGCGATCCTTATAAGATCTTGGGCGTCAAACGGGACGCGGGGCAGGATGAGATAAAAGCGGCCTGGCGCAATATGGCCAAGGCTGTGCACCCTGATCACAATCAGGGAGACCCGACGGCGAGCGCCCGCTTCGCCGAGGTGGGTCGCGCCTATGAAACGCTGAAGGATCCGAAGAAGCGCAGCCTCTTCGACAATGCTGCCCGCATGGCCGAGGCCAAGAGCAACGAAAACACCATCATGGCGCAGCGACAGGCCGCTCGCGAAGCCGCCGTGCGCGCCAAGGCAGCGCAGGAGAACGCCGAACGCGTGATGGAAGAGCTTGCCCGCGCCGCAGCGCAGAAGGCAGCCGCAGACGCCGCCAAGCAGCAGCAGACCGGTGCTGCCGAGCCAGCTGAAGAGATGATCGAGCGGATTTTCGGTGCGCAGGCACGCGCTGCGGGTGGTGGAAGCCGTACGGCCTACACCGCCGCCTCCAGAAAGGCGGACGCGGAGCCTGCCGTAGACAAGCAGCCCGACACCACCAAGACCGAGGCGGAGACGATGGCGGAGGATGCAGCAACCGCCTCCATCCTGCAGCCGCTCAGCCTGCTGACATCGCTCGTCCGCCGCTTTACCGGCAGTGCGGCGCCCGCGCCCGAAAAAGTCCCTGATCTCATCGCCACGGCGACGGTGACGGTCGATGATGTTCTGAAAGGCAGCTGGACCCTCGTCGATCTCGGCGAAGGCCGCGAGGTCGGCTTTACGCTGGCGCCCGGCACAACCGAGGGGCATCAGGTCCGCTTGAAGGGCCAGGGCCACAAGCTATCCGGCATGCAGCGCGGCGACGCCCTGATCAATGTTCACATCGCGCCGGATACACGCTTCAAGGTTGATGGCTTCGATCTTCATGCCGTCCTGCCGGTCACGATCGAAAACGCGGTTCTCGGGACCGATGCCGAGATCGAGGGACCGAACGGCCCATTGAAGATCACGGTTCCCGCATGGTCGGGCTCGGACAAGACCATCCGCATCGCCGGTCAGGGATTGGCCGACGGCGCCGGCGGACGGGGCGATCTCGTGGTCGAACTGCGAATAATCCTGTGGGAAAAGCCGGACGATAAGGTCACAGATCTCATGCGAAGCATGAAGAACGGGCTGTTTTTGTGAAATATTGGTGACAAGAGCACCCTTTGTTACGATCCCTAACAGTTGATGATTGCTGCCAATCTTGAACCGATTAGCAGCCTATGCCATAGGCAGGACCTATCAATTTCCTTAGGGGGCGAAATATGGCTCAGGCATCAGGCCTCATGTCAGGCAAACGCGGCGTCATCATGGGCGTTGCCAACAATCGTTCGATTGCGTGGGTATTGCCAAAGCTATTCATGCGCAGGGTGGTGAAGTTGCGTTTACGTATCAGGGCGATGCGCTCAAGAAGCGCGTCGAGCCGCTGGCTGCGGAACTGGGCGGCATTCTCGCAGGCCACTGTGATGTCAGCGATGAAGCATCGATCGACGCCGTTTTCGACAATATCGAAAAGGTCTGGGGCAAGATCGACTTCATCGTGCATGCCATCGGCTTCTCCGACAAGGACGAACTGACCGGCCGCTATATTGACACATCGGCGGACAACTTCGCCAAGACCATGCAGATCTCCGTTTTCTCTTTCACCTCGGTCGCACGTCGCGCCGAGAAGCTGATGACGGACGGTGGCTCGATGCTGACGTTGACCTATTACGGCGCCGAGAAGGTCATGCCGAACTACAACGTCATGGGCGTTGCCAAGGCGGCACTCGAGGCCAGCGTCAAGTATCTCGCCGTCGACCTCGGCCCCAAGAACATTCGCGTCAACGCGATTTCGGCCGGCCCGATCAAGACGCTCGCTGCGTCCGGCATCGGTGACTTCCGCTACATCCTCAAGTGGAACGAGTACAACGCGCCGCTGCGCCGCACCGTGACCATCGAGGAAGTCGGCGACGTCGGCCTCTACATGCTCTCGGATCTGTCGCGTTCCGTGACCGGCGAAGTGCACCATGCCGACAGCGGCTACCATGTCATCGGCATGAAGGCTGTGGACGCGCCCGACATTTCCGTCGTAAAGGACTGATCGCAGTCTTCTGCTGCGTCTTGTTCGCGACCCCCGCTTTCGCGAGAGCGAGCGGGGGTTGTGTGCTTAACGGAGCCACCATTGCTTATTTACGTCGTCAGACACGGCCAGACCGACTGGAACGCGGAACGCCGCCTGCAGGGGCAGAAGGACATTCCGCTGAACGCCATAGGTCGCGAGCAGGCCCGGCAGAACGGTCTCGATATGGCCGAGATCCTGAAGGTCGAGGCAATCCCCTTCGATTTCGTCGCAAGCCCGCTCGGACGCACGCGCGCAACGATGGAAATCATGCGCGACGCCATGGGGTTGCCTCCGAAAGACTACCGCACGGATGAGCGCCTCGTCGAAGTGTCCTTTGGCGATTGGGAAGGTTCCACGATCAAGGAACTGAAGGCGACGGCGCGCGAGCGCGTTGTCGAACGCAATCTCAACAAGTGGGACTTCATTCCGCCCGGCGACGATGCGGAAAGCTACGAAATCATGTCGTGGCGGGTGGCGTCCTGGCTGAACGCCGTCGAGGTCCCGACGGTCTGCGTGACGCATGGGGGAGTGATCCGCAGCCTGTTCAGGACCATTGCACATCGCCCCAAGGCCGAGGCCGCCGAAGGCGAAATCCCCCAGGACCGCGTCTTGAAGATCGACCGTGACAAGGGGCTGATCGACTGGATCTAGTCGGCTTTTACTGGACGATATCGAGGTCGTTGATGACGCGCTTGCCGTCAACTTCAGTGTAGAAGACGATAACCTTCACGCCGGCCTTGAGCCCGTCGAAGTTGAACTCCTCCGATGCCTGATAGGTCTTACCATCATCCAGCGTCAGGCTGAGATTGGTCATGTCGATGTTCTTGATCGTTGCCTCAACGTCGGCGCTTTCGGCAAAGCCATTGATAGGCGACAAGAAACTCGCTGTTGCCAATAGCGTGGCTATCACGAAGCGCATGAGGGCATTCCTTCGAAAACTCGACTCAATCATCCAATTGCGCACAGATAACCCCCTGAATATGGCGAAATTTGCCCAGAAGAATGGCCTTTCCGGCCTCATTGATGAATAGCATTTTAACAATAGTCGACAACCTCCGTTAACGATCGCGAAAGTTGCACATGCACCCGTTCAAATATTAGCAACGGGAAATCGTAAATTAACCGCTTCTCTCTACAGTCGCGCCAGAGATAGGGAGACTGGGTTTGCTATTCCGCCACATGGACAGAAACAGGTTGCGGCGCGTCATTCGCAAGACCCACATATCCTTTCTGGTATCCAGCATCGTTGCCATTATCGTCGTGCTTGTGGGCGTCGCGCTCGACCGCGCCAATACTGCGTCTCACCTTCGTGAAACGACCATTCGTACCGAAAACGAAGTCGGCCTGATTCGCGCGCGCGTAACGGCGCAGATCAACATGGATATCACCGTGGTACGCGACCTTGCGAACATGGTTGCAATCAACTCCTCGGCAAACAGCGAAGAGCTCGAGCGCCAGATCAACTGGCTGCTGATCCAGAACCCGCATTTCGTCCAGGTGGCCATCGCTCCGGATTTCACCGTCAGCTCGGTGTTTCCGATGTCGTCAGGACGTGACAGGCTCGGCCGCGACGTCCGCGAAAGCATGATGCAGCTGCAGCCGGTCGGTCGCTACACCGGCAACCAGCAGGCGCGTTTTTATGGCCCTATGCGCGACGCGGAAGGCAAGGAAACCTTCGCGATCTTCTTTCCTGTCTATGTGAAGGATAACGGGCAGCGGCGTGTCTGGGGCGCAGTGGAGGTCGTGACCGACGCCAACATGTTCTACCAGAACACCGGCCTGCGCCCGGCCCGCAACAGCGAGAACCAGGAAAAATATCCGCATCTCGATCACCTGGCGATCGCCGTGCGCGACCTCAGCGTCGCCGATCGAGCGTCCACGCCGTTCTTCGGCGATATCGATGTTCTCGGCAAGCAGCCGCTGACACGCAAGATCAACTTCGCCAGCGGTCGTTGGGAGATCGCGGCCGTGCCGAAGGCCGGCTGGGAGGCCATTCCGGAGAACCAGCTGACGCTGCGCGTGATCATCCTGATCGCCGGCTGCGTCACGGTCATACCGGTGTTCTTCGCCACACTGCTGCTTGGCGAACGCAACCGTAACATTGCCCGCCTGAAGACCCGCGAGGCGGCGTTGCTGGAGCTTTCGCAACGCCTCGACCTTGCTCTGGAATCATCGAAGATCGGCATCTGGGAACTGCGCGACGACGGAGGCACGCTGTTCTGCGATGCCCGCGCCGCCGCTCTCCACGGAAAGCCGCCTCTGGACGGCAACTTCACGCGAGAAGACTGGCTGGCGACACTCGTTGCCGAGGATCGCGGCAACGCAGAGCTGAATTCGCTGAGCGAACAGATCGCGACATCCTCCTCCTACAAGACACAATATCGCGTTCGCCTGGACGACGGCTCGGTCCGCTACCTGCGTTCCGTCGGCTCGCTTTACACCGACGCGACGGGCGCCAGCAAAGTCATCGGCATCGTCTGGGATGTCACGACCGACGCGCTCGCCGCCGAAACGCTGCGCAAGTCGAAAGAAACCAGCGACATCAAGAATGCCGAGCTCGAGCTTGCGCTCGACGAGCTCTCCTACCGCGAAGCACAGCTGGCCGAACTGTCAGGCAAGCTCGACCTGGCGCTCGATTCCTACCAGTGCGGCATATGGGAGGCGAGCTTCGATTCGGAACAGGGCGGCTCCTTCTGGGATGATCGCATGCATGAACTCTACGGACTGGAGCCCAAGGCAGGCTTCATGACCGAGGAAAAATGGCTCTCCTGCATTCTCGAGGAGGATCGTCCTCTCGCCATCGAAAGCGCCCGCCACTTCAAGAAACTCGGCGATCAGCACACGCTGGTCTGCCGGGTTCCGACGCCCGAAGGAACGCTGCGCTATGTCCGGTCTAGCGGCAAGGTTCACCAGACGCCGAGCGGCCAGCTGAAGATCATCGGCGTTGCCTTCGACGTCACCGAAGACGCCCTGATGACCGCGCAGCTGAAGGCGGCCAAGGACGAGGCGATCGCCAAGAACATCGAACTCGAGATGGCCAAGGACCGCATCGAGCACAACTCTCTGCACGATCCCCTCACCGGCCTCGCCAACCGGCGCAAGCTCGACATCGCTCTCGAAAGCCTGACGCGAGAAGGCCGGGGCACGCGGCAGAAGTTCGCCATCCTCCATATCGATCTCGATCGCTTCAAGGAAATCAACGACACGCTCGGCCACGCCGCCGGCGATGCCATGCTGGTCCACGCCTCGCAGGTGCTGTCGCGCAATCTCGGCCGCAACGACATCGTTGCCCGCATCGGCGGCGACGAGTTCGTCATCCTTTCGCTGCATGCCAGCGACGCGGACATGTCGGCGCTTGCCGGCCGCATCATCGAGGAAATGCGCCAGCCGATCGACTTCCAGGGTTTTGCCTGCCGGTGCGGCGTGTCGATCGGTATCGCGCTTGCCAATGGCGTGCATGTCGATGCCCGCAAGGTGCTCATCAACGCCGACATCGCGCTCTATCGGGCGAAGAGCCAGGGCCGCAACCGCTACCAGTTCTTCAACCACAATCTCCAGGCCGACATCATCAACAACAAGCGGCTGGCGGACGAAATCCTTTCCGGCATCGAGAACGGCGAGTTCACAGCCTGGTACCAGCCGCAGTTCAGCGCCCGTACCAACGAGCTGATCGGGGCGGAAGCGCTGGTCCGCTGGAACCATCCCTCCAGGGGCCTGCTGACACCGGACAAATTCCTGAAGATCGCCGACGAGATCAACGTCGTCCAAACGCTCGACCGGCTGGTCCTTGACGCCGTGCTGCGGGACAAGATGCGCTGGGCGGCGCTCGGCATCTCGATCCCGAAGGTCTCGGTCAACGTCTCGGCTCGGCGCCTGCACGACGAAAGCCTGATAGACTCGCTGCTCAATCTCTACATCCGCCCGGGTGAGATCTCCTTCGAGCTGGTGGAATCCATCTTCCTCGATGAAAGCGAGGATATCGCGGCCCACAATCTCGACCGGATCAAATCGCTCGGCATCGACATCGAGATCGACGATTTCGGGACGGGGCACACCTCGATCGTCAGCCTTTTGAAACTGAAGCCGAAGCGCCTGAAGATCGACCGCCAGCTGGTTCAGCCGATCGTCAACTCGCCGCAGGAGCGGACGCTTGTCAGTTCGATCATCGACATTGCCCGTTCGCTTGGTGTCGAGACAGTGGCGGAAGGTGTCGAGAGCGCGGCACATGCCGCTCTGCTGCATGAGCTTGGCTGCGACCTGCTGCAAGGCTATGCGTTTTCGCCTCCCCTCTCCTACACCGACTTCACGACCGCCGCCGCCGGACAGACGTGGCGGCTTGCCTCCTGAGGCCAGCGTTCGCTTTTTGTGGAAACAGCATTTCCCGGAACCGCCGTTTCCGCGCAAAGAAAGGCGTTTGCCACCGCGCCTTTTTGGCCTATGAGTGTCGCGCTTTTCAAAGAATGGCGCTGCCGGCGACGATCGGCGCGCGATCCGGTCGGAACATATGTCGCACAATACATTCGGTCACCTCTTCCGCGTAACAACCTGGGGCGAAAGCCACGGCCCGGCTCTCGGCTGCGTCGTCGATGGCTGCCCTCCCGGCCTGCGCTTCAAGCTGGAGGACCTCCAGGTCTGGCTCGACAAGCGCAAGCCCGGACAGTCGCGTTTCGTCACGCAGCGCCGCGAGGCCGATCTTGTGAAGGTTCTCTCGGGTGTCATGTTCGATACCGACGGCGAAACCATGATCAGCACCGGAACACCGATCTCGATGCTGATCGAGAATACCGACCAGCGCTCGAAGGACTATGGCGACATCGCACAGCAGTATCGGCCGGGCCACGCTGACTACACCTACGATCTCAAATACGGCATTCGCGACTATCGCGGCGGCGGCCGCTCTTCGGCGCGCGAAACGGCAGCCCGTGTTGCCGCCGGCGGCATCGCACGGCTCGTGGTGCCCGGCGTCAAGGTGCGCGGTGCGCTGATCCAGATCGGCAAGCACAAGATCAACCGCCAGAACTGGGATTGGGATCAGGTCGACAACAACCCGTTCTTCGCGCCGGATCCGGAAATCGTCCCGGTTTGGGAAGAGTATCTAGACGGGATCCGCAAGAACGGCTCCTCGATCGGCGCCATCGTCGAAGTGGTCGCGGAAGGCGTTCCGGCCGGCCTCGGCGCACCGATCTACAGCAAGCTAGATCAGGATATCGCGGCGCTGCTGATGTCGATCAACGCCGTCAAGGGTGTCGAGATCGGCAACGGCTTCGGCGCCGCTGAAATCACCGGCGAAGAAAACGCCGACGAGATGCGCATGGGCAATGACGGCACGCCGCTGTTCCTCTCCAACAACGCGGGCGGAATTCTCGGCGGCATTTCGACCGGGCAGCCTGTCGTCGCGCGCTTCGCGATCAAGCCAACGTCGTCGATCCTGACGGAACGACAGTCCATCGACGCCGCCGGCAACAACGTCGATATCCGCACCAAGGGGCGGCATGATCCATGCGTGGGTATCCGCGCGGTTCCGATCGGCGAGGCCATGGTCGCATGCGCGATCGCCGACCACTATCTTCGTGACCGTGGCCAGACCGGCCGACTGAAATAGGAAAAGCCCGCATGTCTTATGACCAGAAACGTGTCGTCGATGCGATCCGCGCTTTCGAGGCCGGCGAAATCGTTGTCGTCGTGGACGATGATGACCGGGAGAACGAAGGCGACCTGATCGTCGCCGCCGTGCACTGCACGCCCGAGAAGATGGCCTTCATCGTTCGGCATACCTCCGGTATCGTCTGCACGCCCATGCCGAAGGAAGAGGCCAAGCGCCTAAACCTCAATGCCATGGTTGCCGAGAACGACTCGGCCCACACAACGGCTTTCACCGTTACGGTCGATTTCAAGCACGGCACGACGACGGGCATTTCCGCCGAGGATCGTACGCTGACGGTGCGCAACCTTGCCAACCCGAATGTCGGCCCATCCGATTTCGTCCGTCCGGGCCACATCTTCCCGCTGGTCGCCCGCGAAGGCGGCGTTCTGATGCGCTCGGGTCACACCGAAGCTGCCGTCGATCTCTGCCGGCTGGCCGGCCTTCCGCCGATCGGCGTGATCTGCGAACTCGTCAACGATGACGGAACGGTTACGCGCGGGCCGCAGGTCGTCGATTTCGCGGAACAGCATGGGTTGAAGCTCGTCTCCGTCGCAGACCTGATCGCCTACCGCCAGCGCAAGGAAACGCTGATCGAGCTCCACACTAGCTTCGACGTGGAAACCCGTTCGGCAAGGCCAAGGCACACAGCTACTCGCTGCCCTGGGATCCGATGCAGCATCTCGCCGTCGTCTTCGGCGACATCCGTGACGGTATCGACATCCCTGTTCGCCTGCACACGGAGAACGTCGCCGAAGACCTGTTCGGCAAGCGCCGTCCTGTCGATCACTACATGAAAAAGATCGCGGAAGAAGGTCGTGGCGTCATCGTCTACCTTCGCGAGGGATCCGTCGGCGTCGGCCACCACAACAACGGCCGGAAGAACCGCACACAGGGCCGCGATACGCACGCCGAAGCGCAGGCGCGTGAAAGCGAATGGCTGGAAATCGGTCTGGGAGCGCAGATCCTCAAGGATCTCGGCGTGACCTCGATCGAGCTTTTGACAACCCGCGAGCGCCACTATGTCGGCCTCGAAGGTTTCGGCATCAAGATTTCCAAGACGGAAATTTGCTGAGGTCGGGCTACAGCATCCGCTTGCCTGATGCGTAGATAGAATTAGGTCGAGCGCCCTGTGCACAGGGCGCTCCAGATCGTGCTGGCAGCGGCCTCAGGCGGCGATGCGCTTGAAGCGGTCGCGAACGTTCTCGATGTAATATCGTCCCGGCGAATGCGAGGTGACCATGGCGACCACTTGGGCTTCGGCCACGCCTTCGAACTGCCGCTCTTCGCCGTTGCTGAGGCAGACGCGAAGCCGGCCGTCCTCCTGGCTGAAATAGACCGCATCGATCAGCGTCGATTTCACCGTCAACGGTTCCATCTTCGCCAGCCGTCCGGCCCGTGTGACGATCGTGGCGGCGCGCGCATCGCGCCGCTTGCGCAGCAGGGCCCTCACCTCACGGCGAAGGCTGTTCAGGGCCGCCAGAGCGGCGAATTTGATGGCTCGTGTTTTCATGCAGCCAACCTACGCAGCCGGCTCTTAAAGAGTTCAAGACAAGCATGGTAAAGCGCGTATCAACATTAATTCTTTGTAATTGCGACGAAATTTCCTAAAATTTTGACTATCGGACAGCGCCGTTGGGCTCCTGCCAACCATCCATCAGAACGACCTGTTCGACGCCGGCGAACTTGGCCAGCCGGTCAAGTTCGGCAAGCAGCTTGTCGATGCGCCCGGCAGCGGCCTTCACGCCGGGCTCCAGCCACAGTTTCCTGACATCGAGCGTTCCGCGTTTGCGATCGGCCTTCATGTCGATGCGGCCGATCAGCCGGTCGCCTTCCAAAAGCGGGAAGACGTAGTAGCCGTATTCCCGCTTCGGTTCCGGCACGAAGATCTCGATACGGTAGAAGAAGCCGAACAGGCGTTCGGTACGGTTGCGATCGCGGATCATCGGATCGAACGGGCTCAGCACGCGAATTCGCGCCGGCGCTTCCGGATAGTCGGCCAGCGTCGTCTGCAAATCGCGAAACGCCCAGGACGGTCGCGGCTTGCCGCCAAGCGCCGGCTCGATCAGCACCTCGGTCAGTTCGTCGCGATGTGAGGCGACCCAGTTTTTCGCCTCGTCCGGTGTGATCAGGGCCCAGAACGCTGCGATCTCGCCGTGGGTTGCGAAGCCAAGTCGCGACAAGGCGCTCCGACAGGCCCAATCGACGAAGTCCTCGCTGCTCACTTCCGGCTGATGGAACTCGGCGGGGATGACCCGTTCGACAAGATCGTAGATCTTCTGGAAGTTCGACCGGCCGGCAATCGCGAACTTGCCGGTGTGCCAGTAGTATTCGAGCGCCGTCTTGTTGGGTGCCAGTTCCACCAGCCGCCGGAGACATGCCCGTCGGCCTTGATGTCGCGGGCAAGGATGGCGCCGTTTGCGACGACACGCTCGTATGTTTCGTCAAACGCGTGCTCGAAACCTTCGCCCTGCCATTTGCGCCACCGATTGATGAGCACCTCTTCCTGCCGCCGGAACTTGTGCTTCCAGTACTTGAAGAAGGTGCTCGGCAGGATCGACGCGTCGTGTGTCCAGTGTTCGAAGAGCGTCCCGTCCTTCTCGAGCAGCGTCGTCAGGTGCTCGCGCTTGTAGGTCTGATTGCGCGAAAACAGGATCTGGTGATGGGCTCGCTCGACTGTCTGGATGCTGTCGACCTGCACGAAACCGATATCGTGGATGAGCTGCAACAGCCCCGATTTGCTCAAGGCGGTCTTTGGCGGCGCGCTCAGTCCCTGTTTCGCGAGAAAGACACGGCGGGCGTCGGAGTTCGAAACGAGAGTCGTCATGGGTTCATCATATGCGGGAAAATCTTCCTAGCCACCCGAATAATGTGTTTTCCGGAGGCGTGACGTTTTTCGTGTCCGAAGCGCCGGATTGGTTTATAGGAGCGGCGGATCAGGACACGGGGATCGATTGAATATCCGCTTCGAAAGCGCAGAGGTCCGGTATGGCGCGCGCGTTGCGCTCCTGCCGTTGAGCCTGGAACTGACCGAGCGGCGCATCGGCGTCATCGGCCTGAACGGCTCCGGAAAGACGACGTTTGCGCGGCTGATCAACGGCCTGACCAAGCCGACCGGCGGTCGCGTCATCGTCAACGGCCGCGACACGTCCGAGGACAAGTCGGTTTCGACAGATGTCGGCTTTATCTTCCAGTCGCCGCAGAACCAGATCATCTTGCCGATCGTTCGTGACGACATCGCGTTCGGCCTGAAAAGCCGGGGCTTCAGCAAGGTTGAGATCGACACGCGGGTTGACGCCGTTCTGCGCCGTTTCAAGGCCGAGCACCTGGCCGACAGGCGGGCGCACGAGCTTTCGGGAGGAGAGCTGCAGCTTGCCGCGCTCTGCTCGGTCCTTGCCACTGGCCCCAGCATTCTCATTCTGGACGAGCCGACCAACCAGCTGGATCTGCGAAATCGCGGCTATGTGCAAGGATTGGTGGAGGATCTGACCGAAAGTGCGATCGTCATTACCCACGATCTCGATCTCCTCTCCGGATACGAGCGGGTGCTGGTGTTTCATCAAGGCCAGCTTGTCGCCGACGCGGCGGCAGCCGAGGCTGTCCGTTGCTACAGGGAGATCGCGGCCTGATGCAGTCGCTCTTCATCGAAGGCAGCAGTCTCATGCATCGGCTGAGCGCGCGGGCCAAGCTCCTGATTCTTGCGGCTCTCGGCGTCCTCTTGTTTGTCACGACAAACATCGCCGTGCTTGCAACGGCCGTGCTCCTGACGGCTGCGGTCTATTTCACGCTCGGGCTACCCTTCAAGGCCGCTTTCGCGCGATTGAAACCGATCCTGCTGACGATCGTGGTCGTGGCGCTGTTTAGCCTCGCATTCAACCCCTGGCATCAGGCCGTCGTCGCGCTGCTGCGCCTCACCGCGCTGATGTTGTTTGCCGCTGGTGTTACGGCGACGACCACGATCACCGCCTTCATCGATGAAGTGACGGCACTCGCCCGCCCGCTTGAGCGCACCGGCCTCGTTCGGGCCGATGATATCGGCCTCGCGGTCGGGCTCGTCGTTCGCTTCGTGCCGGAAATTCTCAGCCGCTACCAGGCGATACGCGAGGCCCATGCGGCGCGTGGCCTGAAGGTACGACCGACCACCATCCTTGTGCCGCTGCTCATCCTGACGCTTCGGGATGCGGATAATATCGCAGCCGCGATTGACGCACGCGGCATTCGGCGGCATGTGATTTAGCCTGTCGTCAATTACGGAGCCCACATGAGCACTCGCGACCTCGTTCTTTGCGCCCTCTTCGCCGCGATCATCGTCGCGCTCGGCATTCTTCCGCCGATCACGCTCGGCTTCATTCCGGTGCCTATCACCGCCCAGTCGCTCGGCGTCATGATGGCGGGCGTCGTGCTCGGTGCGCGCCGAGGGACCGTGGCGGTTCTCATCGTGCTGGTGCTTGTTGCAATCGGCCTGCCCGTGCTGTCGGGCGGACGCGGCGGACTTGCGGCCTTCGCCGCGCCGACATCCGGCTTCCTGATGGGCTGGGTGCTGGCGGCATTCACCACCGGCTATCTCAGCGAACGGCTTGTCAACGCCGATCAGAACGCGACCATGCAGGCGATCGGCTTCTTCCTTGCCGCCATGATCGGCGGCATTGTCGTTCTCTACGCCTGCGGCATCAGCTATCTCGCCCTCGTCGGCGGCCTCGGCTTCAGCAAGGCCTTCTTCGGCTCGATGGCCTTCATCCCTGGCGACGTCATCAAGGCCTTTGTCGCCGCGCTGGTCGGCCGCGCCGTCATGGCCGGTTACCCGCTGCTGCCCGCCCGCCGCTAAACTCTTCAGGCGTTAGTTCACGAAGCTATAAAGCCAGTCGCGCGTCACTTCGGGGAGCGCGACGGGCGTACGATCCTCGGGCGAGAGCGCTCGCCAGATGATCTCGACCTCGGCGGCGCGTTCGCCTCCCATGTCGACGCTGATCATGAAACCCACCGACCGCATGCCGATCTTGTCGACCGATGCGGTGAAAACGACCTTCTCATCGTAGTGCAAGGGGCGGTGCAGGATGCAGGTTGCCTTGCTCGCAACATAAACCGGTTCATCGGCAACCGCGGGCCGGAGCGACCAGAAATTCGCCAGTACGGATTCCGCATGGGAGATATAGGATCCCAGAAACATGCGGCCATTCATGTCGACGTCCCGGAAGGGAACATGCATCTGCACGGAGTTGGAGCGCGTGGTCGAGTTCATTGATCTTTTTACCGAATTCCCCACCGGTGAGAGTAGCGTCGCCAGCTCGTTAAGTAAACGTACGCGGTGACGGGAGCGCGACAAAGCGGCTTGTTGAAATCGGGTCAGCACGCGCCATCTGGTGTGGATCATGACGGGACCCGGAGATAGAGTGAAGAGATGAGCACCCGCCTTTACGAACATCCGATCTTCCTCGACCACATCACGCCCGAGGGCCACCCCGAGCGCTCCGATCGCCTGCGCGCACTCAACGTCGCGCTCGGGCATCCGAACTTCGAGCGGCTCGAGCGCAAGCAGGCACCGCAGGCGAACGAAGATGCCGTTCTGCTCGCCCACCCCGAGGAGCATCTGCTGGCTGTCATGCGGCAGATTCCCGAAGAGGACGGCGAGATCAATCAGCTGGAGGCTGATACCTATGCCAGTCCGAAGAGCCTGCAGGCAGCCTTGACGGGTGTAGGTGCCGCGATGGCCGGCGTTGATGACGTCTTCACCGGCAAGGCCGACAATGTCTTCGTTGCATCGCGTCCGCCCGGCCACCACGCCGAGAAATCGAAGGCGATGGGCTTCTGCTTCTTCAACAATGCCGCGATCGCCGCCCGCCATGCGCAGAAAGTGCATGGCGCCGAACGTGTCGCGATAGTCGATTGGGACGTTCACCACGGGAACGGCACGCAGGACATCTTCTGGGACGATCCCTCGGTGCTCTTCTGCTCGACGCACCAGATGCCGCTCTATCCCGGCAGCGGGGCGAAGGACGAAAGCGGCAAGCACGGGACGATCGTCAACGCGCCGTTGTCGCCCAATGTCGGCAGCGACCACTTTCGCGAAGCGTTCAAATCGCGGGTGCTTCCGGCGCTTTTCGATTTCCAGCCGGACCTGATCATCATCTCTGCCGGCTTCGATGCGCATCACCGCGATCCGCTGGCGCAGATCAACCTCGTTGGCGAGGATTTCGACTGGGCAACCGGGCGGTTGCTCGAGGTCGCGGACAAAAGTGCCGGCAACCGGGTCGTCAGCCTGCTCGAAGGTGGCTATGATCTCGAAGGCCTCGCCGAATCGGCCGGCCTGCATATTCTTAGAATGATGAAGGGTTGAGTATGACTGACAGCGCCAAGCCGGAAGTTTCCGGTCTTTCCTTCGAGAAGGCCGTTGCCGAACTCGAAAGCATCGTGGCCCGTCTTGAACGTGGCGACGTGGCGCTGGATGAATCCATCGAGATCTACGAGCGTGGCGAAGCGCTGAAGAAGCATTGCGAAACGCTGCTGTCGGCCGCTGAAAACCGTATCGAGAAGATCCGCCTCGACCGCGCTGGCAAGCCGCAGGGCGTAGAGCCGCTGGACGGAGCGTAAGCAGACGCAACTGAAATCGTCATCATTCTGAACGGAGCGTCGCCTTTCGGGCGACAAGTTTTCCTAGTCCGCGATCGTCAATGGGGCTAGCGTAGAACGAACGCTCATCGGAGACCTGCGATGTCCTTCTTCCCCGGTAAAGACCCCCTGCCCGGCGACGCCTTTGCGTGTGACGCCATCGAAAACCTCATCATTCCCCGTACCAGCGACCTTGGCGGATTCCAGGTGCGGCGTGCGCTGCCCACGCGCGATCGCCGTCTGGTCGGGCCATTCATCTTCTTCGACCGCATGGGGCCGGCAATCCTGAAGCCGAACGAAGCGCTCGACGTGCGGCCGCATCCGCATATCGGGCTTTCGACGGTTACCTACCTCTTCGACGGCGAAATCCGGCATCTCGACAGCCTCGGCACAGAGAAGGTCATCCGCCCCGGCGATATCAACCTGATGACGGCTGGACGCGGCATCGTGCATTCCGAGCGCACGCCCGACAACCTGCGCGGCCACCCGCTGCTGATGTCCGGCCTGCAGACGTGGCTGGCGCTGCCCGATGACAAGGAAGAAATCGACCCCTCCTTTACGCATACCGAAAAAACCGACATGCCAGTCATCGACGAACGCGGCATGCGCGGGCGCGTTGTGATCGGCGACTTCGAGGGGATGAAATCTCCGGTCAAGGTCTTCTCGGACACGCTTTATGTCGACATCAGTCTCGAACCCGGCGTCAAGTTCCCCTTTGCCGCTGGCCATGAGGAGCGCGCCGCTTACGTGCTCTCAGGCGAAGTCGTGATATCGGGCGACACGTTTGCCGCCGACCAGCTGCTCGTCTTCCGTCCCGGCGACCAGATTACGCTCGAAGCGGGCAGCCAGGGCTGTCATCTGATGCTGTTCGGGGGCGCCGCCCTGAACTCGAAGCGGTACATCTGGTGGAACTTCGTTTCCTCGTCGAAGGAGCGCATCGAGAAGGCGAAGGAAGAATGGCGGACCGGCAAGTTCGACATCGTTCCGGGGGATGAGGAAGAATTCATACCTTTGCCCGAAGGCTGATCTCCTTTAGAAAGGGAGTCTGCGGTTCTTGAAATCGACTTTTTTCACCGCAATTTATGCCTTAAAGGCTTCCTGCCCAAGAATGACAAGAAAGAGCACCCACCCGTGACACAACCGCCGAAGACGCCGCTGTTGGATAAGGTTACCTATCCAGCCGACCTCCGAAAGCTGGAGGATCGCGATCTGCCGCAACTGGCGCGCGAAGTCCGGGATGAAATGATCGACGCGGTATCCAAGACCGGCGGGCATCTGGGCGCGGGGCTCGGCGTCGTCGAGCTGACGATCGCCATCCACAACGTCTTCAACACGCCCGAAGACCGGCTGATCTTCGACGTCGGGCATCAGTGCTATCCGCACAAGATCCTCACCGGTCGCCGCGACCGGATCCGTACGCTGCGCCAGGAGGACGGCCTCTCCGGCTTCACGCGCCGCGCCGAAAGCGAATACGACCCCTTCGGCGCCGCTCACTCCTCGACGTCGATCTCCGCCGGCCTCGGCATGGCGGTTGCCTCCGATCTCGACAAGACCGACCGCCGCGTGATCGCCGTGATCGGCGATGGCGCGATGTCGGCAGGCATGGCGTATGAGGCGCTGAACAATGCCGGCGCGCTCGACGCCCGGCTGATCGTCATCCTCAACGACAACGACATGTCGATCGCGCCTCCGACCGGCGCGATGAGCGCCTATCTGGCACGTCTTGCCTCCGGGCGCACCTACATGGGCTTCCGCGATTTCGGCAAGAAACTGACGGCCTATCTCGGCAAGAAAGTCGACCGCGCGATTACCCGCGCCGTCGAGCACGCGCGAGGCTATGTGACCGGCGGCACCATGTTCGAGGAGATGGGTTTTTACCACATCGGCCCGATCGACGGTCACTCCTTCGAACACCTGCTGCCGGTGCTGCGCAATGTGCGCGACCATGCGGAAGGTCCGGTGCTGATCCATGTCGTCACGCAGAAGGGCAAAGGCTACGCGCCTGCCGAAGCCGCGGCTGACAAGTATCACGGCGTCAACAAGTTCGACGTCATCACCGGCGCGCAGGCCAAGGTGAAGCCGAATGCGCCGAGCTATACGAGCGTCTTCGCCGAAGCACTGGTTCAGGAAGCCGAGCTCGACGACAAGATCGTCGGCATCACCGCCGCTATGCCGAATGGTACCGGCCTCGACAAGCTCGCCAGCATCTTCCCGTCGCGTTGCTTCGATGTCGGCATCGCCGAGCAGCACGCGGTGACGTTTGCAGCCGGCCTTGCCGCCGAAGGCTTCAAGCCGTTTGCCGCGCTTTACTCGACCTTCCTGCAGCGCGCCTATGACCAGGTTGTCCACGACGTCGCGATCCAGGGCCTGCCGGTCCGCTTCCCGATCGATCGCGCCGGTTTCGTCGGCGCGGATGGTCCGACGCATGCAGGCTCCTTCGATACGGCATTCCTCGCCACCCTGCCCGGCTTCGTCGTCATGGCAGCGTCCGATGAGGCTGAACTGAAGCATATGGTGCGGACCGCCGCTGCCTATGATGCCGGCCCGATCTCCTTCCGTTATCCGCGTGGAGAAGGCGTCGGCATCGAGATGCCCGTTCGCGGCGAAATCCTGCAGATCGGCAAGGGCCGCGTCGTCAAGGAAGGTGCCAAGGTGGCGCTGCTCTCCTTCGGCACCCGGCTCGCCGACTGTTTGCTTGCGGCCGAGGATCTGGATGCGGCCGGTCTTTCGACGACGGTTGCCGATGCACGCTTCGCCAAGCCGCTGGATCACGACCTGATCCGACAGCTTGCCCGCCACCACGAAATCCTGATCACGGTCGAGGAAGGCTCGGTCGGCGGCTTCGGCAGCCAGGTCATGCAGTTTCTGTCTACAGACGGCCTACTCGATAACGGCTTGAAGATCCGCTCGCTTGTGATGCCCGATCTCTGGATGGAGCAGGCCAAGCCCGAGGTGATGAACGCTCATGCCGGTCTCGACCGAGCCGGGATCGTCTCGACGGTCTTCCGGGTGCTTGGGCGCCCTGCAGCCTTCGGCGTCGGCGCCGCCGGCTAGTCCGGCGGAGAAGCGCGAGCTCCCACCGCCCTTTGACTTTTCTCGCGACTAGTCGGGAGAATTGAAAACGGCTTCGATATGGTGACCATCCGGGTCGACCACGAAGGCCGCAAAGTAATGTGGTCCGTAATGGGCACGAAGACCAGGCGACCCGTTATCGATGCCTCCGTGCGCGATCGCCGCCTCATGAAACTTGGCGACGGCTCGTCTGCTCATGGAGGCGAAGGCCAAATGAAAGCCGCGACCAGGGGAGCTCTGTCCCTCCGGACATAGTTTGATCGCAAATTTATCGCCGCCGCCGGCAATTCCATAGCCGACCGCCTGATCTGCTTCTCCGGGCCTAAGATCCTCCCAGACACGACTGTAGCCTAGGGGCGCAAGAGCGGCGTCATAGAAGGCGGCTGAACGTTCGATGTTTGAGACGCCGAAAGAGATGTGATGAAGCATGTATTCGCAATCTCCTATGGCCGGGGATGCCTCGTCGCACCGTAGAACAAGCCTCCGCTTAAACCTACGAAATATCCTCGGAAACGAAAAACGCTCGCAGTGGCTTGCTGCGAGCGTTTCACTTTTCTCCCCGGTACCGATTTCCACATTGCAGTAAGTGGCTATCCGGAAACGGAGCTTTTCCTTTTCTTCAGGCTCAGAATTCCGTCCAGTCTTCCTGAACCGCAGCCGCCGTTGCAGCCCTGCCGCCACCGAAGGCCTTGGCGACCGTGCGGGTCAGTGCGCGGGCCGGCGATGCGACCGGGCGGGACGCGGGGCTGGCGACGGCCGCCCTTGGCGCTTCGGCGCGGGCATGGCCGAGATTGAACTGGCCGAGCAGATCGTCGAGAGCCGCTGCTTCCTGCGCCAGCGAGTGGCTCGCCGCCGTCTGCTCCTCGACCATGGCGGCATTTTGCTGCGTGCCCTGATCCATATTGTTGACGGCAGTGTTGATCTCCTGCAGGCCGACCGACTGCTCGCGCGTTGCGGTGACGATGGCGCCGACGTGCGTGTTGATCTCCTGGACCGCACCGACGATTTCGGCAAGCGCCTTGCCGGTTTCGTCGACCAGCGAGACGCCGGCATTAACCTGCGTGCCCGAGGTGTTGATCAGCGACTTGATCTCCTTGGCGGCATTTGCCGAGCGTTGTGCAAGCTCGCGCACTTCCTGTGCGACGACGGCAAAGCCCTTGCCCGCTTCGCCGGCACGCGCGGCTTCGACACCGGCGTTCAAGGCGAGAAGGTTGGTCTGGAACGCGATGTCGTCGATCACGCCGATGATGTTGCTGATCGCATCGGACGACTTCTCGATTTCCTGCATGGCGGCAACCGCCTTGCGGACGACATCGCCGGACTTCTCGGCACCGAGGCGCGTGCGCTCGACCAGCTGGCCGACATCCTCGGCGCGCTTGGCAGAGTCGCGAACGGTGGTGGTGACTTCCTCGAGCGCTGCCGCCGTCTCCTCGACGGCTGCGGCCTGCTGCTCGGTGCGGCGTGCGAGATCATCGGCAGCCGAGCGGATTTCACCGGCGCCGGCATTGATGGCGGACGCATTGCGGCCAACCGACTGAAGGGCAGCCTGCAGCTTCTCGACGGCGTTGTTGAAGTCGTTGCGGAGACGGTCGAACTGCGACGCGAAGGGCGTCGTGATGCGGACGGCGACATTGCCGTTGGCAAGATCGGACAGACCACTGGCGAGGCCTTCGATGGCGAAACGGAGTTCTGCTTCCTCGCGTGCCTTCTGCTCGTCGCTCATCTGGCGCTGGCGCTCGGCATCGCTGCGCATCCGATCGGTTTCGCCCGAAAGGCGCAACTTCTCGATCGCCGCATCCTTGAAGACAAGAACCGACTGGGCCATGCGGCCGACTTCGTCCTGGCGATCGAGCGCCGGGACGTCGATGTCGTGCTGGCCACCGGCCAGACGGCCCATGGCGGACGTCATGCCGACGATCGGGCGAACGATGCTGCGCGACAGCATCCAGGCAAGCAGCACGGCAGCAGCGGCAGCGGCAATGCCGCCGGTGAACAGGCTGATGTTCAGCGCCCGGCTCGCCTGCGCCTTGCTGTCGGCAAGCGCATTCGACTCGTCGCGGGCTGCGGCTTTGATCTTGGCGGAAGCCTGACGGAAGCCGTCGAGCTGCCCCTTCGTCTCGTTGACGCCGATCTTGACGATCTGGTCGACGGGCATGTCGGTTTCCTTGCGCGCCTTCGACTGCGGTTCGGCAAGCTGGTGGAAATAGAGATCTGCGGCCTTCTGCATGGCGTCGATCTGGCCGACGAAATCACCGTTGCCGGCAGCCGTCGTCCGTGCCGCATCGATCGCCTTCAGCATGCGCTCGCGGTTCGCGAAAATATCGCCATAGGTGCTGTCGCTGCGAAACAGCAGGAAGCCGCGCAGATTGACGGCCTGCTCAAGCATCGCCTGCAGCGCATCGTCGATCTGGTTGACGAGCAGTTCCGACTTCTTCTGCTGAATGGCAGCTTCGGCAACCACATTCGCCTTGAAGTAAACAAAGCTGGAAACGGATAGAAAGATAAGGATCAGCGCAGCGAAAGTCGCGGCGAGCTTACCGTTCAGGGACATGTTCTTGGCCAACATCAGTCAATCTCTCTTGAAGCGCACAGGCATGGCAAAGCCAGAGCATGCGGACGCATA
Source organism: Rhizobium grahamii (assembly GCF_009498215.1). Lineage (NCBI taxonomy): Bacteria > Pseudomonadati > Pseudomonadota > Alphaproteobacteria > Hyphomicrobiales > Rhizobiaceae > Rhizobium > Rhizobium grahamii. The sequence goes on along the minus strand of NZ_CP043498.1, from coordinate 339,200 downwards.
CTTTGGTAATTCGGCGAACATGATCGGCAGATCTGATTGAGGGCCATCATGGCAAAAGCGGCCACGGACCGCTGCAATCAGCCAAACCATAGGTGGCAAGGCTTTCGATTTATTTAAAAAATTGTGCGGCGCAACACGCCGGGTGATCAGGCACGGCCGCTGGTGGTGAGCGCGCCGGTCACTATTGCGTTATCGTGAAACTTCACTGTTTTAGGGTTTAGCCAGCGGTCCGCGGATGCCGATGCAGTTGCCCCAGGGATCGCGGACCTGACACATCCAGAGCTCTCCATCGATTTTCATTGGGCCTCGATAGAGAATGGCGCCGACGCTCTGCAGGTGCGCGAGGACCTGATCGAAATCATCCACCCACCAGTAGACGACAGAGCCGGCTGCGCCGCTGGCGACCTTTTCGTCAGCCGGCACGATCTCCAGCTGCGTCTGGCCGATCTTCAGGAATTCGAAGCCGGATGGCTCGCTGATCTCGACGACCGCGTCAGGAAACGCCCGCCGATACCACGCCATGCCTTCGGACATCGAGGCGACATGAACGAGGACGGCCGTTACAAAACTCATGACAACGCTCTTTTCGGTGAATCAGGAGCCCGTGGCGCTCGCGTGGTCGCTATAGGCCACTTCAACTCAGCAGTGAAGAATCTCTCTTCCGGCTTCACACGATGAATGTATATTAGCGATCCATAAATCATGCAGGGGATCAACATGCGCGCCGTCATCGGGGTTCTGGCTGCCACTTTGGTTATCGGGGGAGCCGCAGCAGCAGCTGAAAAGCAGAAGATGACTGGCCAGGAGCTGACGGCCCTGCTCGGCCAAGGAAAAGAGCTGATCCTCGGCGGTCCCGGAAAAGGGTATGCCGGCACCCTCTCGCTTGGCGCCGACGGCAAGGGAAAGGGCCAGGTGAAGCTCGACAACGGTCAGGTCATCCCGATCGAAGGCGTGTGGGCCATCAAGAAAGACAAGTTCTGCCGCACGTGGAAGGGCGGCCGGGATGCCGGAAAGGAAATCTGCGAGACGTGGGTGAAGACCGGCGACAAATCGGTCGAAGTCATGGTTGGCAAAAAGGACCTCGGAACGAATTCCTGGAACTGATAGCGACGTCCGCGTGGTGTGAGAACCAACAAAAGGCTTGCAACTGACGGCTTTGACCGTCATGGACAGCCGATGTCAGAACAGAACACACAACGTCTCGACCAACTTCTCGTCGGCCTCGGCCTTTTCGCGAGCCGCTCGCGTGCGCGCGATGCCGTGCAGCGCGGTACGGTAAAGGTGGGCGGCAAGGTTGTCCTCAAGGCCGGCGCGCTCTTTACCGAGGATGCGGTCATCGAAATCGACGATCCAGCGCAGGATTACGTCTCGCGCGCCGCCCTGAAGCTGACGGCCGCCCTCGACCATTTCAAGCTCGATCCCGCAGGTCAGCACTGTCTTGACGTCGGCGCCTCGACCGGCGGCTTCACCGAGGTTCTGCTGGAGCGCGGTGCCGCGCATGTGACGGCGATTGATGTCGGCCATGGCCAGATGCATCCTCGCCTGACCGCCGATCCGCGCGTGACGAACATCGAAGGGCTGAATGCCCGCAACCTCGTCGCGGACGATATCGGCCATGCGGTCTCGTTCATCGTCTCCGACGTTTCCTTCATCTCGCTGAAGCTGGCGCTTGCACCGGCACTCGACCTCGCTGAGCCCGGCACCGCTGCCGTGCTGCTGGTCAAGCCGCAGTTCGAGGCCGGGCGCGATGCGATCGGCAAGGGCGGGCTGCTCAAGGACCCCTCCTCCGCTCCCGCCGTTGCTGCCGAGCTGGAACGCTGGTTCGTCGAAGACATGGGCTGGGGGAGCCTCGGCCTCATCCCCTCGCCGATCGCCGGTGGCGACGGCAATCTGGAATTTCTTCTCGCAGGAACGAAGCCGTGAGCGCAGAAACCGTTACGATCCAGAAACTTGGCGCCTTGGGCGATGGCATCGCCAACAGCCCGGATGGCCCGATCTATGTCCCCTTCGCTCTACCTGGCGAGACGGTCGCGATCGCGCGCGTCAAAAGCCATGGCACCATCATGTCGATTGCGACGGCATCGCCCGATCGGCAGAAGCCGTCCTGCCGCCATTTCGGCCCCGATGGGGTGAACGGCACCTGTGGCGGCTGTACGCTGCAACATCTGACGGACGCACCCTATCGCGCCTTCAAGCGCCAGCTCGTCATAGACGCCCTGAAGTCGAAAGGCCTGACGCCTGATGTCGGCGAGCTCGTGGCCGCCCATCCCGGCGAGCGCCGGCGTGTCGTTTTCGCCGCCCGGCGGACCGAAAAGGACATGCTGATCGGCTTCAACCAGGCCGAAAGCCACCATATCGTCGCGATCGAGGAATGTCCTATCTCGTCGGCAGCGGTCATCGCCAGGCTGCCGGCGATCAAGGCCATCGGCGCGGCGCTGGCGACCAGCGCCGAGGCCTTCCGCATTTCCGTGCTTGAAACACTGTCGGGCCTCGACCTTGCCGTCGACGGCGTCAAGAAGCTCTCCGACCAGCAACGCCGCAAGGCGATCGAAACGGTGCTTACCCTTCGCGGCATCGCCCGCGTTTCGCTGAACGGCGAAATCCTCGTCGAGCCGGTAAAGCCGATCGTCGAATTCGGCGGCATCAACGTTTCGCCGCCACCGGGAGGCTTCACGCAGGCGACAAAGCAGGCCGAAGACGCAATGGCGGAGCTTGTCGTTGCTCACGTTGGCAAGGCAAAGCGGATTGCCGATCTTTTCGCCGGTGCCGGCACGTTCTCGCTCAGGCTCGCGCGGATCGGCCGCGTGCATGCCGTGGAGGGCGAAGACAAGGCGCTGGCTGCTCTCGACCATGCGGCGCGCAACGCACAGGGTTTGAAGCCTGTTACCGTCGAAAAACGCGATCTCTTCCGCCGGCCGCTGATGACAGCCGAGCTCAAGGTCTACGACGCGGTGGTCTTCGACCCACCACGCGCCGGGGCAGAATTCCAGTGCAAGGAGCTAGCCCGCTCTAGCGTCAAGAAGTTCGTGGCGGTCAGCTGCAACCCGCTGACGCTCGCCCGTGACCTCGCGATTCTGGTCGAGGGTGGCTATCGCATCACCAGCGTCACGCCGATCGACCAGTTTCTCTGGACATCGCATGTTGAGGTCGTGGCGACGCTGGAGAAATAAGGCCTGAACGCGAAAACGCCCGCGACGAGCGCGGGCGTTTCGATTGTTCGGTCTCTGCCTCGATCAGGCGGCATTGCGGCCGTATGATCCCGTGCCGTAGGATGCGGCCTGCAGGTTGAACTGGCTCAGCAGCTGCATCAGCTTGGCGGCTTCCTGCGCCAGCCCGTGGCTGGCAGCTGTCTGCTCTTCGACCATCGCGGCGTTCTGCTGCGTACCCTGATCCATCGTGTTCACTGCCGTATTGATCTCGGCCAACCCGGTCGACTGCTCTCGGGTTGCTGTCACGATCGCGTCGACGTGGCGGCTGATTTCCTGGACCTGCCCGACGATCGCTTCCAACGCCTTGCCGGTGTCGCCGACGAGCATCACGCCGGAGCGAACCTGGCTGTTCGAGGCGGTGATCAGGCTTTCGATTTCCTTGGCGGCGTGCGCGGAGCGCTGCGCCAGTTCGCGGACTTCCTGGGCGACAACGGCAAAGCCCTTGCCGGCCTCACCCGCGCGGGCCGCCTCAACGCCGGCATTCAGCGCCAGCAGGTTGGTCTGGAAGGCGATGTCGTCGATCACGCTGATGATGTTGGAGATCTTTTCGGACGAGCTCTCGATCTCCGTCATCGCCGAAACCGCCTTGCGGACGATGTTGCCGGATTCTTCGGCGCCGTTGCGCGTCCGGGTGACCAGCGTGCCGGCTTCCTCGGCGCGACGCGCGGTGTCCTTGACGGTCGTGGTGATCTCCTCGAGCGCTGCCGCCGTTTCCTCGATGGAGGCGGCCTGCTGCTCGGTGCGGCGGGCAAGACCGTCGGCCGCGGTGCGGATTTCTCCGGCGCCAGCGTCGATCGCGTGCGCGTTATCGCCGACTTCCTGCAGGACGGCGCGCAGTTTGGCGACGGAAGCGTTGAAGTCGCTCCGCAGCCGGTCAAGGTGATCGGCAAACGGTGTCTCGATCGTGCGCGTCAGATCGCCTTCCGAGAGAGCGCCCAAAGCGTCGGCCAGGGCTGCGACGGCGTGCTGGATCTCGGCGGCTTCGCGGGCCTTCGAGGCCTCGTTGCGCGAGCGCTCCTGCTGCGCCTGTTCACGGTTGTGCTCGGCATTGCGCTCGAGATCGAGACGCGCGAAGGAGTTGTCGCGGAAGACGGCGACGGCTGCGGCCATGTCGCCGATCTCATCCTTGCTACCCGCGTAGGGGACGGCAGCGTCGAGCTCGCCATCGGCGAGACGGGCCATGCGAACGGCAATCGTCGAGATCGGCTGCGAGATACGCTTCCATGCAAGGAAGGCGGCAGCGACGGCGACGGCCAGGGCGACGGCCAGGCCGCCGACGATCGACAGGATGCCTGCACTGTAGTTGCCTGATGCGGCTAAGAGCGCGGCATCGGTCGACTGCCGGTCCTTGGCCAGCATTCCATCGACGAGGGTCTGGATGTTGTTGGCAGACATCGAAAGTTCGCCGCGATAGATGCTGTTCGCCAGGCTGCGCTTGTTGTCGAGCGCGAGCGCAATGATCTTGTCGGCAAGTGCTGCGTCGTTGGCGAGCGCCTTCTGCAGGCGGCCAAAGTTCTGGCTCATGTAGTCGCTCTTCGGCTGCTTGTCGAAGGCTTCGATTGCGGTGTTAAGACGCTGGCGACGGGTCTTGAGTGTCGTCTCGGCGTTGCGGAAGTCCGTCTTGCCGGTCGCGAGCAGATAGTCGGCATAGCTGCGGCGAACGTCGTTCAGCGTCGTGACGATCGCGTAGAGCCGCTCGGTGTTCGGAATATTCTGCGCGCCGATCTGCCGGGTGTTGGCTTCCAGATTGGTCAGCGAGAAGGCCGCGATCGCGCCCTGCACGAGCGTAATGACAACGAGAGACAGGAAGAGAAGCGGAAGGAGCGTTTTGATCTTCAGTTTGGACATGCGGCTATCTCATGCGACGGAGGACATGGCACGGCCGATCGCGTGGATCGCCGGTGCGGTTTCGTCCCGATGGTTGTTGCGGAGGGTATCCGGACGATGTCCGGCCTGCGTCATGCATTGCATGTCACTAAAGACGAATATCCGTAAAATTTGATTAAAAGTATTATTTTTTAAGCAACTGCTGATCGGTGCGTCACAAACGAAAACGCCCGCGACGAGCGCGGGCGTTTCCGTGATGCTTGTTCAATGTCGATCAGGCGGCGTGACGGCTGTACGCCATGCCTTGGGCTACGGTCTGAAGATTGAACTGGCTGAGCAGCTGCATCAGCTTCGCAGCCTCCTGCGCCAGTCCGTGACTTGCCGCCGTCTGCTCCTCGACCATGGCTGCATTCTGCTGCGTGCCCTGGTCCATCGTATTGACGGCCGTGTTGATCTCGGCGAGCCCGGTCGACTGCTCGCGGGTTGCTGTCACGATCGCATCGACGTGGCGGCTGATCTCCTGCACCTGACCGACGATCGCTTCCAGCGCCTTGCCGGTGTCGCCGACCAGGGTGACGCCGGAGCGGACCTGGCTGTTCGAGGCGGTGATCAGGCTTTCGATTTCCTTCGCGGCCTGGGCCGAGCGCTGCGCCAACTCGCGGACCTCCTGAGCGACGACGGCAAAGCCCTTGCCGGCTTCACCGGCGCGGGCCGCCTCGACGCCGGCGTTCAGTGCCAGCAGGTTGGTCTGGAAGGCGATGTCGTCGATCACGCCGATGATGTTTGCGATCTTCTGCGAAGACTGCTCGATCTCGGTCATTGCCGAAACCGCCTTGCGAACGATGTTGCCGGATTCCTCGGCGCCGGACCGCGTCCGCGAGACGAGACCGCCGACGTCTTCGGCGCGGCGAGCCGTGTCCTTGACCGTGGTGGTGATCTCTTCCAGAGCGGCAGCGGTTTCCTCGACCGAGGCGGCCTGCTGTTCGGTGCGGCGAGCAAGACCATCAGCGGCGGTACGGATTTCGGTGGCGCCGGCGTCGATGGCGTGGGCATTGTTGCCAACCATCTGCAGCGCGCCATGCAGCTTGCCGACAGCGGTGTTGTAATCCGTGCGCAGGCGATCGAGATGTGCCGCGAAAGGCGTCTCGATACGATGACCGAGGTCGCCATCCGAGAGGGCGCCAAGCGCACCGGCGAGCGCATCCACCGCATTGCGGATTTCAGTCGCTTCACGGTTCTTCTGCACTTCGCGTTCCTGGCGCTCGCGTTCCGTCAACGCACGACCGGACTCGGCCTCGCCTTCCAGGCGGGCGCGATCGACGGCGTTTCTCTTGAAGACGGCGACAGCCTCGGCCATGGAACCGATCTGGTCACGGCGGTCTTCGCCGGGGATGGCAACGGTGAGGTCGCCAGCCGCGAGCTTCTGCATGGCAGCGGTCATGTCGGTCACCGGGCGGATGACCAGACCATGAAGCAGCCAGGCCATCGCGGCGATCATCAGGCCGACGGCAAGGATGGTGGCGATGGTTGCCGCGATGCGGAATTCATTGAGCGACGAAAACGCGGCATCGCTGTCGACAACGAAGCCGAGATACCATTCGACCGACGGCAAGCCGGCGACCGGCATGAAACTGACAAGGACGTCCTTACCGGCAAATTCGGTCGCTGCGAGCTTCGAAGCGATCGTCGGGGTTTCCGCCGGGAAGGCATCCGCGAGGCTCTTCGTCACCAGCTTTGCGTCGGGATGGATGAGGATCTGGCCGCTCTTGTTGACGAGGAAGGCGGTGCCCTTGCCGCCGAGATCGATCTTCTTGATCATCTCGACCATGGTCTTCAGCGAGAAATCGCTGCCAACGACGCCGGCAAGCTTGCCGTTGCGGCTGACCGGCACGGCAGCGCTGATGATCAGGTCGCCGCTCGATGCGTCGGTATAGGGCTCGGTCATGACGCTGGCGTTTGCCTTTACGGCGTCCTGATACCACGGGCGCTTGCGCGGATCGTAACCGTCAGGCATCGGCAGCTTCGGCCACATGGTGAAGACGCCCTGCTCATCGCCGAAATAGGTGCTGACGAACTGGCTGGTGAGGACGTCATTCTGCAGCACGCCTTCGACCGCCGGCTGATCGGCGCTGCGACCAACGGCGTTGGCGACCATCGCCGTCAGCGTCACGCGGCCGTTCATCCAGTTGGCGAGGCTGTTTGCAGCCTGCTCGCCCGACGAGCGGATGTTCGCTTCGATCGCGGCAGTGGCGGTGCTGCGTTCGACGGAATTGATGTAGTAGGAGAAGGCTGCAAAGGCTGCGAGAACAACGGCAGACGCGGCAACGAGAATGCGCGTCATCAGGTTCGTCTTCTTTTTCAAGGAAGTTTCCTTTCGGGGAACGGTCCGCGTATCAACCGCGGGCCGCTCGAAGCGGCAAGATGCTGGGGCAGAGCGAAACGAAGCGCCTCATGCGCCCGGGCGGCTGTGACAGTTGCCAGCCGACACCTCGTAATATTAGAATGATATTTAAAACAGGCTTAAAATTTGACGAAAATCAATCGAGTGGGTGTTAACGGCGCATGAAAGCCTCGAATGCCGACTTCGCTTCGGCGCTGTGGAGACGTGCCGAGAAATGCCGCGCTTCCTCGTCGATCCGGGCGATGATCTCGTCACGGTCGCCGCGAATGAGATCGCGGGCGATACGCAGTGCTTCCGGCGGCTTGGCGGCGAGTGCCGAGGCAGCCTTGAGGGCTGCCGTCTCGACCTCTTCGGGCGGGCAGAGCCGCCACACGATGCCCGCACTTTTTGCCTCTTCGCCGGAGAAGGCCTCGCCGGCCGCGAGCAGCGCAAATGCGCGCTGATGTCCCATGACGCGCGGCGCGATGAGGCTTGATGCCGCTTCCGGCACGAGGGCCAGATCGACGAAGGGCGTGCGGAACTGGCTTCGCACCGACGCGATCGTCAGGTCGCAGTGAAGGTGCATCGTCGTGCCGATGCCGATCGCCAGCCCGTCAACACCCGAGACGACGGGCTTCTGAGATCGAACCAGGGCGTAGAGAAACTCGACGATCTCGACCGGCATACCGCCGCCCATCGCAGCGGCGAGGAAGTCGCCAAGATCGTTGCCGGCCGAAAAGCAGCCTTCCGTACCGAGGAAGACAGTGGCGCGGATCGCCGCGTCCCGATCGGCAGCGGTCAGGGCAGCCGTCATCTTCGCGTACATGGCGCGCGTGATCGCATTCTTCTTTTCGGCGCGATTGAAGCGGATGACTTGGACGCCGGGATGAGCCTCAAGCTGCTCCACGATGATATGATCCGTCATTGCAAACTCCCTCAGGCCAGAACAAGACGCGCCGCGACAAGGCTCGCCGCGCCGCCGATGACGGTATCCTTGAGCGCCGCTGCCTCGGCGAGCAGGTTTTCGGCCGCAAAACGGCAGAGAGCGACGCGAGCTGTCTGCTTGCCATCCCCGGCTTCTGCGAGCGCACCCTTTGCAAGGTAGCAACCCGTCAATGCTAGGCCGAAGAGGCGCAGATAGGGTGTGGCACCCGAAAGCGCTTCGACGGTCCGCCCCGCAGCAAGCTCGGCGAGAAGCCAATCGGTGGTTTCGGCCAGATCCGTGATCGCGGCATCCAGGCGGTTTGCCGTCGATCCGAAGCCATCGAGGTTCGAGCGGCGAACGTCGTCGGCAATGACGTTCAATTCTGCAATCAGGCTTCTGATCTCGTCGCCACCGGACAGCGGGAGCTTGCGGGTCACCAGATCGATTGCCTGAATGCCGTTCGTACCTTCGTAGATCGGGGCGATGCGGGCATCGCGGAGATAGCGGGCGGCGCCGGTCTCCTCGATGAAGCCCATGCCGCCATGCACCTGTATGCCAAGCGACGCGACATCGACGCCGACATCGGTGGAGAAGGCCTTGGCAATCGGGGTCAGCAATGCTGCCCTCTCCTGCCAGTGCTGCGGCTTGTCGGACGCGCGACGGGCCATGTCGATCGCGTGGGCGCAGCTGTAGGCGATGGAACGGGCGCCCTGGGTCAGTGCCTTCATGGTCAGCAGCATGCGGGCGACATCCGGATGCTCGATGATCGGGCTCATACCGGAACCGCTCCAGCCGGGGCCTTGCCCTGGGTGCGTTCGCCGGCGAAGGCAACGGCCTTCTGCGTGGCGGCCTCCGCAACGGCGACGCCCTGCATTCCAACGGCCAGGCGCGCATTGTTCATCATCGTGAACATGCAGGCGAGACCCTTGTTTTCCTCGCCGACCAGCCAGCCGATTGCACCCTTTTCCGCGCCGAAACGGCCGTCGCCGAAGATCATCGTGCAGGTTGGCGAGCCATGGATGCCGAGCTTGTGTTCCAGAGCATGGGCAAACAGGTCATTTCTTTCACCGAGAGATCCGTCGGCATCGACCAGGAACTTTGGAACGAGAAACAGCGATATGCCGCGCGTGCCGGCCGGCGCATCGGGCAGACGGGCGAGAACGAGGTGGACGATGTTATCAGCCGCATCGTGCTCGCCCCAGGTGATGAAGATCTTCTGGCCGAATATCCGATAGGTGCCGTCGTCGCGGCGCTCGGCGCGTGTCCGGAGAGCGCCGAGGTCGGAGCCGGCGTGCGGCTCCGTCAGGTTCATCGTGCCGGTCCACTCGCCGGAAACGAGCTTGGGCAGATAGGTCTGTTTCAGCGCATCGCTGCCGTGGGCATGAAGGGCCTCGACCGCTCCCATCGTCAATGTGGGGCAGATCGCGAAGGCCATCGAACCGGAATTCCACATTTCGAGCGCCGCGACATTCAGCATGTGCGGCAGCCCCTGGCCGCCGAATTCTTCCGCTGCCGTGAGACCATTCCAGCCGCCAGCCGTCCAATTCCTGTAAAGATCGCGCCAGCCGTCGGCTATGGTCACCCGGCCATCAGCGATGCGCGCTCCCTGCCGGTCGCCGATGTCTGCAAGGGGGGCGATTTCTTCCGTGGCGAAGCGCCCAGCTTCGGCCAGGATCGCATCGACAACATCCTCTTCGAGATCACCGAACGTCCCCTCTTCCAACGCCGGGCCAAGGCCCGCGACGTGCTTGAGCGTAAATGCGATGTCCTCGACAGGCGCCTTGTACATGGTCTGCGATCTCCTCGTATGACGGTCGGGCGGGCAAATACCTCAACCTCTCCTCCGTCGGCAGAGCTAATTGATTTTTACGTAAACGTCAATTTTAAAGTCACGGTAACCGTCGTTGTATAGGGCTGGAGTGTGGCGATTGGACACTTGTACAAACGACTGTCATGGAGAATGACTAGAGCAACGCCGAGAACCACGCTGGCGAGAACACGCATGCCCGCAATCGCAAGAGGACCAGCGACCATGGATACATTGCCCGTCAATATCCCGGGATTGGTCTGGGCCTATCGCTTTGCTCCTGAGAGCGGCAAGGCTATCCGCCTGCAGAACAGTTCCGGCCCGGCCGAACTGACGGCGGAAGGCGGCTTCTATTGGCTGCATCTCAACCTTGCCGACGCGCGCGTCCCCGGCTTGCTGGATTCGCTCGATGGACTGACGCCGGACGCGAAGGCGGCGCTCACCACGCATGACACGCACTCCGCCATCACGGTCGACGATCAGATGCTCTACGGCACGCTCGTCGATTGCCAGCGCGAGTTCGACCACGAGACGGCCGATCTCGGCTGGCTGCACTTTGCAATATCGGACCGGTTCATCATCACGACGCGGCTGCAGCCGCTCCGCAGCGTCGACAGGGCGCGCGCCCTCATCGAGAAGAACCCGGCGAAGTTCGCGCGGCCCGTCGATCTCTTCGAAATGCTGGTGATCGAGTTCCAGAGAACGTTGATATCCATCGTCATGGAGATCACCGAGGAACTGAACCTGATCGAGGACTACGTCTACGACAACGCGCCCCGCGACGAGCGCCGGCGCCTTGCCCCCGTGCGCAGAACGGTGGTGCGCATTCATCGGCACCTGCGAACCGTGCTAAGCCTCATGCGCCGGGCGGCCGCCTCCGATGACGAGGAAATGCCGTTCGGCTTCGAGGACATCGCCGGACGGCTGACAAGCCGGCTGGAAACCGTCGATCACGACATATACACTCTGCAGGACAGGGCGCGCCTGCTGCACGAGGAAATCGACTCCAAGCTCTCCTCGGAGACGAACCGGCACCTCTACATCCTGTCGATCATGACCGCTTTCCTGCTGCCCCCGACGCTCGTCACCGGCTTCTTCGGCATGAACACCGCCAATCTGCCGTTCGCGCAAGGGTCGAACGGCACGGAATACGCTGTCGGACTGATTATCGCCTCGGTCGCGCTGGCCTGGTGGCTCTTGCGGCGCGTCGACATCCTCTGATGACAAGGTGTTCCCTCGCGTGGAACGATCGCTTTCTCTGTCATGCCGGCCTTGAGCCGGCATCTAGCGGCACCGCGTCTGCGGTGCCAAAGAGCCTTTTTGCGCGCAGGGACTTGCACGCTGGACCCCGGCTCGTAGGCCGGGGTGACGGCGGAGAGGTTTAGCACGACATGAATGTCGGGCTCGCTATTGTGCCTCAATACGGCGAGACGCATTGCCGGCGCGGGCCGCTGTTCGGCTGGAACGTATTGTCATAGGCGCGATAGGAACGGTACCGCGCTTCGCACCATGCCACGTGTGCGGAATCGCCTTCAGGCGCCGGCGCATAGCGCGGTTCGGATGCAATCGCGCCACCGATGACGGCACCTGCGCCGAAGGCCGCGAGCGGGAACCAGTAACCGTTATAGTAGCGATAGCCGTTGCGATAATAGGGATAGCCACGATAGCCGCCGTACCAACCCGGTCGATAGGCCGGACGATAGCCAGGATAATAACCGGGACGGTAGGCGGGCCGGTAACCGGGATAATAACCCGGGCGATAGCCAGGCCCATAGCCCGGTCGGTAGCCGGGGCGAGCGCAGCGGCCATAGGCGCAGTACTGCACATTCTGGACATCGGTCTTGCCGGTCTCAGGTGCGCCCGGCATCTGCATAGCCTGCGTCGGCAGCACGCCGGCGAAAAGCATCATGGACGCGCTGATCGCGACCGCCATTTTTCTCAATCGACTGATCATCGAAACTCCGATCACAAGAGGCAAAATCCCATAACCCAACGCAGATGGTGGCATATTGTTCCCACCCTCACTTAAATCTCGCTGTTCGCGATGCATTTTAGATATGCGGCATCTCGGATTAACTGGACATTAACCAGTTTTCACCACGCTCGTTCCATGAGGCGCTGCAGTGGAAAATTCATCTTCCGTCTTCTGCTTCTGGCGCTTGCAGCCAGTGTTCCTCAACACGCCACGGCATCCGACACTCTCCCCTGGAACGACCCTGCCAATGCACTTGTGGTCGACGCCTACGAACTGAATACCGTCGACTGGGAGGCCCTGCTTTCGGACAAGCGCATTTCCGGCTTCATCTCCAAGGCTTCCGATGGGCTGCCCGAATCGTTCGACTGCACGGGCGACCATGCCGGCGATACGGTGGCGCACTGCAAGACGATGTGGCGCAAGTACGCCGTCAGCCGCGAGCTGTTCCAGACACGGCGGCTGGTCGCCCGAGCGGCGGGACTGCTCTGGGGCGCCTATCATCTGGCAAGACCCGGAAACCCGATCGATCAGGCAAACCACTTCCTCGATTATGCCGATCCCAAGCCCGATGAAATGATGATCCTCGATATCGAAGGTCTCGATCCGCAGAATTTCATGTCGCTCGAGGATGCGCAGATCTTCGCCGGTCACATCAAGGCGCGCACCGGCCGCTATCCCGTGCTCTACACGAACAACAACACGGCCCGCTATATCGCCGCCTACCGGAACGACTACCCGGTGCTCGCCCGCCTGCCGCTATGGTACGCGCGGTACAAGCCGGACATCAAAGGTGTCTTTCCGCTGGCGAACTGGGACAATTACCTGCTCTGGCAGTTTTCCTCGGGGTAAATTGCAGCAAGCGGCGCTGCCCCTACCGGGTGCCGGGAACATTGACCGATATCGACGTCAACGTGGCGCCGATGAGCAAAAGCGAGCTTGCGAAAGTGTGGGCCGGGGGTGCGCTGCTGCCGGCGCGCGAACCGGATCCGCCGCTGGTTCTCGCTAAGATGGAGATGGAGCCAAAATTTGCCACCGCTCGCGAGCTCGATCCGATCACCACGTCCTCGGTGCCGAAGCGCGAGATCAACGCGCTGAACTATCAGGATTTCTGAGCGTCCGGAAACGAAAGCGACCCCGCCTCCCTCAAGGAAACGGAGCCGCTTGGGAGATCCCATATGCCGATCAGGCGACGACGGAGAGCTTTGCCTGATCGCCCTGGATACGGTTGATCATGAAGTTCCCATACCATTCGAGGAACTGCATGACGCCGCCTTCATGCAGCATCGAGTACGGACCAGGCTCGTAGGCCGGCGAATGGATGCCGAAGGCGTTCTCTTCGACGATGCGCCGATCCTGATCGTTGGTCTCGGTCCAGACGTGGGTCAGTTCCTCGAGATTGTAGTCGACGCCTTCGACTGCATCCTTGTGCACGAGCCACTTGGTCGTGACCGCCGTCTCGTTGGGGCTGAGCGGCAGCACACGGAAGGAGATCGCGTGATCGCCGAGGATGTGGTTCCACGTCGTTGGATAGTGGAAGAGCAGCATGGTGCCGATCCGGTCGATCGTCACGTCATCCGACAGTGCACGGCCGACGGCGCGCTTGCCCGACATGGTGTAGCTCTCTGCATCTTCGATCAGCGGCATACGGGCGGTGCGGAACTGACCGTCCGGTGAAATCTGGAACTTGCTCGGCAGGCCGGCGGCCTCGCAACGGGCCCAATGTCCTGCAATCTCCGGATCGTCGGCGCCGCCATCGGTTCCTGTGACGCTCGGCGCTTCCGGATAGGTGCGGCAGAGTTCCGGGTGATTGGCCGCGCAGTGATAGCACTCGCGGTTGTTTTCCCAGACGAGCTTCCAGTTGCCCTTTTCAATGATCGTGCTCTGGAAGGCAACCTTCGCATCGCTCAGGTGATGCGGCAGCATGTAGGGGGCGACCATGTCGCGGACAGGTTGGAAATCGGGCGCCTTGTCGGCGAGACAGATGAAGATGTAGCCCGCGAAGCTCTCGCAATGAACCGGCTTCAGGCTATAGCCGCTCTTGTCGAAATCATCGCCCATGTGGCGAGCAAAGGCGAGCTTGCCGTCAAGATCGTAGGCCCACTGGTGATAGGGGCAGACGAGGCGAACCGATGAACCGTGTTCCTTGGTGCAGACGCGCGAACCGCGATGGCGACAGCTGTTGTGGAAGGCGCGGATGACGTTGTCGCGACCGCGAACGATGACGACAGGATACTGGCCGATCTGAACAGTAAAATACGCGCCCGGCTTCGGCAGCTCGCAATCATGGCCCATGAACAGCCAGTCGCGGTAGTAGATCATTTCCATATCGAGCTTGAAGTAATCCTCGTCGATATAGAAAGGCTGTTCCAGGCTGAAACCTTCGCGGCGATTCTTGAGCTGCCGCAGGGCGTTGCTGCGAATATCCATATGCATATCCTCGTCTGTTCGGGCCACCGCCTGCTGGGAGCGACAACCACAGGAAGCACGTACTTCCTCTCCACCGGGAGACATTCTCTTCTAGCGTATATAATCACCGCAAAAGCCGGCCTCGTGGCTGCTAAGCGACATCGGCTTCGAAATTGACGACAGCCACATCACCTTTGTTATCCGAGCACTTTATGCCACAATAGCTGCCTGCGCGCACGGCATTTTCGCCATTTGCGACATGGAGCCGATGGCTGAAAAGACACCGGCCTTCAAAGGAAATCCGCCGGCATGATCTATTTGCGACACTCACGGAAGCGAATTCTTCCGGGCGCAGATGCGGGCAGGCGCTTAACACGCCGTTAAGCATGATTGCTTATCGTTTTCGCCAATCTCCCGAGCATGCGGAATGCAATCATGGCGAAACTTCGTTACTTCGACACGACCCAGACCACGGACGAGCCGGAAAACGCGGCTGCCGCGCCGCATTCCGAATTCCTGCGAACCGGCAAGATCACGCGAAACCGCGCCCACTGGCTCGCAGCCGAACGCCGCTACCTGACGCATGACGAGGTCGCGGAGACGACAGGGCGCCGGCTGCAAACGGCCGGTGAGAAGACCCATCAGCACATCAACGGCTTCCATCGGGCGATACAGTTCCCGAAGATGGTGTTTCATCGGACGCTGAGGGACAGCCCGCATCTCGGCTACTGCCACGTCACCGCGTCCCGGACCAAGTTCGCCCACTACGAGGACGTCAGCTGGGCGTTCTACATCGCCAACTTCTATGCCGATATCGGCGACAACGACAATTTCTTCCAGCATATCGATGTCCAGTATTCGCGCATGTACTTCGCCGTGGCGATCCGTCCGGGCGAGCATACCGCCGAGAGGATGACGATCGACCGGAACGTGCGCGGCAACGGCGTGCTCTTCCGCACCCACGATCCGCAGGTCGCGATCAAGAACGTGCTGCTTCTCGGCGCCCGCAACGAACAGCTGCGCGAAATCATCCGCCAGCTCTGATTGATCATTCGCAAGCTCTGATCGAGATCATCCGGCAGCTGCGATATTGATCGCGAGGCGCGGAAGGCCTATGGACTGCCGGGAATATTACTCGGGCAGCATATGGCGCATATCATCGACATCACCGTGGATCCGCGAAAGGCGATCGAGAGCGCGTGCGACGTGCTCGCCGACGGCTTTCCGATCGCTATCCCGACCGAGACGGTATACGGGCTCGCCGCCGACGCAACCAATCCCGCCGCGATCACGCGAATCTACGAGACCAAGGGCCGCCCGCGCTTCAATCCGCTGATCTGCCACATGGCGGATCTCGCCATGGCCGAGCAGTATGCGATCTTCGATCCGGTATCGCGCGCGCTCGCCGAAGCCTTCTGGCCCGGTCCGCTGACGATCGTGCTGCCGTTGAGGTCCGAAAGCCGTATCCATTCCCTGGCGACCGCCGGCCTCGATACCGTCGGCATCCGACTGCCGCGCGGTTTCGCGGGTGACCTGATCCGTGCCTTCGGCAAGCCTCTCGCCGCGCCGAGTGCCAATACGTCCGGCAAGATCAGCGCCACCAGCGCCGCGCATGTCGAGGCCGATCTCGGCGCCAAGCTGAAACTGATCCTCGATGCGGGAGCAAGCGTCGTCGGCGTCGAATCCACCATCGTCAAGGTCGAGGACGGCAAGCTTCGTCTTCTGCGTCCAGGTGGGCTGCCGGCGGAAGACATCGAACGCGTGGCCGGACAGAAGCTGCATCGGGCGAAGAAGGCTTCCGCTGCCATCGAGGCGCCGGGGATGCTGGCGTCGCATTACGCGCCCGGGGCTGCCGTCAGGCTGGGCGCGACGCATATCGACGCCGGCGAGGCGTTCATCGCCTTTGGTGCCACCTCGCTGCCCGGCGCCGAGAAAGCCGCGATCGTGCTCAACCTCAGCCCGGAGGGCAACCTTGCCGAGGCTGCAGCCAATCTCTTCGACTACATGAAAAGAGCCGACGCCAGCGGCGCCGGCACGATCGCATTTTCCGCGATCCCGGACGAAGGCCTGGGCGAAGCTATAAACGACCGGCTGCGGCGTGCCGCTGCTCCCAGAGAATGACCAAGAGGACGAAGACTCCATGAGCGCAGGCGTTTCCCCCGACCTTCTCGACCGCTTTGCCGCCATCGTCGGCGACAAGTATGCGCTTCGCAGCGAGATGGAGTTGGCACCGCATCTGATCGAGAACCGCGGCCTCTACCATGGTTCCTCCCCCATGCTGCTCAAGCCGGCAACGGTCGAGGAAGTCTCCGCGATCCTCAAGCTTGCGACGGAGACGGGAACAGCCGTTGTGCCGCAGACGGGCAACACCGGACTTGTCGGCGGCCAGACCCCGCGTGAGGGCAAGTCCGATATCATCATCTCCCTCGAGCGCATGAACAAGATCCGGGACGTCGATCCGGTCGCGAACGTTCTCGTTGCCGACGGTGGCGCGATCCTGGCGGATGTTCAGAAGGCGGCCGAAGCGCATGGCCGGCTGTTTCCGCTGTCGCTTGGCTCGGAAGGCTCCTGCCGCATCGGCGGGAACCTCTCGACCAATGCGGGCGGAACCGCGGTTCTCGCCTATGGCAACATGCGCCAGCTTTGCCTTGGGCTCGAAGTCGTGCTGCCGACCGGCGAGATCTGGAATGGCCTCAGACGTCTCAAGAAGGACAATACCGGCTACGACCTGCGCGATCTCTTCATCGGCGCGGAAGGCACGCTCGGCATCATTACCGGTGCCGTTCTCAAGCTCTTCCCACAGCCGCTCGGCAAGCAGGTCGCCTTCGCGGGCCTCAACTCGGTTGACGACGCGCTTGCGCTGTTCAACCTCGCCTCCAGCCTCTGCGGCACATCGCTGACGGGCTTCGAACTCATGCCACGCTTCGGCGTCGAAATCACCGCCCGGAATATCGACGGGGTGCGCGATCCGCTGGAATCCGAGCACGCCTGGTATGTCCTGATCGACATCTCCACCTCGGACTCGGCCGAAACCGCGGAACGCATGATGACGGCGCTGCTCGAACAGGGCTTCGAGACCGGGCTCGTACAGGATGCCGCTATCGCGTCGTCGGTCGCGCAGCAGAAGGCCCTGTGGCACATGCGCGAGAGCATGTCGGATGCGCAGAAACCCGAAGGCGGCTCGATCAAGCACGACGTTTCGGTGCCTGTTTCAACCGTGCCGAAGTTCATGGCGGAAGCGCAGGAAGCCGTCATGGCGGCGATGCCCGGTGCGCGCATCTGCGCCTTCGGCCACATGGGCGACGGCAATATCCACTACAACATCTCGCAGCCTGTCGGCGCGGACAAGGACGCCTTCCTGGCGCGCTGGCACGAGATGAACGAGATCGTTCATGGGCTGGTGTTGTCGCACGGCGGCTCAATCTCGGCGGAACACGGGATCGGCCAGCTGAAGCGGGACGAACTGGCGGCGATCCGGCCTGACATCGAGATGGACCTGATGCGCCGCATCAAACGGTCGTTCGATCCGGCAAACATCATGAACCCGGGCAAGGTCGTGACCATCGACTGATCGGTCGCGAGCCAGGATCAGGTCCGAGATAGCGGGCGCCCGTGCAAACGGCGCCCGTTTTTCGTTAGCTGCTCGTTCCGCCGTGCGTCAGGATGCTCAAGGCCGGAGACGTATCGGTGTTGTTCTTGAGATCGTACATCGCCGTGAAGCGCTTCAGCAGCTTGTCAACCTTCTTCGGGTCCTGCAGGTCATCGAGGTTGACGAATTTCTTCAGCATCGTCGCCTGCTTTGCGACGTCCATGTTCGAAATCTGTGTCGGCAGGTTGAAGGTGGTCGTGATTACCTGGAACAGTGCCTTGTCCCGAGGATCGTATAGAGCGACGTGATATTGGACGCCTTTCGCGAGAAATACAGCGCAAGACGCACACCGTCGTTGTTCTCGCCCTGCTGCGTTTCCAGGCTTTGCTGGAGATAGCTCTGCTGCGTACGGTCCTCGGCGCCGGTGTTTTGGATCGTGCCGATCTTGGCGCGGGTCAGTTCGCCGCTTTTGTCGAAGTTGAAGTCCGCGACGATTTCCTTGAACTTCGAGTCCGCCTTGGTGTTCAGGTAGCTCTTGGAATCGGAAGGATCGGACTCGAATATCTTCTTCAGCGTGTCCTTGTCGTATTTCTTCGGGTCCAGCCCGTTTGCCTTCAGGACAAGGTCGGTGAGCTTGCTGTTCGATACGAAGTCGTCGACGGTCTTCACTTCGGCCATGCCCTTGGCGAAATCGTTGACCGCCTGGGTAGCGTCCTTCGACGCCTTGTCCTTCAGCGCGCCATCGCTCATGCCCATGGTCGCACGCGACTTGTAGTTCGTGGCGTACTTGGCCATCACGGCAGACGGCAGCGCCTGCATCTCGAAGGTGATCTTGCCATCGGAGCCGAAGTTGAAGGCGCGCACCATGTTGGTGATGCGGTCGTCCTTGAGCGATGCGACGTAGCCCTTCGGATCGTAGGGATCGCTCTTCAGCAGCTTGCGCATCATCGAGCGCGGTACATCCTGTTCGGTCAAGCCGTAGGCGCGGAGCGCCACCTGATAGGGATCAGGCAGGCCGTCATTCTGCTTGTCGAGGTCGGAGGTCGAATTGGAGCGCAGGAAATCGTCGATCGACTTGATCTTGCCGTCGGCCATGCGCGTCTTGTAGTTGCTGACGGCATCGTCGATGGCCGCCTGCTGGACGTCGTCGTAGCGGGTTTCGTAGAAATCAGTCGTGTCCATCAGCTGGGCACTGTTCTGCGCGCCGCCGGCCGCAGGCGCGGAACCATCGGCCGCGAAGCTGAACGCTGCATTGAGCTTTGCGAGGCCCTTGGTTTCCGCAAATGTCGGATCGGTCAGAACGTTCTTCAGGTCGGCATCGCTGAGATCGGCCGGAACCTGATAGGTCACCCTGAGGAGGCTGGTCAGCTTCGGGTCCGCGATCAGATCATCGACGGTCGCGACGGTGCTGATCGCGCTCTCGTAATAATCCTGATTGCCGCTCGCCTTCGTTGCCGTCTGTCGCGCCTGGGCCGCCGTCTGAGCGTTGACGTCGTTGGGGACGCTGCCGTCGGACTTGAAGTTGAAGGCGGCGTTGACCTTGTCATAGCCATGCGCGCTTGCGTAGTTCGGATCGACGAGAACGCTCTTCAGGTCCGCGTCGCTCATCGACTGCGGCATGCCATAGGCATCCTTGATGAAGCTGGTCAGCCGCGGGTCGGCAAGCAGGTCGTCGACGTTCGTGACCTTCACGATCGCGTTTCTGTAATAGGTGCGCGAGGCGATCACCAGATCCGACGTCGCGGACATCTGGCTCGGCGTCTGCGGCGCGTAGAAGGACGACAGGCCACCTGACGACGAGAAGCTGAATGCCTCATGGAGGCTGCTGTAGCCCATGCTCGCTGCCGTATTGGCATCCGTCAGGATCGTCTTCATATCGGCATCGCTGACCGTTGACGAGACGTTATAGGCGTTTCGCAGGTAGCTGATCGCCCTGGTATCAGCCATCAGATCGTCGACGGTATTGTAGTTGCTGACCTGGCCCTGGAAGTAGTTTCCGTTCGCCACGACCTTGCCGACCGTCGCATTGCGCTGAGTGGTCGTCTGCACCGCCGTACCCGAGAGCGTGCCATCGGACTGAAAGTTGAACGCCGAATAGATGTCGCTGTGGCCGGCGCTCGCCGCATAGGTCGAGTCTGTCAGGATGCTCTTCAGGTCGGCGTTGCTGAAATTGGGTGCGAGGCCGTAGGCGTCCTTGATGTAGGCGGCAAGCTTGGAATCGGCCAGCAGGCCGTCAACAGTGGTGATCGTTCCGCCAGAGATCTGCTGATTGTAGTAGGTCGAGGCGCTGTTGGCAGCCGCCACGGTCGATGAGGTCTGCGACGCGCTTTGCGCTCGCGCTGTCGTCTGGACGGTGCCGTCGGACTTGAAATTGAAGGCCTGGTAGGCGGCCGTCAGGTCCATCGTCTGCGCATAACTGGGATTTGTGAGCACCGACTTCAGCGCCGCGTTGCTGAAATCGGCCGACATTCCGAAGGCCGTCTTGATATAGGACGTCAGGCGGCTGTCGGCCAAGAGATCATCGACCTTGGTGATCGTCCCGATCTTGGACAGATAGTAGGCCTTATTGTAATCGGCGGCGACCGGCGTAACGATCGACGGGACGGTCAGGTTGTACTGCTCCATCACCGCATCTTTTTGCGTCGCCGTCTGCGCCGAACCGTTCACGCTGCCATCGGCATTGAAGCTGAACTGCGCCGCGAGCGCCTTGTACTTGTCGTTCCCGTTGACGTTGACGAAGCTGTTGGGATCGCTGAGATCGCTTGTCAGGACCTGCGTCAGGAAGTCCTTGGAAACATAGGTCGGATCGATCCCGTAGGCCTTCATCGCATAGGAGCGGAGGCGATCGTTGTCGACGAGATCCGAGACGTTCTGAACGTCATCCATGGCGCTGCTGTAGTAGTCGGTCTCGGTCGCAGCATTCTTCCCCTCGTCGGCGAAGGACTGGTTGTAGAGGCCGATCAGATCGTCTTCCTGCGCGTCGCTCTGCGCGTCTGCTGCCGGCGTGTTGAAATTGAAGGCGGCTGCAAAGTCCTTGTAGCGGGTGTCGGAGAGGCGGTTGGCAAAGCTGTTGGCATCCGTCAGGTCGCTTTCCAGCACCTTCTTCATGAACGCCTTGCCGTAGGCCATATCCTGCAGGCCATAGGCTTTCATTGCATAGTTATAAAGGCGGTAGTTGCCGAGAAAATCGTCTACGTTTTTGACTTTATTGATGTTTTCTTTGTAGTAATCGACATCGCGCTTGACTGACGCCTGCGACGCAACACGATCCAGGCTCTTCTTCATATCGCCTGAAATGATGTTGTAAGCTATCGAAGCCGAGATCATAAGACGCCCTCTTCCGGCAAAAATCACTCAAAGAATGACAAAACGTAACCTCGTCATTTTGCCTGGAAAAGCTTACCCGAGACTTACCCACTCCCCTGTCGCATCGCGGTACAGCGCGTTCACCCTCCGGAAACCTTGCCGGCTTCGGTTTTGATAACCATCCACCGAGGCAAAGTTTTCTTAACCGCGATTTTTAAGCTGTCTCGAACAGGCGGCGCCTATTGTTCAGCCATAGAGGGCGAAAAGCCCCGAGGAGAAGACCGGAAACCGGCTCTCAGGTAAGACAAGGGTAGAATGAACATGAACAACACCGTTATGAAGCCCGCATGGGCTGGAACGACACTGCGTCTCGATCCGTCTCGCTTTCCCCAGCAGGTCAGCTACGCCATCCATGACTCTTCAGATGACGTCAGCATAACGATCGATGAACGCGGCGCCATTCTGCGCAAGGTTCTACCTTCGAGCGGCCTGCCGCTTTCGATCGCACTTCCGAAGCGCGCCTTCAAAGGTGTTGCAGCCCGCGCCATCGACCATGGCAACGGCGAGGTCACCGTCACCCTCGAACTTCACCACGAAGATCCCGAGCTCTGCGTGCCGCTGCTGGTCGCTCACGACCTGGCCGACATCGCCGCCGACTGGCGCAGCTGGTCCGAAGCCTTCCGCATTCCGATGCTGATGGTCGAGGCCGACGGTATCGCGCGCCCGCTCGAAGAACATCTCGGCGATCTCAGGACCAGCGCCCTGAAGCCGCGCCGCCGCCATTCCTATTTCGCCAACCGCCGCCCGCGCTTCCTCGTGCGCCGCACGACCGGCAAGCTCGGCGTCGCCATGAAGATCGAAGGCAAGGAAATCATCGCCCGCAGCTGAGCGGCGCCGATCGGATCAGGGAAGCCCGGCCATAGCGCCGGGCTTTTCCGTTTGGGCCTTACGGCAGGATGAAGAGAAGCGACAGGAAAAGGCCAGCGAAGATGATCAGGCCGACGCGATTGTTCGACTTGAACAACACCAGGCACTGATCGGCATCGTTGATATCGAGCGTGACGATCTGCCAAGCGAACATGCCGGCGGCGATCAGCAGGCCGAGATAGGCGATGATGCCGACGCCTGCGAGCACGAAGGCGGCGAAGGTAAGAACCAGCATCAAGCCGTAGAGCCCGACAAGCCATTGCTTGGTCTTGTCACCGAACAGCCGGGCGGTGGAGCGGACACCGATCAGCTCATCGTCTTCCTTGTCCTGATGGGCGTAGATCGTGTCGTAGCCGATCGTCCAGACCACCGCGCCGATGTAAAGCAGGATCGGTGCGAGCCCGAGGCTGCCGAAAATCGCCGCCCATCCCATCAGCGCGCCCCAGGAAAAGGCGAGCCCGAGAAAGAATTGCGGCCAGTCGGTGAAGCGCTTGGCAAAGGGATAAAGCGCGACGATCGCCAGCGAGGCGACGCCGAGGATGACCGAAAACCAGTTCAGCTGCAGCACGACCAGCAAACCGACCAGTGCCTGCAGCACGATGAACAGCTTGGTCTGCGTACGTGTCACCCGGCCTGACGGCAGCGGGCGCGATCGCGTGCGCGCCACTTCCATATCGATCTTGTGGTCGACGAGATCGTTATAGGCGCACCCTGCTCCGCGCATTGCTACCGAACCGATGAAATAGAGCACCAGATGGAAGATCAGTTGCCCACCGGAAAACTGGCCGAGGTGGGCAGCGGCATTGGCAGCCATTGTGGCCGACCAGAAGCACGGCCACATCAGCAGCTGCCAGCCGATCGGCCGGTCCCAGCGCGCAAGCTGCGCATAGGGCCAGAGCCACTGAGGCAGGACCCGGTAAACCCAATTGTTCGAAGGCGCATCCGCAACGCGCCCGTTTATTCCGCCGATCTGTTGCATGTGGCCATCTAGCGATCGGCCAAGGCGCGGGTCAAGGTGAATTAGACGTGGCCGGGGTGACGTTTCAACGCTGGTTCCATCGCCTGATGACGGGCTCGGTCAGGTCGTGCTCGTAGCCGAGGACGCTGATGCTCGTGGTATCCAGGACGAAACGGGCGCCATCGGTGGGTGGCAATCCGAGCCAGCGGGCGCCGAGAACGCGCAGGAAATGCGAACTCGAGAAAATCAGGATCGGCGCGTTGGCCTGCCGGAGCTCGGAGACGATGCGATCGGCGCGGGCACCGATGTCGCCCACTGACTCGCCATCCGGGCAGCCGTCGCGAAACAATTGCCAGCCCGGCCGACCGGCATGGATTTCCTTTGTGGTGATGCCTTCGTAGGCGCCGTAATCCCATTCCGCCAGGTCGTCCTTGACGATGACACCGGTTCCAAAGCCCGAGAACTCACATGTATTGCGAGCGCGTTGCGACGGGCTCGACCAGACGGCGGCGAAACTCCTGCCGGCCAGGCGCGGGCCGACGTCCCGCGCCGCCGCTTCACCGTTCGGCGTAAGCGGAATGTCGCTGCGACCGGTGTGCCGGCCGGACAGGCTCCACTCCGTCTCGCCGTGGCGCACGAGATAGATTTCCGGAAGGGTAGTCGCCATCTGCATCAAGCTCCGAATGTGAAAAGGCGCGGCCTCTGCCGCGCCTGCTGATCTGTATCAGAGAATGACTTTTTCGAGCGGCGCTCGCGTTGCCTCGAATTCTTTCAGCTTCGCCTCGTTCTCCGCGATGTAGTTGCGGTTGTCGGGGGTGGAAAACTGGTTCTTGGTGATCTGGATCTGCATGATGAACAGTTCGTCCCAGCGGAAGCCGATCTCGGACCCCGCCAGATAAAACTCCCACATGCGGAAGAAGCGCTCGTCATAGAGTGCGACCGCATCGGCCTTGCGGGCGACGAAGCGCTCGCGCCAATGGCGCAGCGTATACGCATAGTGCAGCGGCAGGACTTCGACGTCCCTGACGAGCAGGCCAGCGCTCTCGATCGGCGGCAGCGTCTCGCCGATCGACGGAACGTAGCCTTGCGGGAAGATGTACTTCTCGATGAAGGCATTGGTTCCAAAGCTCGGCTTCGGGCGGGCGATCGAATGCAGGACCATCACCCCATCATCGGCCAGCAGTTCATGCACCTTCTTGAAGAACCTGCCGAAGTTGCCGATGCCGACATGCTCGAACATGCCGACCGAGACGATACGGTCGAACTTCTTGCCGGTCATCGTCCGGTAGTCCTGCAGCTCGAAACGAACGCGATCGGCCAGACCGCGCTTTTGCGCACGTTCCCGGGAGATCTTCAGCTGCTCTTCGCTGAGCGTGATGCCGGTCAGGTCTAGGCCTGGCGTCGCCTCCGCGAGATACATGCCCATGCCGCCCCAGCCGGAACCGATTTCGAGGACACGCTGGTTTGGCTTGAGCAGGAGTTTCGCCGCGATGTGGCGCTTCTTGGCGACCTGCGCCTCCTCGAGGCTGATACCAGGAGGGTTGTAGTAGGCACAGGAATACTGCCAGTCTTCGTCGAGAAAGAGTTCGAACAGACGCTCTGACAGATCGTAGTGATGGGCAACGTTGCGCTTGTTGCGATTGATCGGCAACCGGCTCTTCAGTTGCTGCACGGCGATGCGGCCGATCAGGAGGGCCGCCATCGGGATATCGAAGATTTCGTTGGTGGTGTTCTGTTTCACCATCTCCAGAAAGTCATAGATATTGCCCTGTTCGAGAATGAACCGGCCTTCCATGTACATTTCGCCGAGCTTGAGGGTGGGATCGCGGCGGATCAATTTTTCCGCTTCCTCGTCGGCGATGCGGACGATCACCAACTTGCCGGTTCCGTCCCCTACGTTATGCGTCTCGCCATTGGCGAGAGTGAGCTTCAAATTACCCTTGCGGATGAGTTTCTGGACAATCGATAAGAATGCCGACGCCATGAATAAGGCCTCGCAATGTGACAGGACAGTCCGATCAACTTAGTCCCTCTCTCCCGCCTTACAAGCGCCGTATTTCGCACCTCGGCAACATGGTCGCCGAAGTGTGACATTTTTGCAAATCTGACTGCTAAGCGCTTATTTCCGCTTCATCGCCTCGGCCAAGGCGGCCCCAAACGCGCCCTGGCTCTCCTGCTTCGGAGGCGCCGAGCGGCGGTCGTTCTGGCCGCGAACCGGCTGGTTTCCGCGCGTTTCGCCGCGTGGCGCCGAAGCCTGTGAACCATCGTCCTTGCGCATCGACAGGGCGATGCGCTTGCGCTTCGCATCAACCTCGACGACCCGGACCTTGACGACATCGCCAGCCTTCACAACTTCGTGAGGGTCTTTGACGAAGCGGTCCGCAAGCTGCGAGACGTGAACCAGGCCGTCCTGATGCACGCCGATATCCACGAAGGCACCAAAGGCCGCGACGTTGGTCACCGTGCCCTCCAGCATCATGCCCGGCTTCAGGTCGGAGATTTCGTTGACGCCTTCGGCAAAGGTGGCGGTCTTGAAGCTCGGGCGCGGATCGCGACCGGGCTTTTCGAGTTCGGCAAGGATGTCCTTGACGGTCGGAAGACCGAACTGCTCGTCGATGAACTTGCGCGGGTCAAGCGCCTTCAGCGTTGCGCTGTCGCCCATGAGGGTGCGCAGATCACGACCGCAGGCGGCGACGATCTTCTTCGCAACGCCATAGGCTTCCGGGTGCACGGAAGAGGCATCGAGCGGCTCCTTGCCGTCACGGATACGCAGGAAGCCTGCGCATTGTTCGAAGGTGCGCTGGCCGAGGCGGGCAACTTTCAGGAGATCGCGACGGGTCTCGAACCGGCCTTCGCTGTCGCGATGCCGGACGATCGCCTCGGCAATCGAAGCACCCAGGCCCGAAACGCGTGCCAGCAACGGCGCGGACGCCGTGTTCAGATCGACACCGACGGCGTTCACCGCGTCTTCGACGACCGCATCCAGCGAACGCGACAGCTTCTGTTGGTCGACGTCGTGCTGGTACTGGCCGACGCCGATCGACTTCGGCTCGATCTTGACGAGCTCGGCCAGCGGATCCTGCAGGCGGCGGGCGATGGAGACGGCGCCGCGCAGCGACACGTCGAGGTTGGGGAATTCGAGGGCGGCGGTTTCCGAGGCGGAATAGACCGAGGCGCCGGCTTCCGAGACGATCACCTTGGTCGGCTTCGGCGCCGGCAGATCGGCCAGCATGTCTGCCACCAGCTTTTCCGTCTCGCGGCTGCCGGTGCCGTTGCCGATCGAGATCAGTTCGACATTGTGCTTGCGGATCAGCGAGGCAAGCTCGAGCTGCGCGCCGCGTACGTCGTTTCTCGGCTGGAACGGATAGACGGTAGACGTTGCCACCACCTTGCCTGTTGCGTCGGTGACGGCAACCTTGACGCCGGTGCGGATGCCCGGATCGAGACCCATCGTGGCGCGCGAACCGGCAGGGGCGGCCAGCAACAGGTCCTTGAGGTTGCGGGCGAAGACGTGGATCGCCTCTTCCTCGGCGCGTTCGCGCAGCTCGCGCATCAGATCGAGCGACAGCGACATGGAGAGCTTGACGCGCCAGGTCCAGCTCGCGACCTCCATCAGCCAGCGGTCGCCGGGGCGGCTCGCGCCGATCTCGTAGGCGGCGGCGATCATGCGCTCGACCGGCTTGTTCGGCGATGCGGTCTCGGCATCGGCCTCGATCGTGAGCGTCAGCACCTCTTCGTTCCAGCCGCGCAGCATGGCAAGCGCGCGATGGCCGGGTGCCGTCGCCCAGCGTTCGGAATGGTCGAAATAGTCGGAGAACTTTTCACCTGCCGCCTGCTTGCCGTCGACGACCTTCGCCTTCAGCAACGCAGCGCTGCGCATGTGGGCGCGCAGCTTGCCGAGCAGATCGGCATTTTCCGAGATGCCTTCCGCGACGATGTCTCGCGCGCCTTCAAGCGCCGTCTTCACATCAGGCACATCTGCTGTGATGAACCCTTCCGCAAGGACTGCGGGCTCCTTCGAGCGGTCGCCGAGGATCGCTTCCGCCAACGGACCGAGGCCGCGTTCGCGGGCACTTTCGGCGCGGGTGCGGCGCTTCGGCTTGTAGGGGAGATAGAGATCCTCGAGCTCGGCCTTGGTCCCGGCCCTGGCGATCTTCGCCATCAGCTCGTCGGTCATCTTGCCCTGGCCGTTGATGGACTCGACGATCGTGTCGCGGCGCGCTTCCAGTTCGCGCAGATAGACCAGCCGCTCGGCCAGATTGCGCAGCTGCGTATCATCCAGCCCGCCGGTCACTTCCTTGCGGTAGCGTGCGATGAAGGGCACGGTTGCCCCCTCGTCCAGCAACTCGATCGCGGCCTTTGCCTGATCCGGCCGGGCGTTGATTTCGGAAGAGATGACTGCGGAGAGCGAACGAATATCAGCGGCCATGAGAGTTCCTGCGTTTCACGAAAGTTGCGGGACCATAGCGACGAAAAGCGGCAAGGCAATGCTTGAGATCGGTTTGGGCTGTGGAAGGTGGGGATTTTGGCCGGGGTGCTGGTTGGCGCGGTTTGTGCTGAGGCCCTGTCGTTGAAGCGGATATTTTGGCGTAGGCCCATCCCTCCCCCCTGCGCGAGACTTATCTAAGACGCGCTCTATATTCTGATGATCGCCGAAATCTCGGCGGCTGGGAGATACGTGAGCTCTCGCGAAAGCGCGGAGAGGCTCATGCCTAGAACCATCCCTTATGAACCTGACATGACTGTTTTCTACGACAGTTCGACACGGAGCGTAATCGTCAGCTTTCGTGGGGAACTCACTTTCTTGGGGAGTTTCATTGATAGATCTGCTGCGTACGACGCAGCGGAGGAGTTTTGCCGAAGGCGTGGCTGGAAAGGATGAAATGACGCTCGCGAGGTGGACGATGCTGCGAGCGACGTGAATTAGCCACGGAGAATTCATTTGCTATCGTCCATGATTAAGCGCAGCTTGGACATCTCGGCAGCCATGGAACGGGCGCTGCTGATTGAAGCTGTTAGCTTCGCCCTGACCGAAAGGAGGACAAGATGTCTTCCACGATCGACACCACCAATCTCTCCGCCAAAGACCTGAAGATGCTTAACGGGGTGCTCGCTAGCTGCGGCTACAGCGACAACATATCGGGGAGCCTGACAGATGAACTGAATGTCGCCTGCAAGTTGATAATCAGGCTCTTCCACCAAGGCATTCGTGAACCTGCGCACCTAGCTGGCGCTTTGCATCGAAACTTCGGTAAACCCTTGGCAGCGCTGAACTCGATTTACGTGAAGGGCCTGCATCGATATGCAATCCAAGGCATAACACCACTGAGGGGCCGCCGCGTTCACACAAATCCTCCCTCTGCTGGACACGCCTCCATCATTGTAGATCGGTGACTGGGGCCGAACTCCTGCTCTGGCCTAACGGTCGATTGTTAACCGCGCGGAGATTCTCAGATATTTCGGGCGCTGATCGATGCTGTTAGCGGATTGTCTTCCTTCAGGGCCCTTATTCCTGTGTGGGCCTAGGGGCTCGTCGCTCACCCCGCGATGAGCCTCTGATGCTTCCGCACCCCTCACAGGTGAAGGGTGGTGGGGCTGGCACAAAGCATCAGCGAGACGCCAAATCCTCCGATTTCCCTCACCTCACCCCTTCTCCGCTTTTGCAGCTTGTAAACCTGCGGCATTCTTTGCTAGCAGAGGCGACCGTTTTTAGCCCCGCCTTTGTGGCGCCTTCCCCGGGAAGGCAAGGAAAGTGACATGCCAGATCTGCTCCTAGAACTCCGCTCCGAAGAGATCCCGGCCCGCCTGCAGCGCAAGGCTGCCGGCGACCTGAAGAAGCTCGTGACCGATGCGCTTGTCGAGGCAGGACTTTCATACGAGGGTGCGCGCGAATACTGGACGCCGCGCCGGCTGACGCTCGACATCCGCGGCCTGACGGCGCGCTCCGCCGACGTGCGTGAAGAGAAGAAGGGCCCGCGCACCGACGCCAACGAGAAGGCGATCGAAGGCTTCCTGCGCGGTGCCGGCCTGTCTTCCATTTCCGAGGCGCAGGTCCAGAGCGACCCGAAGAAGGGTGATTTCTACATCGCCATCATCTCCAAGCCCGGCCGCGCCGCCGAAGAGATCATCAGTGATGTGATGCCCGGCATCATCCGCGATTTCCCCTGGCCGAAGCCGATGCGCTGGGGTGCTGCCTCCGCACAGCCGGGCTCGCTGCGTTGGGTTCGCCCGCTGCAGTCGATCGTCTGCACCTTTGGAACCGAGCATGAGGAAACCGCCGTCATCCCCTTTGCGATCGATGGCATCGTTGCCTCCAACGTGACCTACGGCCATCGCTTCCATGCGCCGGGTGCCATCACCGTCAAGCGCTTCGACGATTACGTCGCGAACCTCGAAAAGGCGAAGGTCATCCTGGATGGCGAGCGCCGCAAGGACATCATCCTGCACGATGCCCGCGATGTCGCGTTTGCGAACGGGCTGGAGCTGGTTGAGGATGAGGGCCTGCTCGAAGAGGTTTCCGGGCTTGTCGAATGGCCGCAGGTGCTGATGGGCAGCTTCGAGGAGGATTACCTCTCGATTCCGGCTGAAATCATCCGCCTGACGATCAAGACGAACCAGAAATGCTTCGTCACGCGCCCTGTTGGCGGCGACACGCTGTCGAACAGGTTCATCCTCGTTTCCAACATCGAGGCGAGCGACGGCGGCAAGGAAATCATTCACGGCAACGGCAAGGTCGTGCGCGCACGCCTGTCCGACGCGCTGCATTTCTGGAAGCGCGACCAGGGCAACCTGCCGGACCTGCAGCTGCTCGAAAGCTCTGCCGCCAAGTTCAGTCTCGACCTGAAGAAGCCGCTCGACCAGCGCATGGCGAAGCTCGATGCGCTGAACGTGACGTTCCATGCCAAGCTCGGCACGCAGGGCGAACGCGTCGAGCGCATCCGCGCCATGGCTGCGAAAATCGCCTTCCCCGCCGGCGCCGATTACAAGCTCGTCGACCGCGCCGTCGTGCTTGCCAAGGCTGACCTTCGTACGGAAGCAGTCGGCGAGTTTCCGGAACTGCAGGGCGTGATGGGGCGCAAATACGCCATTCTGCAAGGCGAAGAGGACGTGGTCTCGACCGCCATCGAGGAGCACTACAAGCCGCAGGGACCGTCGGACAGGGTTCCCGAGGACAAGATAGCGATCACGGTCGCGCTGGCCGACAAGCTGGACACGCTGATCGGGTTCTGGGCTGTCGACGAGAAGCCGACTGGCTCGAAGGATCCGTTTGCGCTGCGCCGCGCGGCACTCGGCGTCATCCGCATCATTCTCGAGCGCGGCGTCCACGTAACTCTGCTTCCGCGCATCGTCAGCCATATGGCCCGCATCGACATGGACACCGGCAGCACGGTCGCGACCGACGACATGTCACGACAGCTCGATCTGCTCTCGTTCTTCCACGACCGCCTGAAGGTCTACCTTCGCGATCAGGGCGCACGTCACGATCTCATCGATGCCGTGCTCACACCTGAGACCGACGACCTGCGCATGGTTGCCCGCCGTGTCGAGGCACTGACGGCCTTCATCACCTCGGAAGACGGCAAGAACCTGCTGGCAGGCACCAAGCGTGCGACACAGCTGCTTGCCGCCGAAGAGAAAAAGGGCACGGTCGTTGCCGACGGCGTTTCCGATGCGCTGTTGAAGCTCGACGCCGAAAAGGAACTCTACGCAGCCATCACCAAGGCTTCGGCAGAGGCTTCCGCTGCCGTCGGGACGGAAGACTTCCGCTCGGCCATGGAAGCGCTCTCGAAGCTGCGCGCGCCGGTCGACCGTTTCTTCACCGACGTGCTGGTCAACGACGAAGACGCGGCCATCCGCGCCAATCGTCTGGCCCTGCTGCGGCTTATCCGCGAGGCAACCGGCACCGTAGCCGACTTCTCCAAGATCGCGGGCTGATCAACGACGCCAGCGTGCGCTCGCGCGGACGCTGGCGAGACGATCTTTCGAGTGCTCCTCAGCTCATGACGCCGAGCGTTGCGGCGGCAAGCACGCCGTAGCGCACCGTCTTGGCGATGGTCACGAGCAGCAGGAACATCGGAAACGGCTCGCGCAGCACGCCGGCGACGATCGTGATCGGATCGCCTATGATTGGCATCCAGCTCAGAAGCAGCGACCACTTTCCATAGCGGCGATACCAGCCCTGCGCCTTGTCGAGCGCCGGCTGGCTGACGGGAAACCAGCGCTTGTGGCGAAATCGCTCAATGCCGAGACCAAGCAGCCAATTGACGGTCGAGCCAAGGACGTTGCCCATTGTGGCAACCGCGATCAGGGCGAGAACGGGATATCGTTCTGTGACGATGAGGGCGACAAGGCCGGCTTCCGACTGCATCGGAAAGATCGTCGCTGCCACAAAAGCCACCAGGAAAAGGCCGCCATAGACCGCAAGATCGGTCATGACCTGTCCATGCCCATGCTTTGCCGCACCCTGCTACCTTTCAACACATCCCAATGCGGACTGGAACTATCACGTCCCTGGGGCTATGCCAAAGCCATGAACAAGATTCTGGTCAGCGCCTGCCTCATGGGCCATGCCGTCCGCTATGACGGGCAGGCAAAGCCCCTCCTCCATCCCGCGATTGCTCGCTGGATCAAGGAAGGGCGTCTGGTGACGATCTGCCCGGAGATGTCTGCGGGAATGCCGGTGCCGCGGCCGCCCGCCGAGATCGAAGGCGGGGCTGATGGCGAGGATGTGCTTGGAGGCACGGCCCGCGTCGTTGAAATCACCGGCGGCGACGTAACGGACGAGTTTATGCAGGCAGCCAGGAACGCCTTGACGCTCGCCAGCGAAACCGGCTGCCGCTACGCACTCCTCATCGACGGCAGCCCCTCCTGCGGCTCGGGCTTTGTCAATGACGGCACGTTCTCGGGGCAGAAGCTCGCAGGCAATGGCGTGACGGCAGCGCTTCTCAAGCAGGCCGGCATTGCCGTCTATTCGGATCGCAATGTGGAAATGCTGGTTGCCCGGCTTGCGGCCGACGAGGCAGACACGGCCTGCTGAGCAACCGACAGACCCTTTCAACGCAAAACGGCCGCCGGATCGCTCCGGCGGCCGTTTTCATATTCGGTCCCTGACCTCAGGCGGCGCGACGGACCTGCGCGCCATACTCCTGCCCACCGCCGACGCGGAAGCCGCGGATGAGGTTGAGGAGTTCGTCGGTATCGCTGGCGAGCGACTCGGCCGACGCAGTGGTTTCTTCCGCCATGGCAGCGTTCTGCTGGGTGGCAGCATCAAGCTGGTTCATCGAGGACGAGATCGATCGCAGCGTCGTGTCCTGCTCGGAGGCGCTGTGGGCGATCTTGGCAACGATTTCGTTGGCCGCCTTGATCTGATCCGAGATGCGCTTCAGCGCCTCGCCGGCTTCGCCGACCAGACGGACACCCTGATCGACCTGACCGGACGAGCGGGCAATCTGATCCTTGATCTCCTTGGCGGCTGCAGCCGAGCGCTGAGCGAGCTCGCGGACTTCCTGTGCAACGACCGCGAAGCCCTTGCCGGATTCGCCTGCACGCGCAGCTTCGACGCCGGCGTTCAGCGCCAGCAGGTTGGTCTGGAAGGCGATGTCGTCGATGACGCCGATGATCTTGCCAATCTCGGAGGACGACTTCTCGATGCCGCTCATCGCCTCGATCGCTTCGGAGACGACCGCATCGCTGCGGCTTGCCTCGCCGCTGACGGCTTCGACGCGCTTGCTGGCTTCATGGGCACCTTCGGCGGTCTGGCGGACGGCAACGGTCAGTTCGTCGAGAGCCGCCGAGGTTTCTTCCAGGCTCGCGGCCTGACGCTCGGTGCGCTGCGACAGATCGTTGGAGGCGCGACGGATCTCTTCCTTGCTGACAGCGATATCGCCACCCTTGGCGCTGACCTTCGACATCGCGGCTTCGAGGTGCGACAGGGCATCGTTGAAGTTGTCGCGGAGCGCTGCGTATTTCTGGCCGAGATCGGCACAGCGAACAGTCAGGTCGCCACGTGCGATCTGCTCCAGCGCATGGCCGATGGTCGAGACGACGTGGGTCTGGGCGGTGGCTTCATCGCGCTGCAGCCGCTGGCTGTTTTCGCGTTCGCCGTCGAGGGCCATCTGCTGGGCAGCCTCGCGCTCGGACATGGCGTGGCGTTCCTTAACCTTCTGCTGCAAGGACTGCGTTGCCTTGGCCATCATGCCGACTTCGTTTTTCATGTCGGCATGCGGAATGACGAGCGTGACGTTTTCGTCGGCCACGGCTTCGAGAGCCTGGTGGACGTCCTGCAGGGGCTTGGAGATGCCGCGGATGAAATAGAAGGCGGCGCCGACGCCGGCAACGGCGATGACGGCACAGGCAATGAGAGCCTTCCAGATCGCAGCGTTGATCTGCGCCTTGAGGTCGTCGAGATAGACGCCGCTGGAGACGACCAACTGCCATGGCTCGAATGCCTGGGAGTAGGACCCCTTCTCGAACAGCGCGTCGGCGGGCTGGCCGGGCTTGCTCCAGTAGTAGATGGTGCGGCCGCCGCCGGCCCTGCCCTTGGCCACCATGTCCTTGCTGAAATAGGTGCCGTTCTGGTCAACCTGGGCGCTCATGTCCTTGCCGATATTGACCGGGCTCGGATGGAAGCGCTGGACGACGCCATAGTCGTAGCCGAAGAGGTAGCCGGCCGGCTCGAACTTGACCTTCGAGAGAATCTTGAACGCTTCGGCCTGCGCGGCCTCATGCGTCATCTCGCCGGACTTTTCGCGCTGATAATAGGCATCGAGAACCGAAATGCCGGACTCGACCTGGGTGCGCAGGAGATCGAAGCGATCGTCGTAGATCGCCTGCGATGTCGTTTTGATCTGGAAATAGGTGGCAATGGCGAAGGCCGCCATGAGAACGCCCACGAGGGCGAACAGTTGATGGGCAATCTTAAGCTTCTTCATGAATGTCTCGCAAAACGGTGAGTTCGGCAATTCCGGATCGGTAAACTCCCGACCTCCGCGCTGAACGGCGCTTCGCGACGACCATCATGTGTCCTCCGGCCCTAACCGTTAGAGTTAGAGTGAAGGAATTAACAATTGCCAAGTGATGGCGGCGCAAAGGAATATCAAATATAATCAGTGCTTTCTTGCAGTCTGGGCAGATTTTCAACCACTCTCGCGCCCGCAGGTTGAAAGCCTCGACAGAAGGCACGTTGTCCGTTTTCCGTCGGCCACGGTTGGGCTATATTTCAAGCATGGTTGATGCATCGCATGCCTTCGGTGAATTCGTGCTGGATCCCGGCTGCGGCCTGCTGCGGAACGGGCGGGCGATTGCGCTCGGCCAACGCGGCATCGCGCTCCTCGAAGCGCTTCTCGAGGAGCGCGGCAGCATCGTTTCCAAGGACGCACTGATGGAGCGCGTCTGGCCGGGAATTACCGTCGAGGAGAGCAACCTGACCGTCCAGGTGGCAGCCTTGCGCAAGGCGCTTGGCCAGGCACCGAACGGGCAGGAATGGATCGCGACGGTGCCACGCGTCGGCTACCGCTTTCTCCGCGCGACGACGACGCAAGCGAACGTCGCGGAATTGCGCCCGACGCTCGCCGTCCTCCCCTTCAGCAATCTCAGCGGCGATCCCAAACAGGACTATTTTGCCGACGGGATCGTCGACGACATCATTGCAGCTCTCAGCCGGTTCCGAAGCTTTGCAGTGGTCGCCCGTGACTGCTCCTTCGCCTATAAGGGCAGCGGCATCGACGTGCGCAGGATCGCGGCGGAGCTTGGCGTCCGCTACGTGCTGGAGGGCAGCATCCGGCAGTCGGGCAACCGGCTGCGGATCGTCGCCGAACTCGTCGAGGGACAGGGCGGCACCCACATGTGGGCGCAGACCTTCGACGGCACACTGGACGAGATATTCGACTTTCAGGATCGCATTACCGAGCGCGTCGCAACGCTGATCGAACCGCTGATCCAGACAGCCGAGATCGAACGATCGCGGCGGGAACGGCCCGGCAGTGTCGCCGTCTACGACATCTACCTGCAGGCGCTGGCGAAGATCTCGACCGAGATCGAAAGCGACAATGCGGCTGCTTACGCGCTGCTCATGCAGGGGCTCGCGGCCGAGCCAGACAACGCGCAGCTGCTTGCGCAGGCGACATGGGCGCTTGAGCATCGCTATACGATGGGCTGGCCGGCGCTCACCGATGACGACGTGCAGACCTGTGCTGCACTGGCACGGCGGGCGCTGGAGCACGGCGCCGGCGA
Source organism: Rhizobium grahamii (assembly GCF_009498215.1). Lineage (NCBI taxonomy): Bacteria > Pseudomonadati > Pseudomonadota > Alphaproteobacteria > Hyphomicrobiales > Rhizobiaceae > Rhizobium > Rhizobium grahamii. The sequence goes on along the minus strand of NZ_CP043498.1, from coordinate 303,660 downwards.
CGCGATGGTTCTCGCCCATTGCGGTGTCGCCCTGATGCAGACGGTGAAGGACTACGATTGGGGTCTCGCGGTTCTGCAGGCGGCGGCGGAGTCCAATCCCAACAATCCGATGGCCGTCGTCAGAGCGGGTGTCGGCCATCTTCATTGCGGCAATGTCGACGATGCGCTCAGCCACTTCCACCGTGCCAACCGCTTCATCCCCGGCGATCGCGGCGCGCACTTCTCGCTGTGCGGCATCGCGCATGCCCATGTCGTACGCGGCGAGTACGACGAGGCCCTGTACTGGGCCTCAAGGGCGCTGGCCAGCAATCCGAATTTCGAGGCCACCCTGTGGGTTCTGATTGCTGCAAGCGCGCATCTTGGACGCATGGAGGAAGCTCATCGTTATCTCGCGGCGTTGAGACGGCTGACGCCCGATATCACGCTCGATCGCATCCGCGCCGGCCAGGCCGGCAAGTACCCGGATCGCATCGAAGGCGTGCTCGACGGCCTGCGGATGGCGGGTGTTCCCGAACGCTAGTTTCGGATCGTTTCGGAACTTTTCCCGAGCGCTTCAGGACCGGAACGTCGTGATGAGAGGAGACTGCACCCCACAGCAAACTGCATGTGGGAGACGGACATGATTACCACGCTGACCATCCTGTCCCTGGATCAAGGGCGCATCTATTCCCCTCCACCGGAACCGATTGCCGATCTGACGCCTTTCGAGAATGACGCAGCAGTTGCCGCAGCGCCGGAGATCAAGCGACGTTCAGTTTGGTCGAACACGTTGCGCGGAGTGCAGACACTTGGCCAGCTGCTGTCACCGACCTTCGGAGGCGGCCCCTTCGGCAAGGCACACTAGAGACGAAAAATGCGCCCCTGCTTCTCTCAGGGACGCATTTATCCACCACGGGGGTGGACCCCGGTCGACCGAAACTTTGGTCGGGCTGGGGCAGGGAACTGGAAATCAGGGCCGAAGCTCAAACTTGGAAACGTCGAGCGGCGCCGTTTGTTCCATCGGTGCACCCGCCACGCCTGCCGTAACCGGCTTGGCGTCACCGCCAACGACCGCAGCCGTCGTCGAGGCACGGTCAATGTTGTCGGCGGGTTGCGTTGCCGCGGTCATGGACTCGGTGGGAGCCTTGGTTACGAAAACGACCGGCGAACCGCCCATCCAGCCTTCAGTACGGTAGAGCTTCTTCTGGCCATCGACGTCGCGAATTTCCGAGGATTGCAGCGAGCCGTTCGCAAGCGTCGGGACGGTGTAGTCCTTCTTGCGCTCGGCGGACACAAGCGGCGGGCAGCTTTGGCAGCTTTCCTGGCTGATGCTCCCGCCATTGATGCGCGTATCCTTGCCGACGACCTCGATCGAGGAGGCAAAAGCAGAGCCTGCCGCAAACACAGCTACCGCACCCAAAATGACCTGACGCATGGAACTCTCCGTCTCACGTTGAGAAGAGATTAGCGCGGCTTTGTTTCCATCCCGTCAGGGGAAAGGGTAAAAATTTAGAGAACTGACCCGATTTCGGGTTTGCTCACGCTTTTTCGCGCTTGATCGCCTGCCAGCCGATATCGCGGCGGCAGAAACCATTGTCCCATTCCACCTTGTCGAGCAGGGCATAGGCGCGGGTCTGGGCTTCACCGACGGTCTTGCCTGATGCTGTGACGTTCAACACGCGGCCGCCGGTCGCGACCAGTCCGCCATCCTTCAGGGCTGTGCCGGCATGGAACACCTTGGCGCCCTCGCCCGCTTCGGGAATAGAGTTGATCGGCGTGTTCTTGTCGTAGCTTCCAGGATAGCCCTTCGATGCCATGACGACCGTCAGCGCCGGATCGTCGCTCCACTCGGCCGTGACCTTATCCAGCGTGCCGGTTGCCGTCGCATAGAGGATCGGCAGCAGGTCGCTCTTCAGGCGCATCATCAGCACCTGGCATTCGGGATCACCGAAGCGGACGTTGTATTCGATCAGCTCCGGGCCCTTCTTGGTGATCATCAGGCCGGCGAAGAAGACGCCGGAGAAGGGATAGCCGCTTTCGGCCATGCCGCGCATGGAGGGCTCAATGATTTCCTTCATCGTGCGCTCGACCATTTCCGATGTCATGACGGGAGCCGGCGAATAGGCGCCCATGCCGCCGGTGTTCGGGCCGGTATCGCCCTCGCCCACACGCTTGTGGTCCTGCGCGGTCGCAAGAGCCAACGCGTGCTTGCCGTCGCTCAGGCAGAAGAAGCTTGCTTCCTCGCCATCGAGATAGGCCTCGACCACGACTTCTGCACCGGCGGCGCCGAACGCGCCTTCGAAGCAATCGTCGACGGCGGCGAGCGCCTCATCGACGGTCATTGCGACGGTCACACCCTTGCCGGCTGCGAGGCCATCGGCCTTGACGACGATCGGGGCTCCCTGCTCGCGGATATAGGCCTTGGCCTTCGGAGCATTGTTGAAACGCTGGTAGGCGCCGGTCGGAATATCGTAGCGGGCACAGATGTCCTTGGTGAACCCCTTGGAGCCTTCGAGCTGGGCGGCGGCGGCAGACGGACCGAAGACGGCGAAGCCTTCGGCGCGTAGCCGGTCGGCGATACCTGCGACCAGTGGCGCTTCCGGGCCAACGACGATGAAGTCGATTGCCTTGTCCTTGCAGAAAGCAATGACGGCGGCGTGGTCGTCGACATCAACAGGAACCAGCGTCGCGTGTTCGGCAATGCCGGGGTTTCCGGGGGCGGCGTAGAATTCCGTCATGAGAGGCGATTGCGCCAGTTTCCAGGCCAATGCGTGCTCGCGTCCGCCCGATCCGATCAACAGAACCTTCATGCCCGTCCCTTTCGCGTTTCCGTCTGGCGGTTAAGGGCAGTGGGCGCAAAGGTCAAGCAAGAATGCTCGACCGGGGTCAAGCAGAATGCTCGCCTGGGAGATGAACGAGGAGGTTTACCAGCCACCGCCACCGCCACCGCCGCCACCGCCGCCGGAGAAGCCGCCACCGCCCCCACTGCCACCGGAAAAGGCGGAAGAGGAACTGGGCGGCGGGCTTGGCAGCGTAGAGGCGATGGTTGAGGCCATGGACGACGAGAAGCCGCCGATGCGGTCGGAGAAATTGCCGCCGCTGAAGTTGCCGGAATACCAGCCTGGATGATAGGCGGCAGCGCCGGCCACGCCAGCCGCCGCAGCGGCAAGCCATAGCTCGAAGGTCCGGCTCCACGGTTTCTCGACGCCGAGTGCCACGGCATAGGGCAGCAGCTTTTCGAAATGTTGCGGCGACATTTCGGGCGCACCCGCCATGTTCATGCGGTCCTTTTCGGCCAGCGTCAAATACTGGCGCAGGCCGTCGATGCCATCCATCAGCTTCGCGCCAAGCGGCGTCGGCGCTCCCATGATGAAGACATAGAGCACGTTCAGCAACACGATGCCGCCGATCGCAAACAGCATCGGCGTCTCGTGGAGCTCCATCAACGACGAGAACAGGGCGAGCCCCAGGCTGGAGAGAATGCTGAAGCCGATGAAGGCCACGATGGCGATCGAGATCACCGCGACGATCTTGCCGCCCAGCGAACCGCCTGGGCGAAACGACTTGGCGATATTGCCGATGAAGATCGAGACGAAAACGGTCACGATGATGGGGATCACCATCAGGGCGATCGCATCGGGTTCCAGCGTGCCGAAGACGAAGAGCCCGACCAGCGCCGCGGCGCTCAGGACGAGGCCGCCGACGGTATAGCCGGCATTGGCATTGTAATACTTGCCGCGGTGCTCGCGTTCGATAGCCGAGCGGAAGCCTTCGCCAACCGATTTCACGCGCTGGCCGTTCGCCTTGTCGATGGTGAGCGATCCCTTGGCTCCGACTGAATTCAGCAGGCTCGCCTCCCCCGCTTCCAGCTTTTGCTTGCCGACGGGCTTGTCGGTGCGGCGGATGATGATCGAGTTCTTCAGGTCCTCAAGCACGACATAGCCGCGCACCGCGAGATTGAGGGCCGTGGCCGACAGCGCCGTCCAGCCCTGACCGGAGAAGCCCCTGTTGTCGATATAGTTCACCAGCGCCGGCGAAATGCCATCAGGCGGATCCCAGCGCGGCACGATGACGCCGCGCGCCGGATCGCGGCCGACCTTCAGCCATGAGCGTGTATAGTAGAGGAAGACCAGGATCAGGCCGCCGAAGCCGATGAGATAGTCGCGATTGTCGCTCAGCCACCAGCGCTTGGTGTCAGCGTCGCTCGGCGGATCGATCGATCCCTTCAGCATCTTGACCGCGATCGTCAATCCTTCACCGGCATCGAGAGGCTGTGTGGCTGTAAACACAAGGCGATCGCCGCTTGTGGAGACACGGGCGTTCCGGTCCGTGGAGCCAAGCGGGCCGGTGAAGAAGGCCGTGTCGATCGAACGCACGCCCTCGGGCAGCTTGACGGAGGCCGTCGCTGCCATGATCGGAAAGATCCAACCGTTGCCGGTGACGTTCCAATAGAGTTCGTCGTGGTCGGGGAAGTAACGGATCTCCCGATTCGTGCGGTAGCTGATCTCGTACCGATGCTGGCCATAGCTCAGCATGACGTCTTCCGACCCGGCGTAAATACGAATACCGCCGCTGATGCTCTCGGTGTGCCACGGCTCGTCGCGCCCGTCACGCTTGACCGAGACGACGTCGAAATCAACGCGGATGGTCCGGCCGTCGGCGTTCTTCAGCGTCAGCGGGAAATCGCGAAAGATGCCGCGCCGGATGCGATTGCCCTCGGCATTGACGGATATCGTTTCCGTCACCGTCATCGAACCGCTCTTGTCGAGCACGATGTCGGAGGCGAAGGAATTGATGACCTCTCTGGCGAGAGACGGGCCAGCGGCAAGCATCAGGAACAGTGCGAAGCAAAAACCGAGAAGCCGCCGGATCATTCCATTCCCCCGCCCGCGGCTTCCCGCCGCCTCAGATAGTGTCAGTCCTCATCCGCGTAGGTCACACCGAGCCCCGCCAGCGTCCGCCAATAGGACGGGAAGGTCTTGCCGACGCAATCCGGATCCAGAATGGTGATGCCGTCGATCTTCAGGCCGGCGAGCGCGAAGCTCATGGCGATGCGGTGATCGGCGAAGGTGTCGATATCGGCGGGCAAATGCTGGCCGACCAATGCAGGGTCGGATGCAACGATCAGATCGTCGCCATCCTCGGTCGCGAGCCCCTGACGGATGTTGTTAAGGCCGGTCGAGACGGCGCGGATGCGGTCGCATTCCTTGACGCGCAGGTTGGCGATGCCGGTGAAGCGCACCGGTGTTTCGTTGAAGGCGGCCAGCACGGCGATGGTCGGCACAGCGTCCTGCATCTGCGAGCCGTCGATTTCGGCGGGCAGGTGTGGGAACTGCCTGATGACGTCATATGCCTTGGCATCCGGCTGGGTGAAATCCTCGTTGGCGACGCCGAGGTCGATCGCGCCCTTGGTCAGCACTTCGGCGGCCCAGAGATAGGTGGCGGCGGAAGCGTCCGGCTCGACGACGAAATCGGTGGCGGTGTAACCGGTCGGCTCGATCACCCACGAGGACGGCGTCGGCTGCATGACCTTGGCGCCGAAGGCACGCATGGCTGCCAGCGTCAGGTCGATGTAGCCGCGTGCGCCGATATCGGCACCGGCAAGTTCGATCGTGAACGGCTCGGAACCGCAGGCAGCCGCCATCTGCAGGGCGGAGACATACTGGCTGGAGAGGCCGGCATCGATGACGACCTTGTTGCTGGCGAAGCGGCCGTTAGCGTCGATCGTGACGGGCGGGCAACCGGTGGGTGCCTCGATCGCGACACCGAGCGACTTCAGGGCATCGACCAGCGGCTTGATCGGGCGCTTGCGCATATGCTCGTCACCATCGACGACATAGCGGCCATTGCCGAGCGCAAGTGCTGCCGTCAGGAAGCGTGTGGCGGTACCGGCATTGCCGAGGAAGAGCGGTGCGGCGGGAGCCTTGAGTTCACCGGAACTGGTGACAACGAAGGTCGTCGCATCGGGCTCGTCCACCGTCACGCCCATGGCGCGCAGGGCTTCCGCCATATAGCGCGTGTCGTCGCTCTTGAGCGCCCCGGTCAGGCGGCTGGTGCCCTTGGCGAGACCGGCCAAAAGCAGCGCGCGGTTGGTGATCGACTTCGAGCCGGGAGGTACGGCGCGACCGGAAAGCGGCTTCGCCGCCGGGATGATGGTGAGCTTGTCTTTACTCATTACCTTGTCTTTTCCGTCTTTGCGCAACGGGCCATGTCAGGCCACGGTCATGCCCTGCTCATAGCAGTTTTTACGCAAAGGCAAATGGCGGATGTCAGAACTTTACCGTCGGGACAGCGCGATCGGCTTCGTTGGTGATCTCGAAATACTCCCGCTTCTGGAATCCGAACTGGCCGGCGACCAGATTGGAGGGGAAGCTCTCGACCTTGACGTTGAGATCGCGGGCCGCGCCATTGTAGTAGCGCCGCGCCATCTGGATCTCGCTTTCCATCGTCTCGAGTGAGGACTGCAGCTCGCGGAAATTCTCGTTGGCCTTCAGGTCGGGATAGGCTTCGGCAAGCGCCATGACGCGCCCGAGAGCAGCGCCGAGCAGACCTTCCGCCTGCGCGCGGCCGGCCACATCGCCCGTCGGCACAGCCTGTGCCTGGTTCCGCAGCTTGACCACCTCTTCGAGCGTGGTCTTTTCGTGGGTGGCGTAGCCCTTTACCGTCTCGATCAGGTTGGGGATGAGGTCGGCGCGGCGCTTCAGCTGCACATCGATGCCGGACCAGGCTTCCTCGGCCATCTGCCGGGCGCGGACGAGGCCGTTGTAGATGACGACGGCATAGAGCGCGATAAGGACGATAAGGCCTAAAATAATATACATTCGCAAATCCCCCACAGCGACCGAAAGTATGCCGGAAGACTAAGCGGGTTACCGCAGATTGTCATCCCGCATTTAGGGCATCTTCAGGAGGTCAATACCAACGGGGTAGTCAAAAATCACGATACCGCTGCCAGCGCCAAAGCCCTATCTTCTGTCTTGCCCGCTGCAACAGGCGAGCATCAGAAACTTGCGACGAGGATCATTCAGACCATGAGCGCAGTCATTTTCCTGCTCAACGCACTGGCTATCGTATCGTACTTCTTCGTTCAGAGCGCGGCTCGCCCGGTAGAGCGCCGCGTCGAAGTCAGGAACGACGAACGTCGCTGACTTCAGCGCTTCAAGCGGCAGTCTTCGCCAGGTTCACACCACCCGCATCCGTCAAAAGGAAGGCCTCACCGCAGGCCTTTGCCAGCGTCCGCACGCGCAGAATATAGCTTTGGCGCTCGGTGACCGAGATGACGCCGCGGGCATCCAGCAGGTTGAAGACGTGTGACGCCTTGATGCACTGGTCGTAGGCCGGGAAAACGCACTTATGCAGCTTCTGGTTATCGCTGTCGCCGGGAGCGCCGGCGGCGAGAAGCGCCTGGCATTCCTTTTCGGCATCGATGAAGTGGCGATGCAGCATCTCGGTGTTGGCAAATTCGAAGTTGTGGCGTGAATATTCCTGTTCGGCCTGCAGGAAGACGTCGCCATAGCTGATCTTCTCGTCGCCTTCGCGCCCGTTGAAGTTCAGGTCGTAGACGTTGTCGACACCCTGGACATACATCGCAAGACGCTCGAGACCGTAGGTGAGCTCGCCCGCAACAGGCGAGCATTCGATGCCGCAGACCTGCTGGAAATAGGTGAATTGCGAGACTTCCATGCCGTCGCACCAGCACTCCCAGCCGAGACCCCAGGCGCCGAGCGTCGGGCTTTCCCAGTCGTCTTCGACGAAACGGATGTCGTGCAGCAACGGATCGAGGCCGATCGCGGCCAGCGAGCCGAGATAGAGTTCCTGCAGGTTCGGCGGGTTCGGCTTCAGGATCACCTGATACTGATAATAGTGCTGCAGGCGGTTCGGGTTCTCACCGTAGCGGCCATCCGACGGACGACGCGACGGCTGCACATAGGCAGCCTTCCACGGCTTGGGCCCGAGCGCACGCAGCGTCGTCGCAGGATGGAATGTACCGGCGCCGACCTCCATGTCGTAGGGCTGCAGCACCGCACAACCCTTGTCCGCCCAGTAGTTATGGAGCGTCAGGATCAGCGCCTGGAAAGAGCGCTTCGGGTTCATGTGGTCGGGGATTGCAGCAGACATGGAACGGCTTCCGAATTCGTACAAAAGTGGGCGGACAGGTGCCACGCCGCGCCAGACGGGTCAAGGCTTTTGCGGCCCTACTCTTCCTCGTCCTTCTTCAGATGGTATTCGCCCGTTACCGGATCCTTGACCAGCGTGCCGATGGCGCCGGTCTGGCGCTCCTTTTCCGCACGGCGCGATCGTGAGGCCAGCTTTTCCGCCTCCGCCACGAAGCGCCGGTACAGCAGCCATGCGCCGACGACCAGCAGACCCATGATTATCAGTTGTGGCATAGGCCTGTCTTGCTCCCCCTCAGAAACCGTAGCGGCTCCACAATGCCTTCTCTTCGGCAGTTTCCACAAGTCCCGCCGCGAGGCCTGTCGCCGCCGCTTCCAGCGACCCCGATGCTACCCCAGGAATGCGGCGTCCGAAAAGGCCGCGGGCCGGCGTCACCAGCGCAAGTTTTGTCTTCGAGCCGTAGCGCCGCTTCAATTCCTGCCGCATGTCGCCAAGGCCGTCGATCAGACCGAGTTCGAGGCCGCGCGTGCCGGTCCAGAAGAGACCCGAGAACACGGTCTCGTCGTCCTTGAGCTTGCCGGCGCGGCGTTCGCGGACCATCGAAATGAAGACCTGATGGATTTCGAGCTGCAGGGTCTTCAGATACTCGATGTCCTTTTCCTTCTCCGGCTGGAACGGGTCGAGGATCACCTTGTTCTCGCCTGCGGTATAGACGCGCCGCTCGACGCCGATCTTCTTCAGGAGTTCCGGAAAGCCGAAGCCACCGGAGACGACACCGATCGAGCCGACGATCGAGGTGGGGTCGGCAATGATCTCATCGCCGGCAAGGGCAATCATGTAGCCGCCTGATGCAGCCACGTCCTCGACGAAGACAAGCACTTTCTTCTGCTTTTCACGCGCGAGATCACGGATACGGCTGAAGATCAGGCGCGACTGGACAGGCGAGCCGCCGGGTGAATTGATCGAGATCGCCACCGCCGGCGCATCCTTGAATTCGAACGCCTTCTCCAGCACCTGCGCCGTCGAGGCGAGGTTCAAGGCCGGCCGAAACTGGCTGCCACCGCTCATGATCGCGCCCTGCAGGCGGACCACCGGGATCACGACGCCGTCCTTGCGGAAGCGCTTCGGCATCAGCTTTCTCAAAAATCCGGCCATTTCTATTCCTTCGTACAGGCTGCGTGAAACGTCACTCCCATGTATGCGTCGGAACGACAAACGCAATGGGGGCTGGCGCAAAACACCAGCGCGGCAACTTTCTTGTTGCGAATGACTTGCATTATCATTCTAATCAGCCATATTGACTTTCGTTATCAACAGGCAGTTGTTTTCATGGACGTAATAAATCCGAAGGCCAGGACAGGCTGGCGCCACGAGCGCGAAGAAGCATCGATGGCCGATGTCTACCGCTCGATCGGCACACGCAAGGGAGCGTCGCGTTGGCGTCGCATCGCGGCATTTCTCGGGCCAGGCTATCTGGTCGCCGTCGGCTATATGGATCCCGGCAATTGGTCGACCTCGCTCGCCGGCGGGTCCAAGTTCGGATACACGCTTCTGGCAGTCGCACTGCTCTCCAATATGATGGCGATCGTGCTGCAGTCGCTCTGCGCCCGTCTCGCGATCGGTTCCGGCCGCGATCTCGCGCAGGCTTGTCGCGACGCGTTCCCGCGCTGGGTGTCGATCCCGCTCTGGCTGTTTGCCGAAATCGCCATCATCGCGACCGACATCGCCGAGGTGATCGGCACCGCGATCGGCCTCAACCTGCTGTTCGGCATTCCGCTCGAGCTTGGCGTACTGATCACCGCGCTCGACGTCTTCCTCATTCTCTATCTGCAGAAGGTCGGATTCCGCTGGGTCGAGGCTTTCGTCATTGCGCTGCTCGGGATCATCACCGTCTGTTTCGGCGTGCAGATCTTCATGGCCGACCCGCAGTGGGGCGAGGTCATCCGCGGCTTCTTCCCGACCACGGAGATCGTCTCCAATCCGGAGATGCTCTATCTCGCCCTCGGCATCCTCGGCGCGACCGTGATGCCGCACAATCTCTACCTGCATTCCGGCATCGTCCAGACCCGCGACTACGGACATACGTTGCCCGAGAAGCGCGAGGCGCTGACCTTTGCGACGATCGACTCGACTGTCGCGCTCTGCTTTGCGCTGCTGATCAACGCCTCGATCCTCATCCTGGCTGCGGCAGCCTTCCATGCCCACGGACGGACTGACGTTGCCGAACTCGGCGAGGCCTCATCGCTGCTGGCGCCGCTTCTCGGCCTTGCGCTTGCCCCGACGCTATTCGGTATTGCCCTGCTCTGCTGCGGCCTGAACTCGACGGTCACGGCGACGATGGCCGGACAGATCATCATGGAAGGCTTCCTGAAGATCCGGCTGCAGCCCTGGGTACGGCGCCTGATTACCCGTGCCATCGCCATCATCCCCGCGGCATTCGTGACGATCTGGTACGGCGATGCCGGTACGGCCGAGCTGCTGATCCTGACGCAGGTCGTGCTCAGCCTGCAGCTTTCCTTCGCGGTGTTCCCGCTGGTCATGTTTACCGCCAGCAAGGCGAAGATGGGCGAGCTCGTGGCGCCGCGCTGGCTGTCCGCCATCGCCTACACGATCGCGATCGTCATCGCGGGACTGAACGTCAAGCTGCTGTTCGACTTCGTGGTTGGCTGAGCAGATCAGCGACGTGAATAGGCGGCCCGACCATTGTTGAGGTCGTCGACGAAGGGGGAGAATTTATGCGTACCCTCTTCGTGCATGATCAGCGGCGCGCGGAATGAGAGCCGCGCGCGCGATCCCTTGATCGCCGTGACGAGAATACGAACGGCGTTTTCACCCTGACGCGGGTGAATGGCTGTAACCTCGATGCCTCCGAACCGGCGGCCACAGGCATCGATGATCTCGGCGATCGATTCCGGCCGCGCAATCAGCGACAGTTGCCCTCCGGGGATCATGATGGCGCCTGATGTGCGCAGCCAGCTTTCGAACAGATCTTCCGTCATCGCATGCGCTTCGGCCTTCAAGGCATCCGGCGTCTTTCGGTCGCCCGCGTCATTGAATGGCGGGTTCATGATGACGTGATGGAAGCTTTCGTCGAGCAGGCCAGCGTCATTGCGCGCCTTGGCCTTCAGCGTCACATCCGCCTCGACAACGGTGACGCGCGCTGCCAGATGCGCGTTCTCAGGCAGAAGCGCGCTGCGACGCGCATAATCCGCCATCTCGCCCGATCGCTCGAACAGGGTGACGTCCGCTGCCGGTAACCGCGAAGCCACCGCAAGACCCGCCGCCCCGCACCCGCTCCGAGATCGGCAACCCTGATCGGCCGATCGTCTGCCACGAGGGCTGCGAGAAGCATCGCGTCCATGCCGGACCGATGCCCACGGCCTTTCGGCTGGATCACATGGAAGAGACCGCGATGAAAGGCATCGACCGTTTCGGCCACCGGCAGATCAGCCATAGCGATCATTTCGCCTGACGCAATTCGTTGCCGAGGCCAGCATCGACGAGAATGCGCCGCGCCTGGTCGGCGCGTTCGTCATCGACCAGCAGCCGACGTGGCAGCATGCCGAGCGAGCCTTCGAGAATGCTCATGCCCTGATCGGCGATCAGGCAGTGAATACCGGCATCCTTCAGAAGGCTTTCCGCGAAGGACAGCAGCACGGGATCGTTGGCGCGGATAAGTTCATGCATTTGCCGTGAAATCCCTTTCAAATTTGCGCGACGCGACATTTCACCTCTTGCCGCGCCATCCGGCCCTTTCTATTGTCAAATTCAATGAAAGAACAGGAGTCCGGGTCGTTGGGCGTGGTCATACCGCTTGAAGAAAGCAAAAACAAACTGGCATCCGTCAAGCCACTGGTGGATTTGACCAAAGCGGATATGGAACGGGTCAACCAGTTGATCCTGTCGAAGGCCGGTTCCGACGTCCAGATGATTCCGGAGGTAGCGAACCACCTGATTTCGTCTGGCGGCAAGCGTTTGCGTCCGATGCTGACGCTCGCCTCCTCGGTTCTGTTTGGCTACAAGGGTGAAAATCACATCAAGCTCGCGACCTCGGTCGAGTTCATGCATACCGCGACGCTGCTGCACGACGATGTCGTGGACGAAAGCGACCTTCGCCGCGGCAAGTCCACCGCCCGCACGATCTGGGGTAACCAGGCAAGCGTTCTCGTCGGCGACTTCCTGCTCGGCCAGGCGTTCCGCATGATGGTCGATGTCGGCTCGCTCGACGCGCTCGATGTTCTCTCGGGTGCCGCCTGTGTCATCGCGGAAGGCGAAGTGCTGCAGCTTTCCGTTGCCAAGAACATGGAGACGACCGAGGACGATTATCTCGCGGTCATCCGCGCCAAGACGGCAGCGCTTTTCGCAGCCGCTGCCGAGGTCGGGCCGATCATCGCCGATGCCGGCAAGTCCGGGCGCAATGCCATGAAGTCCTATGGTATGAACCTCGGGCTCGCATTCCAGCTGGTCGACGATGCGCTTGACTACGGTGGCAAGGCCGCCGACCTCGGCAAGAACGTCGGCGACGACTTCCGCGAAGGCAAGATCACGCTTCCGGTCATCCTGGCCTACCGCCGCGGCACCGAGGAAGAACGCGCCTTCTGGCGGGATGCGATCGAAGGTGGAAACGGCAGCGACCAGAATCTTGAGAAGGCTCTCGGTCTGATCACGAAGTATGGTACACTGAATGACACGATCGCCCGGGCGGTTCATTACGGGACGATAGCGCGGGACGCTCTCGCGCCTCTGCCCGATACGGCATGGAAATCTGCCCTGATGGAAGTCATCGACTTCTGCATCGAGCGCGTCAATTAACCGACGATCGTTGTTTGCGGCTGAATTTCTTGCGGGGCTGCTTCAAAAAAGCCATCCTGCCGTGAATCAGTCTTCGCAACTGATTTGGCAGCCGGACAAGATCCGCTGCCCTGGAAGAAAGGTTTTCTAATGCGGCGGAAATTTGCCATTCGTCTTCTTTCGAGCGCGGCGTTGGCGGCGGTGTTGTCGCTTGGCGTGCTCGGCGGCGCAAATGCCGAAGACGCGGTCAAGACCGACGACGCCAGCAGCACCGTACATTTCGACCCAGACAGCGTCACGACCTTTTCCGGCGCCTTGCTTGCCGCGCGTACCGCCGATGTCGACCACGACTACGACACAGCGATCGAGCTCTACAAGAAAGCCCTGCAGATCGAACCGGGCAATCCTGAAATCCGCCAGCGCCTGATGATCTCGCTGCTGCTCAACGGCAATATCAAGGACAGCGTCAAATACGCCAACGACCTGAAGAACGATCCGAGCATCGAACGGCTCGCCACGATCGTTCGTGGTGCCGATGCGCTGCGCCGCGGCGAGTACAAGTCGGCCGAAACGATCCTGAAGACCACGGGGCCGACCGATCTCGACCGCGTCATGAACGACCTGATGGCTGCCTGGGCCCGCCTCGGCGCCGGCAAGGGCAAGGACGCGCTGGCGCTGGTCGAAAAGATGAAGGGCCCGGACTGGCTCAACATCTTCCAGAACTACAATGCCGGAGCGATTGCCATCGTGAACGGCGACGTGAAGTCGGCTCGTCGCCATCTCAACGATGCCGTGCTCGACAAGGATGGTGCGGCGACCGCACCTGACACATTCGTCCGCGCCGTTATCGCGCTGGCACGGCTCGAGGCTTCGCAGGGCAACAAGCAGAAGGCGCTCGACGCCGTCTCGGTTGGCGAAAACCTTTTGCCGAATTACGCGCCACTTAACGCGCTGCGCCAGAGCATCAACGGCGACCAGAAGGAACAGCAGCAGATCCTGACCGCCAAGCAGGGTGCTGCCGGTGTGCTGTTCTCGTTTGCCGGCGCGCTCAACCGTGACGGCGCCGAAGATATCGTATCGCTCTACCTGCAGATCGCACGCAGCCTCGATCCCGATAGCGCCGACGCGCTGGTCATGCTCGGCGGCATTGCCGAGAAGCAGAGCCAGGTCGATCGCGCGATCGCGATCTACAAGGAAGTGCCTGACAATTCGCCGATGAGCCGCATCTCCGAGCTGCAGCTCGGGCTGGCGCTCGCCGAGGGCGGCAAGGTCGAAGAGGCCCGCAAGCACCTGCAGGGCCTGATCGAGTCGGACCCCAAGGACATCCGCAGCTATCTCGCGTACGGCAGCGTCCTTTCCGACGCCAAGGACTACAAGGCGATGGCTGAGAATTACGACAAGGCCGTCGACGCCATCGGCCCGCTGCCGGGCAAGAATGCCTGGACCGTCTTCTTCCAGCGCGGCATCGCCTACGAGCGCCTGAAGCAGTGGGACAAGGCAGAACCGAATTTCCGCAAGGCGCTGGAACTCAACGCGAACCAGCCGCAGGTCCTGAACTACCTCGGATATTCCTGGATCGACATGAACAAGAACCTCGACGAGGGGTTGACGATGATCAAGAAGGCCGTCGAGCTGCGCCCCGACGACGGCTACATCATCGACTCGCTCGGCTGGGCCTATTTCCGTCTCAACCGCTTCAACGACGCGGTGGACGAACTGGAGAAAGCGGCACAGATCAAGGCCGGCGACGCGACGATCAACGACCATCTGGGCGATGCTTACTGGCGCGTCGGTCGCAAGCTCGAAGCCGTCTATCAGTGGAACCGTGCGCTGGCTTCCGAGCCGGAGGCAGCCGAGATCCCGAAGATCAAGGACAAGATCACCAACGGCTTGCCGGACCAGAGCGAGAACCCTAAGGCCGCCGACAAGAAGCAGCCGGATCCTGCGCCGATCGAACCGAAGCCGGTGGACAAGAAGTCCTGACGCCTGATGCCGCTGACTGATATCGGCGATACGACCGCTATCCGTGAGGATGCCTTTGCCAAGATCAATCTGGCCCTGCATGTGACGGGCCAGAGGAGCGACGGCTATCACCTGCTGGAAATGCTGGTGACCTTTGCCCGGCATGGCGACACACTCGACTTCGCGCTTTCCGAAACCGATGCGTTCAGCGTTTCGGGGCGCTTCGGCGATGCACTTGACGACGGCGGCACCAATCTCGTGGTGAAGGCGCGTGACGCATTGCGCGCGGCCATCCAACAGGCCGGCGGCGATGCCCCTGCTGTTCGGATTCATCTGCAGAAGAACCTCCCGATTGCTTCAGGCATCGGCGGTGGATCCGCCGACGCGGCAGCGACGCTGCGTGGGCTGATGCGCTTGTGGCAGGTCTCGCTTCCGCAGCAGACCATCGATGCCGTTGCGCTTGGCCTTGGCGCGGACGTGCCGATGTGCCTCCACAGCCGGCCGCTGATCGCGCGCGGCATCGGCGAGGATATCGAGAACGTGGACCACATGCCTGTCTTCGCCATGGTTCTTGCCAATCCGTTGCGCGGCGTGTCGACGCCCGAGGTGTTCCGCAAGCTCGACAACAAGCGCAATCCTCCCCTCCCCGCCGAGCATCCAAGCTCATGGATGGAGGCACTTGGTGGCATGCGCAACGATCTGGAGCCAGCTGCCCGGGCATTGCTCCCCGAAATCGCTGCCGTTTCATCCATGCTGGCGGATGAAGGCGCGATGTTCGTGCGCATGTCCGGCTCGGGCGCAACCTGCTTCGGCATATTCGCGACCGCAGGTGACGCGGAAAAAGCCGCTCGCAGGCTTCAAGACACGCGCCCGGACTGGTATTTCCAGGCGACGGAAACGCTGGCAGGAGGCACGCATGCCGGGAATCGATGACAATCGTCCGTTCATTCCGGTCGGCATTGCCGTCCTGACGGTCTCCGATACCCGCACCTTGGCCGACGACCGTTCGGGCGACACGCTGGCGCAGCGCATTACCGACGCAGGGCACCGGCTCGTCGAACGCGCCATCGTTCCTGATGATCGGCAGAGCATCGCCAGTCAGGTCTCCGCGTGGACCGCTCGGAAGGACATCGATGTGGTGATCACGACCGGCGGCACCGGCTTTACCGGCCGCGATGTCACGCCCGAGGCGCTGGAACCGATCTTCGAAAAGCGGATGGACGGCTTTTCCGAAGTCTTCCACCGGATTTCCTACGACAAGATCGGGACATCGACGATCCAATCACGCGCTACGGCAGGCGTTGCTAATGCGACCTTCATCTTCGTGCTGCCAGGATCACCCGGCGCCTGCAAGGACGCCTGGGACGGCATCCTGAAGAGCCAGCTCGACTATCGCCACATGCCCTGCAATTTCGTGGAAATCATGCCGCGCCTTGATGAACACCTGAAGCGCGGCGGCGCGGCATAATAGCCCTAGCGCGCCGCGCGCGCGACCCATGAGGGAATCAGCTCGCTCGACAGGCGGCGTAGCTTCTGGCCCCTGACAAACTCAGACAAACGCATGCCGCTTCGCGCCGACGCCAGAGCCTCTTTCTTCGGCAGGAGCAGACCGAGCTCCAGCGGCGGCTTTGAACGGCCGATCCGCTTGAAGAAAGGCCGCCTGTAGCCTCTCGAGGCCGTGAACTGGGCGGGCAGCTTGTTCAGCGAGACATACTCGGCGATCTCGTCGATCCATCCGCTTTGCGGGCGTGCGCCCGGCTCGACGAAGAGCAGCCATTCTCCTCGCGCCGAGTGAAGTATGTCCTTGATGTCCCACTGTGAATGGAAACGGCAGCCGGCGGCATCCGCCACCTTTGACGTGCCGTCCCGCGAGCCGTGATCCAAGACCACAACATCGCTGACGAGCCCTTCAACCGCGCCTGCAACCAACACCGATAAGGTCTGAGCCAGTTCAGGTTCCTGGTCCTGGCACTCCAGCACTACTGTCAACATTGCCTATTTATAGAGCGCCGCACAAAGTTTTGCCAGCGCCACTTTCCCAATTTTGTTCTTGCATTGTTCTCATTTTCCCGATAGGAATTTAATCATCAAAACGGGCGGAGGCAATGGCTTCCGACGCTGGAGAATCCGATGAACGAGCAGTCCCTTGCAGGGCAGGCCGCATTCGCGCCTGCTAATACGGCAGATATTGCCGATGCGATGATCGTCTCCTCCGGTCTGAGGATCGAGGTGGATCGCCGGCGCGGCAGAGCTGCCGGCCTGAACCCGACCGGCCGCTTCGAACCGCTGCGGCGGGAAACGTTCGATGATGGCTGGCAGACGCTCGAAGAACTGCCGCCGTTCAAGACCGAAGTGCAGATCGAAAAGCCGCGCACCGCGATCACACGCAACGAGTCGCCCGATATCCCTTTCGATCGGTCGATCAATCCGTATCGCGGCTGCGAGCATGGCTGCATCTACTGCTTTGCCCGTCCGACCCACGCCTACATGGGCCTGTCGGCGGGGCTGGATTTCGAGGCAAAGCTTTTTGCAAAGCCCGATGCCGCACGCTTGCTGGAACGTGAATTGGCCAAGCCCGGCTACAAGCCGCGGGTGATTGCGATCGGCACCAACACCGACCCCTATCAGCCGATCGAGAAGGAATGGCGGGTCATGCGCCAGATCCTCGAAGTTCTCGAAAAGGCAAACCATCCGGTTTCGATCGTCACCAAGTCGGCGCTGATCCTGCGCGATATCGACATTCTTGAACGAATGGCCGCAAAGAACCTGATCCGCGCGTCGCTGTCGGTGACCACGCTCGACCGCAAGCTGGCACGTACGATGGAGCCGAGAGCCTCGACGCCGACGCGTCGGCTGGAAGCGATCCGCCTGTTGAGCGAAGCCGGCGTACCGACGTCGGTGATGGTCGCCCCTGTTATTCCTGCGCTCAACGACCACGAGGTCGAGCGTATCCTTGAAGCAGCGCGCGCCGCTGGGGCGCTGGAGGCGGGCTACGTCATTCTTCGCCTGCCGCTTGAGGTTTCGCCACTGTTCCGCGACTGGCTGCTGCAGAACTACCCCGACCGGTATCGTCATGTCATGTCGCTCGTGCGGTCGATGCGCGGGGGCAAGGATTATGACGCCGAGTTCGGCAAGCGGATGAAGGGCGCCGGCCCCTATGCCTGGCAAATCGCCCGCCGCTTCGAGATGGCGACGAAACGCCTCGGCATGACGCGCCGGACGATGCCCTTGCGCGACGATCTCTTTACGCCGCCCGATGGCAGCGGCGTGCAGCTGTCGCTGCTCTGACAAGCTTGCAGACGGGCTCCCCTGACCGTCTGCCTCCAGGTCCCCGGCCCGCCGCCCTGATCCGGGGACTTGCAGGAAATCGGGTTGGCGTGCGAAGTTCTGCCGCATGAAACGTCGCACGCCACCCGATTCTCCTATGCTTTTCGAAGACCTCCCCCTCGTTCCGGATTTTCGGCTCGAGCTTAAAGCGCGCAAGGCCGGGCATTGGCCCGTAGCCGGCGCCGACGAGGCAGGACGGGGACCGCTGGCAGGCCCGGTGGTCGCAGCCGCAGTCATCCTCGATCCGAAACGCATCCCTGAAGGCCTGAACGATTCCAAGCAGCTGTCCGCGCAGCGCCGCGAGGAACTGTTCGAACAGATATTGGCGACGGCGACCGTCTCCATCGCCTCTTCGAGCTCCAGGCGGATCGATGAAACCGATATTCGCAAGGCAAGCCTCGACGCCATGCGCCGCGCCGTCTGCGGCCTCGCGATCCCTGCAAGCTACGTACTGACCGATGGCCTTGACGTGCCGCCCGGCCTTGATTGCCCGGGCAGGCGGTGGTGAAGGGTGATGCGCGCTCCGTGTCGATCGCGGCCGCGTCTATCATCGCCAAGGTGACGCGCGATCGCATGATGACGCGCGCCGATATCGTCTTCCCGGCTTACGGCTTTGCGTCGCATGCCGGATACGGCACCGCGCAGCATCGCGCCGGGATCGACCAGCATGGCCCCTGCTCCCTCCACCGGATGAGTTTCCGGCCGCTAAGACGAGACGAGATCTCTGAAGGCTAGAGCGCTGTGCGTCCCTAAGGACGCACAAAGGATGCTCTATCTTCCTGAACATACGTGACAGCCTTTCCGAAAATCTGTTCCGATTTCCGGGCGGATGCCTTAGCTCAACTCCTAGCACAAACGAAAAAAGCCCCGCATTGGCGGGGCTCTTCAAAGACCGGAGACCGGATCTCAGTTCAGGCGGGTCTTTACCTGGCCGACGGCGTCGCTGAAGAGCGTCGACTGGACCTTGGTATCGGCCTTCTTTGCCAGAACCGATTCAGCAGCTGCGATTGCCAGATCGACGGCAGCGGAACGAACCGCCTTCATCGCATCGGCTTCTGCCTGCTTGATCTTCTGTTCGGAAACGAGCGTGCGGTTTGCAACGAACTCTTCCGTTTTCTTCTTGGCTTCCGCGGTCAGCATTTCAGCTTCGCGCTCGGCTGCAGCAACGATGTGTGCAGCTTCGGCTTCCGCTTCCTTGCGCTTGCGCTGGTATTCGGCCAGCAAATGCTGGGCCTCTTCGCGCAGACGCTTGGCTTCCGCCAGCTCGTTGCGGATCTGATCGGCGCGGTCGTCGAGCGACTTCGCCATCATCCCGGGAACCTTGAGGTAGACAACCAGTCCCAGGAAGAGGAACAGGCCGATCATCGCAAAGAATGTTGCGTCAAGTGCCATGATCAAGCCCCCTTCTTGAGGTCGGCGACGGCAGCGGCAACATCTGCCTTGGCTGCTGTACCGATCAGCTGTTCCACGACAGCGGTTGCGGTTTCTTCGGCAATCGAACCGACATCGGCAAAAGCCTTTGCCTTGATATCAGCGATGCGGCCTTCGGCTGCCTTCAGCTTCTCGCCGAGGCTGGCTTCAACCGTCTTGCGATCCGCTTCGGCCTTGAGCTTGGCGGCTTCGCGAGCGGCGGTGCCGATCGAGTTGGCCTTGGTGCGCGCGGCAGCCAGGTCGGCCTCGTAGGCAGCGACGTCGGCGTCAGCTTCCGCCTTCAGGCGGCCTGCTTCGTCGAGATCCTGCGAAATGCGATTGTGGCGCTGCTCGAGGATCCCGCCGATACGCGGCGTAATAACCTTTTGCATGAGCACGAAGAAGACAACGAACGTGATCGCCAGCCACAGGAGCTGCGAGGCGTAGGTCGTCGAATCGAAAGGCGGGAAAACGCCGCCACCGTGATGCTCGGCCGGTACGCCGGTCTCGGTGTGGACTTCGCCTGCTGCCGGGGCGGCATGCGCGTCTGCACCGGTAGCTGTACCAGTTTCTGCGGTTCCCGCCGGGGCTTCTTCAGCGTAAGCCGGGGTCACAAAAAACATGCTCACCTCCAGGTGTACTGCAAATGCAAAGGATCACGGCTTGCGGTCTGCAGGCCGTGATCCTTCAGTGCGCCGAAATTAAACGGCGAAGAGCAGGAGGAGAGCGACGAGCAGCGAGAAGATGCCCAGAGCTTCCGTAACGGCGAAGCCGAATACCAGACGGCCGAACTGGCTGTCAGCGGCAGACGGGTTGCGCAGGGCGCCCGACAGGTAGCTGCCGAAGATGTTGCCGAGGCCGAGAGCCGTACCGGCCATACCAAAGCAAGCGAGGCCTGCACCGATGAATTTTGCTGCTTCCGCGTCCATGTTGAACTCCTTTGAAATGGTGTGTTGCGGCGAATTGACTGACGCCCTTGGACGTCAACGTCGGTATCCCTTAGTGGCCACCCGGGTGGATCGCGTCATTGAGGTACATGCAAGTCAGCACCGCAAAGACGTAAGCCTGGAGGAAGGCGACGAGGAACTCGAGACCAGTCAGGGCGACGGTCATGAGGAGGGGAAGGATTGCGCCACCGATGCCGACCGCACCCAGTGCTCCAAGCGAGGCAACGAAGCCTGCGAACACTTTCAGGGTGATGTGACCAGCCAGCATGTTGGCGAAAAGACGAACCGAGAGCGAAATCGGACGGGACAGGAAAGAGATGATTTCGATCGTCACGACGAGCGGCAGAAGAATGCCAGGAACGCCCTGCGGGACAAAAACATTCAGGAAATGGAAGCCGTGCTTATAGAAGCCGTAGACGAGAACCGTGCCGATCACGAGCAGCGCCAGCGCGAAGGTGACGATGATCTGGCTGGTAACCGTGAAGAAGTACGGGAACATGCCGAGCAGGTTTGCGGTCAGCACGAACATGAAGAGAGAGAAGACCAGCGGGAAGAACTTCATCCCCTTGGATCCGGCGCCTTCCTTCAGCATGTTGGCGATGAACTCGTAGGACATCTCGGCAACCGACTGCGAACGGCCAGGAACGATCGCCCGATTCGACGTCGAGAAATAAAGGAAGCCAGCAGCAACGGCTGCGGAAGCCATCATAAAGAGCGAAGCGTTCGTAAACGAGAAATCAATTCCACCGACTTCGATCGGCACAATCTTCTGGATCAGGAACTGATGGGTCGGATCGTTAGACACCGCTTGTTCTCTCTATCTTTAGCCCGCGCGAGACGGGATTATTGCACTGGATCGAACGCCGGAGCGCCCTGCCCTATTTCCGGTTGTCATCGCGCAAATTGGTCTCAGGCTTTGCAACCTTACCCGCAGCGCGCAAAACGTTCAGTACACCGGCACAGAATCCGAGAAGAAGAAGAACAATCAACCCCCAAGGCGCCGTGCCGACAAAACGGTCCAAGAGATAGCCGAGAACGGCACCGACAACGATCGCGGAGATGAATTCGCTCGAAAGCTTCATCGCCTGGGCATAGCCTTTACGGCTCGCCTCGGCGCTGGCTTCGATAGCCTCTTCCTTCCCCGCTTCAACGCGCTTGGTTGCGAGCTCCGCCCCCAGTTGCGCCCGGCGCTTTTCCAGACCTTCCTCTCGGTCATCCGTCATGGTGCTCTCCTCCGCCAGTCATTGTCCGCGATCCCGCTACCCCGGTTTTCAGGACAACGACCCCAAGGTTCGAGAACCTTCCGGCCCGTTTTGAAGTCGCGCGCAACATAGTTTTAGCAAAAAGCATAGTCAAGGCGTAGGCAGTCGATGTCCAGCCATAAAATTATGGCGCAAAAACATATGCTTAGGCCGCGAGAAACGGCTTGCCTGAAAATCGAGGCAAAGAATCCGCTTTTACCGGCGCCGGGAAGCCAGAGAATCTGGTGTTGTAGCCCTTATCAGCTCCAGCCGCCGCCGTAGGTGCGGTAGAAGATGTGGAGCCCGATACGACCGACCTTCTCCATCGTCTTTGCCCATTTCGGGCGAACATAGACGGCATGGTAGTGCGTGGCGGAGCCGACCTGCGGCAACCAGATCTTGCCGGCGGTAACGGCCATCGCGACCTCGCGGGCGATTCTCCAGTGATACTGCGAGTTCACCCGATCCTTGATGTTGTCGCAGGCGAAGGAGAACTGGCAGCGATTGCGCCAGTCCTCGTTCTGATAGACGACACCACAGATCGTTTTCGGGTAGGCCGGATTGCGAACCCGGTTCAGGATGACCTGGGCGACGGCGGCCTGACCCTTCACTGTCTCGCCACGGGCTTCGAAGTAGATGCCGGAGGCAAGGCACTGCTGTTCGGCAGCCGAGAAGACGGACGGCGCCAATACACTTGCTGCCCATGCGTGATCGCGCGGACCGATCTGCGGCACGAAGCGACCGTCGCCGGACTTTTCCGTCAGGATCGAATCGAACGGAGACTGTCGGGAATAATCCGGGCCGGCCGGCGCATAGGCGGTCGCAAGCACGTCCGCCTTGTCGCTTGTCACGAGACCCGCGAGCAGTGGCGACATGCCGCGGTCCGGCTTCGGCGCCTGCTTTGTGTAGAAGCTGGTCGCGATTTCGATCTCCTTGCCCTTGATCTTGGGCTTCACGAAAACCGACTTGTCCTTGATATCGAAGTTCGGCTGCAACAGACGAGTGCGCTGGAGAATGGAGCCGGCGGAGAAATCCTTGGGCGGCTGCACCTGTTCGACTGCGACCACCCGGCCCTTCTTGCCCTGCCGGTTGACGCGATCCTCGTCCGTTGTGTCCTCGTGGCCCTTGTTCTTGGTGACGAAGGCCACCTTGCGCCCATCGGGCAAGACCATTCCGGCGCCCGCGGCGATCGTGCCTGTTACGATGGGATCGGAGAAGGCAAGCTCGGCCTGATGAATGGATCCCGCCGGGGAGTTGGTCATCACCATGCGCCAGTTCTCGCGGCTTTGATCGAGGCCGGCAAGCAGCGCGGCGAGATCGGCATGAGAGGCGACGCTTGGGAAGGCCAGCCATCCGCAGACACCGAAGAATGCGGGAGAGCTCCAGTTTTGAAGCAGAAGGCGCAGTTTGCTACGGGAATGGATATTTCGACGCAACGCGGAACTCCGGCATGGAACGCATGAACATGCCGATGAAAATGTCTTATTAACCTTGATGCTTGGTTAATAGCGGGTGCGAGCCGGCGAAAAGATTAGCATCTTTGAAAATGCAAAAAGCCCGGCAGTGGGCCGGGCTTTCGGGATGAGCGTGGCGCTCGATCAGATAATGACGTGCGAGCCGAGCTCGACGACGCGGTTTGCCGGAAGCCGGAAGTAGTCCGACGGATTGGCCGCGGCGTTGGCGAGCGCAATATAAAGACGGTCCTGCCAGTAAGGCATGCCCGACTTGGCATCGGGAACCAGCTTGCGGCGTCCGAGATAGAACGACGTCGACATGATGTCGAACTTCAGGCCGCTCTTGCGCAAGGTTGCCAGCGCCTGCGAGACGTTCTGCGATTCCATGAAACCGAAGAGCAACTCGACGCGCGAGAAACGCTCGGAGATCGGCTCGACCTTGTAACGATCGGCGCTTGATACGCGCGGCTTGTTGACCGTCCGGATCGTCAGGATCACGTTTTTCTCGTGCAGAACGTGATTGTGCTTCAGATTGTGAAGCAGTGCCGCCGGGGCGGACTCGGGATCGCTGGTCAGGAAGATCGCGGTACCGGGCACTTGCGCCGGCGAATGGTCGCTCTTGCGCTCGATGGAGCTGACGAACGACGCCATAGGGATATCAGTGTGACGGGTCTTTTCCATCAGGAGCGCGCTACCACGGCGCCACGTCCACATGATGATCGTGAAGGCGGCGGCGATCAGCACCGGAATATAACCGCCGTCGTGGATCTTCAGCAGGTTTGCCCCGAGGAAGATCATCTCGAGAACGAGCAGCGGAGCGAGCGCGAGCGTCGCCACCGGGATCGACCAGTTCCAGCGAACGCGGACGAACTCGAACGCCATGATCGAGGTGACGACCATCGCGCCTGTCACCGAGATGCCGTAGGCGGTCGCCAGCGCATCCGAGGTCTTGAAGCTCAGAACGAGGAAGATGACGCCGAAGAACAGGACGACGTTGACCGACGGCACGAAGATCTGCCCGGTATTCGTCTCGGAGGTGAAGAGGACTTCCATCCGCGGCAGGAAACCGAGGTTGATGCCCTGGCGAACCAGCGAGAAGGCCCCGGTTATGACCGCCTGGCTTGCGATGATCGTTGCCGCGGTGGCAAGGATGACAACAGGCAACAGCGCCCACTTCGGGAACATCAGATAGAACGGATCGGACATCGCCATCGGATTGCCGAGCACCAGAGCGCCTTGGCCCAGATAGTTCAGCGTCAGCGACGGGAAGATCAGCGCGAACCAAGCCCACTGGATCGGACGGCGGCCGAAGTGGCCGAGATCCGCGTAAAGAGCCTCCGCTCCCGTTACCGTCAGGAAGACCGCGCCGAGTACGACCACGCCGTAAAAGCCTTCGTGCAGCAGAAAGCTGATCGCGTAATACGGGTTGAACGCCGCCAGGATCCCGAAATCGTCGGAAATGTGGGAGATGCCGGCGGCCGCCATGACGAGGAACCAGAGCGCAGTGATTGGCCCGAAAAAGCGGGCCATGGCGCCGGTTCCGCGCGATTGCACGGCAAACAGCAAAGCAAGGATGAAGACAGAGATCGGTACGATGTAGCTGGTCAAACTGGGCGCGACGAGCTTCAGACCTTCCACGGCCGACAAGACCGACAGCGCCGGCGTGATCATCGCGTCGCCGAGGAAGAGAGCAGCGCCGACGAGACCGAGCAGCATCAGAAGCGCGGTATGTCCGTTGGCCGTCTTCATCAGCAGCGCCAGCAGGGAGAGGGTACCGCCCTCACCTTCGTTGTCGGCGCGCAGCAGGAACAGCACGTATTTGAGGGTAACGATAATGGTCAGAGCCCAGATCATCAGCGAGATCAGGCTGATGACTTCAAAGCGCGTCAGGCCGTCAGCCGCAACCGGCTTCAGGGCTTCGCGGAACGCGTAAAGCGGGCTCGTGCCGATGTCGCCATAGACAACGCCGACGGAACCCAGCGCAAGATAGAAGAGCTTGCGGGGCGACATCGAGCGCTCGTGTGTGTGGCTACCTTCGTGCATGAAATGAAAACAGGCTCTTCAGAGCCAGCCTTTCCATCGAAAAAAGAAGAAGGGAATGATGGCGGACATCACCATGAGCCCGAGGGAAATCGGATACCCGTGGGCAAAGTGCAGTTCCGGCATGAATTCAAAGTTCATGCCGTAGATGGAGGCGACCAGCGTCGGGGGCAAGAAGACGACCGAGGCGATCGAGAAAATCTTGATGATCGAGTTCTGCTCGATGTTGATCAGACCGAGCGACGCATCGAGCAGGAACGTTATGTTGCCCGCGATAAACGACGCGTGCTCGTTCAGCGACTGGATGTCGCGCGACACGGTCTTGCAGAGTTCCTTGGTGTCGCGGTCCTGCTGCACGGCTGGAACGTTGTAGAAGAAGGTCATCAGTCGGGACATCGAGGCCAGACTATCGCGCACCTTGCTGACAAGGCGATGATGGCCGGCGATGTCGCGCAGCTTTTCCTCGAGATAGTTCGAGGGCCGGCGAACCTTACGGGCGCGATCGCCGAAGACGTGCATGGACAGAATATCGATCCGAGCGACCGATATCTCGAGAATTTCGGCGGTGCGGTCGATGATCGTCTCGAAGAGCTTCGACAGAAGGGCGGCGCCGTTTCGGCACTGGGCCGGCACGCGGTGAAGGGCTGCGATGAAGAGCGCGAAGGATTTCGGCAAGGCGTAGCGAATGGTGATCAGGCGCTTGCCAACCAGAATGAACGCGACATCGGTCAGTGTCGGCGCATCCGTCTCCGCCTTCCAGACGAGCGAAGCCGTCATGAACACGGCATCATTCTCGACATAGAGACGGGCCGAGGGCTCGATATCCTTCATGTCGTCGCGTGTCGGCACTTCGATGCCGAGGGCCTTTTCGAGATAGAGCTCTTCCTCGCGAGTCGGCTCGATCATATCGATCCACATGACGTCGTCAGGCAGGGTGCTCGCCTGCGAGATATCGCCGAGTTCAACCGTCTTGCAATTGGAGCAGTAGGCCGCGATCACCGGAACCACCTCCGGCAATCGTTCAATCCTGCTGGAATCACGTGCATCATCGAATGACCTTCCACGGCACTCCGGATACGGGAGCGCCAACGATGCATGGCATCGGTATCTGCGGAAGCGATTGAAGAAAGCTCATGTAACTCCTGGCACATCGGGCCGTGGCCCGGATATGCATTATGCTCAACCGTATCGCAGTCACCAAGCCTTCGACCAAGACAACTCCGATCATGCACTGGCCGAGCCCCAACCGGGACGGCCATCATCGAGCATTCGCAAAGTCGCCCTCATGGCGACGGCGCGCCATATGCAGGAAAGCTGCGAAAGAATCAAGACATCTTACGTACACTGCGCCCTTTGAACACATTTCCTCCGCAATTGGGAGTCTAGGCGCGGCGAAGCGCTTATTCGAATACGATGGCTGGTGCAGGGCGCTCAGGCTGGCCGCCCAGCTGCTCCCAGACCCTGGTTGCGATGTCCCGGTAGATGCTTGCAACGATACCATCCGGCTCGGTGGCGACGAGCGGCGTTCCGGCATCGGACGTCTCGCGGATATTCATCGTCAACGGCACCTCTCCGAGGAACGGAACGCCGATGCGTTCGGCCTCGTTGCGGGCGCCGCCGTGTCCGAAGATGTCGTAGCGCGTGCCGGTATCCGGCGCGATGAAGTAGCTCATGTTCTCGACAATGCCGAGCACCGGGACCTCGACCTTCTTGAACATGTTCAAGCCCTTGCGGGCATCGATGAGGGCAAGATCCTGCGGCGTCGACACGATGACGGCGCCGGCGAGCGGCACCTGCTGCGCCATCGTCAGCTGCGCGTCGCCCGTGCCCGGAGGCATGTCGACGACGAGAACGTCGAGTTCGCCCCAGGCGACCTCGCGCAACATCTGCATCAGTGCGGATTGCACCATCGGGCCGCGCCAGATCATCGCGGTCTCCTCGTCGACGAGGAAGCCCATCGACATCACCTTGAGACCGTAATTCTCCATCGGATTGATGATGCGACCGTCTATCTGGGTCGGGCGTCCGGAGATCTTGAGCAGTCGCGGCATGGACGGGCCATAAATATCCGCATCGAGGATGCCGACCCGCAGGCCGTTTGCCTTTAGACCGAGCGCCAGATTGACCGCCGTCGTCGACTTGCCGACGCCGCCCTTGCCCGATGCGACCGCGATGATCGCGTTGATGCCGGGACGCCGAGCTTGCCGGACCGCTGCTGCGGCGGATGAGGGTGAGCATGGGAATGACCATGATGCTCGTGGCCGCCCTGTCTCTGTGGCTGCGGCTGCGGCGCGGCGCCGGCCTTCTTGTCAGCCGTCAGGGCAACCAGCGCGCCCTTGACGCCGGGTATCTCCTTGATGACACGCTCGGCGGCCGAGCGAAGAGGCTCGAGTTCCTTGGCGCGATCGGCCGGTACGGTGATGGAGAAATAGACCTTGCCGTCGGAGATGAAGACATCGGAGACCATGCCGAGCTCAACGATGTTGTGCTCGAGATCGGGACCGCGAACGGTTTTCAGCGTTTCGAGAACTTGTTCCTTGGTGACGCCGCTCATTCCATCCTCACTGCCTGTTTCGGCAAACTAGATAGAGGAGAGCCGCGGCTTCGCCAAACAAAATCGCAGCGGGCGGCCCGTCGACAGAGCGTGAAGAATGACCGTTGCGCCACCAAGTCCGCCGGGCTTTCGCCCTGATCGCACAACGGCCATCTCCAATCAGTAGATTTTGTAGGGTAGCCGCGGCGAAAGACCAGCCCAGAGCGAGTTAACAATTGCTTCGACGGGCGATGCAGGAAACCGAGTATCAAAAATGCAACAACCGCCGTTCGAGGCCAAGCACGCCAAAAGGCGGCCGCGGCATCGAACGGCGGTGTGCAGGTCGCGCCATTCATACGGCGTCGTTACCAGGTCCCCTCTGGACCGCTGAAAATAAAGAAGCAGAAAATGTGCCAGTTGAAAAGATGCTGTTTGAACGCCGTATTCCTAAAGTGCGGCACAACGGCCGCGCGGAATTTGATGCAATTTTAGGCTTGGAGCAGACATTCGCCTGCGATTTGAGCAAACGTCACTTTATGAGGCCGATGCGCAAAGCCTTGGCGACGGCCTGCGTGCGATTGACCGTGTCGAGCTTCTTTGTCGCGCGGTTGAGGTAGTGATTGACCGTGTGCTCCGACAATCCAAGGATATCGGCGATTTCCACGCTCGTCTTGCCCGCCGCCGTCCAGTTCAAGCAGTCGATCTCGCGGTCGGTCAGGGCTTCGACGACCCTATTGTCGAGGGTCCGAATTTCCGCCAGGCGGTCAAAAACGTGGCTCGAGAGGTAGTGCAGTTCGCGCATCTCTTCCGGGGTAAAGGGCTGCCGGTCTCCCGAGAACGATACCGCGCCACGGCTACCCGAGGGGTCATGCGTCGGGAAATAGGCACAGCGCATCATGCGAAAGCGCTCGAACAGAGCGGACACGATACCCGCCTTGCCGTCCGGACGGTCCAGCTTGGCCTTGGACAGGTCGTTGGAGAAGGGAACCGTCGAGCCTCGCAGCCGGCGCATGACCGGGCTGTGGATCAGCAAGCCTTCGTGATCATAGGCGGAGAGAAGCTCTACCGGCCAGTTGGTAATGACGGTGTTGCTTTGCAGATCGCGTGTCGTTGTCGACGGCAGGTTGAAAACCATGAAGGCACGCGCCTGATACGCCTCCGTCACTCGTTTCATGAAACGGAAAATGTCGAACTGAGTGTTCAGTCCGGCGAGTTCACTTACGTAGACGTCTACGGAAGTAACAGAGTGTGAGGCGTTCATCGATGCATTCAACTTCAGAATTTCGGGACTTCGACTTGCAACACCTCTCCGCGCAAGCCTTGAATGCGCGCGGACGATGTGTGCTAACTGGACATACACCCCAGGACGGGGGATTGACAGGGTGCAATTGTGACGATTCGTCAGAAAATCACAAGACTGTGAGCGGAATACCCGCAATTAGCGTTAAGGGCGCGGCCCAAGGCCGATGCGGATGCCGGCCGAAATGCGGTTTGCGGTCTGCCTGACAGCTTCGGCCCACCCCTCGAGCCGCTCCATGGTCAACCGATATGCAGGCCCGGTGACCGAGATCCCGCCGACATAGGAGAGATTTTCGGATGAAATCGGCGCGGCGACGCAGCGGATGCCAACTTCATGCTCCTCGCGATCGAACGCCACGCAGTTTCGGCGGATCTCACCGATCTCGGCAAGCAGCGTTTCGTGGGTGTGGGTGGCAGGCGTGAAGCGCTGAAAGGTCACTTCCGACAAGAGTGCATCAATGCGGTCATCGGGCAGCAGCGACAGCGCAGCCTTTCCGACCCCAGTGCAATAGATGGGCGAGGCATTGCCGATCTGCGAATACATGCGAACCGGCTGCCGACCTTCAACCTTGTCGAGATAGATGACGGATGCGCCCCTGATCACGCCGAGATGGACGGTTTCGCCGGTCAGATCCTGCAGTTCGCGCAGATACGGCTCGGCGACTAGACGCAGTTCGTTGCGTGCCCAACTTCGCGACGCAAGCTCCAGCAATCGCAGGCCCGTGGAATAGCGGCCATCGGCATCGAGTTCGAGCAGGCCTTCCTCGACGAGGTGAACGAGTTGACGATGAAGCGTGCCACGCGGCTGGCCGCTTGCCGCCGCGATGTCGGTAAATCGCAGGGGACCCTCGGCGTAGGCGACCATGTCCAAGAGAACCATGAGCTTGCCGAGCGTTCCCGTTTCGCGACGCTCCCTCGTCTCATTATTCAATGTGGCCATGATCGCGCGCCCGGATACCTTGACAGAGTGGGTAGCCTAATCCGATAATTCCACATAGTCAAATAAAGTTCCAAATAATGGAACAATCGGAGGAGGAGCATGCATGGCGGAACTTCGGACCCAGTTTCCGGAATTCAGGGACCGGAGCGTGCTCATCTCGGGCGGCGGCTCGGGCATCGGTGCGGCTGTCGTCGAGGGCTTTGCCAAGCAGGGGGCGAAAGTTTCTTTCATCGACATCGCTGAAGACGAAAGCCGCGACCTCGCTCAACGCCTGTCGCGCGACAGCCTGCATCCCGTCCGCTTTCACAAGACCGATCTGCGCGACATCGGCGCGATCCGGCAGACCGTCGAGGAGATCGCGGCCCATTCCGGTCCGATCAGCGTGCTCGTCAACAATGCGGCGCGCGACGATCGACATGAGTTCGAGACGGTGACGGAGGAATACTGGGACAACAACCAGGCGACCAACCTCAGGCATGTCTTCTTCATGTCGCAGGCCGTCGCACCGCACATGCGGGCGGCAGGCGGTGGCGCCATCATCAACATGTCGTCGATCGCCTTTTTGCTCAACATGCCTGACTTCCCGGCCTACTCGACCGCCAAGGCCGGGGTTATCGGCCTGACGAAGAGCCTTGCCGGCAAGCTTGGCAGTGACAACATCCGGGTGAACTGCATCCTTCCCGGCATGATCGTGACCGATCGCCAGATGAAACTCTGGCTGACCGAAGACGGCATTGCCCGCACGGTCGAGCGCCAGTGCATCAAAAAAGTTCTGCACGCCGACGCTATTGTCGGGCCGTGCCTGTTTCTAGCATCCGACTGCGCCTCCGCCGTGAGCGCACAGTCTCTTATTGTCGATGGAGGCATTTTCTGATGGCAAATCCCGCTTATATCGCGGTCGATTGGGGAACGAGCAGCTTCAGGCTGTGGCTGATCGGCGCCGACGGCAGCATTCTCGGTGAGAGCCGCAGCGGCGAAGGCATGACGACAGCTGCCAAGACCGGCTTTGAAACCGTGCTTGCCGCACATCTGGCGAAGGTCGAAGCCCCCGCCGACCTGCCCGTCATCGTCTGCGGCATGGCGGGCGCAAAGCAGGGATGGGTGGAAGCTGGCTATGTCGATGTACCGACGCCGCTCTCGGCCATCCTGAGCAAAGCCGTTTCCGTTCCCGGCCAGAGCCGCGACATCCGGATACTGCCGGGGTTGGCGCAACGCGACAAGGCGACCCCTGACGTCATGCGCGGAGAGGAAACGCAGCTCCTCGGCGCTCTCGGCACCTCAAGCGCCGGCGCGCAGGCGGTGTGCATGCCCGGCACGCACTCGAAGTGGGTGCATGTGCGCGACAGCAACGTCACCGGCTTCTCGAGCTTCATGACGGGTGAGCTGTTCGATGCGATCAGCAAGCATACGATCCTGTCGCACGCCGTTGCCGGCGCCGAGGATCAGCCCGCCGACCCTGCCGCTTTCGAAGCTGCCGTCAGGGCCGCGTTCGAGCGCCCGGCCATGGCCACCAACCTGTTCTTCACGGCCCGTTCCGGCCAACTGCTGCATGGACTGGGCGCAGCCGGCGCACAGGCGAAGATCTCGGGCACGCTGATCGGCCTCGAGATCGCCGGAGCGCTCTCCGCAGCGGATGCCAAGGTCGATATCAGCCTCGTTGCATCCGGCAGGCTGCAGGGCCTTTATGAAGCGGCCTTCCAGACACTATCTTTGTCCTACACCACCATCGACGCCGACGCCGCGGTACGCCAGGGGCTCGCGGCAGCCGCCAAAGCCATCTGGCCGAACTGAGAAAGCAACAGCAATGAACCGTATCCCCTTTCCCGCCATGAAACGCCCGCTGATCGCCATTCTGCGCGGCATCAAGCCTGCGGAAACAGAAGCCGTCGTCGGCGCGCTGATCGAAAACGGCCTCACCGCCATCGAGATCCCGCTGAACTCGCCGGAGCCGTTCAAATCCATCGAAATCGCCGCCAAGATGGCTCCCGCCGATTGCCTGATCGGCGCGGGCACCGTGCTCACGACCGAAGCCGTGGACAGCCTGCATGCGGCCGGCGGCAAGCTTCTGGTGACGCCGAACGTCGAGCCTGAAGTCATCATCCGCGCCCGCGACTACGGCATGGTCACCATGCCCGGCGTCTTCACGCCGACGGAAGCCCTGGCGGCCGCACGTGCCGGCGCGACGGGGCTGAAGTTCTTCCCCGCCAGCGTGCTCGGCCCTTCGGGCATCAATGCAATCCGCGCCATCCTGCCGCCGGAACTCGTCATCGCCGCGGTCGGTGGCGTCTCCGACAAGAACTTCGCGGACTATACGAAGGCCGGGATCATGGCATTCGGCCTTGGAACCAGCATCTACAAGCCGGGAATGACTGTCGCAGAGGTTGCCGAGCGCGCCAAGGCGACCATCTACGCTTACGACGCAGCGGTAGGAGCTTGAGCGTATGACTGACATTCATGAGTTCGGAGGCACGACACTTTGCAGCACCAATTCGGTGCTTGGCGAAGGGCCGACCTACGATCCCGATACCAATACGGTGTGGTGGTTCAACATTCTCGGCAAGGAGCTGCACGAACTGCGGCTTTCGACGAGGGAGAAGAAGGTCCACCCCCTGCCGATGATGGCAAGCGTGCTTGCCCGTATCGACGCCGGCCGACAGTTGCTGGCGACCGAACAGGGGCTTTTCGTCCGCGACACTGAGACCGGCAACCTGACCTTCCATGCCGCACTCGAAAACGACAAGCCAGAGAACCGCTCGAACGACGGCCGCACGCATCCCTCGGGCGCGCTGTGGATCGGCACGATGAGCAAGCGCGCGGAAACCCACGCGGGCGCGATCTATCATGTTGCGCGCGGCAAGGTGACGAAGATCTTCGACGCCATCAGCATCCCCAACTCCATCTGCTTCTCGCCTGACGGTACGATCGGCTACTTTACCGACACCCGGATCAGCAAGCTGATGCGGGTCATGGTCGATCCGGAGACCGGCCTGCCGACCGGCGAGCCGATCGTTCTCGTCGACACCATGGAAGAGCCGGGGGCATCGACGGCTCCGTTGTCGATGCCGACGGCTACATCTGGAACGCGCGCTGGGGTGCCGGAACAGTCGACCGCTACAGCCCGGACGGACTTCGCATCGCGCGCTACAAGGTGCCGGCAGCGCAGCCGTCCTGCCCGGCCTTCATTGGCGCGGACGCGGATGGCCTTGCGGTCACGACAGCCTGGGAAGGTCTGGATGAAGCAGCGCGCGCCATGCAACCGGATGCGGGCGCGCTGCTCGAGCTCGGCATTGCGGTAAGAGGCCGGTTCGACCCGGCCTATATTCTCTAGTCG
This sequence comes from Rhizobium grahamii, assembly GCF_009498215.1. NCBI lineage: Bacteria > Pseudomonadati > Pseudomonadota > Alphaproteobacteria > Hyphomicrobiales > Rhizobiaceae > Rhizobium > Rhizobium grahamii. The sequence goes on along the minus strand of NZ_CP043498.1, from coordinate 270,291 downwards.
TCACGCAGTCGGCTTCTTGAAAGGCGCCCAGGTCGGCGCCTTTTTCGTTGCCAGCTGGAGCGGTAGCGCGCGGGAAGCACGGAAAAAGTTCCCTCAATACTATCAATTTTTCGATGTGTTTTTATCGGAACCAATAGCCAAGCCATTCATTTCAATTGGGAACCGGCCGGGTAGATACACCAACGAACAAGGTGAGCCAGGCTAGAGATCACTCGAAGGAATACAAAGGTAGGTTCGATATGACACGCAAACTTTTGACGACTGTTGCCGCCGGCGCCCTGTTTGCAGCGGCGTTCGCACCCACGGCTTTTTCCCAGAGCGCGACCCAGCCTGCAACGCCCGGCGCACCTGCTACGCAGGCAGCCCCGGCTGATCCGGCTGCACCGCCGAAGGTTCCGGATGCAACTGCAGCGAGCGGTGATGCGGCCCAGGCTCCTGCACCAGCGACCACCGTCGACACGGCCCAGGCTGGCGGCGACACGTACCTGACGGAACAGTCTGCCGATCAGGTCAGCGCCAACACCTATATCGGTCAGTCCGTTTATAACGGCCAGAACGAAAGCATCGGTAGCGTGAACGACCTGATCATGAAGAAGGATGGCGGCCTCGTCGCTGCGGTGATCGGTGTCGGTGGTTTCCTTGGTATCGGCGAGAAGAACGTCGCAGTGCCGATGGACAAGGTCACGGTCGCCCAGAACACGCAGGACGGCAGCGTCAAGCTGACGACCTCCGAAACGGCCGAGTCGCTGAAGGCCGCGCCTGAATTCAAGACGCTGAAGATGCTGTCGGCCGAAAAGGCCCCGGCTCCGGGCGCCATGGATACCACGGCAACCGGTTCGACGACCAACAAGTAGAATACTGCGCAGTGAGTATAGCGTAACCGGTGGCGTCCCTCAGGGGGGCGCCATTGGCGTTTATGCACTCACGCGTTCGCTTGAATCGTAATAGTTCTCGTGGAGATAGCGCAGCGTCGCAATGCTGTCGGCCGGCTTGCCGAAATGGTAGCCCTGCCCCATTCCGCAACCAAGCGCACGCAGCTTGGTGGCCTCCGCATAGTCTTCAATACCTTCGGCAACGACTTCCAGATCAAGCCCCTCGCACATGGTGAGGATCGCCTTGATGATATGCTCTGACGCGCGATCCGAGTTGATGCGGGAAACGAAGGCGCGATCGATCTTTATCTTGTCGAACATGAAGTCGCGCAGGCGTCCGAGGCTCGATTGGCCGGTCCCAAAATCGTCAAGCGAAATCCGAACGCCGGCCTGACGAAGATCGGCGATGATCCGGTTTGCGGTATCGGCGGAGCCCATGACCGCGGTTTCGGTGATTTCCAGCTCCAGCCGGTGCGGATCGAAACCGACACGCCCGAGGATCGACAGCACGCTGCTGCTGGTGCCGGGGTCCATCAACTGGGCGGAAGACAGGTTGAACGACAGGAAGAGTTCGCGAGGCCAGGAGAGTGCGGCTTCCGCCGCCTTTCGCAACAGTGCCTCGGACAAGGCGTCGATGAAGCCGCGCTCTTCCGCAAGCGGAACGAAGACGCCCGGCGACACGAAGCCGAGATCGGCATCGTTCCAGCGCGCCAGAGCCTCGAAGCCGACGACCTGGCTGTTGGCCAGTGAAACGATCGGCTGGAAATGCACATCGATGGCGTCGGAGATGATCGCGTTTCTCAAGGCCTGCTCGAGCTGCGTGGCCCGCTTCATTTCCTGGGCGATCTCACGCGAATAGACGGTGATCTGACCACGGCCGCGGCGTTTCGAGCGATAAAGCGCCGTCTCGGCGCTCTTCAGAAGTTCGTCGAACTCCTCGCCCGCGAAGGGATAGATGGCAAAGCCGAAGGATGCCGACAGGCGGACGTTGCGATCGCCGAGATCGTAGGGCGCGGACAGCACCTCGCGGATCATCTGGCCGAACTTCTCGGCGCCGGCGCGCTCGAACACCAGCGGCAGGACAAAGGCGAACTCATCGCCATCGTGGCGTGTCACCAACGCACCGTCAGGAATACATGCCTTCAGCCGGTGCGCGACCTGGCAGAGGATCTCGTCGCCGGCCGACGATCCGAAGAGATCGTTGATCGGTTTGAAGGAATCGAGGTTGGCGATGCCGATGGTAAAGGGCGCCGGATCGCTGGCGCGTTCGGCCGATATCTGTGCAACGCGATCGCGCATGCGGTAGCGGTTGCCGAGTCCGGTCAACGGATCCGTATAAGCCATAGTCTGAAGCTCGTTCTGGCTTACGGGCACCAACGGCATATCCGCCAACATCATTACTCAGACCCAGCTGTCCCAAATCGATTGCAGGATGGCCGCCAAGTCTTAAAAATTCGATATTGAGAGAGCCCTGAAACAAGGGGCGATAATCCCAAGATTTGGGGAGTTGACGGCCTTTCGCCTAGCGCTGCGCGCGCAGGCCTTCCGTGCCCAAATGCTTCTGGAAAACCGTTTCCAGAATATCGGGGCTGACGGGTTTCATGATCACGTCGTCCATGCCGGCTTTTATGCATTCGGCGCGGTCGCGCTCGAAGGCTTGCGTCAACACGCCGATGATCGGTGTGCGGAGGCCGGCGTCTCCTTCGACCTGGCGGATCAGGCGAGCCGCTTCAAAGCCGTTGAAGCCGGGAAGCGAGATATCCATCAGGACGATCTTCGGTTTGTGTTCCGTCCAGAGCCGCACCGCCTCATCGCCGCTGGGGGCAATCAGGTAGCGGTAGCCCAAACCTTCGAGGATCTGGGAGAAGACGATCTGGTTGATGTCGTTGTCTTCGGCGACGAGCACGTCGAGCGAACCATCATCCTCGGAGGTCGAGATCTCCCAGGTCGTGTCGATGTTGCCGACCATGCCGCTGCGGTTGCTGCGGTTGAAATGCCGGGCCACAAGGAAGGTCAGCTCGTTGGCAAGCTGGAAGCCGTCCATGACAAGGGAGGGAATGCCGTATTGCTCGGCGAGCTCCAGGCAGCGCATGCCCATCTGGTTGTCGATGATCAGCAGGTCGAGCGACAGGCCGGCGGAGCTGGCGATTTCCAGGAACTGCTCCTGCTCTTCCTCACGGCGCACCGAACAGGCCTCGAAGCCGTACTTCGCCAATGCTCTCAGGGCCGAGGTTTCGGCAGCGATATCGCCGGTGACGACCAGGATCTTCCGGCCGGAAAAATTCTCGGGGACGATCGCTTCCATCGCCGCCGGCTCACGCCGTTCGCCGCTACCGTTTATCGGAACATAGGCGCGACGATAGGAATTGCGGCTGGAGGTGGTGATCGCGGAAGCCAGTTCGAACTCGTCGAGATCCGCTCCATCGCGCGGCAGGTCCTGCATCGTCGAAATGAGGAAATAGCGGCCGGGCTTGCCAATGCGCTGCTTGCGGGTGACGATATCGCGCTCCGAGCCACCGCGCGAAATCTGCCGCTGCCGCGAGATCGACATCTCGCCCGTCTCCAGCACATGGCGATCGCTTTCCTCGAAACGCTGCGCGATCTCTGGCGAAAACAGATCGGCACTCTTGCGGCCGAGGATCTCGTCGACCGTGGTCTGATACTTCTCGCAGAACGCGATGTTGACCGCGACGTAGTTGAGGTTCCGGTCCTTGACGAACAGCGGGAACGGCAGGTTGTCGAGAATGTCTTCCGTCAGCTGAACGCGTTCGAGATCGAGCCGCCACTGCTCTTCGCGCTTCTTGTCCTCGGAGATGTCGGAGATGACACAAACGCCGTAGCCGCTTGGAAGACGCCGCTTCTGGAAGCGGATCCAGCAATCGTCGCCTTGCCGCTCGACAGCCTCGAAGCGCTCGCGCCAGTGCGACGCGATTTTCTGGGAGAGCCAGTCCTCACGGCCGACGGCGGCCTGCTTGCCGGCCGAGTTGGTTCGGATCCCGGTGTCGTAGATGGCTCCGAGGAAATCGCGCAGACGCGTTCCCGGGCTCAGCATCTCGGCGGCGATCGGGAAGAAGTCGAGAACCTGACGGCTGGCGAAAATCAGATGATCGGTCTTGTCGTAGACGACGAAGGCAGAGGCGAGGCTGTCGCACACTGCATCGAACAGCGCAGTTTGCAGGCTGTTGTCAGCCGGCAAATCGCCATTCAAAGATGACGTGTCCGCTTTTTCGAAGCCGGCACTCATGCTCACGCGTCCCACATGTCCGATTGAAATGCATTCTCGGAGGTACAAATCAAAATGGCAGTTTTGTCTTAAAGCGCGCTTAACGTTAAGCAGCGGGCGACAGCGAGCGGGACAAGCCTTTGTGGAAACGCTTTCCCGCTTCCCAGGAGCCGGCGAATCCGCGAAAATAGCAGCATGGCCATTCGACAGCTCTCCGAGACACTTATCAACCAGATCGCAGCCGGCGAAGTCATCGAGCGCCCGGCAAGCGCCGCCAAGGAATTGATCGAGAACGCGCTCGATGCCGGGGCGACCCGTATCGAGATCGCCACGGCGGGCGGCGGCAAGGCGCTGCTGCGCGTGTCCGACAACGGATCGGGCATGGACGCCGCGGACCTCGAGCTTGCCGTCCGGAGGCACTGCACGTCGAAGATTTCGACCACGCTCGATGACATCCGCACACTCGGCTTCCGCGGGGAAGCGCTGCCCTCGATCGGTTCGGTCGCCCGGCTGAGCATTTCCAGCCGCCGCCGCGATGGCGTCGACGGCCACGAAATCGCGATGGCGGGCGGCAAGCTGCTACATCTGCGTCCCTCCGCTTCCAATCCAGGCACGATTGTCGAAGTCCGTGATCTTTTCTTTGCCACGCCCGCGCGCCTGAAATTCCTGAAGACGGAGAAGGCCGAAGCAGCCGCGATCACCGAGACCGTCAAGCGCATGGCAATCGCCTTCCCGGGCGTGCGCTTCGTGCTTTCGGGGTCTGACCGCTCTACCCTGGAACTGCCTGCTACCGGCGACGATCATCTGGCGCGGATTGCGCAGGTTCTCGGCAGGGAGTTCCGGGAGAACGCAATCGAGATCAACGCAGAGCGCGAGGAGATCTCGCTGACCGGCTTTGCCGGGGTGCCGACGTTCAACCGCGGAAACTCGGCGCATCAATACGCTTTCGTCAACGGCCGGCCGGTGCAGGACAAGCTTATCTTCTCGGCAATCCGCGGCGCCTATGCGGAAACCATTCCTTCCGGACGCTACGCAGTCGCCGTTCTGTCGATCGAGCTCGATCCGGCGCTTGTCGACGTCAACGTGCATCCGGCGAAGTCCGATGTGCGGTTTCGCGACCCGCAGCTGGTGCGCGGTCTTATCGTCGGGGCTATTCGCGAGGCGCTTGCCCGCGACGGCAGCCGCGCCGCGACCACCGGCGCAGATGGAATGCTGCGCTCCTTCCGACCGGCATTTCAGCCGCAGGCGCCGCAGCCAAAGCAGCCGTGGTCTGCCGAGCGGTCTCCATCACGCCCCTATGAATTTCCTGCCAATGGCAGCTTTCGCGAGCGCCCTCAACCATCGTTCGACGGGCTGGTGATGCCGACGGCACGTGCGGAGACATCGGCATCTTCGTGGTCACCACCAGCTGCGGAGGCGGAAACGCCGGCGCGTTATCCGCTCGGTGCGGCGCGCGCGCAGATCCATGAGAACTACATCGTCGCGCAGACCGACGACGGCCTTGTCATCGTCGACCAGCATGCGGCCCATGAGCGCCTGGTGTTCGAGGCGCTGCGCAAGGCGCTGCATTCCAAACGCTTGGCGTCCCAGGTTCTGCTCATTCCCGAGATCGTGGATCTGCCCGAGGAGGATTGCGACCGGCTGATGCAGTTTGCCGCCGAACTCGGCGAGCTTGGCCTGGCGATCGAGCGCTTCGGCCCCGGCGCGATTGCCGTTCGCGAGACGCCGGCGCTGTTGGGGGAAGTCGACGCCTCGGGCCTCGTTCGGCAACTGGCCGACGAGGTGGCGGAGTGGGATACCGCGTCCGGCCTTTCGGCCAAGCTGGAATATGTGGCGGCGACGATGGCCTGCCACGGATCGGTGCGTTCCGGCCGGCGGATGCGGCCGGAAGAAATGAACGCGCTTCTGCGTCAGATGGAAGTTACGCCCGGCTCCGGCCAGTGCAATCACGGACGTCCGACCTATATCGAATTGAAGCTTTCCGATATCGAGCGGCTGTTCGGCAGAAGCTGAAAAAGCTGGCAATGGCCGCTGCCGCGGGTTATGGCAGGGAAATGACAGCCTGCAAGGAATGGAGCGCATGAATTTGTTTGAGGGACATGGAAACCGCGAGGCGCAGATCCGCTATCTGGATGCCGATTTCCAGATCCTGTCGCCCGGCTCCTATGTCGTTTGCGCCATCACCGGCAAGCAGATCCCTCTCGACGAATTGCGCTACTGGAGCGTCGCGCGGCAGGAGCCCTATGCCGATGCCGTGGCCTCGCTCGAGGCCGACAAGCGCGCCGGCGTTTTGCCGAACCAGAAGCGTTAAGGCCTAGAGCCTTTCCGGGTTATATTGAACCATTCTGTTGGCTCAAACGGAGTCGAATGGTCGACCGGCTGGCGCGCGTCGTAGCCACGTCCTACGGCCAAGCCGGCCGGTCGATCAAGCGGCCCGTTTCAGCCAACCCGAAGGGCCGGGCATCTTTCCGCCAGGATCAAAGGCGATCGGCTCTGACGTACCAAGGGGTATGCCCTTCGCCAATCGCCTTTGCCCTGTCGAAAACCTGCTCCGGCAGAATGGTTCAATATAACCCGGAAAGGCTCTAAGCTGCGGACTTCTCTTTCATCCGGCGCTCACGGCATGCGTCGATGGCGCGGGTGATGATCAGGTTCGGCGCGAGATGATCCTCGAACGCCATCTCGACTTCGATCACCACGCAACGCTCGGCGAGTTGTTTCGCCTTGCCATTGTGGCCGGCCAGCCGGACAAAATCCTTTGACGTCGTGACGATCTTCAAGCCATCGCGTTCCGCGGTTGACAGGATATCGTCAACCTCGTCTTCTGTCAGGTGCTCGTGATCGCCGAAAGACCGCCGGGCGGCGATCTCGCAGCCGATCGACTCCACCGTTCGAAAGAACTTTGCAGGATCCGCGATGCCGGCAAAGGCCAGCACGCGCTGGCCCGCAAGCTCGTTGCCGGCAGCAACCTTAATAGACGCGGTGAAATAAGGCTTTGCCGCGCGGGCGGCGATACGCACGATCTTGTCGGCCGCCGTTCCAGCCCCGACCTTCAGCAAGGCGGTCGCATAACGCAGCTGCTGGCGGATCGGCGCGCGCACCGGCCCGCCGGGAACGATGTGGCCATTACCCAGGCCGCGCGTCGCATCGATGACGAGCAAGGCATAGTCGATCGCAAGCCGCGCGCTCTGGAAGCCGTCATCCATGATGATCAGGTCAGCGCCTTCCTTGACGAGGCGCTTGGCGCCTTCGACCCGGCGCCGGGATATGACAGTCAAAGCCTCGCGGGCGAGCAGCAACGGCTCGTCACCGACAGCAACCGCGCGATGGTGCTCGGGATCAACAACCGTCGTGACGTCGAGCGAGCCGCCATACCCCCGACTGAGAAAGCCGGGCTTCAGCCCCCTCGCCTTCGCGGCCCGGGCGATCGTCAGGGCCGTCGGCGTCTTGCCGGCGCCGCCCACGGTGAAATTGCCGATGCAGATTACCGGAACCGGGACGGATGCACGCTTGGCATGCGCCATGCGATAACCGGCGATACGTCCATAGAGGAATGAAACAGGAGAGAGTGTCCAGGCACGCCAATCAGCCTTCGTCCACCAGAAAGGCGGCGCTTCCGATACCATTCTTGCTGTCCTGCCTTTTGTGCCGCGGGCGTTACGCCGACGGCTCTTTTCCTCAACCCCGCGAAAAGAGAAGGCAATTTTCAAGAAAATGCAAGCCTTCGGTCGATCAGGCGAGCTGCAGGTCCGGCAACAGACCTTCCAGCTCGGTGATATCATTCAGGCAATAGTCGGAGGCGGCAGCCAGGGATTCGCGCGAGCCGGTACCGGTCAGAACCGCGACCGTCACGCCGGCCTTGGCGTTGCGGCCCATATGCAGATCGTGATTGTTGTCGCCGACGACAGCGACCTCCGACGGTTGCAGGCCGGTGGCCGCGCAAAATCCGAGCACCATGCCGGCCTCGGGCTTCGACCCGAAGCCGCTGTCGTATCCGGCGATGTAATCCACGTACTGGGTGAAGCCGAAACGCGCGGCCGTCTGGCGGATGGATCGCTCGTTGTCACTGGAGGCGACGCCAAGACGGAATCCGCGTGCATGCAGGCGAGAAAAGAAGGCCGACAGGTCCGTCACCGGAACGGAAAAATCGGCGGCGTGCGCAAACAGATCGTCGAGGCGAACAGTCAGATCGGACACGTCGAGCGACGATCCGGCCGCTACCAGGCCTTCGGCGATCTGGCGAGTGTTGCCGGCGGCGAGAAGGCTGTCCGGAACGATATGGCCGGTCACCGGATCCATTCCGCAGGCGGAAAGCAGCCGATCGGCCAGGGCAGCGTCGCCGTCGGAGGCGATGCGGGCGAGCTCCCGGTTTACCGGCAGCCAGCTTTCATCATAGTCCAGAAGCGTTCCGTCCTTGTCGAACAGGATACCCTTGATCGCGTCCATGGAATCCCTCAGCGCTGCGCGGCCGTCTTCGGCAGCAAGCGCGCCTTCACCGTCAACGGGTTGATATAAGGTTCAAGGCCCTTCAGCGTCGCCGTCAGCGCCCCACGCATTTCTTGCACGGCAACAACGCCGGCCTCGATCATTTTGCGTCGTGCGTCGTCGTTGGTCAGCAAATAGTGAACGCCCTTGGCCAGCATCTCGGTGTCGCGCACCATACGCGCACTGCCGCGGCGGGCGAGCCTCTGATAGGCCTCCCTGAAATTCTGGACATTGCTTCCGGAGAGGACCGCGCAGCCGAGCATCGCCGGCTCAAGCGGGTTCTGACCGCCTTCGGCAAACAGCGAACGGCCAACGAAGGCGACCTCGGTCAAACGCAGATAAAGCCCCATCTCGCCGATCGTGTCGCCAAGGAAGACGTCGACGTCGGGCGAGAGAACGTCGTCACGGGTGCGGCGCGCGACCTTCAGGCCCTGCTTTACGAGTTCTGCTTCAATGGCATCCGACCGGTCCGGATGGCGCGGAACGATGATGGTCAGCTGGCCATCCCGCTCCTTGAGGGTGCGGTGAACGATGCCGGCGGCTTTTTCCTCGCCGTCGAACGTCGAGATCGCCGCCCAGGTCCGGCGGTCGCCGATCTGCTTCTTGTAGCGGGCAAAGACAGCCGCGTCATAGGAAGGAGCGTCGGTATCGACCTTCAGATTGCCGGACATGATGACCTGGCGCGCGCCGAGATCGCGGAAGCGCTCCGCATCGACATCAGACTGGGCGATGACAAGCGCGAGGTTCTCGAACAGCGCGTCAGCCAGCGAAGGACGACGGCTCCAGCGCGCGAAGGAGCGATCCGACATGCGCGCATTGACCAGTATCTGCGGAATGCGGCGCCGGCCGAGCTCCATGATCGTTGCCGGCCAGATCTCGGATTCGGCAATCAGGGCGCAGTCCGGCTGCCAGTAATCTAGAAAACGGCTGACGGCGGGCTTCAGATCGAGCGGCACATATTGATGGATGGCCTCGTTGCCGACGCGCTCTGCAGCGAGCTTTGCCGAGGTGACGGTGCCGGTCGTGAGGATGACGTGAATATCGCGACGGCGGATCTCGCGGATCAACGGAATGACCGCATTCATCTCGCCGACGCTTGCGGCATGAAACCAGATCAGCGGGCCGGCAGGCCGGTCGGCGCTTGCATAGCCCGAGCGTTCCAGCCGGCGCGCGCGATCTTCCTTGCCCTTCGCGGCCCGGTAGGTCAGATACCCACCGACGAAAGGCGTCATCAGCGTGCCGGCTGCCTGATAGGCGCCTAGCGCGAGCCGCGCCATACGGCCGCTCATATGATCTGCCCCCGATCAATTACGATCGTCATTAACCCATTCCCAATTCTTGTTGCGGCCGGAAATGACCGATCACTTTGTTCAGAATGCGTCAGCAGCCGGTAGAGCGGCCGAGAGGAGCGCGTGGCGCTTCACAATTATTTGCCGGACTTGTTTTCCGGATCCAAAAGGCGGTGCATGTGTACAATGAAATAACGCATGTGCGCATTGTCGACAGTCGACTGCGCCTTACCCTTCCACGCGGTCAACGCAGTGGCATAATCCGGAAAAATACCGACGATATCCAGATCCTTGAGGTCACGGAACTGAACGTCATCAAGACTTTCCAGTTCGCCGCCGAATACAAGGTGCAAAAGTTGTTTCTTTTCGCTGGAGTTCGTCATTTTCGTCTCTTTCTTTTCTGCTCCTCCGCCGTTTCATCTGAGGGATTTTGACGGAAACGTCAACTGCCTCATCGACGCACAGTGCGGGTTATCAGATCGTTCAATTCGGAGTGCGATGCCGCGCAGAGTTCGTCGTGGCTAACGCGCGGCCTGTTGTAGATTACATCACGGCCGGCGAGATCGACGAGGCGCCCGCCTGCCCGCTCCAGGATCAGATCGGCTGCCGCCAGGTCCCAGTCGTGGGAGTTGCGCTTCACGAAGGTTCCGTCGATACGGCCGTCCGCGACCATGGCGATGCGGTATGCCAGGGACGGCACATGCTTGACGCGCTCGATCCGGGTTCTGAGCTCATCCGGAAAGCCGGCGAGCACATCTTCGGCGATGGCGAAACGCGAAGTGCCCTGCTGCGGGGCGGATACGGTGATCACCTCGCCGTTCTTGCGCGCCACGCTCGAAGCGGTTGCTTCGTAAAGTTCATTAAGCGCAGGTGCGTAGAGCACGCCCGCAACCGGTCGGCCATCGTGAACCACGGCAACGCTGACGCACCACAGGTTCAATCCGCCGATGAAGGCGCGCGTGCCGTCGATCGGATCGATGATGAACAGGGTCGAACGCGACAGGCGCTGCTCGTCATCGTCAGTCTCTTCCGACAGCCAGCCATAATCAGGCCTGGCGGCCCGCAGAACGGCTTCCAGCGTTTCATTCGCAGCAAAGTCCGCCGCACTGACGGGCGAGCGGCCCTCGTTCTTCCACCAGACCTCAGGCGCCTGATTGAAGTAACCAAGAGCAACCTGGCCAGCCTGTTTCGCCGCATCGACGATCAGATGCAAATCGTCCTGCCAGCGGGCTGCACTCGCTTCGCTCATATCCGTCAATCCAATCCGTCAGCGCCCGGCCAGCGTCATTCCTTCAATCGCGAGCGTCGGGGCTGCAACGCCGTACTTGCGGTCGATATCGTTTGCGGGCGTCACGCGCATGAACATGTCTTTCAGGTTCGATGCGATCGTCACTTCCGAGACAGGGTAGGTCAACTCACCGTTCTCGATCCAGAAGCCGGTGGCTCCACGGCTGTACTCGCCGGTGATCATGTTGACGCCCTGGCCGATGAGCTCGGTGATATAGAAGCCGTTGCCGACACTGCGGATCAGATCCTCGGGCGAGATATCGCCGGGTTCGAGCGCGAGATTGGTCGATGCGGGCGTTACCGAAGTTCCACCGCGAACGCCGCGGCCATTGGTCTCCATGCCGATCTCGCGGCCTGTCGAGGTCGAGAGGAACCAGTGCTTGAGGACGCCATCCTCGATCATGACAAGCCGCTCGCCGGAAATGCCTTCGCCATCAAACGGGCGAGACGACGGACCGCGGACGATCAACGGGTCATCGGTGATCGACAGTCCCGCCTTCAGGACCTGCTGGCCCATCTTGTCGCGCAGGAAGCTGGTTTTGCGCGCGACGGCGGCGCCGTTGATCGCGCCGGCGATATGGCCAACGAAACCACGGGCAACGCGTGGATCGAAGACAACGGTTACGTCCTTGCCTGTCGGAACCTGGCGCGGATTGATGCGCTTGATCGTTCTCTCGCCCGCACGGCGACCGATCTCTGAGGGGTCATCGAGATCGGCGAAATAGATGCGGCTATCGTAATCGTAGTCGCGCTCCATGCCGGTGCCTTCGCCGGCAATGACGCTGACGGAGCGACCAAAGCGCGACCCCATGTAGCTGCCTTCGAAGCCGTGCGACGTAACCAGAACCAATCCGCCCATTCCCGACGATGCGCCGGCACCGGAGGAATTCGTGACGCCGTTGACCGCAAGTGCTGCCGCCTCGGCGGCCAGAGCCGCCTCGCGAAGCTGTTCGGAGGAAACCTCCGTCGTGTCGAGCAACTGCAGGTCCGGGTAGGATTTCGCGAGCTTGTCTTCGTCCGCAAGGCAAGCGAACGGATCTTCCGGCGAAACCTTGGCCATGGCGACCGCGCGCTCGGCAAGTGCTGCGAGATCGAAGCCCGGATTTGCAGAAACGCTGGCGACGCGCTTGCCGACGAAAACGCGCAGAGCGAAATCATCGCTTTCGGAGGACTCGGTGCCCTCAACCTTGCCAAGGCGGACACTGACGGACTGTGAGCGGGAACGCACCACCACCGCATCGGCGGCATCAGCTCCGGCCTTCCTGGCCAGGTCGATCAATTGGCTTGCGCGGGAAAGAAGCGTCGAGGAGTCGATTTCAGAAGACATGATTTGGCCTTTCCTTCGCGTTCCATTTATTGTGCGGTACAAAAAGCATCAAGGCCGACAGCGCCGATTCTTTTTTCCTCCTCAGTACATGCCCTTACGGAAGCCCGCATCATGTCCGAACCCAACGCGCTTTTTTCCGAAACGATCCTGCTGCTTGGCGGCGCCGTCGTTTCGGCGCCGATCTTCAAACGGCTCGGATTGGGCACCGTTCTCGGCTACCTTGCGGCCGGCGTCGTGATCGGGCCGATCTTTCACGGGCTTACCGACGGCGACCAGATCCTTGCCGTTGCCGAGCTCGGCGTCGTCTTCCTGCTCTTCATCATCGGCCTGGAACTGAAGCCCAGCCGATTGTGGCAAATGCGGCGGGACATCTTCGGGCTTGGTACGGCACAGGTGTTGCTGACCGGCGCCCTGCTGTCGCTCGTCGCGTGGCTTTCGGGCGTGCTCGACTGGCGCGGCGGCATCATTGCCGGGTTCGGGCTCGCGCTGTCTTCGACCGCCTTTGCCATGCAGATCCTCGACGACGAAGGCGACGTCAACACGCGCTACGGCCAGCGATCCTTCTCGATGCTGCTCTTTCAGGATCTGGCGATCGTGCCCCTGCTGGCATTGATCAACATCCTCGACACTGGAAAAGGCCATGGCGCGCCGGTTCTCGATTTCGCCATCGCGATCGGCGCTGTCGGCGCGATGATCATCATGGGGCGTTATCTGCTGACGCCGTTGTTTCAGATCATCGCCCGCACCGGCGCGCGCGAGGCGATGATCGCTGCCGCCCTGTTCGTCGTGATGGGATCGGCAAGCCTGATGCAGCTTGCGGGCCTGTCGATGGCAATGGGCGCCTTTCTCTCGGGAGTGATGCTTGCCGAGTCCTCCTACCGGCATGAGTTGGAAGCCGACATCGAGCCTTTCCGCGGCGTGTTGCTCGCTATCTTTTTTATCGCCGTCGGCCTGTCGCTGCAGCTGGATGTGCTGTGGGACAATGCGCTGCTGATCGTCATCGCCGTCCCTGTGGTGATGATCGCGAAGGGTCTCGTCATCTACGCAATCAGCCGGATCGCAGGCTCCTCCCACGACGACGCCATCCGCATCGCGTTTCTGCTACCGCAGGGAGGCGAGTTCGGTTTCGTGCTTTTCTCGGCTGCCGGCGCGGCCGGCCTGATGCCGTCAAGCACGGCTTCGCTGCTGATCGCCATCGTGACATTGTCAATGGCGCTGACACCGATCGGAACGATGCTTTCCAAGCGATTGCTGACGGGCGACAAGCAGGAAGAGCAGCTTGACGAGGACTTCGAGGGAGCCGGGGCTGACGTTCTGATGATCGGCTTCTCCCGTTTCGGCCAGATCTCAGCGCAGATCCTGCTTGCCGGCGGGCGCGCGGTGACGGTCATAGACACCTCCGCCGATCGTATCCGCCAGGCGTCGTCCTTCGGCTTTCGGATCTACTTCGGCGACGGAACCCGCAAGGATGTGCTGCGCGCCGCCGGCGTGGAGCACGCGAAGATCGTCGTCGTCTGCACCCAGAAACGCGAGGTGACCGACAAGATCGTCGAACTGGTGCAGGATGAATATCCGCACGCCAAGCTTTTCGTACGCTCCTACGACCGCATTCATTCGATTGCGCTCCGCAACCGCAACGTCGACTACGAACTGCGCGAAACCCTGGAATCGGGTCTGCTCTTCGGCCGGAGGACGCTGGAAGCGCTTGGCGTCAGCGAGGTCGATGCCTACGAGATCGGAGAGGATATCCGCCGCCGTGACGAACAACGGCTGGTGCTGCAGGTCTCCAAGGGGCTCGAAGCCGGTCGCGACATGCTCTACTCCGAGCCCGTCAAGCCGGAGCCACTGGTCAAGCCGAAACGGACAATGGATTTCTCGGCGGACCCGCTGGCGGGGACGGCCGAAGTGACGGCCGACGCTTAGTAGACTAAGCTCTTTGATGCGCCTCGATGGCACCGTCGAGCGCATACTTCAGTTCGTCCTTGACGCCCGCAGACATCGCCAGAACTTCGCGGGCCTTGAGGAAATCCATGACGCCGGTTCTGCCGACGGCGGGTCGAAGGAAGATATGCGGCGCCTGGAGCCGGAGCTTCAACGATATCGCCGTCTGCATCATCAGCTGCCCTGAGCCGAAAATGCTCTCCATGCGGTTCGGGATATGCGTTCCGTCTCCCTCAGGCGCACCCACGACATCGATGCCGATCACGATGTCGGCCTTGTCCATGAGGCATTCGTAGGGAACCGGATTGCTGATACCGCCATCGATCATCACCCGCCCGTAAAGGCGAACGGGCATGAAAACCGCCGGGATGGCGGAGGATGCGGCGAGCGCCGGAAAGAGAGCCCCTTCCTCGACGATCACTTCGTTCTGGCCGTAATAGTCGGTCGCGATCACCCGCATCGGGATCTGAAGATCGGAGAAATGGTCCGGCAGATCGGCGGGGAGAAACGCCTTCAGGATCCGCTCAAGATTGAACTGGCCGATGCGGACGCCGTTGGCGACTGCGTCACGCACCGTTTGCGGACGCAATCCCCAGAGGCGGCTGACCACCGCCGTCTTGTTGCCGACGGTCATGAGCGCATGTTCGCGAATGTCGGCGCCGCTCATTCCGGCCGCCATGCCCGCACCCATGATCGCACCGATCGAGGAGCCCGCGATCGCGACGGGGCGAATGCCGAGTTCGTTCAGTGTCTCGATGACATGGATGTGCGCAAGGCCACGGGCGCCACCGCCGCCGAAAGCGACGGCCACGCGCGGACCATCGGACCTTGAAGCATCTTGGGGGCAGGCAACTCGACAATTGACGTTTCTGCCTGCACCACTGCCCCCAATTGCGCGCCGCCGTGCTACTGGGGCTGATAGCGGTAGAAATGAACCCGTGTATCGCCGAAGATGCGGCTTTCCAGGAACAGATAGGAAGGGTCGACCGAAACGACAACATCGGAGCGCTCTTCGAGCACTGCAATCGCACCGGGTACCAGCCAGCCGCCTTTTGCCGCGGCAGCCATCGCCTTCTCTCCCAGTCCCTTCCCATAGGGCGGGTCTGCGAAGAGGATATGAAACGGCTCGAGATTGCCGACGCTGCCGAGGTCGGTCGCGTCGCGCCTGAGGATGCGCGTCCGGCCATGCAGGCCGAGCGCATCGATGTTTTCCCAGAGCAGGCCCCTGCCCTCGACACTGTTTTCAACGAACAGCGCGTGGCGGCAGCCGCGTGAGACAGCTTCAAGGCCGACGGCGCCGGTGCCGGCAAAGAGATCCAGTATCCGGGTGCCGTCGACGCATTCCGGATAGGCATGGCTCAGAATATTGAACAGGCTCTCACGCGTCCGGTCGGCAGTCGGCCGGATGTCATTTGATTTTGGTACGGCGAGCGGCCGTCCGCGAAACTCACCGCCGACGATCCGCACCGCGTGTCATTCCCTTTCCTTTGGGTCCACCCGCGACGGCCCGCCCGAAGGCTTGCCACCACCGCCCGGCCTGTCGCCCTTCGGCTTGCCGGAGAAACTCTTGCCGCCGCCGGGTTTGCCGCCGAAGCTCTTGCCGCGTGGCTTGTCACCAAACGACTTGCCAGCCGGACGCTCCGAGCGGGCCTCATCCGAGAAGCTCTTCGAACGCGGGCGCTCATCACCCTCCGCGCGCGGGCGCCTGTCGCCACGCGGCTTGTCGCCGAACGGACGGTCACCGCGGGGACGATCGCCTTGCGGTCTATCGCCACGAGCGGGACGGTCACCGAACGAACGGTCGCCGCGTGCCGGACGATCACCGAAGGAACGCGGACGTTCGTCGCCCTCTTCGCGTGGTCTGCGATCGCCACGGGGACGGTCGCCACGCGGAGGACGATCACCTTGCGGCCTGTCGCCACGGGCAGGACGGTCGCCGAACGAGCGCTCGCCACGTGGCGGACGGTCACCAAAGGAACGCGGACGTTCATCGCCGTCCTCGCGCGGCCGACGATCGCCACGGGGGCGGTCGCCGCGCGGAGGACGATCGCCTTGTGGTTTGTCTCCGCGGAAAGGACGGTCACCGAACGAGCGTTCGCCGCGTGCCGGACGATCACCAAAGGAACGCTTGCGGCCGAAGCCCTCATCGCCGTCGTCCCTCGGTGAGCGGACGATCTCGCTGGAGCGGATCCATTCGCCCTCGTCGTCGCTTGCGCGGTTGATCTGGACGCGCGGCCGGTCGTCGCCATGACCCGAACGTTCGGGCTTTGCGGAGCGGGGCTCCTCGCCACGACGGCGGGCGGTCTGGGCGTTCTTCTCGGCCTTGGCGGCTGCCTTCTCGCCGAGTGGGCGGGCGCCGGGCGCCATCCACACATTCGCGTTGCGACGGCTGCCGAGCGCGGGGCGCTTCGGACGATCGTCATCATTGCGGCCACCATCACGGCGGTCGTCGCGGCCACCGTCGCGCCGGGCATCGCGGCCGCTGTCGCGGCGATCGTCGCGCTTGGTATCGAGGCGGCTCAGCGCACGCTCGCGCTTGTCTTCAGGCTTGCGCGGGCGCTCGCGACGTTCCGGCTTTGCTTCGACTTCTTCTTCGGCGGCAACGGCCGGCGAATTGTAGATGGGCGCGTCGAAATTGGCCTTCGCATCTTCGATCAGGCGCGGGCCAAGCTGGTCGCGCAGGGTGCGGCCACGTACTTCGACCACATCGCGCTCCGGCAGATCGCCGAGCTGGAAGGGACCGTAGGAGATGCGGATCAGGCGATTGACGTCGAGACCGAGTGCGCCGAGCACGTTCTTGATTTCGCGGTTCTTGCCTTCGCGCAGGCCCATGGTGAGCCAGACGTTCGAGCCCTGGGTGCGATCAAGCGTGGCTTCAATCGAACCGTAGAGCACGCCGTCAACGGCGATGCCGTCCTTGAGCTTGTCCAGCGCGTCCTGATCGATATCGCCGTGGGCGCGCACGCGATAGCGGCGCAGCCAGCCCGTCGTCGGCAGTTCCAGCGCGCGGGCGAGGCCGCCATCGTTGGTCAGCAGCAACAGACCTTCGGTGTTGATGTCGAGACGGCCGATCGACATCACCCGGGGCAGGTCATCCGGCAGATTGTCGAAGACGGTTGGGCGCCCCTCGGGATCCGCGTTCGTGGTCACCAGTCCTGCCGGCTTGTGGTAGAGCCAGAGCCTGGTGCGCTCGATGCCGCGGATCGGGACGCCATCGACCTCTATCTTGTCGGTCAGCGTCACGTTGACTACGGGCGTGTCCAGGAGCTTGCCGTTCAGCGTGACGCGGCCTTCCATGATCATGCGCTCGATGTCACGGCGGGAGGCGACGCCAGCGCGCGCCATCACCTTGGAGATGCGCTCGCCTTGTCGTCGCCACCAGCAGCGCCGTCTTCCGTCTTGGCGAAAGCCTTCGCGGGCTTTCCGCTCGATTTCGCGCCGGTATCGCGCGGGGATGGCTTGCCACCCGGCCGTTTTGGCTTGTCTTTGAATGTCATTTGTTGTTTGCCTGCCTTTTGGGGCCTGTCTATCAGTTCGCGCCCCCGCGGTTAAGTGGAAATTGTCGCATCGTGAAGACAAATCAATTTATGGAGCTTGCGCTTGACGAAGCCCGTGCCGCAGGCGAACGCGGCGAAGTCCCGATTGGAGCCGTGCTGGTGCTCGACGGGGCGGTGATCGCACGAGCGGGCAACCGCACACGCGAGCTGAACGACGTCACGGCGCATGCCGAAGTTCTCGCCATCCGCATGGCTTGCGAAGCGCTCGATCAGGAGCGCCTGACCGGCGCCGATCTCTACGTGACGCTCGAACCGTGCACCATGTGCGCGGCCGCGATCTCCTTTGCCCGCATCCGGCGCCTCTACTACGGCGCGGAAGATCCGAAGGGTGGCGGGGTGGACAACGGCGTTCGGTTTTACGGACAGCCGACGTGTCATCATGCGCCAGAGGTTTATTCCGGGCTGAACGAGGTGCGGGCGGCGGAGATGCTGCGGGGGTTCTTTCAGGGGAAGCGGGATTAGAGAGTGTGAGGGTTGGGTACGGCTAGGGTGTGCCGTGGGATACCCCCCTCTGCCCTGCCGGGCATCTCCCCCTCAAGGGGGGAGATCGACTCGTGGCGAGGTCTACGCCAAACAATTGAGGTTGGAGCGAGCGCGTGCGCCCAGCCGATCTCCCCCCTTGAGGGGGAGATGTCCGGCAGGACAGAGGGGGTGCCACGCGGCACACCGCTCAAAGCCGGAAAACCGCAGCCCTACTGCAGGAGATTCCACCACTGCTTGCCGCTACCGGCGACAGCTGCTTCCTTCTTGCGCTTCTTCTGCTTCTTCAGCTCAGGCTCGCCGACGTCATCAAGCTTCGCCGGGTCGTCCACCTGGCGATACTCGGTCGGCGGATCGGAAATGTAGCGGCGCTGGTCGAGATAGGCGCCCTTCTGGATGGCGCGGGCTTCGCGATAGGCCTTGGTCTGCTCTTCCGTCGTGCGGCGACCACCTTCGATGGCGGAGCTGGCGAGCGGCGAGCGGTAGTGCGGATTGTCGCTGTTGTCGTCGGCTTCCTTGACGAGACGCGCGCGGGTCTCTTCAGGCGACTCGATCCACTGCGGATTGTCCTTGCTGGCGATCGACTGCTGCGGCTCGACCAGCGTTTCCTTTGCTGTATCGGACGGCAGGACGAGCGAGGGGCGCGGAGCGTAGCGGACACCCTTGTTCTTGGGATCCTTGCCGGTCAGCGAAACGGAGTCACCGAGGTCGTCCGTCAGCTGCTGGAATGCCGTCTTGTCGGTTCCGTAACGCGGGCCGCTCGTGCAGCCAGTGATCATCGCGCCGCCTGCCATCGCCACGGTCAGGCAGACGCCCAAATGGAACCAACGTTTCGATAACATGAAAACCCTTCCAGCCATGCCGGTGCATCATCGCCCAAAACCGGACAATCGTCCCCTGACGGAAAAATCCGGCCATTTTCAGGCAGCTTTTACCGGATGAACAGCAATTGCGCAATTCACCCGGCAATATTCTTCGTTATTGCACAGCCAGTTCGCGAAGTGCCGCCGCGTCACGAGCGGAGACATCGGGGTAATCAGGATCGGACCCGACGTCCGTCGTGATACGCCATGAACGGGCGCACTTCGTACCTTCCGCAAGCTTCGGTTCGACGCTGACGAGAGGAACTTCCGGCAGGCGGAACGCATCCACCGGGCCTTCGGAGCCGTCGATGGTGATGCCCGAAGTGATGCAGATTTCCTCGAAATCCTGCCCCTCAAGCGCCTTCAGCAGCTCGGCATCGGTGATGTGCACGACGGGCGCGGCTTCCAGCGAGGAACCGATGCGCTTGTCCTTGCGCTCGATCTCCAGCGCGCCTGTCACGACCGTGCGAACCGCGCGGATCTTCTTCCACTTCTCGGCCAGCGCCTCGTTCTTCCAGTCGGCCGGAATGGTCGGGAACTGCTCGAGGTGAACCGAGACGGCGTCGGGGTTGCGCGACAGCCAGGCTTCTTCCGTCGTGAAGGGCAGCATCGGCGCCAGCCAGGTCACCATGCAATCGAAGATCGCGCGGATGACATGCAGCGAGGCGCGGCGGCGCAGCGACGACGGAGCGTCGCAATAGAGCGCATCCTTGCGGACGTCGAAGTAGAAAGCAGAGAGCTCGACATTGGCGAAGTCGATCAGCGCGCGGGCGATCTTCTTGAAGTCGAAGGCGTCGTAGTTCTCGCGCACCAGCTGGTCGAGCTCAGCCAGGCGGTGCAGCATCAGCTGCTCGAGCTCCGGCATTTCGGAAACCGCGAAGGTCTCGCCCTTGTCGTGTGCCAGCGTGCCGAGCATCCAGCGGATGGTGTTGCGCAGCTTGCGGTAGGCATCGACATTGGTCTGGATGATGGTCTTGCCGACGCGCAGGTCGTCGGCATAGTCCGAGGTCATGACCCAGAGGCGCAGGATGTCGGCGCCGGCATCCTTCATGATCTCCTGCGGCGAGGTGACGTTGCCCTTGGACTTCGACATCTTCTCGCCCTTCTCGTCCATGGTGAAACCATGGGTGAGGACGGCGTTGTAAGGCGCGCGGCCACGGGTGGCGGCGGATTCCAGCAGCGACGAGTGGAACCAGCCGCGATGTTGGTCGGAGCCTTCGAGATAGAGATCGGCCGGCCACTTCAAGTCCGGGCGGTCTTCGAGCGTAAAAGTATGGGTCGAGCCACTGTCGAACCAGACATCGAGGATGTCCATGACCTGGGTCCACTTGGCGTGGTCGTGACCGTTGCCGAGGAAGCGATCCTTGGCGCCCTCGGCGAACCAGGCATCGGCGCCCTCGACGTCGAAGGCCTCGAGGATGCGGGCGTTGACATCGGCATCCTGCAGGACGTTGCCGTCCTCATCGGCGAAGACGCAGATCGGAACGCCCCATGCTCTTTGACGCGAAAGCACCCAGTCCGGGCGCTGCTCGATCATGGCGCGCAGGCGGTTCTGGCCGGCGGCGGGCACGAAACGGGTATCGTCGATTGCCTTGAGCGCACGGGTGCGCAGCGTCGTGCCGTCCTTCAGGTCCTTGTCCATGTAGACGAACCACTGCGGCGTGTTGCGGAAGATGATCGGCTTCTTGGAGCGCCAGGAATGCGGATAGGAATGCTTCAGGCGGCCACGGGCAAACAGAGCGTTGCGCTCGATCAGCGTCTTGATGACGCGCTCGTTGGCATCGCCCTTCTTGCCGTTGTCGTCCATGACGCGGGCGCCTTCGAAGCCGGGGGCGTCCGACGTGTAGGTGCCGCTGTCGTCGACCGGGAACGGGATGCGGGTGTCGATACCCTTTGCTTCGAGCTGCTTGGCGGAGGACATCCAGGCCTCGAAGTCTTCGCGGCCGTGCGACGGGGCGGTGTGGACGAAGCCGGTACCTGCGTCATCGGTGACGTGGTCGCCAGGGAGCAGCGGAACAGCGAATTCGTAGCCGCCGCCGAGGCCCTTGAGGGGGTGGGCGGCGGTGATGCCGGCCATCTCATCAGCCGAGAGGCCACGCAGGCGCTGGAAGGTGAGCTTGGCCTTCTTGGCGGACTCCTCGGCAAGCGCGTCGGCGAAGATCAGCTTCTCGCCGGGCTGCGGACCGAAGTCGTTTTCGGCGGCCGTGATTTCATAGAGGCCGTAGGCGACCTTCGGCGAATAGGCGATGGCGCGGTTGCCCGGGATCGTCCACGGCGTGGTCGTCCAGATGACGACATGGGCATCGGCAAGCTCGCCGGCGCCACCCACGACCGGGAACTTCACCCAGATCATGTCGCTCTCGACGTCGTGGTACTCGACTTCGGCTTCCGCCAGCGCCGTGCGCTCGACCACCGACCACATGATCGGCTTGGAGCCGCGATAGAGCTGGCCGCTCATGGCGATCTTCAGGAGTTCGCCGGCGATGCGGCTTTCGGCGTGGAAGTTCATCGTCAGGTACGGATTGTCGAAATCGCCCTCGATGCCGAGGCGCTTGAACTCGTCGCCCTGGATCTTGATCCACTTTTCGGCATAGGCGCGGCATTCCTTGCGGAACTCGATCATCGCGTCGGCCTGCTTCAGGTCAGGCTTTGCCTTGCCCTTGGCGCGGTAGTTCTCTTCTTCGATCTTCCATTCGATCGGAAGGCCGTGGCAATCCCAGCCGGGAACATAGTTGGCGTCGAAGCCGCGCATCTGGAACGAGCGGTTGATGACGTCCTTGAGGATCTTGTTCAGCGCGTGGCCGATGTGGATGTTGCCGTTGGCATAGGGAGGGCCGTCGTGCAGGACGAATTTTTCACGGCCGGCGGCGGAGGCGCGCAGCTTCTTGTAAAGACCCATCTGCTGCCAGCGGGCAACGGTTTCCGGCTCCTTCTGCGGCAGGCCGGCGCGCATCGGGAAATCGGTTTCCGGCAGATAGAGGGTCTTCGAGTAATCGATCTTTTCGGCTGTATCGGTCATGTCTAGCAATCGTCTCTAGGCGCCACGGAAGCGGGCGCAACGGGCTTGAAAATTGGTGACGGAGGCGCTCGTCGTCCAAGCGCCAAAAACCCGGACCTTCCGGCCGCTTAGCGCGCGCGGAAGGCCGGGCCGATAATTCGCATCGTGATCGCCAGCCGGAACTTGTTCATCGCGCCGGTTCATAGGCGCTTTTAGAGGGAAAAGGAAGAGGCGAATTGGCTGGTAACGGCGCATCCGATTCAGGTTCAGGCGGTTTGCCGGTTGGCAAAGTGTCATAGAATAGGCTACAATCTGACCATCTGACTAGTTGTGGGGTTCAGCCATGTGCGCGGAACATATACGAAAGCTGCGACGGAACGGGCAGCGCTGGAAGCTAGAGGATGCCAAGGCGCGGTTCAGCGAGGTGGTACGGATGGCGCATAGCGAAGGGCCACAGCGCGTGACCGTTCGTGGTCGCGACAGCGTTGTCGTCATCAGCGCCGAAGAGCTGGACCGCCTGATGCAGACGGCACCGAAGCAGCTGCTGGTGGAATTCCTGGAGGGACTAGCGCTTGACGGACTGGAAGTCGAACGCGACCGCGACGAAGGACGCGATGTGGCGCTGTGATCGGTTGGCTTCTCGACACGAATGTCATCGCGGCACTCATCAATCGAAACGGCGCGCCATCGGTCAAGAACTGGGCCGCCACGCAGGACGAGACGTGTATGTTTCTCAGCATCCTGACTCTGGGCGAATACGACAAGGGGATCGAGAACCTCCCGCCCGACGACCCCAATCGTTACGTCTATGGTGCAGCGCGCGACGCGCTTGAAGAACGGTTTTCAGGCCGAGTTCTCTCGCTCACCGACAACTGCGTCAGGCGTTGGGGCGCGATTTCAGGACGGGTCAAGCTGGCAACAAGCCATGCGCCGCCCGTCATCGACACCATGCTGGCGGCCACGGCCATCGAGCACGACCTCTATCTTGTCACGCGTAACGTCAAAGACACGCGCTTTTCCGGCGCGGCAGTATTCGATCCGTGGTCGGACGATCCGGCACGATTTCCGCTGAGCGGAAAATAAGCGGACCGCGGCTTTACCCGCGGCCCCACGTCACAACACGCTCACGCCCGTGCGACCGCCTTTGCCGGTGTCGCGGCATTGACGACGACGGCGACGACGATGTTTGCCGCCAGTGCCAGCAGGCCGATGTAGACGGTGAACGAGGTCTCGCCGAAGGCAATCGGCTGAAGCGGCTTCAGGCCGTTGATCCAGACAAGCAGCGTGCCGCCGAAGAAACCGACAAACCAGCCGGCCAGCAGGCCGGGGCGCGGAACCATCCCGTGTAAAGGCCGAACACGAGCGCGGGAAGCGTCTGCAGAATCCAGACCCCGCCCAGCAATTGAAGATCGAGGGCGAACTGCGTCGGCAGGAAGATGATGACGAGCAGCGCGCCGACCTTGACGACCAGCGACGTTACCTTGGCGACCTTTGCCTCGCCGGCATCGGAGACCGCGGGGTTGACGTAGGCTTTCCAGAAGTTGCGGGTAAAGAGGTTGGCCGCCCCGATGCTCATCACCGCCGCCGGCACCAGCGCGCCGATGGCAATCGCCGCGAAGGCAAAGCCCGCAAACCAACTCGGGAACAGCGTCTGGAACAGCGCCGGAACCACATCGTTGGCGCTATCGAGCTTCAGCCCGGCGGCATGCCCCATGTAACCGAGGAGCGCCAGAAGGCCGAGCAGCAGCGTATAGGCCGGCAAGAGAACGGCGTTCTTGCGGATCGTGTTGCCGCTGTTGGACGCAAAGATACCGGTCAGCGTATGCGGATACATGAAGGCTGCGAGCGCCGAGCCGAGCGCGAGAGTGGCGTAGGCGACATACTGGTTGCCACCGAGCAGCAGGCTTCCCGATCCCTTCGCCTGGAACGCCGCATCCGCCGAAGCGAAGACGTTGGCATAGCCGCCAAGCTTCGAGGGGATGAGCGCGACAGCGGCGATCACGACGATGTAGATCATGATGTCCTTGACGAAGGCGATCAGCGCCGGCGCGCGCAGGCCCGCCGAATAGGTATAGAGCGCCAGAACGATGAAGGCGATCGCCAGGGGTATTTCACCGTGAAGGCCCAATGCCTTCAGCGCCGCCGTCATGCCGACGAGCTGAAGCGCGATATAGGGCATCGTCGCGATCACGCCGGTCGCCGCGACGGCAAGCTCCAGCCCGCGCGACCCATACTGGCCGTGGACGACGTCGCCCGCCGTCACGTAGCCGAAGTCCCTCGCCCGCTTCCACAGCACGGGCATGACCATGAAAACGAAGGGATAGACCACGATCGTGTATGGCAGGGCAAAGAAGCCGTAGGCGCCGACGGTGTAGACGAGGGCCGGAACGGCGATGACCGTGTAGGCGGTGTAGAAGTCGCCGCCGACCAGGAACCAGGTAATCCAGGTGCCGAAGCTGCGGCCGCCGAGGCCCATTCATCGATGTGGGCGAGCGTTTCGGGCTTGCGCCAGCGGGAAGCAACGAAGCCCATGACCGTGACGAGCACGAAGAAGAAGATGAAGACGGAAAGCGCGGTGGCGTCGAGTTCAGTCGTCATCGCGCATGCTCCGGTAGGCAATCCAGGTCAGGACGGCGGTGATCGGCACCCAGGCCAGCTGATACCAGTAGAAAAAAGGGAACCCGAGCAGGACCGGATCGTGAAAATTATAGAAGGGAACCCATAGGAGCCCGATATAGGGAATGATGAGCAGCCAGCAGGCCGCCGTTCCAAACCTCTTATCCATGTGATGATTGCCTTTCGGTGCTGGGGCGCAGCGAATCCGCGTCTTATCAAATAGATGAGATATCCCCGCAAGCGCGCACGGCAAGCGCGGCTGCCCCGAAAGAGCCACAATTTTCGAAGGCGACTGGAACGTCAGGCGAAGCAGATCTTGCGATCGAGTTCGCTGAGCGGCTGGACGCCTGCAAGGAGAGCGCGCGCCTCTTCCTTGTCGCGGTTCATCTGCTCGACGAGCGGGTCGAGGCCATCGAACTTCAGTTCGGGGCGCAGATAACCGAAGAAGGAGACCGAACAGATCTGCCCGTAGAGATCGCCGCTGAAATCGAAGACGTAGGTCTCGAGCAAGGGGGCACCATTGTCGGTGACCGTCGGGCGGCGACCGTAGCTTGCGACACCATCATGAACCGTGCCGTCTGCCAGGCGGAACTTGACGGCGTAGATACCGGCCTTCAGGGCGGCTTCGGGTAGAAGTCGCATGTTCGCCGTCGGGAACCCGAGCTGCCGGCCAAGCTTCTCGCCACCGATGACTTCCGCTTCCACGGTATAGTGATAGCCGAGCATTCCTGCCGCTGCGCTGACGTCGCCGCCCTTCAGCAGCTCGCGAATGTTGCTGGAGGAGACGACATCGGCATTCTCGTCACGAAAAGCATCGACCAATGTTACGCCGAAGCCGTATTTCTGGCCGGCATCCATCAGGAAGGCCGGGCCGCCCTCGCGATTGTGGCCGAAATGAAAGTCGAAGCCGGTAACGACCTCGGAAGCGCCCAGCCAGTCCTTCAGGACCGTGTGGACGAAATCCTCAGGCGTCCTCTGGGCGAAAGCACGGTCGAACGGATATTCGACAACCGCCTTGAAGCCAGGGCCTCGAGGATACGGGCACGCAGCGGCGCCGGCGTGATCCGGAAAACCGGCGCATCGGGCTTGAAAACGGCGCGCGGGTGCGGTTCGAAGGTCAGCACCAGAGCCGGGATGCCACGGCGTTCGGCAATCTGCAGCGCACGTTCAAGAACCGATTGATGGCCGCGATGAACGCCGTCGAAATTGCCAACGGCGACCACTCCGCCCCTCAGGTGGGCCGGCAGGGGTTCACGGGTTTCATTGCGGTGGAAAACGGTCATCGGGCAGGACTTTTCTCGGGCGGTAGGCTTATGCGAGACGCGGCATCCACCACTTCGGGGTGGCACGCTCGCGTTCCAGATAGGCCGTCAGAATGGCCTCGTCCGTCTCGCCGTTGAGCGTGTATTCCTTAGCGTGGATGCCGCCGCT
Source organism: Rhizobium grahamii (assembly GCF_009498215.1). Classification (NCBI taxonomy): domain Bacteria; kingdom Pseudomonadati; phylum Pseudomonadota; class Alphaproteobacteria; order Hyphomicrobiales; family Rhizobiaceae; genus Rhizobium; species Rhizobium grahamii. Next base: position 243,922 of record NZ_CP043498.1, on the reverse strand, counting down.
GATATAGAGCAGATCGAGACCATAATCGAGCGCGCCGCGCACATCGGTCGGCATTCCGTCGCCGATCGCAAGGATACGGCCAAGCGGGACATCGCCGCGAACCTCGCGGGCCACCGACAAAACGGCGTCATAGATCGGGCTATGCGGCTTGCCGGCAATGCGGGTCTCGCCGCCGAGCTGATTGTAGTAGGCCGCCATGGCGCCTGCGCACGGGATGATCTTGTGGCCGCGCTCGACGACCAGATCGGGATTGGCGCAGATCATCGGCACGTTGCGCGCCTGAAACTCCTTGAGCATATCCGTGTAGTCTTCCGGCGTCTCCGTTTCGTCGTCGAAGAAGCCGGAGCAGACGACCGATGTCGCCTCCTTGGCATCGACACGCTCGACGCCGAGGCCCTCTATGAGGGCAACGTCGCGCTCGGGGCCAAGCAGAAATACTTTCTTCGGGCCCTGCGCGATCAGGCCGCGCGTCACGTCACCCGAGGTGACGATCTGGTCATAGGCTTCGTCGGGCACGCCGATCTGGCGCAGTTGTGCCACGACCTGCGGGGCGATGCGCGGCGAATTTGTGATGAGGACGACGGTGAGGCCTTGTTCCCGCGCTGCCGCAAGTGCGGCGCCGGCCTTTGGAAAGGGATCGACGCCATTATGGAGAACGCCCCAGACATCACAGAAGACAGCGTCGTACTGACTGGCGATTTCTGCAAAGGTTTCGATCCGCTTGGCCATTCCGATTTTCCGATCCTCGTTCAGTCAGGGCGTGACATCGCAAAGGCATGGCGGGAAGGCAAGGCATTTTTCCGGGCTATCGAACCAAAATGCCAGCGGGAAACTCAAAGGAATGCTTCGCCGAGCTTGATCGCGAGACCGGCCAGGGCCGATACACCCAGGATCTTGACCACGCCAGCCTTGAAGCGGAAGAGCATAATCGCGGCGGCGACGAAAAGCGCGACCGCACCGATGTCGATGCTGCGCCATTCCGGCCATGCAAGGCTTATCAGAGGCAACCCGACGCCTGTCGACAAGATCGCGACGCGCCCCACCTCCGCGAAGAGGACATGCAGACCGAACCAGACGGCGAGATTGAGAATGACGCCGACGATGGCGGCGGTGATGGCCGACAAGGCGGCCGAAACCATCGCGTTGCTGCGCAGTCTTTCAATGAAAGGTGCGCCTGCGAAAATCCAGACGAAGCTCGGGACGAATGTTGCCCAGGCGGCAAGGAAGGCGCCGAAGACGCCGCCCGCAAGCGGCACCATCGCGACAGGATTGCGGTAGCCGGCGAGAAAACCGACGAAACAGAGAACGAGGACAAGCGGCCCCGGCGTGGTTTCCGCCAGCGCCAGACCATCCAGCATCTCGCCGGGTTTCAGCCAGGCATAGTGGCCGACGGCAATCTGCGCCACATAGGTAAGCACGGCATAGGCTCCGCCGAAGGTGATGACGGCCATCTTCGAAAAGAAGATGAAGACGGCACCGAACACGTTGGCCTCACCACTCAAGGCTTCGGCGAGCAGATCCGTCGGGGCGTCAAGCGCACGCACGATCAAAAGCGGCGATTGCCAGATCAGAACCCAGCCCACTAGCACTAGAAGAGGACGCGCGATCGATCTCGTCGTCGGACGCGTTGGCAGCGAGCGCGGCCCGGCTTTCGGCTCGGCCTCTTGTCGGGCACGATAACGAGCCAGACCAAAGCCTGCGGCGCCTGCCAGCACGACCACCAGCGGAAACGGGAGGTTTAGCAGGAAAAGCCCGAGGAACGACGCGGCCGCCACGATATGATGAAAACGGTTCTTGAGCGCCCGGCCACCCAGCCTCAAGAGCGCTTCGATCACGATGGCGAGGACCGCCGCCTTCAGGCCGAAGAACACTGCTGTCAGCCATCCGGTCTCATGAAACTCGGCATACAGTCCCGACAAGAGAAGAATGACGGCGAAACCGGGAAGTATGAAAAGCAGACCGGCAAGCAGGCCGCCGCGAACGCCGTGCATGAGCCAGCCGATATAGGTTGCGAGCTGCTGCGCTTCCGGGCCGGGCAGCAGCATGCAATAGCTCAAGGCGTGCAGAAAGCGTTCCTCGGATATCCACCGCTTTTCCTCGACCACGACCTTGTGCATCAGCGCGATCTGGCCGGCTGGACCTCCGAAGCTCAGGCAACCGATGCGCGCCCAAACGCGAACGGCCTGGCCAAGAGGCGGCGCCGCCACGATTTCGTCTGTCGCAATCGCCGTGTTCACCGATGTCATTCCCCTGCCCCGCTACGGACGTTCGATAGCATCGGCCAAGGGGCACGACAATCCTCCGGCAATCGAGGGCGGATGCTGGAAAGATTCACGACAGGCGCGGCTGTCTCACTTCCGACAAGGATATGCTGTTAAGCCTATTGCCGAGCGCGGCGAAGAAAAATTGCGGTCGTTCTTGACTCCCCGCCGGGCCACTCCTAAATGCACGCCGCTAGCACTCATCAAGCACGAGTGCTAACACCCATCCGCGCGGGTCATCACGGCTCGCAGATGTCATTTGATCGAGGGATTAGACAATGGCAAGCACCAACTTCCGCCCCCTTCACGATCGCGTCGTCGTTCGCCGCGTTGAGTCCGAAGAAAAGACCAAGGGCGGCATCATCATTCCTGACACCGCCAAGGAAAAGCCGCAGGAAGGCGAAATCGTCGCCGTCGGTTCCGGCGCTCGTGATGAATCCGGCAAGGTCGTCGCTCTCGACGTCAAGGCTGGTGATCGCGTTCTGTTCGGCAAGTGGTCCGGCACCGAAGTCAAGATCAACGGCGAAGACCTTCTGATCATGAAGGAAGCCGACATCATGGGCATCATCGGCTGATCTGCCGGTTATCCCGACCCGTTTATCGCTGACACCCCTATTCAGGAGTAACCAAAATGGCAGCTAAAGAAGTAAAGTTCGGCCGCTCTGCGCGCGAAAAGATGCTGCGCGGCGTCGACATCCTCGCTGACGCAGTGCAGGTCACCCTCGGCCCGAAGGGCCGTAACGTCGTTATCGACAAGTCCTTCGGCGCTCCGCGCATCACCAAGGACGGTGTATCGGTCGCCAAGGAAATCGAACTCGAAGACAAGTTCGAAAACATGGGCGCCCAGATGGTCCGCGAAGTTGCTTCGAAGACCAACGACATCGCCGGCGACGGCACCACGACGGCAACCGTTCTGGCCCGCGCTATCGTTCGCGAAGGCGCCAAGGCAGTTGCTGCCGGGATGAACCCGATGGACCTGAAGCGCGGTATCGACCTCGCTGTTGCAGAAGTCGTCAAGGACCTGCAGGCCAAGGCAAAGAAGATCTCCACCTCGGCTGAAGTTGCTCAGGTCGGCACGATCTCCGCAAACGGCGACAAGCAGGTCGGCCTCGACATTGCTGAAGCCATGCAGAAGGTTGGCAACGAAGGTGTTATCACCGTCGAAGAAGCCAAGACCGCTGAAACCGAACTCGAAGTCGTCGAAGGCATGCAGTTCGACCGCGGCTACCTCAGCCCGTACTTCGTCACCAACCCGGAAAAGATGGTTGCTGACCTCGAAGACGCTTTCATTCTCCTCCACGAGAAGAAGCTCTCGAACCTCCAGGCTATGCTCCCGGTTCTCGAAGCTGTCGTTCAGACCGGCAAGCCGCTCCTCATCATCGCTGAAGACGTTGAAGGCGAAGCTCTTGCTACGCTCGTCGTCAACAAGCTGCGCGGCGGCCTGAAGATCGCTGCCGTCAAGGCTCCTGGCTTCGGCGACCGCCGCAAGGCCATGCTGGAAGACATCGCCATCCTCACGGGCGGCACCGTCATCTCCGAAGACCTCGGCATCAAGCTCGAATCCGTTACGCTCGACATGCTCGGCCGTTCCAAGAAGGTTTCGATCTCCAAGGAAAACACCACGATCGTCGACGGCGCTGGCGCCAAGTCCGACATCGAAGGCCGCGTTGCGCAGATCAAGGCTCAGATCGAAGAAACCTCTTCGGACTATGACCGCGAAAAGCTGCAGGAACGCCTTGCCAAGCTCGCTGGCGGCGTTGCCGTCATCCGCGTTGGCGGCTCCACGGAAATCGAAGTCAAGGAAAAGAAGGACCGCATCGACGACGCTCTCAACGCGACGCGCGCTGCTGTTCAGGAAGGTATCGTACCGGGCGGTGGTATCGCTCTGCTGCGCTCCTCCACGAAGATCGCCGCCAAGGGTGAGAACGACGACCAGGAAGCTGGCATCAACATCATCCGCCGCGCTCTGCAGGCTCTGGTTCGCCAGATCGCAGAAAACGCTGGTGACGAAGCTTCGATCGTTGTCGGCAAGGTTCTCGACAAGAACGAAGACAACTTCGGCTACAACGCTCAGACGTCTGAATATGGCGACATGATCGCCATGGGCATCGTCGACCCGGTCAAGGTCGTTCGTACGGCTCTGCAGAACGCAGCTTCGGTTGCTTCGCTGCTGATCACGACGGAAGCCATGATCGCCGAGCTGCCGAAGAAGGACGCACCGGCCGGCATGCCTGGCGGCATGGGCGGCATGGGCGGCATGGACATGATGTAAGACCTTCGGGTCTCATGTCTGAGCCATCCGGTTCAGGTTACGGAAGGGCGGCTCTCGGGTCGCCCTTTTCATTTTCATGTGATTCGTTTGCTCCCTAATCAATTGCGTGCTGTTAAACGTTTAAGCAGTCACGCCCAGCGCGCCGGACCTTTCCTGGAGCTTGCCGCACTGCCGATTTTTTGATTTCGATTGAAATCATCTCCCACCACACTTTGTGAGCAATTTTCACATTCAAACACGCCTAAAACCGTTTCCGGTCCATCATTTTATGATTATTTAGCCGAAACCGTGCGGGATTTTGGTGTTTTCCGCTCAATTGCGATCTAGGTTCCCGAAACGCAGGCGTGTGAAAAGACGATTGCCGTTTTGAAAAAAGGCCCTATAAATTCGCCCAGCAATCGCCACCGTGGCTACTGCCGAGTTTGCCTGTTTTCAGGCTATCCCGGCTGAAAGGAGACGGCGATGAGCGGGAGCAAAAAGCTCCTTGAATCAATTACTATAGGTTGTATTTATTCGCCGGTGAAAGTGGACAGGCGTAACGCCGTTTTTGTCCGCAACCCCTTTTCCCCGGCCGCCCCAGCATGATGCTCGGTGCAGCTTGAACCTGTTCTGTTTGCCGGGACCGCAGCAGGGGAACGCTGTGGCCAACATGGGGAACATTTTGTTTAAAATCGCCAAGACCGACATTTCGGCACCGCTAATGCCGGGATCGCTCGACCTCAACGACAATAATCCGGAAATGCTGGCGCAATTCTCTGTCGCCGAAACCTGGACCGGGGATTTCTCAAGCGGCACAATCCGCCTCAGGGAACGCAGCGCCATGCTGCATGGTCTCACCGGTGTCGAATGCGGGCTGCTGAGCCTGCTGCGCTGCTATGACCGGAAGGACCACGGCCACATCCTCGATATCTTCGAGCAGGCCTCGACGCTCTCTTCGTCGTCCTTCTGCTTCTCGACGACCATCATTGCCGCAAACGGCCATCGGCAGCCGCTCTTCTGCATGGGAGAGTCGAACGGCTATGAAGATGGGGTCGGTGGCAGCATCCTCGGTGTATTCATCTTTCCGCGCTTCAAGAGCAGCGCGTCCGGCGTGACCGCGCGTCGTCAGTAAGCCTTGCGGGGAGCCAGCACCGGCTGGCTCCTGCGCAGTTGCGATCAGGCCGGCCTTGCGGGGATGTTAAGCCCCTTCTCACTCGCCGGTCGCGCAATGCAGCGCTCCAGCCAATCCATGACGGCAGGGAATTTCGCATATTCCAGCAGCTCGCGACCGCCGTAGAAGACATCCGCGCCGCGCACCCATGGAAACGTCGCTATGTCGGCGATCGTGTAGACATCTCCCATGATCCACTTGCGCCCCTGCAGACGCCCTTCAAGGACGCTCAGAAGTCGCTTGCTTTCGTCACGGTATCGCTCGACGGGATAAGAATTGTTGGCCACCTTGTCGGCGGCGAACTTATGAAAATGCCCGAACTGGCCGAACATCGGCCCGATACCGCCCATCTGGAAAAACAGCCACTGGATCGTCTCATAGCGGCCGACGGCGTCGGCGGGAATGAGATGGCCGGTCTTTTCCGCCAGGTAGAGAAGAATTGCGCCAGACTCGAAGATACCGATCGGCTTTCCGTCCGGTCCGTTGGGATCGATGATGGCCGGTATCCGCCCATTGGGATTGAGGGAGACGAACTCGGGAGACTTCTGGTCGTTAGTGCCGAAGGAGACCAGATGCGGCTCATAAGGCAGACCGAGCTCTTCAAGGGCGATCGAGATCTTCACGCCGTTCGGCGTCGGCAGCGAATAGAGCTGGATGATGTCAGGGTTGCCAGCCGGCCAGCGCTGGGTGATCGGAAATGCGGATAGGTCTGCCATTTTAGTTCTCCATATGGGCGGGCCGACCATAGAAGAGCGCAAAGGGTAATGGCAACCGGGGAGCGCATCGCCCGCCCGTTCACTATTGCTGAACAAACTGTCCCCAGCGTCTATCTTTCCACAACGGCAAAAATGAAGGACAACGGCCTCACAAGAGATCGACAACCGTGCCGGGGCACAGCGGTCTCGGTTCATTCAAACGGAGACACTTCCATGTCGACTGCTCAGAACACCGTTATTCTCGTCGCACGCATCCTTCTGTCGTTCATCTTCATCTATTCTGGCTTTGGCAAGCTGACCGATCCCGCAGGCACTGCAGGCATGATCACCGGCGCCGGCCTGCCGGCCGCGACCGCTCTCGCCTACATCGCCGGCCTGTTCGAACTCGTTACCGGCCTTGCCGTTCTCGTCGGCTTCCAGACGAAGATCGTCGGCTGGGCACTGGCCGCCTTCTGCATCTTCACCGGCGCTGTCTTCCATTCCGGTACCGTTGCCGTTGAAGGTTGGCCGGATGCCGCTCTCGGCTGGATCAACGCGCTGAACGGCATCATGCTGATGAAGAACTTCACGCTGGCCGGCGCCTACATCCTGCTCGCCACCTTCGGCCCGGGTCTCTTCTCGATCGACGCGCGCCGCGGCGCCCTGCCGGTCACTGCATAACCCAGACAGCATCCTCCCAAGCATGCGAAAACCCGCCGTCTCGCGACGGCGGGTTTTTCGTATTCGGTCATGCCTTGAAATCAGAGCGCGCCGCGAACCGCTTCGATCAGACGCGCGACAGCCGGCTCGTCGGCGTGGCTTTCCTTGCGGGCGCGCACCAGGCATGCTTCCGAGCGCAGGATAACGCCATCGCTCAGAACCTTCAGATGGTTGGCGCGCAACGTCGAGCCGGTGGAGGTGATATCAACGATGATGTCGGCGGAGCCCGATGCCGGCGCCCCCTCGGTGGCGCCTAGGCTCTCGACGATACGATAGAGCTGGATCCCGTGCTGGCTCGAAAAGAACTGCTGCGTCAGCCGCCAGTATTTCGTCGCAATCGCGAGGCGGCGTCCATGGCGGGCGCGGAAATCGGCTGCGACATCGCCGAGGTCGGCCATGGTGTCGACATCCAGCCAGATCTCGGGGACGGCGACCACGACGTCGGCATGACCAAATCCCAACCGCGCACAAACTTCCACACGCTTGTCGGCTTCCGCCAGGCCTTCGCGGATCAGGTCCTCGCCGGTGACGCCGAAATCGACGCTGCCGTTGCCGATCTCGCGGGAGATTTCAGACGCCGACAGGAAGGCGACCTCGACATCGTCAAGGCCTTCGACCCTACCGCGATAGGAGCGGTCGTTGCCGACCGCCGTTATCTTCATTCCGGCGCGTTCGAAGATGGCGGAAGCATCTTCCTTCATGCGACCCTTCGAGGGCAAAGCGATGGTAATCGTCATCAGGCCGCCCTCGCCGCATCAATACGATCGAGCCACAACGAGAAGCCGACCGCCGGGATCCGCTCCTTGGCGCCGAGGAACGTCATCAGCTTGTCGAAACGACCGCCACCGACGAGAACCGAGTCGGAACCCTCGACGCCGATCTCGAATACGAGGCCGGTGTAGTAATCGAGCGGACGCCCGAAGGCGGCGCGATATTCGACCATGGAGATATCGACGCCGGCATTTGCCAGTGCGGCGACGCGGCCATCAAAGCGTGCGAGCGCGTTGCCGAGCTTGAAGCCCGCGGCGTCCGCAAAACCGGCGAGAGCCGCCGATGCATTGGTCAGCGGCACCTGCAGCGACAGAAACTCCTGCAGCACCGCGAAGGCAGCATCATCGAGACGGATTTCGGAAAGTACGAGCTTTTCCTTCAGGCGCCGCGCAATGTCCGCCGGAGAACGGCTGGCATTGGTCGAATAGCCGGTGGCCTGCATGGTCTCGTCGATGTGCCTCACTAGCGCGTCTTCGTCGCCCGAGTTCAAAAGGCTGGCGACCTGATCATCGAGACCGGTTACGAATTGCGGGCTGACGAGACGCCCAAGCAGGGCCTCGAGCTGCGCCATGTTGCCGAAGGCGTGGGTGAGGCGCTTTTGCCATCCGAGCGGAAGACCAAGAGCCTGCACAACCGCTTCGAAGACGGCCTGATCACCCAGCGTTACCGCGAGCTGCCGGCCGGGCAGAAGCCGGGACAGGATACCGACCGCATCACCAATGATGCGGGCATCGGCCGCCGAAATGTTGATGTCGCCGAGATCTTCGATACCGGCCTGATAGAACTCGCTTCCGCCCTCGCGCCGCTGCCGGAAGACTTCGCCGAGATAGGAATACCGCTTCGGGGTGCCGGTGGCGCTTTCGATGTGGCGCAGACAGACCGGAATCGTGAACTCCGGCCGCAGGCACAGGCTTGCACCGGTTTCGTTCTCGGTCATGAAGATCCGGCGACGGAGATCCTCGCCGGCGATATCCAGAAACGGCTCGGCCGGCTGGATGATCGGCGTGTCGACGCGCTCTGCCTTGCGGCCCGCGAATTCGGCCAGCAGGTCGGCGGAGAAGTGAGGAAGGTCGATCAGGGGCATGGGCTCAGTGTCTCCGGGGATACCCCCTCTGTCCTGCCGGACATCTCCCCCTCAAGGAGGGAGATTGGCTGGGCTCATCCGCCCGCTCTACATCGATTGTTTGGCGTAAACCCAGCCACGATTCGATCTCCCCCCTTGAGGGGGAGATGTCCGGCAGGACAGAGGGGGGTGCGCCCCGCTCAAACATTCGACGCTCGCTTGCGGTCTTCAGCCTGCGCCGCGAGAATTTCCCTGACCTTGGAAACGAGATCGCCTTCCGGAACCGTCTCCTGGGCAACCCGCGCCTCACGCCAGCTTGCGTTGTCCTCGATCTCACCCGACAGGCGCTTGCCCTCGATCAGGTCCTTGATCTGCACGACGCCCTCGGCACGCTCGTCGCCGCCCTGGATGATCGCAACAGGGCAGCCGCGACGGTCAGCATACTTCAGCTGGTTGCCGAACTTCTTCCAGTTGCCCTGGAACATCTCGGCGCGAATGCCGGCGGCGCGCAACTCCTGCGTCAGGCGCTGATAACGGCCCATCGCCTCGACGTCGCCGTCCATGACAGTGATCAGGACTGGCTCGATGACCTCGGCCTGACCGAGCTTGCCGAGGTTCTTCAGCGCCGTCATCAAACGGGAGACGCCGATGGAAAAGCCGGTGGCCGGAACGGGCTGGCCCATGAAGCGGGAGACGAGGCCATCATAGCGACCGCCGCCACCGACAGAGCCGAAGACGACCTTCTCGCCCTTTTCGTTGGTCACGTCGAACAGAAGCTCGGCTTCGTAGACCGGGCCGGTGTAATATTCGAGGCCGCGCACGACCGACGGATCGATCTTGATGCGGTCAGACCGGTAGCCCGCGCTTGTGACCAATGCGCCGATGAAGTTCAGCTCCTCGACACCCTCGGCGCCCTTGGAGGTGCCGGCGACGAGTTCCGCCAGCTGGGCGGCGCTCTCCGCGTAATCCTTGATACCGACGAAGAAGAGGACCTTGTCGATCTGGCTCTGGTCGAGGCCGGCGCCCTTGGTGAAATCGCCTGATTCATCCTTGCGGCCGGGGCCGAGCAAGAGGGCCACGCCCTCCGGGCCGAACTTGTCGAGCTTGTCGATGGCGCGCAGCACGTTGAGACGCTGAGCAGCCTTGTCGTCGCCGCCGAGGCCGATCGCTTCCAGAACGCCATCGAGAACCTTGCGGTTGTTGACGCGGATGACGTAGTCGCCGCGCTTGATGCCGAGCGCTTCCAGCGTATCGGACATCATCATGCACATCTCGGCATCGGCCTGCACGCCGGGCGCACCGACGGTATCGGCGTCGAACTGCATGAACTGGCGGAAACGGCCCGGGCCCGGCTTTTCGTTGCGGAAAACATAGCCGGCGCGATAGGTGCGGTAGGGCAGCTGGATGTCGTTGAAGTTCTCGGCGACATGGCGGGCGAGCGGCGCCGTCAGATCATAGCGGAGCGACATCCATTGCTCGTCGTCGTCCTGCAGCGAAAAGACGCCTTCGTTCGGCCGGTCCGCATCCGGCAAGAACTTGCCGAGCGCATCGGTATATTCGAAGAGCGGGGTTTCGACAGGATCGAAACCATAATGCTCGTAGACTTCCCGGATCTTCGCGGTCATTTCATTGACGGCGCGAATATCGGCTGCCGAACGATCGACGAAGCCGCGTGGGAGTCTGGCCTTGAGCTTTTGTGGTTTCTTCTTGATGTCGTTCATTTCCAACGTCTTCCGCTCACTGTGACAGTGGCGGTTTCCTAGCGGAAAGGGCCGGATGCGGCAAGGGTGAAGGGCCTTGATCAGGAACACAGAATCGATTGAACGAGTGTAAACGGCGAACGAGAGAACCATAGAATGATCGCAGAAGCGCTTCTTTATGCAGCGACCCTGCCCATGACGCAGACATCGCATCGGCCATTCGTCCGCTATTCCGTCAATCTCTGGTCCCGTGCGGGCCGCTGCAGCAAGGCGTGGGCGGAGCACGAGGCCAACAGCAGACGGGCGATCCTTTCGGCGATGGCTGATTGCAAGCAGCGGCGGACGGCCGTGGTGCTGGGCTCCGGGCTGCTGCGCGACGTGCCGATCCGCGAATTGGCCGCCGCCTTCGATACCGTGGTGCTGATCGATCTCGTGCATATCGCGACGGTGCGACTGAAGATGCGGCGCAAGACCTACCGCAATGTCCGGCTGATCGAACGCGATCTCTCCGGCTACGATGAGCTTGCCGCCGGAAAGGTGCCGGAGCCGCTCGGCTTTCTGCGCAACGTGCCCTACCTCGATTTCGTGATTTCGGCCAATCTCCTCTCGCAGATCGGACGCGGCGTTCAGCGGCGGTTCGAGGCCGAGCGGGCGCGGATGCCTGATGATACAGTGGAACAGCTGATCGCTGCGCATTTGTCCGGCCTGTCGCGTATGCCATTCAAAAGCTGCCTCGTTACCGACGTCTCGTACGCGGTGATCGACCGCAACGGCAAAACCCACGAGGAGGCCGATCTCATGCATGGGGTCGAGGTGGCCGACGCGCGGGCGAGCTGGACGTGGCCGGTGGTGCCAACAGGCGAGGAAAGCCCGGATTACCAAGTCATCCACCAGGTGATTGCGGCCTATTGAATTGCAAGATATCGTGATGCAATCAAAGATTTATTGTATCACTTTTATTTTGCGATATCGTATCGATGAAGATCGTTTGGGATGAGCCGAAACGGCTGGCCAACCTCGACAAGCACGGCCTTGACTTCGCCGATCTCGACGAGGTGTTTTTTCTTGGGGCCATATTGCAGCCAGCCAAGCGCGGACGATTGATGGCGATCGGTCGTTTTGCCGATGGCTCGATTGCGGTGATCTTTGCGGTGCTGGGTTCGCAAGGGATTTCCATTGTCTCCATGCGCCCTGCGCGCAAGAGCGAAAGGAGACTGCTCGATGACAGCGAAGAAGACTGAACTGCAGATCGAGTTCAAGGAAGGGCGCGGCTATTCCAAGGAAGATTGGGACGACGTTTCCGACAGTCCCGAATGGACCGAAGAAGACTTCAAGAACGCCCGGCCGTTTGCCGAGGTTTTCCCCGAACTTGCCGAGAGCATCCGGCGTTCGCGCGGTCGCCCGGCGGTGGAGCAACCGAAGCGGCAGATTTCGCTGCGGCTCGATCCTGACGTGATCGACGCTTTCAAGGCGACCGGAAAGGGTTGGCAGGGCCGGATCAACGAGGCACTGCGCAAGGCCGCCAAGCTTCGATAAAGCACGGGCCATCTTGGCAGCGGCGACACGTTTGCCTATCTTCGCCGCATGCGCTTGCTGGCCATCGTGACAATGATCTTTGCCTGGCTCGCCTACGGGACGATGTCCGCGTGGGCCGGATGTCCGATGTGTGCGTCGATGCACCAAGCCGCCAGTCCAGATATGACGGCAAGCGGGCAACACCATCACATGGCCGGCATGGAGATGGACGGCACGGTAACGGCCAACTCGCCGGCGAGCGATCCTTGCCCGGTCGGGGGCATGGCACATATGCCGTTCTGTTCCGCCTGCCTCGTCGTGCCGCCTGACGTTGCTGTTGGCACGGACGGCAAGCAAGTATTCTCCTACCCATCCCCGGCGATAGAGCGCTCCTTTCCGGGTGCACGACCGGCACCGCTGGCACCGCCTCCCCGAACCGCCTGACAATCCGATTTTCGACCACATTCGCGGCCTCGCGCCGCGTTTCGAATTCCATTGCCAGACAGAGGAAGAATATCCATGTCACCGAGACTATTTGCCCTGGCCGCAAGCCTTGCCTTCATCGCCATTCCGGCATCCGCAGAGGACATGCAGATGGACATGAGCAAGCCGATGGGCGACCACAGCCCGTCGAGCCACGCCTTTGCCGCCGCCAACGACAAGATGCACAAGGACATGATGGTCGATTATAGCGGAAACGCGGATGTCGACTTTGTGCGCGGCATGATCCCCCACCATCAGGGCGCGATCGATATGGCCAAGGTTGAACTCAAATACGGGAAAGATCCCGAAATCCGAAAGCTCGCAGAAGGTGTCATCAAGGCACAGGAGGCCGAAATCGCCGAGATGCAGGCTTGGCTGAAGAAGCACGCAAAGTAAGATCGTGACGCCGGCGCCCTTTCCGAGCGCCGGCGTCCGTCCATCAAGCCTTGGGTTCGAACGGTTGCGGCCGGCGGCCCGCTCCCTGACGTGCCAGCATCCATCCCGGATATTCGGGTGCGAGCGCACTGACGGCATCGAGCTTCTCCAGATCATCACCGTCCAGCTTCAGGCCAACGGCGGCCAGGTTCTGATCGAGTTGTTCGACACGCTTGGCGCCGATGATGACAGTGGTGACGAAGGGCTTGGCGAGAATGTAGGCGAGAGCGACCGTCGCAACGCTGCTATCGTGCTTCTTCGCGATCTCGCGCATGACCGCGACGCACGCCCAGGCGCGATCCTTGTCCACCGGCGGAAAGTCGAAACTGGCGCGGCGCCCCTCGCCGTTTCCCGGCGCTCCCGGTCCGTATTTCCCCGACAGCAACCCGCCTGCAAGCGGCGACCAGACCATCAGGCCAAGCTTTTCTTCCTGCATCATCGGCACGATATCGCGCTCCAGATCGCGGCCGGCGATCGAGTAGTAAGCCTGGACGGTTTCGAACCGGGCAAAGCCGCGGCGCTCCGAAACTCCGAGCGCCTTGGCGATGCGCCAGGCCTGCCAGTTCGATACGCCGATGTAGCGAACCAGCCCACGCGACACGAGATCGTCAAAGGCGCGAAGGGTCTCGTCGATCGGGGTCACGGTATCGGTCGCGTGGATCTGGTAGAGATCGATGTGATCTGTCTGCAAACGCTCCAGACTGGCCTCGACCGAATCCATGATATGGCCGCGGGAAGCGCCGCGATCGTTGGGCTTGTCGCCCATGACGCCATAAACCTTGGTGGCGATGACGACATCCTTGCGCGGCACGCCGAGGTTCTTCAGGGATTGCCCGAGCAGCTTTTCGGACTCGCCGAACGAGTAGACGTCGGCCGTATCGATGAAGTTGACGCCAGATGCCAGGGATCGCTCGACGATCCGGTCCGCGGCTTTCTGATCGACATCGGCGATCGCTCCCCACGTCATGGTGCCGAGGCAGATTTCCGAGACGAAGAGGCCGGTATTTCCAAGCTGATTGTAGCGCATGTTCGGACACTTTCCCTTGAGGTCGCCGAAACGCGTCGGCGACGGATCAGACCTGTGGTGATTGGCGGCGATAGGCTTACGACGGTCGCCATGGCCGATGCCGGAGGATGAGACGCCTGAAACTTATGGCGGACGGGCGCTGTTTCAACGGCTCGCACCATCTTTCGACATGTGATCCTTTCTCTTGTTTCTCGGCGATCCCGCTATTAACTTTTTTCCGGAAACCTTACGGTGCGCCCATGACGACACGCACATTGACAACGATCGGCTTCGACGCCGACGACACGCTCTGGCAGAACGAGCAATATTATCGCCTGACCGAAACGCACTTCACCGAACTGCTGGCAGAGTTTGCCGATGGCCCGAAGATTTCCGAACGACTGCTGGAAGCCGAGAAGCGGAATCTCCGTCACTACGGCTTCGGCATCAAGGGCTTTACCCTCTCGATGATCGAGACGGCCATCGAGATCACCGAGGGCAAGGTCCCCGGTGATATCATCGCCCAGATCCTCGATACCGGCCGCGATCTCCTGTCACATCCGGTCGAAACGCTGCCGCATGTGCGGGAAACGCTGGAAGCGCTTGCCCATAACTACCTGCTTGTGATGATCACCAAGGGTGACCTGTTCGATCAGGAACGCAAGCTTGCGCAATCGGGCCTCGGCGATTTCTTTCATGCCGTGGAAATCGTCTCCGACAAGACGGCCGTCACCTATCGCCGCGTCTTCTCGAAGATCGGGGGCGGCCCCGAGCGGGCGATGATGGTCGGCAATTCGCTGAAGTCCGATATCGTGCCGGCTATCGCGGCCGGCAGCTACGGCGTCTTCGTGCCGCATGAACTGACATGGGTTCTCGAACATGTCGACGAGCCGAAGGATGCGCCGCGCTTTCGCAAGATCCCGCATCTCGGCGAACTGCGCGGGCTGATCGACGGGCTTGAGTGACTACGGCTGCCGCGCCGGGAACAGCGGCGACGGTTTGCCGTCATCCGCCGGCGCAGGGGTTGGCGAGGGCGGCGCCGATGCCTGCGGCTCGACGAGGATGCTGTAGGGCGCTCCGAGACCGCGGCGCGGCGATGCCTTGGAATAATAGGGCCGAAGCAGCCAGGTCGTGTTGTTCTTGACGGTCACATTGTAGGTTTCGCCATCCTCGTCCGTGCCGAAGATCGCCTCGTCGTCGGGCGCAGCAAGGTCGAAGATCGCCAGGAACGCGAACTTGCTCTTCGTCGAGAAGCTCACCTTGACGTGCTGGCCGGCTTTCACCGGCAGCGTGTAGACGCGGCTGTTGCCGAACTTGGTCCACCCCTTGAGTTCCATGGTAGCCGCTGGGAACTGCAGCTTCTCGAGGCGTTCGCCTGGCTGGAGTTCGGGGGACTGCGCCTGCGCCGAAAGCGCGAGCAGGGCATAGACGAGACCTGTCGCCAATGCCTTTCTCATGGTCGCACCAACACGGCGCGCATCGCCTCTACTTCGGTGCGGCAAAAGCATCCTTCCAGATGATCGTTGACGAGACCCATAGCCTGCATGAAGGCGTAAACTGTGGTGGGGCCGACAAAGGTCCAGCCGCGCTTCTTCAAATTCTTGGATATAAGAACGGAGGTCGGCGTGGTCGGGTTCGCCACGAGCGTCGCGCGGTCAACCACCTTCGGCCGGTCGTTGTGACCGGGCTCGAAGCTCCAGAAATAATGGGCGAGAGAGCCGAACTCGTCGCGAAGCTCGATCGCGCGCTTGGCATTGTTGATGGTCGAAACGATCTTACCGCGATGGCGGATGATCCCGGCGTCGGCGACGCAGCGCTCGATGTCATGATCGTCGAAACGCGCCACCTTCTCGAAATCGAAGCCGGCGAAGGCAGCCCGGAAATTCTCCCGCTTGCGCAGGATGGTCAGCCACGAAAGCCCCGACTGAAATCCTTCAAGGCAGATCTTCTCGAAGAGGCGAATGTCATTCGTGACAGGACGACCCCACTCCTCGTCGTGGTAGCGCAGATAATCCGGCAGGTTGCCGTGCCAGTGGCAGCGAGCCTTGCCGTCCTCACCGATGATGATGCCTGTTTCGCTCATGATTCCGCTTCGCTTTCCGACTGCGAATCCGGCTTTACCACTTAGAAACCCTGTTTCCAAACCGAACGATAACCCTGACGAAAAGTTTATTCTGCCCGCCACGTTTTAATGAGTTCGAATTTACCTTTCGCTTGCGGGCTGGTGGCAGCATGGCTGCTGACGGCGGACATGCCGCCAGCGCTTTTTCGGCTTTTTGTAGAGAGTTCGTCCGATGATGAAATCCATCCTGCTCGCAGCAGCATTGCTTGGCGTTTGCGCCACGTCCGCCCTCGGCGACGACCGTTATGCCACTCGTCCACCCGTCGTGCTGAGCCCGGATCTCGCCGCGCCGTGGATCATGCAGCTCGGCGGGCGAAATGTACGCCCGGTCGTCTACCAGCGCCCCGTCGTCTACCAGCAGCGCGGGCTTTTCGCGCCGCGCGCCACCCGTCGCGTACCCTCGGCGCTGACCCAGCCGGTTTCGGCGATCAACCCCGGCGTTCCTGTCATCCGCCATCAGATCGAACCGCAGTATCTGCCGCAGATGGTCAACTACGAGACCAAGGAGAGACCGGGAACGATCGTCATCGATACCAACAACCGCTTCCTCTATCTCGTCATGGATGGCGGCAAGGCGCGGCGCTATGGCGTTGGCGTCGGCAAGCCAGGCTTCGAATGGGCCGGCGTGCACAAGATCACCCGCAAATCCGAGTGGCCGGACTGGACGCCGCCATCGGAAATGATCAGCCGCGAAGCCGCCAAGGGCCACTATCTCCCGGCGCGGATGGACGGCGGCCCGGAGAACCCGCTGGGCGCGCGTGCGATGTATCTCGGCTCGACGCTCTACCGCATCCATGGCACCAACGCGCCCTGGACGATCGGCAGCGCCGTGTCTTCCGGCTGTATCCGCCTGCGCAACGAAGACGTGGCTGACCTTTACGGACGCGTAAATGTCGGCACCCGTGTCATCGTCATGTAACGGCCAAACATCCGGCCAGATTAGCCGAGAATAGACGCTTCTTCGGGCGCAAATTGAGGGGCTCGTAAACGCAACACTTTGAATCGGATCGAAGTTCGGCTAGCTTCGGTCCGATTTTTGCTTTGAGGGGAATCACATATGATGAAAATTACGACGGCCTTGGCGGCCGCCGGGCTTGTGCTCTCTTTCCTGTCCACGACTGCCAGCGCACGGCCAAATGCTCCTTTGCAGTCGGGTGCTCCTGTTGTCCGCGTGGCGCAGATGCCGAAGACGGTCAAGCCGCAGTTCAAGCGCCAGCACGTTCGCCTGGTGACAGACGAAGCTCCCGGTACGATCATCATCGATACCAACAACAAGTTTCTCTATCTCGTTGAAGGCAAGAACCGCGCGACCCGCTACGGCATTGGTGTCGGCCGCGAAGGCTTCGGCTGGTCGGGCGTGGTGAAGATCGGCCGCAAGGCGGAATGGCCGGGCTGGACGCCTCCGGCCGAGATGCGCCGCCGCGAAGCCGCCAAGGGCCACATCATTCCTGCCTATCAGGAAGGCGGCGAAGACAACCCGCTCGGCGCACGCGCAATGTACCTCTACAAAGGCGGCCAGGACACGATCTTCCGCATCCACGGCACAAACCAGCCCTGGTCGATCGGCCTCAACATGTCTTCAGGCTGCATCCGCATGATGAACCAGGATGTCATGCATCTCTACGATCGTGCGCCTGTCGGCACGAAAGTGATCGTCGTCGGCCCCGGCGACAAGCAGGGCGAAGTTAGCTTCGACGATCGCGGCATCGACGTGCTGCGCACGCTCTTCGGCGGCTGATAGAAGATCAAGGCGGCGGGTTTCGACCGGCCGCCTACTTCGAACCGCAGCTGACCTTGCCGCTTGCGGAAAGCGGCTTGGTCGCACCAACCGCGGTCAGCTCGTAGGTGCCCGAGAAGGCAGCGCCCTTGCCGCGTTCGCTTGCTGCGACGACCAGATTGATCGTCTGCTCGCCGGCGTTCTCCCCACCATCGTAAAGCACTTCCAGGCGAAGCTCGCCGGCGTGAGACCAGCGATTGGTCAGGCTGTCGGAATCAAGCGTGATCTTCTTCAGGGACTGCGGCGCGTCGGCGCTCTTCAGCATGATCGCCCCCCGGAAATGGTTGAGCTTGTGGCCGCCATCGGCCTCGAAGCCGCTTTCGACCGTGAAACGCACATCCTTGTCGTCGGCCGAACAGAAGAAGCGGCTATCCGCATGAGCAGCCTGGGCAGCGCCGAGCAGGACCGCCAGCGCAAGGATTGTACGACGCATTTCCATCTCCTGAATCGCCGGTGATCGGCTGCGCTAACGTTGCGCAATATCTCTTAATTTTTCAGGTACGTCGCCGCCGTGCGCCCAGTCGAGAAGCTCAACGGTGTGGAGGATGGGGATGGAGGTCGCGGTTGCGATCTGCGTCATGCAGCCGATATTGCCCGTCGCAATGACATCGGGCCTGGTCGCCTCGATATTCTTGACCTTGCGCGCCTTCAACGCGGCCGAAATATCGGACTGCAGGATGTTGTAGGTGCCCGCCGACCCGCAACAGAGATGGCCTTCCGCGGGCTCGCGCACGGTGAAGCCCGCAGTCTTCAGCAACAGCTTCGGCGCTGTCGTGATTTTCTGGCCGTGCTGCATCGAGCAGGCGGAGTGATAGGCGACCGTCAGCCCCTTCGGCATTTCGGCTGGAATATCTAGTGAGGCAAGATACTCGGTTATGTCTTTCGCCAGTTCGGAAACACGCCGGGCTTTTTCCGCATAGGCAGGATCGAGCCGCAGCATATGGCCGTAGTCCTTGATCGTGGTGCCACAGCCGGACGCAGTGATCACGATGGCATCCAGACCGCCGGTCTCCACCTCGCGCATCCAGACGTCTACGTTGGCGCGGGCGCTATCGAGCGCCTGTTGCTCGCGACCCATGTGATGGACGAGCGAGCCGCAACAGACTTCTCCCTGGGGAACAATGACCTCAACGCCGAGGCGATTGAGAAGCCGGATGGTGGCTTCGTTGATCGCGGGATCGAGCACGGACTGCGCGCAACCCGTGAGGATCGCGACGCGGCCGCGTTTCTCGCCGGCTGGCTGATGCAAGCCTGAAGTTTCGAGCTTGGAGGGTCCGGGTATCGCGCTAGGTGCAAGGGCGAGCATCGCGGCAAAGGGCTTGAGCGCGGGGCTCTTTTGCAGAGCGCCGGCGAACGGGCGGCCAAGTCGGGCAAGCTTGAGGGCGGCACGGAACCGGGCGGGATAAGGCAAGACAGCGGCCAGCAGACTGCGGATCAGTCGATCGAGGAACGGGCGCTTGTAGGTTTTTTCGATATGGACCCGCGCGTGGTCGACCAGATGCATGTAATCGACGCCTGAAGGACAGGTCGTCGTGCAGGCGAGACAGGATAGACAGCGATCGATATGGGTGACGACCTCGGTATCGGCAGGTCGATCATTCTCGAGCATGTCCTTGATCAGATAGATCCGGCCTCTCGGGCTATCGAGCTCGTTGCCAAGGGTCACATATGTCGGACAGGTGGCCGTGCAGAAGCCGCAATGCACGCATTTGCGCAAGATGCGTTCGGACTCCGCGACATGCGGATCTTCCAACTGAGCGGGGGTGAAATTGGTCTGCATGGCTCAGCTCCCCGCCATCTTGCCCGGGTTCAGGATACCGGCGGGATCGAACTTCTCTTTCAGTCGGGCGGACAGGAGCTCCACCGCTTGCGGCTGCGGCTGAAATGCCGCGGTCGCGGCGCGCATCCGTTGCGGTGCCCGCAAGAGCGCGGCATGACCGCCGCCGAGCGCCTTCAGAAACCGGCGGACAAGGTCAGCCTCGGCATCGGCTTCCATTCGCATCCAGACCAGACCACCCTGCCAATCGTAAAATGCGTCGACACCGGTCTCCAGCCGCAGTGCCGCGACGAGCTGATGCCCGACGCTCGGCGCGGTCGAGACCCGCCATACCGGCCGCGGCGTGCCGTCCGCATAGGGTAGAACATCACGAATTTCCCGCCACAACTGCACGCTCTCGTCCCTGCTGAAGCGCGTGACCGTGCCGAAGGCAGCCATCGCGGCGGCGAGCTTCGTTGCCCTCGCTTCGACAGAACCGGGCAGCCCCTCGATGCGCAGAACGGTCGCCTCGCTCCCCGGCAGCGTTCCGTCGAGGAACTTCCAGGTCACGGTCATCGGCAGGTGCGCGGCACCGGATACCTCGACCGGCAGAGCCATGGCCGCTGCCATCGCAAGCGCGGCCTCGGCATCATTGAGGCCTTCGATCGCGACGGTGGCCTCGTCTTTCGGCCTGGGCGGGACGCGGAAGGTGACTTCGGTGAGGAAGCCAAGGGTGCCGTAGGAGCCCGCCATCAGCTTGACCAGATCAAGGCCGGTGACGTTCTTCATGACGCGGCCGCCCGCCTTGATCGCCTCGCCCTTGCCATTGATGAAGCGGACACCAAGAAGGCTGTCGCGTGCGGCACCCGCGATGAAGCGGCGCGGGCCCGATACATTGGCGGCAAACACACCGCCGATCGTCGGCTCGCCTGTCGTTGCCATTACCGGCCGGTGATCCATCGGTTCAAACGCCATCATCTGCCCGTTGCGGGCAAGAGCGTCCTCGATTTCCGCCAGAGGCGTCCCCGCCCGGGCGGTCATGACCATCTCGCCCGGATTATAGGCGACGATGCCAGCAAGGTTGGTGGATCGCAGGCGGCTTTCGGCCTCCACCGCGTTGCCAAAACCGGAGCGGGTGTCGCCGCCACAGATCGCGAGCCTCCGGCCGCTTGCGGCATGCTCACGCACGATGGCGGCAGCATCCTCTTCGCTGATAGGAAACAGATCGATCATGCGGCGGGGCGTCCCTCGAGCGGGAAGACCTTCGACGGGTTGAGTATCCAGCCCGGATCGAAAGCCGCGCGCGCCGCCATCTGCTGTGCCAGATCCGCCTCGGAAAACTGGTGGCGCATGAGATCGCGCTTCTCGATCCCGACCCCGTGCTCACCGGTGAGACAGCCGCCGGCATCAACACAAAGCTTCAGGATGTCCATCCCCGCAGCTTCGGCGCGGGCAGCATCCTCGGGGTCGTTCGCATTGAACAGGATCAGCGGGTGCATGTTGCCATCGCCGGCATGAAAGACGTTAGCGACGCGAAGCCCGTAGCTGTCGACGATTTCGGACGTCCGCTTCAGCACGAAGGACAACTGGCTGAGGGGAACCGTGCCATCCATGCAGATGTAATCGGCGATGCGGCCGGTGGCGCCGAAGGCCGACTTGCGGCCCTTCCATATCAGCGCCGCCTCGGTTGCCGACTGGCATTCGCGTACGGTCTTCACGCCATGCTTGCGCGCAATCTCGACGACGTTCGCCAGCATGTCGTCCATTTCGGCTTCCGACCCCTCGACCTCGACGATGAGGAGCGCGCCGACATCCAGAGGATAGCCGGCGCCGGCAAAGGCCTCGCAGATCTCGATCGCCGGCTTGTCCATGAATTCGATGGCGACCGGGATGATGCCGGCCGCGATCACGTCGGAGACACACGCGCCTGCCTCCTCCGAGGTCTCGAAGCCGAAGAGCACGGGACGCGCGCCTTCCGGCTTCGCGATCAGCCGGACCGTCGCCTCGGTGACGATGCCAAGCTGACCTTCATGGCCGCAGACGAGGCCGAGCAGATCGTAGCCGGCCGCATCCAGGTGCTTGCCGCCGAGATCGATGACGGTGCCGTCGGTCAAGACCATCCTGACGCCGAGCAGATTGTTCGTCGTAACGCCGTATTTCAGACAGTGCGCGCCGCCGGAGTTCATGCCGATATTGCCGCCGATCGTGCAGGCAAGCTGGGAGCTCGGATCGGGAGCATAGAAGAAGCCATCGGCGGCAACGGCGTCGGAGATATTCAGGTTCGTCACGCCGGCCTGCACGACGGCGGCACGGTTCGGCAAATCGATATCGAGGATCTGGTTCATCTTGGAAACGCAGACGACGACAGCATCTTCCTGCGGGATCGCGCCACCCGAAAGCGAGGTCCCGGCGCCGCGCGGAACCACCGGCACGCCATAGCGATGGCAGTATTTCATGACAGCAACCACTTCGGCGGTGCTGCGCGGCAGGGCGACCGCCAGCGGCACGCGCCGGTAGGACACAAAGGCATCGGTTTCGAAAGGAACCAGCCCGCGCGCTTCGTGGACGAGGCATTCGGGCGGCAGGAGGTCGGCAAGATCGGCCACGATCTGCTTGCGGCGAGCGATCACATCGGCACGGGGAGCGAGAAATGAAATGGCGTCCGACACGGCTCTCTCCCTTGCCTGGCAGCGGCGAAATCCTGGCGCATCCTCCCTGCGCGCAAGGGCTTCGGCTTAGCACTTTCCCGATTGCGGCGCAAATGCTAAGCACTTATGCCAAAAGAATAAAATATCAGGGTAACATGACCAATCTGGGTGATCTCGAGATCTTCGCCAAGGTCGCGGCGACAGGCAGCATGTCGCTTGCCGGGCGGGCACTGGGCTTTTCGCCGGCCGTCGTTTCAAAGCGCATAAAGCGGCTTGAAGACCGGTTGGGAACACGGCTGCTGCAGCGAACGACGCGGCAGATTTCGCTGACGGAAGCCGGACAGGGCTTCTATGACCGTGTTCTCGGCATCCTCGCCGGGCTTGAGGAAGCCGAGTTCTACATTTCGGGTCGCTCGGCGCAAATGCACGGGACGCTGAAGGTTTCCGCCCCGACATCCTTCGGACGCATGCACATCGCTCCGCATCTCAAGGCATTCATGGAGGAGCATCCGGAGCTGGCGATCAACCTCGTGCTCAGCGACGAATTCAGCGACATCGTGGGCGGCGGCTTCGACCTCGCCATCCGCATCGCTGAACTCACCGATTCCAGCCTCGTGGCGCGGCGCCTCGCTCCGGTGCGCCGGCTGCTCTGCGCGTCCCCGGATTACGTCGCGACCCACGGCATGCCTCAGAGTATCGACGAATTGAAGCAACATCGCTGCCTGCCCGCCCACAACAATGATGTCTGGCGGCTCGAAGGACCGGATGGTGCGCTCTCGATGCGGCCGGAAGGAATGCTGGTGACCAACTCCAGCGAGGTCATCCGCGAGGCTGTCATCGCCGGGCTCGGAATTGCCCTTCGCTCGACCTGGGACATCGGTGAGGAGCTGAAACAGGGGCGATTGGTGCAGGTGCTTCCAGCTTACGAAGGATCCCGCAATGTCACCCTCTCGGCGGTCTATCCAAGCCGCCAGTTCCTGCCGGCAAAGGTTCGGCTGTTCATCGACTATCTCGCAGAACTCTACGGTCCGACTCCCTACTGGGAGCGATGATTGAACGGTGGCGTCATCCGGCAAGCCGCTCGATGACGAGGTCGAGCAGCGCGCGCAGCCGAGCGAGCCGTCTGATGTCGCGGTGATAGCCGAGCCACGTATCGCGGCCGGGCGGTGGCTCTCCGAGATCGACCCGCTCGATCGTCGATATCGCGTCGCCCAACGGGCGCGGCAGGACGGCAAGCCCGGCGCCGCCGGCACAGAGGCTTGCCTGCACATCGCGATTGTTGCTGCGAAGCACGATGTCCGCCTTTGGCAGGAGGCGCTTCAGCCATTGCACATCCGGCATGCTTTCAAACGCTTCGTCCATGACGACGAGACGCGATCCCTCACCATCGAAGGCGACCGGGTGATCGATGCCCTTTCGGACATAGAGGCCATATTCGATGCGTAACAGCCTTCGCGAAATCACGTCCGGCTCCGAGAACGGTGCGATGCGGAAGACGAGATCGGCCTCGCGACGCGACAGGCTCAGCAGGCGGCTGTCAGTCAGCAACTCCACCACCACCTTTGGATAGGCCTGCGAAAACTCAGCCAGAACCGGCGACAGGACATGCGTCCCGAACCAGTCGGACGACGAGACGCGCAGAAATCCGCTCAGCTGTCGTCCCTGCCCGACGAGCTCGCGTTCCAGGGAAAGCGCTTCCTCCTCCATGCGCTCGGCGCGGGAAAATACGATCGACCCCTCGTCGGTGAGGACGAACCCGTCAGGTGTTCGCTGAAAGAGCGTTTGCCCAAGCGACGCCTCCAGCGCACGCAGCCGCCTTCCCATGGTCGGCTGCGTCAAACCGAGCGTTCGGGCCGCCGCGCCGAGCGTGCCTGACCTGGCGATCGCCAGGAACACTTTCAGATCGCTCCACTCCATCCCACCGCCAAACAATTTTGCATGAATTTCAGACAATCTCTTTCATTTCCATTCCGTTTTCAACGGTCCATCTTGTTGCCATCCAACGAAAAGGAAAAACCAGATGTCCACGGAAACTATGATGAAGGCCGCGTTGCTTGACGCCCCAAATGCAGACTTCCGCCTTGCCGAGGTTGCCCGGCCGGTCGCCGGCGAGGGCCAGGTGCTGGTGCGGATTGCTGCAAGCGGGGTCAATCCGCTCGACACCAAGATCCGGGCCGGCAAGGCGGCGCACGCCCGTCATCCGCTTCCCGCTGTTCTCGGAATAGACATGACCGGCATCGTCGAAGCCGTCGGCCCAGGTGTTTCGGGCTTTCGCCGCGGTGATGAGGTCTATGGCATGACCGGTGGCGTCGGTGGCGTCCAGGGTTCGCTGGCAGAGTTCGCCGCCGTCGACGCACGACTGATCGCGCCGAAGCCGCACAATTTCTCGATGCGCGAGGCCGCTGCGCTGCCGCTGATCGCCATCACCGCATGGGAAGGTCTCGTCGACCGCGCCCAGGTGAGATCCGGCCAGCGCGTCCTCGTCATCGGCGGCGGAGGCGGTGTCGGGCATATCGCGGTCCAGATTGCCAAGGCGAAGGGCGCCGAGGTCTATGCCGTCGACAGCGCCGGCAAGGCGGAGTTTCTCCGCAGCCTCGGTGGAACGCCCATCGATCGAGCCACGGAAAGCGTGAGCGACTATGTTGCGACCTACACCGGCGGCCGTGGGTTCGATATCGTCTATGACACGGCAGGCGGGACCGGACTCGACGACGCTTTTCAGGCCGTCGGTCGATTTGGCCATGTGGTGACGGCGCTCGGCTGGGGCACGCACGCGCTGGCGGCGCTCTCCTTCAAGGCTGCGAGCTACTCCGGTGTCTTCACGCTGCTGCCGCTGCTGACAGGCGAAGGCCGCGAACATCACGGAGAGATCATGAGAGAAGTGACCAGGCTTGCCGAAAGCGGAAAGCTGGTTCCTAAACTCGATGACCGGCGGTTCGGCCTTGCGGACATCGCCGCAGCTCATGCCCAGATCGAGAACAAGCAGGCGAACGGCAAGCTGGTGATCGATATCGCCTGATGCGATCCGGCTTCTACCGTGCCAGATCGAGGTAGGCGCTGGCGACGGCAGCGTCGATGTCGGCAGGCACCGGCACGACGCAGGCATCAGCACCTGCGCCGCGCCGGGCGATACGTTCGAGGCACCTGGCCTGAAGCGTGAAGCCGAGATCCATCGATTCCACCGAATTGCCGAGTGGTCGCGGGCCGGCTAGATTGGCCATGTGGCCGCCGCCGAGGATATGGATCGCACGACCATCCTTCAGATGCAGGGTTTCGATGCCATCCACCGCGTAGACGCTACGGCCTGCGACGTCGGGATGGTTGCGGAAGGCGGCAACGTCGATCTCGGTCGGGAAGTGCCCGCCATTCATCAGGATGACGCCATCTTTCAACAGCGGCAGATCCTTGGCGGTGACGATATCGGGGTGACCGGTCACTGTGACCAGTACGTCGGCAGAGCTGATGGCCTGTTCCCACAGCGGCGTCAGAAACCCGTCGAGATGGGCTTCCAGCAACGTCACGGGGTCGATATCGACAACGCTGACCTGCGAGTAGGCGTTCCGGAAGCAGGCGGCGGTGCCCTTGCCGCAGGCGCCGTAGCCGAAGACCGTCACGCGCTTGCCGTTGGTGGAGCGGTTGGTGAAGCGCATATAGCTCTCGAACAGGCTCTGGCCGACGGCGTGCCTGTTCTCCGCAAACTGCTTGATCGGGCTGTCGTTGATGACAAGGATCGGCATGCTGAGCTTGTCGCGCAGCGGCATCAGCCGGGTGCGGCCGGATGTCGTCTCCTCGGTGCCGCCGAGCAGCTCCGGATAGGGACGCTCCGCGGCGATGGCGAAGAGATCGCCGCCATTGTCGAGCAGCAGATCCGGCTTTTCGGCAATCACTGCCTCCAGGCTTTGGTGATGGGCCTCGGCGTCCGTCGTCTGCGTGGCGAAAACGGTGAGGCCCTCGGCGCGGAGGAAATCAACGGTTGCCGGCTGCGTACTGTTGAGGTTGCCGGTGCAGACGAGACGCGCACCCCCGGCCTTCAGCGTCATCAGAAGTGCCACCGTCTTCGGCTCAAGATGGATGCCGGTTCCGATCGTCAGCCCTTCGAAAGGTTGCGTTTCACGAAATTCGGTCGCCGTAGCGTTGAGCAGACGGCAGCTGCCGCCGATCCAGTCGATGCGAGTTGCCTGTCTTTCCATGGTCGTTCCTTTCGCGGTCGGCCATTGTTAAACGGATCGGCGTTTGAAAGGCACGGACATTTCCGTTTCTCGACAGAAAAAGCGTCCCCAATCCGGCCACCAACATTAGCCGGCAACCTTTTTTGGGCGGATAAGCCGTAGAATCACCACAGTATTCAGATATCGGTGCATCATCAAAAAGCGCGATTGATTGCGACAAGGCAAAGGAACATATTAGTTCCTGTGCATGCGACGGAATCAGACTATTCGATGACGGTTTCCTTAAACCGAAATCAAAACGAAACCATTTATTGGTATGTTTGAAGCCTCCCGCGAAAGCAAAGCAATAAACAGGGATCGCGCAAGCTTCCTGCAAGATACTGACAGGACGATAAACACAGCAAACCGTAAAGGTGACCCGACCATTGACTCTTCTTACCCGCCTGGCCTCCGATGTGCAGCTCATGTTCCGGCGCCCCCCGCGCCAGCAATATGCCGCGCTTTGTTACCGGGTAAGCAAAAAGTCCGGTTCGCTGGAGGTCCTGCTGCTGACGAGCCGTGACACCGGCCGCTGGGTGATCCCGAAGGGCTGGCCGATGGACGGTAAGACCTCCTACGAGGTGGCCGCCCGCGAAGCCTACGAGGAAGCCGGCGTCCGCGGCACGGTCGAGAGCGAAACAATCGGCTGCTATCACTATCCAAAGGTTCTCAAGAACGGTCTCAAGGTGACCTGCAAGGTTCAGGTGTACGTGCTCGAGGTTTCGACGCTGGCGAAGAACTTCAAGGAGAAGGGCGAGCGCCGCACCGAATGGGTGTCCTGCGAGGAAGCGGCGAAGCGCGTGCAGGAGTCTGAACTCAGCGCCTTGTTCCTGCTGTTCAAGCGGCGCATGGCCGACAGGCTGACACAGTCCATGCCGGAGCAAATTCCCGCGGAATGAACGCCACCATCTTGCGCTGCCGGACTCGGCAGCGTTAAAGCAGCGTTCAACAACAGGGAACAGCATGGCGGACCGTCCAACAGTCCTCAGGAAACGAACGCTCGACAAGGATCTCGACAAGCTTACGCATGTCGAGGATGCGTCGAAATACGTCTCGCGCAAGCTGATCGCCCCCGGTATCGGCATGGTGTTCCTTGGCCTCGCCATGCTGTTTGCGGGCGTCTACGTTCTTGATCGTCCTGGCGCCGGGCTGGTCATCGCAGCCGCCGCGCTTGCCGCGTACATGGCCATGAACATTGGCGCGAACGACGTGACCAACAACGTCGGCGCTGCTGTTGGCGCCCGCGCCATCACGATGGGCCAAGCGCTTATCATCGCCGCCATCTTCGAGATCCTGGGTGCGACGATATCAGGTGGCGAGGTCGTGAAGACGATCTCGTCGAGCATTGTCGATGCGGTCCAGATTCCGGCCGGCACGCTCGGCTGGATCATGATGGCGGCGCTGATGGCCGCCGCATTGTGGATCAACCTCGCGACCTGGATGAATGCGCCAGTCTCGACCACGCACTCCATCGTAGGCGCGGTTATCGGCGCCGGCATCGGCGCTGTCGGTCCGGAGCCCGTCAACTGGCGTGTCATGGCGGAAATCACCTCAAGCTGGATCACCTCGCCGTTGATCGGCGGCGTGATCGCAGCAGGCCTGCTCTACCTGGTGAAGACCTTCATCATCTACCGCGAGGACAAGATCTCGGCCGCAAAGCGCTGGGTGCCCGTGCTGATCGCGATGATGATCGGCGGTTTTACGAGCTACATGGTCCTTCAGCTCGAGACCGCCCATAGCTTCTCGTCACTGACCATCGTCCTGTTGGGTTTGGCGGCCGGAGTGCTTGGCTGGCTTGTCGTCGCCCCGTTTGTGCGCAGGCAGGCGGAAGGACTCGAGAACCGCAACAGTTCGCTTCGGGTTCTCTTCCGGCTGCCTCTGATCGGATCGGCGGCCCTGCTTTCCTTCGCCCATGGCGCAAACGACGTTTCCAACGCCGTCGGGCCGCTATCGGCGATCGTGCGCGTCTCTATCGGGCATCCTCTCGGCGAGAGCGTGGCGCCGCCGCTCTGGGTCATGCTCATCGGCGCCTTCGGCATCTCGGTCGGTCTATTGCTGTTCGGCCCACGCCTGATCCGCCTGGTCGGTGAACAGATCACCAAGCTCAATCCGATGCGCGCCTACTGCGTCGCATCGTCGACCGCGTTCACGGTTATCGTCGCGTCGTGGCTCGGCCTCCCCGTCAGTACCACGCATATCGCTGTCGGCTCGGTCTTCGGCGTCGGCTTCTTCCGCGAATGGTACACGCGTCACTCCAAGCAGCGGCTCGCCTATCTCAAACGGCGAGCGGAGGTCTGGGTGATCGACGAGCCCGAGGACCCGAATACCCACGAGGTCCGTCGCCGCTATCTGGTCCGCCGCTCGCATTTCATGACGATCATCGCGGCCTGGGTTATCACCGTGCCGGCATCCGGTGCGCTTGCGGCGGTGCTTTACTGGCTTATGGTCTTCCTCTTCGTCTAAGCGGGATATTCTTTATGCGCGCCAATTTTCGGATGCAGCGGCTCTTCGTTGACGCACCTCTGTCGCTCGGCAACGGCGTGGAAGTCAGCGCCGACCAGTACAACTATCTGGCCAATGTTCTGCGCATGGCCGATGGCGCCGAGCTTCTCGTCTTCAACGGGCGGGACGGCGAGTGGAAAGCCCGCGTTGCGTTTCCGACGCGCAAGCGCATCGTGCTTGTGCCGGAGGAACAGACACGGCCGCAGCCTGCGCCTTCAGACCTGCATTATCTCTTTGCGCCGCTGAAGGTCGGCCGCCTCGATTATCTTGTCCAGAAGGCGGTCGAAATGGGCGCCGGCGTTCTGCAGCCTGTGATGACGCAGCATGTTCAGGGCAAGATCACCAGCCTCGACAAGCTGAAAGCCAACGTCATCGAGGCCGCCGAACAATGCGGGATCCTCGGCATCCCCGACGTTGCCGCCCCTGTCCGGCTCTTCGATCTCCTCGACACGTGGCCGCGTGAGCGGCGCATCATCTATTGCGACGAAGGCGATGCCGGGCAGAATCCGCTGCCGCTTCTCGCCAAGGTGTCCGAGCGCAAGCTGGCATTGCTCGTTGGGCCCGAGGGCGGCTTTTCGGAAGAGGAGCGTGCGCGGCTTCGCAGCCTGGACTTCGTGACCGCAATCCCTCTCGGGCCGCGAATCCTGCGTGCGGATACCGCTGCGGTTGCAGCACTCGCCGTCATTCAGGCGTCAGTCGGCGACTGGAACTGAGGGCCGTGATATTCCGAGCAAAAGCGGCTACTAAATTTTTGAAGAACCGTTGAAACAATTTCACTTGCAACATACGTGGGACGGGCCCTAATCACCCTTCCCTATCCGCCCAATTCCGGGCGCCTTCCGATACAGGTACTTTGAATGGCTCGCGATACCACCGACCAGACGCCGCTCTCTTCGGTTCAGGAGCTGACCGATTATCTTGCTGCCGGCAACAAGCCAGAAGAGGCATTTCGGATCGGCACCGAGCACGAGAAGTTTGCCTTTTTCCGGGCAGACAACACGCCTGTTCCTTATTTCGGCGAAAACAGCATTTCCGGCCTGTTGAGGGGCCTGCAGCAGAAGAGCGGATGGGATCCGATCGTCGACGACGGCAACATCATCGGCCTTGGCGCACCGAACGGCATGGGCGCCATCTCGATCGAGCCCGGCGGTCAGTTCGAACTGTCCGGCGCGCCGCTGCAATCGATTCACGAAACCTGCAAGGAATCGAATACGCATCTGGCGACGCTGCGCGAAATCGCCGAGCCGATGGGCATCCGGTTTCTCGGAATTGGCGGCAGCCCGAAGTGGACGCTGCAGGAAACCCCTGTCATGCCGAAGTCGCGCTACGGCATCATGAGCCGCTACATGCCGAAGATCGGCACGCAGGGTCTCGACATGATGTACCGGACATGCACGATCCAGGTGAACCTCGACTTCTCGTCCGAAGCCGACATGCGCAAGAAGATGCGCGTCTCGATGAAGCTTCAATCGCTCGCGACAGCCTTGTTTGCCTCGTCGCCATTTACCGAAGGCAAGCTCAACGGATTGCTTTCCTGGCGCGGCGACATCTGGCGCGATACGGACAACCAGCGCTCCGGCTTGCTCGACTTCACCTTCCGCGATGACTTCGGCTTCCACGACTACGTCGAGTGGGCGCTCGACGTTCCGATGTACTTCATCGTGCGTGACGGGCGCTATCACGACTGTACGCATGTCACCTTCCGGCAGTTCATGAACGGCGCCCTGAAGGGTGAAGTCGCTGCCTGGGAGCCGACCATGGGCGACTGGACCAACCATCTGTCGACGCTGTTCCCCGATGTCCGGCTGAAGCGGTTCCTGGAAATGCGCGGCGCCGATGGCGGACCATGGCGGCGCATCTGTGCGCTGCCGGCCTTCTGGGTCGGCCTCCTCTATGACGACGCAGCGCTCGAGGCTGCCGACATGCTGACCAAGGACTGGACCTTCGACGAAGTGAACGCGCTACGAAACGCGGTTCCTGCCCAGGGTCTGCGAGCCCGGTTCCGCGGCCACGAACTCTATGACACCGCCCGCGAAGTCATGGCTGTCTCTAAGGCTGGGCTGAAGGCACGCGGCAAGCTTAATCAGGAAGGCCAGGACGAGACGATCTTCCTAGGTCCGCTCGACGAAGTGCTGGCCAAGCGCGCCACGCTCGCTGAGGATCTCGTTGCCCTCTACAGCGGTCGCTGGAACGGTTCCGTCGAGCCTGTCTTCACGGAATACCAGTACTAGAGGAACTGCCGAGGAGCAGCGCCGGGTTTCCGGCGCTGGCTGCTTAAAGCCTTCAATAAAAAGCCGTTTGCGCATTCCTTTTTCCGGCTATAGTGACGCAATCATGCGTCGCAAACCGGGGGATTTTCCATGCTGCCACTCTTCGACATGATGATGCAGGCACAGAACGGCGCTGCAATGGACGCGGTTTCCAAGCAATTCAACCTCGCGCAGGAGCAGGCCACCAAGGCGATGGCAGCCCTGATGCCGGCGTTTTCCGCAGGGCTCAAGCGCAACAGCAACAATCCCTATGACTTCATGGGCCTGATGCAGTCGGTCGGTTCCGGAAACTACGCCAAGTATTTCGAGGACATGAGCAAGGCCTTTACACCTCAGGGCATTTCCGACGGCAACAATATCCTGGCGCAACTCTTCGGCTCGAAAGAGGTTTCACGTGCTGTTGCCGCGCAGGCTGCGCAGATGACCGGCATCGGCCAGGAAATTTACAAGCAGATGCTGCCTGTCATTGCCGACACGCTGATGGGAGGCCTGTTCAAGCAGTCGATGGGCCAGATGTCGGCGCCGGTCAATCCGTTCGTCAACACGGCGATGGGCGAGACAATCCAGCGATGGCTGGAGAGCACCGGCTTTGCGCCGAAGGCAAAGGCGGCGCCTGAGCCGAGCATCTTCGACAATCCCTTTACCCAGGCGATGCAGCTGATGTTCAGCGTGCCGAAGCCCGAGCGGGAAAACGCGCCGGTCAATCCATTTCTGGACAATCCGTTCGCCAAGGCATTTCAGGAAATGATGGGCAACGTCGGCAAGCCCGCCCCCGAAAAACAGACCGAACCCAAGGACGAGGGAACGGCAGCCACAGAGAGCTACGTCAACATGCTGAGCACCATGTTCGACAGCGGGCTCGAGGTGCAGAAGAGCTACCAGAAGAACATGGAAGCGATCTTCGAGAGCTATATGCCGAAGCCTTCCTCGCCGGCCCCGAAGGCATAAAAAAACCGGAGACGGCTGGGAGGCCGATCACCGGGCAAGAGGCAGGGTTATTGGCTATCACCCTGCGGGGAAAACTCGCGGAACCTACTCGTCGTTGGTTCGTAGAAGTGCGTTGCGGCCGCGGTTGCGGGCAACACGGGAGAGATCGTCGGACGGATCTTGAAAGAAGGTCGAGGCAAGGAACGCCGACGTCAGATCGGCGCGCGAAAGTCCGATGTCCTTCAGTTGATTGTCGTCGAGATCATGCAGCCGGTTGATATCCATGCGGTTGCGGAAAGCGCGCACAACGGATGCCAGCCATGCATAGACGTTCACGAGACGCTGGGAAGACGTCGTCGTCGTCTGGGTGCAGTCGAGTTCCAGTATCCGGTCTGTCGTGCGCATAGGGTTTCCTTTCGTTAAGCGCGCAACAATCCGCCCCTCCCGCGAGGTCGAGCGGAAAGGAGGAAGGTTGAATTTCTGAAGCGGACAGGCAGGGCGTCTGTCCATACATGCCTGATTTGCAGCCCGAAGATGCCAAACCCCTATTGATCAGTCCAACGAATGTTTCTAATGATTATCATCAGAGAACTTTATGGGTGACCTGATGTCCGCGCCTCTTGATATTGATCAGTTGCAGACTTTCATTGCGATTGTGGATTCCGGCAGCTTCACCAAGGCGGCCGACAGGGTCTACAAGACGCAATCGGCCGTCTCCATGCAGATGCGACGGCTGGAAGAGCGCATCGGCAAACAGCTTTTCATCAAGGATGGCCGCGGCAACCGCCTGACCGCCGAGGGCGAAAAGCTGCTGAATTATGCGCGGCGCATGATCCGCCTCAACAACGAGGCGATCGCGGCCTTCGACGACAACCGCCTCGAGGGAACGCTGCGCATCGGCACGCCCGATGACTACGCCGACCGCTACATGCCTGAAATCATCGGCCGCTTTGCAAAGACGCATCCGAACGTCGAGCTCTACATCGTCTGCGAGCCCTCGGTGGACCTCGCGGAGCGCATGCATCGCGGCGAACTCGATATCGCGCTGGTGACGCATAACCCGCGCGAGCGCATGTCCGATGTCGTGCGGACCGAGCCACTCTGCTGGGTCGGCTCCGCCAACCATCCGATCCGTGACGATGCACCGGTGCCGCTTGCGGTCGGTCGCCGTGACTGCCAGTGGCGCCAGCTTGCCTGCTCGGCGCTCGACGCCGTCGGCCGCGAACATCAGATCCTGTTTACCAGCTGGTCCTGCACCGTGGTCGCGGCCGCCGTTCTTGCCGGCATGGCGGTCTCCGTGATGCCGGAATCGGCGTTGCGCACCGGCATGAAAGTGCTGAGCCAGGCGGACGGGTTCCCCGCCCTTCCCCGGTCCAGATCGGCATCATGAAGCGGCCGGGTGTTTCGATTTCGCTGATGAACGCGATCACGGCGCACATCACCGCCTGCCTCGACAACATCACGCCTGCCGTCGTCGACGACAATCTGGAGCCGGATGTGAAGAACGCCTACGGGCGGGCTCAGCCCCGCCTCAAGGTCGCGAACGTCGTACCGAGCTGGTAGGTCTCAGGCAGCCATCGGAGCGAAGAAGGACGTGCGGATGACGTTCTTCCACTCGTCGAGAATGCGCCGGGCGAGCGATGCTTCCGTCACGACGGCAAGCCGGATCGACGCTCCGATCAGATGGCTGAAGAGATAGGTGCGCGCTTCCATGTCGGCATTCGCGAGTTCGGGAGCGATGCGACGAACCGTATCATGGAAAATCCCGGCGATCCGGCCGCTGTGCTCGATGTTGAGTTTCAGCAGATCCTGGTCGGTCTCCGTTCCCATCCAGATGCCGAGATAGGCGGCATCGTTGCGATAGTCGTCGTAGTGCCAGTCGATGGTGCTTGCCAGCACTTCGAGCGCATCGTCGACAGACGTGACATCGGAAAAGGCGTTTGCAATTCTACACTGGATCGCCAATGCGTTCCGGTCGAACAGCGCCTTAACGATCGCGGCTTTTTCGGGGAAATATTGATAGACGGAACCGATCGGGACATTGGCGGCAATTGCCAACTCCGTCATGCGCATCGCGTTCACGCCCTTCTCGGCAATGATTGTTTCGGCTGCTGACAAGATCAGATCCAGCCGCTGAATACTGCGTTCCTGCTTCGGCTTCCGACGGAGGCCAATGCGATCCAAACTTCCGACCTTCATGTCGTTCCCATTTGTTCTATGTGGAGCGACGGAAGTGGTTCATGCCGGCGCCGTTTGGCCGATATGGCATCTCAGTTCTTCACGACTCGTAAACGCGATAGTTCGGATTGTATGCATCGGTAAAAGCTAAATCAAATCTGCGCGATACACCCGAATTTGGTCTCTGTTGACGCGTGCGTCTGGTCAGGAAAATGCGCTTTTCGGCATGCTAATTCGGGCTCCCGATGGCGGCCGCGGACTGATTCGCTGATGGTCCGGAAACCGGCAACGTTTTCGGACGCTGACCGACGTGTCGCGGCCGCGCGTTTGTCGCTTCGCGGGTTGACCGACGATAATTTCCAGTCGTATCTACCCATGGACAACGATTGGAATAAATTATCATGCTGACCCTTCGACAGATGCGCTACTTCGATGCCCTCGCGACGACGCGCCACTTCGGCCGCGCCGCCGAGATGGTGCACATCAGCCAGCCCGCGCTGTCGACGCAGATCATGGAGATGGAAGACTATCTCGGCGCCAAGCTGGTGGAGCGCACCCGCCAGAGCACGATCCTGACGCCGAAGGGCGAAGAGGTGCTGCACCACGTCCGCTCGATCCTGCATCAGGTCGACCTGCTGGAGCAGACGGCTCGAAAAGGCGGGGGAACGCTGGAAGGGTTGATCCGGATCGGGATCATTCCGACGGTGGCGCCCTATCTCGTTCCGCAGTTCATCCCGCATCTTCGCGCGAGCTACCCTGATGTCGAGGTGGAGCTTCGCGAAGCAGTCACCGATCGACTGATGGCGGATCTCTCGGCCGGCAAGCTTGATGCCGTCATCGCAGCGCTGCCGCTCGACATCGAGGGCATCCAGACACGACCTCTGTTTACCGACCGGTTTTTCATGGCCGTTGCGGATAATGGCGAAGCCGTGCTGATGTCGCCGCTGACCGAACACGAGGTGAATGTCGACCGGCTGCTGCTGCTGGAAGAAGGACATTGCCTGCGCGATCAGGCGCTCGCCGTCTGCAGCGCCGGCAAGCGGAGCCTCGTCAATTTTGGGGCAACGTCGATGGCGACCCTCCTGCAGATGGTATCGCACGACATGGGCATGACGCTGATCCCAGAGATCGCCATTCCGACAGAAACAAGCCGCAACTCCATCCGCATCGTGCCGTTCGCCGATCCGCAGCCCGCCCGCGAGATCGGCCTTGCCTGGCGGCGCAGTACCCATCGCGGCAAAGAGATGGAAGCGCTGGCAGAGACGATCGTTGCCGTCGCCCCTGCTCCGCGCGACGCGGTCGCCTGATCAGGCGAGGTTCTTCTTCAGGAATTCGACCGTCCTGCCCCAGGCGAGATCGGCTGCCTTCTTGTCGTAGCGGGCAGACGACGTATCGTTGTTGAAGGCGTGGTTGACACCGTCATAGACGAAGATCTGGAAGTCCTTGCCGTTGTCCTGCAACGCTTTCTTGTAGGCATCGATGCCGGCGTTGATGCGCTCGTCCAGACCGGCATAGTGGAGCATCAACGCCGCCTTGATGTTGGGGACATCAGCGGCCTTCGGCTGGGCGCCATAATAGGCGACACCCGCTTTCAGCTCCTGCGACTTGGTGGCGAAGTCATTGACCAGCCCGCCACCCCAGCAAAAGCCGATAACCCCGACCTTTCCGTTGGAATTGTTGAGCTTGCTCAGATAGGCAAGCGTCGCTTCGGCGTTCGCCACCGTCGCCGGACGGTCGAGTGCGCTGAACATCTCGCGCGCCTTGTCCTCGTTCTCAGGTGTTCCGCCTTGTGGCGAAAGAAAATCCGGCGCCAGCGCGATGAAGCCCTCGAGGGCCATGCGGCGGGCGACGTCCTTGATGTGCGGATTGAGGCCGCGATTCTCGTGGACTACGATGACCGCGCCGAGCTTGCCCGATGCGTCTTTCGGCTCGACCAGATAACCCTTCATTTCGCCGGATCCGCCGGGATAGGTTACGTCCTTCGCGACCAGCCTGGGATCCTCGGCTGCAATCATCTCCGCGCTCGCCTTGTTGGCGGCAAGCATTGGGGCGATGACCGCCGCCGCGCCCGCGGAGCCGGCCAGCTTCGTCAGCTTGTCCATGAAGTTGCGGCGGTCGAGGGTCAGATGCGTGTATTCGTCGTAGGCGTTGATCATCGCCTGCGTGATTTCCGGCTTGTCCATTTGGGGGCCTCCTGTTCCCTACCCAGAGTTTCCGAGGGAAAACATAGGACAGCCACGGGTAACGCGATTACAAAACTGCGTTACCTCAACGCCCCACTGACTGCTCAGCCGTTGGGAAAGGTCATCCAGACCGCAAGCCAGATCCACATGACGCCGAGGACAACATAACCCGCGCCAAACAGCGGGCTGCGATAGCGCATGTTGTTGCTGGTCACATGCACGGCCGCATGGAGATAGCGAAGGGCCACGAAGATCCAGGCCAGCACCACGGCAACGATGTTGTCGGCTTCGGTGATGTAGAGCAGAACGCAGCAGGCATAGAAGAGCACCGGCAATTCGAACTGGTTGGCGAGGCTGTTCTTCACAAACAGGCTTTCCTGGGGCTCCGACCGGTTCTCGCGGTAGTCGGAGATCTCAACCTTTCCGGCGCGAACCATCCGCATGCGGCGGAAACCGAGGAGCATGTACAGTCCATAGACCAGCGCTGCGTGGGCTATAATGGGCCAAAACATCTCGTAGCCGGTCATATGGTCTTC
Source organism: Rhizobium grahamii (assembly GCF_009498215.1). Lineage (NCBI taxonomy): Bacteria > Pseudomonadati > Pseudomonadota > Alphaproteobacteria > Hyphomicrobiales > Rhizobiaceae > Rhizobium > Rhizobium grahamii. Next base: position 206,744 of record NZ_CP043498.1, on the reverse strand, counting down.
TCCTTAACGCCTTTGCTTTGAGCTGTGCGCTGTAGAGGAAAAGAGATGGGCTTTCCAGTCACATGGTGGAGATTGCGGCAATGCGCCCCTCACCCGGCGTCAGCGGTCCTCTCGCGGGCCAAGGGCCATGTAGCGAATGATCGCGAAGCGCACGATGAGGATCAGGCAGACGGCGAGGCTGGCGAACTTCAGCTTTGTCATCCACGGCAGGATGGCAGCGGCGAATGACGCCGAGGTACTGTCTCCGAACGCGATCAGGCTCGATATGTTCTCGCCATAGTCCGTAACACCGTAGACGAACGGCAACGCATAGATCGCCTTCAGCACCAGAGAACCCGTCGGGCGCGCCTGATCCGGTATTGCTGTCCGCAGCCGCAGAATGACGAGAAAAAGGAGCGTCGCCAGGAGGGCTGGAAAGATCAGCTCAGGGCCAAAATACATCGCCCTCAGCAGATTGTCGGCGACCTCGTTCTGTTCGAGCAATCGCTGCATCCGCCCGACGGTCAGTTCGTCGTAACCGGCGAAATAGACATCCAGGACCGCCTGGCCGGTTTCGTGCTTGAAGGGGACGACAAAGCCGAATGTCGTCCACGCAAGCACGCCCAGGCAGAGGGCTGCGAGCAGCGCGATAATCCAGAGCGGAATACGGCTGCCCGCGTTCATTCTCAGCCGCCAGCGCTCGGATAGTTCGGGCTTTCGCGGGTGATCGTCACGTCGTGCGGATGGCTCTCACGGAGGCCAGCGCCGGAGATACGCACGAAGGTCGCGCGCTCCTGGAAATCCTTGATGTCCTTGCCGCCGACATAGCCCATGGCCGCCTTGAGGCCACCTGCGAGCTGGTGCAGGACGCCGGATACCGGACCCTTGTAGGGAACCTGGCCTTCGATGCCTTCAGGCACGAGCTTCAGCGTGTCGCGCACTTCGGCCTGGAAGTAACGGTCTGCCGAGCCGCGGGCCATGGCGCCGACGGAGCCCATGCCGCGATAGGCTTTGAACGAGCGGCCCTGGTAGAGATAGACTTCGCCCGGGCTTTCATCCGTGCCGGCGAGCAGCGAACCGATCATCACAGCGGAAGCGCCGGATGCGATCGCCTTGGCGACGTCGCCGGAGAACTTGATGCCACCATCAGCGATGACGGGGATATCCTGCGCGCGTGCTGCCTCGACGGCCGACATGATGGCGGCGAGCTGCGGAACGCCGACGCCGGCGACGATGCGCGTGGTGCAGATGGAACCGGGACCGATACCGACCTTGACGGCATCGGCACCGGCATCGATCAGCGCCTTGGTGCCATCAGATGTCGCAACGTTGCCGGCCATGACCCGCACGGAGTTGGAGAGCTTCTTGACCCGCGCCACGGCATTCAGAACGCCTTGCGAGTGGCCATGCGCGGTATCGACAACGAGAAGGTCGACGCCCGCTTCGATCAGGCGCTCGGCGCGATCGAAACCATCGTCACCGACGCCGACGGCGGCAGCAGCGCGGAGACGGCCCTGGGCGTCCTTGGATGCGTTCGGGTTCAGCTGCGACTTTTCGATGTCCTTGACGGTGATGAGACCGACGCAGCGACCTTCGCCATCCACCACCAGAAGCTTCTCGATGCGATGCGAGTGCAGCAGGCGCTTGGCTTCCTGCTGGTCGACGCTTTCCTTGACGGTGACGAGGTTTTCGCGCGTCATCAGTTCGTAGATCTTCTGCTTCGGATCCGAAGCGAAGCGAACGTCGCGGTTTGTCAGAATGCCGACGAGACGGCCGGTCTTTTCAACGACTGGAATACCGGAGATGCTGTGGATCTTCATGAGCGCCAGCGCATCGGCGAGCGTCGCGTCAGGACCGATCGTCACCGGGTTGACGACCATGCCGCTTTCGAACTTCTTGACCTGGCGGACCTGCTCGGCCTGCTCGGCAGGCGTCAGGTTCTTGTGGATGACGCCGAGGCCGCCGGCCTGCGCCATGGCGATGGCAAGACGGCTTTCCGTGACGGTGTCCATGGCCGAGGAGATGATCGGAATGTTCAGCTCGAAATCGGTTGCGATGCGGGTTGCAACGCTCGTCTGACCCGGCAGAACCTCGGAATGACCGGGCTGCAGGAGCACGTCATCGAAGGTGAGTGCGTCCAAACCGGTTGGCGTTTCTATGATGCGAGCCATGGCCAATTTCCTTCAATTAAGAAAAATGCAACGCCTCCCGGAACGAATCGTCCGCACCGGCGGTGTGCAAGGGTTGCTTTGGAAGTTGGCGAGGGCTGGTAACACGTCTATGACAGGAAGGGAATAGCAAAAAGCCCGGCGTCTCCGCCGGGCCTGGTATGGCTGCCATGCAGCGACTTCACAGGTCGAACTGATAGGTCTTCGGAACGAAGCGATAGCCGTCTTCATAGGTCTCCACGAAGCCGACCGAAGGGAACGGCATGTGGTAGCCGATAAAGGCGATCTTCTCGGCGGCGATCATGCCGAACACCTTGCGACGGGTGGCGGCGGCCTGGGCTTTGTCCATATCGAAACGGACCTCCCAGTCTGGCTTCTGCAGCGACAGGATATAGTGGTTGGCGGTATCGCCCGTTGCCACGAGGCGCTTGCCCTCGGATTCGACGTGGAAAACCATGTGGCCCTGCGTGTGACCGGGTGCAAGCATCGCCGTGATACCGCCTGCAATGGTCCCGCCATCGCCAATGAACGTCGCCTTTTCGGCAAGGGGCACCACATTGGCGAGAACCGCCTTGTGGCCGCCTTCGGCCGGCGTGCCCTCGCGAGCCTTGTCCGTCCAGAAGTCATACTCGATCTGGCCGATGACATAGCGGGCATTCTTGAAGGCAGGAGCGCCGCCTTCCAGCAGACCGCCGATGTGATCGCCGTGCAGATGGGTCAGCGCGACCACCGTAATGTCGTCAGGCGAATATCCGGCTGCCTTGAGCCCGGAAAGAAGCAGCCCACTGCCGCGGGCGCGACCGCCTTCGCCAAAGCCGGTATCCACAAGGATCACATCCGAACCGGTGTCGATCAACGTCGGAGCGTAAGAGTTGACGAACTTATCAGCCGGCAGGAAATTCTTCGTGAGCAGTTCCTGGACGGTCTCCGGCTTCTGGTTGGTCCCGAAGGTTTCATAGGGTTTGTCGGCAATCGTTGCGCCGTCCTTGAAGACGGTGAACTTGTAGGAGCCCAGCTTGAACTGATTGAACTGGGGCTGCGGTGTCGCATCCATCTTGGCGTTATCTCCACTTGCGGCCATCGCGGCCGTTCCTTTCAAAATCATCGGCGCAGCCAGCAGGCCAATGCCTGCAGCAAACAGCGTACGCCGTCTCATCCCCAGCGGTGCGGTCATGTCCCCATCCTTCCAATAACGTGCGGCGTCTTCGCCGCACCCCCCAAAATCGGAACCGGCCCGCCGCTTATCGCAACGAGCCGAAACAAACAGATGTCAATTTCGGGCACTACAACCTGAGCGCAAGCCGTCTCACGCAGACGTGATGCAAACGTGTTGCCGAACGGGAATGAAGGGTTGGCAGCGGCGCTACCTAGGACTACAGAGCACTGGCTTTCCGAGCCGCCTTCGCAAGACCTTCAAGGCATTCGCGCATGAACCGCATCGTTCCGCTGATCCTCGCCGTCGCTCTCTTCATGGAGCAGATGGATTCCACCGTCATTTCGACAGCCCTTCCCGCCATCGCCAACGATCTCCACGTCGGGCCGATCACGCTGAAGCTGGCGCTGACCTCCTACATGGTGTCGCTTGCGGTGTTCATTCCTGTTAGCGGATGGATGGCGGACAGGTTTGGCGCCAAGCGCATCTTCCGCCTCGCCATCTGCGTCTTCGTCGTCGGGTCGATCTGCTGCGCGGCCTCGTCCGGCCTGATCGAGTTCGTCGTCGCCCGCTTCCTGCAGGGCATGGGCGGAGCGATGATGACGCCGGTCGGACGCCTGGTGCTGCTCAGAACAACAAAGCGCAGCGAGCTGGTTTCAGCAATGGCGTTGCTGACCATTCCGGCACTGGTCGGGCCGCTTGCCGGACCGCCACTCGGGGGCTTCATCACCACCTACTTCACCTGGCACTGGATCTTCCTGATCAACGTGCCTGTCGGCATTATCGGCGTCTGGCTCGCAACGATCTTCCTGCCGGAAGTCGAAGCGACCGCGCCGCCGAAGCTTGACGTCGTCGGCTTCGTGCTGACGTCGTTTTCGGCGGCCGGCGTGGTCTTCGGTCTCTCCGTCGTCAGCCTGCCAGCACTGCCGCCTGTGATCGGCATTACGGCAACCGTGATCGGTCTCGCTTGCGGATTTCTCTACGTGCGCCACGCCAAACGGCATCCGGCGCCGATCCTCAACTTGAAACTCTTCAAGAACCCGACGTTCCGGGCATCGACCACGGGCGGCACGCTGTTTCGTATCTGTATCGGCGCCATGCCCTTCCTGACGCCGCTGATGCTGCAGCTCGGTTTCGGCCTGACGCCGTTTCAATCGGGCCTTATCACCTTTGCCGGCGCGATCGGGGCGATCACTACCAAGTTCATGGCGCGTCGTGTCTTTGCCGCGGCTGGCTTCCGCACGACGCTGCTTTCGGCGGCGGCTGTCACGACCATCGTCACCGTAGCGACCGGCTTCTTTACGCCGCAGACGCCGCATCTGGTGATTATCGCGATCCTTCTGGTCGGAGGCTTCTCACGGTCGTTTTTCTTTACCGGCGTCAATGCGCTGGCCTTTGCCGACATCGACGATGCGCAGGCCAGCCAGGCGACGTCGATGAGTTCTGTCATGCAGCAGATCAGTCTGGCTCTCGGCGTCGCCGTTGCCGCCGCGATTCTGGAAACCTCGATCTACTTCCGTGGCGAAGCGCTGCAGGTGGCCGACTTCCACGTCGCATTCTATGTGATAGCGATCCTGACGGTCGTGGCGACCATCCCCTTCATCCGGATGGACAAGAGCGCCGGCGCGCTCGTCTCCGGCCATCGCGCCGCGCGGGTGACGCCGGCGACGATCGAAGCCGAACAGCAGGCCGTGAAGTAAGCTATTCCGGGTTCTCGCAGACGGCGCTTAGCTTGTTGCCATCGGGATCACGGACATAGGCAGCGTAGAAATTGGCGTGGAACGGCCGCAAGCCCGGCGCTCCCTCGTCAACGCCACCGGCCGCCAGCGCCGCGGCATGAAACGCATCGACATCGGCGCGCCGCTCGGCGTGGAGTGCCACCATCGAGCCGTTGCCGTTCGAGGCCCGCCTGCGGTTGAATGGCGTTACAATCCACAGCCGGCAGCGCGTGTCGCCGTCGGCGGAGTAGCCGATCTCCTCTTCCGAGTGGCGTTGGCGTCGATAGCCGAGAAGCGGCAGGACGATATCGTAGAACCGCCGTGCCTGATCGATGTCGTTGGTTCCGAGGGTAACGTATAGAAGCATGATGGCCGGGCATTCCAAGTCTTGGGAGATCATCATCGCCCAAGAACAGCCCAAAGATCAAGCTTCCGTAACGTCAGGTTCGGCTTGCCGCCCCTTGAAGTGCTTCGCGAGCAGGAACATTTCGACTGATTCGGCCCGCGACGATGCCGGCTTGACGTGGACGACCTGCTTGAAATGCCGCTTCAGCATGTTGAGAAGGTCGCGCTCGGTGCCGCCCTGGAAGGTCTTCGCCAGGAAATGGCCACCCTCACCCAACACTTCGACAGCAAAATGGGCAGCCACCTCGCAAAGATGCATGGTGCGCAGGTGGTCGGTGCGGTGGTGGCCGGTCGTCGGCGCCGCCATATCCGAAATCACCAGATCCGGCGTACCGCCAACGGATTCGATCAACTGTGCCGGTGCCGAGGGGTCGAGGAAGTCCAGCTGCAGGATCTTGACGCCCGGCAGCGGAGCCATCTCCAGGAAGTCGATCGCCGCGACGCGGACATCCTCATCCGTGGACCCCGTGACCTTGGCAGCGATCTGCGACCAGCTGCCAGGCGCGGCGCCAAGATCGATGATGCGGCGCGCGCCCTTCAGGATGCTGTGCTTCTCGTCGATCTCCAGCAGCTTGAAGGCGGCGCGTGCGCGATAGCCTTCCAGCTGGGCACGCTGGACGTAGGGATCGTTGATGTGACGCTGCAGCCACTGCCGCGACGACGCCTTCATCTTCTTGTTCTTGACGCGCTGGCCGAGTTTGCGGCCGGTGCGGTTGCCCGCAATCGTTGGCTTCGCCATTGCCTGTCCCCTATTTGCCGCGCTGGCCGCGGCGGTTGCGGTGGCGCCGCCAGACGCCGTCGTCCGCCATCATGTCTGTCAACAGGCCTTCCCTCAAGCCGCGATCGGCCACCCGCATGCGCGGGCTCGGCCAGCGGCGACGGATCGCCTCGAGAATGGCGCAGCCGGCGAGCACCAGATCGGCGCGATCCGGCCCGATGCACGGATTGGCCGCGCGGCTTTCGAAATCCCAGGACAAGAGCTTTGCCTGCATGGCCGAAACCTCGTCGTCGGAAAGCCAGATACCGTCTACCTTGCGGCGGTCGTAGCGAGGCAGATCGAGATGAACGCCCGCAAGCGTCGTGACCGTTCCCGATGTGCCGATCAGATGAAAATCATCCGCGTGACCGATGTCGATCGCGGGCAATCGAAGCTGGAAAGCATGCCTGCCACTTCCACCACCATGCCTTCAAAGACATCCGGCGTCACATCCCGGCCGCCATGGCGTTCCGACAGCGTGACGACGCCAACGGGCAAGGAGGTCCAGTGGGTGATGTGATTGGCGAGGCGATTGAAGCGGCTATCGCCGATACGGATGACCGCGATCTCAGAAGAGCCGCCGCCGATATCGAAAAGAACGACCGACCGCGTTTCACGACCGACGAGCGACGAGCAACCGGAAACGGCAAGCCGTGCTTCGGTCTCGCGATCGATGATCTCGAGCTCGAGGCCGGTTTCGGTGATGACGCGCTCAAGAAACTCAGCGCCATTGCTTGCCTGCCGGCAGGCCTCGGTCGCGATTAGCCGCATGCGGCGGATTTCGCGATTCTTCAGCTTGGAGGCGCAGACGCGCAATGCCTCGACCGCGCGATCCATGGCATCGTCGGAGAGCCGGCCGCTTGCCGCGAGCCCTTCCCCGAGGCGTACGATCCGCGAGAAGGCATCAACGACACGAAACTGCCCTGGCCGCGTCGGCTGCGCAATCAGCAGGCGGCAATTGTTGGTGCCGAGATCGAGAGCGGCATAAAGCTCGTCCGGCCAAGGATGCTGCGCCGGTGTGGACCGCTGCTGATCGCGCTCTGTCGGCCGCTGGGTGCGCCCCGGTGTTTCCGCGGGACGGTTGTCACCGCCAGATCGCGCGACGGGAGCCGATTGCTGCGGCTGTACCTGGGCGGCAGGCTTCTGCTGAGCGAGAGGCCGTCCCTGCAGGCCGCGCTTGCCGCGATGCTTGCGACGATTTCGACGGCTGGGTGACGATTCGCCGTCATTGCGCGCAGGCTGGCCAGCCGCGACAATCTTGTCTTCACCCTGAGGTCTTTTGGACGCAACGTCTGGAGGTCCACCCGCACCACGGCGGCGCTTGCGCTTTCGGGCCGGATTCCCGGCGACATTATCTGTTGGGCGCGCGGTCTCTCCGAGTTCACCGGAGGAGACATGCTGGGCGGGATGAGCCGCGTTGCGGGAATGCCCGCCTCGCTTGCCCTTGCGGCGCCGGGATTTCTTGCCATCCCCGCGACCTGCCGCCGACGCCCCGTCAAGTTGCGGCTTCACACCGCCTTCGGGTCTTTCACGTTCGTTATCCACCGCGCCGCGCAAGTCCAGAAAGGTATGCAGCTGGCGCTCATTCGATTTTGCGTTGCGGCAAGAATACCAGTGCCGGGCCGAAACGCCAACCTCTTTTTAGGATGCCTTTACAAAGGGGTTACAATCGCTCCACAACAAGGTTCGATTTTTTTCAAAACAGGTATTTGCATTCCGCCAAGTTTTGTTTATAAGCGCCGCACACCAGCGGAGCGCTTCGAGCGCCGCACCTGCTGGGGAATAGTTCAATGGTAGAACGACGGACTCTGACTCCGTTAATCTTGGTTCGAGTCCAGGTTCCCCAGCCAAATTTCTTCTTAAATAAAGCTTTTCGGAATGGCAGGCCGCGGGCCTGATGTGGTTTAGTGCATCATCGTGATTTGATGCCATCATTCGGAAAACCGCCATGTCAGATACCGTTATCGATCGCTTTCTCCGCTACGTCGTGATCGACACCCAGTCCGATCCACAGTCTTCCTCACAACCTTCGACTGAAAAGCAGAAGACCCTCGGCGCCATGCTGGTGGACGAGCTTTTGCAGATGGGGCTGGAAGATGCGCATCTCGATGAGCATGGTTATGTCTACGCAACAGTTCCCGCCAACGTCGGGAAGGCCGTGCCAACCATCTGCTTCTGCTCGCACATGGATACGGCGCCGGATTTCAGCGGCACAGGCGTCAAACCGCAAGTCCTGCGCAACTATCGCGGTGGCGATATTGTTCTGACGGGCGATACTCAGCAGGTCATCCGGGTGAGCGACCACCCCGCGCTCAGCGATCAGATCGGCAATGACATCATAACCACCGACGGCACGACGCTCCTCGGCGCCGACGACAAGGCTGGTGTTGCCGAGATCATGACCGCCGCAAAGTTTCTTTTGGACCATCCCGAAATCCCTCGTGGGACAGTCAAGTTGCTGTTCACACCTGACGAGGAGATCGGGCGCGGTGTCGACAAGGTCGACCTCGCCAAGCTCGGTGCGCAGTTCGCCTATACGATGGACGGCGAGACGGCTGGCCACATAGAAGACGAAACCTTTTCCGCTGATGGCGTCCAGATCACCATTGTCGGCGTCGCCATGCATCCGGGTTTTGCCAAGGGGAGGATGGAGAACGCTGCCAAGATCGCTGCGTCGATCGTCGACCGGTTGCCCAGGGACATCGCCCCTGAGACCACAGCAGGAAGGGATGGGTTCATTCACCCGACCGGCATCGAGGGATCCATGGAGAAGGCGACGATCAGCCTTATCGTTCGTGATTTTACGGAAGATGGTCTGGCTGCGAAAGAAGCTCTGCTCGAGAGCATCGTGAAAGACGTGCTGTCCGGTTATCCCGGCTCGACCTACAGCTTCGAGGTCAAACAGCAATACCGCAACATGAAGGCGATCCTCGACCGCCATCCTGACATCGTCGACAATGCGATCGAAGCCGTTCGCCGGGCGGGCCTCAAGCCTGTGAGGGGCAGCATTCGCGGCGGCACAGACGGTTCGCGGCTGTCGTTCATGGGGCTGCCCTGCCCCAACATTTTCGCCGGCGGCCATGCGTTTCATTCGCCGCTCGAATGGATCAGCCGGCAAGACATGGAGAAGGCGGTTCAGACGATCGTCGAACTCGTGAAGGTCTGGGAAGAGCGCGCCTGAGGCGCGCTCCCCGTTCGGACATAATCTTAGCTGCGCAGGCCAGGTGCTTCCTGGCCAGTGCTTGCCACATATTCCGTGTAGCCGCCAGGATACTGATGGATGCCGTCAGGCGTCAGTTCCAGCACGCGGTTCGACAAGGCCGCGAGGAAGTGGCGGTCGTGCGAGACGAAGAGCATCGTGCCCTCGTATTCGGAGAGCGCCTTGATGAGCATTTCTTTCGTGTCGAGGTCCAGGTGGTTGGTCGGCTCGTCGAGGACCAGAAGGTTCGGCGGGTCGAAGAGCATCTTGGCCATGACCAGGCGGGCTTTCTCGCCGCCTGACAGTACGCGGCACTTCTTCTCGACGTCGTCACCGGAGAAGCCGAAGCAGCCGGCAAGGGCTCGCAGCGGCGCCTGGCCCGACAGCGGGAAGGACTCCTCCAGCCATTCCAGAACGGTAAGCTCGCCGTCGAGAAGGTCCATGGCGTGCTGGGCGAAATAGCCCATCTTGACGCTTGCTCCGATCGCCACGCTGCCCGTATCCGGTTCGGCGGAGCCCGCGACCAGCTTCAGAAGCGTCGACTTGCCGGCGCCATTGACGCCCATGATGCACCAGCGTTCCTTGCGCCGTACCATGAAGTCGAGCCCTTCATAGATCACGCGGCTGCCGTATTTCTTGTGGACGTTCTTGACGTTGATCACGTCTTCGCCGGAGCGCGGCGCAGGCAGGAACTCGAAGGCGACTGCCTGACGGCGCTTGGGCGGCTCGACGCGATCGATCTTTTCGAGCTTCTTGACGCGGCTCTGCACCTGCGAGGCATGCGATGCGCGCGCCTTGAAGCGCTCGATGAACTTGATTTCCTTGGCAAGCATCGCCTGCTGGCGCTCGAACTGCGCCTGCTGCTGCTTCTCGTTCTGGGCCCGCTGCTGTTCGTAGAAGCCGTAATCGCCGGAATAGGAGTTCAGCGATCCGGCATCGATCTCGATGATCTTGCCGACGATGCGGTTCATGAACTCGCGATCGTGCGAGGTCATCAGCAGGGCGCCCTCGTAGCCCTTCAGGAATTCTTCGAGCCAGATCAGGCTTTCGAGATCCAGGTGGTTGCTCGGCTCGTCGAGCAGCATGACATCGGGGCGCATCAGCAGGATGCGGGCGAGCGCGACGCGCATCTTCCAGCCACCCGACAGCTTGCCGACATCGCCGTCCATCATTTCCTGGCTGAAGCTCAAGCCCGCCAGCACCTCGCGGGCACGCCCCTCGAGCGCATAGCCGTCCAGTTCTTCGTAGCGTGCCTGCACTTCGCCGTAGCGTTCGATGATGCGGTCCATTTCATCGAGCTTGTCGGGATCGACCATCTCGGCTTCCAGCTGCCGCAGTTCGGCGGCAACGACGCTGACGGGGCCGGCGCCTTCCATGACCTCTGCGACCGCGCTGCGGCCTTCCATCTCGCCGACATCCTGGTTGAAATAGCCGATCGTCACGCCCTTGTCGGCGGAGACCTGGCCTTCATCCGGCGTCTCGTCGCCGGTGATCATTCTGAACAGGGTCGTCTTGCCGGCGCCATTTGGGCCGACGAGGCCGATCTTCTCGCCTCTGTTGAGGGCAGCCGACGCCTCGATGAAGAGAATGCGGTGGCTGTTCTGCTTGCTGATATTTTCGATACGAATCATATAAGGAGGAATTCCGGAAAAACGCGTTTGGGCGCCCTTATGCCATGCAATTGGCATGCTGTCCCGTGCTTTTGCGCAGTGCACAAGAGACAGCGACGGCTGCCAGCGGCTCAAACGATCTTCCCACGACGCGCCGACACTGCTACGTTCCATATTTGTTCCGAGTCGTGCGCATTGCGGCTCGGGCGACATGAAGGAAAAGACATAGATGCAGGCAGCCGCCTATCTGGACAAGCTGAACGACCAACAACGGCTGGCTGTCGAACATGGAATTGGCGAAGGCAAGGCGTCCGGACCGCTGCTGATCATTGCCGGCGCCGGCTCCGGCAAGACAAACACGCTTGCCCATCGGGTCGCGCATCTGATCGTCAACGGCGCCGATCCACGCCGCATTCTGCTCATGACCTTCTCCGGCGTGCCGCTGCCGAAATGGCGCGGCGGGTCGATCGCATTTCCAGACAGGTACTCGGCGCCCAGGCGGGTGCCCTGAGCGAGGCGCTGACCTGGGCCGGCACCTTTCACGGCATCGGCGCCCGGCTGCTGCGGATCTATGCCGAGCAGATCGGCCTGAACGTCGATTTCACCATCCACGATCGCGAGGACAGTGCCGACCTGATGAACCTCGTCCGGCACGAACTCGGGTTTTCCAAGACGGAGAGCCGTTTTCCGACCAAAGGCACCTGTCTTTCCATCTATTCGCGCGCGGTGAACTCCGAGGCGCCGTTGAACGAGGTGCTGAAGACCTGGTATCCCTGGGTATCAGGATGGGAAGAGCAGCTGCGGGAGCTGTTTGCCGGTTATGTCGAGGCAAAGCAGTCGCAGAACGTCCTCGATTACGACGACCTCTTGCTCTACTGGGCGCAGATGGTCAGCGACGACGAGCTTGCGGCCGACATCGGCGGGCGCTTCGACCATGTTCTCGTCGACGAATACCAGGATACGAACAAGCTGCAGTCCTCGGTGCTGATGGCGCTCAGGCCGCAGGGACATGGGCTGACGGTCGTTGGCGACGATGCCCAGTCGATCTATTCGTTCCGGGCAGCCACGATCCGCAACATCCTCGACTTTCCGAAATCGTTCTCCCCGCCGGCCGATATCGTCACGCTCGACCAGAATTATCGCTCGACGCAGACGATCCTTGCGGCGGCAAACGGGGTGATCGATCTGGCGCGCGAGCGCTTCACCAAGAACCTGTGGACCGACCGGCAGTCGGAGGAGCGCCCGAAGCTTTTGACGGTCAAGGACGAGACCGACCAGGCCAACTACATCGTCGAACAGATCCTCGCCAATCGCGAGGTCGGGATGCCCCTCAAGCAGCAGGCCGTGCTGTTCCGTACGTCAAGCCACAGTGGCGCGCTGGAAGTGGAGCTGACGCGCCGAAACATTCCTTTCGTCAAATTCGGCGGGCTGAAATTCCTGGACGCCGCTCATGTGAAGGACATGCTCGCCGTCCTCAGGTTTGCGCAGAACCCGCGAGACCGCGTCTCCGGGTTCCGGCTGCTGCAGATGTTGCCCGGGATCGGGCCGCAAACGGCGAGCAAGATACTGGACACCATCGCGGCCGATCCGGAGCCGCTGGTCGCGCTTGCCGAGATACCGCCGCCCGCAAAGACCGGAGAGCATTGGCCAGCATTGATCCAGCTGCTTGAGGGATTGCGTCGATCCGATGCCGCGTGGCCGGCCGAAATCGCTCAGGCCCGCACGTGGTACGAGCCGCATCTCGATCGCATCCACGAGGATGCCGAGACGCGCAAGGCCGATCTGTTGCAGCTCGAGCAGATTGCCGCGGGCTATGCCAGCCGCGAGCGGTTCCTGACCGAACTGACGCTCGACCCGCCGGATGCGACGAGCGACCAGGCCGGCGTACCGCTGCTCGACGAGGACTATCTGATCCTCTCGACCATCCACTCCTCCAAGGGGCAGGAATGGCGGGCGGTCTTCATGTTGAATGTCGTCGACGGCTGCATCCCGTCGGATCTTGCCGTCGGAACCACTCACGAGATCGAAGAGGAGCGACGGCTGCTCTATGTCGGGATGACCCGCGCCAAGGACAGCCTGACGCTCATCACGCCGCAACGTTTCTTCACCAGCGGCCAGCACGGCCAACGCGACCGGCATGTTTATGCGTCACGCACGCGCTTCATTCCGGTGACGCTGCTGCAGTATTTCGAGGCCGCCAGCTGGCCGCTCGTCAAGGCCGCCTCGACGGAACGGAGCACAAAACAGATCAGGGTCGACGTCGGGGCGCGCATGCGAACGATGTGGAGATAATCGGGACGGCGGCGGCTGTTTATGCCGCCACCCTGTTTTCGACGTCGCCGGCGATCTCCTGCATCCTTTCCGGCGAGGCGTGGCCGATCAGCATGAAGGCATGCGAGCCGCTCGACCAGTAGACCACGTTCATGCCTTTTCGCCCTTCCATGCGGAGCGGCTGCGCCCCGTCATCGGTGCGAACTATGCAGAGCGCAAGCGGACCCGTTTCGGGATCGAGATAGGCTATCTGGGCAAGCGGCTTGCCGTCATATTGCAGGACAAGCGCACGCTTGAATTCGACCCCCGACAGCGCGACCGAGGCCGGCGACAGGGACAGACCGAGCTTGTCGCGGATGATGGCGAGTTCGGCGGTCTGCGTCTCGATACCGGGCGTCGGGCCCGAAAGGGTATCGGCCGTGTAGAGATCGATATATTCGGCGACGACCGCGCGCCATTCGCTGCTTTCATCCCGGTCGAGATGCCGGCGCAGGCCGATGTAGCTGCGGTCGACGACAATGCCGGCAACGAGGCTTGCAGCGAGTGCGCCGAGGAAGGCGCGGCGTCCCACTTTTGCAGGCCGGGCCTCCGGCAAAGGTGAAAGCTTGGCCAGCATCGCCTGCAAATCGTCATGAGGAGCGGCGGCGAGAAGCGGAGCGAAAGCCTGATCGAAAGGAAGACTGGCGCGCGACAGGAATTCGACGCGTTCGGCAACACCGCCATCGGCTGCAATCAGAGCTTCGATCCGGCGGGCCTCATCCGGGGGAGTTCGCCATCGAGGAAGGCAGTCAGTTCTTCATCGGAGGGGTATTTTCTTTCGTCGCTCATCCTGCTGCCTCCCCTCCTGCGAGACCCTCTGCGAGCTTGGCGCGGGCCGCAGCAAGGCGGCTCATCACGGTTCCGATCGGGATATCCAATATTTCCGCCACTTCCTTGTAGGACAGGCCTTCCACATAGGCCAGGAAGACCGCCGCGCGCTGCGCGTCGGGCAACCCGTTCACCAGACGCAATATCTGACCCCTCATCACGTGGCCTTCGACCTCGCGGGCGCCGTCGACCACGAGAGCGTCTTCGGCATCGACAAAACCATGCCCCTGACGCACCCGCATCGAGCGGATCTCGTTCAGCCAGATCGAGTGCAGGATCGCAAACAGCCAACGGTCCAGCCGCGTGCCCGGCTGGAATTGGCCAGCTCGCTCCAGCGCACGCATGCACGTCTGCTGCACGAGATCGTCGGCCACATCACGCCGGTGCGACAGGACGAGGCCGTAACGCCACAGCCGGGTGAGGTGCCCGGCCAGCCCGCCCCTGATATCCGCTTCGCTTGCGATGACTGCCTCCGCCACGGGTTTGCCGTCAGGGCCCGCAGATACAACCTGCGGGCCTCGTCTTGCAGGACTATAGGCGGGAAACTCGGTGTAAGCGACCGGCATCGAAAAGCTCCCTGCGCACCGTATTTCCGCTCGGTCGATCAGATCTTCGAAGGATCGGCGATTGCTTCGTTCAGATCGCGATATTCCTCGCAGTCCGTACCGCAGATCGTCTTGATCGTGCTCAACTGGTCCTTGGCGAGGTCGATCTGACCCTTGATGACATAGGCCTCGCCGAGATACTCGCGCACCTTCGCGTAGCCGGGGTCCAGCTGGACGGATTTGAGATAGTAGGAAATCCCCTCGTCCGTCCGTCCGAGCTTGCGCGTTGCGTAGCCGCGATAGTTCAACGCTTCGGCAGTGTTGGGATTCTGCAGCGTGTCTAGCATGGCAAGAGCCTCGTCGTAGCGCTTGGCCTTGGCGAGAGCATAGGCGTAATCGGCCCGATTTTCGTCGGTGACGTTGGCGCTATGCTGCTTGACGCATTTCTGCGTCTTCTTATCGTACATCTCACCCTTCTTGCACACCGGCATGGTCGCGCCGTCATCGCTTCCACCCGCCGCGAAAGCAGGCATCGACAGGGCCAGAGCCGCCATGCAGCCGCCGGCGAGGACGGACGCAATCTTAACGCTCACAGTCGTCATGGATTCATCTCCTTTGAATCGAGTTGCAGCGAATGAACACGCGGGCGGCGATTTTTATTCGCGGGCGGCGCGCATCATTTCCATCACGCCTTTGTGAGCATCTCCGGCGAATAAAGAGCCGGGCGAGGTGTTTGCTGTCTGCCGGGAGCAACAGGAGCATTTCGTGGACAAAAACGTGAAACTGCTCAGTATCGCCACAGCGGTGCCTGAGCACATCATCCAGCAATCAGACGCGGCGGAAACGGCCGCACGACTGTTTTCAGACCGCTTTCAGGATTTTCGCCATCTCGCGAGCGTCTTTACCAACGCCGGCATTCGAACCCGGCACGCCACGCGTCCGCTTGACTGGTTTGCCGAACCGCATGGCTGGGAGGATCGCATGTCCGCCTATGTCGATATGGCGCGGCGCCTGTTCGCGGAGGCGGCGGCGAAAGCACTCGCTGACGCCGATCTGGCGGCTGAAGACGTCGATTGCATCGTCACCGTCTCGTCAACGGGGCTCGCAACACCCAGCCTCGACGCCCAGCTTGCGCGCCAGATGGGGTTCCGCGCCGACATCGAGCGCGTGCCGGTCTTCGGCCTCGGCTGCGCTGCCGGGGTTTCGGGTTGGCGGTCGCGGCGCGGCTGGTGAGGAACCGGCCCGGCGCTACCGTGCTTTTCGTCGCGATCGAACTCTGCACGTTGGCTTTCCGGCTGGACGAGCTGACGCGCGCAAACATCATCGCGACAGCGCTTTTTGCCGACGGCGCGGCCGCCTGTGTGCTGAGAAATGGCGGCAATGACGGCCTCATTGAGATCGAGGCGACCGGCGAGCATCTGTTCCCCGACACGCTCGGATCATGGGCTGGAAGGTCGATGACGGCGGGTTCGGCGTGGTGCTAGCGCAGTCTCTGCCACCGTTTGTCGAGGCAGAGCTTGGCGGAGCGCTCGATGCCATCCTCGATCGCAACGGGCTTTCGCGGGATGACATTGGCCGGTTCATCTGCCACCCAGGCGGAACGCGCGTGCTGGCAGCCCTTGAGACAGTTCTTTGTCTGCCGACGGGAACTCTCGATGTCGAGCGCGAGGTTCTGGCCGAATATGGCAACATGTCGTCGCCAACTGTGCTTTTCGTGCTGGAGCGGGCGTTGCGACAGGGATTGCCAGAGCGATCCGCGATGCTGGCGATGGGGCCGGGCTTCTCGGCAAGCTGCATGACGCTACGGAGGGTCGCATGATGTCTCCGGCGATCATCCTTCTCAGCTTCGTCACGCTGCAGCGGCTGGCGGAACTTGCACTTGCGCGACGCAACACTGATGCTCTCCTTCGAAAGGGCGGCCATGAAGTCGGCGCGCGCCACTATCCGTTGATGGTCACGCTCCACGCGCTCTGGCTTGCCGGGCTATGGCTGCTTGCGCCCGGACACAGCGTCAATCCCATCTGGCTCGTGATCTTCTGCCTGCTGCAGGCGGGGCGGATCTGGGTCATCGCGTCTCTCGGTGAACGATGGACGACACGGATCGTCATATTGCCGGGGACGCCGCTGGTTCAGCGGGGACCTTACCGGTTCATGTCACATCCGAACTACGCAATCGTGGCGGGCGAGATTGCCACCCTTCCGCTCACTTTCGGCCTACCGTTCTATGCTCTCGGCTTCTCGCTGCTCAACGCCCTTATGCTCCGCGTCCGCATCGCTGAGGAAAGCACCGCGCTCAAGCGGGAATGTTTTTGAAATAAAAACGAAATTCCGTTTGCACGCCAAGTTTTCCGGAGGCATCTTCCTCGCCAGAACAGGATGAGCTGCACGGAAAATGACGAAGACGGTAATTGTACTTGGTGCCGGCATTGTAGGCGTATCGACTGCCATTCATCTGCAACGCCGCGGGCGACAGGTTGTACTGATTGACCGCAAAGCTCCGGGACGCGAAACGTCCTTCGGCAATGCCGGCCTCATCCAGCGTGAAGGTGTGGTTCCATACGGCTTCCCACAGCAACTCGGCCTTCTGATCCGCTATGCCTTCAACAACCGGATCGATGCGCACTATCATCTCAAGGCGCTGCCGAAGCAGCTCTCCTTCCTCGCGCGCTACTGGTGGCATTCCAACGCCAAGCGCCACGAGATCATCTCGAAAGCCTATGCGCCGCTGATCGAACACTCGATTTCCGAGCATCACGACCTGATCGAGGCGTCGGGCGCGCAGCACCTGATCCGGAAGAACGGCTGGATCGAGGTGTTTCGCACGCCGGAGAAGCGCGACGCGGAATTCTCCGAGGCGGAGCGGCTGCAAAGGGAATTCGGCGTCGGCTTCGATCGGCTCGACACCAGCGATCTGGCGCGGCTGGAGCCGGACCTGAACCTCGGTTTCGTCGGTGCGCTGAAGTGGACGGACCCGTGGTCGGTCACCAATCCGCAGGCGCTGACCGCAAGCTACCTCACATACTTCGAGAGCCTCGGCGGACGCTTCATCACGGGCGATGCGAATTCCTTCGGCAGATATGGCGCCGGCTGGAAGGTGGCGACCGACGAGGGCCCCATCGAAGCCGACGAAGCCGTCATGGCGCTCGGACCATGGGCAGCCGTCGCCACGCGCCGGCTCGGCTACGCCTTCCCGCTCGGCGTCAAGCGTGGCTATCACATGCATTATTCGGCCAAGGGCGACGCGGTGCTAAACAACACGGTGGCCGATACCGAGCTTGGCTATCTGATGGCTCCTATGGAAAACGGCATCCGGCTGACGACGGGGGCCGAGTTCGCGGCGCTCGACGCGCCGAAGACGCCGGTGCAGCTCGACCGCGCCGAAAAGGTGGCGCGCACGGTGTTTCCGCTTGGCGAGCGTCTGGATCCGGAACCGTGGATGGGAGCACGCCCGTGCACTCCGGACATGATGCCGATTATCGGCAAGGCTTACAGGCATGATGGATTGTGGTTCGCTTTCGGCCACGCCCATCACGGGCTGACGCTGGGGCCAGTCACCGGCCGAGCGCTCGCGGAACTACTCACCGGCGAGAAACCGTTTATCGATATTTCGGCCTATTCGCCGAAGCGCTTCGCCTAGAGCGCCATGCGTCCTCAAGGACGCACAAAGGACGCTCTATTTTACCGGATCTAGGCAAGCAGCTTCCTGAGATCGCGAAGAGCCGTGGCGACAATGCCATCGATCGTGTCGTCGATATCCACCGTTACGACACCCGCCTCGCCGGTCGGCACCTCGAGCGTTGCAAGCTGGCTTTCGAGCAGCGACAAGGGCATGAAGTGGCCCTTGCGCTCGCCCATGCGTCTTGTCAGCAACTCCCTGGAGCCGGAGAGATAGACGAAGAAGAGATTACCACCGACGGCGTTGCGCAAACGGTCGCGATAGATACGCTTCAATGCCGAGCAGGACACGACAATGCCCTGCCCGCTCGCGATCGACGCTTTCATCGCATCGCCGATCAGATCGAGCCAGGGCATACGGTCATCGTCCGTTAGTGGAATGCCCTTCGACATCTTCTCGACATTCGAAGCAGGATGGAGGCGATCGCCCTCGACGAAACCGACGCCAAGCAGCTCAGCCAGCTTTTCAGCTATCGACGTCTTCCCTGAACCGCTCACCCCCATGACGATAACGGCATGGGGGTGGTTTTCGATCTCTGGCATTGCTTCGTCTCGCTCGTTAAGCCGGCCCGATCGGACGCGGCAAACGCGCCCTACGATGCAGCCGACAGGGATGCATTCTTGCGAGCCAGGCGTGCCTTGATGGTATCGACATCGGCACGCGGCGTGGCCGCAAACAGGGTCTTTGTATAGCTATGCTGCGGATCACTGAAGACCTGATCTCGCGACCCGTACTCGACTGCCTCGCCGTAATACATGACCATGACGTCGTCTGCCATGTAGCGGACGACCGAGAGGTCGTGGCTGATGAAGACGTAGGTCAGGTTCAGCTCGTCCTGCAGATCGGCGAGCAGGTTCAACACCTGAGCCTGCACAGACAGGTCGAGCGCCGAGACCGGCTCATCCAGTACCAGAAGCCGCGGCTTCAGCATCAGCGCGCGGGCAATCGCGATGCGCTGGCGCTGACCGCCCGAGAACATGTGCGGATAGCGGTTGAAGTGGACGTCCTGAAGGCCGACCTTCTTCAGCATCGCCATCGCCAATTCGCGGCGTTCGGCCGCCGGCGTGTCGGTGTTGATGATCAGCGGCTCCATCAGGATATCGCCGATCTTCTTGCGCGGGTTCAGTGAACCGTAGGGGTTCTGGAAGACGATCTGCACCTTGCGGCGCATCTCGGGCGTCAGGTCACCGGCAGCGATATCAACCTTCTTGCCGTCGATGAACAGCTCGCCGCCGCTCGCCGGATCGATCATGGTGATGATGCGCGCCAGCGTGGACTTACCGCAGCCACTTTCGCCGACGATCGCCAGCGTCTTGCCCTGCTCCACCTTGAAGCTCACGCCCTTGACGGCGTGCACGGTCTTCTCTTTCTTGAAGAGGCCGCCCGGCAGGTAGTAGTTGCGGACGATATTCTTTCCTTCGAGAACTGACGTCATTGGGCAGCTCCCTGCACAGCCTTGGCTGGATTGAAAAGCTCGCCGATCGTCGGCAGACGGTCGCCTGTCGCATTGTCGGGCAAGGCGGCGAGCAGTGCGCGGGTATAATCGCTTTTCGGCGCTTCAAAGAGCGAGAGCACGTCGGCCTCCTCCATCTTGCGACCCTTGTACTGGACGATCACCCGATCGGCCGTCTCGGCGACGACGCCCATGTTGTGCGTGATCATGATGAGACCCATGCCGTGCTCCGTCTGCAGGCGCATCAGGAGATCGAGGATCTGTTTCTGAATGGTGACGTCGAGCGCGGTCGTCGGCTCGTCGGCGATGAGAAGCTTCGGATTGCAGGCAATCGCGATGGCGATCATCACGCGCTGGCACTGGCCGCCCGACATCTGGTGCGGGAAGTGGCCGAGGCGTTCCGCAGGATTGGGAATGCCGACGGCCTCGAACAGCTCGACAGCACGCTTGCGCCGCGCGGCCTTGTCCATGCCCATATGGATTCGCAGAACTTCTTCGATCTGGAACCCGACGGTGAAGCAGGGATTGAGGCTTGCGATCGGCTCCTGGAAGATCATCGACATATCCTTGCCGATGATGTTGCGCCGCTCGCGCGCGGACATGCCAAGCAGGTTGCGGCCGTCGAAGACCATCTTGTCGGCGGTGACCTTTGCCGTCCACGGCAGGAGACCCATCGCGGCGAGCATGGAGACCGACTTGCCGGAACCGGACTCGCCAACGATGGCAAGGACTTCGCCGGCGTGAACCTTGAGCGATACACCATCGACGGCGCGGAACGCACCGGTCGAGGTCTGGAACTCGACGACGAGATTTTCGATTTCGAGAAGTGCCATATCAGGACCTCTTCAGTTTGGGATCGAGCGCATCACGCAGACCGTCGCCCATCAGGTTAATGGCGAGAACGGTGATGAGGATGCAGAGACCCGGGAAAGTAACGAGCGACGGCGAGCTCTGGAAGAATTCGCGTGCGTCGGCAAGCATCGTGCCCCACTCGGATGTCGGCGGCTGCGCGCCCATGCCGAGGAAGCCGAGAGCGGCCGCATCGAGGATCGCCGCCGAGAAGGCGAGCGTTGCCTGGACGATCAGCGGTGCCAGGCAGTTCGGCAGGATCGTCTTGAACATCAGACGCAGCGTGCCTGCACCGGCGACACGGGAAGCGACGACATATTCCTTCTCGCGCTCGCTGATGACGGCGGCGCGGGTCAGGCGGACGAAGTGCGGCTGGTTGACGATCGAGATGGCGATCATGGCGTTCAGCAGGCCCGGGCCGAGCACCGCGACCAGCACGAGTGCCAAGAGCAGCGACGGGAAGGCCAGGATGATATCCATGACGCGCATGATGATCGTGTCCGTGCGGCCGCGGAAATAACCGGCGATCAGGCCGAGCAGGACACCGGCGACGGCCGACAGCGAGGCGACGACGAGACCGATGAACAGAGAGAAGCGCGTGCCGAAGATCAGGCGGGACAGCATGTCGCGGCCGACGGCATCGGTGCCGAGCAGATAGGCGCTGTTGCCGCCTTCCGACCATGCCGGCGGCAGGCGCTGGAAGCCCGACGGTACATTCGGATCATGCGGGGCGACGACGGATGCGAAGATCGCCAGCAGCAGAACGAAGAGGAAGATGACGAGGCCGATGACCGCGCCCTTGTTGCGGGAGAAGTAGTACCAGAACTCCGACAGGCCGGAGGGAGTGGCAGAGGTTGTGTTTACCGTGCTCATGAGCCGCTCCTAGTGCCTGATGCGTGGGTTGATGAGACCGTACATGAGGTCGACGATCAGGTTGACGAGCATGATGATGGCCGCGATCAGGAGCAGACCGCCCTGGACCACGGTGTAGTCACGCTTGAACACCGCATCGACCATCCACTTGCCGATACCCGGCCAGGAGAAGATGGTTTCCGTCAGGATGGCGCCGCCGAGGAGGACACCGACCTGCAGGCCGATCGAGGTGACGACGGGGATCATCGCGTTGCGCAGCGCATGGACGCCGACGACACGGAGCGGCGCAAGGCCCTTGGAGCGGGCGGTACGAACATAGTCTTCGCCGAGCACTTCGAGCATGGCCGAGCGCGTCTGGCGCGCGATGACGGCAAGCGGAATGGTGCCGAGCACGATGGTCGGCAGGATCAGCGAAACGAAGGCCGACTTGAATGCGCCGGCCTGGCCGGAAAGCAGACTGTCGATTAGCATGAAGCCGGTAACCGGCTTGAAGAAATACATCAGCGAGATACGGCCGGACACGGGCGTCCAGTGCAGCGTATTCGAGAACAGAACGATGAGCAGCAGGCCCCACCAGAAGATCGGCATCGAATAGCCGACGAGGGCGACACCCATCACGCTCTGGTCGAACCAGGTTCCTCGCTTGACCGCGGCAAAGACGCCGGCGGGAATGCCAAGCACGATGGCGAAAATGATCGCACAGAGCGAAAGCTCAAGCGTCGCCGGGAAGAGCGCGCCGAACTCCTGCAGAACCGGGCGCTTGGTGACGATCGACGAACCGAGGTCGCCCTGCACCACGTTACCGAGGTAATCCAGGTACTGAACGTAGACGGGTCGATCGAGGCCGAGATCGTGCATGACCTGGGCATGGCGTTCCGGCGCCATCACGCGCTCGCCCGACATCAGCATGACCGGATCGCCGGGCAGCAGTCGGATGAACGAGAAGGCGATGAGTGAAACGCCGATGAAGGTTGGGATCAGGATCGCAAGGCGTCCGATGAGAAATCGCAACATTGGCAAGTGTCCATAGTGTTCCGGCGGTCAGGTATCAAACCTGACCGCCGGCCAGCCCGGGTTGCCGGGCATCTTTGCATATTTTTGATTACTCGGCGATATCAACGCCGTCGAAGCGGTGAACGCCGACCGGATCCTGGACGTAGCCAGAAACCTTGGCGCTCATCGGCACGAATTCCGTGGAGTGATCGAGCGTCGCCCACGGAGCTTCCTTCTTGAAGACAACCTGTGCTTCTTCGTAGAGCTTGGTGCGCTCGCCGAGATCAGCGGTCTTCTTGGCCTTCTTTACGAGGGCGTCGAATTCCTTGTTGCACCACTGAGCGCGGTTGTTGCCGCCGACAGCTTCGCAGCCGAGCAGGGTGTCAAGGAAGTTGTCCGGATCGCCGTTGTCGCCGGTCCAGCCGAGGATCGCAGCGCCGTCACGGGCCTTGTCCTTGGAGAGCTTCAGGTATTCGGCCCATTCGTGGGTGACGATGTCAACCTTGACGCCGACCTTGGCGAGGTCTGCCTGCATCAGTTCAGCGGCGCGACGTGCGTTCAGCATGTACGGACGCGAAACCGGCATTGCCCAGATCTTCATCGAGAGATCCTTGACGCCAGCCTTTTCGAGAGCCTTCTTGGCTTCTTCGGGGCTGTATGGATCATCCTTGATGCTGTCGTTGTAGGACCACATCGTCGGCGGGATCGGGTTCTTGGCAACCTGGCCAGCGCCCTGGAAGACAGCATCGACGATCGCCTGCTTGTTGATCGCCATGTTCAGCGCCTTGCGCACTTCAGGCTTGTCGAACGGAGCCTGCAGCGTGTTGTAGGCGAGGTAAGCGACGTTAAGGCCCGGCTGTTCCAGAACCTTGAGGCTCGAGTCTGCCTTCAGGTCCTTGATGTCAGCCGCGTTCGGGTACGGCATGATGTGGCATTCGCCGGCCTTGAGCTTCTGAGTACGGACGGAAGCGTCAGGCGTGATCGCGAAAACGAGATCGTCGATCTTTTCCTTGCCCTTGAAGTAGGTCTCGTTGGCCTTGTAGCGGATGACGGCATCCGGCTGGTAGGCAACGAAGGTGAACGGACCGGTGCCGAGCGGCATCTGGTTCATCTGTTCCATCTTGCCGTCAGCCTGCAGCTTGTCGGCGTATTCCTTCGACAGAACCGACGCAAAGTCCATTGCGAGGTCGGCGAGGAACGGAGCTTCCGGATGGTTCAGCGTGAACTTGACGGTCAGGTCGTCGACCTTTTCGACCGACTTGATCAGTTCAGGGAAGCCCATGCCGGCAGCGTATTCGTAGGAAACGCCTGCGACGTACTTGGCCCACGGGCTGTCGGCCTTCAGCTGGCGCTCGAACGAGAAGACGACGTCGTCAGCATTCAGATCGCGGCTCGGCGTGAAGAACTCGGTGGTCTGGAACTTGACGCCTGGACGCAGCTTGAAGGTGTAGCTCGTGCCGTCGTCGGAAACCGTCCAGCTTTCTGCCAGGCCCGGCTCGATTTCGGTCTTGCCGTGCTTGAATTCGACGAGGCGGCTGTAAACCGTACGCGAGGAAGCGTCGAAGGTGGTGCCTGCAGTGTAGATGCCGGGATCGAAACCTTCCGGTGAGCCCTCGGAGCAGTAAACAAGCGTTTTTGACCAGGCTGCGGATGCCATGGCCGAAGCCAGGACCGTCGCGGCCAACAAGACAGACATCTTTTTCATGAGATCGTTTCCCAGGTTTGTTCTTTTATTTGAGATGCCGGGCATCCGCCCGGGATCGGCGGCAGATGGAACGATATTTATCTGCTGAAATCAACGACCAGATTGGAAAATTTTTCCAGCTGGACAACTTTAGTAATTTTCCGCCGAAAATGGGCCGTATTTCGAAATATTCGCACTGGATAAGTCCAGATTTTGTCGCATTTGGTATAATTTCGCCTACACGGGCGACAAAGCGGCACAAGCTTGCCGCGAACTGGACAAGCCTACCCTGGAAACAAAACAACCGCAGGCACCCAAGGCGACTGCGGTTGCGAAATGCTAGAAACGGAAGCTTAGGCCGCTGGTGCGGGAACTGCCGGCTTGCGGTACGCCTGCTCGCCGGTAAGGCCGAGGAGGAAATTGATCTGCGGGCGTGCCTTGACAAGATCGTCGATCGAATACTGGGTCAGCACGTCGAAGAAGGCGTTCAGTGCCTTTCGAAGCGCGGAGTTCAAGCCGCAGCTATCGACCAGCGGGCACTCGACCACGCCGTCATCCTCGAAGCATTCCGCCATCGCGAAGCTATCCTCGGTAACACGGACGATGTCGAAAAGGCTAATGTCTTTGGCAGGCCTGCCAAGACGAACACCGCCGTTGCGACCTCGGACGGTTTCAACCAGGCCGGCCTTGTTCAGGGGCTGCAGGATTTTGAACAGAAAGAGCTCGGAAACGCCGTAAGCTCGGGCGATTTCGGGGATACGGCTGAGATGCCCGTCGTTGGCCGCGCAATACATCAACATGCGTACCGCATAGTTGGTCTGTTTCGTCAAACGCATGCCGATCTCCAGAATCGTTCCCGTGTAGGTCGTCTATATAGTGGCTTTGGTAGTTTTGAACAATTCCAAAATATGAAATTCGCAATCACGTTTATGCGGCCCCTCGCCGCACAACCCAAAAACAAAACCGGCCCCACGAAGGAGCCGGTCGCAATGGGTTGAGGCTAGTTCTATTACTTCATCGTCGGCATGACGAATTCGGCACCATCCTTGATGCCTGAAGGCCAGCGAGCCGTGACCGTCTTGGTCTTGGTCCAGAACTTGATCGAGTCCGTGCCGTGCTGGTTGAGGTCGCCGAAGCTCGAAGCCTTCCAGCCGCCGAAGGAATGGTAGGCGAGTGGAACCGGAATCGGAACGTTGATGCCGATCATGCCGATGTTGATGCGCGAGGCGAAGTCGCGGGCCGCATCGCCATCGCGGGTGTAGATCGCAACGCCGTTGCCGTATTCGTGCTTCATCGGCAGGTCGAGAGCTTCTTCGTAGTTTTTCGCGCGGACGACCGAGAGAACCGGTCCGAAAATCTCGGTCTTGTAGATCTCCATGTCGGGCGTGACGTTGTCGAAGAGCGTGCCGCCGACGAAGTAGCCGCCTTCGTAGCCCTGCAGCTTGAAGCCGCGGCCGTCGACGACGAGCTTGGCGCCTTCCTCGACACCCTTGTCGATCAGGCCGCTCACGCGGGCCTGTGCTTCCTTGGTAACGAGCGGGCCGAGATCGGCCTTGTCATCCGTGTATGGACCGATACGCAGCGCCTCGATCTTCGGCGTCAGCTTCTCGACCAGACGGTTGGCCGTTTCTTCGCCCACCGGAACGGCAACGGAGATCGCCATGCAGCGCTCGCCGGCAGAGCCATAGCCCGCGCCCATCAGAGCGTTGACGGCTTGATCCATGTCGGCATCCGGCATGATGATCATGTGGTTCTTGGCGCCGCCGAAGCACTGGGCGCGCTTGCCGTTCATGGCAGCGGTGCCATAGACATAGCGGGCGATCGGGGTCGAGCCAACAAAGGAGACGGCGCCGATATCGGGATCGGTGAGGATCGCATCGACGGCAGCCTTGTCACCGTTGACGACGTTGAGGATGCCTGCCGGCAGGCCAGCTTCGATCATCAGTTCGGCAAGGCGCATCGGAACGGACGGGTCACGTTCGGACGGCTTCAGGATGAAGGCGTTGCCGCAGGCAATCGCCGGAGCGAACATCCACATCGGGATCATGGCCGGGAAGTTGAACGGGGTGATGCCGGCGCCGATGCCGACAGCCTGGCGCATCGAGTACATGTCGATTGCCGGGCCGGCACCTTCTGTGAATTCGCCCTTCTGCAGGTGCGGAATGCCGCAAACGAATTCGCAGACTTCAAGACCGCGAACGATATCGCCCTTGGAGTCTTCGACCGTCTTGCCGTGTTCGCTCGACAGGAGGACTGCGAGTTCATCCATGTGCTTGTTCAGAAGTTCGACGAACTTGAAGAAGACGCGGGCGCGACGCTGCGGGTTGGTGGCAGCCCACTTCGGCTGCGCGGCCTTGGCGTTCTCGACCGCGGCGCGGAGCTCGGCGTTGCTCGCCAAGGCGACCGTCGCCTGCACTTCGCCGGTTGCCGGGTTGAAAACGTTGCTCGAGCGACCGCTGGTGCCAGCGACATGCTTGCCGCCGATAAAATGACCGATCTCACGCATGGGTGTGCCTCCTCTAGATTTATTGGATGCCGCACAATCGCACTTCAATTTACACAAATCAATGAACTGATATAAGGAACCGTTGTGCAAAAATTAAAGCTATGGGCGGCGCTGTGGCTCCTGAGGAGCTATATAGAGCGCCAGCCAATTTGAGAGGATGGTCTCCGTGAGCGCAAAGCCTATCGTCAGAATGGCCGAGATCGAGATCGATCCGGCCCAGCTTGAAGCGTACCGCGCGCTGCTTTCCGAGGAGATTGAAGCGGCGGTTGCCCTGGAAGACGGCGTTCTTTCGCTCAGCGCCGTCGCGATCAAGGATAGCCCCCACAAGATCCGCATCCTCGAAGTGTACGCGGATCGCGACGCCTATGAGGCGCATCTGCTGACGCCGCATTTTCTGAAATACAAGAATGGAACGGTGGGGATGGTGACATCACTGACGCTCGTCGATGTCGAGCCGATCGCGATGGCGGCCGAGGCATGAACTGGGACGACGTCCGCATCTTCCTTGCCGTCGCCCGAACCGGGCAGATCCTCGCGGCCTCCAAACGGCTGGCGCTCAACCACGCCACGCTGTCGCGACGCCTGACGTCTCTCGAGGAGTCTCTGAAGACGCGGCTCTTCGTTCGCCGTACGAATGGATGCGAGCTTACCACTGAGGGTGAGGTCTTCCTGGTTTCGGCAGAGCGGATGGAAACGGAGATGCTGGCAGCGCAGGCCAATCTTGGCCGCACCGATACCGCGATTGCCGGCACCGTTCGTGTCGGAGCGCCCGACGGCTTCGGCGTTTCGTTCCTCGCGCCGCGTATGGGCCGGCTGATCGAGCGCCATCCAGAGCTGAAGATCCAGCTGGTGCCGGTGCCGCGCTCCTTTTCGCTGTCGCAGCGCGAGGCCGATATCGCCATCACCCTCGAACGCCCCCAGCAAGGTCGCCTCGTCTCGTCCAAGCTTACCGACTATACGCTCGGCCTCTATGCCTCGCGCGACTATCTGAAAAAGCATGAAGCGCCCTT
This sequence comes from Rhizobium grahamii, assembly GCF_009498215.1. Lineage (NCBI taxonomy): Bacteria > Pseudomonadati > Pseudomonadota > Alphaproteobacteria > Hyphomicrobiales > Rhizobiaceae > Rhizobium > Rhizobium grahamii. The sequence continues at coordinate 179,028 of NZ_CP043498.1, read as the reverse complement.
CGATGCCGATGCGCTCAAGACGCATCCCCGGATCGGCTATGTCGAAGACCTCGTTTTCACGGCCTCGCTCAATTTCAGCTCGGCAGTGATGCGCAGCTGGGATGCCTCATTCGAGATTTCGACCGCGATCGGCCAGACGGAGGCCGTGCGCTCTGGCGCCGGCATCGGCATCCTCCACGACTACATCGCGCGGCAATACCCTGAACTCGTACAAGTGCTTCCCGACGTTTCCATTCACCGGGCCTACTGGACGACCTATCACGAGAGCGCACGGGATCTCGTTCGTGTCCGCACCGTGGTCGATTTCCTGCAGGAACTCGTCAGCGCCGAGCGCAACATATTTCTCTGAGCGTTCGGCAGAGGCTCAAGACTGATCCTTTGCATCAGCGGCTTCCGCCGCTCTGACCGGCATCGCGTCGATGATCGCAAAGAGCTCCCCGCTACTGACTGGTTCACGAACGTTAAGCTTGACGGTCCCGTCCTTGCCGACGAGAACCGCTGCGAACTCACCGGCCGACAAGCCGATCAGTTCCTGTTCGAGAACTCCGGCATCGAGGCTCTCGGCAGCGCCAAAAATGGCGCGCACACTGCCTTCTGCGACCTTCAGGACAACAACATCACGCTCGCTCAGACCCTCCCGGTCGGCGAGCAGCATATTCTCCTGGCGGGCCGCGCGCGCGTTGTCGGTATCTGGGAAGATCACCACCACGCGGTTTTTCCATTGAAATTGCTCAAGACTGCCAACGGCCGCATAGGCGGCGTTCGTCTCATCAACCTTGGTCGCGCCATATAAGAGTGTCTTTGACATTCGATATTCTCCCGCTGCTGACGACAACGCTGCCCCGTGGGAACGGTTCCATGGTCAGGCCAGTTGGGAAAAGCGCCACTTGGTGCTCCGGCAAGGAAACCGGTTTAGAAGACGGTCGGCATTGCCGGACCGAAAGGTGGCAGGGGCGGCCGGAAAATCCAGGCCAGCCCCATTGCATGCATTCACTCGGGAAGCAGTTCCGTAATCGGTAGCTGCAGCGCTGCTGCGATCCGCTTCAACTTGGCGGGATCAGCATCGGCGCCGCTTTCGACATCCTGGATCTCGCTGACGACCAGGCCACAGGTGACAGCAAGATCGTCAATCGAGTAACCAACGGCCTCGCGAGCATTCTTTATAGCAGCTGCGATATTAATGGTGGATACGACCGTGGCCTTGGTTTCATCCAGATTGTTGAGCGAAATGGACATCCAAGTCTCCTTCTAAAATCACTCTGAATTAACCCCCGCTTAAGAAATGGCATTCTCAATCACATTTTGCAACGCAATATGACGGCTGACAACCAAATTGTGATGCATTGAAACGATTAGCGCGCGATCTTTTCCCGCTTACGCTTCTGATCGGAAGATGCCCGCTTGCGGCATCAATAACCCTACATCGCTTGGTGGGTAGGGATCATATATTCGTTGCAGCGCAGGGGGTAGAGGCGTAGGATTTGAGGTGCGGCGCCGCCAATCACAAAAAGCAGATTTGGGCGCGGAAGGGCGACAAGACTGCGTTTGTGGAGGCAGATCCCGCCATGTTCACCATGCGACTGAGACAACAACAACCCGACCGAAGCCCGGAGGGAATGCAATATGTGGAGCCGCGCCTGGCGCGGGCGGACGTGCTGGCCCTGCTCTCGGATCCCGCATGCGCGCATTCGTGCCTCGAGATGGCCGAACAGGCGGCGCACTCGATCAACGGGAGTATGGGGGCTGCCCATCTCGGCACACGGCCTGTCGGCATGATCACCGCGCCTGAAGAGATCGACCTGATGGTGTTGCGCGAGATCTCGGAAGGGTCTTCGCGGGAGCGCTTCGAACATGTGAGCAAGGTGTTTCGCGCATGGCGGCGCAACTCTCCGGAACGGCGGACCTTGCCGATGGGCGACTATAGCGGTGATATGGAGCGCTGCATGGCGCGCGAGGTTCACGACAGCTCGATCGTGGTGGCAGCCTATCACGGCAACCTCGACGCTCGGGATGCGTTCTACGACCTCATCTTCAATGAACAGAAGCTGGTGCTGGTGCCGCCGCGCGGCGGCTATAGTGGCAACCTGCTGCGTCACGTCGTGATCGCCTGGAAGCCGCAAAATCATGCCCAGCGCGCTGTCATCGCCTCAAGGCAATGGCTGGCAGCAGCGGAACGCGTAACGATCCTCTGCGTCAACGATACGCCGGCCGCCGTATCGCAAAACAAGGCAAAGGACCTGATGGCTGAGATCGGCATCGGGGCTGAGATCGTCGCCGTCAATTCAGGAGGCCGATCGGTCGGCGAAACGATTCTCGATTTCGCCTGCGCCGAAAACGCCAGCTGCCTGCTGCTCGGCGCCTTCAAGCACAGCTATTTCCTCGAACTGCTGCTTGGACGGGTCACACGCTATCTATTGCAGAACGCGCCAATGCCGTTGCTGATGAAGCATTAAGCCAGTCAAATCGTGATGAAAAGTGGAAGAATGGTACGGTTGGGGGGTCTCGAACCTCCGACCTCAGGTGCCACAAACCTGCGCTCTAACCAACTGAGCTACAACCGCACAAATCGCGTCCGACGCGACGGGGCTCACATACGAGGACTTGAGAATTAATTCAAGCCCTATCTCCCCTCAATATACAAAAAGGCCGGACGAACGGTCCAGCCTTTTGTTGTCTCGGTGATTAGATCAGGCCGCCTTGAAGGACGCCATAACCTTTTCCGCGGCTTCCTTGCTCGGCTTGGCGAGCTTTTCGGCAACCTGCTTGGAGGTCTCTTGCATCGACTTTGCCTGCTCGATCGTCAGCTCGGTCTGCTTGCGCAGAAACGAGGTCTGGAGTTCGATCAGTTCGGCAACCGACTTGACGGACAGAAGAGCGTCCATGTGCGTCAGGGAGTGTTCGGCGTTCACGCGCAGCGCGTCGATGGCCTTATGGCCGATCTCAGCAACGCCAGCCTGGGCCGTCTGCACGGTCGTTTCCAGCGTCTTACCGGCTTCCTCGCCCGCGACCTTCATCTTCGCGTAGGCCTCGCGGGACTGCTGAGCCCCCTTCTCGGCGAAATCACGGAAAGAATCCGCGAACTTTGCAGGGTCGAAGGAAGAGATCGAAAAAACGTCGTCGATTTTCGCCATGGGTCTGCGCTCCTTTGGTCTGGGCATGGGCTAAGCCTCATTCGTTAGATGACCATTATATATAGCAGATCCTTGTGCATTGCAATATCATTGTGCACTGCACAACGCATTAACCTTTCCGCTCGAAACTCCGGGCCTCTGCTGGACCCTCATGCAGCCTGTCGTTATTAATAGAGCGTTAATTTCAATGCCCGAAGCCCGAAGGTGCGAGCATGCCGGCAGTCCAGTATCCGTTCATCGATATCGCCGTTCACCCGCGCGTGAGGGAACGTTTTGCGCGTGGCGAAGCGCTGGTCCTGCTTTCCGCCGATCTCACCCGCGCGCTGTGGGCCAACGGTTCGGGCGCCGAGCTTTTCGGGTATTCTGCCGTCTACGACCTTGTCGAACAGGGCATCAGCCGAACAGACATTACCTTTCGACAGCTTGAGGCAACCGCGCGGCAACTTGCAGCCGTTGGTGACAGCCGCAACTTCATGATCCGCATCGCGGAAGGCTTTCAGCGCGTTGCCGTCCAGGCCGGCGTCGAACTTCTTAATCTCTCCTCCGGCGAACAGGCCATTCTGGTCTTCCTACCGGCTTCGGCGAAACCGCCCTTGCGCGACAGCGCCAAGCGGATGCTGAGCGGTCTCGACGACCCTGACACCCATATGGCCGTGATCGGCGACGATGGTGAAATCATCGCCTCTTCGCCTGGCTTTGCGTCGCTCGGCGTCACCCAGCAGACGGCACGTTCGCTGGCGATTATGGCTGGTGAAAGCGCGCATGGTCTCGTGAAGCGACCGGTCGCGACGGGTAAAGGTTATCTTCCTGCCGCGGTCGGGCGAATCAGCGACACACCACCGCTCAATCTTCTCTTTGCCGTCGAGACCGTTCTCGGACGACTCGACCCGATGGAAGCGCCGGACTTATCCACAAGCGCCGTTAACCATGTTGTTGACGCGCCCGCACCCGACTTCGCCGATGCGATCGACGCCGTTGCCGGGATCGAGGACATAGAGGACGAACCGGAAGAGCGTATCGACGCTAGCGACGATGCCGCCGAGGCCTCTGTCGTTGCTGAAGAAGCCGTCGAAGCAGAGCTAACGGAAACGGCACCTGAGGTGATCGAGGAGCCTGTGCTCGAGGTCGTCGAGGAGCCTGCCACTGACGCTACGGATATTGTCGTCGATGACGCTGCGGATGAGTCGGCAGAGGTTGCAACCGAAGCCGAGCCGATGCCATCAGACATCGAACTCACTGCGGATCAGGCGACGGATCAGCCGGCCCAGGCAGTGGCCGAACACGAAGACGAGATCACCGTAGTCGATCTCGCAGCGTCGGAAGCACCGGCCGTGCAGGCAGCATCCGACAATACTGCCTTCGTGTTCAGGCCGAACAGCCGGGCGACCCGCTTTGTCTGGAAAATCGATGCCGAGGGGCGTTTCAGCGAAGTCTCGGACGAGTTCGCGGAAGCCGTCGGCCCGCATGCTGCCGACATCATCGGCGTTGCGTTCAGCGACATCGCCGCCCTCTTCAACCTCGATCCGGAAGGCAAGATCGCCGAAGCGTTGGCGCGCCGCGACACGTGGTCGGGAAAGACGATCAACTGGCCGATCGAGGGAACGAGCCTGGCCGTTCCCGTCGATCTCGCAGCCTTGCCGACCTATACGAGAAGCCGCGAGTTCGACGGCTTTCGTGGTTTCGGTGTCGTGCGCCTCGCCGACGCCGCCGAGGATCCGCTGGCACTCGGCCTGACCTTCCTGGCGCAGGAGCCGACGCCGCCGGAACTGGAACAGGCGAAAGCGGATGAGGACCTGCCTGTCGAAGCGCAGTCCGAGGAAGAGACCGCGCCGGTGCAGGTCGAAGACGAGACGCCTGACGTCGTTGATACCGTCGAACCGGCTGAGGAGGAGTCTGTTTCCGCGAAGCCGGAACCCGATACCGCACGGCCAGAGACTATCGCTCCGGAGTTGGAACCCGTTGCCGCACAGCCAGAGCCTGTCGCCGAAGCACCTGTCCCCGAGGAGCAGCCGACGGAGGCGCCTCGCGTCGAGCCGCCGGCGCTCCGGATCGTAGAAACGCCGAACCGCTGGCTGACCGACAAGATCGTTCAGCTTCACGGCGCCGGGCCGACGCTGACCACGGCTGAGCAGGCAAACTTCCGCGAAATCGCCAAGCGCCTCGAGGCCTTCGGTGTTCGCGCATCGGAAACCGATGAGGATGCTCCGGCTGGCGAGAATGCTGCTTCTGGGGAAGAAAGTCACGCTGCCGAGCCTGTCGCACCGCTCGAGGAAATTGCTGAGCCGTTGGAATCGATGTCCGACAATGCTGCACAGGCGAGTGCTGACGAAGAAGACGATGTCATCGAGGGCCTTGAGGAGACCGTCAGCCAGATGGATATTCTGGCGAGCTTCATTCCGCCACGGGTGAAGATGACGGACGGCTTCTCCGCTGGTGTGATCGACCAGCTGCCTGTTGCCGTTCTCATTCATGCCGGCGACGACCTGATCCATGCCAATCCGGAGTTCATGCGGCTGACCGGTTACGGCTCGCTCGAGGAGCTTTCTGATGTCGGCGGTATCGACGCTCTGCTGCAGCGGCACGAGCTAACAGGAAACGCACGCGGCGGCAGCGCCATGATGCTCGTCACCGCCGAAGACGAACTGGTGCCGGTTTCGGCACGGCTGCAGTCCATTCGCTGGGAAGAATCCAGCGCACTGATGCTGGCGCTGATGCCGACCGCAAACGATGGAACGGTGCCGGCGAAGGATATCGCACCGGCGGAGCCCCGCGCCACCGATCGGATGGTCGAAAAGGTTGCCCGGCTGCAGGTTGAAGTCGAGGAGCTGAGATCGATCCTAGAGACCGCCACTGACGGCGTTGTCGTCATCGGCAGCGAGGGCGACATCCGCTCGATGAACCGTTCGGCCAGCGCTCTTTTCAACTACGATGAAGAAGAGACGCGCGGCAAACCCTTCGTCATGCTCTTCGCTCATGAAAGCCAGCGGGCCGTGCTCGATTATCTCAACGGGCTCTCCGGCCACGGCGTCGCGAGCGTCCTGAACGACGGTCGCGAAGTGATCGGGCGCGAGGCTGCCGGTGGTTTCGTGCCGCTTTTCATGACGATGGGCCGCCTCACCTCGTCGAACGGTTACTGCGCCGTCATCCGCGACATTACCCAGTGGAAGCGCACCGAAGACGACCTGCGCACTGCCAAGAGCGCGGCCGAAACCGCCAATGCCCACAAGACGGATTTCCTCGCACGCGTCAGCCACGAGATCCGCACGCCCCTCAATGCGATCATCGGCTTCTCCGACATGATGGCGACGGAACGTTTCGGCACGATCGGGCATCCGCGCTACGTCGAATATGCCAACGACATCGGTCGCTCAGGCCGTCATGTCCTCGATATCGTCAACGATCTTTTGGATATCTCCAAGATCGAGGCAGGCGAAATGGACCTCGACTTCGATGCCGTCAAGCTCAACGAGGCCATTTCGGAAGCGGTATCGCTGCTGCAGCCGCAGGCAAACAGCCAGCGCGTCATCATCCGGACGGCACTGTCGCAGGCCATTCCCGATGTCGTCGCCGATCTCCGCTCCATCAAGCAGATCGCGCTCAACATCCTGTCGAACTCGATCCGTTTCACGCCGTCGGGCGGTCAGATCGTAGTGTCCACGTCCTATGAGGCCAACGGCAGCGTTGTCCTTCGCATTCGCGACACCGGCGTCGGGATGACCCGCAGTGAGCTCGATCAGGCGATGAAGCCTTTCCGCCAGGTGTCGACACAATCGCGCCATCGCGGCGAAGGGACCGGGCTTGGCCTGCCGCTGACCAAGGCAATGGTCGATGCGAACCGTGCGATCTTCGCGATCAGTTCGACGCCGAACGAAGGTACGCTCGTCGAGATCGCCTTCCCGTCGCAACGCGTTCTCGCAGGCTGAACGAAAAAAGGCAGCCGAAGTGGCTGCCTGTAAAGTTCAGTGCTGTTCAACAAGGGCTTAGTCGTTCAACATCATGTTTCGGGAGCCGGGGCTCCAAGCTGCCTCGTTCATCAGCAGCCCCAAGTTACATTCACCTTTGACAAAGGTTTCTTAACGAAAAGTTGCCGCTGCAAGGCAGCTTTTGAAGGTCAAAGCTTGTAGTTTCGTTCGCATTTTAACAACTAGCCGCGCAGTTCCGGAAGTGCGGCGAAGAGATCCAGCGCCTCGGGATTGGCGAGCGCTTCCTTGTTCTTGACCGGGCGGCCATGCACGACTTCGCGAACGGCGAGTTCGACAATCTTGCCGGATTTGGTCCTCGGAATATCGGCGACCGCGATGATCTTCGCAGGCACGTGGCGTGGCGATGCGCCGGTGCGTATCCGCGTCTTGATCGCCTTCACCAATTCGTCCGTAAGGGCAACGCCAGACGCGAGACGCACGAACAGGATCACGCGAACGTCATCGTCCCAATCCTGACCGATGCACAGCGCTTCGGCCACCTCGCCCATCTGCTCGACCTGATTGTATATCTCCGCCGTGCCGATCCGTACGCCGCCCGGATTGAGCGTTGCATCCGAGCGGCCGTGAATGACGATGCCGTCGTGCTCCGTCCATTCGGCGAAATCGCCATGGCACCAGATATTGTCGAACCGCTCGAAATAGGCGGCGCGATATTTTGCGCGATCGGGATCGTTCCAGAACATCACGGGCATGGATGGGAACGCCCTCGTGCACACGAGCTCCCCCTTCTGTCCACGCACCGGATGGCCTTCGTCATCCCAGACGTCCATCGCAAGGCCGAGGCCGGGGCCCTGTATCTCGCCGCGCCAGACGGGCTGCAGCGAATTTCCAAGGACGAAGCAGGAGACGATGTCCGTACCGCCGGAAATCGAGGCCAGCTGAATGTCCGTCTTGATCCCCTCGTAGACGAAGGTGAATCCCTCGGGCGACAGCGGCGAGCCGGTTGATGTCATTAGCCGCAAGCTGGAAAGATCATGGGAGTTGCGCGGAACAAGCCCGCTCTTACGCACGGCGTCGATGTACTTCGCGGACGTGCCGAACACGGCAAATTTCTCGGCTTGTGCGTAGTCGAACAACACGTTGCCATCAGGCGCGAACGGCGACCCGTCGAACAGGCAGAGCGTTGCGCCAACGGCGAGGCCGCTGACCAACCAGTTCCACATCATCCAGCCGCAGGTCGTGAAGTAGAAGAGTTTTTCGCCCGGCTGCAGTCCGCAATGAAGGCGATGTTCCTTGAGATGCTGCAGCAGCGTGCCGCCCGCCGAATGCACGATGCACTTCGGCACGCCCGTGGTCCCCGACGAGAACAGGATATAGAGCGGATGTGAAAACGGTAGGCGGACAAACTGCAGGTCGGAGGGGGCATAGGGAGCAATGAACGCGTCGAGCGTCCTCGCGTTCGGTGTTTGGTGCGCGACCGCCTCGGCATCGCCGGCATAGTGAACAACGACGACAGGACTGCCGAGCCCCCTGGCGACCGCCACTACCTTTTCCTTCACATCCTGAAGCTTGCCGCCGTACCAATAGGCATCGCAGGCGACGAACAATTTCGGGCCGATCTGGCCGAAGCGATCGAGCACGCCCTGCTCCCCGAAATCGGGCGAACAGGACGACCAGATCGCCCCGATGGACGCCGCCGCCAGCATGAAGGCTACGGTCTCCGGCATGTTCGGCATCATTGCCGCAACACGATCGCCGGCGCCGATACCCTCGGCGCGCAGAGCCTGCTGCAGCCGCGACACCAGATCGCGAAGTCTGTCCCAGCTCCAGCGATCCTCCACCTTGTCCTCGCCGCGGAAGACGATGGCGTCACCATGGCCTTTACCGGCGAGCAGGTTTTCGGCGAAATTCAGGATCGCATCGGGAAAGAAGCGGGCATCGATCATGGTTTCGTCGTTGATCAGCGTGCGGGCACCGCGATCGCCTATCACGCCGCAGAAATTCCAGACAGCGTTCCAGAAATGCTCCCGCTCGGCGACGGACCAGCCGTGGAGATCGGCGTAGCTTTCCAGCCCGAGACCGTGCGCGTCGTTGCAGGCCTGCATGAAGGCATGCATCGGAGAAGCCTTGATCGAGGCTGGCGAGGGCATCCAGAGTGGCTTATCGTCACGCATCCAAGCTTCTCCTGTTCCGTCGCCTATATATCATGCTGCAGCGCGCAAGAAAGGTGGAAACCGGAGGGCAAAGGCGATCGATTTGCAACTGTCCGGCAATTGATATATCCGGCATTTCAGTAGATTAACGGACGAGCGCCGAAAAACGGGCGAAGCTTATGACGACGTCTCGACAGCCGCAGTGGCGGAAGAAAATGAAGCCTGTGTCCCGTTGGTTGCCCGGTATCGCCAGGCTCGCCACAGTGGTGCTGCTCGTCGCGCTGACCGTGTTCGTCTCGCTTCGCGTGGCCGGCCCCTATCTCATCTCCACCGGCATGGTGCGCTCGGGCATCGAAGACGCGCTGTCGAAATGGATCGGCTACAATGCCGAGATCGCAGGCAGGCCGGTCGTCGAATTCTGGCCCACGCCGCGCATCACGCTCAGCCAGATCTCCGTTCGCCAGAAGACCGACGAGAAGAAGCTGCTTGGAACGATCGAGAGCCTATCGGCCGAATTCAACCTGATCGATGCGATCAGAGGCAAGGCGAGCTTCCACGAATTCCATCTGCTGCGGCCCAACCTCCAGCTGACCCGCGAGAAGAGCGGCATGATCGACTGGACGAACGAAGGCCAGCTCGCCAAGGCGATCAATGCCGCCGGAAGCGACGGCAACCAGGAAAAGCTCGATCCCAGGCTGGACGCACGCGTCGGAACGATCACGGTCGAGGACGGCACACTTAATGTTACCGACGTCGCCAGCGGTAAATCCTATCACTTCGAGGGCGTGACTGCCGATGTAAGCTGGTCGAAGCTTTCCAATCCGCTGAGCGCGGTTCTTATCGCCCGCACCAACGGCCTCGACCTGAAGCTGGACTTCTCCTCGCCAAGCCCTCTGCTGGTCTTCGGAGGAAAGCGCGCGCCGATGACTGCCTCGTTGGCATCCAATCTGTTGACTGCGCGCTTCGACGGCGTTGGCAGCATTACCCATCTTCTCGGCTACTCCGGCAGCATGGCGGTGACCATTCCGGACCTCCCGGCCCTGCTCACCTGGGCAGACCGTTCGTTGCCCGGCGTTGCAACGCTCAAGGCTTTTTCGATCGAGAGCGACATGGTCTCGGCGGATAATGGCTTCCGTTTCAACAATGTCAGCATGGGGATGAACGGGGCGAGCGCCACCGGGGCCATGGATGTCACCTTCATGCCCGGCAAGCGACCGAAACTTGGCGGCACGCTCGCTTTTGACGAGATGAACTTCCGGTCGTTGTTCGATGCTTTCGCATTGCGCCTCGCGGCAGGCGAAGCCGGCGGACCGCCGGATGGCGGCGCGTTGCAGCAGCTGGATCTCGATCTTCGTTTCTCGGCGAAACGGGCGGATATTGCCCCATTCGAGCTGACAAACGTCGGCGCCGGCATCATCGTGTCCAGCAACGAGGCCAAGTTCGATATCGGCGACAGCCAGTTCGAGGGCGGATCGCTGACCGCGCATCTGGAAGCGACCCGCGGCGATTTCGACGGCGGCGGTAAGCTTCAACTCTCGATCAGCGGCGCCGATTTCGCCAACCTGATCGAGCGACTGCAGCTGAAGGGACCGCTTCCGCTGACGACAGGCTCGCTCGATCTGTCCGTCCGCACGGCACTTCCGCTTTGGAAGGCCGGACCTGCCGATGTGACCGGAACGATCGGATTTCACGCGCTCTCCGGATCGCTCCCGGGCTTCGATGCCGAAGCCATTCGCAGCAAGGCGGCGACAGGGGAATTTTTCGACCTCAGCGCCGTATCGCACCGGTCATTTGCCTTCGACAAGTTCGACATGGCTGCCGACCTGTCGGACGGCGTCGCAACCATTCGCAACGCCGTGATAGATGGACCGGTCGAGACCATCGTGCTGACCGGCGTCATCCCTTACAAATCAAGCGGACTGGCTCTTTCGGGAGCCATCGGCGCCACGCAGCCAAGCGCGAGCCAGAATTTCCCCGGCCTGCCGTTTTTCGTCGGCGGTTCCTGGCCGGACCCTGTGATTTCCATGGTTCCGGCCTCCACCCAGGGCACGACAAAGTAATCAGGGTGCGTTGGCCGCAGCCCGCTCATCTCGTTCGCGCTGCAGTTCACGGCGCTTGGTGATCGTCGATGCGACGATGACGCCGATGGCGACGATGCCGATAAGGATCGTGCACACCGCATTGATCTCAGGCGTCACGCCAAGACGAACCTGGCTGTAGATCTTCATCGGCAGGGTGGTGGCGCCCGGTCCCGACGTGAAGCTCGCAATCACCAGGTCGTCGAGCGACAGCGTGAAAGCCAAAATCCAGCCGGAGAGAACGGCCGGCGCGATGATCGGCAGCGTCACCTCGAAAAACGTCCGGACCGGCGGCGCTCCGAGGTCCATCGCGGCCTCCTCGATCGAGCGATCGAAGGTCAGCAAGCGGGACTGCACGACCACGGCGACGAAGCACATGGTCAGGGTCGTGTGCGCCAGCGTGATGGTCCAGAAGCCTCGGTCGAAGCCGACGGCGACGAAGAGCAGCAGCAGCGACAGGCCGGTGATAACCTCCGGCATGACGAGCGGCGCATAGACCATGCCCGAGAAGAGCATCCGGCCGCGGAACCGCGTGTAGCGAACCAGCGCGAGCGCCGCAAAGGTTCCGAGAACGGTCGCGGCGGTCGCCGAGAGCAGGCCGACGCGGATCGTCACCCAGGCGGCATCGAGAAGCGCCTGGTTATGAAAGAGCGAGGTGTACCACTTGGTCGAGAAACCGCCCCATACCGTGACCAGCTTCGACTCGTTGAACGAAAAGACGACGAGAAGAACGATCGGAAGGTAGAGAAAGGCAAAGCCAAGCGCCACGGAAGCGATGTTGAAACGGGTCCACTTCAGCATGGCCTACTTCCCCTGCTCGTCGGCTTTGGCTTGCGCGTTCTGGAAGAACACGATCGGAATGACGAGGATCAGAAGCAGGATCGTCGCCACGGCCGAGGATACCGGCCAGTCGCGATTGGCGTTGAACTCGTTCCACAAGGTCTTGCCGATCATCAAGGTCTGCGATCCGCCGAGCAGATCGGGAATGACGAACTCGCCGACAGCCGGGATGAAGACCAGCATGCAGCCCGCAACGACACCCGGAAGCGACAGCGGGAACGTCACACGCCAGAAGGCCGATATCGGCGTGCATCCGAGATCCTGTGCTGCCTCGATCAGCGTTCCGTCCATCTTCTCGAGCGACGAATAGAGCGGCAGCACCATGAACGGCAGGTAGGAATAGACGATACCGATATAGACCGCGATGTTGGTGTTCAGGATGATCAGCGGGCTGTCGATGATGTGCAGCGACTGCAGCAGCTGATTGAACAATCCTTCCGGCTTGAGGATCGCGATCCAGGCGTAGACGCGGATCAGGAAGCTCGTCCAGAACGGCAGGATCACGAGCATGACCAGCGTCGGGCGAATGGTGCGCGGCGCCTGCGCCATGCCATAGGCGATCGGATAGGCGATCAGCAGCGTCAGGAACGTCGATACGCCGGCGATAATGACGCTCGACAGATAGGCGTTGAAATAGAGCGGATCGTCGATCAGATAGTGATAGTTGTCGAACGAGAACGCCGACAGTTTCTCGGATATGCCGGCCCAGCCATCGGACCAGAAGAACACAGGCTCGTAAGGAGGCATCGCGATCGCGGTGGTCGAAAGCGAAATCCGGAAGACGATGAAGAATGGCGCCAGGAAGAACAGCAGCAGCCAGACGTAGGGAACGATGATAACGAGGCGGTTGTAGAAGGCGGAACCGAGCTTGCCCATATCTCAATCCTTCAACAGGACGCCGGCGTCTTCGGCGAAGCTGATCCACACTTCCTGGTCATAGGTGAACGGATCCTCGACCGCCCGCTGGGCATTCAACAGCGAGGCCTTTACGACCTTTCCGCTCTTCAGCTTGATATGGAAAACCGTCATATCGCCGAGATAAGCGATGTCCCAAAGCTCGCCCGATGCAGCGTTCACGCCGGGATTTGCCGGAGGCGTTCGCGTTACCTTGAGCTTTTCCGGACGAATGGCGAAGCCGGCGGCGCTGCCGACGGAGGGAGTGTCGCTGCTTGCGACCTTGACCATCATACCACCGTCAGCGGCAATCTCGACGGTGCCGGCCGCGGCCGCGGTAACCTTGCCGTCGAAGATGTTCACATCGCCGATGAAGTCGGCAACGAAACGCGAGTTGGGCGCTTCGTAGATTTCGGCGGGCGTGGCAACCTGAATGACCTTGCCGTGGCTCATGACCGCGATGCGATCGGCCATGGTCATTGCCTCTTCCTGGTCGTGGGTCACGACGACGAAGGTCAGACCGAGGTTCTGCTGCAGGTCCATGAGCTCGAACTGGGTTTCCTCGCGCAGCTTCTTGTCGAGTGCGCCCAACGGCTCGTCGAGCAGCAGCACCTTCGGACGCTTGGCAAGCGAGCGTGCCAAGGCAACGCGCTGGCGCTGGCCGCCGGATAGCTGGTTGGGTTTGCGCGAGGCGAACTTTTCCAGCTTGACCATCTTCAGCATTTGCAGGACGCGCTCGCCGATCTCGTCCTTCTGCATGCCATCCTGGCGCAGACCGAAGGCGATGTTCTTCTCGACGGTCATGTGGGGAAAGAGGGCGTAGGACTGGAACATCATGTTGACGGGCCGCCGGTAGGGCGGCGTTCCGGCCATGTCGGTCCCATCAAGAACGATTTCGCCTGCCGTCGGCTGTTCGAAGCCTGCAAGCATGCGAAGAAGCGTCGACTTCCCACAGCCCGAGGCACCGAGCAGCGCAAAGAACTCGCGGTGATAGATGTTCAGCGACAGATCATCGACGGCGGTGAAATCGCCGAACCGTTTCGTCACATTCTTAAACGAGATGAAGGGCTTCGACGTCGCGTCCGCCCACGGCGCAAACGAGCGACGGATATTGCCAAGTGACTTCATAATGTTCCCCGAAGTATGAAATTTCGAACCGAAGTTCCCCGCAATCGGCTTAAGAAAAGGCCCGGGCGTTGCCGTCCGGGCCTGTCGATCGATTACTGGCCAGTGACAACCTTTGTCCAGAGCCGGGTCGCGGTGCGCTGCGTTTTCGGATCCCACGGCGAGATCGTGAAGAGCTTCTTCATGGTGTCGGCATCCGGATAGATCGCCGTGTCCTCCAGAACCTCCTTGTCCACGAACTCCTGCGACGCCTTGTTGCCGTTGGCGTAGAAGACGTAGTTGCTGGCCTTGGCAATGACTTCGGGCTTCATCATGTAGTTGATGAATTCATGCGCTTCGGCGACGTGCGGCGCATCGGCCGGGATCGCCATCAGGTCGAACCACATCTGCGCACCCTGCGACGGAATGGAGTAATCCACCTCGACGCCGTTCTTCGCCTCTTCGGCACGGTCACGCGCCTGCAGAACGTCACCCGAATAGCCGAACGCGATGCAGATATCGCCATTTGCCAGAGCATTGATGTATTCGGACGAATGGAACTTGCGGATGTAGGGACGGACGGAGGTCAGCAGCTCTTCGACCTTCTTGAAGTCCTCAGCCTTTGTCGAATTCGGATCGAGGCCGAGATAGTGCAGTGCCGTCGAGATCACATCCTTCGGCGTGTCGAGGACATAGATGCCGCAATCCTTGAACTTGGCAGCGATCTTCGGATCGAAGATGACTTCCAGACCTGGCTTCACATCCGGGCCGAGGATCTCGGCGACCTTCTTGACGTTGTAGCCGATACCGTCAGTGCCCCACATGTAGTCGACGGCATATTCATTGCCCGGGTCGTAGGACGCCGTGCGCTGCTCGATGACATCCCACATGTTCGACAGGTTGGGCAGCTTCGACTTGTCGAGCTTCTGGAACACGCCTGCCTGGATCTGGCGCTGGAGGAAGTCGGCCGTCGGCACGACGACGTCATAACCCGTGCCGCCTGCCAGCAGCTTGGTTTCAACGGTCTCGTTGGAATCGAAGGTGTCGTAGACGACCTTGATGCCGGTTTCCTTGGTGAAGTCCTCAAGGATCGAACTGTCGATATAGTCCGACCAATTGTAGATGTTTACAACCTTCTCCTGCGCAAGCGACGGCGCAGCAGAAAACGCAGCCACGACGGCAGTGGCTGCCAGTCTCGCGATTGTTGACCTCATGATCTCTCCTGTTTGTGAGGCATTTGCGTGCGACAAACACCCTTATTACGGCTTGTGCCCTCTGGTTTTGCACGCAGACTAGAAAGGATTTCAAAAGCCGACAAGCGCAAAATCCTGCACTCTCAATGATTTCACCGTCACTGGAAATCGAAGCCGCTCAAGCCTGCCGCCATCTCGTCGAGGCCGAGGGGACGCGTCACCGGAGGCTCCGCGCGCGACAGACAGCCGCGCCGCTCGCAAAGGCGACAAGCCGCTCCGATCGGCACTGCGGATTGCCCTCCGATGGCACCGTAGACCGTTGCTTCTCCGAGCGATGCGTCGCAGCCTACGAGGACTGCCGTGCGCCTCACTCTTTCGCCAAACGGAACATTCGGCCCCTCCAACGTCCGGGCAACCGTCAGATAGCGTCCGCCGTCCGGCATCTCGACCGTCTCGGCAAGGATCTGGCCTGGCTGCAAGAAGGCCGCATGCATGTTCAGCTTGGGACAGCCGCCGCCGAACCGCACGGAGGGAAACCCTTGCGCGCCAGCGCTGCGCAGACGGTGCCCCGCGGCGTCTATCTCGATCAGGAAGAATGGAATTGCCTGCGCCGCCGGACGCTGCAGCATCGTCAACCGCGTCGCGGCCTGGGCGAAGGACACGTCGAACCGCACGCGGAGAAGATCGATGTCATAGCGGGTGGCCTGTGCAGCGGCGAAGAAGGGGGCGTAGGGCATCAACAGGGAGAGCGCCGCGTATCGGCCGAGTTCGAAGCGGGCCAGCCTCTTCGCCTCGGGCGAGGAGAGGACAAGACCATCGAGTTCGACCGCAAGCGCTTCCCGAAGCGCAAGCGTCGCGACCTCGATGGCGATCTCAAGCGCCTGATCGGCCTGTGACAGGCGCTCCGAAATGAAGAGCCGCATCGAATGGCGATCGAAGCGTCGACGCAGATCCGGCATGACGTGAACAGGAAGGACACGCACACCGATGCCGCGCTCGGTGCGCAGCCAGTCGCGGAGCGCGGAAGGCAGGTCGCGGGCGCCTGAGAACCCCGCCAGAAATGTTTCGGCCGCGGTCTCGATCTGAGGAAAATAAGCTGACCGCCTTTCGAAGAGATCGCGCACCTCGTCGGCCGGGAGGCGCGCGCCTGTGATCGGCACGGTTCCTTCGCCTGCAGTCAGCGACGTGAAATCGGAGAGGCGCGCGGCCTGCTCCCGATAGGCCCGATAAAGCTTGACGATACCGCTTGCAGCGTTGGGTGCGGCTTCGGCAACCTCCACCAGTTCCTGGTCGCCGGGCAATTCGCTTGCCAGCAAGGGATCGGCGAAAACTTCCTTCAGCTGATTGAGATTGCCAGCGCCGTCATCGCGCAACTCTTCGAGATCGACCTTGTAGACGGCGGCCAGTTTGATGAGCAGCTGCACCGTTAGCGGACGCTGATTGCGCTCAATAAGATTGAGGTAGGATGGCGAGATGCTCAATGCCTCGGCCATCGCCGCCTGCGTCACGCCAAGGCCGTTGCGGATGCGCCGCACCTTCGGTCCGGCGAATATCTTTCGTTCCACGCGACAATCCTTTACAGCGACAGAGCCTCGCCGAATTTACAAATATTGACAACAATACCTGAGCATTCTGTCAAGTTCTTTGCATGTAAACCCGTTTACCCCCAGCAGCTCACTTATATTTCTGGCCTTTCCTCTCCGATTTGTAAATCCTGTCAATCAGCCAACGAGACGGCATTTCTGCAATGGAGGATAAAATGACAGGTTTTGACAAAATTCACCGTGATATTCCCGAGGGCCGCTTTGATGGGATCGAGCGCCCCTACTCGGTCGATGACGTCAAACGCCTGCGCGGATCGGTGACGCTTCGCCATACGCTGGCCGAGATGGGCGCGAACAGGCTCTGGCAACTCCTGCACGACGAGCCGTTCATCAATGCACTCGGCGCGCTCTCGGGCAACCAGGCAATGCAGATGGTTCGCGCCGGCCTGAAGGCGATCTATCTTTCCGGATGGCAGGTCGCGGCGGACGCGAACACGGCGTCGGCGATGTATCCGGATCAATCGCTTTACCCGGCAAACGCCGGCCCCGAACTCGCCAAGCGGATCAACCGCACGCTTCAGCGCGCTGATCAGATCGAGACCTCCGAGGGCGAAGGTCTCTCCGTCGAGAACTGGTTTGCGCCGATCGTTGCGGATGCCGAAGCCGGTTTCGGTGGCCCGCTCAATGCATTCGAGATCATGAAAGCCTACATCGAGGCCGGGGTCGCCGGCGTCCATTTCGAGGATCAGCTGGCGTCCGAAAAGAAGTGCGGCCATCTCGGCGGCAAGGTTCTGATCCCGACCGCAGCGCATATCCGTAACCTCGATGCCGCGCGTCTTGCTGCCGATGTCATGGGCGTACCGACGCTCGTCATTGCCCGCACCGACGCGGAAGCCGCAAAGCTGCTGACATCCGATATCGACGAGCGCGATCAGCCTTTCGTCGATTACGCCGCCGGACGAACCGTCGAAGGCTTCTACCGTGTCCACAGCGGCCTCGAGCCCTGCATCGCACGTGCCGTCGCCTACGCGCCGCATTGCGATCTGATCTGGTGCGAGACGTCGAAGCCGGATCTCGATCAGGCACGGCGGTTCGCGGAAGGGGTGCACAAGGTTCATCCCGGCAAGCTGCTTGCCTATAACTGCTCGCCGTCGTTCAACTGGAAGAAGAACCTGGACGACGCGACGATCGCGAAATTCCAGCGGGAGCTCGGAGCCATGGGCTACAAGTTCCAGTTCATCACGCTGGCCGGCTTCCATCAGCTGAATTTCGGTATGTTCGAACTGGCGCGCGGCTATCGTGATCGGCAGATGGCGGCCTATTCCGAGTTGCAGCAGGCGGAATTCGCTGCCGAGGCGAACGGCTACACGGCCACGAAACATCAGCGCGAAGTCGGCACCGGCTACTTCGACGCGGTCTCGATGGCAATCACCGGCGGGCGGTCGTCGACCACCGCTATGAATGAATCCACCGAACACGCACAGTTCAAACCAGCAGCTGAATGACCGAAGGAGGAGAAACGGCCATGCCTACGCTCGCACGTGTCAAGGAACGCGCAGAGGAACAATCAACCACCATGACGGCAGATCAGCAGAGCATGATCCGAATGCTCGCAAACGACCTGCATCGGCTGAACCTGTCGGTCATGAAGGCAGTCGATGCCGGCGTCTCCGTCGAGCTCGTTCGCTCGGCCAGGCATCACGGCGGCGACGGAAACTGGGGAGACCTGCTGATCCCGGTCATTGTCGCCAGCCGTAGCTGACGAGGCCGCGATGGCTGCGCGGCGCCTGAACTAGTTTCGCGTCGCCCGCTTTCCGGCGATCAGATCCGCGTAGCCCTTGAGCAACCTCGTCATTCGATCGGCAACGGTCCGGATTTCCGGCCGGTGCCGATCCTCGTTGTTCATGACGATCCACTGACGATGACGCAGCTCCGGAAGCTCGTCGCCAAGCCGCTGCAGTTCCGGATCAAGGTCACCAACGAAGCAAGGCAACACCGCCTTGCCAACCCCTGCCCTGACGAGTTCCGGCAAGGACCGCGGTCGGTTGACCGTCGCGACGATCGAGGCCGCCGCATTTCGGTACGGCCAGCGGAGATAGTTGGAGATCGCGTCGTCCTCGCTAACGGCAACCCATCGCTCCTCGCTCTCACTTGCGTTTCGCCGTGCGTAGACAGCATAGGCGACCTCGCCGAGCAGGCGGGCGGCCAGATTGCCCTCTTCCGGCTCGAAGGCGCGAATGCCGATATCGCTCTCGCGGTAGCTGAGGCTCGCGCGCGCTTCACCGATGGTCAGCGATACTGCGAAGGGATCGCCGGGGTTACGGATGGCGGAGAAATTCGTTGTCAGAAGCCAGGCGACCCAGGTGCCCGCCGCGACCTTGACCGTTGCAGCCGGCGTGCCGGCGAGCCGCCACGCTTCGACCTTGCGCGCAGCGGCCTCCATGTCCTGCAGATGCTCGAGCAGTGCCAATCCGTCGGGCGTCGGCCGATAGCCGGTCTGGCTCCGCAGAAACAGCGCCTTGCCGATTTCCTGCTCCAGATCGAGCATCCGTCGACCGATCGTTGCGGGGCTCAGGCCGCTGGCGGTACTTGCCCCTGTCAGGCCGCCGAGACGGGCAACCTGCAGGAAGAGCTGAAAGGAATCCCATTGCGTGCTTTTCATGAGTGAAAAACATAATGAGATATCTCTGGTTTATGAAGCAGATTTTGAGGGATAACCAAAGCGATGTTCCATCAAGAGGACATCACCATGATTGAGTATATCGCCTTCTCGTTTCTCGCCGAACGCCAATTCACCCCCAGCGACCGGCAAACACCGGCCGCCGAACAGGCCTTCTACGATACTGTCGGCCAGTCGCTGCCTGTCCGGCTTGCCGCGTTTCTCACGTCGTCACGCCTACGTCGCCGGAAGCGTTCATCAGCAAGTGGACAGGAATGCGACTGCGTCACGCGGCATTCCTGGCGAAGTAATCGGCCGGCGTCGAGGCATCGATGCGGAACTGGCGGATCAACGTCATCAGCGTATCGGCCTCATGGGCGAGCTGTCGGCTCGCCTGTGTCGTATCTTCGACCATCGCCGCGTTCTGCTGGGTCATCTGGTCCATCGCATTGACCGAACCGTTCACTTCCTGCAGCGCTGCGGACTGATCCTGGCTTGCCGTTGCGATCGTTTCGACATGCTTGCTGATGGCGATGATTTCCTGGCTGATCGAGGCAAGCACGGCACCCGTCTTCTGCACCAGCGTCGAGCCGGCGGTGACCTCACGGGTCGACTTCTCGATCAGTCCCTTGATTTCGCGAGCCGCATCGGCCGAACGCTGGGCAAGTTCGCGAACCTCCTGCGCCACCACGGCGAAGCCCTTGCCAGCCTCGCCGGCGCGCGCTGCCTCGATACCGGCGTTCAGAGCCAGAAGATTGGTCTGGAATGCGATGTCGTCGATGACTTCGATGATCTGCTCGATCTGCTTCGACGCCTGCTCGATGCGATCCATCGCCGCGATCGCGTCGCTGACGACTGCGCCGGAGCTATCGGCGGTCTTCTTTGTTTCCGAAACCGCGTCGTTTGCCTCGCGGGCGCGCGCTGCGGACGAACGGACCGTTACCGTGATTTCCTCGACGGCTGCCGCCGTCTCTTCCAGGCTTGCAGCCTGGGCTTCGGTTCGCTTCGAAAGCTCATCGGCGGACGAACGCATTGCTCCTGAATTTCCGTGGATCACGGATGCGTTGTCGCGGATCCGCGAGAGCGTATCCTGCAGACGGACCAGCGACGCGTTGAAATCGACACGCAGCTGTTCGAGACGGCCGACGAACGGCGTCTGGATGGTCTGCGACACGTCTCCCTGCGCCAGGCGTCCGAGGCCCATGGCGAGTTCGGTGACGGCGAAATCGATCTGGCCATCGAGGGTGCGTTTCTCGGCGTCGTTGCGGGCGCGCTCGGCGTCGCTCAACTGGCGCTGTTCGGCAGCCTGTGTTTCCAGCAACTGACGCGCACGGGCGCTGTCCTGGAACTGGGCCAGGGCGCGACCGATGGCGCCGAATTCATTCTGCTTCTCGACACATGGCACGGCGCCGTCGAGCTTTCCGGCAGAGATCCCGTGGATGGTCGCCGTTAGGGCTTCAAGCGGGCGGACGGAAGCGCGTACGGCGAAATAGGCCAAGATGCCCATCAGCGCGAGCACGCCGACACCGACACCCACGACCAACGTCAGCAGCTGGTTCAGGCTGCTGTAATAGACTTCCATCGGAATGCCTATGAAGAGGACACCGATATTGGCCCCGGATGAATTCTTGACCGGGAAGTAGCCGGTCATGAATTTGCGGCCGAACAGATCCGCCGGGCCATAATAGGCTTGGCCATTTGCCAGGACGGCCTGCGCGGGATGATTGGCTGCGAGTTTCGTGCCGACGGCCCGGTCGCCGTTTTCCTTCTTCACGTTCGTCGAGACGCGGACGTAATCGCCACCTTGGCGCTCGAACACCGTCGCGACGCCGCCAATGGACTGGGCCGTGCGGTCGACAAGCGCGTGATCGCCGAGCGAGGGGAGCTTTTCTTCGGTCAGGCCGAGAAGCGCGTTGTCGCTGACATCGACCTTCGCCGCCGGATCGGCAGCACCGTACAGCACCGCCATGGCCCGGCTCGCATCCTTCGCGTCGGAGACGGCGCTCGTCATCACGTAGGAGCTCAGATTGTAATAGGTCACAGAGACGATGGCGACGGTACTGAAGATCAGCAAACCGAGCGCGATGGCGACAATCTGACGAACGATGGATGCGGAGAAGAGCCGGAGCATGGATACCTCGAGAAACAGATGGCATCGACGCTAGCGAAAGAAATTTAAGAAAACCCTGAAAATTGACGATTGTCAAAATTCAACATGGGCACGGCTGCTGAAAAAAAGAAAAGGCCCCGCAATGCGAGGCCTTTCGTCTTTCAGTGGCGACGTTGATTACGCCGCGCGGTAGATCGTGCGGGGTGCCCCGCCTTCGATCTTGAACTGCTGGATCAGGTGCAGCAGCGCATCCGCCTCGTCGGCAAGACCGCGGCTCGCGGCCGTCGTTTCCTCGACCATTGCCGCGTTCTGTTGCGTCATCTGGTCCATCTGATTGACGGTGGCATTGACCTCCTGCAGCGCGCTCGACTGGTCGTTGCTTGCGCGGGCGATCATTTCCACATGCTGGCTGATCGTGACGATCTGCGCGCTGATCTTGGCAAGCACTGTGCCGGTCTCCTGAACGAACTGCGAACCGGAGTTCACTTCCGTCGTCGACTTGTTGATCAGCCCCTTGATTTCCTGAGCTGCCGCCGCGGAGCGCTGAGCAAGCTCACGGACTTCCATGGCGACAACCGCAAAGCCCTTGCCCGCCTCGCCGGCGCGCGCCGCTTCGATACCGGCGTTGAGCGCAAGCAGGTTAGTCTGGAACGCGATCTCGTCGATGACGCCGATGATCTGCTCGATCTGGCGTGAGGCGCCCTCGATCCGGCCCATGGCGTCGATCGCATTGTTGACGACGGTGGCGGAGTCGTCTGCGCTGCGCTTGGCTGCGCGGACGATCTGGTCCGCATCCTTCGCGCGCTCGGCGGACGAACGCACCGTTGCCGTGATCTGATCGACGGCGGCGGCGGTTTCCTCAAGCGAGGCTGCCTGCTGTTCCGTGCGCTTCGACAGGTCTTCGGCAGACTGCGCCATCTGGTTGCCGTTGCCCTGGATCATCTGAACATTGTCGCGGATCTGGCTCATCGAGGCCTGCAGGCGCAGCATCGAGCCGTTGAAGTCCTGACGCAGCTGTTCGAGGCGACCGATGAACGGTGTGTCGATCGTGGTCGAGATATCGCCTTGCGACATGCGCTCGAGGCCGGCGGCGAGTTCGTTGACGGCGAACTCGATCTGTCGATCCATTTCGCGCTTCTCGGCGTCGTTGCGCTGACGCTCTCTGTCGGTCGCGGCGCGCTCTTCCTCGCTCTGCTCCTCGATACGGATTTTCGAGATCGCATTGTCCTTGAAGATGCCGAGAGCACGCGCCATGTCGCCAATCTCGTCGCGACGCTGTTCGCCGGAAATGCTGGTGTCGAGGGCGCCCTCGGCGATACGCCGCATCGCCGCCGTGATCTGGCCGATCGGACGCTGCAGCGTCAGAACCAGCGCGATGCCGCCGATGATCGAAAGAACGATGCCGAGGCCAGTCGTCAGGACCGAGATGCCGTTGGCCTGGGTGCGCTCGGCACCGGCGGTCTGCTTCTGCAGCTCGGCGAAGGCCGTCAACTCACCCCAGACGCTATCGAGCTGCTGACGCGCCGAAGCATAGTCGGCAACGCGCTGGTCGATCGTGTCGACGAGGCTCTGCGCATCCTTGTCCATCGAGGCGAGCGCCGGCGACATCGCGGCAACGATATCTTCCGCGAAATTCATGCCCTTGGCGCTGGCAAGCAGCGTATTCAGATTGGTGCCGAGCGTCGCGATTTCCTGATGCAGGCGGACGCGATTTTCCTTCGTCGGCTTGGCGGCAAATTCGCCGAGCACGAGCTGCAGGGAATAGATCGCGCTTTCAAGCCGGCGTGTGTCCTCGAGCACGGAATTGGTCTGCGCGATGCGGCTGTCGAGCTCCACGAAGGTCGTGGTGGCTTCGCGCATCATCTGCGTGGCCGTCAGCTGTGTGTAGGTCGACATTTGGCGGAAGCGCGATACGAGGCGGCCGAGATTGGCGATCGCCTCATCCGTGCCTGCATCGGCGGCGGTCGCCTGCGCCTTCACGTCGCTGATCGTCTGCGACAGCGATTGCGTCATGCTCTTCTGGTTCTGCGGAACCGAAATCTCGATCAGGCGCTGCGCCTTGGAAATCGCGGGGACCGCATCGGTCACGACCTTCAGCTTGTCGGCTGGAGCTTGCGCCTTGCTGAAATCGGCCATGACGCCGGCAAGGGTATCTCCACCCTTCAACAGGCGATCGGCGGCGCGCAGCGTCGCGGTCGCATTGCCTTCGTCCTTACGGATATTCTCTTCCAGCTGCTGGGCGTCGTAGTTAACGTTGAACCGGCTGCTGATCATGACCTTCTGCGCGTCGTCGATGCTCTTGCGCAGGGAAAGTTCCTGCTCGTGAAGCGTCCAGAGCTTGCCGACGGTATCAGAAATCCCCGCCGTTCCGTCCTTTGCCGCCTGCAGGTTGTCGCGTCCGGCGTTTTCGCCGATCTGCTTCAGGGTCGAGCCCAGCGTATCCTGCTGCGTACCGATGTCGCTGTAGAGCTTGTCACGCGCATCCTGGCTGGTGATGCGCAGGAAGTCGTCCATCGAACCGTAAAGATCCTTGAACCCGCTCAGGGACTGGAGGACGCTGTTGGAAATCTCCATGCGCCCCTGCAGCAAGCCTGAGGCATAAAGACCCGTAAGGCCCACCGCTGAAATGCTGACAACAAAAGGCAGTACAAAGATCAATACTTTTGTCTTGATCTTAAAGCGGGAAAGAATCCTATCAATAAACATGGCGGTTCCGGCCTTCCATACACCACTCCTCCCATCGATGCCGTTCAACGACATCGACCGAGTGCATCGAGCTGCTTTTTTTGGAACAACGGGGATTCCCGGACGCTAGCCCGGACGGCAATCATTGCCATAGCGCTCAACGCCAAGCGTCAAGCGTCCCTATAAATCATCCACCAACTGTCGCAGAGGAGATATTAATTTTCGGATAAGCGTATATGGCAGAAACCGGCATTCAAATCGATTTATCGACCAGATGGCGGCCATTGTTGCCGCCAAACCAGCGTATCGACCTTCCGGAGTGTGCTAGAAAACGCGCGCGAGGAGAAGCGCGGCGATCGCGGAGAAAGCACTGAGAGAAAGCACCAGGTATCGCAAGGCCGTCACGCGGCTGTCAGGCTTGGTCTGGGCAATTGCAATGGCGCGTGCGCGTCGTGTGTTCCTGTTCATCGGCAGAACCTCACTTCTCTCTGACACAACAATCCAACAAAACAGTTGGTACGTAAAGCTTTATTTAGGAAGCTCATTTCAGCTGTCATTGAGGCAGGATGGCGCACCCTCCTTAAGAACTATTGAATCTATACCCTCGCTTTTGCCTCTACAAAGATTCACCGGCGGCAAAACCCGATGCCCAGGCCCATTGGAAATTGTAGCCGCCGAGCCATCCGGTCACGTCGACGCATTCACCGATGAAATAAAGGCCGGAAACGCTCTTCGCCTGCATCGTGCGGGAATCGAGAGCCGCGGTGTCGATGCCTCCGAGCGTGACCTCGGCCGTCCGGTATCCTTCCGAGCCCGACGGCTTGATCTTCCAATTCTGCGCAGCGTCAGCGAGACGCAACAGAGCCTTGTCGGAGAGATCGGCCATATGCCCGGCAATGCCCGCCCGCTCGGTCAGATATTGCGCCAGCCGCTTCGGAAGAATCTCGCCCAATGCCGTCTGCGCCGATTGCCGGCCATTGGTTTTCTTTGCCGCCTTCAGATGCTCGAACAGATCGACGTCGGGCTCGATATCGACGGTGATGTCGTCACCCTCGCGCCAGAAGGAGGAGATCTGCAGGATCGCTGGACCACTGAGGCCCCGATGGGTGAACAACAGAGCTTCCCGGAACCCCGTCTTGCCGTGGCGGATTTCGGCGGGCGCCGATATGCCCGACAGTTCGGAAAGGTTTTCGAGCGTTGCCTGATCCAGCGTCAGCGGCACGAGGCCAGGCCGCGTTTCAACCAGCGGAAGGTCGAATTGCTCGGCGATGCGATAGGCAAAACCGGTCGCGCCCATCTTCGGAATGGATTTGCCGCCGGTCGCGATGACCAGCGAGCTGCACTCATATGCCCCTTCGGAGGTCGAGACGCGGAAGCCATCGCTGCTGCGCTCCACATCACCGATCTCGGTGCGCAGATGCAGCGTTGCGCCAGCGGCCCGCATCTCGTCGAGAAGCATGTGGATGATGTCCTTGGCACTGTCGTCGCAAAACAGCTGGCCAAGTGTCTTCTCGTGCCAGGCGATACGATGGCGATCGACCATGGCAATGAAATCCGACGGCGTGAAGCGCGCCAGCGCCGACTTGCAGAAATGCGGATTGGCGGACAGGAAGCTTTTCGGGCCGGCATGGATATTGGTGAAATTGCAGCGCCCACCGCCTGAAATGCGGATCTTTTCGCCCGGCGACTTTGCATGATCGAGAACGACAACCGAGCGCCCGCGCTGGGCAGCGCGAATGGCGCACATCATGCCGGCGGCGCCCGCGCCGATGACGATCACATCGCTTTTTCGCTGCAAAACCATTTCCCTTGTCGAAAGACGTCTTCTTTTTCCATCAATGGGCGAAAGTCAACGTGCCCTCCCCCCTCGCCAATTGCCAAACTCTGGTTATGATGCCGCCGAGATCAACGCAAACCGGTGTGTCATGTCCCCAAAAAAGACGACGCTGAAGCCTGCCAGAAACGTATCCGCCTCGAAAAAAACACCCCCGGATCCCGGACATCAGCGCGGCGTTGCAAACTGGAAGGAAGCAGCACAGTTCTTGCGGGCACGCGGCATCGAAGACATCGAATGCATCACGCCTGACCTCGCGGGCGTCCCGCGCGGCAAGATGATGCCGAGCTCCAAGTTCACCTCGAACACTTCTCTTGCGCTGCCATCGGCAATCTATCGCCACACCATCTCCGGCGAATATCCGGATGAAACGGAAAGCTTCCGCTACGAGCCGCGCGACAGCGACCTGAAGCTGGTGCCTGACCTTTCAACGCTTTCGGTCGTTCCCTGGGAAACCGACCCGACGGCGCAGGTGATCTGCGATATCGTCAGCGTGGATGGGGAAGAAGTCCCATACACGCCGCGAAACGTGCTGAAGCGCGTGCTGAAGCTTTATTCCGACCGCGGCTGGAAGCCGATCGTCGCGCCCGAGATCGAATTCTATCTCGTCGCCAAGAACGATGACCCTGACTATCCGCTGCATCCGCCGAAGGGTCGCTCCGGCCGCTCTATCCTCGGTGGCCAGGGCTATTCGATCGCCGGCATCAACGAGTTCGACGAACTGATCGACGACATCTATCACTTCTCGGAAAAGCAGGGCCTCGAGATCGATACCCTGATCCACGAGGAAGGTCCGGCGCAGCTCGAAATCAACCTTCGTCACGGCAATCCGATCGAGCTTGCCGACCAGGTGTTCCTGTTCAAGCGCACCATCCGCGAAGCGGCGATGAAGCATGGCATCTATGCCACTTTCATGGCCAAGCCGATGCAGGGGCAGCCGGGTTCGGCAATGCACATCCACCAGTCCGTGGTCAACAGCGAGACGGGCAAAAATATCTTCTCGAACCCCGATGGTTCGGCCTCCCGCGAGTTCTTCCACTTCATCGGCGGCCTGCAGAAATACGTGCCGAGCTCGATGGTGATGCTGGCGCCCTATGTGAATTCGTATCGACGGCTGACGCCCGACATGTCGGCGCCCGTCAACAACGCCTGGGGCTACGACAACCGCACGACGGCATTCCGCGTGCCGGTGTCCGATCCGCAGGCAAGGCGCGTGGAAAACCGGCTGCCGAGTTCGGATGCCAATCCCTATCTCGCGCTTGCGGCCTCGCTTGCTTCCGGCCTGCTCGGTATCATGAAGGGCATCGAACCGACGGCACCGACAGAGGATACGGCCAACGAGGGCTCGATCGACCTGCCGCGCGGCCTGCTGGAAGCGGTCGCGCTGATGGAAGACGAGGAAGCCTTCGAGGAAGTGTTCGGCAAGGAGTTCCTTGGCATCTATGCTGGCGTGAAGCGTGGAGAGTTCGAAACCTTCATGCAGGTGATCAGCCCCTGGGAGCGCGAATTCCTTCTGCTGAACGTGTAGGGAGGGCTCGGTCATGACATCGCAGGAGAGATGGCAGAGCCCCATTGCGCCCGGAATTTCGTGGTACCAGGCAACATCGGGCGAGCGGCCGACCTATTCAGAAATGGACGGGTCGAAGACATGCGACGTCGCCATCATCGGCGGGGGCTACACCGGCCTGCAGGCGGCTTACAATCTCGCCAAGTCGGGCGTCTCGGTAATTCTGATCGAGGCCTGCAGGTTTGGCGACGGCGCCTCCGGCCGGAACGGCGGGCAGCTCGGCACCGGCCAGCGCTGGTGGCCGGAAGAGCTTGAGGAAAAGATCGGCTACGAGCGTTCCCGCGCCCTGTTCGATCTCGCCGAGGCCGCCAAGCAGCACCTCCTCGACTTCGCCACGCAACATCAGATCGACATGGACTACATGCCGGGTCAGATGAACGTGGCGCACAAGGAGAGCTACAAGGCAGACTATTACGAGAACGCCGAGATCGCGGCGATGCGCTACAACTATCCGCATCTGCGCTTCATGGACAAGACGGAGACGCAGGAGCGGCTCGGTTCGACGCGCTACTTCTGCGGCGTTCGCGACACCGGGACCGGCCACATCCACCCGCTGAAGCTGCTGATCGGGCTCGCCCGCGTCGCGGCCAATGCCGGAGCGCAGATCTTCGAGATGACGAAGGCTTCGGCGATCCTGCGCGGCAGCAACAAGGTGATGATCGAGACGTCGCGCGGCACGATCACCGCCGACAAGGCGCTGATCGCCTGCAACGGCTATATCGGCAACCTGGAGCCGGTGACGGCAAGCCACGTGATGCCGATCCGCTCCTTCATCGGCGCCACCGTGCCACTCGACAAGCACCCGGAGGTGCTGCCCGGGGCGGAGGCGGTGGCTGATTCACGCTTCGTCGTGCGCTATTTCCGCAAGTCGAAGGACGGACGGCTGCTGTTTGGCGGTCGCGAAGCCTACACGGCCGACAATCCGCGCGACATTACCCAGCACATCCGCCGGCAGATCGCGGAGATCTATCCGGCGCTCGGCAATATCGAGATCAGCCATGCCTGGGGCGGCTCGGTCGGCATCACCATGCCGCGCCAACCCTTCGTGCGCGAGGTCATGCCGGGCGTGACATCGATCGGCGGCTATTCCGGCCATGGCGTTATGTTGTCCAACTATTGCGGAAAGCTCTACGCGGAAACCGTTCTTGGAAAATCAGCGGATCTCGATCTTTTCAAGTCGCTCGATATTCCGGCCTTTCCGGGAGGTCCGGCGATGCGTGCACCCCTGCTTTTCCTGGCGCTCTCGTGGTTTGCGTTGCGCGACAAGTTTTAGTCAGATTGCGGATTTCATCGCGCGGCAATTCGATCTAAAACCTGTTTCCGAGAGATTCATTGCATCGCACACTGGCTTTTTTAAATCGATTAGATTAAAGAGCCAATAACCCGTCTGATTGAGAGACAAGCTCATGAGCAGCCAAATCATCCCCGTTGAACCCTTTGATTATGTCGTTTTCGGCGGCAGCGGCGACCTTGCGGAACGCAAGTTGCTGCCAGCCCTCTACCATCGTCAGATCGAGGGCCAGTTCACCGAACCCACCCGTATCATCGGCGCTTCGCGCAGTCCGCTGACGCATGAAGAATATCGCAAGTTCGCCCAGGACGCTCTCAAGGAGCACCTGAAGAAGGGCGAATACGACGAGGCTGAAGTCGAGAAGTTCCTGAAGCGCCTGTACTACGTGCCAGTCGATGCGCGTTCGGATGCCGGCTGGGATCAGCTGAAAAAACTGCTCGACGAAGGCAAGGATCGCGTTCGCGCTTTCTATCTCGCTGTTGCACCGGGCATTTTCGGCGACATTTCGCAGAAGATTCATGACCACAAGCTCATCACCAAGTCGACGCGCATCGTCGTCGAGAAGCCGATCGGTCGCGACCTCGCCTCCGCGCTGTCGCTCAACGACACGATCGGCAAGGTCTTCAAGGAAGAACAGATCTTCCGCATCGACCACTACCTCGGCAAGGAAACGGTGCAGAACCTGATGGCTCTGCGCTTCGCCAACGCGCTTTACGAGCCGCTGTGGAACGCCAACCATATCGACCACGTGCAGATCACGGTGGCCGAGTCGGTCGGCCTCGAAGGTCGTGCGGGCTACTACGACACCGCCGGCGCACTGCGCGACATGGTGCAGAACCACATCATGCAGCTCGTCTGCCTGGTCGCGATGGAAGTCCCTTCCTCAATGGATTCCGAAGCCGTTCGGGACGAGAAGCTGAAGGTGCTGCGCGCGCTGAAGCCGATCAACGCTTCGAATGTCGAGGTCAACACTGTCCGCGGCCAGTACCGCGCCGGTGCTTCGGCGAGCGGTCCGGTCAAGGGCTACCTTGAAGAACTCGAAGGCGGCGTTTCCAACACCGAGACCTTTGTTGCCATCAAGGCAGAGATCGGCAACTGGCGCTGGGCCGGCGTTCCCTTCTACATCCGCACCGGCAAACGCCTTGCCGGCCGCATGTCTGAGATCGTCATCACCTTCAAGCCGATCCCGCACTCGGTCTTCGACCAGTCGGCCGGCCGCATCAACCAGAACCAGCTGATCATTCGCCTGCAGCCTGACGAAGGCGTCAAGCAGTCGTTGATGATCAAGGATCCGGGCCCTGGCGGCATGCGCCTGCGCAACGTCTCGCTCGACATGAGCTTTGCGGATGCCTTCCAGGTTCGCAATCCGGACGCTTACGAACGGCTGCTGATGGACGTCATCCGTTCCAACCAGACGCTGTTCATGCGCCGTGACGAAGTCGAAGCGGCATGGCAGTGGGTCGACCCGATCCTGAAAGGCTGGGAATCCACCGGCCAGAAGGTTCAGGGCTACACGGCCGGCACCTGGGGCCCCAGCCAGTCGATCGCGCTCATCGAGCGTGACGGCCGCACCTGGCACGACAACCTCTAAGGATCAAGACGATGGCAGCGACGATGCATGCTTTTGCCGATGGCGCAGAACTGGCTCGCAAACTGGCCGACAACGTCGCTGCGTCGCTTGCCGCAGCAATCACCGCTCGGGGAACGGCAACCGTTGCCGTCTCCGGCGGCTCGACGCCGAAGCGCTTCTTCCAGGAACTTTCGACGCGTGATCTCGACTGGGCCAAAGTGACGGTCACATTGGTGGACGAACGCTTTGTCCCGGCCGACAACCCGCGCTCGAACCATCTGCTGGTTGCCGAAAACCTCCTGCAGAACAAGGCCAAGGCCGCGAATTTCCTGCCGCTCTACCAGGCGGCGGCGTCGGTCGAAGATGCCGCGAAACTGGCGAGCGATGCCACCGCCACGATCGGAAACCCCTTCGATGTTGCGATCCTCGGAATGGGGGGCGATGGCCACACCGCGTCGTTCTTCCCCGGCGGCAGCAACCTGAAAGCCGCCCTCGACCCGAAGACGCCGCGTGGTATCATTACCATGGAGGCTGACGGCGCGGGTGAACTGCGGCTGACCTTCACCTTCTCCAGCCTCCAGGATGCAAAGCTGCTCGTGCTTCATATCGAAGGCGACAGCAAGAAGGACGTCCTGACGAAGGCTGAAGGCGCGGGCGACGAGGCAGAGATGCCAATCCGCGCCATTCTGCGACGGGCAGCGAGCCCGGTCGAAGTCTACTGGGCTCCGTAGAACTCAGCAGCCGCCGCGAACGAAAATTTGAAGAGCAACGAAGGCAGGATACCTCCCATGTCCGCTAATGCACGCATTTCTGCGATCACCGCCCGTATTGTCGAGCGATCGAAGCCGACGCGCGAACTTTATCTGGAGCGCCTGCGCAATGCGGCTTCGAAGAGCGTAAACCGCTCGGTTCTCGGTTGCGCCAATCTTGCGCACGGCTTCGCGGTCTGTTCCCCCGCCGAGAAGGATGCACTTGCGGGTGACCGTGTGCTCAATCTCGGCATCATCACCTCCTACAATGACATGCTTTCCGCGCATCAGCCGTTCGAGAGCTATCCGGCGATCCTCCGCGAGGCAGCGGCGGCGGCAGGCGGTATCGCACAGGTGGCCGGCGCTGTTCCCGCGATGTGCGACGGCGTCACCCAGGGTCAGCCAGGCATGGAGCTTTCGCTGTTCTCCCGCGACCTGATCGCGATGGCAGCCGGCGTTGGCCTGTCGCACAACATGTTCGATGCCGCGCTCTTCCTCGGCGTCTGCGACAAGATCGTACCGGGCCTCGTCATCGCCGCCCTCTCCTTCGGCCATTTGCCGGCGATCTTCGTGCCGGCCGGTCCGATGACCTCAGGCCTGCCGAACGACGAAAAGTCGCGCGTTCGCCAGCTCTATGCCGAGGGCAAAGTCGGCCGCGCCGAACTGCTGGAAGCCGAGTCCAAGTCCTATCACGGTCCCGGCACCTGCACCTTCTACGGCACGGCAAATTCCAACCAGATGCTGATGGAGATCATGGGTTTCCATATGCCCGGCTCCTCCTTCATCAATCCGGGCACGCCGCTGCGCGATGCCTTTACCCGCGAAGCCGCCAAGCGCGCGCTTGCGATCACCGCGCAGGGTAATGAATACACGCCGGCCGGCGAGATGATCGACGAGCGCTCGGTCGTCAACGGCGTCGTCGGTCTGCACGCCACCGGCGGCTCGACGAACCACACGCTGCACCTCGTCGCGATGGCGCGGGCGGCAGGAATTCAGCTGACCTGGCAGGACATCGCCGAGCTCTCGGAGATCGTACCGCTGCTGGCGCGCGTCTATCCGAACGGGCTTGCCGATGTGAACCACTTCCACGCCGCCGGCGGCATGGGCTTCCTCATCAAGGAACTGCTGAAGCAGGGCATGGTGCACGACGACGTGCGTACCGTCTTCGGCCACGGGCTGCAGGCCTACACCATCGACCCGCGTCTCGGCGACAACGGCGCGATCGTGCGCGAGCCGGCGCCGGAGAAGAGCGTCGATCCGAAGGTGCTCGCCAGCATCGAAACACCCTTCCAGGCCAATGGCGGCCTGAAGATGCTTCGCGGCAATATCGGCAAGGCTGTCATCAAGATTTCCGCCGTGAAGGCCGACCGGCATGTCATCGAGGCGCCGGCGGTGGTCTTCCACAGCCAGCAGGAACTGCAGGACGCCTTTAAGGATGGCAAGTTGAACAAGGATTTCATCGCTGTCGTCCGCTTCCAGGGGCCGAAGGCCAACGGCATGCCGGAACTGCACAAGCTGACGCCGCCGCTCGGCGTGCTTCAGGACCGCGGTTTCCGCGTCGCGTTGTTGACGGACGGTCGCATGTCGGGCGCTTCGGGCAAGGTGCCGGCAGCAATCCACGTGACGCCGGAAGCCGTCGATGGCGGTCCGATCGCCCGCATCAAGGACGGCGACATCATTCGCCTCGATGCGATCGCCGGCACGCTTGAGGTGCTTGTCGACGCCGCTGACATGGCAGAGCGCGAGCCGGTCGTTGCCGATCTCTCGGAGAACGAATTCGGCATGGGCCGCGAGCTTTTCGCACCCTTCCGCCGCTCAGTCGGCGCTTCCGATCGCGGCGCCAGCGTTCTCTTCCACTAGACCGCAAGGCAGATCAAAACGACAAAGGCCCGCGAGACAGCTCGCGGGCCTTTTGCTTTTCGGCAGTCGGAAGAAATCAGCCGCGAATATCGAGGACGCGATCGCGATGGGCCGGATGCGTGCTGTAGACGAAGATCTTGTTCAGTTCCTTGTCGTTGACCAGACGCAGGAAGCGAACCTCGACCGTGTTGTTGGCGTTCACGCGCATCAGCATGCAGCCTACCTTGGTGATCCGCGCATCCGGGATATCGAGATAAAACTGCTTCGGCAGGTTGAAATGCGTCAGGATTGCCAGAACCGCGCCGCTCTTCGAGATACGGATGATGTCGCACCGGCGGGACGCCATGTGCATGACACCCTTCTCGGTATATTCGATGCGCGCGGCGTTCATGGTGTCCTCCATTTTGAACCGCGCTTCGCGGTCGTACATGAAGGATTCCTCTTTGTTCAGAAAATGTCCGGAAGGCATTTGATTGGATGCAGCCACAGCCGTATTCCCCACGATATTCAATCAGGAAATACTAACGTCCGTTACTTAACAGATCGTGAGAAGCAACTGCAATCTCCTGCAGTTTCGGCTACTACCGGAACAAGGCGAACCGCCATGGCACAGCTGATCGGAATGCAGCAAAAAGCCCGAAAGCGTCCAGCGCTTCCGGGCGATCTCAGCAAAAACGACTGCTTACTTGCGGTAGGTGCGGCCGTCGGCGTCAAACAGATGCAGCTTCGTGCGATCGGCAGCGAAATGCATCTTCTGGCCCCGCTTCACGTCATAGATGCCCGGCAGCTTGACGATGATCGGCTCGCCCTGAACCAGACCTTCGATATAGAGCAGCGTGACTTCGCCGAGTGCCTCGACGATCGAAACCTCGCCTTCGAAAAGATAATCGTCCATCGGACCTGCGATCCGCAGATCCTCAGGGCGGACGCCGAAGCTGGCGGTCTTGCCCTTCTCCGAAGCCGCGGTCGAAATATCGAGCGTGACTGACTTGCCGCCTGTCAACGTTACCGTCGTGGCCGTTCCCGTTTCGGTGACCGTTGCCGGGATCACATTCATGGCGGGCGAGCCGATGAACTTTGCGACGAAGAGGTTGGCGGGGCGCTCGTAAAGCTCCAGCGGTGCGCCAACCTGTTCGATATTGCCGGCCGACAGAACCACGATGCGGTCCGCAAGCGTCATCGCCTCGACCTGGTCGTGGGTGACGTAGATCATCGTGGTATCGGCCATCTGTTCGTTCAGACGGGCGATCTCGATACGGGTCGCGACGCGAAGCGCGGCGTCGAGGTTTGACAGCGGCTCGTCGAAGAGGAAGACCTTGGGGTTACGGCAGATGGCGCGGCCGATGGCGACGCGCTGGCGCTGACCACCCGACAGTGCCTTCGGCAGGCGGTCCAGGTATTTCGTCAGCTGCAGGCTCTCGGCCGCCGCGCGCACGCGCCGGTCGATTTCCTGCTTGCTTTCACCGGCGATCTTCATGCCGAACGCCATGTTGTCGTAGACAGTCATGTGCGGATAGAGCGCATACGACTGGAACACCATGGCGATGCCGCGCTTCGACGGTGGTACGTCGTTGACCAGCTGGCCATCGATATACATGTCGCCGCCCGTGATGTTCTCGAGGCCGGCGATCATGCGCAGCAGCGTGGACTTGCCGCAGCCCGACGGACCGACGAAGACGACGAATTCGCCTTCCTTGATCTCCAGATCGATGCCGTGGAGCACGTCCACGGAACCATAGGACTTGCGAATGTCCTTGAGCGTCAGTCCAGTCATCTAGTTCCTCCTCCAGATTCCCTTAAGCAAGGCGAGCGAAATACGCTCCCCAAGCCGGCATATCGATCTTGTCGCCATAGTTATTGCTGACGAAGCCGTGACCCGTCAACGCTTGCCAGTCGCCCGCGGGCAAAACAACGTTGCTTTCTGCAGGGCTCATGTTGAAGACGCAGAGCAGCTTCTCGTTGCCGTATTCGCGGACGAAAAGCAGGGCATCATCCTGCGGTTCCATGAACTCGATCTCGCCCTTCGCGAAGGCCGGATAGAGTTTGCGGAAGGCCAGGAAGCGACGATAGTGCTCAAGCACCGAACTCTCGTCTCCCTGCTGAACGCTGACGGCGCGCAGGATATGCTCGACCGGCACCGGGAGCCACGGCTTGACAGTCGAGAACCCGCCTTGGGCGACCTGGCTGTCCCACACCATCGGCGTGCGGCAACCATCGCGCCCCTTGAACTCGGGCCAGAACTGGATGCCGTAGGGATCCTGCAGGTCTTCGTAGGCGAGATCGGCTTCGGTCAATCCGAGCTCTTCGCCCTGATAGATGCAGACGGAGCCGCGCATTGTCATCAGCAGCGAAGCGTATTGCTTCGCGAACGCATCGCGATCGGCAACCAGCGAACCCCAGCGACTGATGTGACGCACGACGTCGTGGTTGGAGAAAGCCCAGCAGGCCCATCCATCAGGCGCAGCCGCCGCGAAGTCCTCCATGACCTCCTCGACGCGCTCGGGCGAGAGTGGATCGGGCGCCAGGAATTCGAAGGCGTAGCACATGTGCATCTTGTCGTTGCCGGACGTATATTCGCCGACGATCTCCAGACCGCGCTGGCTGTCTCCGACTTCGCCGACTGCAGCGATTGCCGGGAACTCCTCGAGGACGGCGCGGAACCGCTTCAGGAACTCCAGGTTCTCCGGCCGGTTCTTGTCGTAGATATGCTCCTGGAAGTTATAGGGATTGACGGCCGGAGCCGTCGAAGCGTTGCGGCGCTCCGGCGCCAGAGCCGGGTTGTCGCGCAGTTCCTTGTCGTGGAAGTAGAAATTGATGGTGTCGAGGCGGAAGCCATCGACGCCGCGCTTCAGCCAGAAGCGGACGACGTCGAGCAGGCGATCCTGCACTTCCGGATTATGCAGATTCATGTCCGGCTGCGAGGTCAGGAAGTTGTGCATGTAATACTGCATGCGCGTTGGATCCCACGCCCATGCGGAGCCGCCGAAGATCGACAGCCAGTTGTTCGGCGGCGTGCCGTCGGGCTTGGAATCGGCCCAGACATACCAGTCCGCCTTGGCATTGGTTCTGCTCGACCGACTTTCGACGAACCAGGGATGCTGATCCGAGCTATGCGAGATGACGAGATCGATCATCACGCGGATGCCGAGGCGATGTGCCTCTGATATCAGCGTATCGAAGTCGACAAGCGTGCCGAAGATCAAGTCGACGTTTTCATAGTCGGAAACGTCGTAGCCGAAGTCGCGCATCGGCGAGGTGAAGAAGGGCGAAATCCAGATCGCGTCCGCGCCGAGGCTTGCCACGTGCGGAAGGCGGGCGGTGATCCCCTTGAGATCCCCGATACCGTCGCCGTTGGAGTCCTGGAAGGAGCGCGGGTAGATCTGATAGATCACCGCACCGCGCCACCAGTCCTTGTCGGCCGTCAAAATGGATTGGGATGCCATGCTCATGTTTCCTGTTGGATGCTCTTGGATGTTCTTGGGTTCTCAACCGCCCTTGACCGAACCCGCGAGCAGACCGCGCACCAGATAACGCTGCAGAGAGAAGAACACGAGCAGCGGTACGATGATGGTGACGAAGGCCGACGCCGTCAGGATTTCCCAGTTGCCACCACGCGAGCCAAGCAGCGCGTTCAAGGCGCCTGTGAGCACGAGATGATCCCTGTCGGTACCGAGGAAGACCATGGCGACAAGCAGGTCGTTCCATACCCACAGGAACTGGAAGATCGCGAAGGACGCGAGCGCGGGGAAGGATAGAGGCAGTACAATACGGGTGAAGATTTCGAAATCGCTGGCGCCATCGACGCGGGCGGATTCGATGATCTCCTTGGGAAGGCCGGCGATATAGGCGCGAAGCAGGTAGATCGCGAGCGGCATGCCGAAAGCGGTGTGCGCCAGCCAGATGCCGGGATAGGTCTTGGACGGCGTGTCGAGCAGCATGCCGACGTGATTGTAGAGGCGCAGAAGCGGGATCAGCGACATCTGCAGCGGTACGACGATCAGGCCGACAACGAGGGCGATCAGCAATGCGCGTCCCGGAAACTCCATCCAGCTTAGCGCATAGGCGGCAAAAGCCGCGATGAGGATCGGGATGATGGTCGCCGGGATGGTGACCGTCAGCGAGTTGATGAAGGACTGGCCGATCCCCTCGCTTGTCAGAACGTTGCGATAGTTCTGCAATGTGAATTCGGCCGGCGTGGCGACCGAAACGTAGACGCGTCGACCGCCGTCATCCGGACCAAAGGCTGCGGTCTTCGTGTAACGATAGGTACCGTCGCTGTTGACCGTGAGGGTGAGGCCATCGCCAAGGTCTGCTGTCTCGCCGGCCTTGTAGGCGGACGGCTGCTGGACACGCGTACCAAAGGCATTGATCGAGCGACCCTGCTGTCCCTCCAGGACATTGCCTGAAATGACATACAGCGCGCCGTCCTGTTGTTGTTGGTCCGGCTGCCCAAGGCGAGAAGCCACCGTTCGCGAGGAACCGGCGAAGGCCGTCCACCAGCCCGATGCAACCAGCTGGTCCTTGTCGCGCAGGGCGCTGACGAAGATGCCGAGCGTCGGGATCAGCCAGAGGATGACGATGACGAGCACTGCGAAGTGAACGAACAGACGGGCCGGGCCGATCTTGAAGAAATCTCGGGTGAGCGTCATCTCAGTGGCCTCCCAGCTCGCGATTGGCGCGGCGAACGTTCCAGATCATGATCGGCGTCACGGCCAGCATGATGATCAATGCGATGACCGCGCTTCGGCCGGAATCGCCGCCGCCGCGGAAGAGCCAGTTAAACATCAGGTTGGCGAGAACCATCGTGTTCCATTGACCGTTGGTCATGGTGAGCACGATGTCGAAGACCTTGAGCACGAGAATGGTGATCGTCGTCCAGACGACGGCGATCGTACCCCAGACCTGCGGAACCATGATGCGCCAGAAGATCTGCCAGCCATTGGCGCCGTCGATGACGGCAGCCTCGATCGTTTCCTCGGGAATGCCGCGAAGGGCTGCGGACAGGATGACCATGGCGAAGCCGGTCTGGATCCAGATGAGGATGACCATCAGGAAGAAATTGTTCCAGAAGGGCACCGAAATCCATACCTGCGGCGTGCCGCCGAACAGCTGCACGATCGCGTTCAGGAGACCGATCTGCGTGTCGTTGCCACCGCGATACTCGTAGATGAACTTCCAGATCACGGACGCGCCGACGAAAGAGATCGCCATCGGCATGAAGACAATGCTCTTGGCGATATTGCCCCACCAGATGCGGTCAGTCATCACGGCGATGACGAGGCCGAAGAAGGTGCAGGCAGCCGGCACGACGGCGAGCCAGAGGATATTGTTGAAGATCGACTGACGGAATTCACGATCGGTGAAGGCCCACTGATAGTTCGCGAAGCCCACGAACTGTTCGCCTGACCGGTCGTAGAACGACAGGATCAGCGTCGCGATGACGGGATAGACGAGGTAGACGACAAGCAGGAAAAGCGCCGGTCCGATGAAAAGCCAGGGACGGATCATCCCGCGGCGATTCAGGTTGCGCGCTGCTGAGTGGATATCACCGTCCCTGACGGGTAGACACCAATCCAGTATCTTGTTCGAGAAATAGAAATAGGCCGAGCAGGCAAATACTGCCACGACCACCACCCCCAAAGCGGAAACTATCTGCGATAGCATTCGTCCCTCCCCTGCTACCCCTGTCTATCTGAAGGGTTTGCGTGCCTCCGGCTGTCGCTCGGCGACATCAGAGGCGACAGTGGCCGGACACCTTCAGTATCCGGCCACGTATTTCGGCCATGCCGCCAAAGCAGGCGGCATGGGACCTCAGGCGATGTTACTTGATGGCATCCCAGGCGCTCTGGATTTCCTTGGCGGTGTCTTCAGCAGACTTGCCACCAACGAAATCGACCATGCCGGTCCAGAATGCGCCCGCGCCGATCTTGCCCGGCATCAGGTCGGAACCATCGAAGCGGAAGGTGGTCGCGGTCGTCAGGATCTCGCCTTCCCTCTTCATCTGGTCGTTGGCGTAAGCCCCGGCGTTCACACCCTTATACGGCGTGAGGAAGCTCGACTGCGCCATCCAGACTTCGTGAGCGATCGGCGTCTTCAGGAAGTCGACGAAAGCACGCGCCGGCTTGGAGTCCTTGGTGATCGTGACCAGCGTGCCCGCGCCGAGAACCGGCTTGCCGAGGTCGGCATGGGCTGCGTAGGTCGGCATGTAGAAGAAGTCTGCATCCTGGCCGAGCTTCGTGCCTTCTGGGAAGAAGGACGGAATGAACGAAGCCTGATGGTGCAGGTAGCACTTCGGCGGAACGCCAAAGAGACCCTTCGGGCTGTCGCGGAAGTCGGTCGCAGCTACAGCGGCGACACCGCCATCAACATACTTCTCGTTCTTCGCGAACGAACCGAATTCCTCGATCGCAGCCACGACGGCCGGATCGGTGAACTTCACTTCGTTGGTCGTCCACTTGTCGTAAACGTCAGGCTTCTGCTGACGCAGCATGATGTCTTCGATCCAGTCGGTTGCCGGCCAGCCGGTCGCACCGCCAGAACCGAGACCGATGCACCACGGAACGCCGCCATCCTTGACGATCTGGTCCGTCAGGGCATGGAGTTCTTCCATTGTTGTCGGAACCTTGTAGCCAGCTTCCTTGAAATTCTCCGGAACATACCAGACGAGCGACTTCACGTCGGCCTTGTACGGGAAGGCGTAGAAGGCTTCCTTCCCATCCTTGCCCTTGTAGGTGCCGTAGCCGACCCAGCTGTCGCCGGCGCCGTAGTTGTCCTTCAACCACTTGGCATTGTCGTCGCCGAGCGGCGTCAGGAAGCCCTTGCCGGCGAGATCGGCGAGAAGGCCCGGCTGCGGCAAGATCGCTACGTTCGGCGGAGAACCCGCCTGCGTGTCGATGACGATCTGCTGCTCGTAGTTCTCAGACGAGGAGTACTTCACGTCGATGCCGGTGGCTTCAGTGAAGTATGCCAGGATGCTGCGGAACAACGCCTCGTCCTCACCGCGCCAGGGACCAAAAATGGTCATTTCCTGGCCCTTGAGGTCGGCATGCGCCGCCTTGAAGTCGTCGTAGCTCTTCCAGTTAAACTTGGAGTCCTGCCCGGGGGCGAACTTGAGATCGGCGGCAGACGCAGCGCCGGAAAGCAGCGCCGCGATCGCAACGCCCATCAAAAACGTCTTCTTCATGTGATCAACCTCCCATCACAATCCCAACCGCGCTCTGACGTATTTCCAAAGCGCTTTGACAAATCACTCATTTCACTTTCCAAGGAAAAGAGTCAAGCTATTTTGCATATCCGGCCGTGGAGCCCCTAAATATCGCAGTGCAGCGCTACTTCACCGGGAATATGGAGCGATTTTTCTTGAGTCAAGCGGGGCAATTGCTAACATAAGTAAAAGCGCTTTGGATGCCGTTTGGGAGAGACGGCTTCAAGGCGCGCTGGAGGAAGCATAACACGTGAATCTCAAACAGCTATCGGAATTGCTGGGCCTGTCGCAGACGACGGTCAGCAGGGCACTCAACGGCTATCCCGAAGTCAATGAAGCGACCCGGGAACGCGTTCTGCGCGCCGTCAAGGAGACCGGCTACCGGCCGAACAAGGCGGCCCAGCGGCTGGCGACCGGCAAGGCGGGCTCGATCGGCCTGGTCATGCCGACCGCCCCCGGCGACTATTCGGACGTGCATTTCGGCGAGTTTCTGACCGGCCTTGGCGAGGAGGCCGTTCGTCACGACTTTCATTTCGTGATCATGCCGGCTGACGCCAATGACGAAATGGGAGCACTGCGGCGGCTTGCGATCAGCGGCAATGTGGACGCATTGTTCGTTGCCTACATGCGGGGACACGATCCGCGGGTGCCGCTGCTGAAATCGCTGTCAGTGCCCTTCCTCGTCCACGGCCGATCCTTCGGTTCGGAGCCGGATTACCCCTATCTCGACATCGACAACGAAGGCGCGTTCTACGATGCGACGAAGCTGCTTTTGCAGCTCGGCCATACGCGGTTCGCTCTGATGAACGGGCCGGAGCCCCTCGATTTCGCGATCCGTCGCAAGAAGGGCGTCATCGCGGCGCTGGCGGAGCGTGGTCTGGAGCTGCCCGAGGAGTGCATCAGCCACACGCCGATGACCGATGAGCCGGGGCAGGCTGCCATGGAACGCTTTCTGCAGTTACCGGAGCGGCCGACCGCGGTGCTCTGTTCAAGCACGGTGCTTGCGCTTGGCGCTATCCGCGCGGTGACGCAGGCAGGCCTGAAGCTCGGCGAGGACATATCGCTGATCGCGCATGACGACGTGCTGCCGCATCTGAAGCCCGAGAATTTTTCGGTGCCGCTGACGACCACGCGGTCGCCATTGCGGGCCGCCGGAGTCCGTATTGCCCAACGCCTGATCGGCACGATCAAGCAGGAAGGCCCGTTCCCCGAGCAGGAGTTGTGGAAGACCGAGTTGATCGTCCGCGCCTCGACGGGCGCGGCACCGTCCCGCTGATCAGAAGACGGGCGGAGTCTGCCCGGCCGAGCGATGCGCGGCGATCACGGTGTTAGCCATCAGCATGGCGATCGTCATCGGGCCGACACCGCCAGGGACCGGCGTGATCACCTCGGCGACATCAGCCACCTCGGCAAATGCGACATCACCGACGAGGCGCGTCTTGCCCTCGCCCTTTTCAGGGGCGGCAATCCGGTTGATGCCGACGTCGATAACCGTTGCGCTCGGCTTGACCCAATCCGCCTTGACCATTTCCGGACGACCAACCGCCGCCACCAGGATGTCGGCGTTGCGGCAGACCGCCGGCAGGTCCTTGGTGCGTGAATGCGCGATGGTCACCGTCGCGTTGGCATTCAGCAGCAGCTGCGCCATCGGCTTGCCGAACAGGTTGGAACGGCCGACGACGACGGCATTCAGGCCAGACAGATCCTCGCCATGGGTGCGGCGCACGAACACCATGGCGCCTGCCGGCGTGCACGAGACGAGACCGGTCTCGAGATCACCGGTCGCAAGCTTTCCGGCATTGACCACATGCAGGCCATCGACATCCTTTTCTGGACGGATCGACTGGATGATCGGATCGGATTTCAGGTGCTTCGGCAGCGGCAGCTGTACCAGGATGCCGTGGATCGAAGGATCCTCGTTCAGCGAGGCGACAAGGGTGGCAAGCTCTTCCTGGCTGGTTTGCTCCGGCAGCGTATGCTGCACGGACTTGAAGCCGCACTCCTTGGCCATCTTGCCCTTCGAATTGACATAGGCGTGGCTTGCCGGATCGTCACCGACGATGACCACCGCCAGACCCGTCGCCACGCCGCTCTGCTTTTGCAAAGCCGATGTCGCGGCCTTCACCGTCTCGATTACAGAAGCTGCAACCTGTTTGCCGTCGATTACTGTCGTCAAGACCGTCTCCTGCCCTTGCCTTCGCCATTCTAGCCAGCGGCGTTCGGCACGATTTGCCTGCGAACGCCGTATCCTGCCTGAAATAGGAAATGCAAGGACAATCGTGGCGCCGAAACGCTCAAGACCCCGCGGCGTATGATTGCAGCTTGCTGCGCATTGTGGCGATTTCCGAGCGGACGACATCGACCTCATTCCGCCGTGCCGTAACGACCGGCTCTGGAGCGGGTGCGACTGGATCGATCAAAGGTTCGGCGACGACAGGAATTTCGGCAAGCGTCGCGGCATCATGCTCCGCATCTACGGGCCGTCTGCGCCACATCAGCGCGAGCCCGAAGGCAAGTCCGGCCGACGCGCCGAGCAGCGTTGCCACCACGGAGATGCGCCCCTCATTGGTCGGGAAAACCTGTGGCACTCCTTGCATGACGATCTGGCTCGTGGTGGGAACGCCGGCGGTCAGGATTCCGTCCTCGAAGCGTGCGCGAGCCGCGCCAGCCTTGTCACGCAGCTCGGTCAACTTGGCGAGATCGACCCCGGTGTCCTTGCTTTGCGCAATCAGCGCGTTGCGCTGGTCGCTCATCCGCTTTCTCGCGACGACGGCAGCCTTGGCATCGTCGGCGGAATCGCGAGCCAGCCTGCCGAGCTCTTCGCTGATGGCGTCGCGCAGACCATCGACTTCGCCCTGCTGCGCAACCAAGCGCGGATGCCGGGGTCCGAGATTTGCCGATAGCTGGGCCAGCGTCGACTTCGCGGTCGCGTAGCGGGTGCGCCGGTCCTCCAGAGCAGGTGAGCCGATGTCGGCGGAAATCGCGCCCGTCAGGACATCGCC
Source organism: Rhizobium grahamii (assembly GCF_009498215.1). Classification (NCBI taxonomy): domain Bacteria; kingdom Pseudomonadati; phylum Pseudomonadota; class Alphaproteobacteria; order Hyphomicrobiales; family Rhizobiaceae; genus Rhizobium; species Rhizobium grahamii. The sequence continues at coordinate 135,637 of NZ_CP043498.1, read as the reverse complement.
GAGCTTTGCCGTCCGGAGGCGGTCCGACCGCTCCTTGGCGGTTACGATGCGCTGCTCTGCTGCCTTCAGATCGGCGTCGAGCTGCACGATCTGCTGCTGCAGATCGCCGGCGACCTTTACGTTGCCCTCTCCGCTCTTTGTCGTGAAGGCCGCGAGTTCGGCCTGTGCTGCATCGTTCGCCTTCTTCAGCGCCTGGTCACCAGCCATTCCGGCCGTTGCCGGAATAGAAATGATCGAGCCCAGGTAGTTTGCGACCCGGGCCGACTTGCCGGCACTGCCCGTCGTGACGGTAAAGTCCACCGTGCCGATCGCCTTGTCGGTGAAAACCTGCATGGCCGAGGCAAGGGTGGCCTCTGCCCGCGAGACCTGGTCGGATGCCGTTCCGTTGGCGGAGAGAAGATCGACAGCGATATGCAACGCATCCGGTTGGGTGCCGGCGAATTCGGGATCGTGGTCGAGTTTCAACGCGCCGACGACGGCGGCGATCGTCTTCGGAGAGGTCAGCGCGCTCTGCGCTGCGGCAACGTTTTCCGGACCACCCTTTACGGTGAGGATGCCCCGGGCGACATATTCCTCAGGGTCGGCAGGCACCATCGTGCCGGCTGCAGCGCCGAGAAAGCAAAGTGCGCCGACGACGGCAAACGGCCAGATGGAGCGCCTTGGAGGTTCTTTGCGAACGGCAACCGGTCTGACGTCGTTCGCAGCCAATGGCATGACCGGCGGCCTCAGCGCCAGCGGCTCGCTAACCACGACTTCCGGCAGCGCCTGCTCGTCATTGGCCGCTTCTATGCGCTTGCCGAGAATTGTTTCGATCCGATTGAGAAGCGGCAGGGAGGCAATTTCCGCCTGCTGCTCGGCCCGCTGCGCCTGCAGCGTGCGTTCGATCAGGCGCAGGAGTTCGGCTTCCGGTGGCGCGGTCGTTCCGTGCGTGGGCCCCGCAGCGGCTTCGCCAAACGGGCGGCCTGCTTGCGCGGGCGTACGGGCGGAAATGTTCGGGCGTCTCGAATAGGTGTCGCGCATCGCCAGATCTCATGCGTGGAACGTTCGATCCCCATCAGGCGAGATGGTTAATCGACCTTAAACATTCCTGGCAAAGAAATGGTTAATGCTCAGCGCGCACGTTCGTTCTGGATGGCCTTCAGCCCGGCGTGCCGGCGAAAACGGTATCGCACGACGTGATAGAGAAACACCGGAATGCCGATCACATAGCGCCGCCACAGACGGGAAGGCTCCTGCAGGAGCCTGTAGGCCCATTCCATGCGCATGGCGCGCACGATCTTCGGCGCACGCGGCACGCGGCCGGACACGAAATCGAACAATGCGCCGACGGTCATCACCAGGCGCGCATGATCGGTACGGATGTGGTGATGCGCCCATTTTTCCTGCAGCGGCGTGCCCATGCCGATAATGAGGATATCGAGCTTCAGCCGCTCGACCTCGCGGATGACCTCGGACGGATCATCCTTGTCGAAGAAGCCATCGGAAACGACGACGAGTTCGTGCCAGGGGGCGTGCCTGCGGAAATTGACGGCAGCTCTCTCGACAACGTCGCGCTGGCCGCCGATCAGGCCGATGCGGCGCGGCTGCTCCATGAAGGTGAGGAGTGCCGGCACGAAATCGGTGCCGTTGAGGTTGGCCGGGAACGGTGTTCCGTGCGCCACCTTCGACGCGATATTGAGACCGATACCATCCGGCAGGACCAGATTGCGAGCCAGGATGGAGCGATACTCCTCATCGCGCAGCGTCATCAGCATGTTGTGCGCGTTGACGAAGGAGATCGAGGTCTGCCCGACCGGCATCGACAGGAGCTCATTGATGAAGACGAGCGCGTCTTCCCAGCCGAGATCGCAGACGGGAACATCGAAAATGACGCGACGCGATGATAACACCGCAAAATTCGCGATGAGATTCATGCCTGCTTCCTGGCGATAGTGCTTCATTCGTCGAGCATCCCGGGGACAAGAGACAAGTGCCTGGGATGCCAACGCGAGCCCATCAGGGAAGTTTATAGCAGGCGCGTTTCAAGCAACCTTTAGAAAAACCCTTTGAATTCTCTGACAGAAATCAGGAAATCATTAACCAAAACGGGATGACCCAAGCAAAAACGGCGCCCGAAGGCGCCGTTGAATGCTGCTATTCCGTTGCCGGGTCCTTCACGGGCTCCGGAGGGACGACATTGACAGGCTTCACCGTCTTCTTCTGCTGCCCCGACGCATTGGCCGCGACATCGGCCTTGGAGAGGTAATCGAGCTGCTCGAGCATGACCTGGGCGATGTATTCACCGCCGAGATGCTCGTTCATGTCCTTCTTGATCATCTCGCGGAAGGCCTGCGGATCGAACGACTTCATGTTGCCGACATCGACCATCTTGTTGCCGACGAGCAGGGTGAAGAGCTCATCCGTGGTCATCTCGGTCAACGGCAACGAAGCGCCCTTGACCATCTCCTTGTTCATCATGAACGACACTTTTCCCAGGAAGTATCCTGCGACAACGCCGTCCTTGACGATCGGTACCGTGATCGACTCGCCCTTCACAAGTTCCAATTGCGCCTGCTTGGAGGTCTCAGGCGTGGCTGCCGGCGCCGTCGCCATGTGCACCGAGAAATAGACCGATGCCAGCGTGATCGCGCAGACCCAAATGCCTGTGAGAACGAGTTTGATCATCAGTTGTCACGCGATGCGAATTGCTCTTGAGAATAAGTGCCGTCAGCGTCGGCATCCTGAACGGCGTTCTTCAGAAGATCGGCAACCGTACGCACGGCTTCCAGGTGCGCTTCGACGCGACGAGCGTTCAGAGCGAGTTTGTTCTTCAGACCATGGAGCTGATCGAGATGCGAAGCGGCGAGCTCCTTGGGATCGGTATCCCGGAACAGCATCGACAGTTCGTACAGGCAACGACTCTTGTGCGCGTTCGACACCTTGAGATCGAACTGCGGATCGTTGCCGATGCGCGTGTTCTCATTGTCGATGATCATTTCAAGGCGTCCAAGAACCGATTTGATCCGGTATTCGTTCGAGATTATTTCCATTTTTGTCCTCGATTGTCTCAGGCGTCGTTGCTGGTTTTGTTATCGGCGGTGGTGGTGCCGAATGTCTTGCGCTGGAATTCGTCGACCATGCTCATCGCAACCTTGCGGTCGTCCTGATCGGTCGAGGCGTTGACCACTTTGCCTTCCTGCTTGCGCAAGGCGTCGTGATAAAGCTGCTTGGCGACACCGATGCCGTCGCCCTGCGAAATGACGTTGCCGAGCTGCTCGGCCATCATGCCTTTCCAGATGTCACCGGTGGCACCCTTGCCGTAGACCTCTTCGCTCTCGCTCGGCAGCATGTTCTTGATGAAGTTCTGCAGCACCATCGATTCGAACTTGCGATAGGTATCCGGAATCTTCTCCGAGGAGGTGGCGCGATTCTTCGTATCGCTCAGCCCAGTCTTGCTGGTCGCGCGATCGAGAATGTCGACAGCGGAGGTGAAGCCATTGCCTGCTTCCGCAAGGCTGTTTGCCGCGAAAGCCGCTTGATTTGCCTTCAGTTTTTCCTGGGCCGCCTGGACTTCGAGCGGGTCAGCCGCCTTGACGACATCCAGGACCAGATCACTCGGAGGTGAAATAGCCAAGTCACAATCCTCTTGATTTAAGATCGTGACGATTATGATTTTTGAAGCTTGCTGGAGGCTGGCGTACCGAATTTTTGATCGATGATATCATAGACTGCGTTGTCGTCGGCTTCCCGGCGTTCGGCATCGAGGGCTTCCTTCATACCCTCCTCCAAGCGGTCGCCCTTGGCGCGCTCCTGCCGGGCGCGCATCTCGTGGACCTCCTGCATGCCGGTCAACTGCTTGTCCTTGATGCCGAGCCGGTTGAATCGGTCGGCATAACCCTGGGAAAAAGCACTGTGCACGGGGTCGAGCGATCCTAGCGCCTGGATGACGACATCCATCTGCTCGTTGACTTCGGCACGCTGACGGCTCGTTTCCGCGAGGTCGTGTTCGGCCATCTGCTCAAGATGGCGCTGGACCGCCACGAGACGCTTCAGCTTCTGTGAGCGGGTTTGTTCGGCCATCCCCTCACCTTCCGATAAAGACCGTGGCGAACGACTGCCCGAACTGGCTGATCAGCGCCGCGACCGAGAAATAGAACAGGAAAAGGCCACCAAGCAGCAGATAGGGCGTCGAGATGAAGTAGACCGGGATCTGCGGCGCCAACTTGTTGATGAAGCCGATCGCAATGTTGAAGAGCAGTCCGTAGATCACGAACGGGCTTGCCAGGCGCAGCATGATATAGGTCGTGTTGGACAGCGTATCGGTGAACGAAATCAACGTGCTGCGCATCTGCATCATGCCGCCGAAGGGCATCGACGTGTAGGAATCGATAAGCGCCCGGAAAACGATGTGGTGGAAGTCCATCATGAAGAGAATCATCATGCCGGCAAAGGTGACGAAGCCGGACAAGGCGCTTTCCGACGTATCTTCGAACACATCCTGCGCGCTCGGCTGGGAATAGCCGATCATCATCGCAAGGATGCTCGCGGCGAACTGAAGGCCAAGCGTGTAGAGACGCGCCAGCATTCCATACATCGCGCCGATCAGTGATTCGCTGAAAATGAAACCGATATAGGTGGCACTTGATGTGTGGACGGCCGGATAGACCGTGTCCCAGAGAACGGGCAACACCGAAAGGGAAAGCGCCCCTGCCATGAAAACCCGTAGAACCTGCGGCACGCGGGCCGACGAAAAGCCAGGCATTACAAGCACGCAGCCACCGATCCTGCAGAAAATCAGGAACAGCGCAAGGACGGTCCCTTGCGGGTCAGTTATCATGAAATCGAGCCCAAAATCTTTATCTCGATGCCCTTGGCAAGTTCGACATGTGAGAGAACCGGCAGCGTTGCGAACAGCCGCTCGACGATCATGCGAACATAGGACCGTGTTTCAGGCGAGGTGACAAGGGCGAAAGGCAGACCGCGATCCATGAATTCACGGATAACTTCGGTGGCCTGCTCGCTGAACTCTTCAAGCAGCCGCGGATCGATGTCGAATTCGACGACTTCGCCCTTGTTGTCGCGCTTGAGAGCCTGATGGAAAGCGAGGTCCCACTTGCTGCCGAGTCTGAGAACGCGCAGCACGCCATTGTCAGCCAGATCACCACACAACTGCTGCGCCATGCGAACGCGAACGTGCTCCACGATCTGCTCGGTCTTGCGCACATGCGGCGCCAGTTCGGCGACGGCTTCGAGGATGAGATGCAGATTGCGGATGGAAACACGCTCGGCAAGAAGCAGTTTTAGGACCGCCTGCAGACCCGAATAGGACATGTGCGAAGAGCAGATCTCGTCCGCGAGCTTCTTGTATTCCGGGTCCAGGCGATCGATCAGGACCTTCACGTCCTTGTACGACAGCAGCGCCGGCAGGTTGTTGCGGATGACTTCGCTCATGTGCGTCAGAACGACCGAGACGTTGTCGATCGGCTGGAAGCCTTCGCGCTTCAGATCTTCCGAGAATGCTTCGAGGATCGAGACCGCCGGCATGCCGAACGCGGGTTCGCGGATCTCGTCGCCCGGGATGCTCGGGCGGCGGCCGGAACCCGTCACGACGAGAACTTCGCCGACGCGCAGCATGTTGGAAGCGATCGTCGTGCCGTGGACACGGATCTGATAGGACTTTTCCGGAATGGCGATGTCGTCGGTGACCTTGATCTCCGGCACGACGAAGCCGTACTGCGTCGCGAACTTCTTGCGCATCTTGCCGACACGGAAGGCCAGTTCCTGGTGCGCGCCGAGGAGTCGCGTCGAAACCATCTTGCCAAGCGCAAGCTCGATTTCCGAGGTGCGCAGGACCGACTTGACCGAGTCCTTCTCGAGTTCCTTGTTCTGGACGACCTTCTTTTCCTCCTGCTCGCGACGCGCCTTGTTCTCGGCTTCAACCTGGCGCGGGATGAACCAGCTGCCGAATGCAAGCAGGCCGCCAAGGAACATGAAGGGAATGAAGGGCAGACCCGGCATCAGGGCGAGAATGACCATGAGCACGGCAGAGACCGAAAGCGCGCGCGGGTATCCGCTCAGCTGATCGACGACGGCCTTGTCGGTCGAGCCGACGTTGCCGCCGCGCGAAACGAGAAGGCCCGCTGCCAGCGAAACGATAAGGGCCGGCATCTGCGATACGAGACCGTCACCGACGGAAAGCTTGACGAATACGTCGGCGGCCTGGCCGATCGGCATGCCATGGCGGAAATAGCCGATGATGATGCCGCCGAAAACGTTGATTGCGGTGATCATCAGGCCGGCGATCGCATCACCGCGCACGAACTTGGACGCACCGTCCATCGCACCGAAGAAGGAGCTTTCTTCCTCGAGCTCCCGACGGCGACGCTGGGCTTCCTTCTCGTCGATGATGCCGGCCGAAAGGTCGGCGTCGATCGACATCTGTTTGCCGGGGATCGCGTCCAGGGTGAAACGCGCGCCGACTTCCGCGATACGCGTCGCACCCTTGGTGATAACGATGAAGTTGATGGTGATCAGGATGAGGAAGACGATCAGACCGATGACGAAGTCGCCGGACATGACCAGGTTCGCAAAGCCGGCGATGACGCCGCCGGCGGCGTTATGACCCTCGTTGCCGTGAGACAGGATGACGCGCGTCGTCGCAATGTTCAGCGACAGTCGCGTCATCGTGGCGATCAGCAGAATAGTAGGGAAGGACGAGAATTCGAGCGGCCTCTGGATCCACAGCGCCACCATCAGGATCAGCACCGAGAATGCGATCGAGAATGCCAGTCCCAAATCGATCAGGAACGGCGGGATCGGCAGGAACAGCACGCAGATGATGACGATGATGCCCATCGCAAAGCCGACATCGCGCAGACTGGGGCCGGACTTCGGAAGGGGGAGTGCAGGTGGTTGCGCCATGTCGATTCCGTCTCTTCATGAGAGGAGTGGGCATGATGCCCACCATTCGGATCGACTGTTAAATGGCGAAGCTTGCGCGAGGGTGGCTCAGAAGCCAGACTGAATGCGCGAGAATACCAGATTGGTAAAGATAGAAATCTGCGATCCGACGAACGGCGCGGAGATACCGATGGTCACGAGAACCGCGACGATCTTCGGCACGAATGTAAGGGTTGCTTCCTGCACCTGTGTCAGCGCCTGGAAGAGCGCAATGACCAAGCCGACCACCATGGCAGCGGCAACGGCCGGTCCTGCCGAAACGAGGACGGTCCAGATCGCCGCCTGGAACATATCGAGTGCATCAGCTTCATTCATCAGGCAACCTCATATCGCCTTTCGGTCCGCCCCATCAGGGTCGGACCGTTGTGTTCAGTGGTTTACAACTCAACCAGACGTCGATGTGTCTGCCGGTGCGGAATCAGACAGAGTGATTCCCGCCTGTACGAGGATATTATCCCCATTCGTCGTCGTCGCAATGATGCCGTCGGAATAAACCTTGACCGAAGCAACCGTGCCCTTGACGGTGCCGTCGGCGCTGGTCATGTACTTGCCGATGTAGCTGCTGCCCTGCGTGAGGCTCGAGCTTGCCAGCAGGCTGTCCAGCTTGGTGTTCGTCTGGATGGTCTGCTCAACCTGCGAGAAGCTGGCAAGCTGCGACATTTGCTCGCTGGCATCGACCGGATCCGTCGGATCCTGGTTCTTCATCTGCGCGATCAGCAGCTGAAGGAAGTTGTCGTAGTTCAGCGTTGCGGACTGCTGCGCGCTCGACGTGCTCGATGAGGACGAGGTGCTGGACGTGCTGGAAACACCACTTACCGCCATGGTGCAATCTCCTTACGAATCTGCTCGACCATCGTCGGCGGCATTTCGTGATTGTTGAGGATGTTGTCTTCGATCGCGTACAGGCCGCGGATAGCCTTGAGAGCATCGAATGCACGTCCTGTCGACACGAGACCGTCGATACGCTTCAGCTCGGCCAGAACTTCCTCGTTGCGGAAGCAGGTCAGAAGCATGGTGATCGACTTGCGGAACATCGCGGTGGACTGTTCCTTGCCTTCCGGATTGATGAGGATCATCTGCGCAATGAAGTAAAGCTGGCGCAGAGGCGTCGTCGCATCTTCCGGCTGGAGAACGTGGTTTTCGAGAAGGAACGTGACATCATTCAGGAATTCAAGCGCGACCTTCCGGTCGACGCGCAAAACCGCACCATTGATGAAGATCTTTTCCCCGGCTTTAAGCGATATGCGAAGTGTACTTTTCATTTAAGTCCATCCCTGATGATGGTGGTAACGTCAATGATGCCTTGGTAATTCGTCGATAGGCGCCGCCTGATCCGATCGCATTCCTTCAAAATCCAGATAGCGATCGAAATCAGATTTGCCCGCAGCTGTATTTCCAACTGGTTGTCCGGATGCTTGAGGTCCTCGATGAAACTTACCCAAACACGCCGGGTGTAGAACAATGCATCGATGGCCTCACGGCTGTACTTCTCTTTGTCCCTCGCAATCGAGAGCAGTTCGATCGACCGATCGAGGACTTGACGCTCCCGCTCCTTCGCGTCGGCCACCGAGTCCTGCATGACCTCGGCATAAGAGAACTGATACATTCATGCATCCTTCTTTGTATTTCTAACCTTTGATCATCAAAGGTAATTCACGAGGCTCAACTGCTGAATTTTCGATACGATCGTGTAAGCGGTTTCGAGCTGAGTCTGGAGCGTATTGACGAGGGTCGAGGCTTCAGAGGTATCGACCCCCTGAAGATCGACAAGCTTGTTTTGAATAATGCTCGACTGAGCATCTAGCGCGTCATTTGCTTTTTCAACGCGCTCTTGTGACAGACCGAGCTGGCTGGCCTGCGTAACGATGCCCGTCGTCGCCTGGGCGGCGTAACCGATCGCCTTGGAGGTCACCGTGCCCAGCGCGTCAGCACTGATGCCCTGACCCGCCAAGGCCGAAACCGTGATCGACGCCAGCGCAAAGTAGCGCATGCCTTCGGAGTTCGAATTCGTCGATGAGGTCACGACTTCGGAACTGCCGATGCGGCTGGTCATGTTCTGGCTGGAAGCGCTCGACCAACCGGTCGTCGGATCAGTCCAGTTTGCCTCAGAGAACATCGGCTCGACGGTGCCGGTGATGAAGGTTTCCATCTCCGAACCGGTGAGATCGCTAACCGACTTGCCGAGTCCGGTCGCGTAGGTGCCAAGTGCCGCGGTGATGTTGGCAGTTACCGTCGCCGACTGGTCCTTCAACGGCTGCACATCGGTATTGATGCCGGAGAACAGATACTCGCCGTTCAGCATGGTGTTGCCGGTGTCCATGAGCTGCGACAGTGCGTCGCCTGCGGACTGTATGGCCACCGTGATGCTGGTCTTGTCCTGGCTGCCCTGCAGCGCGGTAAGCTTTGAAACCAGCGCGTCGCCCGTCGTCTTCATTTTATCGAGGCCGAGCTGCGAGGCTTCTAGCCGCGCGGAAACGACGGAGTTGCTGCCCTTGAGAGCTTTGATACGGCTGATTTCGGCCGTGAAGTTCACGCTCTTGGCGGCACCGGAACCCAGCGACGCTCCGATATCGGCATAAACGCCGGTGGTTGCCTCGAGCGATGCCTTGACCAGCTGCTTCTGCGATTGATTGATCGTCAATCGCATGGCGTTCTGGATGGCTGAACTGGAGATAAATGAACTCTTCATGGCTTAACTCGCTATGTCCAGCAATGATTTCAACATCTCGTCGACCGCATTGAGAATCTTCGTGGCCGCCTTGTAGGACTGTTCGATATCGAGCAGCAGCGTCAGTTCTTCGTCGAGATTGACGCCAGTCTCGTTTGAGTAGGCTTCCGTGGAGCGCGAGAGCGCTGCGGAGGTATTTTCGGACGCCGTGGTGGCGTCGCTGCGATACTGTTCAAGCCAGCCCAGCGAATTCTGCGCATAGCTGAGAATGTTGACGTTCGACGACAGCCCCGCATCCGACGAGAAGGTCTGCGCGGTGTTCATCTTCGTGAAAAGCGCGTCGAGATTGTCCGAAAAGCCGCTGCTGTTGGTCGTGTTCAGGTTCGTCAATCCGCTGATCGAACCGTCGCGCAGCTTCATCGGGTCGCCGCCCTGGTTCGTGATGACCGCGGTATTGACCGAAATCGTCGCCGAAATCCCGGCGATCACGTCAGGTGTGGTCGGAACGTCACCGTCGGCACCAGCAGAGGTCTTCCATACGAAGAGGCCAGGAGCGGTTGTTGCCGGCGTGCCGCCGTCGCTTTCCGAGAACATGGAAACGAGCGACTTGGCAATTTCGTCGAGCTGCGACTGGAATTTCGGTGCGATGTCGTCGCGAACCTGCAGAAGCGACTGAAGGCTTCCCTGCGATGACGTCGTCGATCCCGTTCCACTCGCCAGCAGGACGCCGTCGATGTAGACGCCATTGCCCTTGGTCTGCGCGGTATAGGTATCCTGCGCGACGAAGGTCACGGTGCGCGGGATCGTGTCGAAGACCACAGTGCCGTCGGTGGTGTACAGCGCCATATCGCCGTTGGAGCGGTCGACCGCGTTCACGCCGACGATGGACGAAATCTGTTTCAGGATCTTGTCGCGCTCATCGAGCGCGTCGTTGGCGTCTCCGCCTGTCGACGTCGCGCTCTTGACCGCATCATTTGCCGTCTTGAACTGCGCGAGAAGCGTATTCAGGGTCGAAACCTGCGTCCCGATCTCCTTGTCCGCGCCCTGGCGCACGGCTTGGACGGACGTCGATGCGTTGTTCAGCGAATTCGCGACGTCCTGAGCGGCGGTTATGGCGCTCTGCGCAGCAATCGTGCTGCTGGGAGAGGTACGGAACGCCTGGAGCTTTTCCTGGAACGTCTTGAGATAGGTCGCAGGCGACGTCTCGTAGTCGTTGCCGCCCATGATCGACTTCAGATCGGTCAGGCCGGACAGCAGAGTTTGCTGTCCGCTGTCCTGCGCGCTGGCCTTCAGCCATTGCCGCATCAGCGCGTCTTCCTGCGCGCGGCTGATCTTTACGACCTGCGCTCCATTCAGAGACGTCGTGATCATCGCCTGACGGCGCACGTAGTCGCTGTTGCTGGAGTTCGAGATATTGTTCGATACCACACTGCTCTGAGTGCCGGTATTGTTGAATATGCTCTGTGCCGTATTCAGTGCCGAAGTGAGCGACATGGCTACCCGTACCTTACATTATCTCTTGAGGTTGACGAGCACGTCCATGATGTCGGAGCCCGTCTGGAAGACCTTGGAATTGGCGGTGTAGCTGCGCTGTGATTCGATCATCTCGGTCAGCTCGCCGGCGAGGTCGACGTTCGAGCTTTCCAAGGCGCCCGACTGGATCGCGCCGAAGCCGTTGGTCTGCGGGAAGCCCGTGACCGTAACGCCCGACTGACCATTGGCGCTGTAGACGTTGCCGCTCATCAGCGTCAGATTGTCCGGGCTGGCGACAGTCGCGAGCGGAACGCGGTAAACCGGCTTGGACGTGCCATCCGAATACTTGGCGTAAACCGTGCCGTCCTTGTCGATCGTGACGCTCTTGACCGGGCTGGCTGCTTGGCCGTTCGGCGTACCCTTGCCGGAGAATTCGGACGCGAGCTGCGTAAAGCCGCTCACATCCATATCGATCGAACCGCCCGTGACGGTATCGGTGATCGTCAGCGAGCCGGCTGAGGTCATCTGGCCGTTCAGGTCGAAGTCCAGCGTGGCAGAGCCGACGGCTGCAGACGAGTAAGGGAATGAAGAAGTGCTGCCGGTGGCGGCGTCTGCATGTCTGTAAACGGCGACTTCCCAGCTTCCCGACGTCGTTGCCGTCGCGCCGGCGGTCTTGGTGAAGTAGAAGTCGTACTGAACAGTGTTGCCGAGCTTGTCGTAGCCGACCATCGACATCTGCTTGGTGTCGCTCGTGACCGAAGCCGAGTTGTCGAGCGGCGTGTCGGTCGTTGCCGTGTCCACAAGCTTGGCGTTCGAATTCAGGTTGCCCGAGAAAGTGCCGGTCGTCGATTCGATCGCGGTCAGGCCGGACTGGGCCACGTTGATCGGAACGAGGCCGGAGAAGCCGTTGACGACGACGGCGGGTGCGCCAGCATCGTAGGAGTAGCCCATCAACGTGAAGCCGGCGGAGTTAACCAGGTTGCCCTGATCGTCGGTCGTGAAATCACCAGCGCGGGTCAGTACCGGCGTGCCGTCTGCGCTCTGCACGATGAAGAAACCATCACCGGAGATCGCCAGATTGTAGCCCGAGGTCGTGTAGGAAATGTCGCCCTGTTCGGAAACGGACTGGCGAACCGAGGTCTGAACGCCGCCGGAGTTGTAGTTGCCGGCCGTGGAAGGGAGCACCAGCGAAGAGAAGGCGGTAGAGACGGCCTTGTAGCCCGTCGTATTAGCGTTCGCGATATTGTCCGCGACGGTGCTCAGGCGGTTTGCCTGTGCGTTCATGCCGGACACTGCCGTCTTCATGCTGCCGAAAATGCTCATCTGAAAACCTCGATTCCCTTGGTAGGCTTAAGAGTATTTGCCGGGCCTTGCGTGAAGCTGTCTGGCAATCGGCAGCTTCTGAAATAAGGGCGAAAAATTTGCCGCACGTCAGCCCGGGCCTTTAAAAAATCAATTCCAATCAATGCAGTAGCCAAGGAAGCGCTTGGAATCGACCGGGTCGACACCGAGCTTCTTGCGCAGCTTTTTACGGAGCTTCGAAATGTGGCTTTCAACGACGTTCTCTTCGACTTCCTCGTCGAAGATTCCGTAGATGGCGTTGAAGATCTGGGTCTTCGTGACGCGGCGACCGCGGTTGGCGATCAAATATTCCAGGATGCGGCGCTCGCGGCGCGGCAGTGCGAAAACCTCGCCATGGATCTCGGGATCGCGACCGTCGGAGAAGACGCGGATCGCGCCGATATCCGTGTGGCTGGAGATCGCCTTGAGGCGACGGCGAATGGCCGCTGCGCGAGCAAGGATCTCGCGGGATGTACGGGCTTGCGCACCACGTCGTCAACGCCGCAATCAAAAAGCGCGAGCGTGTTTTCAAGCGACGGCTGGTCGCTCACCGCAATAACCGGAGCCTGCGTGCGATCGCGTATTGCACGCGGCAGCTCGAACGTCTGCTGACCCTGTCCGATCAAAAAGGCTTCGACGGCCGCGATATCCGAGTCCGCAGCCGTTTGAACCCATTCCCCGAACTCTCTCGGGTCAAATCCTGTAGAGGGAATTCCTTCCCTTCCGAAAAGTGATGTGTAGCCATCCTTCACGAGCTCACGCTCATCAACCACTACGATCATTCGTCCGCCTCCGAATCACTTGTGGCACCTCGATGACCTATGGGTACGAATCGCGGGATTCCGGGACAAGGTGTAGGAACTCACAGGCGGGAATTAATAATTGATTAAGAATTGGGTCCCGATTTGATCTACATGTAGTGGGTGCGAAAAGTTATTCACACAAATCTTTCGTGGAAAAGTTAACAGCTGGTTAAAAGTGACTTGCCTTGCCACATTGTGGCGAATTCTCGCCACATTATGTCACATTTCCGATTTGTTCTATTTTCGCTATTTCTGATTGAGTCATGCCTTACAGAAATTGCTCGCATTCGGAGTCCATTTTCCGTAGCCGGTCGCGACCAGATTTGCGATCACGCGGCAGACATATTGCTTCTGCGCGGGGTCGTTGTTCGGCCCGGCGTGATAGCGGGCAACCGCCATGGTCCAGGTCTCGTGCCGATCGTGGAGATTACGCAGGAATTTGGCCGCGTACTCCACGTTCCGGCGCGGGTCGAACATCTCCTCGGTCGAGTGGAAATTCTCACCGTGGTAGTACTGGTTGATCTGCATGCAGCCGACGTCGATCAGCTTCGCTCCCGATCTGCGGGCAACGGCGAACTGCTGCAGTGCCGCGTTTTCGGACGGCGGAAAGAACGCCTTTCCCTCGATGTTGAGGGCATACGGATAGAGCGATCCCTTGCGGCCGGTTTCCGTCAGCCCCACGGAATAGAGTATCCCTTCAGGGATGCCGTACTTGAGGGCTGCCGACTGGATCTCCTGCTCGCAGGCGCCGTCGCTGGCTAGTGCGCTGCTAGAGGTAGACACCGCCAGTGCTGCTGCCGCCAGCGGCGCCAGAAGAAGCGCCTTCAACGCCGCTTTCACCTGCATCATTGAAGCCTCCGGTATTGCGCTGGGCCTGTTGGTTCTGCCGCTCCTGCGCCTCGCCACCCTGGCCCTGGGCGAAGGCCTGCTGCTGCGATCCGCCATTCTGTGTGTTCGCCTGGCCGGCATCCGATGTCGGCGTTGGCGCCATGCTGATGGTCACGCTGTCGACGGCGTAGCCCTGTGCGCGCAGTGCCTCCAGCATCTTGCCATGATCTTCCTTGAGCTGCCGGTAGGCAGCTCCAGTCGATACCTTCAGATCGACGTTCAGCGCGTCGCCCTGGAGGCGTAGCGTGGCCGTTACCAGACCGAGATCGATCGGGTTCATCTGGATCTTCAGCGTATTGACGACCTTGCCGGTGCTGCTCAACTCGGCCGCGTTCGAAAGCGACGAGCTTGCCTGCATCGCATGCGCCCATTCTGAATCGCCGGAGATGGCCGCCGTCACCGCTGCAGAATTGGTGTTCTGCGCGAGGCCTATAAAGCGCCGGGAATCGAGAACCGTCACAGTGTCGACAGACGCTTTTCCGTTGGCTTCAGCGGCATCGGTGTCGATGCCGAGATGCATATCCATCGACGCACCGCGATTATCCGCCCGCGTCAACCGGAAGGTCTGCTGAGTGGTGTCCGTTGCATCCGTCGGCAACTCGACTTCATCGGTGCTGGTCGTTTTCGCCGTCAGGGCACCGATGTCAGCAATGGCATCATCCTTTGCGCGCTCACCGGTCACCTTTTCCTTCGGATCGATGGTAGATCCACCGGCGGCCTTCTGACCTGCCAGCACGGAGGCGTCGGCGAGAATCGATGTCGCGCTGTTGGATTGGGTCTGCTTCAGCAGGCTCAGCACGTCGGAAGCTGCACTGTCATCGTCGGCAGCATCCTTGCTTTCAGATTTTGCCGGTTTGCCGCTGGCTTTCGTCTCGTGCTCATCACCAAGCTTCAGATCGGCTTCGGCATCCTTGTCGCTCGCGGCGCGCTTGCCCGTTTTTCCGTCAGCCTTGCCCGTCTTCGGGGTGTCCTTGTCGACGACGATGGCCTTCATCGTTTCTGGCTGTACCTCGGCCTGGGCGGCAAGCGACGCGTCGTCGAGATCGATGACCGGTCGCGTCGTGGGGCGATGGTTCGCATTCACGGCTGCGGTGTCGTTCGGATTCTGTGCATTTGCAGTCTGGCCGCTGGCCGCACCGCTATCCTGGCGGTTCGCGCCGCCGGCCTTGTTCAAGACGTCGGAGAAACCGCTGTTTCCGTCTGCGGCGCCCTTGCCGGTCGGACGACCGGATGTGACGGCGTCCGCGCCAGAAGCCCCTGCAGAAACACTGATGTCCACCATGTCAGTTGCTTTCTTTGTTCAAAAGGCCATCGATCTCATCGAGCTTCGATCGACTTGACGTGACAAATGAGCTGAATGAAGGGTCGGCATCCTGTGGCCCCTCTGCGGTCGTCCCGCCTGCCGATGCCTTTTCTCCGACAACAGGCTCGGGCGCCGCCTCGGAGGGCGCCTGCGGATCGGTCGCGGCCTGTTCAGAAGTCATTTCTTGCCCGCTAGATTTAGGGGCCGTGGCTTGTGTCAGGCTTGCCGGGTCCGGCGGAGTAAGTACCTGTTCGGCCACAGCTCTTGCCGCCGCTCTCAATGCCTTGTCGCGCGGCGACAGGTCGGTGTCGGGGATCGTGCTGATGTCCTTGGCCGCGATGTCGATCTTGTCGGTCGGGATAGCCGCCATGCCACCATAGAAGTCCGCCAAGGCGCCGAAGGCGTTGCTGGCGTTACCAGCCAGCGACTGTGCTTTGCCCGCCGCCATCCGCGCCAGCTCGCCCTTGCCCGAAATGGCCGCGGCGCGCGCGATGCGCAGATAGACTTCGCGCTGCCGCGCCTCGTCCATGAAGGAAAGAATGTCGATGACGTCGTTCGGCTTTACCTGATGATCGTGCTCGACCAGCAGCCTCACGAAGAGATCGGCGAACTGGCTCGCATAAGGCGAATGCAGGAAACGGCGCACATAGCGCTGGGAATAGTCCAGCCCCTTGTCGACCATTCCCGCATCGACGCAGATGGCGACGGAGCGCCGCAGTGCGGCTTCCTCGACGATCGTGCCGGGCGCATTGAGACGCGCCTCATCGTAGAGTTTGAGCGCTTCGCCCGGGCTCTTCGCAATCGTCACGTTGCCGCCGACCAGCGCGAGATAGGGCCCGATCTTCTTGTCTTTGTATTCGTTGGCCGTCTCGACCAGCGTCTTGGCGACCAGCAACCCCTTGCCGCTCAGATATTTGCGCAGCACGTCCGTGACACGATTGTCGAAGTAGCCGTTGACGTCACGGGCAACCAGGAATTCCAATGTCTGCGGATTGCCGCCGCTCATCGCGTAGACCAGCGCCGCATCGACATTCCGATCATCATCGAACACGGACTGATCGACAGACCTCAGGCGCTTGTCGATGGTGTTCAGCATGAAGCGCTGCATCTCCGCCGCCGAATGATCGCCGAGCACGACCGAATCCTGCACGAACTGCAGCGAGCGGAGCATCTTGTAGGGGACGATATCTTCCTGCTCTTCCGCGACGGCCGCGACCGGCCCCGCGGTTGCGAGGCCGATGAGAAGGGGCAGAAGATACCGGCGTTGCCGACGACCCATCGATTACCCCTGATCCGCCTGGACGAGAATTTCGATGCGCCGGTTGGTGGCGTTGAACGGGTCGGCCGCATCCTTGAGCTTGCGATCGGCAAAGCCGGAGACCTGCGAAACCCGCTTCTCTTCGACGCCCCCGCGCACCAGCATGTAATAGGCCGCCTGGGCGCGATCCATCGAAAGGCGCCAGTTCTCGTTCTCACCCTTGTACTGCCGGCCATCCGTATGGCCGCGGATCACGACCGCGCCGGGCTTGCCCTTGAGCACCTCGCCGATCTTCTCCATTGCCAGCACCATTTCCTTGCGCGGCACGGCCGAGCCCACGTTGAACATGGAATCTTCGCTCTGATCCGACAGGCTTACGAGCAGACCGCCCTCGGCCGGCGTCACCGTCAGGCCTTCCGCGAGCTTCCCGGCAACGCCGCCGATCTGCTTGGCGATCTCGGCCTGCAGATCCTTCGCCTGCTGCTGTTCCTCGACGGCCTTCTGCTCTTCGGTCATCTGCTCGTTTTCGATGCCGTCCTTGTCGAGCTTCTTCGCGGCCGCCTCATTGGGCTTCGTCTCGGATTTCTCGGCCTGTTCCTTTTCGGCCGCCGTCTCGCTTTCCGGCTTCTGCACTTCAGCCTTCGCAACCTCGGTCGCGGCTTCAGCCGGATCAGCCGGCGTATCGCTTGCGGCCAGCTGCGCCTTGTCGGCGTGCGTTACTTCAACCTGCTTCGTCCAGAAATCGGGATCGAAGGGATCGCGATAGGCTTCGCCGCCATCGGCACCGGTGGCCGGTCCCGAATCCGCTGCACCGCCCTCGCCCTTGGCGCTGACGTTTGCCTGCTGACCGACTTCCTGCGCGATCTCGGCGAGAACGGAATAGGGGTTTTCGAAGAAGTCGGCTTCCGAGTAGTTGGTCTGGTCACCGGAGGTCGAGGTCTGATCTTCGCCGGTCGCCGCTGCGGCGCCATTGTTCGGCTGATCTTCCTTTTCCTTCGATTTATCCTGCTTCTCTTCGCCGTCTGCCTGATCGACCGGCTTCTTCAGCCCCTTCTCGGTCGGCTTCTCATCCGCGAGCTTGATCGGGTTGAAATAGGTCGCGACGGAGGCCTTCGTCTCCTCGTTTGCAGCGTTGACAAGCCACATGACGAGGAAGAACGCCATCAACGCGGTCATGAAGTCGGCATAGGCAATTTTCCACGCACCGCCATGCGCGCCGTCGTGATCACCACCACCATGCCGCTTGATGATGATGACCTCGTTCTTGCCGTGGTGATGGTTTTCGCTGTCACTCATTCCAGAACTTTCTTCAAGCTCGCGGCCCAGGCCGACATGCGGGTCATCAGGACCGCATCGCCGAATTCGGCAGTCAAATCGATATCCGTCGTCTCAACATGGCGGACAACGCCGGCATGCTCTCCGAGCGCTGTGCGCAGCGTCTCGAAAAGCGCGGTCGGTCCCTTCACCACCACAGCACCAGCTTCACCGGCTCCGATCGCCGTGCGCAGTTCGGCTGCGAGCTCGACTGCGGCGCGATGCGACAGTGCCTCGGTCATCACCGGCGCCAAAGCCTTCGTGACGGCCGCACTGACGAGATCGGCAAGCTCGTTCGAAATGGTCAGCATGCCTGATGCGACGAGGCTCGCCACCTCATTCTCGTAGTGGCTTCGAAGCTCTTCGATCTCGCGCTGATGCACTTCGGCGACGGTCTGTGCTTCGAGCTCGTATTTCTCGGCGAGCGCCGCGGTCGCCTCTGCGTAACCGTGATCGTATGCTTCACGCCGCAGAGATTCGGGATCCAGCGTCGGCTCGGCCTCCACATCCACCTGGCTGGTAAAGTCCTCGGCGAAATCGAAGGTGTCGACGGTCGGCGCCACCACGACGGGCTCGCCGAAGTCCTTTAGGTAACGAGAAAGCAGAGCACTCACCGAAACCACCTCGTCTCTGCAGAAACCTGCGACATGCCGCGCCCTACTCTGGATCCGCCACTGCACCGACGCCGATCGCGCCTGTGCCATTCTGGTTCGACCCTAGGAAGCCAAACTTGTGCGAAGATGAAGGGGGCGGTCAGCGTGGTCCGCGACCGACCACCCTACTGCAGCAGAATCATCACCTTGCTTGCCGCGGTATTCAGAATCGAGATCGCCTGAACACCCATCTGCTGCTGTGTCTCCAGCGCCTTCTGGCGGGTCGAGGCCTCGTCCATGTCGGTATCGACAAGAGCGCCGACGCCTTTGTCGATCAGGTCTGAAAGATTGGCCGTGTAATCAACGCGGTCGCTGATTCGAGCGCTCATCGTTCCGAGGCCGGCCGCCGTCGTCGTCAGGGACGACAGCATGGAATCGACCACTGAAAGCATGTCCGAGATCTGGTCGTTCGTGGTGTTCGCGTCGAGCTTGATCTCGCTACCGCTCGCGCCAGTGGTCGAGCCGGCGTCCAGCAGGTAGTAGTCTCTCGCCGTCGAGCTGCCGTCCGGGTTCAGCGTATTGGCGTCGATCGACTTCGTTAGGAGACCGCGGCTGGCGTCCTGCGTGTCGATCATTACCGCCTGATCCGACGGGTAGCTGATGAGCTGCGGCTGAAACGCGCCGTTGGTACCTCGCGTGAAGCCGCCGATAACGCTTCGCGACGTCGGCATGCTCGCATCCCGGTTCAGCAACCAGTTCTCGCCGGCGATGTTGCTCGTCGTCACCGTCGTCTTCATCTGGTTCTTCAGCTCGGTCAGCGTCGTGTTGAGCTTTTCCTTGTCGACGCCGGCTTCCTTCGCGCTGACGAGGGTCGCGCGGATATCGCCGAGCTGGTCGATCAGACTGTCCATTGCAGTGTAGGCGGTATCGACCTTCGAGGCGCCCACGCCGAGAGCATCATGGATGTTCTGGAGAGAGCTGCTGTCAGACCGCAAGACGCTAGCGAACGACCAGTAGGTGGCATCATCGGCGGCCGTTTCCACCCGGTAGCCCGATGAAACCTGCTGTTGTGTCTCAGCAGCTTCCTTGTTGATGATGCGCAGTGCGGCCAGCGCATTTACCTGCGCGCTACTCGTGATCTTGTAGGTCATAATCTGGCTCTAAAATAGGGAACGGGACAAGGCCGGAGACCGGCAGCGACTGACCTGGCGTCATGCCCCGGCCAGCTTTCCTGTGCCGGTTTGTCGCTTAGACAAATCAATTATTAAGCGAGGTTAACCAAGCCACGCGACCAACGCAAGACCTCGGAAATCGCCCGCGCAAGCCTCGCGCAATCTTGAATATCGCTTCAAAAACAAAGGGAAAGCCGCACCATAAGATGCGGCTTTCCGGACCGGCGCAAGCGAGCGCCCGGTAACGCTATAGAGGAGCTTAGCCGCCTCAGCCCTTGAACAGGGTGAGGACGTTCTGCGCGCTGCTGTTGGCGATCGAGAGCGACTGGATGGCCAGCTGCTGCTGCGTCTGGAGCGCTGTCAGCTTGCTCGATTCTTCTTCCATGTCGGCATCGACGAGACGGCCGACGCCCGAGTCGATGGAGTCGCTGAGGTTCGAAACAAAGCTTTCCTGCAGGTCGATGCGGGTCGAGATCGACCCCAGCTGCGAGGCCGCCTTCGTCATCGCCTTGATGCCGGATTCGACTGTCGTCAGGGCGCTGTTGATGGCGTCGGTGCTGAAGGTGCTGATGTTCATGCCGTAGATCGAACCGACCGTGCCGGTTGCGGTTCCGAGAATGCCGCTTGCCGTGTCGATGCCGCCCGAACCGTCGCCGCCGAAGAGAACGTTGCCCATCGAGGTGTCGTCGAGCACGTATTCGGTGGTCTGTACGGAGACCTGGCCGTTGGCATCGCGGATGAAGGACGAGACGACGCTCTTCGTGGTGTTGCCGGCTACCCAGTTTTCACCGGAGAAGGAAGCCGACTGGGCTACGCTAAGGAGCTGCTGCTGCAACTGAGAGATTTCGTCCTGGATCTTCGTCTTGTCGACGCCCTTTTCGGTCGCGGCAACGATCTTGGCCTTGATCTCGCTGACGATGTCGATCGCGCTGTCCATGGCCGAATAGGCCGTGTCGACCTTGGCGGCGCCGAGGCCGAGCGCGTCGGAGACGGCCGACAGCGCCTTGTTGTCGGAACGCATGGTGGTTGCGATAGACCAATAGGCCGCATTGTCCTTGGCCTCGGCGACACGGTAACCGGACGAAACGCGGTTCTGTGTGTCTTCGAGGTTGGAGTTGATGCTGCGCAGCGTCTGGAGGGCAGACATTGCGGCGACATTGGTCAAAATGCTGGTCATGAAAAAGCGCCCCTCAATGGCAAGAATAAAAAGGGACATTCCGGTCCGCGCCGGGAACGGTGGATCAGCTTCATGCCTGCTAACCGCTTCTTAAGCTTGGTTAACATACCGTTTCGTTGGCTGTAGAAAACATAACTATAGTTAACGAGTGGTTAACGGGCATAAAAAAAGCCACGCTCGGGGAGCGTGGCTTGTCTTGGAAGCCGCCGGAAACCGGCGACCAATCTCTCGATAAATCGCTGATAAGCTTCGCTTATTAGCCGCGGAACAGCTGCAGGATGTTCTGCGAAGAAGAGTTCGCGATCGACAGCGACTGGATCGCCAGCGACTGCTGGGTCTGAAGCGCGGTCAGCTTGGAGGATTCTTCTTCCATATCGGCGTCGACCAGGCGGCCGATACCGGAGTCGATCGAGTCGCTCAGCGAGGAAACGAAGTCCGTCTGGATGTCGACGCGGGTCTGCAGCGAACCGAGCTGCGAGCCGAGGGTCGTCATGTTCTTCAGAGCGGTTTCAACGTCCGTCAGCAGGTTGTCGATGTCGCCCTGCGTCGTGTTCGCACCGATCGTGAAGCCGTAGATCGACTTGCTGGAAGCCGTGCCGGTCGCGCCGAGGATACCGCCGGCCGTGGAGCCGTTGAACAGGGTGTTCGTTGCGCCGAGCGAGTAGTCGGTCGTCTTGATCGAGACGGTGCCGTTGGTGCCACGGACGAAGGAGGAAACGACGCTGACGGTGCCGCCTGCGTTGTTGACCCAGTTTTCGCCGTTGAACGAAGCAGACTGGGCAACGCTGTAGAGCTGTGCCTGGAGCTGCGTGATTTCGTCCTGAAGCTTGGTCTTGTCGACGCCCTTTTCGCTGGCTGCGACGAGCTTGGCCTTGATTTCGCCGACGAGGTCGATCGAGCTGTCAACAGCCGTGTAAGCGGTGTCGAGCTTTGCAGCACCCATGCCGAGGGCGTCGGAAACAGCCGAAAGGGCCTTGTTGTCCGACTTCATGGTCGTTGCGATCGACCAGTAAGCAGCGTTGTCCGACGCCTTGCCGACGCGCAGGCCAGACGAAACGGCGCTCTGCGTGTCCGACAGGCTGCTGTTGACGCTACGCAGCGTCTGGAGAGCCGCCATTGCAGAAGTGTTGGTCAGAATGCTGGTCATTTAAAGTGCCCCTTTTGGCAGAATGTATACGAAGGGACATTCCGGATTCAGTACCGGGAGCGACGGTCAGCATCATGCCTGTTAACCGGTCTTTTTCGCTGGGTTAACTCGCCGCTTCGATAGGCACATAAGAACCCAAGATGGTTAAGAAAGACTGAACTGGAAAATGAAAATGGTTAAAAATTTCCGTGGGTTAACGTTTGTCTTGTTAACCTGGCGTTAAAACATTTGCGGCCGGGCAATGCCCGGCCGCAAACTGTGTCTGACTGCTTTCTGACCGCTATTAGCGGAACAGCTGCAGGATGTTCTGCGAAGAAGAGTTCGCGATCGACAGCGACTGGATCGCCAGCGACTGCTGGGTCTGGAGCGCGGTCAGCTTGGAGGATTCTTCTTCCATATCGGCGTCGACCAGGCGGCCGATACCGGTGTCGATCGAGTCGCTCAGCGACGAAACGAAGTCCGTCTGGATGTCGACGCGGGTCTGCAGCGAACCGAGCTGCGAGCCGAGGGTCGTCATGTTCTTCAGAGCGCTTTCAACGTCCGTCAGCAGGTTGTCGATGTCGCCCTGCGTCGTGTTCGCACCGATCGTGAAGCCGAAGACCGACTTGCTGGAAGCCGTGCCGGTCGCGCCGAGGATACCGCCGCTCGTGGTGCCGTTGAACAGGGTGTTCGTTGCGCCGAGCGAGTAGTCGGTCGTCTTGATCGAGACGGTGCCGTTGGTGCCACGGACGAAGGAGGAAACGACGCTGACGGTGCCGCCTGCGTTGTTGACCCAGTTTTCGCCGTTGAACGAAGCAGACTGGGCAACGCTGTAGAGCTGTGCCTGGAGCTGCGTGATTTCGTCCTGAAGCTTGCCCTTGTCGACGCCCTTTTCGCTGGCTGCGACGAGCTTGGCCTTGATTTCGCCGACGATGTCGATCGAGCTGTCAACAGCCGTGTAAGCGGTGTCGAGCTTTGCAGCACCCATGCCGAGGGCGTCGGAAACAGCCGAAAGAGCCTTGTTGTCCGACTTCATGGTCGTTGCGATCGACCAGTAAGCAGCGTTGTCAGATGCCTTGCCGACGCGCAGACCAGACGAAACGGCGTTCTGCGTATCCTTCAGGCCATTATTGACGTTACGCAGCGTCTGGAGAGCCGCCATTGCGGAAGTGTTCGTGTTAATGCTTGTCATGAGTCTGTCCCCTGGAAACAAGATACAAAATGAGGACATACCGGACTTGTGTACCGGCGATGACGGACCAGCTTCATGCCACTCGGTGCCGTTCCAATTGAGCAACCAAACCCGTCATGTCGAGGGACAATCTCGCAGCCATTTCTTGCCAACTCATTAAAAGCGCTTTCAAATCCAGCGCTAGTGGTAGGGTGGTTAACAGCCCCCTAAAATCTAGGGTCAGCCCGCTCGCGAACCACGGCTCCTGTTTCAAGCAAGGTTCACCTGTCTAAGGTGATGCAAACTAGGTGCAGAATCCGCCTGATGGTCCGTCGGCCGTGTTGCGCCTTTTGATGAATTTCCGGAACGGAGCGGATCTTGAATACCAACATCTCGTTTGCAGCGGCGTCCAAGGATTATCAAAAAGGGCAGTACCTCAAGTCGCTCGAAGTCCTGAACAAGCTGGTCGATACCCAACGAGACGTCAAAACATACGTCCTGCTGGCCAAGAACCTCCTGAAGCTTGGCTTCAAGGCGGAAGCGGCCAGTGCCTATTCGCTTGCCGGCGAGCTCGATACCCTGGCAGAGTCACCCTATACCCGTGAGGCAGCCCTGCTCTACTTCGCTGTGGGCGACGAGGAACAGGCACTGTTGCAGGCGCTCAGGATCATGTCCCTGGCGCGCTCCGATGCCGATGTCGCCTACGTGCTCGCCTCCATTCATCTGAAGCAGGGCCGGAAGGATCTCCTCAGCCCCTATCGCAAGGTGATTTCGGAGAGCAGCAACCCGGAGCATGTTCGCTTCGCCGTGCATCTGCTCAGCGACGACATTCTCGACATCACGAACGAGACGCTCGTCGGAAACCTGTTCAAGAAGTTTCCCGACATCCTGCCGCTGCGGCTTTTGAAGCTGGTCTTCTCGCGAGAAGTCTGCGACTTCGACGTCGCGGCCAAGGAATTCCTGCCGATCAAGAAGCTGCTTGAGGACGGCAATCTCAGCTTCCTCGGTCGCGACAATCCCTTCTACAATCTGCATTGGTGCGAAGATGAGAAGCTGAACGCGCTTGCTTCGCACAATCCGGCAATCCAGCTGAAGGAAGCCGCCGAGCGGCGCAAGGCCGTGCCGCATGCCTGGGGTGACAAGATCCGTATCGGCTACCTTTCGTCCGACCTTTGGGCCGGCCATGCAACGATGAAGCTGCTGCGCCGCGTGCTCGAACTGCACGATCGCAACAAATTCGAAATCACACTCTTCTGCCACACGGACGAAAAGTACCTGGAACACGAAGCCGGAAGGATCGATCGTTCGAGCTGGGGCGATGTCTGCATCGTCCGCGACATGGACGACGAGGCTGCTGCACGCGCGGTCCGCGAGCGGAATATCGATATTCTCGTCGACCTGAAGGGTCACACCTTCGGCGGACGTTCGCGCATCCTGAACTACGGCGGCGCGCCGATACAGGCGGCCTGGCTAGGCTTCCCGGGCAGCGTCAACGATGTCGATCTGGACTATCAGATCGGCGACCGTTTCGTGCTGCCGGCATCGAGCGAAGCGAATTATCACGAGAAGCTCGTCCGCATGCCCGATAGCTACCAGCCGAACGACTCGGAGAACCGCCCGAAGCCGAAGCCGATGAGCCGCGCGCAGGCGGGACTGCCCGAAGACGCTTTCGTCTTCGCTTCGTTCAACGCAAACCGCAAGATCAACACCGAGGTTCTCGACATCTGGTGCCGGATCCTGAAGCGGACGCCGAACAGCGTGTTGTGGCTGATGCTTTCGTCGCCGCGCACGCAGGCGAACCTGCTCAACTACATCAACAAGCAGGGCATCTCGTCCGAACGGATCATCTTCTGCCCTCGCGTCAGCTACGAGGAACATATCGATCGCCAGCAGGCGGCCGACCTCGGCCTCGACACCTTCCCCGTAAACGGCCATACGACCACGTCGGAACAGCTGTGGGGCGGCCTGCCGGTTCTGACGGTCAAGGGTACCAACTTCGCTTCGCGCGTCAGCGAGAGCCTCCTGAATACCATTGGGCTGCCGGAACTCGTTGCACTCGACAAGCAAGCCTACGAAGACATGGCCGTCGAGCTGGCCACGGATCCGGGCCGGCTTGTCGAATACAGGCAGCGCATCCGGGAGAACGCGGTCATCAAGCCGCTCTTCGACGCCGATCGCTTCCGCCTGCATCTGGAGAAGGCCTACGAGATGATGGTCGAGCGCGAGAAGCTCGGGCAGGCGCCAGACCACTTCGACGTGCCGGCGCTCCCGGCCCGCAGTGAGCCCTTCTTCAGCTTCGACTAAAGCTACGCAGCAATACAAAAAGCCCCGCCGGCCAGTGCCTGTGGGGCTTTCTGTTTGAGCAATTTCAATGAAACCGAAGCCGGCTCTTGGAGAAGACGTCTTATCTCAGTGGAACGAGCGAACCAGACTTCCGACGAGAAGGTTCCAGCCGTCGATCAGGACGAAGAACAGGATCTTGAAGGGCAATGAAATGGATGTCGGCGGCAGCATCATCATACCCATGGCCATGGTGATTGTTGCCACGATCAGGTCTATCACCAGGAACGGCAAGACCACGAGGAATCCGATTTCGAAGCCACGACGGATTTCGGAGATCATGAAGGCCGGAACAAGCACGCGGTAGTCGGTCTTTTCGCCTGTCGCGACCTCCTGGCCGCGTTCCCGAGCGAGATCGACAAAGAGCGCCAGATCCTTTTCACGGGTGTTCAGGCTCATGAACGTGCGAAACGGCTCGGCGATGCGCTCGATCGCCTGCTGCTCATTGATCTGGTTGGAAAGGAGTGGCTGGACGCCTGTCTGCCATGCCTGATCAAAGGTCGGCTGCATGACGTAGAAGGTCATGAACAGCGACAGCGACAGCAGGATCATGTTGGACGGCGTGGACGCGAGGCCCATGCCGGAGCGAAGAATCGAGAAAGCGATGACGAAGCGCGGAAAGCTCGTGACCATGATCAGGATGCCCGGCGCGACCGAAAGAACGGTCAGCAGCCCGAAGGTCCTGATGATCCATGCTGCAACCGAACCGTCGACCGGCAGGTTCAACAGGTTCGTCGGCAGTTGCTGGGCGTGCGCCAGCTCCGGTGCCGCCATCATGGCAGCAAAAAGCAGAAGGAATCGAATCATTCGATGACGAAGGTCCTGAACATGACCTTCGATACGCGGCCCTGCGCGCGAAGGTCAACACGTTCCTGGACGTCATCCCTAAGATATTGAAAGCCGCGCGGGCCTTCGATCTGCTGCAGCGAAACGGTGCGGATATAGGCCATGATATCCTGATGGATATCCTCGGCCAGCTTGACATCAGGCGGCCCGTTGAACATCAGCGCGACCTCCAGTCGCACCCAGTTCTCCGACGGGTAGGCGAGGTTCGAGGTGATAGGCTCGAGCTGAACGATGTTGTTTGCTTCCGTCGATATATGCGGGAGCCCGCCCTCGCCTTCCTTCTTGGCCGAGGCCTCCTTGGATTCCTTGGCCTGCTCTTCCTGAACCGCAGCCTTGACGTTCGGCGAAACCATGCCGCCGACCACCCAGCCGCCACCGGCGCCCAGGAGTGTCAGCACGGCCACGCCGATGATCGTCATCATTGCGGCCGATTTCTTCTTCGGTTGGCCTTCGGCGGCCTCTGCTTCTGCCATGGGTCAGCCTCAGAGCGGCGAGAAGAGATCGATGGCCTGCTGGCCACGAGGCGGCTGCTGCACTTCCATCAGGCGACCACGGCCGCCATAAGAGATACGCGCCTCGGCGATCTTGTCGTAGGAGATCTGGTTGTCGGCATTGACGTCCTGCGGACGCACGATACCGGCCACGTTGAGAATCCGGAGTTCCTGGTTCAGCCGGACTTCCTGCGAGCCGCTGATTACAAGGTTTCCGTTCTCAAGAATGCCGGTGACGACTGCTGCGACCATCAGCTGCAGCTTGTCGGTGCGCTCGATCTTGCCCTTGCCGTCGGTGCTGGTATCGGAGCCGTAGGTCACATCGGTCTTCGATGAGGGGTTCCAACCGAGAATGTTGGCCGCGACGTCCCAGTTCAATCCGCTGCTGTTTTCGCGACTGCGCTTGCTGTTGTTCTCAAACGAGCCCTTGTCGTTGATCTGGATGTCAACGGTCAGGATGTCGCCGACGTTGAGGGCACGGGAATCCTTGAAAAGAGCGGCCTGCGAATCACTCCAGAGCGAATAGCCCTGCGCCACCTGGTGCGGCTGTTTCGGATACATCGACATCTGCTGCGTCTGACCATAAGCAAGACCGCTTCCGATCGGGCTCATCGCGGGCGCGCGACCGATCTCGTTGACGGCTTGCGGCGACTGGCAGCCGGCGAGCATGGCCGCGGCAGCTATGGCGACCGGGAAGTATTTCTTCATGATGGATCCTTCGAGGTATTTGGATCGGACGCGCTGGCGATGATGTTGGCGATGACGGCAGCCTTTTTCGGATCCATCTCGTTGAGGATGAGGCTCGACTGCGTCGGGTTCAGCCGCATGATGACGGCGGCCGCCACTTCGATCCTCATTTCCTGCAGCTGCGTTGCGGCAGCGTCCGGCTTCATTTTCTTGTAGATGTCTGTGAGACCAGCTTCTGCCTGCTTCAGGAAGTCGTCGCGGCGCTTCAGCCAGTCCTGGTATTCGTCCTTGCGCTTCTGCATTTCGGCGATGCGGCCATCCACATCGGTGCGCAGCTTCTCAAGCTCCTGCTTCTGCAGGAGATAACGCTGGTCGCGCGCCGGGTCGGCGATGTTCGTGCAGAACTGCTTGATTTCCTCTTCGGACGTCAGCTCGCCTCCGGCAGGGGTGCGGGCCTCCTGCGCGAAAGCGCCCGGGATCGTCAGCATTACCAACGCGACCGCCGGCAAGGCGACACGCCGCAGCAGATCGGACACCACCGTGTTCTGGCCACCCATCTTCACCATCATTGCAGTACGAGCTCCGCTTGCAGTGCCCCGGCGGACTTGATGCCCTGGAGGATCGCAATGATGCCGTCAGGCTTCACGCCGATATTATTGAGGCCGGCGACAAGGGTCTTGAGATCCGGACCGTCGAGCAGCGCCACCTTGCCACCGGTCTTCTGCGCGGCGATATCGGTCTGCGGCTGAACTGCGGTCACCCCTCGGGAGAACGGCTCAGGCTGGATGATCTGCGGCGTCTCGGTGACCTGAACAGTCAGGGTGCCATAGCTCACGGCAACCGGTGAGACGCGCACATCGGCGCCGATGACGATGGTGCCAGTTCGCTCGTTGACCACCACCTTGGCCGGCGTATCGGTCTCGACCTGCAAGTTTTCGATGTCCGCCATCAGGCGCGTCAGGTCGGCTTCGCGCGGCTTCTGGACGATGACTTCCTGGGCATCCTTCGCATCGGCAACCGGACCGCCGAAGCGGGACCTTGCATAGCCGTTGACGACATCGGCAATGCGAACCGCCGTCGAGAAATCGGGGTTGCGCAGCTGCAGGACGAGGTTGACGGAATCCTTGAAGCGCGAAGGCAGTTCACGCTCGATGATCGCGCCACCGGGAACGCGGCCGGCTGTCGTCACGCCTTCGGTAACGCTCGATGCCTGTCCCTGCGCCGTAAAGCCGGAAACGACGATCGATCCTTGCGCGACGGCGTAGATCTGGCCATCGGCGCCCGAGAGCGACGTCATGATGAGCGTTCCGCCGCGCAGCGACGTTGCATCGCCGAGTGAGCTGACATTGACATCGATGCGGCTGCCGGGGCTCGCGAACGGCGGCAGGTTTGCCGTGACCATGACGGCAGCAGTGTTCTTCGCGTTACCGCCCTGCGTGGAAATGCCGAGGTTCTGCAGCATCGCGCGCATGGACTGCTCGGTAAACGGGGACGATCTGAAGCCGTCACCCGTGCCCTGGAGACCAACGATCAGGCCGTAGCCGATCAGCTGGTTGTCTCGGCCCGCCTGAAGGGAGGCAATGTCCTTGATGCGCGACTTCATTGCGGCAGCCGGCGCCACATTGACGAAGGTCGATGACACAAATGCGAGAGCGATGAAAAGACGGGAGATTATCTTCATTTTGCGGCCACGTGGATTGTGCCGTCGGCAAGCACCGTGCCGCTGACAATGACGCCGGAATCCATGTTGCGAACGCGGACCATCTGTCCGGTCATGCCGTCTTCAAGAGGCGAACCGGCTGCGGAGATCATCATCGCGCCGAGCGTGAAGACCAAACGGATCGAAGAGCCGCGCGTCACCGTGTACGGTTCGCGCAGGCCCGACAAGGAGATCGTCCGCCCCGGCAGGAAGGTTCTCTTCGAAATCATTCCCTCGACCTGTCCGACCGACTTTGCATAGTCGCCGACCAGATTGGGGTTTGTGACTTCGACTTCCTGCACCTGGGCGCTCGAGATTGTATCGCCGGGGTAGATAATCGTCGTCGGCACCACCGCGAGACCCCTGCCGGACGCCCAGGCGTTCGGCGCGGATAAGGCGGCGATAACGATTGCGATGGCGGATGCCCATCCGCGAACGGTTCCAACCCGGCAAAACATCATGTTTCGGCTCTTCCCTGCTACTTCAGGTTCTTGCTGACGACGGAGGCCATCTCGTCGGCTGTGGTGATGACCTTGGAGTTCATTTCGTAGGCGCGCTGTGCCGAGATCAGCTCGGTGATTTCCTTTACCGGGTCGACGTTCGACGACTCGAGATAGCTCTGCTTCAGGTAGGCGTAGTTTTCATCACCGGGCGTGCCGACGACCGGCTGTCCGGACGCTGGCGTTTCGGCAAAAAGGTTATCGCCGAGAGGCTGGAGACCGGCTTCGTTGACGAAGTCGGCGATCTGCAGCTGGCCGAGGGTGGTCGCTGCCGTTGCGCCCGGAAGCTTCGCGGTGACTTCGCCCGAGCGGCTGATCGTCAGTTCGGTAGAGCCCGTCGGAATCGTGATCGTCGGAGCGACGGTATAGCCGTCGACCGTCACGATCTGGCCGGTTTCGTTCTTGTTGAAGGCGCCGGCGCGGGTGTAGAGCGTCGTGCCGTCCGGCGCCTGGATCTGGAAGAACCCGCGGCCCACCAGCGCAACGTCAAGATCGTTGCCGGTCTGCGCCAGCTCACCCTGGATGTGCAGGTTGCGAACGGATGATGTCTGAACGCCGAGACCGATGTTGGCACCCTCGGGAACGATCGCCTGGTTGGCGCGGTTCGACACGCCCTTGGCACGCTCGGTCTGGTACAGCAGGTCCGTGAATTCGGCACGGGCACGCTTGAAGCCGGTCGTGTTGATGTTCGCGATGTTGTTGGCGATGACTTCAAGATTGGTCTGCTGGGCATCCATACCCGTGGCAGCAATGGCAAGCGCTCTCATGGCTTCGTCCTTAAATCAACTACATCTGCATCTTGGTGACTTCGAGGAAGGACGAAACGACCTTGTCTCGAATGGCGATTGCCGTCTGGAGCGTCTGCTGTGCCTGCATGACGGCATCGACAACTTCACGGGTGGTGGCGGTACCCTTGATGCCCGCGAAAGACATGCTTTCCGCGTTCTTCAGGGTGTTGACCGCGCCATTGGCGACGTTGCTGAGCACCGAGGCAAAGCTGCCGTCGCTAGCCGCGCTTTCGGCCGCGGAGGAAGGTGTCGTCTTTCCGAGATCGACGCCCGCGAGATCGCGCGTAACCGACAGGGAGCTGATATTGTTTACAGTGTTGATCATTATTGGCTCTTCAGAAGGTCGATCGTCGAGGAGATCAGGTCACGGGACTGCTTGATGGTCTGCAGGTTTGCATCGTAGGAGCGGTTCGCTTCGCGCATGTCCGCCATCTCTACGAGCATGTTGACGTTTGGCAGCTTGACCACGCCCTTCTCGTCAGCGGCGGGATTGCTCGGATCGAATTCGGTCGTGAATTTCGATTCGTCGACGCCGAGCTTCTTGACGTTGACGGTCTTGACGCCGGATGCGCGATCGACTGCCTCGCCAAATGTAATCGTCTTGCGGCGATAAGGGTCGGCACCTGGCGTATCACCGGTCGAACGGGCGTTCGCGATGTTTTCCGAAACGA
This sequence comes from Rhizobium grahamii, assembly GCF_009498215.1. NCBI lineage: Bacteria > Pseudomonadati > Pseudomonadota > Alphaproteobacteria > Hyphomicrobiales > Rhizobiaceae > Rhizobium > Rhizobium grahamii. The sequence goes on along the minus strand of NZ_CP043498.1, from coordinate 104,389 downwards.
TGCGAAGGCGCGTGGACTGCGCCTCGAGGCCCGATCCGGCAATTTTGAGGGCTGCTGACAAAGGATCCATAATTAGCTCTTCACCGTCATGAGCATCAACCGGTTGAACGAGCTGACGAGCGAGGTGTTCAGCTCGTACTGCCGCTTGATTTCACCGGACTTGGAGAGTTCTTCCGCGAGACCGACAGTGTTGCCGGACTCCTGCACGCCGATTTCCTGATCGAGATTCGCGTCCTTGACGTCGATGTCGCTCTTCGTGCTCAGGTCGTTGCCGGTCAGATGCGCAGGTTGGTGCGCGCCATGGTAACGTCCGACTTGTCGAGAACGGCCTCGAAAGGCGTGATGTCCTTCGCGCGGAATTTCGGCGTGTTCGCATTCGCGATGTTGCCGGCAACAACCTCCTGCCGGATCGTCAGCCATTCCGCCTGCCGCGAGGCCAAGTCGAACAGTTGAATCGGTTGCATGGGAACTCTCCGTTTTTACTGTCGCAAACCTACGGCGGTAATCTTGCGTTAACCTTACGGAAGAGCGGGTTCTTTGGCGCCGATGTTTCATGCACCCTGAAACGACGAAAGCCCCGCCTGGATTGGGCGGGGCTTTCGGATGAAATCTGGTCGAGCGGGTCAGTTCCGCTGATAGACATCGCCTTTCGACGTCACGATGACCCACTTTCCATCACGCTCTTCAAGCGTTGCCAGACGACTCTCATCCGGGAGGATCGAGCCGACGCGGACGACATACATGCCGGAGTTGTCTTCGATCAGCGCCCGGCCGTTGGCGACATGGAGAAGGCGGAAGCTCGACTTGCCAGGGAATGGCTGATCTTCCGCCGGGATTCCCTTGTCATCTTCCTTGCCGAGGCTTGAGACCGTCGCCGTCGTCAACGGATCGACGGGCAGCTCGGGTTTCTTCTCAGGCGGGTTCTTGTTCGCCATCGCGAGCGGTGACACACTGAAGACGTTGCGGGCAGGCCAATCCGGAAGCTCGCGCGTCCGATCGCCCTGCGCGACGTTGATGCCGAACTTGTCCTCGTTAAAGAAGACGTACCAGGGGAAGAATGCCGAGGCGCCCGCCAGCAAGAGACCGGTGACGGTCAGCGTCCGGTCGAGCATCGTCGTCCTGCGGCCTTTCGGCTTCAGCGGCGCGATCTTTTCATCATCGTCGAAATCGGTCACGGGTCGCCTCTCTATCTGCGAATGCCGGGCTGGTTGCCGGCGCCGGCGGCAGCCTTCAGAGCGCTCGCCAGATCGGCGAAGGCATCCCTCGAATCAGCATCTCCCGGGGACTGTTTCAAAACATCGTAAATAATCGGTACCTGCTTCACCGCCATGTCCAGATCCGGGTCGGCGCCCTGGCGATAGCCGCCGATCAATCTGAGGTCGCGCGTTTCCTCGAAGCGGTGAATCAGCGTCTTCAGGCGCGAGACGAGCTTCTCCTGATCGGGCGTCCAGGCCTTGCGGGCGAGACGCGAGATCGACGCCAACGGATCGATCGGCGGATAGCGCCCTTCCTCGGCGAGGCTGCGCTGCAGAACGATATGACCGTCGAGAATGCCGCGAGTGGAGTCGGCGATCGGGTCGTTGTGATTGTCGCCATCAACCAGAATGGAGATGATCGCCGTGATCGTTCCGGTGCCTTCCGGACCCGGGCCGGCGCGTTCCAGCAGTCGCGGCAATTCGGTAAAGACCGATGCGGGGTAGCCGCGTGCAATCGGCGGCTCGCCAGAGGCGGTCGCGACTTCACGGATGGCGTGTGCAAAGCGCGTGACGCTATCGACGATCAGCAGAACGTTCTCGCCCTGATCGCGAAAATGCTCGGCGATCGTCACGGCTGTCAGCGGCGCCATCTTGCGCAGCATCGGACTTTCATCGCTCGTGGCAACCACCGCGATCGACTTCTTCATGTTGGCGCCGAGCGTGTCCTCGATGAATTCGCGCACTTCGCGGCCGCGCTCGCCGACAAGCGCGATGACGACCTTGTCGAAGGCATCCGCCCGCGCAAGCATCGAAAGCAGCGTCGACTTGCCGACGCCCGAGCCGGCGAAAATGCCGAGGCGCTGGCCAAGGCAGAGTGGCGAAAAGATATCGACCGCACGCACGCCGGTCTTGAAACCCTTCTCGACGCGCTGACGCGTCATCGAGGGCGGCGCATTGTTGGAGATCGAGCGACGCGTCAGCCCTTCGACGACAGGACCGAGACCATCGATCGGCTCGCAAAGCGAATTGATCGTGCGCCCGCACCAGCTGTCCGATGGCGCGATGCGAAATGCGCCCTTGCGAATGACTGTGTCGTGAATGCCGATCGGCTCGCCCGGTTCGATCGGGCAGACATAGGTAAGATCGGGCTCGACGCGGACGACTTCACCGAGATGCACCCCGGTCGCCGACTTGTGGGCAACGAACTCGCCCAGGCGGACGTGCCGCGACAGGCCGGTGACGGTATAGTGCCCGGCAGCGATAGTCTGTACGTGCCCGCCGGGCGCGACCAGAAATTCCGGTTTTGCATAGCGCGCGACAAGACTGCCGAGATGCGCAAGCTTCGGCGAGAGAACGTCTTCAACGAGAGGCGGATTCGACATGCGTCAGACCTTCTGGCTTAGCGGCTGCCACCGAGCGTCTTGATTGCCTCGTTGAAGGAATCCTCGCTGTCCTTGGTGAGCGAGGTCATGCTTTCGAAGGCGCGGTTGACTTCGATCAGCTGGGTGATTTCGCGCATCGCGTTGACGTTGGAGTTTTCCAGGTAACCCTGCTGGACGCCGACATTGAAGCGGTCGGTAACGGCGCGCGGCGTATCCGTCGTCATGACGCCGCTGTTTTCGTAACGCAGGTAGCCCTTGCTGATATCGGCCTCGAACAGACCGAGAGAGCCGGCCTGTTTGCCGTTCTGGTAGATCATGCCGTCCGAGCCGACTTTCGGTTCGCCACCAGCCTTGTCGAGCTGGATCGGCGAGCCGCCGGCATCAAGGACCGGATAACCGCGAACCGTCACCAGTTCGCCGGAGTCCTTCAAGGTGAAACGGCCGTCCTTCGTGAGGACCTTGCCGGCAGGCGTATCGATCGAAAACCATGCGTCGCCCTTGATCGCAAAGTCGAGCATGTTGCCGGTGTGCTGAAGTTCACCGCTATCGCCCGAGAGGTAGTCGTTGCCCTGGGAGACGTAAGCAACCTTGGCATTGATCTTGTTGCCGGTCTCGCCAAGAAGCTCGTTGAACTTGACCTCGGTGCCCCGGAAGCCCGTCGTGTTCACGTTTGCCATGTTGTCGGCGATCGTGGTGAGGCGACGTTCGAGTGCGATCTGCGACGACAGCGAAACATAAAGACCGGATTGCATCCAGATAGGCTCCTGGCATTGGCGATGAACGGTACGAAATCCGGGCGCTTTTAAGATTGGTTCGGCGCGGATCTCGCTGAGGCGGCATCTCAGAAACGGGCACGGATGCCCATTCGTCACCTTCAACCTGACAGCAAATCCTTGTGCGAAACTGGCATGCGAAAAGCTTGATCTGCAAGGCAATCATCAGCCTCACGCAAGCCAGCGCTCCTATCCCTTCGGTTGAAAATAACGATCAGGTTTGGACTGACGATGAATATCATTATCGGATTTGTGATTGTTTGCGGCTGCATCATCGGCAGCTTCATGGCCATGGGCGGTCACCTCGACGCGCTCTGGCAGCCCTTCGAGCTCGTCATCATCGGCGGTGCTGGCCTGGGAAGCTTCATCATGGGCAACCCCATGAAAGTCGTCAAGGATTCCGGCAAGGCGCTGGGCGAGGCCTTCAAGCACACCGTGCCGAAGGAACGCAACTATCTCGATACGCTCGGCGTTCTCTATTCGCTGATGCGCGACCTGCGCACGAAGTCCCGCAACGAAATCGAAGCACATATCGACAATCCGGCCGAGTCCTCGATCTTCCAGTCCGCGCCAACGGTTCTCAAGAACAAGGAACTGACGGCCTTCATCTGCGATTACGTCCGCCTGATCATCATCGGCAATGCCCGATCGCACGAAATCGAAGCGTTGATGGACGAAGAAATCAACACCATCCTCCACGACAAGATGAAGCCGTATCACGCGATCCAGACCATGGGCGACGCGTTTCCGGCCATCGGTATCGTCGCGGCGGTTCTCGGCGTCATCAAGGCCATGGCGCACATCAACGACTCACCGGAAGTGCTCGGCCACCTGATCGGCTCGGCCCTCGTCGGTACCTTCCTCGGTATTCTTCTCTCCTACTGCGTCTGCTCGCCTATCGTCTCGCAGATCAAGATCGTTCGCTCGAAGCAGCACCGCCTCTATGTCGTCGTCAAGCAGACCCTCCTGGCCTACATGAACGGCTCCGTGCCGCAGGTCGCCCTGGAGTACGGCCGCAAGACGATCTCGGCATACGAGCGTCCGTCCATCGACGCTGTCGAGCAGGAGATGATGAACCCGGGCGGCGAGAACAAGGCGGCATAAACCCATATGAACGCTCAACTCAAAACAAAACCCGTCATCGACGAAGCCCTGCTGGCAAAGCTGACCGGTCGGCTCGGCGACAAGGCGACGGTCGAAAAGCTCTGTGCCGCCTTCGGCGACGTCTACTGCGAGTTCCTGCCGGACGTCATCAAGAGCGAGACCGGCCTCGACGTCGAGGTTGCCTATCTCGGCTGCCACAGCGGCCACAGGAACGACCTAATCGCGGATCTCGGCGACAGCCATACGCTCGTCAACGCCTCGCTGCGCAACTGGTCGCAGGACATCACACTTGCCTGCGGCAACGGTTTCATCATCACCCTGATGGAACATCTGCTCGGCGCATCGCCTGACACGGTCGAGCAGCCTGCCGATCGTATCCTTTCGGTGATCGAGCTTGAGCTGGCAGTGACGGTGTTCGAGAAGATCGCCAACGTCCTGCGCTCGGCAGTCGACGCGCCTGGCGGCTTCGAACCCGCCCTCGAACTTCCGCATGCGATCGAAGACAGGCCGAAGCCCGCCGAGGACAAGCCGGACGAATTCGCAGCCGCGATCAACATGTCGATCAAGCTGTCCGGCATCACGTCCGAGTTCGCGCTGATCGTACCGCAGTCTGCGCTTCTGAAGACGACCGTTACGGCACCGCGCGCGAAGAATCAGTCTGCCAAGTCATCGGAGTGGACCGACCAAATCACGGAACAGGTTCGCCGTTCCCAGGTCACTCTCGACGCAAAAATCCGTCTGCAGGAGCTGACGCTTCGCACCATCTCGAAGCTCGCGGCAGGCGACGTAATACCGTTCCACGACAATGGAGACGTCCGTGTCGACGTCAGCGCCAACGGCAAGGAACTGTATGTCTGCGAGTTCGGACGGTCCGGCGAGAATTATACCGTCCGGGTCAAGGATACGATCAATTCGGATGACGACCTCATCCGGCACCTGATGAATTAGTCCATTTACACCTGCCTGCCTCAAGGCAGGTTGAGGCAAGTTTCAACTGGAATAGTGATTTCATGGCGACGAAGAAGACACAGCAGAACAGCGATCTCTCACCAGAGCTCCCAGGCAACGAGGCCGAGCTCGATCAGGCTATCGACGACCTGCGCGGCGTTCTCAAGACCGATGCGGACGGTGGTCTGCCGGAGTTCGGCGACGATGCCGCGTTCGGAGGCACGGATCTCGCAGCTTTCGGCGGTGACCTCGGTGGTTCCGACGACAATGCGTTCGGCGGCGATTTCGGCGGTTCGTCCGATTTCGGTGATTCGTCCTTCACGACGTCCGGCGGACAGCCGGCGCCGCTCGGAAGCGCGATGCAGTCGAACCTCGACCTGATCATGGACATCCCGATCGATGTTCAGATCATGCTCGGAAGCAGCCGGATGCAGGTTTCGGGTCTGATGAACCTGAACGAAGGTGCAACGATCGCGCTCGACAAGAAGATCGGCGAGCCGGTGGAAATCATGGTGAATGGCCGCAAGATTGCTCGCGGCGAGATCACCGTTCTTGAAAATGACGACACGCGTTTTGGCGTAAAACTGATAGAAGTTCTGAGTACCAAGAAAGCCTGATCCCGGTGCAGGGACGGAGAGGTTAGACCATGATGGACTTTGACGATTTCGGCGGCGCTCTAGCCGAGAAACCGTTGACCCAGGCTGAAAAAGCAGCAGCCGTTCTCCTCGCTATGGGGAAAGGGGTTGCAGGCAGACTGTTGAAATATTTCACGCAGGCAGAGCTGCAGACGATCATCGGATCGGCCCAGACCCTGCGCGCCATTCCGCCGGATGAACTTCTGCAACTCGTTGCGGAATTCGAAGACCTCTTCACCGAGGGCGCCGGTCTGATGGATAACGCGCGGGCCATCGAGAGCATTCTCGAAGAGGGCCTTACACCCGACGAAGTCGACAGCCTGCTTGGTCGCCGCACGACTTTCCAAGCCTATGAAACGTCCATCTGGGACCGCCTCGGCGAAGGCGATCCCGCCTTCATCGGCAAGTTCCTGCTGCGCGAGCATCCGCAGACAGTGGCCTATATCCTCTCCATGATGCCCTCCTCCTTCGGCGCCAAGGTTCTGATGCAGATCCCGGACAGCCGCAGAGCCGACATCATGAACCGTACCGTCAACCTGAAGGCAGTCAGCCCGAAGGCGGCGCAGATCATCGAGAAACAGGTGATGTCGCTGCTGGCGGAAATCGATGCCGAGAAGAACGCAATCGGCTCGACGAAGGTTGCCGAACTCATGAACGAGATGGACAAGCCGCAGGTCGATACCTTGCTCACCTCGCTCGAATCGATCAGCCGCGAATCGGTCAACAAGGTCCGCCCGAAGATCTTCCTCTTCGAAGACCTCATGCTCATGCCGCAGCGCAGCCGCGTCATGCTGCTCAACGATATCTCCGCGGATATCCTCACGATGGCGCTTCGCGGCGCCTCGGGAGAGATGCGCGAAATCGTTCTCGCCTCGATCAGCCCGCGCCAGCGCCGCATGATCGAATCGGATCTGCAGAGCGGCACTACCGGCATCAATCCTCGCGAGATCGCGATTGCCCGTCGCGCCATCGCGCAGGAAGCGATTCGCTTGTCGAACTCCGGCCAGATCCAGCTCAAGGAAACGGAGGCCGGCGGCGCCGAGGCCGCCTAAGGCGCTCTTGTTGTGCACAGAACGACTGCGGGCGGTTCGGCCGCATTGATCGGATGTCCCGTCCCAGCTATTTTTGAAAAGGCCGCGCTCAGGTGCGGCTTTTTCTTTTTGATGGAGAGCAGCGACCTTGGCCGATGACGACAAGGACAGCAAAACAGAAGACCCGACCCAGAAAAAGAAAACCGACGCCGCAGACAAAGGTAATGTGCCTTTCTCACGCGAGCTGCCGCTTTTCGCCACGGTCCTTGCCAGCTACGTCTACCTGATATTCTTTCTGCCCGACGCACTCACTCGCACGGGCGCGGCGCTGAAGGATATCTTCGAGCAACCGGACCAGTGGAAGATCGAGACCGGGCCCGACGTTATGTCGCTTTTTGTCCATCTCGGCTGGGTTTGCGCCGCCCTCCTGGCGCCGGCAATGATTCTGTTCATGGCCTTCGGCGTCGCGGCTTCGGTCGCCCAGAACATGCCGCGACCGGTTCTCGAACGCATCCGGCCGCAATTCTCGCGAATCTCGCCTGCCAAGGGCTTCACGCGGATGTTCAGCCTGCCTGGCCTGATCGAGTTCGGTAAATCGCTCGTCAAGATCTTGATCGTCGGCGTCGTCATGTTCTTCATCATGAAGAGCGAGTATTTCAGCGCGATCGACGCGATGTTCTCCGACCCCTCGACCATCTTCACCCGAATGATGTCGGGCATGCAGAAGATTACCATCGTCGTTCTCATCGCAACGGCCGTGGTGGCGATCGCCGACTTCTTCTGGACCCGCTATCACTGGTTCTCCGAGCTGCGAATGACGCGGCACGAAATCAAGGAAGAAAACAAGCAATCCCAGGGCGACCCCTTCGTCAAAAGCCGCCAGCGCTCGGTGATGCGCGACCGCGCACGCCGCCGGATGATTGCCGACGTTCAACGCGCCACGCTTGTCATCGCCAACCCGACCCACTTTGCCGTGGCGCTGCGCTATGTGCGCGAAGAAAACGACGCTCCTGTCGTCGTTGCCAAGGGACAGGACCTAATTGCGTTGAAAATCAGAGAGATGGCCGAGTCGAACGGAATTCCCGTTTTTGAAGATCCGCCGCTCGCACGCTCCATGTTTGCGCAAGTCTCGGTGGATAGTGTGATCCCGTCTGTATTCTACAAGGCAGTCGCCGAACTCATTCATCGGGTTTACGCGGCGAAAGCCAAGAACCAACGGGTAAGATAGCCGAATGAAAAAATGCCCCTACTCTACCCAGCGCGAGAGAATTCTTGCTGAAGCAATCAGCCCCGTGGCGACGGAGCTTCGTCTCCTCGATGCCTCGGACCTGATTTCGATCCTGCGCTTTGAGTACTACGGCAATCTTTCCGATCTCGTATCCTCGGCAGCAGAGATGTTCTTCCATCCCGGCACCGTCAATTTCGGCCATGGCGGCAGCTATACGCTGGAATGGGGTGGCAAGCCGGAGGTCGTTATCGATCTCGAGATCAAGCCACGCGGCGTCACCGTTTACGCCCAGCTGACGCTCGCCGCCGAACACGCCGGCATCGAGATCAACCACATCGCGTTCGAAAACCCTTCCGTCGATCCTGACGAGAACACGGCTTTTCTGGAACGGAGCCTACTGCAATCGCGCTACATCGCGCCATCGCTCCAGGCGCTCGCCAGCTAACCTCAAATCACCGTCGCTAATCTGATCTCAGCTGATATAGCCGAGCCGGATTGCCTTTGCGATTGCCTGAATTCGGTTGACCGAATCCAGCTTGATGGTTGCCGAGCCGAGATAGGCATTGACGGTGTGAACCGAGAGGCCGAGCTTCTCGGCGATCTCTTCGCTGATCCGGCCGTCGCCAGCAAGCTGCAGGCAGGCAATCTCGCGCTCGCTCAGGGCCTCGGCGGCGCTGACGCGCCGCTCGTCGAGCGAAAGCAGGTCGATCATGATGTGGCAGGCACGTCCGTGCAGCTCGACGATCATGTCGCTCGGGGGATCGAGATCATCGCCGGCGAAGATGACGAAGCCGTTGCCGATTGCGCCCAGCCGAACCGGGAACGCCATGCCGGAGAATGGCACGAGACCGGCCGCCAGGCGCTCCACGAACGGCGCCATTCCCGATGCACCGGGAACGCCAGCATCGTGGCTGCCTGCCCAGGTGAGCGGCAGCAGCGACTTCTCGATGTGTTCGAGCAGAGCGTCGCCATGGGCGTCGACGAAGCCCTTGCAGGCACCAGCGTTGGTGGCACCCCAGTTCTCAAGCTCGCAGACCAGGCGCTGCTTGGCAGGAAGGCCAGATCCATTGACGCGAAAGACAGCGAAGTTCTGCGCGTCGGCCAGCTTCTGCATGGCGATCAACCGCGGGAAGAGATCGGAGCGGCTCGTCACTTTGCCGACGCGCACGCCCCGTGATGTCTCTGGGGTGCCGATTGTCCTGCTGGATGGTTGCGCCATTGGGCTGTCCCCTTAAACGAGATTGTTACGGACAGCGAAGGCAATGGCTTCGGAACGTGTTTTCGTTGCCGTTTTCCGCATGACGCTGGTGATGTAGTTGTTGATTGTGTTGCGCGAGATGCCGAGGATCATGGCGATTTCGTCGCTGGTCTTGCCCTCTGCGATCCAGAAGAGGCATTCCAGTTCGCGATCCGTCAGTTCGAAATCCCGATCGCTCTTGGCCACGCCGCACTGCAGCAGGCTGGTGAAATAGGCCGTCAGCAGGCCGACGTCCCGCAGCCGCTCCTGCGAGAGGATGAAGCCATCATCGAACAGGAACATCAGGGCGAGCCGCGAGCGGCCGATATTGAAGAGGAGAGAGCAATACTGCTGGCTGGCGCCATCGGGAACGTCTGCGGTCTCCGGCAGCAGCGCAAACTGCGGTCGGAAGAGCTGCATGCACTTCTCGAGCTCCGTCGCCCGCGCAAAGCCGCCCACAAACGTTTCCGCCAGATTGGTTACCAGATCGAACGGCCAGTCGGACGACACCACGAAGTCGAGGCCAGCTTCCTGCACGAGGTCAGCGCGCGCAAGCAGGTAATGCGATGCGCCCACATAGTCGGTCAGGATCCGAAGCCCAGGCTGCAACCTACCCGTGCCGACAGCCTCGCTCAACTGACAAATAAGTTCGTCGCGTGATGACAAGTTGGTTGCGGCAAGGCCAACGAAGTTTGCCGTGTGCGTATCGCTCTTGAGAGCTTGCAATATATGCATGTCCATTGGCAAATCCTGCGGCTGAAAACCATCACGGCACAAATTCGATCCGCGGTTTTTTAAACAGATATGCAGCTTCTCCGCGAATCATCCAAGATTACGACAGGCACTAAAAAGTACCATCTCCGAGTTCTTGGGATTTACTTTGGCTACATTTTGTGCGCCGATTCGCACATCGATCTAAATCGTTAAAAGCATATTAAAATTAGGATGATTCTAGGTCGGCTGGCAATACGATTCGCGTTTGACGCGAATCGCGCCCTGTGGATGGCGACAATTAAGCAACAAAAAAGGGCCGGTTTCCCGGCCCTTTGCTTAGGCAGCGTTCTCGACTGCCCATTTCCTGAGGATTTTCGCGGCGCGCTCCTCGTTGATTTCGACCATCCTCGAAAGCTTGCGCTCCGGGCCTTCCTTGACGCGGCGGTTGAAGTTGCCGTCGTCGTCGCCAAGGCTGAGCAGATCTTCCGTGCTGTCGAAGCCGAAGTCCGATCCGAAGCCTTCCATGAGGGCGCCGGAACCTTCGCCGCCAACCGCAGGTGCGAAATCGGGCAGCTCCAGGCCGGCACTTTCCACCGAGGTGTCGCCACCGATCGAGGCGCCGCCCGTCATGCTGCGGACCATCGGACGGACACCCATCCAGATGACGAGGAATGCGACGGCGACGAAGGCCAGCGAGTTGATGATGCCTGCGAGGTTGCGGCTCAGCATGTCCATGACGCGGACGCCGCTGCCGGTGTCTTCGAGAAGCTGGTTCTCGAGGAAGTTCATCGCCGTGACGGTAACAACGTCGCCGCGGGTTCCGTTGATGCCGGCAGCCGACGCCACGATCTTCTGCATCTCAGCGAGGTAGGCGTCGATCTTCGCCTGGTCGGCCGGTTCGCCAACCATCTGGGCGATACGGCCCTTGTTGACGACGACGGCGATGGAGAGCTTGTCGACGCGATAGCTGTTGCGCGTGGTCGCGGTCGTCTTGCTGTTGATCTCGTAGTTGGTCTGCTCTTCTTTCTTGTCAGACTTGTCCTGCGATTCCGGTCCGTTGCTACCACCCGAGTCCGGTGCGGCCTGCGGAACGTTCTGCTCCACGGTCGTTGCGTTGTCGGACTGCTTCTGCTGCGACTGCGAGGCTTCCTTGGTCGTGCGGATGGAGCGCTCGACCTTGGATTCCGGATCGTATGTCGTTTCCTGGATCTGCTGGCTGTCGGTGTTCAGTTCCGCGGTGACGCTGGAACGGAAGTTGTCCATGCCGAGGAACGGTGCGAGCGCCTTGTCGATGTTGGACTCGACCTCGCCCTGGACGTTCTGCACGATGGTGAGCGAACGGTTCAGGGTGTTGTTGCTCGCGTCGTCGCCGGAGGCGAGAAGCTGGCCGGCCGAATCGAGAATAGTGACGTCGCCGACATCGAGGCCGGGAACGGCGGAAGCGACGAGGTGACGGATGGAGCTTGCGGCGTTGCGGCCGGTCGCGGCGCTGGCGCGGATCATGACAGAAGCCGTCGGCTTCTGTTCAGCCTTCCGGAAGTTGCCGACTTCAGGCATGACGATATGAACGCGCGCTGCCATGATGCCGTTGATCGACTGGATCGTACGGCCGATTTCGCCTTCGAGGGCGCGGACGCGCGTGACTTCCTGCATGAAGGACGTCAGGCCGAGAGAGCCGACGTTGTCGAAGAGTTCGTAGCCGGCGTTGGCGCTGTTTGGCAGACCACGCTCCGCGAGAAGGAGGCGCGCCTTGCCGGTCATGCCGGCCGGAACGCTGATGCTGGCGCCATCAGTGCCGGTCTGAAAGGCAATATTCGATTCGGCGAGCGCCATGCTGATCTGGTTCAGATCGGCAGCGTCGAGGCCGACATAGAGCGTTTCCTGCGCAGGCTTGTTGACGAGAAGGGCCGCAGCCAAAATGAGAGCGACGGACACGACGCCTACGCCGGCTAGCGCCAGCAGCTTGTTCCGCCCTAGTGAGCTGAAGTTCTTAAAGACCTGAAGTAATTGATTTAACAGATTCATTCTGTTCTCGCACGATCGTCATCGACAAAGCTTGGCCTATTGCCTCATTCGGCTATAGACCTCGAAACTTGTGCGAGCGTTTCGTGATCGTGCGAGAAAGTTTAATCAGAAGAAGTCAAAGTCGCCTGCGGCCTTGTTGAGCGGCTGCGAATGCCCATGACGCATGGCACCGCCCAGCGCACGCTGCATTTCGCTCAACTTCACCAGGCTGAGGGCCGTCGCGACATCGACTACCCAGCTCTGCGGTATTTCGCCGGTGATGGTGTCGATGAACTCCGCGAGCCCGCGCGTCTTCTGGACGGCGAGGTCTATGCCCTGCATGACTTTCATGCTTTCGGGAGAATTGAGAAACGCGGCGCCGCCGCCGAGCTCCAGAAGTTGCGGTTCTATCCGTTCGATCAGGTAGGCGACATCATGCAACTCCGAAACGATCCGCATGAGAACGTCGGGGAGCGCTTCTGAAGGCGATGGCTGGTCCGTTTGGGTATTGAAGGTCATCCGTGTTTCGCCTCAGAAGAATTCGATGCTGCTTTCGACCGGCTTTTGCGGAGCCACCGGGCGCTGTTCGAGCGCGACGGTTCTCTGTGTTTCCGCACCCGTCAGGGGGTATTGCCGAGCCCGGCCGGAAACCGGCCAGTACTCAAGTTTGCGTCCGTGATCGCCACCCGTGCTGGAGCCCACGACAGGAATGCCTTCATCCTTCAGGAACTGCACGGCAAACGCGGCATTCTGCTCGCCGACGTTCGAGAACGTCGAGATCGTCTTTGCCCCGCCGAAGATCTTGGCCTCCAGGCGGTCGCGCCGCGCGCCCTGCTTCAAAAGACCGTTGATCAGCAGTTCCATCAGATGCACGCCGTAGCGCGTGGCATCGCCGCCGGTCATCGGCGTGTTGGCAGTGCCCGGCAGAAGAAAGTGATTCATTCCCCCAACGCCGGCCACGGGATCCCGAAGGCATGCAGCCACACACGAACCAAGAATGGTCGTCAAGACCGCGTTCGGATCATTCAGGACCTTCCATTCGCCCTGAATGATGTGCACGCGGCGGGCCGCAACCTCGAGATTCATTTCAATGCTCCAAATACGGCTTCGATAGCCGCTTTCATCTTCTCGATCGTGAAGGGTTTGGCCAGCACGTTGTTGGCGCCCAATGCCGCAGCCTTTGTCACCAAGGCGCGGTCGCCCTGAGCTGTGAGGATGATAAAGGCCGCCTTCTTCGTCGTTGGGTTGCTTCGAACAGCCTGCAACAGCCCGAGGCCGTCCATCTTCGGCATGTTGAAATCCGAGATGACGAGGTGATGGGGCTGGGCGGCCATGATCTTCATGCCCTGTTCGCCATCGCCGGCGGCGGTGATCTGCTTGAAGCCGAGCTGGGTCAGCGCGTCGCTGAGCAGCAGACGGCTGGTGACCTGATCGTCGACGATCAGAACTTTGATTTTCTCTGCGATTGACATTAGTCAGTTCCTTCCTTTCGGGCGGCTGTCATTTTTAAGATTTCTTCGCCGATAGCGTTGAGGGGCAATTGCTGCTCGACGGCACCAAGTTCGTAAGCGACCCTGGGCATTCCGTAGACCACCGAGGTCTTTTCGTTCTGGCCAAGGGTGCGTGCGCCGGCGTGGCGCATCTTCAGGAGCCCCGCGGCACCATCGCGCCCCATGCCAGTCAGAATCACACCGACCGCGTTGCGGCCGGCCAGTTCGGCAACCGAGTCGAACAAGACGTCGACGGACGGCCTGTGACCGTTGACCGGATCGCGCTCGACAAGACGGCAGCAGGGAGCGTGCGCGCTCGTGACCTGCAGGTGGCGTTCGCCGCCCGGTGCAAGATAAATCTTGCCGATCTCGAGACGCGCGCCGTCGGTCGCTTCCTGCACGACAGGAGCACAGAGCCGGTTGAGGCGCTCCGCGAAGCTCTTCGTGAAGGTCGGCGGCATATGCTGCGTAATCACGGTCGGCGGGCAATTCGCCGGGAACTTCTGCAACACGGCGATCAGAGCCTCGACGCCACCGGTCGACGAGCCGATCGCAACGATCTTGCGTCCAACGCGGAAGTCCGCAACGGCGGGCGGCGGCGTAGCGGGCGCGGGCTGCGTATATTGACGGCGCTGCGACCGGGCAGCCGCCTTCACCTTCTCGGCGAGGTCGCCAAACGGACGTGCATCACCCGGCAGAGGCTTGCCGACGCAATCGAAGGCGCCGATTTCGAGTGCGGCCAGCGAGGCGTCGGCGCCGCGGTGCGTCAGCGTCGAGACCATGATGACGGGCATCGGGCGCAGGCGCATGATCTTCTCGAGGAAATCGAGGCCGTTCATGTTGGGCATCTCGATGTCGAGCGTTACGACATCGGGATTGAGCTTCTTGATCGCCTCGCGTGCCTCGAGCGCATCACCCGCCTGGCCGATGACGCTGACCTCGGGGTCGGCGCTGAGCACGGCGGTAATCAGGCCGCGCATGGTGGCGGAGTCATCGACGACGAGAACACGTGCCGGTACGCTCATGCCTTCCTCCCCACACCCTTGGTCGTGTAGCGATAGGTCGTGATGCCGATGTTGTCGAAGACGTTCTTGGCGTCGCCGGACACGCGCTCGGAATGGCCGATATAGAGGTGTCCGCCTTCGGGCAGCAGCTCGGCGAAGCGCGACCAGATTTTCATCTGGGTCGGCTCATCGAAGTAGATCACGACATTTCGACAGAAGATCACGTCGAACTTGCCCTTGAACGGCCACTGCGCCATCAGGTTCAGTTCGTTGTAGGTAATCAGCCGCTTGACGCGGTCGTCGACCTGAAACTTGCGCCGTCCCTGGACGTTGACTTCGCTGAACCACTGCTTGCGCATGGCAGGCGACACGGTTTCAAGCGCGCTCTCGTCATAGGCACCGGCACGAGCGATCGCCAGGATCTTCGGGTCGATATCGGTCGCCAGGATCTTGAAGTCGTAGTCGGCGATATTCGGCATCATCGACAGAACCGTCAGCGCGATCGAATAGGGCTCCTGCCCATCCGAGGAGGCAGCAGACCAGATGCGCACACGGCCACCCGTCTTGGCGCGATGCAGCAGCTCGGGCAGCACGTGATCACGAAGATGCTCGAAGTGATGGTTTTCGCGGAAGAAGCGGGTGAAGTTCGTCGTCAGATGCGAGAGCATCTCGCGACGTGGGGCTGCCCCGCCGGCGACGACACCAGTGCGCAATATTCCCGGAAGCCCGACAGGCCGAGATTGCGGATGTGCTTCGACAACCGCGAGTAGACGAGCGAGGCTTTCGTCTCGTTCAGGTAAATCCCGGCATCCGAGTAGATCATCGCGGCGATTTCCGTGAGGTCGCGGCGGGTCAGCGGATACTCGCCGCTCGCCAGTACCTCGTCCGGGCTGCCTTGCCGCGCATCCTTTGCACTCATGACATTCATGCAGCTTCGCTTTCGATATCCGGGAAAATCGCCTCGAGTTCGAGGAGGCAGATCATGCGCTTGTCGATCGCCAGGATGCCACGCGCGAACTGGCGCTGCAGTTCGGAAGCGATCTCAGGCGTTGGCTGCACATGTTCCTGGTTGACCGTCAGAATGTCGGACACGGCATCGACCAGCAGGCCCACCACCTTGCTGCGGACCTGCGCCACGATGATGACGTGGCGTGCAGTCGGTTCAGCGGCCTTCATGCCCAGGCGGGCCGAAAGATCGATGATCGGCAACACGGCGCCGCGCAAATTGATGACACCCTTCATGTAGGAAGGCGAGTGCGGCATGGCCGTTGCCGGCGTCCAGCCGCGGATCTCGCGAACCGACATGATGTTTACGCAAAACTCCTGATCCCCGACACGGAACGCGATCAGTTCGCGATCCGTCTCATTCAGACTTTTTACGGCGTACGACATTATCTCAACCCACTGCTGCCAGTGATACGTCCTGCTTCAGCGCTTGACCGCGCGAAGCACCGACCACTGCATCGACGTCCAGAATGAGCGCCACGCGGCCATCACCAAGGATGGTTGCGGCAGCGATGCCCGGAACATGCGTATAGTTCGCCTCGAGGCTCTTGATGACGACCTGACGCTGCCCCTGGATCGCATCGACCATGAGAGCGCGCTGCCCGCCACCTTCGGATTCGACGAGAAGGGCAACGCCTTCCACCGGATTGGCCTGGGTGGCGCGGAAGTTCAGGATGCGACCGACATCGACCAGCGGGCAGAAGCTGTTGCGGATCGAGATCAGGCGATGGCCCGCCCCGAAGGAGTGGATCGCGGCGGCTTCCGGCTGCAGTGTCTCGACGATAGCCGTCAGCGGCACGACCAGCGTCTGGCCTGCGACCGTAACGACCATGCCGTCGAGAACGGCGAGCGTCAGAGGCAGGCTCATCGTGAATACGGAGCCCTGGCCCGGCCTGGAGGTGATGTTGATACGGCCGCCGAGTGCCTGGATCGAACGCTTGACGACGTCCATGCCGACGCCGCGGCCGGAGATGTCGGAGATCTTGTCGGCCGTGGAGAAGCCCGGCGCGAAGATCAGGTTGTCGATTTCCTCATCCGTCAGGTTGGCGTCCGGCGAGATCAGGTCGTTGTCGATGGCCTTCTGCTTGACGCGTTCGCGGTTGATGCCCGCGCCGTCGTCCTGCAGTTCGATCAGGATGCGGCCGGAACGATGCTTCGCGGTCAGCTTGATCGTGCCCTCGGGATCCTTGCCGGCGGCGGTGCGCTTTTCCGGGCTTTCGATGCCGTGGTCGACGGCATTGCGGATCATGTGGGTCAGAGGCTCGGCAAGCTTGTCGATGACCGTCTTGTCGACTTCGGTGTTTTCACCTTCAGTGACGAGGCGGATCGACTTGCCGACCATGTCTGCGACTTCGCGGACGATACGCGACATGCGCTGGAAGACCGGCTTCACCGGCTGTGCGCGGATCGCCATGACCGAGTCCTGGATCTCGCGGGTGAGCTGCTGCAGCTCCTCGAGGCCCATGTTGATCGAAGACGTGCCGGTCGTGTCATTCTCGATGACGCTCTGCGAGAGCATCGCCTGGTTGATGACGAGCTCGCCGACGAGGTTGATCAGGCGATCGACGCGGTCGAGGTCGACGCGGATCGTCTGACCGGCACCGGCGGCGGCGTTGTTCTGCGCAGCTGCGGCTGCATTTGCGGCAGCAGCGCTAGCGGTTTCCTTCTTTTCAACACGAGCCGCGGCAATCTGTGTGACGTTCGACGCTGTTTCGGCGGCGGCCACGGCAGCAGCTGCGTCGCTCTTCGGCTGTGAGACCGTGGTTTCAGCAGCGCCGTCATCGAGGATCGACAGATCGAAGGGAACCGGGATCATCGGCAGCTCTTCGGCGTCGGCGACAGCCGCCTTGGCTTCGGCTGCGGTGATCTGCAGGTCGCAGTCCCACTCGGCGAACTCGAACACCGTGCGGATCGCGTCCTCGCCCTTGTCGGTCTTGAGCGTGACGTTCCAGTAGAAGTAGGCGGCTTCCGGGTCGAGCTCATCGAGGCCCGGCAGCTCATCCATGTTGCAGTAGACGCTCATCTCGCCGAGACGCGAGAGATCGCGGAGCAGCAGCGTGGCGTCGTTGCCCTTGGAGTAGAGGTCCGAACGCGGCTTGAAGACGATTTCGTAGGCCGGCAGGTCGGAGCCCGCCTCCTCTTCGCCGCCGAAGTCATCGAAGGAGAAGGGAATTGGTTCGAACCCACTGTCGTCGGTCGGCTTCGGCGCAGGAGCGGCGGCAACAGGAGCCGCCTTGGGGGCCGGAGCCTCCGCGGCTGCGGAAGGCGTTGGCAGCTCGCCGTTGGCGAGCGCTTCCAGTTCCTTCACCAGGCCGCGGCTACGGCTTTCGTCAACGCTGCCGCCATCGCGGGCAGCGTTGGTCAGATCGGCCAGGACGTCTGCTGACTTGAGCATGACCTTCAGGACATCCTGGGTCGGCTCAAGCTTGTTGGAACGAACGCAATCAAGTGTGGTCTCGAAGACATGCGCGAAAGCGACGAGATCATCCAGACCGAAGGCGCCAGCGCCGCCCTTGATCGAATGGACGGCACGGAACACCGCATTGACGGTTTCCGGATCGCGATCGCCATCATTCATTTTCAGAAGACCGGATTCCAGTTCGGCGAGCTGTTCCTCGCACTCCTGGAAAAAGATCTCTTTGATTTCGTTCATATCCATAGGAGAAATTCCTGGGTTTAAGCGGTTACACGCTCAATCGCATCGATCAGCTTGGCAGGGTCGAAAGGCTTTACGATCCAGCCGGTCGCACCGGCCTGGCGCGCGCGGTTCTTCTTTTCCGCGTCGCTTTCGGTCGTCAGGACCAGGATCGGGATCGCGCGATACTTGTCGTTGCGGCGAACGCCTTCGATGAAGCCAAAACCGTCAAGGCGCGGCATGTTGATGTCGGTGACGATGACGTCGGGGTTGGATTCTTCCAGAACCTCGAGGCCTTCGATGCCGTCTTCGGCCTGGATCGTCTCGAAGCCCGCATTGTTGAGGGTGACGAGAAGCATGTTCCTGATCGTCCGTGAATCATCCACGGTAAGCACTTTTTTCTTCATTGCCGGATCTCCTTGGCGAGCAGATGGTGGATATCGACACCAATCAGCTGCATGGTTTTCTGAAATGCGTCCGAAGCCTTGCTGAAGGTGAACGCGAGGTTGTCCTGGTCCCAGGTCTTGGCGGCCGCCATGAGAACCTGCGCGCCGAGGGTGCCGACGCGCTCGACAGCCGAAGCATCAATGGAAAGGTCGCTGCCACGCAGCGACAGAAACTTGTCACGCATGGACGATGCTTCGTTTAGGTCGATGATCGCTGACAGGTTCAGCGTCTTCCCATTCTTCTTTGCTGCCATCAGCTTTCCCTTGTCCCCTGATCTTGGCCCCTCAAAGCTGAGCCGCGGTCATATTCCATTGTTTTAGTAAACATTTCGCCCTCCACCGAGGCCGATAGCCGGGCGGATGAAGTCCAATGAATCGTCCTGTTCCTCGAACGCCGCGACGGCTGGCTGCGGCTCGATGACGCGCCTCGCCTTCTGGTCGGCCTCTGCCTGCCGGCGGGCGATGCGGAACTCGCGCACCGTCTTGCCGAGCTCGACGATAACCGTATGCAGATCGTTTGCGCCGCCGGCCGAATGAAGCGCCGCACCGGCCGAACTGCCGAGCCGCGCACCCAATCCCCTGACGTCGGACACCACGGTATCGAGCGCATCCGCATGTTCGCCGGCCTGGCCAGCGACGGTTGCGATTGCCGAGTTGATCTCTGTCACCTGGCGAACGATGTTGCCGATCGAATCCTGGGTGCGGCCAACCATCTGGACGCCGGCGTCGACCTGGGATTTCGTCGTACTGACCAAGGTTTTGATCTCGCGTGCCGCGTCGGCGGAACGCTGCGCAAGCGCGCGCACTTCCTGGGCAACGACTGCGAAGCCACGACCGGAATCGCCGGCGCGCGCTGCTTCGATACCAGCGTTGAGCGCAAGAAGGTTCGTCTGGAAGGCGATCTCGTCGATCGCGCCGATGATCTGGCCGATGCGCTCGGCGGATTTCTCGATATCGGCCATGGCGGATATCGCCCGACCGACGACCTGTCCGCTCTCCTCGGCGGCATGGCGCGTCGAGGCCGCAGCCTGCTCTGCGGCGCGGCTATTGGCTGCACCGCGGCGCACGCTGTCGGAAAGACCCGACAGCATGGAGGATGAGGCGACCAACTCTTCGGCATGGGCCGACGTGTCGGCTGCAATGCGCCGGCTTGCATCGCCAAGCGCCTGGACCGAGGTTTCGGCGGTTGCCGTGCGCTCGCTGATGCTTGTGAATTCGTGCTGGAGCGTATCGAGCGCGCCGTTCAGCGCTTCCGCTATCTCGCGATGGGCACTTTGCGGTTCGACTTCGGAGCGAACGGTGAGGTCGCGTTCCGCCAACCCGGCGATCACGTCGGCAAAAATGCTGACAACTTCAGCCTTGTCGGCGCTACGCTGGTCGGCAAGCTGCCGCTGCTGGGAAGCGCGCAAAGCATTGAAGCGCAGTGAAACGGCTATTTCGACATCAACCATGACGAGACGGATCACGGCCGTCATCAGGTCGGTGATCTCGCGTGCCCGACGCTTGGCGCCCGGCAGGAAGGGGCGTCCGGCAAGGTCGCTGGCGAGGCCCGAGACAATATGCTCAAGAACGACACCGTGGCCGGCGACATGCCAGCGCGGGTCGAGGCCCATCTTGCTTTCGGAATCGGAAAGGACTTTCACCCGCTCGGCATAGAGGCTGTCAAAGCGGGCATCCGTCAGCACATCCCAATGGGACGTCTGCAAATCATGAAGGCGTTCGACCTGCCGTTCGCTCTCGAAATTCCGGGCCGCGTCCGGGAAGGACTGGAGCCGCTGGAAGAGATCACGCAGGCCGACGGTGAGATGCTGCTGCAGAAGCAGGCGGTTGCGGCGCACGGTATCGCATTGATCGGCATCCAGGCCGACAAAGCGCAGGCGATCGCGCAGGCTACCTGCCTGTGCTCCTCGAGCCTGATCCGATGGCATGTCCTGCCCCAACGCCTGTCCCTAACCATGTGTCCGGACGCGCTTACGCCCGATCTGAAATCGCCTGCTTTGTCCAATGGTACACGGATAGGGTGGCAGCCCGACACCGGCCAAAGCGGCGACCACGGCTTCCCGATCAATGCACACTGCAAAGCTTCTTGAGAGATGGATACCGGATCGACCCGGTACGGCGGTACGGCGTCATGCCTGGTGGGGACGAGTCAAACTTCCCATTCCGACGTATCGTGCAATGTTTATGGTTAATTCCTTGCGTGAAAGTTAATGCGCATTTTATGAACACCTACTTTCGGAACGATGCGAATAACCATCTATGAATTACTGGGGCGGGCGTTGCCGCCTTGCTACAAGTTCGAAGCAAGCTTCGTGATATATGCCTCCCAATACCCTGACATGACGTCAAAAGGATTGGGCAATGATTGTTCTCGGACTGGGCTCCTGCTTCCTCGCCATCTCGGTTCTGGCGGCGGTCGCGATTCTCGAAAGCTTCGCAGCCAGCCGGGTCGCCCCTTCCCTTCGCGTCCTTTGAATTTCCGTCACAATTAATCGCTACGAGGGCGCCGGCCCTTGGCGCCGTGGTCGTGCCGATCGGAGATCGATCGGAGGCCGGTTCAATTGGAAATCCGGCTGATGTCTGCACGGCAAGGTCTTTTCGTCATCATCGCCTTCACGCTGTGGCGCGTGATTGCGCTTCACTTCGACACGACTGATCTGTTCGTCGACGAAGCGCAGTACTGGCTTTGGTCCCAGCATCTCGATTTCGGCTACTATTCGAAGCCGCCGATGATCGCATGGGTCATTCGCCTCATGACCGATCTCGCGGGATCGACGTCGATCTTCTGGATCAGGCTTTGCGGCCCGCTCGTGCACATGGCGACGGCTGTTGTTCTGATGAAGATCAGCAGACGCTTCATCGGGCCTGAGGTCGAGGGCTGGGTCGGAGCAACCTACATTACCCTGCCGGGCGTCGCCTTGTCGTCGGTGTTCTTTTCGACAGACGTTGTGCTGCTGCTCTTCCTGGCGATAGCGCTGTTTGCCTATTTCGGACTGCGCGAACGCCGGTCCGTAGCACTCGCGCTGGCAATGGGGCTGGGCGTCGGCTGCGCCTTCCTGTCCAAATATGCGATACTCTTCGTCGTTCCCGGCGGTCTTCTGGCACTGATCCTGTTGCCGACGGCCCGGATCTCCTGGCGCGATTTCTTCATAGCGGTGCTTACCGCCCTGCTGGTTGCTGCGCCCAATCTCTGGTGGAACGTCACGCACGATGCGACGACCGTCAGGCACACGACCGATATAGCGCACTGGGGCACGATCGGAATTGACCTTCGCCGCGGCCTTGAGTTCTTCGCCGCACAGTTCGGCGTCGTCGGGCCGATCGTGTTCGCCGCGATCCTCTGGGCAACCTATCGCGCCCTCAGGGGACGAAGCAACGCGTTCGAACAGCTGCTGATCTGGCTCTCGGTTCCGATTGTCGCGCTGATCACGCTTCAGGCGCTGATCGCCAAGGCTTATGCGAACTGGGCGGTAACGGCTTATGTGGCCGGAACGCTGCTTGCTGTTTGGCTGCTGCAGCGCCTGTGGCCGAAGGGCCTGCGCATTTCGCTCGGCATCAACGGTGCCGCAAGCGTCCTTTTCCCGCTGGCCACCATCTTTGCGCATCAGCTCGTCCTGCCCAATGGCGACGAGGTGATGAAACGCTACCTTGGCCGGAGCGAAATCAGCCGGGAAGCGGCCGATCTTGCGCGGCAGTCTGAAGTCTCGATCATCGTCAGCGACAACAGGGATCTGCTCGCGGACATGTTCCATACGCTCAGGGACCAGCCACTGACGATCTTTGCTCGGCCGCCGCAGGGCGCCCCGGAGAATTACTACGAGCAGACGTTCGCGCTGCCGGCAACCATCAGCCAGGATGTTCTCTTCGTGACGACCGAGCCCTTCAACTGCCCTTCCGGACAGCAGGTGATCCGGTCATGGCAGGGGACAGACGGCTACTATCGCGGCAAAGCCATCTCTGCATACAAGCTTTCGTCGAGCTGCCTTTCGGTCAACTAAGCTCGGCGCCCTGAGCGCACGAGACCAGGAAATTGCCATGGGCATGGTTGACCGGCTGGCTCAAGTGCATCATGACAGTGTGCGCTATGAAGACGAGGCCGAGACTGCTACAATCGCAGCCGAGGAAACGCCTTCTCCCGATAAAAAATGAGAGACTTTTGCGCCGTTGAGCCGGTACGAGGCTGAAAATCCAAACGATCACGAGATGAGGCTCGATGCGCGCCGCATGAGCAGTCGCGTTGCGCTCTCTCTGGTCGTCGCCATTTTCGCCTATCTTGGCCTGTTGCTCGGCGGCAGCCTCGTGATCGGCCCAACGCGCGGCCCGAACTCTGTCTCCTCGTCCAGCAAGGATGGCCAGCCGCTGCAGGTCAGCGTGCGAGACGTCGTCCGTGGCATTCTGGCCGCCGAGCGCAAGGCGACACCGAAATATGCTCCTTACGATTCCGGCAATGCCGTAGTCGGAGCAGTCCCTGGAATTGCGCTCCTTTCGTTTGGGGCGCCCGCCCATCCCGTCGCCTTCCATCCGCAGCTTCGCGCCGCCGATGGCAAGGCCTACGATTCGCACGGTCCTCCGGCGATAGCGGCATGAATGCGCGCCAATGCGGCGCTTTCCATTGCTTTTAAGACACGCCGCCTGTGCGAGGAGCGCAGGCTCAAGCGTTATCAAGGATAAACAACAACATGCGTAATTCACCATGGCTGGTGTTCACCTATACGGTGATCATTCTCCTCGGCATTCTGATCGCTTTGCCGAACGCACTGCCGCAATCGACGCTCGACCGTCTGCCCTCGTGGCTGCCACACAACCGCGTTTCGCTCGGTCTCGACCTGCGCGGCGGCTCGCATCTCGTTCTGGAAGTCGACGAAGCGGACCTGACCCGCGAACGTCTGCAGTCTCTCCTGCAGGATGCCCGTCGCGTCCTTCGCGAGAAGAACATCCAGACGAAGTCGATCGTCCGCAATCAGAACCAGATCGTCGTTACCCTGAACGATCAGGCCCAGACCGACAAAGCCGTCACGCAGCTGAAGACGCTCGGCAACGCCATTGCCACCGGCCTCAGCGCCGGCCAGTCGGATCTCGCCGTGACGACCAGCGGCAGCAATATTCTCGTGGCCTTCTCACCGGCTGGCATCGCGGCCAACGTCGACTCCGCCGTTCAGCAGAGCCTTGAAGTCATCCGTCAGCGCGTCGACCAGGTCGGCGTTGCAGAACCGACCATTCAGCGTATCGGCGGAAACCGCGTTCTCGTGCAGCTTCCGGGCGCACAGGATCCGTCCCGCCTTCGCCAGCTTCTCGGCTCGACCGCGAAGATGTCCTTCCACATGCTCGCCCCGAACAACCAGCCGGGACCGGGCGTGACGATGCTCAAGGACGAGCAGGGCAACAGCTATCCGGTTCTCGATCGCGTCGAAATCTCGGGCGACCGCCTGTCGGATGCCCGCGTCTCCTTCGACCCGAACACGCATGAGCCTGTTGTCAGCTTCCGCTTCGACAGCGCCGGCGCAACCCGCTTCGCCGACATCACCCGCCAGAACGTCGGCAATCCGTTTGCCATCGTTCTCGACGACAAGGTGCTGAGCGCGCCTGTTATCCGCGAACCGATCACCGGCGGCTCCGGCCAGATCTCCGGCAGCTTCTCGGCTGACAGCGCAACGACGCTTGCCGCCATGCTGCGCGCCGGCGCCCTGCCCGCCAAGCTCACCGTCATCGAAGAGCGCACCGTCGGTGCCGACCTCGGCGCGGACGCCATCAAGATGGGCATCTATTCGGGTCTCGTCGGCTTCGTGCTCGTCGCGGCCTTCATCTTCATCCTCTACGGCAAGTGGGGTTTCCTCGCGAACTTCGCGCTGCTCATCCACACGATCCTGACCTTCTCGGCACTAACGCTCGTCGGCGCAACGCTGACGCTGCCAGGTATCGCGGGTGTCGTTCTCGGTATCGGCCTTGCGGTTGACGCGAACGTTCTCATCAACGAGCGCATCCGTGAAGAGACGCGCAAGGGCAAGAGCGCCTTTGCCGCCATCGACACCGGCTTCCGCCGCGCTTACTCGACGATTATCGACGGCAACATGACGGCGCTGATCGCAGCGGCGATCCTGTTCTGGTTCGGCACCGGCCCGGTCCGCGGCTTCGCGGTCACCATGGCGCTCGGCCTGATCATCTCGATGTTCACATCGGTCGCCTTCGTTCGCGTCACAATGATCGAGATCACCCGTCGTCGTAAGCTCAAGGTTCTGAACATCAAGCCGCTGATCCCGATGATGTTCAACCCTTACGGCCGCCACATCCAGTTCATGAAGGCGCGCTTCTTCGGCGTGACGGTTTCGGCGCTTCTGTCGATCGCCTCTGTCGTCCTCTTCATCCATCCGGGCCTCAACTACGGCGTCGACTTCCGTGGTGGTATTCAGATGTCGGTGAAGACCGCTGAAGCAAGCGATCTTGGCCGCTTCCGCGAAGGCCTGAACAGCCTTGGCCTCGGCGAAGTGTCCCTGCAGTCCTATGGTGACAACAACACCATGGCCGTGCGTGCGCAGCGCCAGGATGGTGGTGAGGAGGCGCAGACTGCCGCGGTTGAAAAGCTGAAGGCGGAGATCGTCAAGATCGACCCGTCGGCAACCGTCACCGGCACCGACGTCATCGGTCCGAAGGTGAGCGGCGAGCTCGCATGGGCGGGTATCCTGTCTGTCGTCATCGCCAGCTTGGCGATGCTGTTCTACATCTGGTACCGCTTCGAATGGCCATTCGCAGTCGGCGCCATCGTCACGCTCATCCTCGACGTGACCAAGGCGATCGGCTTCTTCGCGCTGACCGGCCTCGACTTCAACCTGACGGCTATCGCGGCAATCCTGACGCTCGTCGGCTACTCCGTGAACGACAAGGTCGTGGTCTATGACCGCATGCGTGAAAACATGCGTCTCTACAAGTCGATGCCGCTGCGCGAAATCATCGACCGGTCGATCAACGAGACGCTGGCACGAAGCCTCTACACCAACGCGACGGCCTTCCTCGCCCTGCTGCCGATGGCAATCTGGGGCGGCAGCGCAGTCGAGAGCTTTGCTGTTCCGATGGTCTTCGGCATCCTCGTTGCCGGCGCATCCTCGGTCTTCATCGCAGCGCCGATCCTGCTCTTCCTCGGCGACTGGCGTCGCCGCCACGCCAAGGCAGCTGTGACAGTTCAGGCCAACGACGCGGAAATCCTTCCGCCCGAGGCAGGACGCAAGTCCGCAAGCTAAATTCAGGTTGTTATCGTGAAAAACATGCGGGCGCCGATTGCAGAACCGGCGCCCGCTTTTTATTGTCCGCGGCCTGGGGTTGGAGGATCGAACATGTCGCAGCCGACATCGGAAGAGGAACGGATCAAACGCTTTCTGGCAATTGCATCACACGATCTGCAATCGCCGCTGCGGCACATTGCGATGTACGCGGAAATCCTGCTGGAAGACCTGGAAAGCTCGATCGATGCGGACCAGGTAAAGAGCCTGCGGACCATCCTCGACAAGGCGCAGGCAGCGCAGAAGCTCACCAAGACGCTCATGAGCTTTGCGGCAGGAGCGCCGCAGATTGCCGTCTCCGATGTCGAGCTTGATCCGCTCGTCGCCGAAATCTGGCAGGAGCTGGAGCAGCCAAACGCAACATCCGAGGTAGCGCTAGAGGTCGGATCCCTCCCTAAAATTCGTACCGATCGATCGATCCTCCGGCTCATTCTGAAGAACGTGATTGCCAATGCCTTGACCCATCACGGCGACGGGCCGGTACAGGTGCGGGTTGACGCTGACGTAGCCGGTTCGCAGTGCGCGATCCATGTTTCCGACAACGGGCCTGCCATCGATCCCGCAACAAGGGACAAGATCTTCGACGCTTTCTGGGCGGCGCCCACCGAAGGAATAACGCCAGGGCTAGGCCTCGGGCTTGCCGTTGTCCGTGACCTCGCGACCGCACTGGGCGGGGACGTACATCTCGACCACTCCGGCGAGCCAGGAAACCGCTTTACGATAACGCTGCCGGGCGCGCGCTAGCTGTTGTAATCATCCTTCCAGAATTCAGGCACATCGTAGTCGACATATTCGCGAATGATGTGTTGCAGCGTGTCGGCGTCGATCTCGTCCTTGCCGACCCGGAAATCGACACCGTAATCCGGGAATTGCTGAAAATAGCTATCTGAGACGTCGGTGGAAACCACGCCGATCGGACCTGTGTAGCCGCTGCCGCGCAGTTTGGGCACGCTTTCGCGGAAATCGGAATTCGGCAAAAGCCGGTTATCCAGAAGAATGAGATCGAACTTCACGTCACCAAGCTTGGTGAGGGCATCGTCCACCGACTGGGCATAGTCGAGATTGATCTGCGGCTCCGTCTGATCCGCGATCTTTTTCTTGAGTGAGCGAAACTCAATAAACTCATCGTCGACGAACAGCACATTGACGGCCGATCTCTGGCTGACTGCACGCTTCATGCCGTTCTCTTCCTCAAGAAACCAGACCCATGCGCAAGGCGATCGCGACCATGTGCACGCGATTGACCGCATCGAGTTTGCGGACAGAAGCCGCGATATGGGAGTTCACCGTATGCTCGGACAGCCCCAGAATGATGGCGATCTCCGCCGAGGTCTTGCCCTCGCTCGTCCATTTGACAACCTCGTTCTCACGCTGGGTCAGGCGGCCGGACATCTCCTGCGCCAGGATCTCTTCGTAGAACTTGCCGAAGATGCGCATGGTATCGAGCAGGATTTCGGCAATCTCCGCTTCCTCGGGCGGCTGCCGCGCACCGCTGAAGGCGACGCAGTAACGACGCCCCTCCGGCGTGAATAGCGGGATTAGCAGGAAAGAGTTCGTGTCGAATTCGTTCAGCACAAGGTCAGCCGGGTAGTTCTCCGGCAGGCTGCCCTTGCCGGTCAGCGGTGTCGCCAGAAACTGGGCCGCATTGGTTTTCACCCGGCCAAGCGCCTGGGACAACGCATAGATAAACAGTCCCGACCGGCGCTCCGGCACATTCGTGATGACCATCTCACGGGCGCTGAATGGCGGGGATACCTCCGACACGCGGGCCAGGGCAAACGTCTCGAACTGGTAGTGGTGCGCCTCGGCTTTCAGCAGGCGAAAGAAATCCGTTCGATTGATCGCCCGCGCCAGTTCGGGGCCGGTATGAAACGGAATTGCTGCTGCGCTACTCATCCCACCCTACCTGGTTCATCCGATGACATAGGCTTATCCCAAGATTTGGGGATACCCGTCCTAAATCGGGACAGTTAATAGCATCTACGAGACTATGGAGGAAAGAGATAGGAACGGGGGCGATCACGAGGGGTCGGTACGCCCAGACCAAATCTCACCGAAGTCTTGCATCTTTCCGCATTCAATACCCCTTGTTTGCGGAGGGCGGTGCCAATGTAGGCATCGGAGAGAGCCGACAGCCTGACAGTCAAGGGGTTGGCTGAGTTTGTGGCGGCAAACACGGGGCGATCGGCTCTCTCACTATCTTCTTGCTTAGCATGATCTTAGACAGCGGTCGGCGCGTGTCAATCGCGGCTGCAACCGATGCGATATGGCAACGCTTTTTTCACCGCGCGGCTACCGATTTCAGGTCCAGCGGTTTTTCCATGAAGAAATCCGCGCCGGCGGCCATCGCTCGGTCATGGTCCTCCCTCGCATCCGACCCCGAACACACACCCAGCCGCATAGCGTTGAAGCGGTTGTCCGCCCGCAGTCGGGAAATCAGGCTTATTCCGCTTTCCAACGGCATATAGAGATCCACGATAAGGATATCCGGCAACGACTTTCCGTCGGCAAGCAGGGCCTCCAGGGCTCCTTGGGCCGCCTGCGTCGTGGAGAAGCAGGTAAGGTCGATATCCAGCTGCCATTTATCGCGCGTATATCTCGCGTAGAACAGATCGTCGCTGCTGTCGTCGACGTAAAGTACTGCTGGCATCGCACCTCGCTTCAACTGCCTTGTCTCAAACTACATCAAGAGAGGCGCTGCCATATGATACGGATCAAACTCCGGCAGTTTTTGGGTGACGTGTGGAAACTCGCAGACCATGGCTATTGGTTATTGCATAATTTTGGCTTCCAACAATAGATACACCAAAAGGTTGGGAGAACAGCGAAGTGGCCAAGCCGTTCAGCGGCCGAGATAGCGGCACCGAAAGGCGCCAGCAACGCCACCGCCTGACGGTAGCGATTCTCGGCGCGGTCATGCTGCTGCTCGGTGCCTCCGTCGTGAACGGCTGGGTCTGGCAGATCCGCGAGCTTCTGACAATTGTGCCCAGCTCGTCGGCGATGGCGCTGACGACGGCAATCTGCTTTTCGATGGCCGGCTGCGGCCTGATCTTTTCCGTCCAGCGCGGAGAGCGGTCGCAGATGTCGGCCTTTCTGCTGTTTTCGCTCGCGACGGCGCTCAGCGGCACGCGGCTGATCGAGCTGGTGTTCATCGGCCATCATGTGCAGATCACCGAGCAGTTCCTGGCAAGCATGATCGTCGAACCGGATTTCGCGGCCGCGGTCGGCGGAGGCATGGCGCCGAATACCGCGATCATTCTGTTTCTCGCCAGCCTCTCGCTGGCATTGACGCCGCCAGATCGAAACATCAGGGCGCCGCTGGTCGAGGAGCTGATCGGCTATGTGGTCATGGGCCTCGGGTTGGCGGCGCTTGCCGGTTACGCGGTGGGAGCGGAATATATCTATCGCTGGGGGCCGAATATCGGCATGGCGTTTCAGACTGCGGTTGGCGTGGTACTTCTCGGGTTGGCGATGCTGGTGCGTTCATGGTGGCTTCAGCCGCAGGGCCATGGCGACATGCCGGTCTGGTTCCCGGCCGCCATCTGCATGCTCGGCCTACTGGTCGATCTCTATACGCCGCTCGGTGTTGCCAGCGGCGTGCTCTATGTCCCGCTGGTTCTCACCTCCCTGTGGTTCAGTTCGCGTTCCGCGCCCTTCTCGCTCGCGTTTGCCTGCTCCATCCTGATCCTGCTTGGCTTCTTCGCCATCAACCGCCAGGGCGATGGCTTCGTCTATGAGGCGACGAACCGCGCGATCACCATCACGACCCTGTGGCTGGTCGCGATCTTCATCTCCTACTTCCACCGCAACAGTGCCAACCTGACAGCCGAACGCATCCGCTTCGACAGCGTCACACGCAACACGCCGAATGCCGTGATCACCGCCGACACACAAGGGCGGATCTCCATGTTCAATCCTGCCGCCGAAGCGATGTTCGGCTACGACGTGGCTGATGTCATGGGGAAGAACGTGAAGATGCTGATGGCGGAGCCCTACCGGTCCGAGCATGACGGCTACCTCTCGCATCACGCACGAACCGGCGAAAAGAAGATCATCGGCACGACCCGCACCGTTACGGGCCGACGTAGCAATGGAGAGGAATTTCCGCTCGATCTTTCGGTGAGCACGTTTACCGCTGGCACGACCGTTACCTATGTCGCCATCCTTCGCGACATCACTGAACGCGTCGCGCACGAGGAACAGCTGAAGACGATGTTTGGCCAGTTGCAGGCCTATACGGCTGACCTCGAGCGGAGCAATGCGGACCTCGACGAGTTCGCCTACATCGCCTCGCATGACCTGAAGGAGCCGTTGCGCGGGATGCACAACCATTCCCGCTTTCTCCTCGAGGACTACGAAAAGGTTCTCGATGAGGACGGCGTCAGGCGTCTCAACCGTATCGTGCGATTGAGCCAGCGCATGGAGAAGCTGGTGAACGACCTGCTGTATTTCTCGCGTATCGGCCGCCAGCAACTTGCGATCAAGCGCACCGACGTCGAGGCCATCGTCAAGGATGTGGTTTCGACGATGGAACTCTATCTTGAGGAACGGCACGCGAAGGTCGTTGTCGAAGGGAAGCTGCCCGCCGTCGTCTGTGATGCGCTGCGGATTACCGAGGTCTACCGTAACCTCATCACCAATGCCGTCAAATACAACGACAAGCCGGAGCCCCTTGTCACGATCGGCCATCTCGATCAGCTCCGCGATGACAACGGCCTCGTGACGAAAGACGTCTATTTCGTCCGCGACAATGGCAAAGGCATCCCCAAGGAATTCTACGAAGACATTTTCCGCATTTTCAAACGGCTGGAAAAGTCTCAGGAATCCGATGACGGAACCGGGGCTGGACTTACCTTTGTCCGCAAGATCATCGCTCGCCACGAGGGCGACATCTGGCTAGACTCCGAAATCGGCCAGGGCACCACTTTCTATTTTACACTCGGGCACAAACGCGAGAACCAGCATGCCGCAGCGTGAAACACAACCGATCCTCATCGTCGAAGACAGCGAGGACGATTTCGAAGCAACCATTCGCGCCTTCAAGCGAGCGAACCTGAAGAACCCGGTGCACTGGGCCTCCTCGGGCTACGAGGCGCTCGAACTTCTCGAGAAGATGCCGCGGCCTGGCCTGATCCTCCTGGACCTGAACATGCCGGGCCTCGATGGGCGCAAGACGCTGGAGATGATCAAGTCGAACGACACATGGCGCAAGATACCGGTCGTCATCCTCACCACGTCTGACGATGAGCGCGACATCGAGGGTTGCTACGCACTCGGCGCCAATACCTATGTGCAGAAGCCGGTCGACCTCGACGGACTTTTTGCAGCCATTCAGCGCCTGAAGGAATATTGGTTCGAGATTGCCATCCTGCCTTTGGAGGGCTGACGACTGTGGCAGACGACATCCCGGTCCTGATTATCGACGACAACATCGATGACCGCGAAGTGTATCGGCGGATGCTCTCGCGTGTGCCGGGCGCGCGCTACAGCGTTTTCGAAGCAGAGAATGGCGACGAGGGCCTTGCGCTCAACGAGCAGAAACGTCCGGCCTGCATTCTTCTCGACTACTCGCTGCCCGGCCGGAACGGCGTTGGTGTGCTCGAAGAGATCCTGAAGCGGGATCCGATGGCAAACATCGTGATGCTGACCGGCCAGGGCAGTGAAACGATCGCAGTCGAGGTCATGAAGGTTGGCGCGCGCGACTACCTGACAAAGGACATGCTCTCTCCGGAGGGGCTGCATCGCTGCATCCAGGGCGCCATCATGCACGGCGACCTGGAAGCTAAGCTTGAGTACAAGCGGCAATCCCTGGAGATCTTCACGCGCGCGATGGCGCATGATCTGAAAGAGCCGTTGCGGACCATCAGGTCGTTTTCAAAGCTGCTGCAGGTCTCGCCGACGCTGTCGGGCGAGGACCGGGATTTGCTCGACTATGTCCTGAACGCCGCCGGGCATATGGAAGACCTCATCGTGAAGGTCTCGGGTTTCACCAAACTCGAGGCCTCCAGCGATCTGGAGCTGAAGCCGGTGCAACTCTCCTCGGTTCTTGCCCGGGTGGAAAGCAACCTCAGCGAACAGATCGGCAGCCGGGGCGCGACGATCTTGAGGCAGACGACGCTGCCTGAGGTCATGGGTGACATGACGCTGCTCGTCCAGTTGCTGCAGAACCTTGTCTCCAACGCCATCCACTACTGCGATTCCGATATGCCGCACGTGCAGATCTCGGCCAGCATCGACAGCGCGATGTGCCGGCTCTCGATCGGCGATAATGGTCCCGGCATCGATCCCGAGTATCGCGAACTGATCTTCCAGCCTTTCAAGCGGCTGGTCGGCCGCGGCATCGAAGGGACCGGGCTCGGGCTCGCCATCTGTCGCCGTATCGCGCAGCTGCATGGCGGCTCGATATGGTGCGAGCAGAGACGTGAACGCGGTAGCGTCTTCGTCTTCGAAATTCCGCTCGCCTCGCCGGTCGAGCAGCCCTCGTCGCCAGCCGCGGAGAGCGGCAAGCCGATCCAGCGCCCTGCCGATCCGGCACGGGTTGCCGAGGTGCTGCTTGTCGAGGACAGTCCCGCAGACGTCCAGATCCTCAAGATCAAGTTGATGAAGCGGGAAAAGGTCGCCTTCAACCTTCATGTCGCGGCCAACGGCCGTGATGCCATGCGGCTGCTCGAAGCGCGGCTGGCAGACCACCATGCGCCCTCGGTCGACCTGATGCTGCTCGACATCAACATGCCGATCATGGACGGTTTCGAGGTTTTGAGCGCCATGTCGGCGGATCGCCGGCTGAGCGATATCCCGGTCTGCATTCTCAGCACGTCCAGCGACGAGGACGACATGGAACGCGCCAAGGCGCTCGGCGCGTGCGCCTACATGGTCAAGCCGCCAACATTGCAGCAGCTCGAACTCGCGATCGAAAACGTCGACACGCTCGATTTGCAGCCAAACGGTGATGCCCTAGTTCTATGTGCAGAACGTTCACAGCAACCTCCACATTCGGCAGCATGACGCTTATATCGACCCTACTACTGGCACTCATCCTTTCTCCCATGCAATCCGGACTGCATTCAATGGTCTCTGGTATCCATCACGTCACCCTCATCACCCGCAAAGTGCAGGCAAACGTCGACTTCTACGCCGGCTTTCTCGGAATGAGGCTGGTCAAGCAGACCGCCGGATTCGAAGATGCATCGCAGTTGCACCTCTTTTATGGGGATGCGCTGGGAACACCTGGCTCGCTGGTCACTTTCCTCGTCTGGGAAGACGGATCGCAAGGGCGTGCGGGACATGGCCAGCTCAGCGAACTGTCGCTCGCGATCGATCCGGCCAGCATCGGCTATTGGCTGACCCGCGCGATGAGTTTCGGCTTTCGCACCGAGGGCCCGGCTGATGAATTCGGCGAGCCCGTGCTTCGGTTGAAGGATCCCGACAACATCATCGTCAAGCTCGCCGGTACGCGGCAGGTGGTCTCGCCGGCAGTGTGGGATGGCGCCGGCATTCCCGCCGAGCATGCAATCCAGCGCGTCCGCGGCGCGACCATGCTGACGGAACAACCGGCCGAGACCCGCGCCTTCATCGAGGGCCATTTCGGTTATCGCTTTGCCGCCAGTCACGGCAACATCGATCGTCTGGCCTCCGAGACCGGAGACATCATCGACGTTCGCAATGCGAAAGGATTCTGGGCGGGTGCGCTGGGAACCGGAACCTTCGACCATGTCGCCTTCCGGGCCGCCAACGACGAGGTTCTCGTCGGCGTGCACAATGCTCTCGAGAAGGACGGCATCCACACCACCACCATGCATGACCGGAAATATTTCCGGTCGCTCTATGTGCGCGAACCCGGCGGTTCGCTGATCGAACTGGCAACCGACAAGCCTGGTATGACGGTTGACGAGCCCGAAGCCACGCTCGGGAGCAAACTCTTCCTCCCCAAGGACCCGATCACCGATCTCAACGACCTGAAGGTCGCCTTGCCGCAGTTCTCCATGCCCGGTGAGCCGCGCGTCAACTATCGCGACCTGCCTTTCGTCCATCGCTTCTACACACCGCCGGATCCAGACGGCAGCGTCCTCGTCCTGCTGCACGGATCGGGCGGCAACGAAACGACGCTGATGCCGCTCCTCCACAAGGTGGCGCCACGCGCAACGCTGCTTGGCGTCCGCGGACGAGCAACGGAAGAAGGCATTCCGCGCTGGTACAAGCGAATCACGCCGTTTTCCTTCGACCAGCAGGACATCAAGAACGAGGCCGAAGCCTTCGCCTCCTTCATCGAAGGCGCTGTCAAATCCTATGGCCTCGATCCGAACAAGCTTGTCTACGTGGGCTATTCCAACGGCGCCAACCTTTTGAATTCGCTGCTCTACCTGCATCCAAACCTTGTTCACAAGGCCGTGCTCCTGCGTTCCATGCCGGTACTGACGTCTTTCCCGACGACCGATCTCAAGGGCACCGACCTCCTTGTGATCAGCGGCAAGACGGATGCCTATGGAAATATGCGAGCGAGTTGGAGAATCGCCTGAAGAAATCCGGCGCCACTGTCGATTCGAGCATTCTTCCCACCGGCCACGAACTCGGGGATTCGGATGTTCCGGTCATCCGCAAATGGCTTGATGGCGGCATTCAGTGAGATGAGCCCTCGAAATCGCCGAAGTTAGTCGGCGATTTCCTGTCAGTACGAGCACCGCTCGCGCTTTCGGAAACTAAACCATCTTCTGCAATTCTTGCGATACCGGCCGCTAAGCTTGGAAAGCACATGGGCGCGACGGCATTTCCCGCCGTTCGCAGCGCAGCGTAGAATATACAAGTATCGCTTCGTCCGTCGCGACTTGCGACGAAGCAAACCATCGCATCGAAGAGAACAATTCCTCTCTCGCGATATTTATATTTCCAAGATTTTATCTTCATCGGCGATCGTCGCGACTGTTATTGGAACAGTCGATCGCCGTTCTATTCAGAAGCAATATATCGGCTAGAAATCACCACATTCTTTTGTTTTTTCAACGCCATGTACTATTTTGCTGCAACGCAAAATGCTCCTTGTCGAACGCGGATGTGCGCCCTATCCTCCGCTTCGACATCGATCGCAGAAGGGGAAATTGCATGCCTCCTCAGCCCGTGGACATCAGCCTGATTATCTCTTCGAGAAATCGGGCATATGGACTGACGAACTGCCTGGATGCCATTTCTGTCGCCGCGCGCCAGGCAAGCTACTTGCGGCTGGAGCTCGTTTTCGTCGACAACGGCTCTAGCGATTCTACCTCGGACGTTGTGCGCGAATGGGCTGCAAACGCACCGATCAAGACCACGCTCGTCTACGAGGCAAAACCCGGCCTCGCGGTCGCTCGCAACAGCGGAATGGGCGCGGCTACCGGTCGCGTCCTCGCCTTTACCGACGACGATTGCGAAGTGTTCCCTGATTACTTCACCAGCATCGCCGCCCTATTCGCGGCCGATCGCGAACTCGTGATGCGCGGCGGTCGCATCGAGCTTGGAGATGCAAGAGACCTGCCGGTGACCATCAAGCCGGAGCTGGAGCCGGCTGTACTCAGCAGCGATCTTCACGCCGGCGGCTTCATCCACGGCGCTAACATGGCCTTCCCCCGCGCCATCGCCGACAAGGTCGGGCTCTTCGACACGCGTTTCGGCGCTGGTTCGCCCTTCCGCTCGGGCGAGGATACTGATTACGTCCATCGCGCCTTCAACGCCGGAATACGGGTCGAATATCTGCCGGACTTTGCCGTCAAGCATTTTCATGGACGCCGCGAGCTCGGCGATGTCAAGAAGCTGCAGAGCGGCTATGCCTTCGGCAACGGCGCGCTCTACGCCAAATATCTGTTCGACCGTCGGTCGAACATGCGGGGCATGCTGCGGTGGGATATCCGGCAAGCCGCGCTGGAAGCCATCGGCAAGCGCAAGCTCGATGGCGATCTCGGCCTTACCTATCGCAGCCAGCTGCGCGACAACCTGACGGGGATGATCGCCTATTGGCGCAGCCCACGACTACAGAACCCCGCCTGACAGAACCACGCCTGCACGATCAATGCGCGCTCGTCGCGCCTATTCGAATGGACAGTGAATGGCAGATACGGCAATCGCCCACGCCGAACTGAAGAAGAAGACCGCCCTCTCCGTTCTATGGTCGGTCATCCGGGTTGCCTGGAGTACGGTGGCAACCTTCATCATCTTCGTCATACTGGCGCGTATTCTCGGTCCCGGCGATTTCGGGACCTTTGCGCTTGCCAGCCTGTTCGTCGAGATCGGTCGCGTTCTGGCGTATGCTGGCCTGGGTGATGCCATCACGCGGCAACTGGATCTCGACGAGGAACTTGCGGACACCGCCTTCTG
This sequence comes from Rhizobium grahamii, assembly GCF_009498215.1. NCBI lineage: Bacteria > Pseudomonadati > Pseudomonadota > Alphaproteobacteria > Hyphomicrobiales > Rhizobiaceae > Rhizobium > Rhizobium grahamii. The sequence continues at coordinate 67,945 of NZ_CP043498.1, read as the reverse complement.
GGCGACGATTGCCTTCAGCGCCATCGTCGCCGCTGTCGTCTTCGTCTTCGCGCCCTATTACGGCGATCTCGTCCGCGACCCGAAAGTGTCGGAGATCCTGCGCTGGCTAGCGCCGCTGCTGCCGGTGTCGTCGCTTGCTGTGATCCACAATGCGCGGCTGGCGCGCGAATTCGGACACAAGAACCTCGCAGCCCAGGCGATCGCCGCCAGCCTGCTTTCCGGCATCACCGCCGTTGCCTGCGCCTTCATGGGCTGGGGCGTGTGGGCGCTAGTCGCCCAAACCGCCGTCAACGCCGTCGTCACGGTGCTGCTCGGCTGGGTCGCCTATCCCTGGATGCCGAGGTTCCGCTTCAACGTGCCGCTGTTCCGCTCGGTCTTCCTATTTTCCATCAGCCTTGTGGTCACGCAGTTGATGTGGATGCTGCTTGCCCGCGTGCAGGACATTTTCATTTCGCGCTGGTATGGCCCGGTCGAAGTCGGCCGTTATCGTATCGCCTGGCGCCTGATCGAGCTGATCGGACAGGCTGTGCTGGCGCCGATCGGCAGCGTTGCACTGGTGACGCTGTCGCGCCTGCAGAACGACCGTATCGCCTTCCGCAACGCCTACAACAAGATTGTCGGCGCGGCCGCACTCGGCACCATCCCGCTGCTGCTTGGTTTCGGGGCGCTGTCCAACGACATGATCGCCATGCTGTTCGGCGACAAGTGGGGCAACGCCGGCGACATCGCCACGGTGCTCGTGCTGATGGCTGTGCCCTTCGTGATGAACTTCTTCGCCTCGTCGGCGCTGTCGGCGGTCAACCGCGCGGAATCGATCCTCTCGGTGGCAGCCCTGCAGCTTGCCGCGACGCTGGTGCTGACCTGGCTGCTCGTGCCCTACGGCGTGGTTGCCGTCGCGGCAGGCTATACGCTGCGAGCCTGGCTGACGCTGCCCTACCAGCAATATGTGCTGGCCCGCTTCGCCAGCATCGATGCGATGAGCACGCTGAAGGCCGTGGCGCTGCCGCTCTGCGGTTCGCTTCTGATGGCCGCCGGCGTCTGGCTCGCTCATCCTGTCATCGTCGAGCATATCCAGAACCGCTGGCTGTCGCTCGGCCTCAGCATCGGCCTCGGCGCGGTGATCTATCTGGCCTTCCTGCCGATCTTCGGCCGGTCGGTCATCCGCCCCTACATCGCGCTTGCAATGTCGCTCAATCCGTTTCGCAAACACGCGCAGGCCTGAGCCCGCGCACTACTTTCGGACCTCTTGTCCCTAAAACAAGGAGCCTTCAATGGAATCTAACCTGACGATCATCAACCGCCTGCAGGGCGTGATCGAGAAGAACCTGGCGGACGTTTTCGACCCCTCGGAGCGTTATGCGCTGCTCGACTTTCCGAACCACTACAATATCGGCGACAGCGCGATCTGGCTGGGTGAACTTGCATATTTCGACAAGAAGCGCTCGCGCCCGTCCTATGTGACCGAAATCCCGACCTTCGACGAGGACCGCATGCTCGGCGCCATTGGCGACGGCCGGATCTTTCTGCATGGCGGCGGCAACTTCGGTGACATCTGGGCGGGCTACCGCCTGTTCCGCGAGAACATGCTGGAGCGGCATAAGGGACGGCCGATCGTGCAGCTGCCGCAGACCATCCATTTCAAGGATCAGGCCAACGTCGACAGCACGGCGCGCGCGATCGAGAAGCATGGCCAGTTCACGCTGCTCGTGCGCGACAAGAAGAGCCTGGCGTTTGCGCAGCGCTGGTTCCAGTGCGAGACGCGTCTGTGCCCCGACATGGCCTTCTGCATCGGTCCGGTCGCCAAGCCGGTGCCTCAGCATGAGCTGCTCTTGAACCTGCGCGAAGACCAGGAAGTCGGCACGCCGCAGGACCTGACAGCGGCGACACAGCGCCCGGGAACGGTGAAGTCGGATTGGCCGGATGAGCCCGCCGATTTCCAGAAGCAGACCAAGCACGCGGCAATCCTGAAGGGCCTGCTGTCCGGCAAGATCGGCGGCCGCGCCCGCATGACGGAACTCGCCTACCGCGAGCGCGCGCAGCAGCGCTTCGACCGCGGTGTGGCGCTGCTCGGCTCGGCACGGCAGGTCATAACCGACCGCATGCACGGCCATATCATGTGCGTGCTGATCGGCGCGGACCATTGCGTGCTCGACAACAGCTACGGCAAGACCAGCAGCTTCATCGAAGCCTGGAATACCTGCAACACGGAAAAGGCGGAGCTGGCAGCGACTGTCGACGAGGCGCTGGCCATTCTCGACGCACGGCGCATGCAGACACGGGCGGTCGCCTGATCGCAATCAGCCTCGCCGGGCGATCATGATCCCGGCGAGCACGACGACGCCGCCGAGCGCCTGCATGAGACCGATCGGCTCGCTGAGCAGGATCCACGCAAGGATGGCGGCGACGACGGGCTGCAGCAACAGCGTCAGCGACGAGAATGCAGCCGGCAGGTAGGCAAGAGCGTAGGCGATCGCCACCTGGCCGCTGGCGTGGCTTATGAACGCCAAGCCAAAAACTATGGACCAGCCGTAGGCCGTCGCCGGCAGCATGTGATCTTCGAAGAAGAAGCCGAGCGGAAATACGCAGACTGCCGCTGACGCCGTGCTCCAGAGCATGATGCGGATGGTGTCGAAACGGCTTCGCAGGCGACCGATCGAGAGAATGTAACCCGCATAGAAAACTGCTGCGATGATCGCGACCCCATCGCCGCGCAGGTCGCCGTTTCCGAGAGCGGACGGCCCGCCTTTGAGGATGACGACGCCGGCAAGGGCAAGGGCAAGGCCGATAACGAAGATCCGGCTAACCGAGGCGCGGAAGAACAGCAACCCGATTACCGTCACGAACACGGGCGCCAGATTGGCGAGCAACGTGGCGTTCGCGACCGATGTCATGGTGATGGAGAGATGCCAGGCGGCGAGATCCATCGCCAGAATGACGCCGGGAAGCACGAGCAGACCGCAATCCGTCAGGTTAGCGGGCTTCGGTCCCGCATCCTTCCCGCCTCTGATCAGAGAAAAGGCGAAGATCGGAATGAGCGCAAGCGCCACACGCCAGAAGGCGGTCGCCATCGGCCCGACCTCCGACAGACGCACGAAGATCGGCGAACCGCCAATCGCGGCGCCGCCGAGAATGAGGGCGGCCAGAGCGAAACGGTTGGATGGAGACGACGGGGATGCGGCGGAAACGGCTTGAGACATGCTTTCGGTGCTTTCCGCGCCGCCTCGATCGCAGCGACGCCAGTTGCAGCCGAGTAGCAGATACGACTGGGCGATGATAGCCGAAGAGCGACAGGCGCGGCGCTATTCCGCCACGCGCGACCGATAGGCATCAGTCGGTCGAGGTTCTAGCCCGAGACCACGGTGGAAAATTCGGGATTGCCGCGGATCGTGTTGCTGACCGTGCAGATTTCATCTTCCGCCGCGTGGGCGATTTTCGAACGCATCTCGTCATCGAGATCGCCCTTGATGGCGAAGGCGATGTTGAACTTCTGTACCCGGGATAGACCTTCGGTCGCCTTCTCACCCGTAACGTCAGCGGTGATCTCGGTGATCTTGTCGAGAACGCCGAACTGGCTTGCGGCCATGCGCGCGCTCAGCACGAGGCAGGCGGACAGGGACGAATAGAGGAGATCGAGGGGATTGAATCCCGGCTGTGAGGGGCCGGTGACGATGTCGATTTCGCCCTTCGTCGCCGATGTAACATGTGGAAAACCCGTGCGGCCGAGAACAGCCGTTGCGCCAACGGGACGAGTGCGAACCTTCAAATCGGCCATGGAGAACCTCTTACGACAATCAGGACGTTAGATAGGATCTTCCTGCCACCACTGCAACGTACTTCCTCCGGTATCGACAGGCGTTTTGCGCGTCGAATCGATTCGCGCAGACGCGCGATGGTCAAGGTCAGTTTCCCATCCCTATTTTTCGGGATAGCTCCGGGTCAGCTTCGGGATGCAATATGCGAATGCACTAAAACAGAAATGACTCATTGGAGTTATCCATGCGAGCACTTGAGACCGTTGCTGTTGCACCCACCATCATCATCGATGCCGAACCCTTCGGTTACATCCGGAAGGTCTTTGTCGATGACGAGCCCTGCTGGGGTTTGTTCGATTCCGACGGAGATGTAATTTTCGTCGGCGATGCAGCGAGCGATTGTCATTCCTACGCCGTCAGTGAGCAGATCCGCATCCAGGTCATCCACTAGGCAAAACCCGACCGACCCGCCTATGCGGGCCTGCCGGGTCATACATATCGGCACTCGCTTCAGCGATAGGACTGCGCAGACGGCGTCACGGCGACCTGTTCGCCCGTGAAGATGATGACGGCGAAGAGCAGGACGCCGATGAACGTTATGATGGACGCGACCGCCACGACGGGTTCCATTGCCATGTTCCCGAGCAGGAACATATAGAGGCTCGGGATCATCAGCACGAGGCCGGCCGTGTAGACATAGTACTGGATCATGGCGAGCCGCCGCTCGGCCTTGCGCGGATTGAGCGCATGATATCCCCCGAAGATCGCCATCGTCACCCAGCCCAGCAGATTACAGTGTGCGTGCGCCCCGATGACGCTGTGGTCCTGTGAAATGGCCATGTTCAGACCCATTCCTATCCCAAGGATAAGAAACAGGATTGCCGTCTTGAAATATAGCTGTGCGATCCGTGGCATAGTTTTTCCCCTCCTCTTTGGGAGGGACAGTATTACCATTGTATCGCCCCGATGAGAATGGAGACCAGTTATCCACCGATGTCGCTCTTACTGTGCGTTTTGATGACACATCCCTCGTTCCGTCAGGACTTCATTAAGACCAAGCTGCTATGATGATGCCACAGCCAATATGCGGGGCATGAGATGAGAGACATCTACAAGCCGTTTGTCACCGACGACGATCCGGATCGGGATATCCGCTGCCAGGACGCCATGCAATTTGCGTTTGAGGATCTCGTGGCGGCGTCGACGGCTGCCACCTGGGGCGAGCGGGAGTGCCTGCAAGCAATCATCTGCCTCGCGGAGGAACGCCTGCAGACGCTGGCGGCCAATGACGACGCTAGGGCTCTACTGGATGTCCTGAGACAGATGGCGAAGACGTCAGCCGCCTGAGACGATCAGGCGGCGTGACCGGCGGCGAGATAGCCGACCAGGGAGTCATCAGCCCCATCCGCCAGTATCTGCGCCTGTACAACCGACGTGTTGTGAGATGCCATGAGAAGCAGGCACAGCGAAACAGCGCGCGGAACCTCCAGCTCACCGGACGCCCAACGGCGGCTGGTCAGCTGGTCCACACCGAACAGCTTTTCCACGGCGGCAGCAGTCAGTCCGACCACTGCAATAGCGGCTCTGTATTCCGACGCTTTCATTTGGCTGTTCCCGGCGCGTTTTTCGCGCACTAATCTTCGAAGTCGCTCACTTTAGTTTCGTATTATTTTCGCGATTTATCATATACGACATTTTCTGTCTATAGAGCGACATTTCACCAGGAGAAGTTAGTGGATCGACGGATCCGTGTCTTCAAGAAAGGTCCGGATGCCTTCGCGTTCGACGGTTGCCAGAAACTCGTCGAAGGCTTCGCGATCGGTCGCAAAACCCTCTTCCCACTCGATCAGATCCTCGTCCTGCGTCACGACTTCGAGCTTCCAGTCGCCGTTGGTTCCGGCCGGACGGGAGATATCGACCAGCACAGTGACATCGTCATCGGTGAACTCGCCGGACAGTTCCGAATGCTCGATCTTCTGCTTCTTAGCCATGTCGTTGCCGCTCCGAATCCGCCGCCAGATGAACCATCCCCCAGCACCTACAGGCTTGCACCGGCCGGAGTCCAGCGGGGGCGACGGCAAATCACGCAAACCGCGATTGAACTCACAATGAGAACACCGGAAGATAAGAAATCTGCTCAGAAAATCGGATCTAAGGTAGTGGTGCCCAGACGCGGATTTGAACCACGGACACGCGGATTTTCAATCCGCTGCTCTACCAACTGAGCTATCTGGGCATTCCTGCTTCGGCACATCTCTCGTACTTGAGAGCTGCGGGGGTTTGGTTTTCCCCGGAAGCGAGCGGGGTTATAACATCTTGTTCGGCCATGGCAAGCGCCAAATGAGAGTTTTTTGACGGGCCTGTGAATTTTCCGAATTACTGAACGAATTGAACGGCTTCCCGAGTGGGAAACATGATCAGTTCTCGTCGGGGTACTCGGCTTTCGTCTCATCTTCCGCAACAGGTATTGCGTAGGAACCTTTCAACCAGCGCGCAAGATCGATTTCTCGGCAACGGTTCGAGCAGAAAGGATAGTGCTCGCGCTGCGAGGGCGTGCTGCACTCCGGGCATGGGCGCGCCTTGCGCAGCGGTTCGATCTTGGCGCTCTGCCTGGTTTCATCGGGCATGGTTCATCCTTCGGGTTTTCGACCCGCCGGCTTCAAGCCTCGGGCCACCGGCTGTGGACGTCGAAGCCCTCGCCGGTCAGAAGCAAAATGGTCTCGTAAAGCGGCAAACCGACGACGTTGGTATAGGAACCGACCATCTTCTGCACGAACGTGCCGGCCAGCCCCTGGATACCGTAAGCGCCGGCCTTGCCGCGCCACTGGCCTGACGCCAGGTAGTTCTCGATCTCGAAACCGGACAGCCGCTTGAACCGCACCTTGGTCTCGACGATCTTCTGACGGACCTTGCGATCCGGCGTTATCAGACAGACGCCCGTGTAGACCCAGTGACTGCGTCCGGAGAGCAGGTAGAGCGACGCGGACGCTTCGTCCGCGAACTCGGCCTTGCCGAGGATACGCCGCCCAACGGCGACGACCGTGTCGGCGGCCAGGATATAGCTGCCCTTCCAGGTCATGTCGCCCTTGATCGCCGCCAGCGCCGCTTCGGCCTTTTCGGTCGAAAGGCGGCGCGCCAGAGACCGTGGATGCTCGGACTTCTTCGGCGCCTCGTCGATATCCATCGGCATCAGGCGCGATGGTTCGATGCCCGCCTGGTTCAGCAGATCGACCCGACGGGGCGAGCCGGAAGCCAAAATGAGCTTGTATTTGAGCGCCATGAAACCTCGACCACCGGGCGAATGAAGGCGAAAGCCCTGAGCTTTCGGTCCGCGTTTACTTGAAACGGTAGGTGATGCGGCCCTTGGTGAGGTCGTACGGCGTCATTTCCACGAGCACCTTGTCGCCCGCCAGAACACGGATGCGGTTCTTGCGCATGCGGCCTGCCGTGTGGGCGATGATCTCGTGCTCGTTTTCGAGCTTCACGCGGAACGTCGCATTCGGCAGAAGTTCGGTGACGATACCCGGAAATTCGAGGACTTCTTCTTTAGGCATATAAGGGTTTTCTTCCTACAGGTTGAATTGGCGGCGGTAGCCGCGCCAAAATTTGGGCGGAAACTACACAATCAGCGGGGGTTTGTGAACCTCGTTGATTGGCTTTCCGTTATTTGTTTCACGCCGATTGCGCGGCAATACCATTTCTGTTGAGTAGCCGGCTCTCGATGAGATCGCGCAGATGGTCGCGGACCTCCCGGTAGCTGTCCAGAATCTGCTCGCGCGTGCCTTGCGCGACGGTCGGGTCCATCGTCGGCCAGTAGACCACGTCGACCGCGTTCGACCGCGTCAGCTCCAGCGCCGCATGATGGGCCTGCGGAGACAGCGTGATGATGAGATCGAAGTAGTCATCCTCGAGCTCCTCCAGCGTATGCGGATGATGACGCCCGAGAGACAGACCAATTTCATCGAGCACTACATCGACGAAGGGATCACGCTCGCCGGCGCGGACACCTGCCGAGCGTATATAGGTGTTTCTAGGCAGAAGATGACGCGCCAATGCTTCGGCCATCGGCGAGCGGATGGCATTCATGCCGCACATGAAGAGAACCGCGCCCGGTCGTATCCCCTCGCGTCTTTCGGCTTCCGGTTCCATCGCTGTCATCCGCGCCAGTAAAGCACGCAGACCAGCGTGAAGAGCCGCCGGGCGGTATCGAAATCGACGTCGATCTTGCCGTTCAGCCTATCCTTCAGCGTCTGCGAACCCTCGTTGTGAATGCCGCGCCGACCCATGTCGATCGCTTCGATGCGGCTCGGCGACGCCGAACGGATCGCTTCGTAGTAGCTTTCGCAGATCATGAAGTAGTCCTTCACGATCCGGCGGAACGGGGTCAGCGAGAGGATATGCGTGGCGACCGCCTCGCCGCCCTCGGTCGTGATGGAGAAGACGAGCTTGGCATTCGCCAGCGAGATGTTGAGACGGTAGGGGCCGCCGGCGTGACCCAGCGGCGTGAAACTGTTTTCCTCGATGAGGTCGAAGATGGCGACGGCGCGCTCATGCTCGACATCGGGCGTCGATCGGCCGATGGTGTCGTCAAGAACGACGTCGCAAAGCCGGTAATCGCCCGCCGCCATCCCTTACCTTTCCAGATTGAGACGGATCGCGACCGACCGTGCATGCGCGTCGAGGCCCTCGGAGACGGCAAGCGCGATCGCGGCCGGTCCGAGCGTGCGAAGCTGCTCGGGACCGAGGCGCAGGATCGAGGTGCGCTTGACGAAATCGAGGACGGAAAGGCCGGAGGAGAAGCGAGCCGAGCGCGCCGTCGGTAGCACGTGGTTCGAGCCGCCGATATAATCGCCGATCACCTCCGGCGTATGCGCGCCGACAAAGATCGCGCCGGCATTGCGAACACGATCGAGAAGCGCGTCCGGATCGGCAACAGCCAGTTCCAGATGCTCCGGCGCGATGCGATTGGCGAGCGGGATGGCATCCTTGAAGTTGCTGACGAGAATGACAGCGCCGAAATCACGCCAGCTCGCAGCGGCCGTATCCGCGCGGTTGAGGGTCTTCAGCTGCCGTTCGACAGCGGCTTCGACCAACCGGCCGAACTCGGCATCGTCAGTCATCAGGATGGATTGTGCGCCAGCATCATGCTCCGCCTGCGCGAGCAGGTCGGCGGCGATCCAATCCGGATTGTTGTCCTTGTCGGCAATGACCAGGACCTCTGACGGCCCGGCGATCATGTCGATGCCGACAGTACCGAAGACATGGCGCTTTGCAGCCGCCACATAGGCGTTGCCGGGGCCGGTGATCTTGGCGACCGGGGCGATCGTTTCAGTGCCATAAGCAAGGGCGGCGATCGCCTGAGCACCGCCGATGCGATAAATCTCGGTGACGCCCGCAAGCTTTGCCGCGGCCAGTACCGCCGGATTGACCGCGCCACCGGTCGCCGGAACAGCGATGACGATACGATCGACGCCTGCGACCTTCGCCGGCACGGCATTCATCAGGACCGAACTCGGGTAGCTTGCAGTGCCGCCTGGGACATAGAGACCGACAGCCTCGATCGCTGTCCAGCGGGATCCGAGGCCGACACCCATGTCGTCCTCGTAGATATCATCCTTCGGCAACTGCCGGCGATGGTGCGACTCGATGCGCACGGCGGCAACCTTGAGGGCTCCGAGAACTTCGGCGGGCACCGCCTCGACAGCAGCATCGATTTCCGCTTCACTGACACGCATCGGCGTCGTCGCGAAATCGATGCCGTCGAACTTCTTCGAATATTTGGCAAGGGCGGCGTCGCCGCGCAGGCGGACATCATCGATGATGGCGCGCACGACCGTATTCACGTCTTCCGAGACTTCCCGCTTCGTCGTCAGGAAGGCGGCAAACTGCCGCTCGAAGCCTTCGGATTGCTGATCAAGCCAGAGTGCCAACGCCGATATTCCTTTTCGTATGCCGATCGATGCAGATTACGCGCCTGGATGGCGCGGCTTGGAGCCGGTTTCCCATGCTCCGCCGATATCCGCAAGCTGAACTTCAATGCATTCGACGTCGAGGGCAATGGTTGCCGTGCCGGCAAGAGCCAGTTCGATCGTGCCATCAGGCCCATCGCCCTTCTGCTCGAACCTGATGGCGAGCAGCGACAGGACTTCGTCACGGTTCTTCTGGTCGATGCCGACGGAGCGAACGGCGATGACGCGTTTGAAGGCGAGAGCGGCGCGACGGCGCTCGAAACCCTTCCGCTTCTTTCCGGCTTCTTCCCAGACGAACCGATTGGCGGCGATCGAGAACTGCTCGTCGCGTGGCGACCAGGCGATGTCTGCAACCTTGAAAACGCTGTCCTGCATGTGCGCAGAAACGACGGCCAGATCTTCGCTATCGAGCGCCACAAGCTTCAGGTCGGTCATTCAGGCTGCATCCCTTGTCGCATGGGCATCGCCAGGATTGGCGATGCCGTCAGACAAGGGACATAAGGCGCGCAAACGCAATGCGCAACCAAGATCAAAGGCGAAGGAAGACCTTCGCTTACTCGCTGACGCGTTCGACGATCGCGCCGCAGCGGGTGAGCTTCTCTTCGAGACGCTCAAAGCCGCGATCGAGATGATAGACACGCGACACCATCGTCTCGCCTTCGGCGGCAAGGCCGGCGATGACCAACGAAACCGAAGCGCGCAGATCGGTGGCCATGACAGGCGCGCCCTTCAGGCGGGAAACACCTTCGATCTTGGCCGTCTGGCCCGAAAGCGAAATCTTCGCGCCGAGGCGGGCCAGCTCCTGAACGTGCATGAAGCGGTTTTCGAAAATGGTCTCGGTGATGTGCGACACGCCCGTCGAGCGGGTCATGAGCGCCATGAACTGTGCCTGCAGGTCGGTCGGGAAGCCCGGGAACGGATCCGTGACGACATCGACGGGCTTGATGCCAGCGCCGTTGCGACGGATGCGCATGCCGTTGTTGGTCGCCGAAACCTCCGCGCCGGCACGGCGCAGTGTTTCCAGTGCGGTGTCGAGCAAAGCTATGTCGGTGTTCTCGAGAACGACGTCGCCGCCGGTCATGGCAACGGCCATTGCGTAAGTGCCGGTCTCGATGCGGTCGGGCAGAACGCGGTGGCGCGCACCCGAGAGCGAGGTAACGCCTTCGATCGTGATCGTGCTTGTGCCTGCGCCGGAGATCTTGGCACCCATGGCAATCAGGCAGTTGGCGAGATCAACCACTTCAGGCTCGCGGGCAGCATTGCCGATGACGGTCGTGCCGCGGGCAAGCGTTGCCGCCATCATCATTACGTGGGTGGCACCGACGGACACCTTCGGGAAGGTGTATTTCGCGCCGATCAAGCCGCCCCTGGGAGCGGTTGCATTGACGTAGCCACCGTCGATCTCGAGGTTGGCGCCGAGCGCCGTCAAACCTTCGAGGAAAAGATCGACCGGACGCGTGCCGATGGCGCAACCGCCAGGCAGCGAGACTCTGCACTGGCCTTCACGCGCCAAGAGCGGACCGATGACCCAGAAGGAAGCGCGCATCTTCGAGACCAGCTCGTAGGGAGCGGTGGTATCGACGATGGTACGGCAGGTGAAGTGGATGGTGCGGGAGTAACTATCTTCCTGGCGTTCGCGACGACCGTTGACCGACACGTCGACACCGTGATTGCCGAGGATACGCAGCAACTGCTCGACGTCGGCCAGATGCGGCACGTTTTCGAGCGTCAGGGTATCGCTGGTGAGCAGCGACGCAATCATCAACGGCAGGGCGGCATTCTTGGCGCCGGAAATCGGAATGATGCCGTTAAGCTCATTACCGCCGACAATTCTGATACGATCCATGTGCGCTTACGGGCAATGCCCGCCTTTCCGAAAGGCTGTCTTTAAAAGGATGCGGGTGTTTAGACGAAATTAGCGGGGGCTTCAATTCGCCGTGAACCGAACATTACGATTCGTCCATTTTTGCGGCAGGAAGCCCATTCGTCTCATCGGCCTGCCCTGATCGGCGGGCGCGGGTCTGCTGTTTTCTGCGGGAGAGGTTTTCCCGAAGTTTTTCGGCAGCCCTTTCACGGCGCAGTTTCGCCTGGCGTTCGATCTCCGCTTTGCGGCTGTGCTGGCTGTTTTCAGTATCTTCGCTCATGCCGGAGACTTAACCGAATTCGCGCGGATCCAAAAGTGGATACGTTTATTCTGCACGAGAATGGAAATTGAAGCTTGCGCTCATGCAAAAGCTGTGGCAATAGCCGCCCCGTTCACGCAATGCAGCCGCTTCGGTTGCGCGTCGCACCTGCTGCCGTAGCTCAGTGGTAGAGCACACCCTTGGTAAGGGTGAGGTCGGTGGTTCAATCCCACTCGGCAGCACCAGTTTTCTTTCTAAAAAAATCGACGCGATAACAGCCCTCCGGGCTGCCGTTCGCTCCGTCGCGCGCGCAGATTTCGCGCAAGAGGCCGGCCCACGCTGGCATCTCTCCGTCTCCTAAAATGACCGTTTCATGAACGAGACCATCAGCTTAGGTTCATGGCCGTCCGTCTATCCTGGAAACAATCACGCAACTGATGCGTTGAACCAGGGCTACATAACGGAGGTCCAAATGAGAAAGCTAATTACCGCAGCCGTCATCGCCATCGGCTCGCTCGCAGCGACAGCGGCACCATCCTTTGCCGACAGCTTCAGCGTTACCGTCGGCCAGCCCGGCTATCATCATCGCCCGTACTATGGTCATTCGGACAGATACTATCATTCGCGCGACTGGTACCGCCATCGCCCGGTTCGTTACGATTGCCGGACCAAGACCGTCCGCTATCACGAGCATGGACGCGTCGTGACCAGAACCACGCGCGTCTGCGATTGATCTCGAAGGCCTCTCCCGAACTGATAGGGGGAGGCCTGTTTCCCACAATCCACAGCGAACATTTCCCATTTGCGGGTTTTTGAATTGTCGCTAAAATACCCCTGCGCACTTGTTCGCAGGAGGAGCGAGCGCGCCGCGCATCTCAGGCGTGAACAAATGGAGGAGTTCGCCGATGGCAAACGAAAAATGGAACGACCCGATCCGCGTGGGCTTCGAGACCGTCGGTGCACATACCGTGTCCGGGCCGTTCGATGCATTGAAGTGCCTGTCGGAATTTTGGCCAAGCGTGCGCGGCCTGAGGTATCTGAAGGCTCGCAGCACATGCCGTGCCGCACTTGATGGCCGTAAGACCTTGGAGGAAGCGCGCGCTGAATTCGTTGCAGCGGCTGAGGAAGCAAAGCTCTCGCTTCATTAGTCACAGCTTCTTTGCGCTGCAGAACCGTCTGTTTTCGTTCAAACTGTATCGAAACAGGTCGATGGTTTATTTTCGTTTAACCGTCGCGGAATGCAATGGTTCACACCCCAAAATTGGGCATTGTCTCCACGAGCCCGAGGTCGCTAGAACGAACTCAGCCATCATGATGATGGTCAGAGGCTCGTCACCCTCTGCTCTAACCAGCAGACGAGCCTCGTCGGTTCTCTCTCAAAATCCAATGATTTAGCTAAACGCGGAAGAACCATGGCGGCTTCGACGCAATGGCGCGCAAGTGCCGTCAGCCAATGGTTAACGACCGGCAAACAATCAGCACTCCGACGCCGTGCTTTCGACCTCGATATAGCCGACGCCAATGATCGTTCCGTCCATTGCTCGAATGAACGACGGGACGTAATGGGCACCCTGCGGCACACAGGAAACTGGGCCTGCGTATTGCGCGAGTACGACGTCATCGCGCTGGATCGCGGAGTAGTCGCTGGAGAATTCTAGCGAGGCGGATGCCGGAAGCGTGAAGGCTGCGATGGCCGTGGCGAAGGCAGGTATTCCCAGCTGAAGGAGGCGTTTCATGCACTTCTCCTTTGTTTGACCGCAACATTAACTGAGAAATGCCAAGTTTAGTTCCCTCGTCCATTACCTCTTTTGCATATTCAAACGCTCTTCTCTTTTGAGGATGGAGTATTGCGGCCGGGAGCGACACTATGAAAAGGTATGAAGCCGCCTACGCAATATAAGCATGTTCTCATATTCATGATCCAGCACCGGTATTTTGGACAGAATGATCCGCTGCCTCTTGGCGCTCTTGAGAGCGGTGCCATATTACGGAGTACGGCGCGCAACCTGGATGAATACGATGAAAACGCTGCTTTCGATTCTCATGGCGGCCGCCGTTCTGGCAGGCTGCACGACCGGCGAAACCGAAGAGGTCAAGCCGATCCCCGGCAGCATCACCTATAATGGGCAGCCACGCACCAAGCTCACCAAATCACCGCCGGGCAGCGTGATTCACAACTCGTTCTACGATCAGACCGGCAGCAAGGTCTTGGAGACCTACATCCTGCAACCTGACAGGACGCTCAAGCTGACCCGCCGCGAGATCATCCCCGACTTTCCAATGTAGGCGACAGGCAATCGATCGAGGGGCCTACAGCGACAGCGGGATGTCGACGGGTTGGAAAAACGCGTCGATCGTTTCGGCCTTGACCTCATCGAGTCTTGCCGGCGACCAGCTGGGATTCCTGTCCTTGTCGATTACGGCCGCTCGTATGCCTTCGTAGAAATCGGGTGACTTCAGTATCTGCAGGCAGGCACTGAACTCGCGGCGCAGGCACTCCGCAAGGCTCCTACTCTGCTTGCCCTCACGCAGAAGGCGCAGCGTCAGAACGAGGCTCGTCGGCGATCGCGTGGACATGGCGTGCAGCGTTTTGTCGGCGAAATCCGAACCGTCGGCATGGAGCGCTTCCGCTATGGCGCGCACGCTGTTCAGCCGGAAAGTGCGTTCGATCACGTCATGATTGGTTCTGAGCGGCCCCTTCCCCGGATCGGTCCCGAGGTTCTTGAGGACACTGTCGACGTCTCGCGAAACTGCTCCGCGCGGAAGTTCCGCAAGCGTCTCGATCAGTTCGGGCAATTGAAACGACGCTACCTGCACATCGGCAAGGCCGGCGTGAATGACGTCGGCAGGCCCGACTTCGAGCCCCGTCAATCCCATCCAGGTGCCGATCTCGGCAGGGGCGTGCGCCAGCAGCCAGGTCGCGCCGACATCGGGGAAATAGCCTATCCCCGTTTCCGGCATCGCAAATCGTGTGCGCTCGGTCACGACCCTATGACGGCCGTGCGAGGAGAGGCCGACGCCTCCTCCCATCGTGATCCCGTCCATCAGCGCCACGTAGGGCTTCTCGTAGGTCGCGATGCGGTGGTTCAGACGAAACTCGTCGCGCCAGAAGTTCTCCGCCAGCGGGGTACCCGTTCGTCCGCTTTCGTGCAGGGCACGGATGTCGCCGCCGGCACAGAAGCCGCGCTCCCCCTCTCCCATGACGACGACGGTTGCGACCGCGGGATCGGCGGCAAATGCATCGAGCGCTGCGGCGACGGTACGAACCATATCGAGCGTAAGGCTGTTCAACGCACGGGCACGATTGAGGCGAATGATGCCCGCCGTTCCGCGCCGTTCGAGGAGAACGTCGTGCTGGTCGGTCTTGTCGTGCATGGTGCCTCCCGAAACATTCGCCGAATATCCGGGCCGACAGACTTCGCTCCAATCGACCGACAGGAGCGGTTGGGTAGCCCGGCTATAAATCTATAGCATTCAGCGATTTAGTCGATGCCCGGCGATGCAGAACGGGGGACGATCGACCGCTCAGAACGACGCCGCGGCGAGCGCACGGCGGATGCCGTGAAGATCCTCGACATTGCGGTTCATCAGGAAGAGCTCCCAATCAAGCGCGCTGCGCACGATCGTCTCGAGAGAGTCGCATCGAGGCTCCCACTCCAGCACGCGACGCGCCAAGGCCGCATCGGCAACGACGCTTGAGGAGTCACCGGGGCGACGCTGAGCCATATGGATCTTGAAGGAGTATCCATGGAGACGCGTCACCATGTTCAACACGTCGAGCACGGAATAGCCCGTTCCGTAGCCGCAGTTCGCGACCAGCGAGCCCTTGCCACGGCGCAGGTGCTGCAGCGCCTTCAGGTGTGCCGCCGTCAGGTCGCTGACGTGGATATAGTCCCGGACACCGGTTCCGTCGTGCGTCGGATAATCGAAGCCGTAGACATGGACGCTGTCGCGCTTGCCCAACGCCGCCTCGCAGGCAACCTTGATCAGATGCGTTGCTCCGGCGGTCGACTGACCGCTGCGTCCTTCGGGATCGGCTCCCGCGACGTTGAAGTAGCGCAGCGCCACATAGTTGAAATCATAGGCCGAAGCGCAGTCGCGAAGCATGAATTCGGTCATCAGCTTTGACTGGCCGTAAGGGTTCTCCGGATTGAGCGATGCGTCTTCCTTGACGGGCTCGGACGTTTTCTGCGGCCCGTAGACGGCAGCGGTCGAGGAAAAGACGAAGTGGCGCACGCCGGCGCTGACGGCGGCACTCAGCAAGGCGCGTGTCTTGCCGGAGTTGTTGTCGTAATAAGCGAGGGGGTCAGTGACTGAAACAGGCACGACGGCCAAGCCGGCGAAGTGAATGATGGCTTCGATATCGTTCTCGATAAAGATCGTCTTCAGAAGAGCGGCATCGGCGACGTCGCCGAGATAGAACCGCGCAGCCGGCGCAACCGCCCACCGAAATCCGGTGGAGAGCCGATCGAGCACAACCACATCCTCACCCGCATCCAACAATGTCCAGACCATGTGGCTGCCGATGTAGCCGGCGCCGCCCGTGACCAGAATTGCCATATCCGTACTCCCCGTTCTATCCGGGGATCATCTGAGGCCTGTTTCCTTTCCGAATCTCCTACCGGACGGGCGTTCCGAGCCTATCCGGCGGTTAAGTTTCCGGATGTGGTTAGAAGCGGATTTCCCTCATTCCTACAATTTTATCAATGTGCGGTTTTTGATGCGTCAGAGCGGATCAAAGCTTCAGAATGTAGTCGCACAGCCGATCGGCGGCGACCTGTATCTGAGCCGGATCGCGAAGGAAGCAGGCGCGCAGGAACAGCTCCCCACCCGGCCCGAACGCGGTGCCCGGCGCCAGGCCGACGCCCGTCTTGTCGACGATGTCTATTGCCGCCTTGCGGCTATCGGTGACGCCGTCGATCTTCAGGAAGGCGTATAGCGCACCGTCGGGCTTGAGGGTCTCGACTCGATTGGTCGCAATCAGCGCATCGCAGAGGATGTCGCGCGACCGTTTCGCCTTTTCGATGTTCTTCTGAACGAAAGCGTCGCCTTCATTGAGAGCCGCGACGGCGCCTCGCTGCATGAACTGCGCGACGCCTGACGTCGAATACTGAATAAGATTTTCGATAACCTGGCCTGTCTGCGGCGGAGCGACGATCCAGCCTACCCGCCAGCCGGTCATCGACCAGTTCTTCGAGAAGGAATTGACGAACATCACCTTGTCGTCGACATCCATGACATCCAGGAACGACGGCGCGCGGCCGCCCGGGAAGTAATAGCGGGCGTAGATCTCGTCCGCCATGATCCAGAGACCGTGCTTGCGGGCAAGTGCCAGGATGGCGGCGAGGTCTTCCCGCGTCGCGGTCCAGCCTGTCGGGTTGGACGGCGTATTGATGAACAGCGCGCGGGTCTTGTTGGTAGTAGCCGCTTCGATGCTATCGAGATCGATCGCCCACTTGCCAGCCTCGAAACGGAGCTCGACGCCAACCGAACGGGCGCCCGCGATCTCGAGTGCTGCCGCGATGTTCGGCCAGGCCGGCGTCAGGTAGACCAGCTCATCCCCGGGAGACGTCATCGCCTGCACGGCGATCTGGATCGCCTGCATGCCGGAACCCGTGACGTAGAAATGGTCTACAGGAAGGTCGATGCCGAAATGACGCGCGTAGTAGGCTGAAAGTGCCTGGCGAAGTTCGGGAATGCCGCGCTGGTACGTGTAGAAGGTCTCGCCTCCGGCTAGCGCATCCATCGCAGCCCGGTTGACGAAATCAGGGCTTGGAAGATCGCCTTCACCGACCCAGAGCGGCAGCAGGCCTTCACGGCCACGGGCATAATTGACGACTTCGACGATCCCGCTTTCTGGCGCGGAGATGGCGCGCGGGCTGAGGCTATTTACGATCGACATGCATTACTCCGGTTTACGCCTTCTTAGATCAATTGCCGGCGCAAATCTCATGACAATCGGTGATGCAATATCGATTTCCGTGATGGATGGCCCCGCGACGATGGCGGGGCCGGCAGCTTGCATCAGACCTGAGGACGCTTGGCGAGCAGATCGCGGATTTCAGTCAGCAGCGCGACATCGGCAGGCGGTGCGGCCGGAGCTTCCGGAGCGGCCTTCTTCTGCTTTTCGACCTGGGCCTGCATCATGTTCACGCCCTTGACCATCAAGAAGATGATCCAGGCGAGGATAAGGAAGTTGATCAGGACGGTGATGAAGCTGCCGTAAGCCAGAACCGCGCCCTGCTGACGAGCCGCGGCAAGCGTCGGAGCATTCACGCCGGACGCCAGGCCGACGAAATAGTTGGAGAAGTCGAAGCCGCCGAAAATGGCGCCGACGATCGGCATGATGATATCGTCGACAAGCGATTTCACGATGCCGCCAAACGCACCACCAATGATCACACCGACAGCAAGGTCCATGACATTGCCGCGGGCGATAAATGCTTTGAACTCGTTGAGCATCCGATCCGTCTCCCTTTGATGCAGTTGCAGTGACAGGTCATTGTTTTTATTAGCTACATGTTCGATGCAAATATTCAATTGCTAATTACAAATATCGCCCCGCGCTGCGGTATCTTTGACTTAATGCCTAGACGCCCCCCAATTTTCAAAGGGTTGGAATTGCCGTAGCATCGACGTATCCGGGAGAACCGGCGCAGCGGCGCCGGCGGAGGGTCAATGTTACCAGGTTGGGTCATAGTCGCGTCGGCGTTCGGCTACCTGCTACTGCTGTTTGCAGTGGCAAGCCATGGCGATCGCCGTACCCGGCACTTCGGGTGCCGGAGGGCGGCCGGCCGATCGTCTATGCACTCAGCCTCGCCATCTACTGCACGTCCTGGACCTATTTCGGCGGTGTCGGCCTCGCATCCCAGCGCGGGCTCGAATTCACCGGCATCTATATCGGCCCCATCCTCGTCTTCACATTGGGCATGCCGGTGCTGCGGCGGATCATCGAGCTCGCCAAGGCAGAGAAACTCACATCGGTCGCAGACTTCATCGCTGCCCGCTACGGCAAGAACTCCACCGTCGCGACGATCGTTGCGCTGATCTCGCTTGTCGGCGCGATCCCCTACATCGCGCTGCAGCTGAAATCCGTTTCAAGCACTGTCACGGCGCTGCTCAACCCATCCGACTACGGGATCGGTAGCGGAAATCTGTATTTCCTCGATCTGCCGCTGCTGGTCACGCTGGTTCTCGCGTGCTTCGCCATCATGTTCGGCACCCGCCATACCGACGCCACCGAACATCAGGATGGCCTGATCCTTGCCGTCGCGATGGAATCCGTCGTCAAGCTCGTGGCGTCGTTGACGGCGGGCATTTGCGTGATCTGGTTTCTGTTCGACGGTCCGGCCGATCTATGGCGCAAGGCTGCTGACAACACGCTGGCGCTCTCGGCGCTCAGCTATCAGACGCCGCTCAGCCGATGGATTACGCTGACGCTGCTGTCGGCGTTTGCGATCATCATGCTGCCGCGGCAGTTTCATGTGACCGTGGTCGAGAACAGGACGCCGAAAGAGTTGCGGTTGGCCGGCTTTCTCTTTCCGCTCTACCTCGTCGCCATCAATCTGTTCGTGCTGCCGGTGGCGCTCGGGGGGCTGCTGACGTTCGGCGGCAGCGGCAATGCCGATCTTTACATGCTGTCACTGCCGATCGCCGGCGACATGCCCCTCGTCTCGCTGGTGACTTTCATCGGCGGCTTCTCGGCCGCAACGGCGATGGTGATCGTCGCTTCCGTGGCGCTTTCGATCATGGTCTCGAACGATATCGTGATGCCGATCTTCCTGCATCGCAAGCTCGCCGGTCGCACCGGCCAGCGAGAGGATTTCGCCAAGACCCTGCTCAACATCCGGCGCAGCTCGATCTTCGCCGTGCTGCTGCTCGGCTATGCCTATTACCGTTCGACCGACAGCACGACGGGCCTTGCTTCGATCGGGCTGCTTTCCTTTGCCGCCATCGCGCAGATGGCGCCGTCGCTGTTCGGCGGCTTGATCTGGCGTCGCGCCAATGCGCGCGGCGCAATACTCGGGCTGACGTCCGGCTTCGTGATCTGGATCTACCTGCTGTTCCTGCCTTCGCTCGGCGGACCCGATTACTCGTCGGTTGCCAGCGCCGTGCTCGGCTTCATCTTTCCCGGCACCACTATCTTCAGCGCCCCGAACGCCGACCCGCTGGTCAATGCCACGGTGATGAGCCTTCTGGTCAACACCGCATTCTTCGTCATCGGATCGGTAACGCGCAACGCACGACCGCTGGAGCGCATCCAGGCGGGCATCTTCGTCAAGCGGCAATCGCGGTCGCAATTTGCGACGCGCGGCTGGAAGACCCGCATCAGCGTCGGCGATCTCAAGACGACGATTTCCCGCTACCTCGGCGAAGAGCGGATGGAGCGGTCGTTTCGAACCTATCAGCAGAACTCCGGCCGCCGGCTGGAAGACGATCAGCCTGCCGACATGGCGCTCATCCATTTCACCGAACAGTTGCTCGGCAGCGCGATCGGGTCCTCTTCCGCCCGACTGGTCCTCTCTCTCATCCTGCAGAAAGTCGAGGATGCATCGGCCGATACCGCCTGGCTGCTCGATCAGGCGAGCGAAGCGTTGCAGTATAATCAGGACATGCTGCAGACGGCACTTTCGCAGATGGATCAGGGTATTGCCGTCTTCGACAGCTCGAACCACCTGACCATCTGGAACCGTCGTTTCCGGCAATTGCTCGATCTGCCGGAGACTGCCGGACAGGTCGGCTTCCCGCTGTCGGAGATCGTGGCGATCCTCAGCCAGCGCGGCGATCTGCACGACAGCGATGTCAGCCAGACGGTTCGGCATTTCCTGACGCTCGACAAGCCGTTCTCACTGGTTCTGGCCGGCGGCGAGCGCATCATCGAAGTGCGCTCGAATGCGATGCCGGACAAGGGCATCGTCGCCACCTTTACCGACATCACCCAGCGCGTTGCCGCCGACATGGCCCTGAAGCAGGCCAACGAAACACTGGAGCAGCGGGTTGCGGAGCGCACCGCCGAACTGACACGAGTGAACCATGAACTCGGCGAGGCCCGCGCCACCGCCGACGAAGCCAACCTTGGCAAGACGCGCTTCTTTGCGGCGGCCGGCCACGACATCCTGCAGCCGCTCAATGCCGCGCGCCTCTACTCGTCAGCGCTGGTCGAACGCATGGGGCAATCGGAAAGCAGCGCGATCGTTCGCAACATCGACTCGGCGCTGGAATCGGTCGAAAGCATTCTCGGCGCCGTTCTCGACATATCCCGCCTCGATACCGGGGCCATGCGTCCGCGGCTCACGACGGTTCCGCTCGCCGACCTGCTCGAGCGCATTCACACCGATTTCGCGCCGATCGCTCGCGAAAAGAACCTCAAGCTCGTGGTCATGCCGACATCGCTGAAGGTGCGATCGGACCCGAACCTTTTGCGGCGCCTGATCCAGAACCTCGTCTCGAATGCGATAAAATACACGATCAGCGGGAAGGTCCTCGTGGGTGCGCGACGCCGCGGCAAGCATGTGGTCATCCAGGTCGTCGATTCCGGCATCGGCATTCCGCCATCGAAGTTCAAAACCGTGTTCAAGGAGTTTGCACGGCTTGACGAAGGTGCCCGCACGGCCTCCGGTCTAGGGCTCGGGCTTTCGATCGTCGACCGTATCGCCAGGGTGCTGAACCACCCTGTCGAACTCAGATCGACGCACGGACGGGGCACGGATTTCCGGATCGTGATGGCGCGCGAAGCCTCCCGTTCCGCCGACCTACCGGCTCCGGTCCGACCGACAGAACGCACGGCTCAAAACCTTCAAGGGCTAAAGGTACTCTGCATCGACAACGAACCGCATATCCTGGAAGGCATGGCACTATTGATCGGCGGCTGGGGATGCGTCGTTCAATCGGCGGATTCGCTTGCCGGTCTGGCGCAGATGGATTCAGTCGGCGGGGCGCCCGATCTTGTCATCGCGGACTATCACCTTGGCGACGGAACCGGGGTGGAGGCGATCCTTGCCGTTCGGGAGCGCTTCTCCACCTACGTGCCAGGCCTCGTGATCACGGCGGACCGCACGCCTGAGGTTCGGGTCGATGCCGAGCGTCATGGCATTGGCGTGCAGCACAAGCCGGTGCGCCCGGCCGCCCTAAGAGCCTATATCACGCAGATTTCGGCGCAGAAGCGCGCTGCCGCGGAATAGCCGCCGGACGCTCGGCCATCACGTCCGCGACGAGGCCATCCACGCGTCTGCTGGTCGGCGCCTCACCGAACAATACCCCATAGAGGATCGGGGCCACGACTCGATCCATCAGCACGTCGGCAGACGGAAAACTTTCGCCGCGTTCGGCGGCGCGAACGCCGATCAGCTCCATCTGTTCGCGGGTGAAAGCGTGACACTTGCAGGCGTTGGCATTGTCCTGGGCGGCGAGGACGTCGCGGATCATTTCGCGTCCGGGACCGGACGACATTTCCTCTGCATATTGCTCCGCCCATGCCTGCAGGTCGCCCTTTGCGCTGCCGGTATCGACAGGCTGCATGTCCGGACGCAGCCGCTCGACCGCCACATCCGCCAGCAATTCCTGCAAGTCACCCCAGCGCCGGTAGATGGTGGACGGCGTGACGCCTGCTTCCGTCGCAATCAGCGGAATGGTGACCTCGGAGCGGTCCATTGCATTCAGTAGCGTGCGCACCGCCTTGTGCACCGATGCCTGCACCCTGGCACTGCGACCGCCCGGTCGAAGATTTTCCTTTGCCGTCATTGCCGACCTGCCTGCTTGTTTCGATGAGCGTTCAAAATCTTTGAACATCCCATTAACGCAAATAATTTGCTTTTAGAGTCACGCACGCTTACATCACGCAAACGCAACGATTTAGCTTTAAGGGAATATAGATGCTGTCCTCCCGCAAATCCAGAGAAACTCCTCACTCCCCGAAAAACCCCGTCGCCTTCCACGCGATGACGCTCGGGACGTTTTTCGGTGCTTCCGCGGCACCCACTCCCCTTTACCGCATATACCAGGAGAGCTTTGCCATCTCGCCTGTACTCATCACGCTTGTCTTTGCCGTCTATGCCTTTGCGCTTCTCGGGGCATTGCTGATCGCGGGCTCGATTTCCGATCATCTCGGCCGCAAGCCCGTCATCTTCGGCGCCCTTGTTATCGAAATCCTCGCGATGGGTCTTTTCGTCGTTGCAAGTGGCCCCGGGTGGCTGATCGCAGCGCGCATCGTCCAGGGCCTCGCCACCGGGGTTGCCGGCGCTTCCATCGGCGCGGCGCTGGTCGATGTTGACCGTGCCAAAGGCCAGCTCGTCAACTCCATCGCGCCGCTCTCGGGATGGCGATCGGGGCGATCGGCACCAGCGCGCTCATCCAGTATGGCCCCTTTCCGCTGCATCTCGTCTATGCCCTGCTGCTGGCCGCCTTCGTCGTGCAGGCGCTGGCGATCTGGGCAACGCCGGAGACGGGCGGAAGGCGCCCAGGCTTCTGGAATGCGCTGAAGCCCAGCATCGCGGTCCCGCCGCAGATCAGGCGTCCCCTATCCCTGGTGACGCCGATCAACATTGCCAACTGGACGTTGGGCGGCTTCTATCTCTCGCTCGTTCCGTCGCTTGTGGTGACCACGACAGGCAATCATGCGCCGCTGACGGGCGGTGCTGTCGTGGCGGCACTCATGGCCTCGGGCGCCGCCACCGTCTTCCTCCGCCGCGGCAAGACCGCAAACGCAAACCTCGTGATAGGAACACTCACAACCACGCTCGGCATCCTGACAGTCGTGGGTGGTGTCCACCTCGCCAGCGTCGCCTTGCTGCTGCTCGGAACGTTGCTGACCGGTGCCGGTTTCGGCACCAACTTCCTCGGCGCGCTCGGCACGATCATGCCGCTCGCACAGCCGGAGGAACGGGCAGGACTGCTTTCGGCCTTCTACATCCAGAGTTACCTTGCCTTCAGCCTGCCGGCGATCCTGGCGGGGTTTCTGGCCAAATCGGTCGGTTACACGCTCACGACAGATATCTATGCCACGGCCATCATTCTCGTCAGCATTTCGGGGTTGCTGGCAATCCGCAGCAGCCGGGAGAAGCCCGCGGTCGCGACCTGAATTCAGCCGGCAATAGCGCCGTCTCGGTACTGCGCGGAGGGGTCCACAGCCACCATTTCCCATTGCTCTCGGCTTCTCGAGTTGCACAAATTCGTAGTCGGCTTATGCTGTGTAAAGGCGCGTGCGACAGCCGCGAGGCAGCGATGGCCTCTTGCATCGGAATGGAGTGGGACGATTGAGCGTAGCCTTTGTGAAGGAAGAGAGTGCGGAAACCGCGTCGGAGACATTGCTCCCCGACAGGCCGATTTCGCCCCACCCCAACCTTGTGACGAAGGCAGGTCTTGATGCGCTCGAGCGCCAGCTGAAAGAAGCGCGCGAGGCCTATGATGCCGCGGGCTTCATCGAGGACATCAACGAGCGGCGGCGACAGACCGCAGGCCCTATGCGTGATCTCCGCTATCTCACGGCGAGACTTCGCACCGCCCAGCTCATGCCCGATCCAACGACTTCGGACGTGGTCGCGTTCGGAAGCACCGTCACCTTCAGCCGGGACGACGGACGTGTCCAGACCTATCGGATCGTCGGCGAGGACGAGGCCGATCCGAAAGCCGGATCGATCTCATTCGTGTCTCCAGTGGCGAGGCTTCTCATCGGCAAGGGGGTCGGCGATGCCGTCGAGACCGGCGGGCAGGAAATCGAGATCATCGCAATTTCCTAGGAATATTGATACGCCATCAACGATTGCGGAAGACCGTGCAGGGAACACCGGCGGCGCGAATGGCGCCACAGAGCTTTGTTGCATCGCCCCGCGTTTCCTGGCCGATCCTCGCCGCATAGCGCGGTCGATACCCGAAGTTTCCGCCGCGCTGGCGGACGATGAGCGCGCGCTGAGCGTTCAATGGCGCAGGCAGCTTAGCCAGAGACACAAGAAACAGGCGATCGGCGACGGCAGGATTATAGTGCGCCGCGAGCTGCACGCCCCAGGGCGCCCAGTCGGCGGAGCCTGCCAGCACGGGATCGTTCATCTGTCTGGTCTCGGCAAGCGTGATGCAGGCATCGCGAAACGGCTTTCCCTCCTGCAATGCCGGTGCAGCGTTTTCCGGCGGATTGTCCCGCCACGCCTCGACGATATGGCCCGTGATTGCAAAGACATAGTCCCGGGTTTCGATCGGCAGGCGGCCGGAGGCAAGGAAGCGGGAGAGGCCCGCCTCGCCGGCATTATAAGCTGCGGCCGCGAGGCCGAGGTTGCCGAAGCGGATCCTTAGTTCGTCCAGGTACCGCGACGACGCATCCAATGCCTTCACGACATCGAAACTGTTTTCCAGCGCGCGGCGCCGTGCCGTGGCCGGCATGAACTGCGCAATGCCCTCTGCGCCTTTCGGGCTGACTGCTTCCGGCCTGAACAGGCTCTCGCGCCATATCAACCGCGCGAAGAAGGCCGGGGGCAGGTTGCGGCTCGTGGCAAAGCGATCGATGACCTCGCAGAGATCGGCGTTGAAGTGATCCTTCCGGATGCAGAGCGTCGCGCCATCATCAGCGTTGCCGCTATAAAGACAGGCCGCATCGATATCCCCGGGCTCTGCCCGTGCGACCTCGGGTTCGCGCATGATGCACGCTATCGAAATCAGCGCGACGGCCAACCGGGTCACGCGGCATGTCGTCATTGGCAGACCTCAATCAGCATCGGGGCTGCGCGGCAGATGCCGGCTTATTGCTCAAGGCGGATTTCCTGTCGAAATCTTGGCAGCAAAAAGCGGCGCGGTCAATCTTCGAGGGAAATTTTCTGCTTTGAAGCGGAAGCGCCGTCGAGACAGGCGGTACGGTATTTTCAACGAACCGCCGCGGTTGTAGTCATGACCGGCATCCAACCACGAGCGTGACGCAACCGAATGAACCAGAGCCTCGCCTATATTGCCATCGTCGTGCGCGACTACGACGAAGCCATTGAATTCTATGTGCAGAAGCTCGGCTTCGTCCTCGTCGAGGACACCTACCAGCCGGAGCAAGACAAACGATGGGTTGTCGTGAAGCCGCCCGGCGACGGAAGCGCCTCGCTGCTACTGGCGCGCGCCTCGACGCCTCACCAGCAGGAGTACATCGGCGATCAAGCGGGCGGGCGGGTTTTCCTTTTCCTGCGGACGGACGACTTCTGGCGCGATTATCGCAGCCTGATGGGAAAGGGCGTGGAGTTCGTGCGCGAGCCGAAGGATGCCGACTATGGCATCGTCGCGGTGTTCCGGGATCTCTACGGAAATCTGTGGGATCTGGTCGAGTTTACCGACGGTCGGGACTGAGCCCTCTGTCCTGCAGGAGAGGCGCCACGGCATAGCCGTGGCCCAGGTATCGCGTCGAGGAAGGCGGCTCACGCCGCCGCCTTCTCCTTCGCATAGGGATCGAAGCGGCCGTAGAAAGTCTCGCCCTTCGCCGCCATGTCCTTCAGCAGTGCCGTCGGCTTGAAGTGTGCGCCGTAGGTTGCGGCAAGCTTCTCGCAGAGGTCCACGAAGGTCTTCACGCCCATGCCGTCGATGTAGCTGAGCACGCCGCCGGTGTAAGGGGCGAAGCCGAAGCCGAGGATGGAGCCGACATCGGCCTCGCGCGGATCGGTGACGATGCCCTCCTCGATGGTGCGGGCCGCCTCCAGCGCGATGGTGACGAGGAAGCGCTGCTTCAGCACTTCGATATCGACTTCATCAGCCTTCTTCTGCGGGTAGAAGGTCTTCAGCTCGGGCCAAAGCGACTTCTTCGCCGGTTTCGCCGGATAGTCGTAGAAGCCCTTGCCGTTCTTGCGGCCGCGGCGGTCGAGTTCGTCGACCATCTTGTTGATCAGCGCCATATGCTTGGGATCGACGGCGGCCTCGCCGAGATCGGCGACAGTGGCCTTCAGGATCTTCTGGCTGAGATCGATCGCCACTTCGTCGTTCAGCGACAGCGGCCCGACGGGCATGCCCGCCATCTTGGCGGCATTCTCGATCATCGCAGGCGGGACGCCCTCGATCAGCATGTCGTAGGCTTCGTGGATGTAGCGGAAGACGCAGCGATTGACGAAGAAGCCGCGTGTGTCGTTGACGACAATCGGCGTCTTCTTGATCGCGGCGACGTAATCGAGTGCGACGGCGAGCGCCTTGTCGCCGGTCTCCTTGCCAAGAATGACCTCCGTCAGCATCATCTTCTCGACCGGCGAGAAGAAGTGCACGCCGACAAAATCGGCGGGCCGCTTGGAGTTCCTGGCAAGGCCCGTGATCGGCAGGGTCGATGTGTTTGAGGCGAAGATGGCCCCTTCAGGCAATACGGCTTCAACCGCCTCGATCACGGCCTTCTTGACCTCACGGTCTTCGAACACCGCTTCGATGACGAGATCGGCATCCTTGAGGTCAGAATAGTCGGCGGACGGGAGGATGCGCGACAGCAGCGCCGCACCTTCGTCCTGCGTAAGGCGACCCTTACCGATCAAGTCCTTCACCAGGCCTTCACCAACACCCTTGCCCTTGGTCGCCGCTTCGATGTCGCGGTCAATGAGGGTGACGGGGATGCCGGCGGCGGCGGTCACATAGGCGATCGAGGCTCCCATGAAACCGGCGCCGACGACGCCCACTTTCTTCAACTCCGTTTTCGGGATCCCGGCGGGGCGGCGGGCCCCTTTGCCGAGCTCCTGCATGGAGATGAAGAGCGAACGGATCATCGAGAAGGCTTCGTTGGTCTGCAGGATCTCGGTGAAATAGCGCTGCTCGATCTTGAGGCCGGTGTCGAACGGCACCTGCAGGCCTTCATAGACGCATTTGAGGATGGCAAGGGCGGCCGGGTAGTTGCCTGCCGTTTCGCGGCGCAGGATCGCGGGGGCTGCCGGCCAGAGCTGCGCTGCCGCAGGCGTCCAGATGCCGCCGCCGGGCGCCTTGAAGCCCTTCTCGTCCCAAGGGGCGACTGGCTTGAGGCCGTCCTTGATCATCTGCTTGGCCGCCGGGATCAGCTGGTCCGGCTCGACCACCTGATGCAGGAGGTTCATCGCCTTGGCGCGCGCCGCTGTCAGCGACTGTCCCGTCGTCATCATCTGCAGAGCCGACTGGGCGTCGGCAAGCCTCGAGATGCGCTGCGTGCCGCCGGCGCCCGGGAAGATGCCGACCTTGACCTCGGGCAGCGCGATCTTCACCGACTTGGCATTCGAGGCGACGCGGCCGTGGCAGGCAAGCGACATTTCGAAGGCGCCGCCCATGCAGGTGCCGTTGATCGCTGAGACCCAGGGCTTGCCTGATGTTTCGATCTTGCGGAACAGGCCCGTCATGCGACCGACGAGATCGAACAGCTTCTGCGCCGCGCCATCGGGGTTGGTTTCCTTCTCATGCTGGTAGAGCGAGAACATCGACTTGATCATCGACAGGTCCGCACCGCCGGAGAAGCTCGACTTGCCCGAGGTGATGACCGCGCCCTTGGTGGCGCTATCGGCAACCACGGCATCGACAATGGCGTCGAGCTCGTCCATCACCTCTTCGGTGAAGACGTTCATGGATTTGCCGGGCATGTCCCAGGTGACAAGGGCGATGCCGTCCGCGTCGGTTTCGACGATGAAGTTCTTGTAGGTGGTCATTGTGGGATTCCTCTTCCCTGAATTTCCCAAACTGTCAGAAGGCGCCTAGAAGGTAGCAAAGGGTGGCGATCAGACCGATCGGTACGGCCAACGCGATCCAACCGGCGACCCGGCTTCGTGCGGCATCCCGCTTCGACAAGATCGGTGGTCCTTTGCGGGCAGCCTGCGCCATGTCCTTCTCAAGATTGTGCTGTGCGAACTGCCGTTCGATCTCGTTACGTTCATTTTCGTAGACGTCACGGTCGATCGGCATCTCACGCTCCCTCAGACGCGTTCGATGATGGTCGCCGTGCCCATGCCGGCGCCGATGCAGAGCGTGACGAGCGCGGTGTTGAGGTCGCGGCGCTCCAGCTCGTCCAGCACGGTGCCGAGGATCATCGCGCCGGTGGCGCCGAGCGGGTGGCCCATGGCGATCGCGCCGCCGTTGACGTTGATCTGGTCGTGCGGGACCTCGAAGGCCTGCATGAAGCGCAGCACGACGGCCGCGAAGGCTTCGTTGAGCTCGAAGAGGTCGATGTCGGCAAGCGTCATGCCCGTGCGCTTCAGAAGCTTTTCGGTGACATCGACCGGGCCGGTCAGCATCAGTGCCGGGTCGGAGCCGATATTGGCGAAGGCTTTGATGCGGCCGCGGGGCTTGATGCCCATGCTCTCGCCGCCGGCCTTGGAGCCGAGCAGCACGGCGGCCGCGCCATCGACGATGCCCGAGGAGTTGCCGGCATGGTGGACGTAGTTGAGGCGCTCGACCTCGGGATGCGCCTGGATCGCGACGGCTTCGAAGCCGCCCATCTCGCCCGGCATCTGGAAGGAGGGGTTCAGCGCTGCCAGCGCCTGCATGTCGGTGCCCGGACGCATGTGCTCGTCATGGGCAAGGATAACAAGGCCGTTCTGGTCCTTGACTGGGATGACCGAGTTCTTGAAGTACCCCTTCTCCCAGGCATTCGCAGCGCGCTTCTGACTCTCGACCGCATAGGCGTCGACGTCGTCGCGCGAGAAGCCATACTTGGTGGCGATCAGGTCGGCGGAGACGCCCTGCGGCATGAAATAGGCCGGGAAGTTCACCGACGGGTCCATGAACCAGGCGCCGCCGGACATGCCGAGACCGACGCGCGACATCGACTCGACGCCGCCTGCGATGACGATGTCGTCGGCGCCCTGGGCGATCTTCGCCGCGCCGAAATTCACCGCGTCGAGACCGGAGGCGCAGAAGCGGGAAATCTGCATGCCGGGTGCCTTGGTCGAATAGCCTGCCTCGAAGGCCGCCCCGCGCGGGATGACCGCGCCGGCTTCCATGACAGGATCGACGCAGCCCATGACGATGTCGTCGACAGTGGCCGTATCAAGCCCGTTGCGGTCGCGGATCGCCTCCAGCGTCTTGGCCGCAAGGCGTACCGACGGTACCTCGTGCAGCGAGCCGTCCTTCTTGCCGCGACCGCGTGGCGTGCGCACGTGGTCGTAAATGAAAACCTCGGTCATTCCTCTATCTCCCTATCGGCGCGGGCGCCGTTGAACTCAAAAGGCCTCGGCGGCCAAGGTCATCATCGTTTCCGCGCCGGTTTCGATCCGGGCCTTGCGCAGCGCCGTTTCCGGCATGATCCGCTCCATGAAGAAGCGGCCGGTGATCAGCTTGTTGCGCAGGAATGTTTCGCGATCGGTTTCTCCAGCGGCAAGGCCATCGTTCGCAGCCTTGGCCATCTTCGCCCACATGTAGCCGAGCACGACGAGACCGAAGAGGTGCATGTAGTCAGTCGAGCCGGCGCCGGCATTGTCGGGTTTCGCCATCGCGTGCTGCATGAACCACATGGTCGCCGCCTGCACGTCGTTCAAGCCCTTCTTCAGGTTCTTGGTGAAGAAGGTCATCTGTTCGTCGTTGCGGTTCTCCTCGCAGAAATCGCCGATTTCCTTGAACAGCGCCATGACGGCGCGGCCGCCGTTCTGGCCGAGCTTGCGGCCGACGAGATCGAGCGCCTGAATACCGTTGGCACCCTCGTAGATCATGGCGATGCGCGCATCGCGCACATACTGGCTCATGCCGTGCTCTTCGATGTAGCCGTGGCCACCGAAGACCTGCTGGGCCATGACGGCATGGTCGAAGCCCTTGTCGGTCAGCACGCCCTTGAGGATCGGGGTGACGAGGCCGAGGATGTCGTCGGCCGTCTGTCGCTCCTTCTCGTCCGCCGAACGGTGGGCGATGTCGGATTTCAACGCCGTCCAGAGCAGGAAGGCGCGACCGGCTTCGTTGAAGGCGCGGATCGTCATCAGCGAACGGCGGATATCCGGATGCACGATGATCGGGTCGGCCTTTTTCTCCGGTGCCTTCGGGCCTGAGAGCGAGCGGCCCTGGATGCGCTCGCGGGCATAGTTGACGGCGTTCTGGTAGGCGATTTCGGAGATTGCCAGTCCCTGCAGGCCGACGCTGAGACGCGCCTCGTTCATCATCACGAACATGGCGCTGAGGCCCTTGTTCTCGGCGCCAATGAGGAAGCCGGTTGCCGCGTCATAGTTCATGACGCAGGTGGCGTTGCCGTGAATGCCCATCTTGTGCTCGATCGCACCGCAGGAGACCTGGTTGCGCTCTCCGACCGCGCCGTCGGCCGTGACCATAAACTTCGGCACGATGAACAGCGAAATGCCCTTGGTGCCCTCGGGGGCGCCCTCGATGCGCGCCAGCACCAGATGGACGATATTGTCCGTCATGTCGTGCTCGCCGGCGGAAATGAAGATCTTCTGGCCTGATAGTTTGTAGCTGCCGTCTGCCTGCGGCACCGCCTTTGTACGCAGCAGGCCGAGATCGGTGCCGCAATGCGGCTCGGTGAGGTTCATCGTGCCGGACCATTCGCCGGAGACCATCTTCGGCAGATAGGTGTGCTTCTGCTCGTCCGAGCCATGAACGAGGATCGCCGCGATCGCACCCTGGGTGAGCCCGGGATACATCATCAGCGACATGTTGGCAGCGGAGGTATATTCGCCGACAGCCGCATGCAGTGCGTAAGGGAGGCCCTGTCCGCCGAATTCCTCGGGAACGGCAAGCCCGATCCACCCGCCCTGGCAATAGGCGTCGTAGCCGCCCTTGAAACCGTCAGGCACGGAAACCGATCCGTCTTCGTGGCGCACGCAACCTTGCTGATCACCGGAATAGTTGAGCGGGAAGAGCGCTTCCTCGGCGACCTTCGCAGCCTCGCTCAAAATCGCCTCGATCATGTCAGGCGTGGCGTCCGCAAACCCCGGGAGATTGTTGTAGCGTTCCAGGCCGAGCACGTCGTTCAGCACGAAGAGCGTGTCGTTAACCGGGGCCTTGTAGACTGGCATCGTTCGAATTCCTCCAATTCGGCACGCCGGACGAGACCGGCATATGAGAGTCTCTTACAAAATATTGACGTTTGCGTAAACGTCAAATGTTTGATGCATCCGAATTTGCAGAAATGATCCGCCGCACTGTCGGATCGAGCCGCGCCATACCGTCCTTGTGCTGTTCGGACATTTCGCCGAAGAGCAACGAGGAGGACAAATCATGCTCAAGGTCACGTCGAACCTGTGGTTCGAAAAAGATGTAAAGCAAGCCGTCGAATTCTATGTGGCTACAATTCCGAATTCGTCGGTGGGACGTACAACCGTGCTTCCGGTCGAAACGCCGAGCGGCCCTCTGGGCAGCGTCATCGTCGTCGAGTTCAACCTCGGACACCAGGATTTCGTGGCGATGCAGGCCGGACCTCTCGATGCCTTCAATCACGCCTTCTCGATCTCGGTCGAATGCGAAACGCAGGACGAGATCGACGGGATATGGAGCGCCTTCCTGCAGAATGGCGGCGTGGAGGAGCAATGCGGCTGGCTTCGGGACCGATGGGGCCTCTGCTGGCAGATCGTGCCGCGGGTGCTGTCCGACATGATCGCCAGTCGGGATCTGGAGCGCGCAAAGCGCGTCACGGAAGTGATGATGACGATGGTCAAGCTCGACATCGCCAAGCTGACGGAGGCCTACGGTTGAAGAGACAACACTCCCGTAGCGGCGCCTGCCGCCGCGGGACATATTGTTAAAATGACATACTATAAGGGCGCTATCTTTATCGAATGCCGGTGTATAGAAGTAAGCACCCACCGAAATTGCGGACGCCTGATGACTTCCACAGCCGCCTTCTATCGTTCCAGTCTGATCATGCTTGCCATTGGAGTGCTTATTCTCCTCGGCATTGTCGGCTCATCCATCTGGCTCGTACGCGCCAACAACAATTACTCCGAGGAGACGGCCTCGCTGCGCCGTGTTCGCAGCTCGATCGTGGGTCTCCTGACAACAGTGCAGGACGCCGAAACCGGCCAGCGCGGCTATCTGCTATCGAACGACCTCAGCTATCTCGCGCCATACGACAAGGCTCTGAAGGATCTGCCCGAACGCAGGAAGGCTTTGGTTGACAACCTTTCGCCGCTACCTGGCTACGCGTCGCAACTCGATGCGCTGAACACCGCCATTGAAGGCAAGCTGCACGAGCTCTCGACCACCGTTGCGCTTGCAAAGGAAGGCAAGCTTACCGACGCGATCGCCATCGTACGCGACGATGCCGGCCGAGAATACATGGACAAGGTGCGCTCGATCATCGGCGGTTACCTTGAGCAAACCGACGACCGGTTGCGGGTGCTCGTGCAGGCCCAGCTCTCGGCCGCCAGCAATCTGCAATGGGTGACCGTCGGCGGCGCGATCGCCATCCTGATTGTGCTCGGCGGCGCAATCCTGATCATCGTCCAGCACGTGCGCGACCTGCAGACGGCGACCGATGAAGTCGAATTCCTCAACGTCGGCCTTGAATCGCGCGTTCGCGAACGCACGGAGGAAGTCATCCGCGCCAATCAGGAAATCCAGCGTTTCGCCTACATCGTCACGCACGACCTGCGCGCACCGCTTGTCAACATCATGGGTTTCCTCAGCGAACTCGACACGGCGATGAAGTCGGTTTCGACATACATTCTCGCCGACGACAAAACACCCACGGAAGAGCAAATCCGGGAAGCACGGCTGGCGGTCGAAGAGGACCTGCCCGAGGCGCTCGGTTTCATTCGCTCCTCCACGCGGAAGATGGATTCGCTGATCAACGCCATCCTGAAGATCTCCCGCGACGGGCGCAGGAAGCTGCAGCCGGATCGGATCGATCTGAAGTCTCTGCTGGAGACTGCAGCCGCCAACGTTCATCACCAACTGTCGGAATCCGGCGGCAGCGTGGACATTCGCGTCCGCACGAGCCCTGTTGTCACCGATCGTTTCTCGCTTGAACAGATTTTCGGCAATCTTTTGGATAACGCTGTGAAGTACCAGATGCAGGGCCGGCCTCTGGCGCTCGAGGTCGATGCTCGTCCTGATGGACCGGGCCGCGTGCGGATCGACTTCAAGGACAACGGCCGTGGCATCGGGCCTCAGGACCTCGAACGCGTGTTCGAGCTGTTTCGCCGGGCCGGAGAGCAGGATCAGCGCGGTGAAGGTATAGGCCTTGCACATGTGCGCTCGTTAATACGAAATTTGGGCGGAGACATTACGGTCGAATCCGAACTCGGCCAAGGCAGTACCTTCATTCTGACGCTGCCATCCGACCTCACGAAAATTGTCCGGAGTATGGAACCATGAAAGCCACGGGTCAGGAAGTCACGATTGTGATGATCGAGGATGACGAGGGGCATGCCCGTCTCATCGAAAAGAACGTGCGCCGCGCCGGCGTGCACAACGAAATCGTGCCCTTCACTCTCGGCAAGAGCGCGCTCGACTATATCCTCGGCCCGAACCGTGATGGTGTCGTCAGCAAGGATCGGTATCTCCTCGTGCTGCTCGACCTCAATCTGCCTGACATGTCGGGTATCGATATTCTGGAGAAGATCAAGAGCAACGAGCATACACGCCGCCTGCCTGTCGTCGTGCTGACAACGACCGACGACGAGCGGGAAATCCAGAAGTGCTATGATCTCGGCGCCAACGTCTATATCACCAAGCCTGTTGACTACGATGGTTTCTCCAACGCCATCCGCAACCTCGGCCTTTTCTTCTCCGTTATTCAGGTCCCATAAAGAGTAGCCAAAATCTGTGCGCATCCTTTACGTTGATGATGATCCAGCCCTCGCCCGCCTCGCCACGCGGGTTCTTGCGCGCAGCGACTTCGAAGTCATTCATGCCCCCTCGATCGAAACCGGCCTTGAACTTTTTGCGGCGGAGGAATTCGAAGCCGTGGTTCTCGACCACTACTTCGAGAACCAGACCGGCCTGAACTTCCTCGAGGCGATTGCCGAACGGGGCAAGATGACGCCGGTGCTCTACGTCACCGGATCGAGCGATGCGGATGTGGCGATCCGGGCGCTGAAGGGTGGCGCGGCAGATTACGTGGTCAAGACAGCGACCGACGACTTCTTCCCCCTCCTCACCAGCGCGCTCGAACAGGCGCTGGAAAATGCACGGCTCCGCCGGGAGAAGGAAGAAGCCGACCGGCAGCTCATTCTCGCCAAGGAACGGGCGGAATTGCTGCTGGCGGAAATGAACCACCGCATCGCCAACAGCCTGTCGCTGGTTTCGGCGATGATCCGCATGCAGATGCAGATTGCCGACAGCGAGGAGACAAAGACGGCGCTTAACGAGACTCAGAACCGCATCACCGCGATCGCCGGCGTGCACCGCAGCCTTTACACCTCTGAGAATGTCGGCGAGGTGCAGCTGGACGTCTATCTCGGCCCGCTGCTCGCGGAACTGCAGGGCACGAATGCCGCTGCCCGGGGGACGACTCTGTCGACCGATCTGTGTCGGCTCTCCACCACCGCCGACAAGGCAGTGGCACTTGGTGTCATCCTGATCGAACTGGTCACCAACGCGATGAAATACGCCTACCCCGGTGGTAGCGGCGAAGTTCGCATCAAGCTCCAGACCCAAAACGGCAATGCCACGCTGTCAGTGGAAGACGACGGCATCGGCTATGATAGCACAAACGGGCCGAAAGGCACCGGGCTCGGTACTCGCCTGATCAACGCGATGTCGATCACGCTCGGCGCCACCGTCACCTACGGCCGTGACGACAAGCCCACGGGCACATACGTCGCCGTCAACTGGCAGCAATAGTCAAAATTGCCATCGCTCGAAAGCGGCATTGTCCAAGCCATCGCAGAACTTCAACTCGACAACGAGAAACGATTTATATATATTTTTCAATACGATACGAAAATCATCACTGAATGATCGATCTCCGGATTTGCATCGTGCGTAATCCACGCTAGATTTTGCTGGCTAACCGACGAAAAAGCTTAGGAGGAGCGATTTCATGAGACGGACGTGGCCTGAAGAGTTCAACTCCATTCTCGACGGTGCGGAAGAGGTGACCATCGATCTGCCCGCGGTGGTTCACGATGACGGCTCGCGCAGCGAGGCTGTCAGCCGCAAGGCGCTCAAGGTGCGCATCCCGACCGAGGACTACGAACGCATCTGGCCCCTGGCGGAAATGCGTTACCGGCTCAGCGGCAAGCATCTGGGCGAAGCGATCACGCTGATCACGACAAATCCGCACTATCATCGCTGGCATCCGGCCGACGGCGGCGGCGAGGAGCGCGTCTCCGACAGCGGACGGCATTACACGACGAAGTACGTCGTCCTTCATTTCCTGCTCGACGACGTCCGCGAAACGGCGGCTGCATAACAGCCGCCGCCCTCAGGCGGCGTCCAGAGCCTGCGCAAGATCGGCAACGAGATCATCTGGATGCTCGATGCCGATCGACAGCCGGATGGTCGACTCCAGAACGCCAATCCGCTGACGGACGTCAGCCGGCACGCCCGAATGCGTCATGGTGGCGGGATGGCTTGCCAGCGATTCCGTGCCCCCGAGGCTGACGGCCAGTTTGAAGATCTGCAGGGCGTTCAGGAAGCGGAAGGAGGCTGGCTGGCCACCCGCGATATCGAACGAAAAGGTCGATCCGGCGCCCGTGCATTGCGCCGCAAACGTCCGGCCAAGCGGCGAATCCGGCTTGTGATACGGCAGGTAATGGATCTTCTCGACCTTGGGATGGTCGCGCAGGAAATCCGCCACTGCCTGAGCGTTGCTGTTTGCCCGCTCCATGCGGATCTGCAGCGTTTCCAGCGAGCGTCCCAACATCCAGCACGAATGCGGATCAAGCTGCGTTCCGATCGCGCCGCGCAGAGCCTTCACCTGCTTCATCACAGCCTTTGGGCCGAGTGCTGCGCCGGCGATCAAGTCGGAATGGCCACCGACATATTTCGTCAATGAATAGAGCGAGATATCGGCGCCATGTTCGATCGGGCGCTGGAAGACCGGGCCGAGCAAGGTGTTGTCACAGGCGATGATCGGCCGATGGCGCTGACGCTCGGCAATGACGTCGGCAACGCGGCCGATCAGCGCAACGTCGACAAGGCTGTTGGTCGGGTTGGCGGGCGTTTCGATCAGGATGACGGAAACGCGGCCCTTACCCATTGCCTCCTCGGCTGCCGCCAGCACGGAGGCTTCGCTGACGCCATCGGCAAAACCGACTGCGGCGACGCCAAGGTTCAGAAAGGTCTTCGCCAGCAGCGTCTCGGTACCGCCGTAAAGCGGCTGCGAGTGCAACACGGCGTCGCCCGGGCGAACGAAGGCAAGCAGGGTCGTGGCGATTGCCGACATGCCGGACGAAAACAGCGCGCAGCTCTCCGTGCGTTCATAGACGGCCAGCCGGTCCTCGACGATCTCGCTGTTCGGGTGATTGAAGCGGGAATAGACGAGGCCTGCGCCCGTGCCGGCCGGCGGCTCGCGACGGCCGGAAACGTAATCGAAGAAATCACGGCCATCTTCGGCAGACTTGAATACGAAGGTTGACGTCAGGAAGACCGGCGGTTTCACCGCGCCCTCCGAAAGCTCGGGATCGTAGCCATAGTTCAGCATCTGCGTTTCGGGGTGCAGAGCATGGTTGCCGATATGCGTCTTGGAGGGATGCGGGGCGGTCATGGTGATCTCCTGCGTCAATGGCGTCTTGTTCTGACAAATTATATCAAAGTCTTCGACCTATCCTTGCTATTTCACGCGCGCTTCTCCTTCATGAAGCAATCGGATGCGGAAAAAGCAGATATATGGCGCAGAAAATTGCTGATGACATGGACCGGAAGATTCTGAGGGAGCTGACAAGCGATGCGAGGCTGCCCAACAACGAACTTGCCGAACGTGTCGGCCTCTCGGCTTCCGCCTGCCTGAGACGTTTGCGCCGTCTCGAGGAGACCGAAATCATCCAAGGCTACACCACACTTGTCGACCCCGCCGTCGAAGGCTGGACGATGACGGCGCTTGCGTCGGTGCGCCTCAGCCGTCAGCACGAAGACGAGATCCGCATGTTCGAGAATGCCGTTCTGGAGTGGGACGAGGTGCTCGAATGCCATCTCGTTACCGGTACCCGCGACTATGTCCTGAAAGTCATGAGCGCGGGGCTCGATCAGTATGAGCGCTTCATCAAGGAGAAGATCGCCAAGCTGAAGTGCGTCGACACGATCGAGACGAGCTTCGTGATGAACACGATCAAGGCGCGTCGCATCTAGGCGCTGGCTCGCCCAGCGTGCAAAAATCGCGCACGAAGTCACAAACGTTAAAAAAATCTCACGCCGGTTAACGGGTTGTTTACCACGTTTCGTGAAAGGTGCCGTTTGAGCATTGGCTATCTGCATTCGTTTTTTCAAGTCTCGCGTTTCTTGAATGCCGCTAAGCCGTACAGGTTGAGGAAAGCCTAATTGATTACCTCCTCATGAATAGTGCTCTGGTTCGCATTTCGATGCGGCCGCTGACGGAAAAGCCAATGATCGACCCTGACGAGGGTTCGAACAGTCGAAGCGAGCAAGAAGATGAACGGATCGCGATCACAAACCACACGGCATTCCGACAGGGCGTCGCTTGATGCGCTGAACCGCACCATCGAGGGGCTTGAGGCCCGCATCGAGGGCTTGATCGGCAACAGCGTGCGCGACCAGGCCCCACGCCCCGCGGCACCCGCCCGCGAAGCGCCGACCTACGCGCCGCGCGCACCTTACGCGGCAGCCGAGCCACGGCCCGACCCGATCGCCGAAATTCGCCAGCGCCAGCGTATGCTGGAAGCAAGCCGCGAGCGGCCGGCCGTTCGCGAGCCTCTGTCCTACCCCAATCGCGAACCGCAAACCTATGCCCGCGAACCGGCACGCAGCTACGCGCCTGCACCCGAGCGTACTACCGCTCCGGCTCCGCGCCCGGCAATGCCGCAGGCTGCCGCCCCTGCCCCCAGCCGCCCAAGCGCTGAAGATACGATGACCGAGATTGCCCAGGCGCTGGTCAATCTGCGCCAGGATCTGAAGCGTGACATTTCCGAAGGCGTGACCCGCGAAATGAACGCACTGCGCGGCGAACTCAAGGAAATCAAGGCAAGTGCCACCGACCGGCATTTCGCCGATGACATCCGTGCGGACATGGGCCGGCTTGCCGAAAGCATCGACCAGCTGACGCGCCGATCGAGCGCACCCGATGCGCAGAACCTGCGCGGTGAGTTCGAAGAGCTGCGTTCTCTGATGGACGGGCTTGCACGCGAAGATTCGATCCGTCACATCGAAGACCGCTGGGACGGCTTCGAGACACACCTGCAATCCGTCGACACGGCGGGCCTGCAGGAAGAGCTCGTCGCTCTCGCCTACCGTCTCGACGATATCAAGCGCAACATTAGCGGCATGGGCGAGAGCCCGGCGGTGCGCGCGCTCGAAGACAAGCTTATTTCCATTGCCACGGCCATGGAGCAGTTTGCGAACATGATCCAGCCGTACGACCGCTCGATGTCGGACCAGTTTGCAGCGGTCGACAGCCGTCTCGACGAGATCAGCCGCGCGATCGCCGCATCGAGCCGGACCGCTGCCAGCGGAGACCCGGCGATGATGCATCGCCTGGAAGGCCGACTGAACGGCCTCGCCGAACAGATCGAAATCATGGGACACAGCGTTGCCAGCCGCTCGGCTCCGACAGACAATCTGGCCGACCGGCTGGAAGCACTGACGGCGCGTGTCGAGGAGCTTGCCAATGCGGAGTCCACCTCGCGTCTGGACGAGCGCCTGGAGCATCTCTCCTACCTTCTCGAGCAGAGCCAGCGGGCATCGCCGCTGCCGGAACTGACCGGCGCGCTGTCGGATATTTCCCGCAAGATCGATGCGCTCGAGCATGGTTCCGTCAACGACGTGCTGGCACAGCGGCTCGACTACCTCGCGCGGCGAATCGACGAGATGGAATTCCAGCCGCTGCAACCGGTGCAGCCTGTTATCGATGAGCGCGCGTTCCACCGGATCGAAGATCGCCTCAGCGATATCGCAGCGCGGCTGAACGAGAGCACGGCAGCGCCGGCAACGGACGCGACCGCACTGCGCAATCTCGAAGACCAGATCGCCAATCTCTCGGCCCTGATGAGCGAACCCCGCCAGGCCGAAATCCCCGCCGACCTCGACCGCCGGATGGGCGCCATCGAAGACTACATGGCGACAAGCGACGAGTACATCGTCGAGGCTGCGCGCCAGGCTGCCGAAGCCGTCGTCGAAGCCTATGCCCGCAACGGCGGCATTCAGGCCGGCGCGCCGGCGGATATCTCTGCTCTCAATGCGCTCGCGGCCGATCTCCGCAATCTAGAGGATCTCAGCCGCAGCGGCGAGGAACGGACACACCGGACCTTCCAGGCGCTGCACGAGACGCTGGTACAGATCGCCGACAGGCTTGACGACATGGAAAGCCGCACGGCACGCCCCGCGGCGCGCATGCCGGCCGCCGATGTCGACTTCCATGTCGATCCCTATTCCCTCGTGCCAGCCGATGCTGACGAACCGGAAAAGCCTGCCGTCTTCGGAACCCGCACGACACCTGTCGCCCAGGAAGCCGAGCCTACCCGCGAACCCGTAGCCCCTGCTATGGCAGCCACCGAAACGAGCGCGATCGCCATCGAAGCTGCGACCAAGCCTGCGGCAGCGGCCGTTCCGGGCAAAGGCAGCCTTCTCGTCAGCCTCGGAAAACGCCTGCTGCCCGCCAAGAAGGCGAAGACCGGCGAGCGCGCAATCATCGACCCGACCCCGTCGATCGATCCGGTTGACGTCATGCCGCCGGAAGCCGCGAACGAGCCGCTCGAGCCGGGCTCCGGCGCACCCGATGTGAAGAAGATCCTGGAGCGCGTACGCGCCAGCCAGAATGCCGCCCGTACCAATCCGAAGCCAGCAAGCGAAACCGAGCGCGCCGACTATATCGCCGCCGCTCGCCGTGCGGCACAGGCCGCCGCCATGGAAGTCGATGCCGGTGGAAAGTCCGGATCCAAGGGCGAGAAGAAGGCCAAGAGCAAGGATGCGGCCGCAAAGGGCGGTGCATTTTCCCGCTTCCGCCGTCCAATCCTTCTGGCCGTCGGCGCTGTTCTCCTCGCGATCATGGCCTTTCCGCTTGCGCGCACCCTGACGAGCGGCACGCCTGCTCCGTCGGCCGAGGTGGCAACGATCGCCGAACCGCCCGCAGCCTCGCCGTTGCCTGTCGACAGCGAAACGGCACCCGATCAGAACCAGGCTGCTCTCCCCACCGCAGCGGAAGCACCGAAGACTGATGCGCAGGCCCCCGCAACCGCTCCCGAACAGATTCCCTCGGAACATCTGACCGCCGCCGCACCTTTGAACGGTGAAGCCGCCACCACGCTTGCCCCCTCGGGCACGCCGCAGGATGCATCCGCCTTCGTGTCGAAGGACACGGCACCGGCCGCCGCCGCCATGGCCCCGGCTCCGGCAGCAGAGACCATCGCCATACCCGACACCATCCAGCCAAAGTCGCTGGCAGATGCGGCCAAGGGCGGCGACGCTCTGGCTCTCTTCGAGATCGGCGCGCGCTACAGCGACGGCCGCGCCGGCATCACGGCTGATCCGAAGGAAGCGGTGAGCTGGTACCAGCTCTCTGCCGACAAGGGCTTCGCACCAGCCGAGTACCGGATGGGCAGCATCTACGAGAAGGGCACCGGCGTCGAGCGCGACATCAACAAGGCCCGGCAGTACTATGAGCAGGCTGCCGATCAGGGCAATGCCAGCGCCATGCACAATCTGGCCGTCCTCTACGCCTCCGGCGCTCTCGGCCAGCAGGACTATGCGAAGGCCGCGAACTGGTTCACCAAGGCTGCCAACCTCGGCATCACCGACAGCCAGTTCAACCTCGCAATTCTCTGCGCCCGCGGCAACGGGGTCGCGCAGGATCTGACGGAATCGTACAAGTGGTTCGCGATCGCTGCCAAGGGCGGCGACAAAGACGCGTCGCAAAAGCGCGACGAAGTAGCCAACGCCCTGAAGCCGGATCAACTGGAAAAGGCGCGCGCCAAGGCCGATCTCTGGAAGGCCGAGCCTCTGAACACGAAGACCAACGCGGTCGATGTTCCGGACGAATGGAACGGCACGGCAACCAAGACTTCGACCGTCGACATGAAGCGGGCGATCCGCAACATCCAGGCGATCCTGAACAACAATGGCTTCGACGCTGGTCATCCGGACGGCGAGCTCGGTGCAAAGACGGTTGCCGCGATCAAGAGCTTCCAGAAGTCGATCGGCCAGGAGCCAAGCGGCAAGATCAACGACGATACGGTCAAGGCTCTTCTGGAACGCAACAAGGCGCCAGCAACCAAGGCCTGACATAATCAGCGTACCAAACGCCCGCTAGTGCAAACTGGCGGGCGTTTTCACGTCTTTTGGCCGCAAGCGGTGCTTTTTCGGCAACGTTGGCACCGCAATCTTGTCGATGCCATCGATGCCCCTACTTGATCCCCGCCGGAGCGATCCTCTATGCGTGGGTTACGCCGGGGAGGCGCTTCGCGTGAAGCAAGGGATTGTCGCATGATGGAAATTTTCACGTCCGCCGGTTTGCTGGCGCTTCTACAGGTCATCTTGATCGACCTGGTTCTAGCCGGCGACAACGCAGTCGTGATCGGGCTTGCCGCAGCCGGGCTTGCGCCCGACCAACGGCGTAAAGCCATTCTCGTCGGCATTCTCGCCGCGACCGTGCTGCGTATCGCCCTTGCCAGCGTCACCGTGCAACTGCTCGACATCATCGGCCTTTTGCTTGCCGGCGGCATTCTGCTTCTCTGGGTCTGCTGGAAGATGTGGCGCGAGCTACGGGCCGGCGGCAACGACGATGCGGATGTCGGCGACGCGAGCCAGGCGCCGCGCAAGACCTTCTTTCAGGCTGCCACGCAGATCGTCATCGCCGACGTCTCGATGTCGCTCGACAACGTGCTTGCCGTTGCCGGTGCCGCGCGCGAGCATCCGACGGTGCTCGTCATCGGCCTTATCCTGTCGATCGCCATGATGGGGGTCGCGGCGAACTTCATCGCGCGGCTGCTCAATCGCTACCACTGGGTCGCCTATGTGGGTCTGGCGATCATCCTCTACGTCGCGCTCCACATGATCTATCGTGGTGCGATCGAGGTCTGGCCGCACGTGGCACCGCTTGCGGGCGCCGCCGGCTGATCGTTCGGCGGACGGGCTTCAGGGGCCGTTCACGAGATCCAGGATCAGGGCCTGGATGTTTCCGCCCTGCCCCATCTCGACGCGGTCGAATTCGCGGCCGCGTTCACGTTGCCTGTCGGAGAGTTCACCCAATCGTTTCGTGAGCTCGACACGGATCTTGCGGCAATCGGGATCATCAGGCGCGGAGAACCCCACGCTCATCGCTTCTATGTCATGGACCATCTCGGTGATGATCGTGCCGTGAACCTTCTCGTGTTTGCGCACGCCATTCAGAAAAGTGTCCCAACTAGCCTTCACGGCCGGGGAAAGCGACGTCGAGGGTTTCGGCAGCGTGTAGATCAGCACCAGCTTCGGCTTGGCGGAGGCAAGCACGCAGGCGCCATCGCGCGGCTCGTATTTCCGTTGCCAGGTCAATCGGAACGTCGTGTGCGCGATGGTGCGAACCCGGCCGCCGACCTCAGGCCCTCGTTCCCCGATCGAGCCGTATAGTTCGGCTCCGGTCTTGCCCGAGATCGAATAGGTTCGGACCTCCTCCGACGGCTGCCATTGCGCCGATGCCGTTGCAGGCCCGAATACGCATAGAAGCGCCATGAATAGAATTCGTGCGCCTGCCTTCACGCTACCCCCAAATCGGTTCGAAATCCGGGGCAATCTAAGACCGAAGCCCACGGCATTCAACGGGTGCCGCAAGCTTCTCCAGCCTGTCTTAAAAACCTAAAAAAGCCTGATTATTCAGAATTCTTCACATATGAGGGGAGCGCATGTCGCTGATCGAAAGCCTATGGCAACGATTTCGCCGTATGATGCCTCTTTCGAAGGGAATACGGGAGCGCGTCTGCCGATCGGGCAGATCAGGGATCGGGGTCGGCTGTGACAATCTATCTGCCCATCGCAGAATTGTCGGTGAACATCTTCATCATTCTCGGCATGGGCGCCGCGGTGGGCTTCTTGTCCGGCATGTTCGGCGTCGGCGGCGGCTTCCTGATCACGCCACTCCTGATCTTCTACAACATCCCTCCCGTCGTCGCGGTTGCCACCGGGGCAAACCAAGTCGTCGCGTCCTCCATATCAGGCGCGATCACGCACTTCCGGCGAGGAACGCTTGACGTCAAGCTCGGCGCCGTCCTGCTTGTCGGCGGTCTGACGGGGGCTACCGTGGGCATCTGGATCTTCTCGCTCTTGCGGCGGATCGGCCAGCTCGACCTCTTCATCTCGCTGCTCTACGTCGTTTTCCTCGGCACCGTCGGTGCACTGATGCTGCTCGAGAGCGTCAACGCGATGCGCCGCTCGGCAAAGAACATCCCGCCGGCCGCGCGCAA
The DNA here is from genome assembly GCF_009498215.1 of Rhizobium grahamii. NCBI lineage: Bacteria > Pseudomonadati > Pseudomonadota > Alphaproteobacteria > Hyphomicrobiales > Rhizobiaceae > Rhizobium > Rhizobium grahamii. Next base: position 23,729 of record NZ_CP043498.1, on the reverse strand, counting down.
GCCCGGACACCATCACTGGGTTCACCGTCTGCCGCTGAAGATGCGCTTCAAGAAGTCGAAGATCTTCCTGAGCGTCATACCGATCGTGGCGCTGGGCTTTGCGATCGGCATCCTCACCTCGGTCATGGGCGTCGGCGGCGGCTTCATCATGGTTCCCGCGATGATCTATCTGCTGCGGATTCCGACCAACGTCGTGGTCGGCACGTCTCTCTTCCAGATCATTTTCGTCACCGCCTACACCACGGTCGTCCAGGCCGCGACAAACTTTTCCGTCGACATCGTGCTCGCGCTCATTCTGATGATCGCCGGCGTGATCGGGGCGCAATACGGCGTGCGGGTCGGCCAGAAGCTGCGCGGTGAGCAACTGCGCGCCCTGCTCGGCCTCCTTGTCCTTGCCGTCGGCCTTCGTCTTGCCGTTGCTCTCGTCGTAACGCCGGCCGACATCTATTCCGTCGTGATGGGAGGCGGGAACTGATGCGCCTTCTCGCCGCCGCTCTGCTGCTGTTGCTGCTGCCCGGCATCGCCGCCGCGCAGATTCTTCTTCCCGGACAGGCGACGCAGGCGTTAACAGCCGAAGGGCTGGAGATCGGCACGTCGACCAGCGAAATCGCCATCACTTCGGATTTCCATGGCGCCGACCTTACGATCTTCGGCGCGGTGACCAACACCGACAGCCTGTTGCTGGCGATCGGTCAGTATGACGTGGTGGTGGTCCTCGAGGGCCCGCGCGAGAATGCCACCGTGCGCCGGAAAGAGCGGGTCTTCGGCATCTGGATCAATACCCGGTCGATGACCTTCGAAGCCGTTCCGCATTCCTATTCGATGTCGAGCTCACGGATGCTCGATGACATCACCACCCCGCTCGACTTGACGGAACAGGGGATCGGCATCGACCACATCCCGCTGTCGCCGGTCGGATTTGTCGGCAATGCCAGCAACCTCGGTGAATTCCGGCAAGCGTTCCGGCGGCTGCAGGAAAAAGGCGGACTCTACGACCGCGATCCGAGCGGCGTGCGCTTCGTCAGCTCCAACCTTTTCAAGGCGAGCCTGCGTTTGCCCGCCAACATCCCGAACGGTGTCCATACGGTGCGCGCCTATCTCTTCAAGAGCGGGAAGTTCGTGACCGACAAATCGGTGCCGCTACGCGTCATCAAGACCGGGATCGAACAGATGATCACGGATGCCGCGCACGAGCGGCCGATCTCATACGGCGTTTTCGCCGTGTTTCTGGCCCTGGTGACCGGCTGGAGCGCCAGCGTCATCTTCCGCAAGGACTGAGCAACCGGCCTTTTTCGCCAACACGTCGAGATAGGCCTTCGTCAAGCCGGCCAGGACCGATGGTGTGCCCGGCGAAAGCTGCTTGCCGAGATGTTTGGCCCGCAGCTCCTCCATGAAATCGTTCCAGAGTGTCTGACCGCCCTTCTCCAGCAGCTCGGCGCGGATCGACAGCTCCTCGGATACCGGCAGATGCTTGCGCCCCCAAGCCCCCATCTGCGCAAACAGTGGAACGAGGTCGATCGCCATGTCGGTCAGGCTGTAGATCGCCTTCTGCTTATGGGTCGGGTCGTCCTCGCGGGTCAGCAGGCCGCGGTCGACCAGACGCCGCAAGCGATCAGCAAGGATGTTGGACGCAATTCGTTCCTGCGAATTCTGCAGCAGCTCGCGGAAATGGCGACGGTTGCCAAACATGATGTCGCGGATCACGATCAGGCTCCATCGGTCGCCCAATATCTCCAGCGTCAGATTGATGGGGCAGCCCGATCGGTGAAGCTCGTCCATTGCATCTCCAAAACTGCTTGCATTTTGCCATCAGTCAAACTAGCTTTCAACTGCTTGCAAAACGCAATCAGTTTGGAGGAGACGGAGATGCGAAAGCTTGTGGTCTGGAATCTGATGACGCTCGACGGCTATTTCGAAGGGACGAAGCCGTGGGACATCGACTTCCACAATCTTGCCTGGGGTCCGGAACTCGAACGTTACTCGGAGCAACTTGGCGAAGAAGGCGATCTGCTCGTTTTCGGACGAAAGACCTACGAGGGCATGGCTGCCTATTGGCAGACCGCCGAGGAAGAAGAGACGATCAAGTCGTTCATGAATAGCATCGCGAAGCTCGCCGTCTCCCGCACGATCGAGAAGGCCGACTGGAACAATTCGCGCGTCGTCCGTGATCCGGTGTCGGAACTCCGGAAATTGAAAGCGGAAGACGGAAAGACCATCTTCATCTTCGGCAGCGCCGAACTTGCGGATTCGCTCCTCAAGGAAGGTCTCGTCGACGAGATCCGGGTTTGCCTCGTACCGGTTATCCTCGGCGGTGGCAATCCACACTTCAAGCCCGCCTCAAAGCCATGCCCGCTTCGTCTGCTCGAGTCTTCGGTGACCGCCAAAGGCGCCGTCATTCTGCGCTACGAGCCGGTCGCGGACTCGGCGTGATTTCATTGGCTCGGGCCGGCGTGTTGTCGGCCCGCCGGACTCTTGCCGCTGCATGAACACAGCTTCGCCTTTATCTAAAAACCGCCCATTAAGATTTACCAGTTAGTAATCTCTCAGACATGAGAGGTTTCCTGTAATGCGTATCCGTACCCTCCTGGCGCTTGTGCTATTGGGGCTCCTTGCCAGCTGCGCCACGGCTCCCCGCCAGACCCGCAACATCTGCGCCGTATTCGAACAGCGCGACGGCCTTTTCACCAGCTGGCAGCGTGCCGCTGAAAAGTCAGAGCGGAAGTACGGCGTTCCGGTGCCGATCCTCATGGCAACCATGTACGTGGAATCGGGATTCCAACCCAACGCCCGGCCACCGCGCACAAAGCTCTTCGGCTTCATTCCCTGGACGCGGCAGTCGACAGCCTACGGCTATTCGCAGGCGCTGAACGGCACCTGGGATCACTACCAGTCGGCAACCGGCAACTGGGCGGCACGGCGGACAAACTTCGCCGACGCGATCGATTTCATCGGCTGGTATCATTCGCAGAACAGCCAGGTCACCGGCATACAGCTGAACGATGCCTACAGCCTCTATCTGGCCTATTACTCAGGACCGAAGGGTTATATGCGCGGCGACTGGCGCTCGAACGCGCAGCTGCAGAAGACCGCACAGCGATTTGCAAGCATGGCGGCCAACTACCAGCAACAGCTTCAGGGGTGCAACTAACGCACCCCTGCCTGCTCGACCGACATCGCGCCGGTCGAGCTCGTGCAATGTCGATCAGGCAGCCTGTGCGGCCTTATCGATCGGGTGCTGGGTGCGGAAGCCGACAGCAAGCCGGTTCCAGATGTTGATGGTGCCGATCGCGACGGTGATCTTGGTGATCTCTTCTTCCGTGAAGTGCGCCTTCAGGGCTTCGAAATCGGCATCCGGTGCGCCGGTTTCGGCGATGCGGGTGACGGAATCGACCCAGCCGAGCAGCGCGCGTTCCTTGGCGTCATAAACAGGCGATTCACGCCAGACGCACATCAGGTTGATCCACTGTTCGCTAAGGCCGTCGTGCCGGGATTCCTTGACGTGCATGTCGACGCAGTAGGCGCAGCCATTGATCTGCGAGGCACGCAGCTTGATCAAGTGGATGAAGCGGCGCTCGAGGCCCGACTCTTGAACATATTGCTCCAGTGCTGCGACGGCCTTGTAAGCGTCCGGCGATGCCTTGGCGAAGTTGAAACGTGCTTGCATGATTCATTCTCCTTCTGGTTTTCAGGGGCTCAACGAGCCGTTCTGCGTTCATTGATTTCGAGGAAGGCGCAGCCGCGGGCGGCGATACCGCCGTCGTCTTCAGCAGTGAGCTGCGCCAGGATGTCGGCGATGCTGGTCTTGGCGAGTTCGGCACGATAGACGCGCTCGGCTCGCAGCATCGCCGCGCTGACTTGGCATGGTTTGGTGAAATAGCGGCCCGGCAACTGGTTCGGTCCGCGCTGACGGATCTCGCTGCAGCGGAACGCGGGCTCCGGTCCTTCGACCGCGAGCACGATGTCGAGAAGGCTGATGTCCTCGGCCGATCTCGCAAGGCGATACCCGCCTTTCGGCCCAGGCACCGTGTTGACGATGCCGGCGCCGGAGAGCGCCTGCAGATGCTTCAGGAGATAACTCGTCGAGACCCCGTGAAACTCCGCCAGAGCCGCGGCGGAGAGAACGCCGCCTTCCGAAAGGCCGGCGAGCATCGCAACGCTGTGTATCGCCTGCTCTACCCCGTCACCGAGTTTCATCGGACCATCTCCTTTAATCGTGGATAAAATTTATCCGTGATTATCGACGATGTCAAGAACGTTTTCCGGGGCTGGCGGATACGAACGATCCCGCACTCGCACGGGGGTTGTTAAGCGATAAGGATTCGCTAAAGTCGGCACCGTTGGGCAAAAACAATTCCAATAAGGGAACAGCAATGAGAAAGACGATTTTCCTGGCGGCCGCTGCCTTGCTTGCAGCGACGCACCTCGCATCCGCCGAAGATACGATCCGCATCGCAACGGAGGGTGCATACCCTCCCTTCAACTACGTCGAATCCGACGGCAGCCTGAAGGGACTCGACGTCGACATGGCCAACGCGCTTTGCGAGGAAATGAAGGCCAAGTGTACGATCGTCGCGCAGGACTGGGACGGCATCATCCCCGGTCTTCTGGCCAAGAAGTATGACGCCATCGTCGCCTCGATGAGCATCACCGAAGAGCGCAAGAAGCAGATCGACTTCACCAACAAGTACTACACGACGCCGCTCGCCGTCGCCGTACCGAAGGACAGTCCGCTGAAGGGCGTCAGCGTCGAGGACATGAAGGGCAAGGTTGTGGGCGCGCAGGCCTCGACCACGCAGGCCGACTACCTCAACGACGTTTACGCCAAGGGCGGCGCTGAAGCGAAGATGTACCCGACGCAGGACGAGGCTGTGGCCGACCTGCAGAACGGCCGCATGGACGCGCTGATCTCCGACAAGTTCGTTGTCGTCGACTGGCTGAACAAGGCCGGCAAGGATTGCTGCAAGCTGCTCGGCGACGTGCCGGGCACGGAAACGCAGGCCGGCATCGGCATCCGCCAGGGCGAGACCGAGCTGAAGGAGCGCTTCAACAAGGCGATCGACGCACTCGTCGCCAACGGGAAGTACCAGGAGATCACCAAGAAGTATTTCCCCTTTAACATCTACTGATCGCTTGTCGATCCAATCGCGCGGAGGCCAAAAGCCTCCGCGCCCTTTGATCAAGTTCATCTGATGAAAACAGACATCCTCGTTCTCGGTGCCGGCATTGTCGGCGTCAGTGCGGCCATTCATTTGCAGGATCGCGGCCGGTCCGTCGTGCTTGCCGATCGCGGCGAGCCGGGCGGCGGCACCAGCTACGGCAATGCCGGGCTGATCGAGCGCTCCTCCGTCGTTCCCTACGCGTTTCCGCGACAGCTCGGCGCCATTGTCAAATATGCGCTGAACAATTCGTCGGATGTCCGTTATGACCCGGCCTACCTGCCGCACATCGCCAAATGGCTGGCGCGCTACTGGTGGCATTCGTCGCCGACCAATCTGGAAAAGGCGACACGGGCGCTGTTGCCGTTGATCGAAGCCAGTGTCACCGAGCACGACAAGCTGATTGGCCGCGCCGGCGCCTCCGACCTCATCCGCGAGCGCGGCTGGATGTCGTTCTACAAGAACCCGCGCCGTTTCGAGGCTGCCCGTGCAGAAGCCGAGAGCCTGTCTACCCATGGTCTGGCAATCCGCATTCTCGACGCCAGCGAGTTTCTGGCGCTGGAGCCCGCCTTTGCCACAAGCGGCAACAGCATCGCTGGCGGCGTCCACTGGCTCGACCCGAAGACGGTGACCGACCCACAAGCGCTGACGGCAGCCTATGCGGAACTCTTCACGACTACCGGCGGCAAGATCGTCCGGGCCAATGCCTCCGCTCTGCGCGAGGAGAAGAACGGTTGGTCGATCACAACAGTTGAAGGCGAGACTATCGAGGCCGGCGAGGTCGTCGTCGCCCTCGGTCCGCAATCCGGGCTGATCTTCCGCAAGCTCGGTTATCCGCTGCCGCTGGCGGTCAAGCGCGGCTACCACCGACACTATGCACAAAGTGAGGGCCAGCCGCTTGGCCATTCCGTCGTCGACGAGGAAGCCGGCTACGTGCTGGCGCCGATGGCCAATGGCATCCGGCTGACGACGGGCATCGAATTTGCCGCGCCCGATGCGCCCCCGAACACCATCCAGCTCCGCCGCGACGAGAAACATGCCCGTGCACTCTTCCCGCTCGGCGAGCCGGTGGAAGCGACGCCGTGGCTCGGCCTGCGGCCGTGCCTGCCCGATATGCGGCCGGTGATCGGTCCGGCGCCACGCCATCGCGGCCTCTGGTTCAATTTCGGCCACGCGCATCACGGCCTGACGCTCGGTCCGGCCAGCGGTCGCTTACTGGCAGAGCAGATGGCCGGCAACGAAACGTTCGCCGATCCCAAGCCCTTCCATCCGCATCGTTTCCTGTAGCGCGCGGCTACGCCATTCTATTTCGGCTATCGGTGCACTACCTTTAGCCCCGTGGACCAGATCGAATCCGAAGCCCGCATTGCCCTGCCCCCGCCTTTCACCCGCTGGTTCGCGGACAAGGGATGGCGCCCGCGTGCCCATCAGCTGGAATTGCTGGCACGCGCAGAGGCTGGCGACAGCACGCTGCTGATCGCGCCAACCGGCGCCGGCAAGACGCTCGCCGGCTTCCTGCCGTCGCTGACCGATCTGACCCGCCGCGGCAAGATCCCGCCCGGCTCGGCGTTTACCGGTATCCACACGCTCTACATCTCGCCGCTGAAGGCGCTCGCCGTCGACATCGAACGCAACCTGATGAAGCCGGTGGAGGAAATGGGGCTGCCTGTCACGGTCGAGAACCGCACCGGCGACACGCCCGTTGCCAAGCGCCAGCGCCAGAAGCTGAACCCGCCGGACATTCTGCTGACGACTCCGGAACAGGTGGCGTTGCTGCTCGCCAACAACGAGGCCGAGCGTTTCTTCAAGGATCTCAAGTACATCGTTTTCGATGAGTTACATTCGCTCGTTGCCTCGAAGCGTGGCCACATGCTCTCGCTCGGCCTTGCCCGCCTGCGCCGGCTGGCGCCCGCCCTGCAGACGATTGGCCTTTCGGCCACCGTCTCCGACCCGATGGACCTGCAGAAATGGCTGGTCGCGCAACGGGAAGGCGAGGACCATCACGCCGGATTGGTCATCGTCGAAGGCGGCGCCAAGCCCGATATTTCGATCCTCTCGACCGAGGAGCGCATCCCCTGGTCCGGTCATTCGGCGAAATATGCGATCCCCGACGTCTACAAGCAGCTGCTTGAGCACCAGACGACACTGCTCTTCGTCAACACCCGGTCGCAGGCCGAGATGCTGTTCCAGGAGCTCTGGACGGTGAATGAGGAGAACCTGCCGATCGCGCTGCATCACGGTTCGCTCGATGTCGGGCAGCGCCGCAAGGTGGAGGCCGCGATGGCGGCAAACCGGCTGCGGGCGGTCGTTGCTACCTCGACGCTTGACCTCGGCATCGACTGGGGCGATGTCGATCTCGTCGTCCATGTGGGTGCGCCAAAGGGTGCGTCGCGGCTTGCCCAGCGCATCGGCCGCGCCAATCACCGCATGGATGAGCCCTCGAAGGCGATCCTCGTGCCGGCCAACCGCTTCGAGGTGATGGAATGCCAGGCCGCGCTCGACGCGAACTATATCGGCGCGCAGGACACGCCGCCCGTCGGCAAGGGTGCGCTCGATGCACTGGCACAGCATGTGCTCGGCATGGCCTGCGCCGAGCCATTCGACATGCTGGAGCTCTACGATGAGATCACCAGCGCCTCGCCATATGCGGATATCTCCTGGGAGACCTTCGAGCGCGTCGTCGATTTCGTTGCGACGGGCGGCTATGCGCTGCGCACCTATGAGCGCTACGCCCGCATTCGCAAGACCAAGGAGGGACGCTGGCGCGTTTCCAACCCGCAGGTGGCGCAGCAATACCGGCTGAATCTCGGCACCATCGTTGAAAGCCCGATGCTCAACCTGCGCATGGTCAAGCGCGGCGAAGGCGGCCGGATCGGTCGCGGTGGTGCGACGCTCGGCAAGATGGAGGAGTATTTCTTCGAGCAGCTGTCGCCCGGCGACACCTTCATTTTCGCCGGCAAGGTGCTCCGCTTCGAGGGCATCCGCGAGAACGAGGCGCTGGCTTCGCAAGCCTTCTCGATGGACCCGAAGATCCCCTCCTACGCCGGCGGCAAGTTTCCGCTCTCCACCTATCTGGCCGATCAGGTGCGTTCGATGATCGCCGATCCTGATCGCTGGCACCATCTGCCGGATCAGGTGCGCGACTGGCTGGCGATCCAGAACGAGAAGTCGATGTTGCCGAAGCGCGACGAACTGCTGATCGAAACCTTCCCGCGCGGCAGCCGCTGCTACATGGTCGTCTATCCCTTCGAAGGGCGGCTGGCGCACCAAACGCTCGGCATGCTGCTGACGCGGCGGCTCGAGCGGGCCGGCGCCAAGCCGCTCGGCTTCGTCGCGACGGATTATTCGCTCGGCATCTGGGGCTTCGAAGACATGGGGCTGATGATCCAGAACGGCCGGCTCAGCCTCGCCGATCTCTTCGATGAGGACATGCTGGGCGACGATCTCGAAAGCTGGCTCGACGAATCCTTTCTCTTGAAGCGCACCTTCCGCAATTGCGCCGTGATTGCAGGCTTGATCGAGCGCCGTCACCCGGGCAAGGAAAAGACCGGGCGACAGGTCACGGTGTCGGCCGATCTGATCTACGATGTGCTTCGAACCCACGAGCCGGATCACATCCTGCTGCAGGCGACACGGCAGGATGCGGCGACCGGGCTTTTGGATATTTCACGGCTTGGCGATATGCTCAGGCGAATCAAGGGCCACATCACGCATCGTGCGCTCGACCACATCTCGCCGCTGGCGGTTCCGGTCATGCTGGAGATCGGCAAAGAGCCGGTGCATGGGGAAGCGCATGACGCAGTGCTGGCGGAAGCGGCGGATGATCTGATTGCCGAGGCACTGGCCTAGATAATGCCGGATCGCTATCCGGCTCGCACGATAACGAGCGCTGCCTGAGGAAGCGCTTAAGGATCAAGGATCGACGAGATTGATGAACCGCCTGGCGCTTGCGCGTGAATTGAACGGAGTGGCCACGCTGCCTGGCGTTGAGACCGCCGTGCATGGCGTTGCTGCCGTCTGCGACCCGCTCGGCGCGCTCTACATGCCCGATGCCGGCATTCTCGTCGTATCCGATCTGCACCTGGAAAAAGGTGCGGCCTTCGCCCGTCGCGGCATGATGCTGCCGCCCTACGATACGCTCGCAACGCTGACCGTGCTTTCGGCCGTCATCACCCGCTACGACCCGAAGCTGGTGGTCTCTCTCGGCGATAACTTCCACGACCGCGTCGGCTCGGCGCACCTGCCAGAAGCATTCCGGAGCCTGATTGCGGAAATGGCGCGCGGCCGCGAATGGATCTGGATCAACGGCAACCATGATCCCGCCGGCACGGTCGACCTGCCAGGCGCCTCCGTCGACGAAATGCACTATGGCGGGCTGACCTTCCGGCATGAACCGAAAGGCGGCCTGCAGAAGGGCGAGATTGCCGGGCATCTGCATCCGGCCGCGACCGTTCGTCGTCGTGAGAAATCCGTCCGCCGCCCGTGCTTTGCCACCGACGGCGCCCGACTGCTGATGCCGGCATTCGGCGTCATGACCGGTGGCCTCGATCTTCGCCACAAGGCGATGAAGGGCCTCTTCGACCACAATGCGCTGATCGCGCACCTGCTCGGGCGCGACCGGATCTATTCCGTCAGGTTCGGCAATCTCGTCGGCTGATTGCGGCGCGTCTCAGAGCGCGATGTAGCGGTCTGCCCGGTGATTGATGGCGACGAAGAGGTTCAGCACCACCGCGCCGAGAACCGAATAGAACACGACAGGCGGCGTGGTGACGAAGAAGGCGGCGGCAAGGACGCAGAGATCGATCGCCATCTGCACCAGGCCGGCGCGGATGCCGAACCGCTCCTGCATGTAGATGCCGAGGATGCCGACGCCGCCGAGGCTGGCGCGGTGACGGTAGAGCGCCAGCAGGCCGAAGCCCAGCAAGACGCCGCCAAGAAGCGCTGCCCACGCCGGGTGAATGGCGGAAATATCCATGACCTTCGGCTGCAGGTTCGTCATCAGCGAGGTGAGACCGATGGCAATGAAGGTCTTCACCGTAAAGGCCACGCCGAGGCGCTTCCAGGAGAGATAGAAGAACGGCAGGTTGAGAAGGAAGAAAGCAAGGCCGAAATTCAGGCCAAAGGCATAGTGGAGCAGGAACGCGATGCCGGCGGTGCTCCCGGTCAGAAGCCCGGCGCTCGCCAGCATGTAAAGCCCGAGCGCAGCAATCAGGCTGCCCGAGAAAATCCCCTGTACGTCCTCGACAGGCGTATGGCGGGTGGCGCTGGTGTTCCAGAAACCAAGGGCATTGATGAGCTGTGCCATGTCGTTGATCCCCAAACGGCAGACGAGTTCAAGAACGCCCGGGAAACCCGAGCGACGCGGAATGTAGATGAAGAATGAATTCCGCTGAGGCTCTTGCGACAATCCTACGCGGCGAATTGCTAAAGATTATCAGGGGATTTCGCCGGGCAATCAAGCGAAATACGTAAGCAATGCTGACCTATTATCACTTCGCAAGAATCGTTCCGTTACGCTGGCTTATGCGTAAGGAACAGAATGCCCGAAATGACATTCGCGCCATCTTTGCGAATGGGCGTTTTGTTCACGGTGACAACTTCCAGACCGTGACGGTCGCACAGGGCCCTTACGTAGGTTTCCGAATGCGCATATCGCAGCGACGGCGCGAGGTGGAAGCCCTCTCCTCCGCCGGCATCCTCGACGGAAAGGGCGAAATCGGCACCCGGTCCCGTCAGCGCAGCGACCGCCTCGAAGACGCTTTCAAGATTGCCGAGATACATCAGCACGTCGGCTGCCGTGACCAGATCGGCGCGATGCAGCGCGCCATCGGCAAAGAGGCCTGTTGCTTCCGGTGGCAGCGAGAGATCGGCCTGCGCCAGATGATCGTAGACATGCTTCTCGGCTGCTTTGGCGAGCATGTTCTGTGACAGATCGAAACCCTCGAGCCGCGCGACGTGGTCGCGGATCTCTGGTCCCATAAGGCCGGTGCCGCAGCCGAGGTCGACGGCGAGAGCATAGTCGCGTCCGGTCGTCGCAACGAGGGCGGCGAGCTTTGCCGGAACGCTGTAGTCAAGCTTCTCGACCAGCGAGGTTTCGAAGCGATCCGCATAGTCGTCGAACAGGCGCTCCACATAGCTGCTCGGCGGCTGGTCGGGCGTCTCGATGTCGCCAAGCAGCGCAAGCTTGAGCCCCGCGCCGAAGATATCGTCCGGGCTTGCCGCCAGGGTCTGCCTGTAGGCCTCGATCGCGCCAATCTTGTTGCCGGCCTTCTCGCGGTAAGCTGCCAGCCGGTACCATCCGGCCGCCCAACCCGGCACGAGCTCCAGCGCCTGCTCCATGAGTTCGGCGGCGGCATCCGGCTCACCGCTTTCGTCGAGCATCTTGGCATAGTCGGCGCGGCGATCGGCGATGACGTCGCCTGAAGTGAGCTGGTTCGGCTGCATGGTGAAGACCTGTTGGGATCGGCCCGCATTTGGCTGCGGCCACAAAAAAACTCAAGTCCTATTTCAGAGGCGAAGGCGCCAGACCTGAAAAAGGCTTGCGAGCGACGATTCGCGCCCGTATTTCAGGGATGAACAGGAGATGGTGCATGTCCGATCAGGTGAACAAGTTTCTCGGCGACTCGCTCGGCCGTACGTTGGTCAAGCTTTTGGTGGTGTCGCTGATCGTCGGCTTCATCATGGCCGTCTTCGGTTGGGCACCGCTCGATTTCGTCTACGGCGTCCGCAATTTCATTCTGGAAGTCTGGCATCGCGGCTTCTCCGCACTCGGCCGCGTCGGCGACTACCTGCTGCTCGGCGCCACCGTCGTGATCCCGATCTTCCTCGTCATCCGTCTCTTCAGCTATCGCCGGTAACATGACCTCTTTCATTCTCTCACGTCGCGGTCTGCTACGCGTCTCCGGGCTTGCGCTTGTCGCAGGCGTTGCAAGCTGCGCGACCGCGCCGCAAAAGCCCTCGACGCCTTCCGATGGCGAGGACCAGACGGCTGCTGCCTTGCCGCTCGTCAACCAGTTGCGCGCCAAGAATGGCCTGCCTCCGCTCTCGATCGACCCGGCAGCCACGGCTGCCGCCTTGTTCCAGGCCAAGCGTATGGCATCGGCGGGCAAGATGAAGCATGTGATGGGCATCGCCGATGGTTTCGGGCCGCGCGTCAAGGCGAGTGGCGTCCGGCTGCCTGCCGCCGAGAATATCGCCGCCGGTCAACAGTCGGTCCCGGCCGTTGTGACCGCTTGGATCAACTCCCCGCATCATCTGGAAAACATGCTCGGCAGGTATAACGGCATCGGCGTTGCCGTTGCGCACAATCCGGCTTCCAGAAACGTGCCTTACTGGGCAATGGTACTGTCGACCTGAGGCGATTCTTGCCTCATCTGAATAGAGGCAGGCATGGATACCGGCAGTCGCGAAAACGGATTGGCATTCGACGTAACGCACCGGCTGGTGCTGTCGATCGCCATTCCAATGACGCTCGGCTTCATCACGACGCCGCTGCTCGGCCTCGTCGGCACCGGTGTCGTCGGCCACATGGGTCAGCCGGACGCTTTGGCGGGACTGGCGATCGGCGCCATGCTGTTCGATCTTATCCTCGGCAGCTTCAACTTCCTGCGCGCTTCCACGACCGGACTGACGGCTCAGGCGTTCGGACGGCATGACCGACATGCCCAGCAAGGCGTCTTCTGGCGAGCGCTGATCTCGGCACTCGGCTGCGGCGCAGCGCTTCTCTGTCTTTCGCCGCTGCTTCTGGCGGCGGGATTGAAGCTGATGGGACCGGAGAATGCCGTTGCGGCGGCCACCAGCACCTACTTTTCCATCCGCATTCTCGCCGGGCCGGCAGCACTTGCCAACTATGCGATCCTCGGTTTCGTGCTCGGACGCGGCCAGGGGAGCGTCGGCCTGCTGCTGCAAACAATCATCAACGGCACCAACATCGTGCTGGCAATCTTGCTCGGTCTCTGGCTCGACTGGGGCGTGGCTGGCGTCGCCTGGAGCACGATGGTCGGCGAAACGGCGGGGGCAGTTGTTGGCCTGCTCATCGTTCTCAGCGGTTTCGACAGTGCAGAGCGACCAACGCGCGCGGAGATCTTTTCACGGCACCGGCTGGCGGAACTCTTCGCGCTGAACCGCGACATTCTGATCCGAACGTTCGTGCTCCTAGCCGCATTCACACTGATGACGCGGATCGGCACAAGCTTCGGGGCGGTGACGCTGGCGGCCAACGCGGTGCTGATGAACTTCTTCCTGCTGTCAGGATATTATCTCGATGGCCTTGCCAACGCCGCCGAGCAGATCACCGGACGGGCGATCGGGGCGCGCTACCGCCCTGCCTTCGACCGCGGGCTGAAGCTGACGGCACTCTGGTCTTTCGGGCTTGCCGGTATCATTTCCGTATTCTTCCTGCTGGCTGGCCCCTGGCTGATTTCGGTGCTCACCACGTCGCCCGAAGTCCAGCAGGCAGCCGAAGCCTATCTTCCCTGGGCCGCCGTCACCGGGTTGACGGGCGCGCTGGCCTTCCTGATGGACGGCGTGTTCATCGGCGCCACATGGTCGACCGACATGCGCAATAGGATGTTGATGTCGTTTGCCGCCTATCTGATCGCGCTCGCAGTCTTCGTGCCGCTGTTTCGTAACCATGGCCTATGGCTGGCGATGAACGGCTTTTTGCTTTTTCGCGGCGTATTCCTGGCGATGCTCGTCAGGCCGCGGGCAGATCAGACGTTCCGGGCCGCCCAGTAGTCCGTCTTCGTGTCCCTGAGGTCGCGGATTGACTTGACCTGCTCCCGATCAAGCAGCTTCGAGAGGCCGCGAACGATCGTTCCCGGCAGGCCCGGGCCTTCGTAGACCATGCAGGAATAGAGCTGCACAAGATCGGCACCGGCCTTGATCTTCTCCAGCGCCGTTTCGGCTGATGAAACGCCGCCGACGCCGATGATCGGCATAGCACTGCCGACGCGCTTGCGCATTCTGGCGAGAACAGCAGTCGATTTGTCGAAGAGCGGCTTGCCGGACAGTCCTCCCGCCTCCTTCGCCTGACGCTGATCGCTTAGACCCTCGCGCGACAGCGTGGTGTTCGAAACGATCAGGCCATCCAGAGCGTGCGACAACGCTTCGGCAGCGATGTCGTCCATGCCTTCTTCCGTGAGATCGGGCGCGATCTTCAGGAAGACCGGGATCTTTCTGCCTGCCTTCTCGGCTTCGGCGTCGCGGGCGGCAAGCACTGCCGACAAGAGAGCTGCCAGGCTTTCGCGCGCCTGGAGATCGCGCAGGCCGGGCGTGTTTGGCGACGAGATGTTGGCGGTGAAATAGCGCGCCACGGAGTAGAAGCGGCGGATGCCGAGGACATAATCGCCGATGCGATCTTCGCTATCCTTGTTGGCACCGATGTTCACGCCGATCATGCCGTTGCCGCGAATGCCCGACAGCCGCGCCAAGGCAGCGTCATGGCCTTCATTGTTGAAGCCGAGGCGGTTGATGACGCCCTCATCCTCGACCAGTCTGAAGATGCGGGGACGCGGATTGCCGGGCTGCGGCTTCGGCGTCACGGTGCCGATCTCGGTGAAGCCGAAACCGATCCTCAGCAGTGCTTCCGGAACTTCAGCATTTTTGTCGTAGCCGGCTGCCATGCCAATCGGATTGATAAAATCGAGCCCGGCAACGGTCTGCCGCAGGCGTGGATCCGGCGCGATCCGGCAGGCCGGCACCGCACCTGTTTTCAGCGCGGCAATCGACATGCCGTGCGCGGTTTCAGGGTCGAAGAGAAAAAGACCCTTGCGGGCGGCGTGCTTGAAAAGATCGATCATGGTGCAAGGTCCGGAAAAATATGCTGGCCGGCGACATCGAGGGGAAGCGGCGCCTCCCACAGCACGGCCGACAGTGGCAGCTCCGCATAGAGATGCGGGAAGAGAGCGCCGCCGCGCGATGGCTCGAAGACGAGCTCGTCGCCGAACTTGCCGCTGTCGACGGCAACGAGCATCAACCCGGTCTGGCCGGCGAAATAGAGCGCCGCCGTCTGCTTGACCTGTGTGGCTGTCGAGAAGTGGATATAGCCGTCCGTGAGGTCGATCGTAGCCCCGCGAAAAACACCGGCGGCCTTCGCCTCCTGCCAGAGCGTTTCCGTCACGATCTTGTAAAGCGTGGGTGTCAGGGTCATGATGGCCTCAGAATGGCTGGTCTTTCCGGGCTTTGCCGCAAAGCGACGGCGATGTCCACGCCTCGCCGCGAAAAATGCGGCAGCCACCGAGATTTCCGGAGGAAACCATGAGAAATATCGCAATCGGCCTTTTCATTCTTCTTCTGCCGCTCGGCGCTTATGCCGCCGAGGCGGACACGTCGCGGTTCCAACTCGAGCGTAGCGGCGACCATTTCGTGCGGCTCGACAAGCAGACAGGCGCGATGTCGCTCTACGAGGAGAAGGACGGCGCGCTCGTCTGCCGCATGGCCGCCGATGAGCGCGCTGCCTACGAACAGGAACTCGACCGGCTTTCGGCCCGCGTCACGGCGCTTGAGAACAAGAGCATTGTCAACAAGGCGCTGCCTCGGACGCCGAAATCGACCGCTCGATCGGCATCATGGAGCGCTGGATGCGCAGCTTCATGGGGATAGTGAAGGAATTCCAAAGTGAAGACCAACGCAATGCCCTTCCGCAAAAGACCTGATTTGATATAGTCAGATCGGAATTGAGGCATGGAGCGTATAGGGAGTACGCGCCATGCGGGGCAATCGAGCTCTTGGGAGGGAGTGATCGATGCAGGAACAGACAATCATCATCGCCGACGATCACCCGCTTTTTCGGGATGCGCTTCGCCAGGCGGTGATCGGTATGGAAGGCCATCCTGATATCGTCGAAGCCGGCGATTTCGCCGCTGCCCGAATGGCGGCCGGCACACATCCAGACGCCGAGCTGATGCTGCTCGATCTTTCGATGCCCGGCGTCAGCGGCTTTTCCGGCCTGATGGCGCTGCGCTCCGAGTTTACCGGCCTGCCGATCGTCATCATTTCCGCAACGGACGACGCGACGACCATCCGTCGCGCCCTTGAACTCGGCGCATCCGGGTTCATCTCGAAATCATCTGGCATCGAGGACATCCGCCACGGCATCCAGACGGTTCTTGCCGGCGATATCGCCACGCCCGAAAGCTATCGCGACGGACAGGAACAGGATCCTGATGTCGCCGACCTGATCCACCGGCTGCATACGCTCACGCCACAGCAGAGCCGCGTGCTGACGATGCTGGCAGAAGGCTTGCTGAACAAGCAGATCGCGTATGAGCTCGGTGTTTCCGAGGCTACGATCAAGGCGCATGTCTCAGCCATCCTGCTCAAGCTGAATGTCGACAGCCGCACACAGGCCGTGATCCAGCTCGGCAAGATCAACATGGCGCTCGTCGCCTGAGAGGAAGAGGATTTTATTCCTCTCGTCTCTTTACTCCCGTAAAGCTTGCAGCTAATATTTCAGCGGATTGAAATATCTCCGCATGCAGGCGCACGGATTGAAACATGCTGTCACACGAGCAGATCTGGGGAGCGATCGACAGGCTTGCCGAACGGCATGACCTGACGCCGTCAGGTCTTGCCCGACGTGCAGGCCTCGACCCGACCTCGTTCAACAAATCCAAGCGACTTTCTGCCGATGGACGTCTTCGTTGGCCATCAACGGAATCAATTGCCAAGGTACTGGATGCGACAGGCGCCAGCATGGAGCAGTTTCTGACCTTCATGCGGCCCGCCAAAGGCTTTTCCTCCCTCCCCGAGGGTGCGTTTCCGCCGCAGGGCAGCTCCATTCCCCTTCTCGGCTTTGCGCAGGCGGGTGCCGGCGGCTTCTTCGACGACGGCGGTTTTCCGGCCGGACAGGGCTGGGATGTCGTCGAGTTTCCCGCCGCGCCATCGCAGAAGGCTGGCGTCTATGCGCTGGAAGTCCAGGGCGAAAGCATGATGCCACTTTATCGCGACGGTGACGTGCTGATCGTCGAGCCAGGCGCCCAGGTTCGCCGCAACGACCGCGTCGTCGTCAAGACGCGTGAGGGCGAGGTGATGGCGAAGGTGCTGCTGCGCCAGAGCCCGCGTTCGATAGAGCTGATGTCGCTGAACCCTGAGCATCCGAACCGGACGATCGAGCTTTCCGACGTAGACTGGATTGCCCGTATCATCTGGGCGAGCCAATAGGAAAATCTTCCATGCGTCCTGCGACAATACTCACGTCTGTTGCGGGGATCGGGATTGTGGTCGCACTGATCGCCACCGGTGGCCAGCGTCTGCGGACCGATACGCAGCAAACGGCGGCGGCCGACGATGAAGCAACTTCACCCCCGCTTATGGAAGCAGCGCCTGCCCCGACCACCGATCCCGCCGCCAGCATGAACGCCCGGCCCATCGATGACGCAAGCCAGTTCTACCCGGCCAGCGTCGATGGAAAACCGTTGGAACGCGTGGCTGCGGCAATCCCGGAAACGCCGAAAGTGAAAGCGGACAACGGCGTTGATCTACCGCGTCCCGTTGCCGAGAGCGCCGGCATTCTCGGCTTCGGCGACCGTCGTCTGCAGCTTGCGGGGATAGAAGCGACACCTTCAGACAAGGTCTGCAATGGCACCGACGGAGGAGAATGGCCTTGCGGCATGCTGGCGAAGACCAATTTCCGGCTGTTTCTGCGGTTGCGCACGGTGCATTGCGACCTCGACAACGCGAGCTGGAGCGGAACAACAAGCGCATCGTGCAAGATCGGCGCGCAGGACATTTCGCGATGGCTGGTGGAAAACGGCTGGGCCGCACCGTCGGAGGGTTCGTCCCTGGCGGACATCGGAAAGACTGCGAAGGACGAGAAGAAAGGGATCTATGGCGATGATCCGCGCAAGGGCGATCCGCTGACACCAGCGACGGAACCACTGCCGGAAGGGCCGTCCGATCCCTTGTAATGCCGCCGGCCACTCCCTAAACTCTGTGTCCAACAGAGAGGACCTTTCCCGCATGAACAAGCCGCTTTCGCCCCACGACGCACTGATCTACGTGATGGTGATGGCCTCCGCCGTCGACAGCACGATGAATGATCGCGAGATGGAAAGAATCGGCCAGTTGATCGGCTTTCTGCCGGTCTTCAGAGGTTTCGACGACGACAAGCTTATTTCGGTGGCCCGCGACTGCGCCGCCCTTCTCGCTGGACCCGAGGGGCTCGACATCGTGCTCGAAACCGTCAAGGACACGCTGCCGGTCCGCCTCTACGACACGGCCTATGCGCTTGCCGTGGAAGTCGCTTCGGCAGATCTTTCCGTCAAGGCCGAGGAACTGCGCCTGCTCAGCCTGCTTCGCGATCGCTTCGGTCTGGACAAGCTCACTTGCGCCGCCATCGAACGCAGCGCGATCGCACGCTTCCGCAAGGGCTGATCAGCCGTTTCCGCTCAATAGAGGCCGTAAGGGAAATAACGCAGGTAGATTTCCTGGAGACGGCCGCTGCGTGACAACGCGGCCAGCGCATGGTCGAAGGCCGCTCGCAAGACATCGTCCTTCTGGCGCAGCATGATCGTCATGCCCTCACCGAGAAAGCGTTCCGAGGTGTAGGGGCCATCGAAGAGTGCGCAGCAATTGCCTGAGGCCTGCGACGCCACCCAGAAGGAAAGCTGCAGGGAATCTGCAAAGGCTGCCTCCACCTTGCCATCCTTCAATGCGGTGAGCAGCGCCTCCTTGCTGTCAAACGCCACGGCCTTCACCTTGGGGAAATAGGCAGCCAGCATCGCTTCGTGAACCGTCGCCTTCACGACGCCAACCGGTCGGTCCGCGAGGGCAGCGGCGCTTTCCCCCTGAAGCGGCGCCTTCAGATTGCGCGCAAAGCGAGCTGGCAGCATCAGGTACGGACGTGAAAAGGCAAACTGACTGCGCAGCTGCTCGCTGACCGCAACACCCGCGATCACGGCATCACCCTGCGAAGCCGCGAGCGCGTCCTTCAGGTCCGCGAACGGCAGAGCCTGGATCTGGCACTTGTCGGCAATCTCCAGTTCGGCGCAGATCTCGCGAGCGAGATCGACGTTGAAGCCGGAGAGCTTGCCGTTCTGATCCATGAAATTGAATGGCGGAAAATCGACCGAGGTCAGGAAGCGAAGGCGTACCAGCGCAGACAGATCGGGCTTGGCCAATCGCTCCCTGGAATCAAAGAGGAGCGGCAAGGATGGCGCCGATTGCTGCGCAAGCAGCATTTTAGGGGTGAGAAATGCAACCACTGACAGCCATAAGAGAAAAACCCCTTAAGATTGAGAGATGCCGGTTTTTTCGCACCATTATGATCCGCCTCGGGGATGAACATGCACTGCCACAACTAACGACGGTGTATCAGAGTCATGCGTATCGGGGAATATGCGCTGGGTGGGCTGGAAGCCGACCAGGCAGCGCCGCACACTATCGCTATAGCGTCTCGCGACCAGCCCGCTCCGCAAAGGGCGGCGTTCGATTCGTTCCAGGTGGAAATCGATGCGCTGCTCAGGTTCGGCATCGGGAAGCCGATCATCGCACGCGCAGCGATCGCCGCTCGGAACAATGGTACGACCGTAGAGCGTGAACTGCTTGCAAGCGGCACGGTCGATCCCGACAGTTACTATGCCGGCTTGGCGCGAGCGTTGAGGCTCTCGTTTCTTCCGCCATCGACGCTCCGTTGATCGCCGACAGCAAGACGCTGGACACGCAGCTGATCGATGCGCGCATGGTCAGGCTCAACCATGTCAGCGGCGCCGTTCTGGCAATCGTGCCCGAGAT
This sequence comes from Rhizobium grahamii, assembly GCF_009498215.1. Classification (NCBI taxonomy): domain Bacteria; kingdom Pseudomonadati; phylum Pseudomonadota; class Alphaproteobacteria; order Hyphomicrobiales; family Rhizobiaceae; genus Rhizobium; species Rhizobium grahamii. The sequence continues at coordinate 3,840 of NZ_CP043498.1, read as the reverse complement.
CTCGAAACTCGACGAGATCGCCGCATTCATGCGCGACCGCCCGACGCTCTCGGAGCGAACCGTCATCACGACACCCTCGGCACTGCGGCAGGCCGTCTGGCGCTGCGGCGCCGAGCGTCGCGTCAAGGAGAGCGCCCGACACCTGTTCGATACACGAGCCGGGTTCAGCGCGCGGATCGTGCTTTCAGGCAAGCAGGGTTTTCTGGCAGGGCTCGGCCTCTGTGCCGCAGCCGCCGCCTTTGCGTCCGGTGTAGCGACCGGGCTCATCGTGCACTTGACCGTCTCAATGATCTACATGGGGGCAATTCTGCTGCGTGCGCTCGCTCTTGGCCATACGCGCAAATCGGCAGCCATACCGCAGACAACCGACCGACTGCCGGTCTATACGGTGCTCGTTGCCCTCTACAAGGAGGCCGAAGTCGCCGGCCAGCTTGTGGCGGCTCTCAAACGGCTGAACTGGCCGGCCTCAAAGCTCGACATCAAGCTCATCTGCGAAGCCGACGATCACCCGACCATTGCCGCCCTGCGGGCCGAGGAGCTCGGACCGCAATTCGAAATCGTCGAGGTGCCGGCGATGCAGCCGCGCACCAAGCCCAAGGCGCTCAACTATGCTCTGGCCGCCGTGCGCGGCGAGTTTCTCGTCATCTACGACGCGGAAGATAGACCGCATCCGGATCAGTTGCGCGCCGCACACGCCGAGTTCGTGGCAAGTCCGCTGACGTCGTCTGCCTGCAGGCGCCGCTTGTGACCACCAACGGAAGCGCCTCCTGGATCACCGCCTCCTTCGCGCTCGAATATGCCGCGCTGTTTCGCATGCTGCTGCCGATGCTGGCGAGCTACCGCCTGCCGATGCCGCTTGGCGGCACGTCGAACCATCTGCGCGTCACGGAGCTGAAGCAGCAGGCGGATGGGATCCGCACAACGTCACCGAGGACGCTGACCTCGGCATGCGGCTCTGCCGGCTCGGATACCGCTGCGGCGTCATCGACTGCCCGACGTATGAAGACGCGCCGACGACGGCGAAGGTCTGGCTGAACCAGCGGACCCGCTGGTTCAAGGGCTGGCTGCAGACCTGGCTTGTCATGATGCGTTCGCCGCTCGTGCTCCTGAAGGAGATGGGACGCGGGCATTCACCGTTTTCCAGTTGCTGATCGGTGGGATGCTGATCTCCTCCCTCGCCCATCCTTGGCTCATCGTCCTGTTGATGACAACCGCCACCTATCTGCTGCTCGGCTTTCCGCCACCCGGCAGCACCGAACAAATTCTTTTCACGCTCGACATCGCCAACACGATAATGAGCTACAGCCTGTTCTACCTGCTCGGTCGGCGCGCGATGCTTCGGGATGAACGACAGCAGATCGGCCGGCGCTGGCTGGCGGTTCCCGTCTACTGGCTGATGATCTCGCTTGCGGCCTGGCGCGCAGCCCTTGAGCTTCCCTTCAAGCCGTTTTTCTGGAGCAAGACGCCGCACCTGCCGACCGTTACAAAAGGCAAGTTGCATCCCGCTCGGTTCCATTCAGCCAAAAGCGGAAACGCTTAAAAATTTCGTTGGACATCCCTCGGCCGTTAGGTCCGCATTAAGCAATATCGACTCTATTCGAGACCGACGACGCCGGCCCTTTTCTGACCGCGACGCATGATGCGCATGTCGAGCCACTCCAGGCATTTCCCTGCCCCTTCAGATCGCCCTTCTCGTTTTCAAAAATGCCAGTTCAGCGCAACGCTGGACCTCAAGTGGATCTCCATGCTGAAACATCTCAAAATCCGCACCAAGATCATATCGGTCGTCGCACTTCTTGGCCTGATCTCGATCGGCGGCCTCGTCTATACCGTCAGCGAATTCCGTGGCGCCGACGCCGCCTACAGCGCCTTCATCGACCATGAAGCGCTCGCCGCCATGCAGGCTTCGCGCGCCAGCGCGTCAGCCAATGCCGCCGTGCTGCAGGCAACCTTCATTGTCAACCTGACGCCTGACACGCCGGAATTCAACGCGGCCCTCGCAGCACCGAACAGGTTCACCCAGGCTCGTGAGCGCCTGCAGCAGTCCGCCCAGCTTGTCCCGAGCCGCAAGCCGGCCACCGACGAGCTTATCGCAAGCGTGGACGAGATGGAGACGCTGGCCGCCAAAGCCACTCAGCTCGCGCAGGCAAAGGACAAGCCGGGCGCACTTGCTGTCGTCGCTGATCTGAACGCCAAGCTCAATCTCGCAACGCCGAAGCTGATCGCCAACAACGATGCGCTGATGTCGCTTCTCAACGATGGCGGCGACGAACTCTCGGCCAACGTCAACGGACGCATCGATCTCTGTTTCGCGCTGATCGGCATCGCCGTCCTCGGCGCGATCGGATTGAGCGTATGGATCGCGCAGGCCGGCATCTCCTCGCCTATGGCGAAGCTGCGCGAACGCATGACGCGTCTTGCCAAGGGCGAGACGGCAAGCCCGATCGACGGGCTCGATCGCCGCGACGAAATCGGCCAGATGGCGGAAGCCGTTGCCGTATTCCGCGACAATGCGATCGAACGCGGCCGCCTCGAAAACGAGGCAGAGCGAAACCGCAATCTCGGCGACAGCGAACGGCGCGAGCGCGAGGCGCAAAAAGCCACGGAAGCGGCTGACCTGTCGCGCGCCGTTGGCGCCCTTGGCGATGGTCTCCGTCGCCTGGCCGCAGGCGACCTCGCATCGCAGATCAACACGCCGTTCGTCGGCGATCTCGACGCACTGCGTCAGGACTTCAACAACTCGGTCTACAGGCTGAACGAAACCATGCAGACCGTTGGCACCAACGCCCGCGCGATCATGGCCGGCTCAAGCGAAATCCGTGCGGCCGCCGACGAACTCGCCAAGCGCACCGAACAGCAGGCAGCCTCCGTCGAGGAGACCGCCGCTGCGCTGGAAGAGATCACAACGACGGTCAAGGACGCTGCCAAGCGCGCAGAGGAAGCTCGCTCGCTGGTCGCCAGGACGCGGAACGGCGCCGAGAAATCCGGCAATGTCGTGCGCAAGGGGTCGATGCGATGCAGCAGATCGAGCAATCTTCTGTCGAGATCGGCAATATCATCGGTGTCATCGACGACATCGCCTTCCAGACGAACCTGCTGGCGCTCAACGCCGGGGTCGAGGCCGCGCGTGCCGGCGAGGCGGGCAAGGGTTTTGCCGTTGTCGCGCAGGAAGTGCGTGAACTGGCGCAGCGCTCGGCCAATGCCGCCAAGGAGATCAAGTCACTGATCACGACCTCAAGCGACCACGTCCAATCCGGCGTTTCGCTCGTCGGTGAAACCGGCAAGGCGCTGGACGAGATCGTCCACGAGGTGCAGGAGATCAACCAGCATGTCAACGCGATTGCGGAAGCCGCACGCGAGCAATCGACCGGCCTTCAGGAAATCAACACCGCCGTCAACACCATGGATCAGGGCACGCAGCAGAATGCCGCAATGGTCGAAGAGAGCACGGCTGCCAGCCACAGGCTCGCGACCGAAGCGGCAACGCTCGGCAATCTGCTTGATCAGTTCAAGCTGACTGGTACCGGTGGCATGGCAACAAACTTCGTACCGACGAGCGCGCGCTCTGCGCCTGCTCAGGTAGCCACTGCTCCACGGCCGGCCACCCAGCCAGTCGTCACCCGCAAGGCGCCGGTCCGCGTCGCGACACCCGGCGTTTCGCGACCATCCTCCTCGCCAGCGCGTGCGCTTGGCCAGAAGCTCGCAAGCGCCTTCGGCAGCGCCGAGCCCAGCAAGGATGCAGACTGGACGGAATTCTGATCGCATCATCGTAGATGCATAAATGAAATGGGCGGCCAGTGGCCGCCCATGTTTCGTTCAGCAGGAGCCGAATATGATGTC